>JAGZSY010000004.1 GCA_018380885.1 Enterocloster asparagiformis
GTTCTCAGCGGCAACGCGCATCTCCAGGTTCTTCTTGGTGGAGCTTGTCACAACCTCGCCCAGCAGCTCGGCGAACTTGGCGGCGTGCTCCGCTTCCTCGAAAGCAGCCTTTGCCCAGTACATGCCGATCTCGGGATAACCCTCTCTGTGAGCCACTCTGGACATAGCCAGGTACATGCCGACCTCGGAGCACTCGCCCTCAAAGTTCGCTCTCAGATCCATCATGATGTCCTCGGGGGAACCCTGGGCAACGCCTACCTCGTGCTCGCAAGCCCATGCCATACCTTCGCTCTCCTGCAATTTAAACTTGGAAGCCGGAACGCCGCACTGAGGACACTTCTCAGGAGCCTGCTCGCCTTCATATACATAACCACATACGGTACATACCCATTTCTTCATAGTTTTGTCTCTCCTTTTATACTCTATTTTCTTGAATCAATAATAGTAATTGTTACTGATATTAATATATACCATCCGCCCTGTTTTGTCAACACTTATTTCAATAATTTATTTTAAATTTTTCAGAGCTTATGGAGAACCGCCTGTGGCTGCGTTCTCTATGCGCAGCGACATGGTGTGCGCTGATTTTCCCTGGTTTTTTAGGGCTTTTGCCTTGCTCCGTTCAGAAAACGACCTGCCGGATATTGCCTGTTACATGGGAACAGCAACAGCCAGTTTTTACGCCAGGGGAAACGGGTGTCTGTACATTTGACACGGACAGCGGCAGCAATTAAAATAAAGCTATGTTTAAGAATGTTTGCATTCAAATGTAAATTCAGAGAGGAGCAGTTGCATGAAACGTATATTGGTGGTGCTAGGCGGTGGGCGGGTAAATGGAAATACGGCGCAGCTGGCGGAGGCTTTTAGCAGAGGGGCCCGGGAAGCGGGCCATGAGGTTGAGCAAGTGTCCCTGGTAAAAACCGAGGTGAAGGGCTGTATCGGCTGCAATGCCTGCCGCTATGGGAAGCCCTGCGTGCAGAAGGATGGGTTTAATGAGCTTATTCCGAAAATCAAGGCGGCCGATCTGATTGTGTTCGCATCGCCGCTCTACTTTTGGACGATCTCCTCCCGGTTGAAGGCATTGATCGAGCGCTTTTACTGCATTGCCGAGGAGGATGAGAATCCGCCTTTAGGCCGTTATGAGCGGTACCCGGTGAGGGACTGCGCGCTGCTGATGACCGCGGCGGACAATTATTTCTGGACCTTTGAGCAGGCCGTTTCTTATTATAAATTTGCGCTTATCAATTATATGGGCTTTCAGGATAAGGGAATGCTGCTGGCCGGCGGCTGCGGAGATACCAACGGGAGGCCCCTGATTGAAAAGACGGATTATCTGTCCAGGGCCTACGAGTTTGGAAAGTCGGTGTATGAGAGGTGACGGCGGTTCTGAAGCGCAGGAGGAAGAAGGCGCCGGCTGAATGAACAGTCGGCGCCTTTGTAAGGGTATTGGAAATTAAGAGAAGTTATGAATTAACCAAAATATCTTTTCAGCAGTCCCTCGAAGGCCTTGCCGTGGCGGGCCTCGTCCTTAGCCATCTCGTGAACGGTGTCATGGATCGCATCCAGGTTCAGGGCCTTGGCTCTCTTAGCCAGGTCGAACATCGCATCCAGGTTCAGGGCCTTGGCTCTCTTAGCCAGGTCGAACTTGCCGGCAGTGGCGCCGTTCTCAGCGGCAACGCGCATCTCCAGGTTCTTCTTGGTGGAGCTTGTCACAACCTCGCCCAGCAGCTCGGCGAACTTGGCGGCGTGCTCTGCTTCCTCAAAAGCAGCCTTCTCCCAGTACATGCCGATCTCGGGATAGCCCTCTCTGTGGGCAACTCTGGACATAGCCAGGTACATGCCGACCTCGGAGCACTCGCCCTCGAAGTTTGCTCTCAGATCCATCATGATGTCCTCGGGGGAACCCTGGGCAACGCCTACCTCGTGCTCGCAAGCCCATGCCATGCCTTCGCTCTCCTGTAATTTGAACTTGGAAGCCGGAACGCCGCACTGAGGACATTTCTCAGGAGCCTGCTCGCCTTCATATACGTAACCACATACAGTACATACCCATTTCTTCATAGTTTGTCTCTCCTTTTTATATGATCATTTTAAATTAATATTAGTAATCGTTACTGAAATTACTATAAACGAAAAAAACGGCTTTGTCAATACTTATTTAAAAAATTTTTGAGGATTTATATAAAAAATTACATTTTGTAACCGCAGGTAAGAGCGGAAGCAGGGACACAGGGCAATTTAAAACGGCTTCTGCGCAGATCGCAGAGGCCGTTTTAAGTGCCGCGTACAATGAGGCGCCGGCGCGCTGCCGGCCCTCATCGTCTCCAACGTCCACAGAGGCGTCAGGCGGACTTGTGAATTTCATGATCCGCATGTTTTGCCAGGCAGTCGTTGCATTCTCCCAGAAACAGCACGGAATGTCCGTCCACAATGCCGGGCGCAAATTCCTGAGCGGCCGCGTTTAAGGCTTCCATTGTTTCCATGGGGACATCATAAACCTGCTTGCATTCCCTGCACATAAAATGATAATGAGGCTTGGGGTTACCATCGAAGTGGTCTGCGCCGTCGCCGCAGGTAAGCCGCTGTATTTCACCGGTTTCAACCAGCAGGTTTAAATTGCGGTAAACCGTGCCAAGACTGATATTGGGATATTCCTCGCGGATGCTGGCGTATAGGGCGTCTGCCGTTGGATGGTCATGACGGTTCATCAAACAGGCTTTGATGGATTCCCTCTGACGACTATACTTGAGCGTTTTCATAGCATCTCCTTCCTTAAATGTCCGTGGTTGCTATAATAATAGTAATAGTTACTATTAATAATATAGTAGATTTTCCATGGATTGTCAAGAGCAGATAAAGAAAACGTAAAAAATCCCTGAATTGGAAATTACTTCCAGTTCAGGGACTCAAATATTTGCGGAATACGCCGCGTCTTAAGGGCCGGAGCCCGTTGGTTTACAGCATTTGCAACTGCGCGGCGGGCGGAAAATAATTTTGGAACATATCCTACTCGGGATTGTAAGGGATCCGCTCCTTGGCGATGCGGATAAATTCCTTGGTCGCCCTGGACATGTAGTGGCCCTTATGGTAGCCGATTCCCAGTACGCCGTGGGCGCGCCTGAAATTCAGCGGATACGGATTCAGGCGGGCCCGCTCCATAAACTTGGTGCGGTGATCCTGGGAGGACTGGTCCTTGGACATAAACATGCGCGGGTAAAAGGTGATGCCCATCCCCTTGGCGCTGAGCGCCAGCACAGTCTCGATATTTTCCGTTTCCAGCACGATGCGCGGCGTGACCTGGGCCTCCTCGAACATCTCGTCCGCGATGGTGCGCACCCGGTTGCCCTTTTTCAGGAGAATAAACGGACAGCGCTCCAACAGCCGCAGGTCCGTGGACTGGGATAGCTGTTCCTTGATTTCCTTCAATCGGCCGGGGTAAGCCTTCTCCAGAACCTCATCCGGCGCGATGAGCAGAATCTCCTCCATGCAGATGGGGACCGTCTCCACATTTTCCACGGCAAAGGGCAGCAGGTCGATCATCAGGTCGATGTTGCCGTGCAGAAGCTCCGAGGCCAAGCTGCTGGAATTACCCTCGATCAGCTTGAGCTCGATGCCGGGAAACTGGGTCTGGTAGGAGGGCAGAATCTCCGGCAGGATCACGCGGCCCCTGGTGTGGGACACGCCGATGGACAGCTGGCCGGTGGAAAAATCCTTGATGTCCGCGATCTCCCGGTAAGTCTCGTCCCGCAGGTCCAGCATCTCCCTGGCTCTGGCCTTTAAGGCCTGTCCCGCGTAGGTCAGGGTGAGCGGCAGGGTGCGGTTGAACAGAATCACGTCAAATTCCTTCTCCAGGTTGGAGATGTGGTTGCTTAAGGACTGCTGGGAGATGTAGAGCTTTTTGGCGGCTCTGGTGAAATTCAGCTCCTCGGCGGCAACCAGAAAATATTCTAAATTTAGGAAGTTAATCATTCCGACCACCCCCCAGCCATCAGACTGGCCAGCTTCGGAAGATAAGCCGCCAGCTTGTCCAGGGACGTGTTGACGACCAGCTCCTGGGGGAAATCCAGTTCGTCCAGCAGCGCATGGGCATACCTGTGGTTGCCCACGTCCGTGCAGAAATGGGCGTCGCTGTCGATGATAATCGGCTGTTCATACCGGCGGCACAGCTCCAGCATAACCCGGTAATTGTCCGGGGCGCCTGGGCGGAAGCCACGGGGATTCAAAGAGCTGTTGTTCATTTCCAGAAGCTTGTGGCAGCGTTTGGCGGCGCTGACCAGCGCCTCGTAATCCACAGGATAGCGGTCGTCGTCCGGGTGGCCGATGATCTGAATGTAAGGATTTTCCAGAACATGGAGATAGGCGGCGGTATTCTGCTCCCGGGTACCGCTGTCGATGCACGGCGGATGCAGGCTGGCGATGCAGTAGTCCAGCCGGGCCAAATAGTCCGGCGGCAGGTCCACGGTCCCCTCAAAGTCCAGGATGTTCAGCTCGGCGCCCATCAGGATTTTAACGCCGTACAGCTCCCGGGGAATCACCTTGAAATTGATGAAATGAAATGTGTCACAGCTTCCGGGCATGGCCGGAGCGTGGTCGGAGCAGCCGAAGAGGGTCAGACCGGCCTCGGCTGCGGCCCGCACCATTTCACAGAGCGTATTGTAGGCGTGTCCGCTGGCTGTGGTGTGGGTATGCAAATCCAATATGTCATACATGGCTGCAGGAATAGTCCTTTCGCAACTGTTCGGGTCTGCAAAACAGTTACTTCCTTTCTTTGAATTGTCAATCAAATCATATCACATTTTATTCGCGGTGAAAAGGTGAATGTTGCAGTTCCTGTTTCTGGCGGAATATGTCGTTTTTTCTCCCCGGGCCTTTAAGTTTTATAACGGAGTTTAGGGCAAAAAACGCCCTGCGGCCTGCCGGCGCAGGGCGGAAAACGGGGGTATCCGCGATTAAAAACGCCCTATTGATTCATATTTTGAAAAATAGGTATAATTTTTGTAAGAAAACTATAGAAATATTAGGTGGGTTGTTGTTATAATGGAGAGGAATAAGCTCAGGCGTTGACGCCGGGTGAGAATGAAAGAAAAAGCGAGGAGAGAAACATGAGTGAAGAAATGAAAAATGAGATGGAACTTGAAAATGCAGAGGCAGTAGAAACTGCAGCGGAGCCGGTGGAGACCATGGAAGACTACGCGGCTGAGCTGGAGGCCTCTTATAAGACCTTGAACAAGCGGAATATCGAGATCGTCGAGGACGAGAGCGGCGTGCTGGAGAAATGGGCTCATTTCACCCAGATGCTGGAGGACCGCACCGTATTCTCCGTAAAGATCGCCGAGGCGGTGAAGGCCGGCGTGGTGGCTTACGTGGACGATGTGCGCGCGTTTATCCCGGCTTCCCAGCTGTCCACCGAGTATGTGGAGAAGCTGGAGGACTGGCAGGGCAAGAATATCGACGTGATCGTGATCACCGCGGACACCGAGAAGAAGCGCCTGGTGCTTTCCGGCCGCGAGGTTGAGAAGGAGCGCAAGGAAGCCGAGCGCAAGGAGAAGCTGGCGCAGTTCAAGGCCGGCGACGTGGTGGAAGGCACGGTTGACAGCCTGAAGAACTACGGCGCGTTTATCAAGCTGGCCGACGGCGTTGACGGACTGCTGCACGTTTCCCAGATCAGCACCCAGCGCATCAAGCACCCGGGCGTTGTGCTGAAGGAGGGCCAGAACGTGAAGGTGAAGATCCTGTCCGTTGCAGACGGCAAGATCAGCCTGAGCATGAAAGCCCTGAACGCTCCGGCGGAGGAAGAGGAGGCGCACGAGCGCTTCGACTACAAGGAGACGGCTTCCGTGACAACCGGTCTGGGAGATCTGTTAAAGGGACTGAAGCTGTAAGCAAGCATAGAAGGAGGGATAGCTATGTCAAATATCCCCAAATCCGACGACCAGGTGGATCAATGGCGTTCGGTTATGTTTTTGTACGATTCCGCCCTGAAGAAAGTCAACACCAAAATTGAGATATTGAACAATGAATTTGTGAACCGCTATGACTACAACCCCATTGAGCACATCAAGTCACGGCTGAAAACTGCCGACAGCATTGTTAAAAAGCTTAAAAAAGACGGTCACGAGGTGACCATTGAAAATATGATGGAGTATCTCAGCGATATTGCCGGTATCAGGATTATCTGCTCTTTTACCTCGGACATTTACCAGATTGCGGAGATGATTTCCCATCAGGCCGATGTGACGGTGCTGCACGTAAAGGATTACATCAAGAATCCCAAGCCCAACGGCTACAAGAGCTACCACATGGTGGTCACGGTTCCGGTTTACCTGTCCGACGGTCCGGTGGAGACAAAGGTGGAGGTGCAGATCCGTTCCGTGGCTATGGATTTCTGGGCCAGTCTGGAGCACAAGATTGCTTATAAATTCGAGGGCAACGCGCCGGAGAATCTGCTCAAGGAGCTGAAAGCCTGCGCGGACATCGTGGATATGCTGGACGCCAAGATGTTCTCTCTGAACGAGGCCATCACGGCCTACGCGGCGGAGCAGAGGCGTCAGGAAGAGAAGTCGGCAAAGACGGAAGAAGAATTTTCGTGAAGACATTTTTTAGAGAGACATATCAGGTTTTGCGGGTGAACCTGCGCCAGCTGGTGCTGTTTGAAGCGCTGTACCGGCTGGTGGCAGGTGCATTCTATATAAGACTTGTGAACCTGCTGCTCAAGGTTTCCCTGAGGGCGGCGGGGTACAGTTATCTGACCATGAGCAACCTTGCGGCGTTTCTGCTGCGGCCGGTGACGGTGGGCTGCGCCATGGTCCTTGTGCTTGTTGGAGCAATTTTATTGGTCGTGGAGCTGGGCGGTCTGATCACCGCCTACCAGGCGGCCGCATATTCCCGGCGAATCGACGTGGTGTCCATCGTCCGGGGGGCCGTCGGCAAGACGGCGGACGAGCTGTCAAAGCGCAACTGGCAGCTTTTTTTGCTTGCCCTGGCCAGCTATCTGATGATGAACAGCCTGGTGCTGCTGAGACTCCTGACCCGGGTCAAGCCGGTGAATTTCGTGATGGCCGAGATTTGGAGCCAACATGCCGGCCGGGCCGGTCTGGCGGCTGTCACTGCCGGCCTGGTGGTCATCGGGATTCCCACTATGCTGGTGTTTTTTGCCTGTATGGTGGAGCAGAAGCGGTTTCGGGACGGGGTTCGGCGCAGCATGGAGCTGGTGAAAGGGCGCTGGCCCGGGGCGTTGGCGCTGCTGTTCGGGCTCAACGGCCTGATGGTGGCGGCTTTTGTGGCCCTGCACGTGTTGTTCGTGGTGGCCGCGGCCGTGTGCGTGACGCTGTTTGTGGACAGCTACGCGTCCATGGCGGTGCTGGCGGCGGTCTGCCGCAGGCTGGAGCTGATTGTGCTGGCGGTCGCGAGCGTGGCCGCGGGGATCGTGGATTTCGGAGCTCTGACCGTGGTGTATTACCAGTTTGAGACGCGGCACAGCCAGGTCAAGCCCTGGGATTTTTCATGGGTGTGCCGGGAACATCTGAGCCGGAAGCGGATATTGGCCGTCACCGGGGCGGTGGCCGGCATCAGCCTGCTGTTCCTTCTGGACATGGTGTGCAACGGCTTTCCGCTGGACTCCTCGGTTCTGACCGAGACCGAGATTACGGCCCACCGGGGCAGCTCCAAGCGCGCGCCTGAGAACACCCTGGCGGCTCTTGAGACGGCCATCGACGAGATGGCGGACTACGCGGAAATCGACGTGCAGGTCACCTCGGACGGCGTGGTTGTGGTGTGCCACGACCTGAATCTGAAGCGGCTGGCCGGGGTGAACCGGCGGCTGGGAAATATGACCTACGACCAGGTACGGGAGCTGGATGTGGGCAGCTATTTCGGAGCGGATTTTGCCGGGGAGCGGATCCCCACCCTGGAGGAGGCGCTGGACGACTGCAAAGGGCGGATCAAGCTGAATATCGAGCTCAAAAATATCGGGGACAAAACGGATTTGCCGGAGCAGGTGGTGGAGATGATCCGGGACAAGGAGATGCAGGAGCAGTGCGTGATCACCTCCGTGAAGCTGGACTATCTGGTGCGCGTGAAGGAAGCGGACGCCGATCTGCATACCGGGTATATTCTGCCGGCCGGCTACGGGCGGTACTACGATAACGACGCCTTTGACTTTATCAGCCTGCGCTCCAGCTTTGCAACGCCCGGGCTGGTGGAAAACGCCCATGAGCGCGGCAAGGCGGTGCATGTGTGGACGGTCAACAAGAAAAGCGAGATCGAGCAGATGAAGGTTCTGGGGGTGGACAACATTATCACCGACTACCCGGCCCTGGCCCGGGAGGTATTGTACCGGGAGGAGGCCACCGAGAGCTTGATGGAGTATTTGAAAATGGTGCTGCGGTAGGCATTTTCCACTGTTGGCAGCGTCCGAGCGGTTGCCGGTGATCTGGAGTATTTTGGAAAATACACAGGCGCCGGCAATTTCACATTCCCGGGGCGGGGCTGTTGGGAGCGGAGGCGCAGACCGGCAAAATTTGCTTTATATCGGGCTGCGGGCGCTTTGGCGTCACAAAAGAATTGTTGGATCATCAGGAAGGACTGGATTGGATGGTCAAAATGAATTATAATGAGAGCGGCCGACAAACAATAATAAAGGAGAGCGAGCGATGAGAGCGGTAATACAGCGCGTGACCCATGCCGGGGTAACGGTGGACGGAAAGGTTCTGGGAGAAATTGGAAAAGGCTTTCTGATCCTGCTGGGCGTGGCGGATGAGGACACGGAGACGGTGGCCGAGCGGCTGGCGGACAAGATATGTAAGCTGAGAATTTTTGAGGACGAGAATGGAAAAACCAATCTCTCCCTGGCGGACGTTGGCGGAGAACTGCTGGTGATCAGCCAGTTTACCCTGTATGCGGATTGCAGAAAGGGCAACCGGCCCAGCTTTACCAGGGCGGGCGCGCCGGACGCGGCCAAAGGGCTGTACGAATATTTTATGGAGCGGTGCAGACAATACGTGAATGTAGTGGAGCGCGGGGAATTTGGCGCGGACATGAAGGTGGAACTGCTGAACGACGGGCCGTTTACGCTGATGCTGGACAGCGGCGACCTGTTCAAATAGAGAGGAAATGCCATGGCGAAGATAATGGAGACAGTTTTGTACTATAATCCCGGGACTCCGGAGACAATGAAGCATGTGAGCAAGCTGAAGAGCGTGCTGGTGCGCATGGGCATCCGCATCCGCAACATCGGACCGGACCAGGTGAACCAGACCGTGGGATATCTGGCCGGCGTGCCGGGCTTTGAGGAGAACGCGGAGCCGGGAGAGCTGCCTGAGATCGGGGAGGAGATGCTGGTCTTAAAGCAGTTTTCCAGCCGCCGGATCGACGAGCTGCTGCTGAACCTGCGCAAGGCCGGGGTTCCGCGCATTTCCCTGAAGGCGGTTCTGACGGAGCACAACTGCGGGTGGACCTTCTACGCGCTCTACAATGAGCTGCGGGAGGAGCATGAGAAGATGAACGCAATGGCCGCGCCCCAGGGCGATACGGCGGACAACGCGTCCGGGGGCGGCGAAAGCAGTCCCGCCCGGCCGGAAGCGTAGTCCGGGAGGCGGCGGATATGATCGATCCAACCAGAGATCAACAGCTCCGGGAGCTGGACCAGGTGAACCTGTGCGCGCAGATTCTCTGCCAGTCCAGAAACGAGCTCTACCTGAATATGCGTTTTCTGGACGTTCCCTTAAGCAGCCTGGGATTTGAGGCCGAGTGGGGATTAAACGGAATCCGCACGGACGGCTTCAACATCTATTACGATCCGGACCGGCTTACCGGCCTGTACGGCCAGGGGCGGGTGCGGGTGAACCGCGCCTACCTGCACATGATGTTCCACTGCCTGTTCGGCCATTTGGACAGCCGGGGAGAGCGGGACGCCGCCCTCTGGAACCTGGCCTGCGATATCGCCATGGAGTCGGTGCTGGACGGGCTTTACCAGAAATGCACCCATGTCCAGCCGGGCGCATTCCGCCGGGAGACATATCTGCGGGTGCGCAGGCAACTGAACCAGGAGGTGCTGACCGCCCAGGGCGTATACAAGGCGCTGGCGCTGATGAAGCCGGACGACCGGAGGCTGGGCCAGCTGATCCGGGAATTTTACGTGGACGATCACAGCCGCTGGGAGGAGCCGCGGCCGCCCCGTCAGGTCCGAAACCGGCAGAATAAGTGGAAGGACAACCGGGAGCGCATGCAGACCGAGATGGAGACCGGCTCAAAGGACGCCTCCGAGGATAACAGGAGCCTGCTTGACGAGCTGGAGGTGGAGAACCGGGAGCGGTACGACTACCGGCAGTTTCTCCGCCGCTTTGCGGTGCTCAGGGAGGAGATCCAGGTGGATATGGACTCCTTTGATTACGCGTTTTACACTTACGGGATGTCGCTTTACGGGAACATGCCCCTGATTGAGCCCCAGGAGTCCAGGGAGGTGTACCGGGTGGAGGATTTCGCCGTGGTGATCGACACCTCCATGTCCTGCTCCGGCGACCTGGTCATGCGGTTTCTGGAGGAGACCTACGACGTGCTGTCCCAGTCAGAGAGCTTTTTCAGGCGGGTCAATGTACACGTGATCCAGTGCGACGACCAGATTCGGTCCGACGTTGTGATTGCCGGGGCGGAGGATTTGAGGGACTACATGGACCATCTGACCTTAAAGGGCCTGGGCGGCACGGATTTCAGGCCGGCCTTCGACTATGTAAACGGACTGCGGGCAGCGGGGGCGTTTACCAGGCTGCGGGGACTGATATATTTTACGGATGGAAAGGGCGTGTATCCCGTTCAGGCGCCGCCCTACGACACGGCCTTCGTGTTCATCAAGGACCAATACAGCGACGAGTCGGTGCCGCCCTGGGCCATGAAGGTGATCTTGGAGACGGACGATTTGACGGAGAAGGGGCGGGTAACGCCGCAGACGGGGAATACTGGGCTGTTGCAGAATGAAGAGCAGGAGAGAACGACATGAATATAAAACGGGCCAAGCAAGAGATCAAAGATACCATCCAGGCATATCTGCTGCGGGATGACACGGGCGCGTACGCGATTCCGTCCATCCGCCAGCGGCCGGTGCTGTTAATCGGCCCTCCGGGTGTGGGAAAGACCCAGATTATGGAACAGATTTCCCAGGAAATGGAGATTGGGCTGGTGGCCTACACCATCACCCACCACACGCGCCAGAGCGCGGTGGGCCTGCCGTTTATCGAGAAAAAGCAGTACGGCGGCAGGGAATATACGGTGACGGAGTACACCATGAGCGAGATCGTGGCCTCCATCTACGACAAGATCGAGGCCACAGGGCTTAAGGAGGGCATTCTGTTCATCGATGAGATCAACTGCGTGTCCGAGACCCTGGCTCCCACCATGCTGCAATTCCTGCAGTGCAAGACCTTCGGCAGCCACCAAATTCCCGAGGGCTGGATCATCGTCACCGCGGGGAACCCGCCGGAGTACAACAAGTCCGTCCGGGAGTTCGACGTGGTGACGCTGGACCGGATTAAGAAGATTACGGTGGAGCCGGATTTCGAGGTCTGGAAGGAGTACGCTTACCGGGAGAATATTCATCCGGCCGTGCTCTCCTACCTGGGGATCAAGCGGCAGAATTTCTGCCAGATTGAGACAACTGTGGACGGAAAACGGTTTGCCACGCCCAGAGGGTGGGAGGACCTTTCGGAGCTGATCTGCGTCTACGAGCGGCTGGACAAAAAGGCGGACAGGGACGTGGTGGGCCAGTATATCCAGTTCCCCGCCATCGCCAAGGATTTCGCCAATTATCTGGAGCTGTATTACAAGTACCGGGACGACTATCGGGTGGATGAGATTCTGGCCGGCAGATTCAGCGAGGCGCTGTGCGACAAGGTGGGAAGAGCCCCCTTTGACGAGAAGCTCAGCGTGGTGGGCCTGCTGCTGTCCAGGCTTTCCGGGGCCTTTGGGGCGTTGCGCCGGGAGGAGCGCCGGCTGGAGCTGGTGATGGACGGGCTGAAGGAGTTCCAGCGGCTGATAGCTCCGGGAGAAGCAGTGTCCGGCGGCGCGGAGGTGGTCCCGGGACAGACGGCGGCCGGTGGCGCCCGGGCGGTCCCGGAACCCGGCGGCACGCCCGCCCAGATCATGGGGCGGATGGCGGCCCGGATGGAGCAGGAGATCAATGAGGAACGTTCGGCAGGTCTGCTGAGCCGCCGGGAGGAAAAGGTGCGCAGGTCCGCACTGACAGAGATGGAAAATTATGTAAAAATGCTGGCCCAGACGGATGGGGACGGCGCGGAGGAGGCCTGGGAGCAGGTGCGCGGCCGGTTCGGCCAGGCCGGAGACCGCTACGAGGAGCAGCGGATTTCCTGCCGGGAGATGCTGGAACACGCCTTTGACTTTATGGAGGCGGCCTTTGGGGACAGCCAGGAGATGGTTATTTTCGTGACCGAGCTAAACGCCAATGAGCACTGCGTCCGCTTCCTTCAGGAAAATGAGTGCCGGAGGTATTTTGAGTACAATAAACGTCTGTTGTTCGACGACCAGGAGCGGCTGTTGAAATCGCAAATCTGAGAGGGAAAGGAAATAGCGGATGAAACGTATTTTCAGAAATAACAAGGGAGAGGTGCGGTGGGGATATAAGCTGGCCTCCTTTCTCCTGATTCAGGAGATATTGGCGCCCATCGCCATACTGCTGCTCTCCGCCGGCCTGATCAACCTGCTGTTTCCGGTTTTACAGGCGGCCGGGGTGATCGGAAGCAGCGGCGCCGTCCGGCCCGAGTACGCCGAAGCCTTCCAAAACGGCGCGTTTATCATCGGAATGATAATCCAGAATGCGGTGATGTGCCTGTTCTTTCTGGGGGCCTGGAAATTGTTTATGTGCGGTAACGTGCGCTCCATCGGTCTGTGGGGCGGCGACTGGCTGCGGCAGACGGGCGCGGGCTTTGCCTTTGGCGCGGTGATGATCGCGGTCGTCTGCGGCGGGATTTATCTCACCGGCGGCGCGCGGATTATGACGGAAATGGGGCTGCGTTTCAGCCCGTGGCTGGCCGCCTACCTGGTCGTGTTTGTGATGGTGGGCTTTGGGGAGGAGATTGCCTTCCGCGGCTATGCCATGGGAACGCTGCGGCAGACGGAGAACAGCCTGCTGCGGGTGCTTCTGCCCGCGGTGCTGTTCGGCCTGGCCCACAGCACCAACGCCAATTTCAGCCTGCTGGGCTGCGCCAATATTATATTGGCCGGCATATTATTGGGAATCCTGACCCTAAAGAGCGGCCGCCTGTGGCTGGGAATCGGCTTTCACATTGCCTGGAATTTTTTCCAGGGCTGTGTGTTTGGGTTCGGCGTCAGCGGAGTCACCACGCCCAGCGTGGCGGTGACGGAGCTGACCGGATCCGAGCTTTTGAACGGAGGCGCCTTCGGGCCTGAGGGCAGCCTTGTGGCGACGGTGGTGATCCTGGCGGGAACCGCCCTGACGCTTCGCTGGTTTAAGGTCAGGCAGGGGTTGGAGAAATAGAGGAAGGGGAAAGGACATGCTGTACAGGAAAATGCTGCGTTTTACATACCGCCTGGAGCGGAATCCTGTGTTTGCCTCAATTAAGCGCGGCTTGCTGCTGCTGACGCCGGTGCTGATCGTGGGCGCCGTGGCCCTGATGCTCCGGAATCTCCCGGTCCCGGCCTTCCAGCAGTGGATTCTGGGGGCAGGGGGCGGGCTGGTTTACGGCGCTCTGGGATTTATCTATGATGCGACCATCGGGATCATGTCCCTGTGCCTGCTGTGCGGAATCAGCTATTCCTACGCCGCCACCCTTCCGGGCTCGGACAAGACGTTCTGCCTGGTGGCGGTGATGGTCTCGCTGGGGAGCTTTTTTATCCTGTTCAGCGTGCAGAGCGGGGGCGTGTTTGAGTTTGCCAGCCTGGGGGCGGTCAGCATGTTCGGGGCCATACTGTGCGCTATTGCGGCCACGGCCCTGTTCGGCGCTTTAAGCCGGTATTTGCCGGCCCGGTTCCGCTCCTACAGCGCCGGCATGGACGTACAGTTCCGCGTGTCGGTCTCCCTGACCGCGCCCTTGTGCCTGTGCCTTCTCATCTTTGCCCTGGCCGGGCTGGCCATGGAACACTTTTTTGGGGTGAGAAGCATCAATGAACTGCTCTCCGGAGGCATGATGGCGCTGTTTGAGAACGTGCCCGACGAGTTGGGCAAGGGCGTGCTGTTCGTGCTGCTGACCGACGTGCTGTGGCTGTTCGGCATCCACGGGGGAAATGTGATGGAGCCGGTGGCCCAGGCGTATTTCGCCACCTTGGACCAGAGCAACAGCGCCATTGTGTGTAAATCCTTTGTGGACAATTTCGCCTTAATCGGCGGCAGCGGCGCGACGCTGTGCCTGCTGCTTGCCCTGCTGCTGTTCGCCCGGTCTCGCGAGAACCGGCGGCTGGCGTGGTGCTCCCTGCCCTTCGGCCTGTTCAATATGAATGAGCCGCTGGTGTTCGGATTCCCCGTGATTTTAAATCCCATTCTTTTTCTGCCGTTCCTCATTGTGCCCGTGGTCTCCCTGCTCATCGGTTACGCGGCGGTGGCCAGCGGCTTTATGCCCATGGTGACCACCACGGTGACCTGGACGACCCCGGCGCCCCTCAGCGGTTACGCGGCCTCCGGGTCCATCCGCGGGGCTTTGGTGCAGGCGGTGATCCTGGCTGTGGGCACAGCGGTCTACGCGCCCTTTGTGCGCCTCTCCGAGCGCATGCAGCAGGCGCGCATCCGAATCGATCTGGAGGATCTGCTGGCCGCGTTTGGGGGAGACACGGAATTGTCCGACGTGGGAAACCAGTTCCTGGAGCGGCCCGACAACGTGGGCGCGGTGGCCAAGGTGCTGGTGGAGCAGCTCCGCAGCGATATACAGGCCAAACAGATTCCGGTGTTCTATCAGCCCCAGGTGGATCAGGACGGCCGGGTTTGCGGGGCTGAGGCCCTGCTGCGCTGGCGGTTTCAGAATAAGCCGCTGCCGCCCCCGCTGGTGGTTATTCTGGCCAGGGAGGCGGGGATTTACAGGGACCTGACCAACTGTATACTGGATACGGCGGCAGCGGACAGCGCGCGTATTCAAAAAACCCTGGGCAGGCCCTTTATGGTGTCCGTGAACATTTCACCCTATGAGGCAAATGACGAGGAATTTGTCCGCAGGGCCGCCGTCCTGGTGGAACAGGCCGGACTTCAGGGCAGCTTCTGCCTGGAGGTGACGGAGGAGGCCGCCCTGGAGCGCTTCGGAAAGATCGGGGAAAACCTGCACTATCTGTTCGAGCACGGTATCCTGGCGGCCATCGATGATTTCAGCATGGGCCAGACGTCCTTAAAATACCTTCAGGGCAGCAATTTCCAGTACGTGAAGCTGGACGGCGCCCTGGTGCGCCAGCTGGTGGACAGCCCGCGCAGCCAGGATATTGTGCGCGCCATCGTGGGACTGGGAGAGAATTTGCACTTCCAGGTGGTGGCGGAGTATGTGGAGAGCGAGGCGCTCCGGGATGTGCTGCTGTCGCTGAAATGCGGCATTTTCCAGGGGTACCTTTACAGTCCGGCGGTGCCTGTAGACAAACTGATCCCCTTTGTGCTGGAGCGGGAGGGCGGAGGGCGGCGGATTCAGCTCTGACGCCACAGCAGCGTATTGTCCGCAAATTCCGCTTCCAACTCCCCGCTTTCGTGGAGCCAGGACAAATAGGAGCGGACGGTGCTGCCCACCAGGACGTGCTGCTCAAAGTTCATGGTCAGGCCGTAGGTTTCAAATACATTGCGCAGGACCGCTTCGGTGGAAACGGGAGTCCGGCAGAAGGCGCGGATGTTGTCCGCGATTTCATGGACCTTTTTGCGGTTTAAGGCGGCCAGGGGCGCGATGTCGTCCGTGGCTTCGGCGTGGGAGGGGACAAACAGACGGGCGTCCATCTGCTCCACCGCGTCCAGCGTCTCCAAGTAGGCGCCCACATCGTAGATAAAGGAGACGTGATACTTCTCCAGGGTGGCGGCGCTGCTCAGGCAGTCGGCTAGAAACACCGTATTGTCCGGGGTTTTAAATCCGTACATCTGAAAGAAATGGCCGGGCAGAGGGATCGGCTCCAGGCACCGTGGAAAGTCCGGGTCCGAGAAGGGGGAGACGTCGCTGGGCTGGGCCATGAGAAACTTGTGGCGCAGCTCCATGGGCGGGCAGCCGCCGTACAGGAAGGCGGGCTCCAGCACGGGATTCCCGGTGAAGGCGGCCTCGATTCCCTGGGCAAAGACCTTGCAGCCGGTTTTCTGCTGGAGAAAATGGTTGCCGCCGATGTGGTCGGCGTTGGAGTGGGTGTTCACGATGCCCGCCAGGCGCCACTCCCGCTGTTCCAGCAGCCGCAGGAGCTTCCGGCCCGCGTCCTTGTCGTTTCCGCTGTCGATCAGATACACCTGGCTGTCCGCGCCGCAGACAATACCGATTTTTGCCGGTGCGTTTACATAATAGGTGCAATCGCCGGCCTGGGTCAGTTCAAACATAATAATCCCTCCTCAATCGATCGCGCATCTGGCCTTTGACCTGGGCGCGTTTTCTTAATTGTATCACGCCCTGAAAAGGAGCGAAAGAAATATATGGCGGCGCGTCTGCATATTTCCTGCATTTTTTGGATGAATTATACACCAATACAGTGGTAATTCTAAAATATTCAGAAAGAAAATGGAAAGTATTGAAAAGTAAGCCACAATATGGCATACTGTTAATATCAAACAAGGGGTAGACAGCGCCGGGATATCAGGGCGCTGTTGTTTCTATTTTAGAAGAGAAAGGAGAACGTATGATTAACAAATTTTGTAAAACGCCACTGTGGGAGGCGACCATGACGCTGGCCGCCACAGCCGAGGGGAGAACGCCGGCGGAGACGGTGATCCGCGATGCAAAGCTGGTTAATGTGTGCACGGGCGAGATTATGGAGCACACGGACGTTGCCATCGCCCGGGGGAGGATCGCCCTGGTGGGGGACGGGTCCCACTGCATCGGCCCGGACACCAGGGTGATTGAGGCGGACGGTCAGTACATAGCGCCGGGATTTCTGGACGGCCACATCCATGTGGAGTCTTCCATGATGGGCGTAGGCGAGTATGCCAGGGCGGTGGTTCCCCACGGAACCGTGGGCATCTACATGGATCCCCACGAGATTTGCAACGTGTTGGGATTGGAGGGCGTCAAGTGCATGGCCCAGGATGCGGCCAGGACGCCGCTGAAGGCTATGATCACCACCCCCTCCTGCGTGCCCGCGGTGCCGGGATTCGAGGACACGGGTTCCTCCATCGGCCCTGAGGACGTGGAGGGGACCATGTACTGGGACAGCGTGGTGGGCCTGGGCGAGATGATGAACTTCCCAGGCATCTTGAACTCCGACGAGCGCACGCACAGGATCGTGGGGGCCACCCTGCGGGCCGGAAAGATCGTCACCGGCCATTACTCCATG
The DNA here is from genome assembly GCA_018380885.1 of Enterocloster asparagiformis. Classification (GTDB taxonomy): domain Bacteria; phylum Bacillota; class Clostridia; order Lachnospirales; family Lachnospiraceae; genus Enterocloster. The sequence continues at coordinate 17,452 of JAGZSY010000004.1, forward strand.
CCCGAGACAGGCAAGGGGTTAAACGCCTACATCGCCTCCGGCACGCGCTGCTGTCACGAGTCCACCAGGGCGGAGGACGCCCTGGCCAAGATGCGCCTGGGCATGTACGCCCAGCTGCGGGAAGGCTCTGCCTGGCACGATCTGCATCAGGTGGCGAAGGCCATTACGGAGCACAAGGTGGATACGCGGTTCGCCTGCCTGGTGTCCGACGACGCCCACCCGGAGACCCTGATTCAGGAGGGGCATCTGGACCACATTTTGCGCCGGGCGCTGCAGGAGGGCATCGATCCGGTCACGGCCATCCAGATGGTGACTATCAACTGCGCCCAGTGCTTCCAGATGGACCACGAGCTGGGCTCCATCACCCCGGGCAAGTGCGCGGATATCGTGTTCCTCAATAACCTGGAGGAGATGAAGGTGACGCGGGTTCTGATCGACGGCGACGTGGTGGCTGAGGACGGGAAGATGACCGTTTCTCTTAAGCCCTATTCCTATCCGGCCTGGGCCATGGATTCCGTCCATGTGGGCGCGGCGATCACCCCGGATTCCTTCCGCCTGGAGGTTCCCGGTACAGCCGGCGGTTCCTCCCCGGCCGACGGCAGCAGGGTAAAGGTGCAGGTCATCGAGGTGGGCTCCGGCAAGGTGGCCGACATCGCGTCCGAGGCGCTCCTGGAGGTGACGGACGGGCAGGTGCACTCCGACGTGGAGCAGGATGTGCTGAAAACAGCGGTGTTTGAGCGCCACCACGAGACGGGAAAGGTAGGCTTCGGCTTCTGCAAGGGCTTTGGCATCCGCTGCGGCGCCATGGCCTCCACCGTGGCCCACGACGCCCACAACCTGCTGGTGGTGGGAACCAACGATGCGGACATGGCGCTGGCGGCCAACACTCTGATCGAGAGCAAGGGCGGTATGGCCGTGGTGCAGAACGGGCAGGTGCTGGGCGTGGTGCCCCTGCCCATCGCAGGGCTGATGAACGACAAGCCGGCGGAGGAGATGGCCGCCATGGTGGGGCGTCTGACGGAGTGCTGGGAGCAGATCGGCTGCACCATGGTTTCGCCCTTTATGACCATGGCCCTGATTCCCCTGGCCTGCCTGCCGGAGCTGCGGCTCACGGACCGGGGCCTGGTGGACTGCCGGACCTTCCGGTTTACGCCTCTGTTTGTGGATGAGGCAAAGGAGGCGTGACGGCCGCGGAGCGCGTGACCGGGCCGTGGCTGCCCCGGGATTCGGAGATGGTCTCCCGGGGCCTGGACTACCTGCTGGAATGTGCGCGCCTGGAGGAAAACGTGCGGGAGCGGCAGTTTGACGGGCTGGCGGCCGAGGGGGAGTCCCTGCGGCTGCTGGCCGCGGCCCAGTGCCGGTTTGTAAATTGCAGCTTTCAAAGCTGCTCCTTTGAACAGGGCTCGTTTGTGGATGTGGTGTTTCAGTCCTGCGACTTCTCCAACTGCGATTTCAGCGACAGCTTTTTCAACCGCTGCCGGTTTTGCGCCTGCAAGGGGCTGGGGGCCAAGTTCTCGGGTAGCACGGTGAAAAATCTCACTGTGGCCGACTGCGCCATGGATTTCGCCAATTTCGACTCCTGCCGTCTGGAGCGGGTTTGCTTTGCCGACAGCCGTTTAAATGGGGCCGCGTTCAGCCAGTGCCGGACCAAGGATGTGTTCTGGGACAGGATGGAGCTGACAGGGGCCAGCTTTTTTAAGACCTCCCTGCGGGGCATGGACTTTACCACCAGCCAGATCGGCGGCCTGACATTGTCCGACGGCTGCGAGGAGCTGCGGGGGCTGACCGTGGATTTGTACCAGGCGGCCGAGTTATCAAAACGGCTGGGCTTGCTCATTAAATAATCCTTTTTTTGGATAAAATGCTTCTTGACGCAGAATGGTGTTATGGATTAGTCTTTTATATAACACATTCTGCGTTTGGCATTTTAAAGCGGCTTTTGAGGGGCACGGAGCGAACAGGAGCCGGGGAAGCCGCGGGGGGTGCAGGGGCCGGGGGATGGCGCAGGCACAAAGGATGGTATGAAATGCAGCAGTCGGACACAAAAGAATATCTGTTTTCCAACCGGGATTTGAGACGCCTGATTCTGCCGCTGATCGTGGAGCAGATTCTGGCCGTGACAGTGGGCATGGTGGACACCATGATGGTATCCAGCGCGGGTGAGGCGGCCACCTCCGGCGTTTCCCTGGTGGATATGATCAACACCGTGATCATCAACGTCTTTGCGGCGGTTTCCACCGGCGGCGCAGTGGTGGTATCCCAGTATCTTGGGCAGAGGAAGCGGGACAACGCCTGTCTTGCGGCGGACCAGCTGATCACAATCACAGGGATCATTTCCGTGGTGATCATGGCTGCGGCGATCCTGTTTAGGCGGGGCATTTTGGGCGGACTCTACGGCGGCATCGAGGCGGACGTGATGAGAAACGCCCTGACCTACCTGGTGATCTCCGCCGCGTCCTACCCGTTCCTGGCGGTCTATAACTCCTGCGCGGCCCTGTTCCGCTCCATGGGCAATTCCCGTATCTCCATGCAGGCCTCCATTGTTATGAACATCATCAACGTGGCCGGGGACGCGTGGTTTATCTTCGGTTTGGGCTGGGGCGTGGCCGGGGCGGCGCTTGCTTCGCTGATCTCCAGAATTACGGCCTGCGTGATTCTGATGATCCGGCTGCGCAGCCGGGAGCTGGACATCTTTATCGGCGGCAGCCCTCTGGGACTTAACGGGCGGATTCTCAGGCAGATTCTGCACATCGGCATTCCGGGCGGCATCGAGAACAGCATCTTCCAGATGGGCCGCGTGCTGGTGGTCAGCATCATCGCCCTGTTCGGCACCAACCAGATTGCGGCCAACGCCATTGCCAACAACCTGGACGGCATGGGCGTTCTGCCGGGCCAGGCTATGAACCTGGCCGTGATCACGGTGATCGGGCGCTGCGTGGGGGCCGGGGATTTTGACCAGGCCGATTACTACGCGAAAAAGATGATGAAGCTGACCTACCTGGTCAGCGGCTGCTGCTGTGTGCTGGTGCTGGCCACCATGCCCCTTACGCTGCGACTCTACGGGCTGACCCAGGAGACGCTTAAGCTGGCGGCCCTGCTGGTGATGATCCACAACACCTGCGCCATTTTCCTGTGGCCGGCATCCTTTACGCTGACCAATATCATGAGAGCCGCGGACGACGTAAAATTCCCCATGTTCGTGTCTATATTTTCCATGTGCGTGTTCAGGATCGCGTTCAGCTACGTTCTGGCGGTGGGCCTCGGCCTGGGCGCGGTGGGCGTGTGGATCGCCATGATCCTGGACTGGCTGGCCCGGGTGGCGTTCCTTTTGCCGCGTTTTCTGAGCGGGAAGTGGAAAAGCTTTTATCATGGCGTGTTATGATATATAATGGAAAGAGAGAAGGCGTTTACCAGTATTTCCGGAAAGGGGGATTTAGAAATGAAAATTACCTATATTCACCACAGTTCGTTTCTGGTGGAAATGGAACGGGTGGCATTTTTGTTCGACTATTTTGAGGGCGGCCTGCCCGAGATTCTGGACAAGCCGTTGGTGATTTTTTCCAGCCATCGCCACGGGGATCATTTTTCACCGGTGATTTTTGAGCTGGCGGAACAGGCGGAGCAGGTGGTGTATGTGCTCAGCGACGATATCTGGCGCAAGCGGGCTCCTCAGGAGCTTCGCCGGCAGATTTTGTTTATAGGGCCGGACGAGGAGGCCTCCATCAACCTTCCGCCGGCGGTCCATGTGAGAACCTTCAAGTCCACGGACGAGGGCGTGGCCTTTATGGTGGAGTGCGAGGGAAAGCGGATTTACCACGCCGGCGATCTGAACAACTGGGTGTGGTCCGGCGAGCCGGAGGCGGACAACCGGCGCATGAGCGAGAACTACCGCCGGGAGCTGGAAAAGATGAAGGGCAACCATGTGGACGTGGCCTTCGTGCCCTTGGACCCGCGGCAGGAGGGAGATTTTTACCTCGGCATGGACGACTTTATGCGCATGGTGGGCGCGGACGTGGTATTCCCCATGCATTTCTGGGGAGACTTTACCATGGCGGATAAGCTGAAAGGCCTGGAGCGCTCCGCGGATTACCGCGGCCGGGTGATGGAGATCCATCGCTGCGGAGAGGAATTTGTAATTTAGAGGGACATGAGGACGGCAGAGCTGCAATTTAAGGCGGCGTCCCCGCCGGGCGCGTTTGACGGCATGGCGGGGCACTGCTGCGGAAAACAGCCTGCCGCCCTTGGCATTTTTTGTGAGAGATCAGGGGCGGGGAAACCGCACCGGGAAAGGATGGAATGAAATGATGATACTGATTCGCGGCGGACGCATGGTGGACCCGGCCACAGGGAGGGACGAGCGGGCCGATCTGGTGCTGGAGGACGGATTGATCCGGGAAATCTGCGCGCCGGGGCAGGCAGAGCAGGCTGCGTTTGACCAGGTGATCGAGGCGGAGAACCTGGTGGTTGCGCCGGGACTTGTGGACGTGCACGTGCATTTCCGGGACCCCGGACTGACCTATAAGGAGGACATTCACACTGGCGCAAAGGCCGCGGCCAGAGGCGGCTTTACCACGGTGGTGTGCATGGCCAACACCAAGCCCATTGTGGACAACGAGGAAACCTTAAAATACGTCCTGGAGGAGGGCAAAAAGACAGGCATCCACGTTCTGAGCTGCGCCGCCGTGTCCAAGGGCTTTGAGGGCAGGGAGCTGACGGACATGGAGGGCCTGCTGGCCGCCGGGGCCGCCGGGTTCACGGACGACGGCATCCCGCTGATGGACGGCGTGTTCGTGAAAAAGGCCATGGAGGAGGCGGCCCGCCTGGACACGGTGCTGAGCTTCCACGAGGAGGACAAGAGCTTTATCGTGAACAATGGCATCAACCACGGGGCCGTGTCGGAGCAGCTGGGCATCTACGGTTCGCCGGCCCTGGCGGAGGACGCCCTGGTGGCCAGGGATTGTATGATCGCCCTGGAGACAGGGGCCAGGGTGGACATCCAGCACATCAGCTCCGGTCACGCCGTGCGCATGGTAAAGCTGGCAAAGGAATTGGGCGCTCAGGTGTGGGCCGAGGTGACGCCCCACCACTTTGCGCTGACGGAGCAGGCGGTGCTAAAATACGGCGCGCTGGCTAAGATGAATCCGCCCCTGCGGACCGAGACGGACCGGCAGATGCTGATCGAGGGCCTGAAGGACGGCACCATCGATATGATCGCCACGGACCACGCGCCCCACAGCGCGGAGGAAAAGGCCAGGCCGCTGACGGAGGCTCCCAGCGGGATCATCGGGCTGGAGACGGCCCTGGCGCTGGGGATCACCCATCTGGTAAAGCCCGGGCATCTGAGCATGTGCGGGCTGATGGAGAAGATGAGTTTGAATCCCGCCCGGCTCTACAAGCTGAGCTGCGGGCGGCTGGAGGCCGGAGCGCCCGCGGACCTGGTGCTGTTCGACGAGAACGAGGCCTGGACAGTGACGGACTTTGCCTCCAAGTCGTCCAACAGCCCCCTCGCGGGGGAACGGCTCACCGGCCGTGTGAAGTACACGATCTGTGAGGGAAAGGTGGTATACCAGGACAGATGACAGGAGAGAAAAAATACGATGTAATCCTGCTGGACGTGGACGGCACGCTGCTCAATTTCGACCAGGCGGAAATGGACGGGATGCGCGTGGTGCTGCGGGAGTATGGGTTCGAGCCCACGCAGGAGCTGCTGGAAGCGTACCACAAGGTGAACAATTCCTACTGGACTGCCTTTGAGCGGGGCGAGGTGACCAAGGAGCGGCTGGTCTGCGCGCGGTTTGAGACGTTTTTCGACAGCCTGGGAAAGACGGTGGACGGCAGCCAGGTGGAGAGCCTGTACCGCCGGCAGTTGGACGGCTCCGCGATCCTGATCGACGGGGCGGTGGAAATCTGCGCCTATCTGCGGGACCGGTACGACCTGTATATCGTGACCAACGGAACCTCCTCTACCCAGTACAAGCGCCTGGCCGCCTCCGGGCTGGACCGCTATGTGAAGGATATTTTCGTGTCCGAGGACGCGGGCAGCCAGAAGCCCCAGAAGGAATATTTCGACTACTGCTTCTCGCGGATTCCCGGCGCTGACCCCTCCCGGATGCTGCTGGTGGGGGATTCCCTCCACTCCGACATCCTGGGTGGAAATGTGGCCGGGACGGATACGTGCTGGTACAATCCCAAGGGTAAACCCGGGGAACCGGGGATTCGCGTGGATTATGAGATTGCGGAATTGCGGGAGTTGGAAAAAATTGTATAATAAATGGCGGTTTGGCGGCAGCTTTCCCGGTGCGGGGGAGCTGCCGTTTTTGGCGGATAGGGGGAGGACGGTTTGGCCGCGGGAGGGTGGATGGAGGCGGCGGCCTAATTGGGGCGGCCTTTGGCCCGGCCGGCAGCCGCCTGGTCGCTTCGCGGGTAATCCGTAAATATTTCGCAAAATTTCCTTTACTTATCCACTTTAGTATGCTACTATGGTAGAGTGATTTTTGAATAAAGTATCGGACGTATGAAATCATGTTTTGAGGAGGATCAGAATTATGAAAAAGAGAACACTTTGCCTGGCGATGGCGGCGGTAATGGCCTTTGGGCTGGCTGGCTGCGGCGGCAAGACGGAGACCAAGGAAGCGGCTGCGACGTCGGCTGAGAGCGCGGCGGATACCACCGCGGCGGACACTACAGCGGATACCACGGCGGCAGGCACTACGGCGGCCGGGAGCGAGACTTCCGCAGAGGCCCAGGCTTCCGGCGGAACCTTGATTGTAGGATTTGACCAGGAGTTCCCGCCCATGGGATTCATGGGAGACGACGGGCAATACACCGGATTTGACTTAGAGCTGGCGCAGGAAACGGCCAAGCGGCTGGGGCTGGAGTACAAGCCGCAGCCCATCAACTGGGATTCCAAGGATATGGAGCTGAGCGCCGGAAACATCGACTGTATATGGAACGGCTTCACCATGACGGGCCGTGAGAACGATTACGAGTGGACGGAGCCCTATATGGCCAACTCCCAGGTGTTCGTGGTGGCGGGGGATTCCGGCATCGCCTCCCTGGCGGACTTAGAGGGCAAGGTGGTGGAGTGCCAGGCCGATTCCTCCGCGCTGGCGGCTCTGAACGAGAACCAGGATCTGACGGCCACCTTCAAGCAGCTTCTGACCACTGCGGATTACAACTCCGCGTTCATGGACCTGGAGCAGGGCGCTGTGGACGCTGTGGCTATGGACGTGATCGTGGCCGGATATCAGATTCAGCAGCGCAACGCTGATTTCGTGATCCTGGAGGAGTCCCTCTCCGCCGAGGAGTACGGCGTGGGCTTTAAGAAGGGCAACACCGAGCTGCGCGACAAGGTTCAGAAAACGCTGGAGGAGATGGCTGCGGACGGAACCTTAAAGACGATCTCCGAGAAGTGGTTCAGCGAAGATATAACCACCATCGGCAAGTAACACATCAGACAGAAGAGAACAGGGCCATGGGCCCGATTCATTCCCGGGAATAAAAAATACGAAAGCCGCTGCATGTTTTATCGTACAGCGGTTTTCGCGGCGCTGGGGGACGGGGCTTTGGCGCGAACGATATGAAAAAGGCGGAAGATAATTATGGGGAAAATGACGGTAGAACAGATTCTGATCCAGCTGATGGGGGGGATGCTGACCAGCGTGCAGATCTTTGCGGTGACGCTGATCTTTTCGCTGCCACTGGGGCTTGTGGTCGCTTTCGGGCGCATGTCCAAAAACAGCGTGATCCGCACCATCGTGAAGGTGTACATATCGATCATGCGCGGCACGCCGCTGATGCTGCAGCTCATGGTGGTGTACTTCGGGCCTTACTATCTGTTCGGGCTCAAGCTCGGCAGCGGGTACCGCATGTGGGCTGCGCTGATCGGCTTTGTGGTCAATTACGCCGCCTACTTTGCGGAGATTTACCGCAGCGGCATCCAGTCCATGCCCCAGGGCCAGTACGAGGCGGCCAAGATTCTGGGCTACAGCAGAAGCCAGACCTTTTTCAAGATTATTCTGCCCCAGGTGATCAAGCGGATTCTGCCGTCCGTGACCAACGAGGTCATCACCTTGGTCAAGGATACGTCCCTGGCGTTTACCCTGAGCGTGATGGAGATGTTCTCCATCGCCAAGATGCTGGCCGCTGCCCAGAGCAACATGATCCCGTTCGTGGCCGCCGGCCTGTTCTACTATGTGTTTAACCTGGTGGTGGCCCTGGCTATGGAAGGGCTTGAAAAGAAGTTGAATTATTACCAGTAAGGGAAGGAGTTTGTGGACAATGAATCTTTTGGAGATCAATCATGTGGAAAAATCCTTTGACGGCCAGGGGGTGTTAAAGGACATCTCCCTGACCGTGGGGGAAGGCGAAATCGTGTCCATCATCGGGCCCTCCGGCTCCGGCAAATCCACCCTGCTGCGCTGCGCCACCATGCTGGAAACCATGGACAGCGGTGAGGTGGCCTATCTGGGGAAGAAGGCGGCCTGGACCGGGGCGGACAAAAAAGCCGTGTACGCGGGCAAAAAGGAGCTGAAGGAGATTCAGAGCCAGTACGGCCTGGTATTTCAGAATTTTAACCTGTTTCCCCACTATTCCGTGATGAAGAACATCACAGACGCGCCCATCCACGTCCAGAAGCGGGACAAGGAGACTGTGTTTGGGGAGGCCCGGGAGCTGCTGCGCAAAATGGGCCTGGAGGACAAGGAAAACGCCTACCCCTGTCAGCTCTCCGGCGGACAGTGCCAGCGGGTGGCCATCGCCAGGGCTCTGGCGCTGAAGCCCAAGATCCTGTTTTTCGACGAGCCCACCTCGGCCCTGGACCCGGAGCTGACGGGCGAGGTGCTGAAGGTGATCAAGTCCCTGGCGGATTTAGACATCGCCATGGTGATCGTCACCCATGAGATGGCCTTTGCCCGGGACATCTCCGATCGTGTGATCTTCATGGCCGGGGGCCTGATCGTGGAGGAGGGCACGCCGGAGCAGGTGTTCGCCTCCGACAACGAGCGGACCCAGAGCTTTCTGGGGCGGTACGGGGCCATGCTGCAGAGGGCGTGACCTGAAAAAACTGAAAAATTCCCACCGGGAGAGCGTTCCCAAAGCCAGTCAAGCTGGTTTTGCGGGTCGCTCTCCTTTTTTATGCCCAGAAATTTCCGGAAACTAGAAAAATGAATAAAAAATATTGTTAAATTTTTAATTACTATTGCAATATCCACAGTAAAGTGGTATAAAAAACCTAAGTGGATTATCTACTATACCACATATACCAATTTGCGCAAACCGGTATAAAGGATGAGAAGGAGGAAGCGATATGAGTTTGATACAAGCGATACTGATCGGCTGTGTAGCGGCGCTGACCCAGTTGGAAGGGGGATGGCTGGGGGAATGCAAGCTCCGTGAGCCCATTGTGACGGGATTTTTAGTCGGTCTGATTCTGGGGGATGTGAAACAGGGCCTGATCATCGGCGCCACGCTGCAGCTGATGTGGATGGGAGCCACCGGCATCGGCCCCACGGCGCAGTTAGATATCGGCACCGGAGGCACCATCGGCACGGCCGTGGCGCTGCTGACCGGGACCGGGGCGGAGAGCGCGATCCTGTTCGGCGTTCCCGTGGCCGTGATTATGCAGTTTTTGAACACCCTGCTGCTGTCCGCGTACTCCGGCGCCATGCTGGTTGCGGACCGCAAGATCGACGAGCTGAATTTCCGGGGCGTGAAAACGATCCACTATCTCTGCGGCTTCGGCACATTTTTGATGTATTTTATCCTGACCTTCGTGGTGATGTATTTCGGCAACAATATGATCGAGAGCATCGTAAACGGGCTTCCGGCCTGGATGAACGCGGGACTGACCGGCGTGGCGGCGATTCTCCCCTGCCTGGGATTCGCGCTGCTGCTCAACATCATTATGGAAAAGAATCTGATTCCCTACTTTGTTCTGGGATTTATCCCGGCGGCTTACGTGGGATTTGACCTGACCATGGTCGCGATCGCGGGCATCGCGGTGGCGGTGGCGTGGATCATCTTCATGCTGCGGCAGAACGAGGGAAATAGGGCCGCGGCTCCGGCAAACGTGGACGACGAATGGGAGGATTAGGCGATGGCGAAAAATGAGATAATCAGTGCGGAAAATAATCTGACGAAAAAGGACTTTGTGGGCGTGTTCTGGAGAAGCTTCACTTTGCTTGGCTCCTTCAACTATGAGCGGATGGAGGGCCTGGGCTTCCTCTACGCCGTGATGCCGGTGCTGCGCAAGATTTACAAGGACGACGACGAGTCCCTGCGGGCGGCCATGCATCGCCATATCGCCGCCTTCAACATGACCGTGGCGCCGTCGCCCTTTGTCATGGGCACCACCATCGCCATGGAGGAGAAGGCCAAGCGGGACAAAAGCTTCGACGTGGCTTCCATCAACGCCATCAAGGTATCCCTGATGGGGCCGCTGTCCGGGATCGGGGACACCTTCTTCTGGGGTATATTCCGGATTCTGGCCTGCGCCCTGGCAGTGGGCTTTGCCAAGGAGGGGAATATCCTGGCTCCCTTTGTGCTGCTTTTGTTCTTCAATATCCCCAACTTCCTGACCCGCTGGTTCGGTCTGTTCATCGGCTACCGCCAGGGCCACTCCCTGCTGTCGGAGATGCAGGCCACGGGCCGCGTCCAGCTCTTTACCCACTGCGCTGGCATCATCGGCGCCATGTCCATCGGCTGTATGATCGCCATGTGGGTGAGCATCTCCTGCCCCCTGCAGTTCACCATCGCGGGCAGCGAGATCGTGCTGCAGGAGTATTTGGACCAGATCCTTCCCAAGCTGCTGCCGCTGGCCTTTACCCTGGGAATCTTCGCCTGCATCAAGAAGAAAATGAAAGTGACCGCCATTATCGGCGGGATTGTCGTGGTCGGGTTTATCCTGGGTATCCTGGGATTGATCGCAATGTAAAGGAGGAACCGTAATGGCCATTTTAGATGTGAGAATTGACGACCGGCTGATTCACGGCCAGGTGTGCGGGTTCTGGATTCCCCACTATTCCCTGGAGCGCATCGCCATCGTGGACGATGAGATTGTAAACGACGAGATTCGCAAAACGGCGCTGAAATTCGGCTGCCCGGAGAAGTGCAAGCTGTCTATTTTCAGCACCGCAAAGGCGGCGGATAAGTTTATCCGCAAGATCGATGAGGGGATTCGCGTGATGATCCTGTGCAACAGCCCGGTGCCGATTTTAAAGATGGCGAAGCTGGGATACAAGGCGCCCTTTGTGACGGTGGGAAATATGTCCACCAAGCCGGGGGCTGAGCAGATTCGCAAGACGGTGTTCGTGTCACCGGAGGAGAAGGCGGCTTTTGCCGAGTTGGCGGAGATGGGAATATCCATTTATTCCCAGATGGTTCCCAACGAGCAGCGGGAGGATATCACGGGGCTTTTGCGGAAATAACAGAGCGTTGAGCGCAGAGACGGCCGTCCGGCAGAGGGCGGACCGGAGAGATCAGAGGAGGAGAACGACATGCAGCAGACGGTACTTGGCAATATTAAGTTCCAGCCCGAGGTATTGCCTCAGGTTTTGGAAAATCAGGCGGTATTTGTGGAGCCATTTGTGGAGCTGTTCCGAAAATATGACATCAAACGGATTTATTTCTTTGGTTCAGGGACTTCCTACAATGTGTCCCAGATTGCGGCGTACTATTTCAAGCACATCGTGGGGATCGAGGGCATCGCCCAGTACCCCACGGTGTTCAAAAACTATGAGAAAGCGGACTGGACTGGACTTCTGCGCAACGACCAGATTTTGTTCGTGGGCATCAGCCAGTCCGGCACCTCGGTTTCCACCTGCGAGGTGATGGCCCACGCCAGGGAAAACGGCTACCCCACCCTGGCGCTGACGGGAAATCTGGAGAGCGAGATCACAAAGCACGTGGACACTGCGGTCCACCTGCTGGTGGGCGAGGAGTTGACCCCGCCGGAGACAAAGGGCTACACGGTTTCCGTGCTGAGCGCTTACCTGTGGGCCGTGGGCGTGGCCAGGGAGAAGGGCGTGTACTCCGAGGCGCAGTACCAGGCGGCGATTGGCGGGGCGAAGGAGCTGGTGGATCATTTCCAGACCGTGATCGAGGAGAGCGAAGCGTGGTATGACCGCAACCGCGCTTCCATCGTGAACAGCGACCGGCTGTTTGTGCTGGGCTACGGCATCGACTTCGGCTCCATGCTGGAGGGGATGCTGAAGGTGGGCGAGATGCTGCGTCTGCCCACCATCGGCTACGAGATTGAGGAGTATTCCCATGGGCCGACCATGGCGCTGCGGCCCAACCAGACCCTGTTTATGATCGGCTCCGACGAGGCGGAGTTTGAGCGCATGCTTCAGTTCCGCGCCGCGTTTAAGAAGTACACCGACCGGGTGCACGTGATCACCTGCCGGGAGATCGAGGAGGATGGCAGGGATCTGGTGTTCAGCGTCAAGGCAGACAAGTATCTGGCGCCCCTGATGTACACGGTCCCGTTCCAGTTTGTGGCCGCCAAGGGGGCAAAGGACATTTTCATCGACACCAATATCAATCCCTTTGAAGAACCGCTGGCGCATTATCCCAACGAGTAGTAAAATAGTCAATAGAAGCGCGGAGATTCCGGGCCGCCGCCGGCGTGAGGGCGGACGGTCCGGGGAAGCGCGGGGAGGATGGGACATATGATCGGAATTTTAGTCACGGGCCACGGCAGATTTGCCACCGGTGTGACCAGCGCCCTGGAGCTGGTGCTGGGAAAACAGGAGTGCTTTGAGGCGGTGGATTTTCCGGACGGGGAGACCAAGACGGAGTTGGAGCAGCACATGGACGAGGCACTGGGGCGCCTGGCGGAGACGGAACACATACTGGCGTTCTGCGACATTCTCAGCGGATCGCCCTTCAACACGCTGATCGACCGGGCCATGCGCAGGGGCGGGATCACCGTATATTACGGGACTAATGTGGGTATGCTTTTGGACACCACGCTGAACCGGAATTTCGGCAGCAGCCTGAAGGAGCTCACCGCGGATATCGTGGACAAGGGCAGACGGCAGGTGGGGCGGTTTGAAGCGGACAGCGTAAAGCAGGACGACGATTCATTTTAGGCAAAGCAGACGGCGGAGCTGCCGTGAAAGGGGAGTTTATGGGCTTCAAAGCAGTAATTTTTGATATGGACGGAGTCCTGATCGACAGCGAGTATCTCTACCTCACCGGGATTCACCGGGAGCTGCAAAAGACGCGGCCCTGGATTCGGGAGGAGGATTTGTATCCGTCCGTGGGGATGGACAGCGCCAGGACCAGGGAAATCATGCACCGGGCGGCCCGGGAGCCATTAGAAAATCTGGAGTTTGACAAGGAACTGGAAAAGATATACAGCATATTTGACGACATGTGCTACCGGGAAATTCTTTATCCGGAGGTGCCCGGCGTTCTGGAACGTCTGCGGGAGATGGGATTTAAGACAGCGCTGGCCTCTTCCACCAGCATGAACGGGATCCGTAAGGTGCTCAGCCAGTGCGAGATCGGGGGATTGTTCGACTATGTGGTCAGCGGGGAGCAGTTCCGGGAGAGCAAACCCAACCCGGAGATATACCTGACGGCGATGGCGGCCCTGGACTGCCGGCCGGACCAGTGCCTGGTGGTGGAGGATTCCACCTACGGGGTGACGGCCGGAGTGGCGGCCGGAGCCTGTGTGGCCGCCAGGCGGGACAGCCGTTTTCCCTTTGACCAGACCGGGGCGATGTATCTGATAGACTCGCTGACGGAGGTGCTGGACCTGCCCGGAATCGCGGGACAAAAACGCGCGGCGCTGTGAATGTGATTCACGGCGCCGTTTTTGCGTGATGGGACGCGTCTGCGGCGCAGGGGGCCAGGGGGGCAGGATGGCGCTGCCCGGAGAGAGTGTGCGCCGAAAAGCGCCCTATCCCTGGAGAAGCCCGCGGTGCATTGTTTTGCGGGAGCCGTCCTTGCATTGGCCGGTTTATTGTGTTATGATTTGGACAGACTGAAAACGGAAGGGTTTTCAGACATTTGCCAGTAGGAACAGGGGGAGCTATGGAACAGGGAAATCGATACATATTAAGGGATATGGAGCGGTTTGAGTCGATCACGGCCACACTGGAATCCAGGAAATTCCGGTCGGAATACCGCGTGCTGAATATGGAGGTCACGGAGTCCAACCGCTATGTCAGCCAGAAGCTGAAGATCCCCATCGCCTCCCGGATTTTCTATTTCCGGAAGGTGCGGCTTGTGGACGGGGTCCCCAAGTCCATTGAAAAGACGTATATTCTGTACGACAAGGTGCGAGGCGTGGAGAACGCGGATTTGGCGGGACAGTCATTTTACAAAATTTTACAGGAAATGTTCGGCTATGAGACCCGCAGAAGCGAGGAGGAGATCCTCATTGTGGCGGCCGGGGAGAAGGAAAAGGAGCTGCTGGACTGCGGGGACGAGGAACTGATGATGATCAAGGGGATCACCTACAAGGCGGAACCGGAGCCCTTTGAATATTTTGAGATTGTGGCGGTCTCGGATCTCTATGAATTCAGGAGTGTTACCAGATTATGATTGAATACGATGCGATATATGTGCAGCTGATGAAGAGCCTGAAGGAGAAGATGATCCACGGGGAGTACCGGATCGGCGACAAGCTGGACTCGGAGCGGGTGATGGCGGCCCAGTACGGGATCAACCGCATGACCGTGCGCAACGCCCTGAAGGCCCTTGAGGAGGAAGGTTACGTGAAGGCTTACCGGGGAAAGGGGACCTTTGTGGCCCGGATTCCCGAGGAACCCAGCCGGAAGATCGAGATCGGCGCGGATTCCGGGGCTGTGATCAGTCTGAGCCGCGGCATCCGCCAGCGCGGATACCGGTCGTCCCGGGATGTGATCAGCTTTGAAAAATGCCCCGCCGAGGGGATTATCAAGGAAATGTTTCCCTACAGCAGCCATGTTTTTGCCATGCTGCGTTTATCCAAGATCAACGACAGCCCCTACGCGGTGCAGAAAACTTATATTCCGGCTGAGGTTTTCTGGGATGCGGACCGGTATGATTTTGCGGAGGGGTCGCTGTACGATTATATGGATACCAAGGACCGGTATCCCAAGGAGGTGGAATCCTACCTGCGGATCGATCTGCCCCCGGCAGAGTACGCGCAGCTTTTGGACAATCCGCCGGAAAAAAAGGTGTTTGCGGTCACCTATCTGGCTTACGACCGGGAAGGGCTGATGATTGAGTACACCCTGTCCTATCATCTGCCCCAGTACACGTCCTTCACCTATGTCACGGAACGCAAAGTTTAAGCGCTTTTGCAGAAAATGCAGAATTTTGGGCATACTAAAAACAAAAACAGCGAATGCTTCATCCGGCTGGCGTCCGTCGGCCGGGCGGAGCGCCGGAAGGAGTTTTTGGTATGGACTTATCGCCCAGGATGGCCCGGCTGATTCTGCTCATGTATCTGCGCTTTCTGCCGGGGATATTCCTTCACAAAGCTTTAAGAGAAATTTCCTTGTTTTTTGGAAAGCTTAATGGTAAGCTTCATAAGTAACAGTTTGTAATTTATGGTAAATGTCCGGCAAAACCGCGCCGTAGGCCGGTGAGCGAGAGCCTTTGCCGTATTTGTGAAGCTGCTGAGAAGTTACAATTTTTGGAAATGGAGGAATTGAACAATGAAGAGACGTTCATGGATTATAACAGCTGCCGCGGTGCTTGCGGCCGCGCTTTTGGCGGCCGGCTGCGCGAAGAAAACGTCGCCGGAGACCACGCCGGCTGCCACCGAGACCACGGCCCAGACCACGCCGGCCGCCACAGAGCCGGAGACCACAGAGCCTGCCACCGAGGCCGACGGGGAGGCGGTGGACCTGACCAACCGCTATCACATGCTTCAGGGCACGGTGGTGAAAACCGCGGAGGACGGCTCCGTTTTTACGCTTCAGGCGGACGACGGGAAAAACTATGATATCAAGCTGGCCCAAATTCGGGACGTGGAGGTGGAAATTCAGGAGGATGTGCAGATCGCCGTGGCTTACATCGGCAAGGAGATTGGCAAGGACGGCGTGAAGCCGGAGGATGCGGACCTGGTTGTGGCCCTGCCGGAGCAGGAGGAGTGGACGGTTTACCAGGAGACCGGAACCACGGTGTTCAACGCCATGAGCAGCTTCACCGTCAAAACCGATGACAACCGGGAGCTGAGCCTGTTGAAGGACAACTGTCCCATGGAGGAGGGCGCCCTGACCAAGGACAGCGGGGACCGCGTGATGGTGGCTTATGTGACCTCCGGGGGAACCAATTACCCGGTGGAAGTGAGGAAAGGAAAGTAAGGGCGGAAAATTGCGAAAAACCCTTGCAAATTCAGTGTTTTCCCTGTACAATTTGATATTGACGAGAAGAGGGGCCGGCAGACCCCTTTTTTCATGAGAGTACAGGCGCGCACCTGGAAAAGGGCTGCGCCGGACCGGCTATCCGCCCGGGCGGAAGCGGGGACGGGGCTGCTTTGAAACAGCGGGCGCGGGGAAACGGCTGAAAAACAGACAAAAAGAAAGGTAAGTATTATGATTAGTGCAAACAACATATCCCTCAGGGTGGGGAAAAAGGCCTTGTTTGAGGATGTGAACATCAAATTCACGGAGGGCAACTGTTACGGTCTGATCGGAGCCAACGGCGCCGGCAAGTCCACATTTTTGAGAATCCTGTCCGGCCAGCTGGAGCCCACCAGCGGCGAGATCGCCATTACGCCGGGACAGCGTCTCTCCTTCCTGCAGCAGGATCACTTCAAATATGACGAGTACACGGTTCTGGACACGGTGATCATGGGCAATGCCCGGCTGTATCAGATCATGAAGGAGAAGGAAGCCATCTATATGAAGGAGGACTTCACCGAGGAGGACGGCGTGAAGGCCGCCGAGCTGGAGGGCGAGTTCGCCACCATGAACGGCTGGGAGGCGGAGTCCGACGCCGAGAACCTGTTGAACGGCCTGGGCATCGAGACGGAGTTCCACTACGCCCAGATGAATACCCTGACCGGCGCCCAGAAGGTGAAGGTGCTGCTGGCGCAGGCGCTGTTCGGCAACCCGGACATCCTGCTCTTAGACGAGCCGACCAACCATCTGGACCTGGATGCCATCGCGTGGCTGGAGGAGTTCCTGATCAATTTTGAGAACACGGTCATCGTGGTGTCCCATGACCGCTATTTCCTGAACAAGGTATGTACGCAGATCGCGGACATCGACTACGGCAAAATCCAGCTGTACGCGGGAAACTACGATTTCTGGGTGGAGTCCAGCCAGCTGATCGTCAAGCAGATGAAGGAAGCCAACCGCAAGAAGGAAGAGAAGATTAAGGAGCTGCAGGAGTTCATCCAGCGGTTCTCCGCTAACGCTTCCAAATCCAAGCAGGCGACTTCCCGCAAGCGCGCGCTGGAGAAGATCGAGCTGGACGATATCCGTCCCTCCAGCCGTAAATACCCCTACATTGACTTCCGCCCAGCCCGCGAGATCGGAAACGAGGTCCTGACCGTGGAGCATCTGAGCAAGACCATCGACGGCGAGAAGATTCTGGACGACGTGTCCTTTATTCTGGGCCGCGAGGACAAGGTGGCCCTGGTGGGTCCCAACGAGCGGGCCAAGACGGTGCTGTTTAAGATCCTGTCCGGCGAGATGGAGCCGGATGAGGGCAATTACAAGTGGGGGCTGACCACCAGCCAGGCGTATTTCCCCAAGGACAACAGCGCGGAGTTTGACAACGACGACACCATCGCGGACTGGCTGACCCAGTATTCCCCGGAAAAGGACGTGACCTATGTGCGCGGCTTCCTGGGCCGTATGCTGTTCGCCGGCGAGGACGGCGTGAAAAAGGTGCGCGTTTTGTCCGGAGGCGAGAAGGTCCGCTGCATGCTTTCCAAGCTGATGATTTCCGGCGCCAACGTGCTGCTGCTGGACGAGCCCACGGACCATCTGGACATGGAGAGCATCGACGCGCTGAACAAGGGTATGATCAAGTTCCCGGGCGTGCTGATTTTCTCCTCCCGTGACCACCAGATCGTGCAGACCACGGCCAACCGGATCATGGAGATCGTAAACGGCAAGCTGATCGACAAGATCACCACCTACGACGAGTATCTGGAGAGCGACGAGATGGCTCGTAAGCGCTTCACCTACACCGTGACCGAGAGTGAGGAAGCGGACGATTAATGGATATTTGGCAGCGGGGATTTCCCGCTGCTTTTGAGTAGATGTATGGGGCCGCTTTCGGGCCATTGATATGGAGGCAGACAGAATGGAAAAAATTGCAAGTTTTACCATCGACCACATCCGGCTGCAGCCGGGCGTATACGTATCCCGCAAGGATAAGGTGGGGGACAGCGTTGTGACCACCTTTGACCTGCGCATGACCTCGCCCAACGAGGAGCCGGTGATGAACACGGCGGAGATGCACACCATCGAACATCTGGGCGCCACGTTCCTGCGCAACCAGGAAATCTTTGGCGAGAAAACCCTGTATTTTGGCCCCATGGGCTGCCGGACCGGCTTTTACCTGCTGCTGGCCGGGGATTACGACTCCCGGGAGGTGCTGCCTCTGGTGACGGAAATGTACGAGTTTATCCGCGATTTCCGGGGCGAGGTGCCGGGCGCGGCCGCCAGGGACTGCGGCAACTACCTGGACATGAATCTGGGTATGGCGAATTATCTGGCAAAGCGGTATTTGGACGTGCTGTACCACATCGATGAGTTCCCGCAGTCCAGGCTTGTTTACCCCGAATAGGAGGAATTGCTGATGAAAAAACTGATTTCGTGGAATGTCAACGGCCTGAGGGCCTGCGTGGGCAAGGGATTTCTGGACTATTTCAAGGAGGCGGACGCGGATGTGTTCTGCCTGCAGGAGACCAAGCTCCAGGAGGGCCAGATCGACCTGGAACTGCCGGGCTACCACCAGTACTGGAACTACGCCCAGAAAAAGGGCTATTCGGGCACGGCCATGTTTACCAGGGAGGAGCCGGTCAGCGTGCGCTACGGCTTGGGCATCGAGGAGCACGACATGGAGGGCCGGGTGATCACAGCGGAGTTTCCGGAGTATTTTGTGGTGACCTGCTACACGCCCAACTCCCAGGACGGCCTGGCCAGGCTGGATTACCGCATGACCTGGGAGGACGCGTTTTTACAGTATCTCAAGAAGCTGGAGGAAACCAAACCCGTGATCTTCTGCGGGGATCTGAACGTGGCCCACAAGGAAATCGACTTAAAGAATCCCAAGAGCAACCGGAAAAATGCCGGCTTCACGGATGAGGAGCGGGGCAAGTTTACGGACCTGCTGGCCGCCGGGTTTATCGACACCTTCCGGCATTTTTATCCGGACCAGGAGGGGATTTATTCCTGGTGGTCCTACCGCTTTTCCGCCAGAGCCAAGAACGCGGGGTGGCGCATCGACTATTTCTGCACCTCAAAGAGCCTGGAAAACCGGCTGGTCAGCGCGCAGATTCATACGGAAGTGATGGGATCCGACCACTGCCCGGTGGAGCTGGTGATTGAATAAAATTTCAGATAAAAACGGCAAAACCGGCCGGAAGCCGCGCTATGTATGGCGGTCTCCGGCCGGTTTTTGCGCATTACCGGGGCGACGGCGGAACAATGTGATAGCCGTATTGAAGTCCGGTCCGCGGTGTGATAAAATAGTAAATGTTTCGGGAGAGTTCTTCTTCTGTTGGTTCATGACGGTTCGTCAGGGAATCCATTTGTGCGATTGAAAAATAAAATTGGGGGAGGGATGCCTTTGGGTGTGTTCTGAACGCAGGGGTACCGGTGTTTTGCAACGGAAAAATTGGACATGAGCGCGGGCATCCGCTATACTGATTGTATGAGACTGGGCGTATAGGAGGGATGGAGGATGGCCGCATACATGGGAGAGGAAGAGGTAATTCAAAAGAATATGGCGCTGGCTCAGCAAAAAATTTATACGGTGGAGGACATTGAGGCGCTGCCGGACGGTTTGCGCGCCGAGCTGATTGACGGACAAATCTTTTACATGGCGACTCCGTCGCGGAAGCATCAGCAAATCCTGATGGCGATTTCTGCGGCGCTTGCTTTCCATATGAAGCGGCAGGGTGGAGCCTGCAAGGTATATCCGGCCCCCTTTGCAGTCTACCTGAACAGGGACGAGCTGACTTATCTGGAACCGGATATTTCCGTCGTCTGCGATAAAAGCAAGCTGGAGGATGACGGCTGCCACGGAGCGCCGGACTTTACGGCGGAGATCATATCGCCCGGCAGCCGGAGCAGGGACTGCCTGCTCAAGCTGTTCCATTACCGTAACGCCGGGGTGCGGGAATACTGGCTGATCGATCCGGAGCGGGAGAGCGTGACGGTTTACGACTTTGCGGAGAATGCGGTAAAGAGCTTCACATTTCACGATAAGGTGAAGGTGAATATTTTCCCTGATCTCGAAATTGATTTTTCGGAAATGGATTTGAGCTGAATTGAAACGGTAAAACCGGCCGGAGGACGCGCCATGTATGGGAGCGACCGGCCGGTTTTTGCGCGCCGGGCAGGCGTGCGCTGGGGGGATGTTAGGGCCCAAATACCAGGTTGGGCAGAAATAGGGACAGCTCCGGGATCATAAACAGCAAAAAGGCCAGAAGCAGGAACCCGGCTACGTAGGGAACCATGGAAGCAGCAATCTTCATCACCGGTATTTTGGTATAGTCGTTTAGGACGTACAGGATGTTGCCCACCGGCGGAGTGAGCAGGCCCATGACGAAGAGCACGGAGGAGGCTACGCCGAACTGGATGTAGTCGATGCCAAAGCTTTTTACCACCGGAAGCAGGATGGGGATCAGGATCAGGCTGGCAGGAGTCACGTCCAGCACCATACCGGCTGCCATGAGAAGCAGCATAATGACCAGCACCATGCCCAGCCGTGAGTGCACGGTGGCCACAAAGAAGGCGGCCATCATCTGGGGAATCTGCTGGAAATTGAGCACAGTGGCCAGCACCATGCTGCAGAAAACCAGGGTCATGACCATGCTGCAGCTCTTCAGCGTGTCCGCCACCAGACCGGGCAGATCGCTTAGGGAGAGTTCGCGGTATGCCAATCCCAGAATCAGGGAATATATACAGCAGACCACCGAGGCCTCCGTGGCGGAGAAAATACCGAAGAGGATGCCGCTGAGCAGAATCACCGGGGAGAGCAGGGAGGGAAGGGCTTCCTTGAAGGCCGTCCATTTCTCCCTTGCGCTGGTCCGGGGACTGACCGGATAACGGCGTCTCTTGGCGGTAAAATATACGATGCCGCACATGACGGCTGCCATGAGAAAGCCGGGGATGATTCCCGCCACAAACATTTTGGCCACGCTTACCTCGGCCATCATGGCGTACAGCACCATGCCGGTGCTGGGTGGGATAATGGGGCCAAGGCAGGAGGAGGCGCCGGTGATACCGGCCGAGAATTCGTCGTCGAACCCGGCATCGTGCATAGCCTTCAGCTCAATGGCCCCCAGACCGCCTGTGTCGGCGATGGCGCTGCCGGACATGCCGGCAAATACCACGCTGGCAAACACGTTGACATGGCCCAGACCGCCGGGGACATGTCCCACCATAGCGTCCGCAAAGTGAAAGATGCGCCTGGCAATACCGCCGTGGTTCATGATGTTGCCCGCCAGCATGAAGAAAGGAATC
Source organism: Enterocloster asparagiformis (assembly GCA_018380885.1). Lineage (GTDB taxonomy): Bacteria > Bacillota > Clostridia > Lachnospirales > Lachnospiraceae > Enterocloster. The sequence continues at coordinate 39,102 of JAGZSY010000004.1, forward strand.
GCCAGCATACTGAAGGAATCGCCCACCGCCATTACCAAACGCTGTACCAGGAGGTTGGTGGGCATGCCGCTGGAGATAAAGAACCACACGGATCCGGCCAGGACGGAAAAGGACATGGGCAGCCCGATGGCTACCAGAAGAACAATCAGGATTACCATGGTCAGCATAGGCGTTTTCCCTCCTTGTCAAAGATCAGAATGGATTTGATGGCTAGCTGCAGCGCGGTCAGTCCGCAGCCCACCGGAAGTACCAGGTAGAGATACGTCATAGGCAAGTGCATCATAGCGGTGGTGAAACGGTAATTTTTGACTGCATAGCCGTACCCTTTGGGAATGATATAACAGAGTACAGCCATCGCAGCCATATTTCCGGCTGCAGTCATCAATTTTTTCAACGCGGGCGGCATTTTGTCGTAGAGAAACGGAATTCGGGCGTGGTTGTCGATGCCCACGCAGTAGGCGCAGCCCAGATAAATGATCCAGACAAAAGAATACCGTGAAAATTCATCGCTCCACAGCAGGGGGCTGCTGAACACGTAGCGCATGACCACCTGGGCCGATATGGCGATAAAGACTGCCGTAAACCAGAGTCCCATAATCAGCAGTTCGGCGCGGCAGATCATCTGGTTGACCTTTCTGAGAAAATTCAATGAGATTGCCTCCTTTCGCAGGGCGCGGCCTCCATTCGGGCGAACCGGGCGGCGGCCGCGGCGGCATGGACTTTTACTTTCCGGCCTCAACAATGATCTGATACAGTTTTTCGTCCGCGGCGGAGTATTTGGTGATGATCTCCGACAGGGCAGACTTGAAGGCATCCACATCCACGTCGCTGTAGGGGATAATCTCCACGCCCTCATCGGCTGCCTTGCTGAAGGATTCCTCCGCGTCTGTCCGGGTCTGTTTATTCATCTCGTCCTGCATGCGGGAGCAGGCGGACAGGATGATCTCCTGGTATTCGGGCGGGAGACTTTCCAGCTTTTCGCGGTTTATGAAGAGGAAGGTGCTCTGGAGGTTGTGGTTTGTCTCTGTGAAATATTTGGCCAGCTCTGTCAGCTTCCAGTTCAAATGCGCCACCATAGAGTGGTCCGCGCCGTCGATGATGCCCTGGGACAGGCTCATATACTGGTCGGTGGCAGCCACCGGCGTGGGCACATAACCCATGGCTGCGCCGATTTCAATTAAGCTGGAGGAGTCCGGGACGCGTATTTTCAAGTCTTTTAAATCGGCGGGCGAGTGAACTGCATGTTTGGAATTGATGATTCCCTTAAACCCCTGGTTGCCGGTCATGAGAAAGGTGATGCCCAGGCCGGCGCCCTTCTCGTCGAGCCAGGCTTGGTAGGCGCTGTCATTCAACACAGCATCATAGTGGTCAAAGTCATGGAACAGGAAGGGGCAGTCAAACACCTGAAAGGCGGTGTCCCAGTCGGCCAGATTGCCGGGCCCCACACAGACGATATCCAGGTCGCCGTCCATGCACATTACTCCCAGATCGTGTTCGCCGCCCAGGGTGCCGGAGTAGGTCCGGGAGAATTGGATTGCCCCGCCGGACTGTTCGGTGATAAGGTCCAGGGCCTTGTCGAAATAATCCACGTTTGTGGTTCCCTGGGACATAGTGGTGCTGAATGTCAGGGTGCAGGCTTCCACGCTGTTCCCGGCGGCGGATGTCTGGGCGTCCTGGGAGGCCTGGGAGGAAGGCGGGGGGCTGCCGGCCGCCTCTGTACCTGGGGTTTGAGAGCCGCCGCAGGCGGAAAGCGCAAATGCTGCAGTTAAACTTAATAGAGTTGCCAACGTTTTTTTCATCATGTACCCTCCAATGTGAAAGCTGTTTTAACGGATTATTTATCTTTTAAATACTTGTCAAAAAAACGATAAATCTTTTCATTGTTCTCAGGCGTGCGGAATTGGTTGTCCGCATGCTCGGCCCCCTCGATGATCTCGAAATATACGTTGTCCGCGCCGATTGCCGAGACCAGTCTATCGCGCAGCCGCAGGCCGTTTTCCAGCCCGACCAGCATATCCGCTGTGCCGTACTGCATAAAAAATGGGGGAGCGGACTCTGTGACGTAATGGCAGGGATCGGCAAGTGCGACTTTGTCAGGGACTGCCTGGGGCGCTGCGCCAAAGAGCACACCGTAAACGGTCTGGCTCTGGTCCTCCCCCGGAACCGGGCCTCCAACCTCTCTGTCCAACATAGTCGGTCCGTACAGCTCGACTACAGCCTGCACATCCGGCGAATAGCTGCTGTTCCCCATGGACTGATCGTCCAACTCCGGCGCATAAGGGCTCAGGGCCGTCAGGGTGACGATGTGGGCGCCTGCGGACAAGCCCCAGAGACCGATGCGGGAGGCGTTGATCTTGTATTTAGCCGCATTGGCCTTCAGGTAGCGGATCGCCGCCTTCAACTCCTGAATCTGCAGCGGAAATTTACCGCAAGGGCTGAGGGTGTAGTCAAAGGTGGCCACTACATAACCGCGTCGGATCATTTCCAACACCGGCTCCATGCGTACGGACGAGCGGCTGCCGTAATAGAACCCGCCGCCGTGCACATCAATGATCAGCGGGAAGGGACCTTCCCCTTGGTCCGGAAGAAAAATATCCAGAAGCTCGTAAGGGGTTTTTTCCGCATATCGGATTCCTGTGTATTGATTTTTGATATAGGGGCGCGGCGTGTAGAAACCGACGTCCGGGTGCTGATACATATCTTTTGCCAGCAATTTATCACGACCTTTCTGCTGAAATTTCAGCAAACTATAAAATTAAGACATGAATTGTAAAATTATTAAATCAATATTGATTTATATATTTGAATATATTACAATCAATCCTATAAATCAAATATATAATAATTATATTTTTTATCAATAAAATTGATAAAAGGTGAGGGGGAATTGCTGTGGATTTGAAGTATCTGAATTACATATTGGCTATTGCCAGCGAGGAGACTATCTCAAAGGCTGCGAAAAAGCTTTACATTTCCCAGCCCAATCTCAGCATGTACCTGGCCAAGCTGGAGAAGGAGGTCGGGGTGCCTCTGTTCTGGCGCAGCGAAAACCGTTATATTCCCACGTCGGCAGGGAAACAGTATATAGAGGCCGCCCGGAATATATTGGAGATCAGCGATGCCACGGATTTCAGCCTGAACGAACACCGGGAACTGCGCAAGGGCGTGGTCAGGATCGGGATGGCAGCGGATGTACAGAGAAGCCTGATCCCCTCAGTGCTGCCTCTCTGGAGGCAGATTTTCCCTGGGTATTGTTTCAAGCTCAGCGAAATCAGCGCCCAGCACGCCCAATCCATGCTGATAAAGAAGCAGATCGACCTTGCGGTGTACCAGGGGGGAGAAATCCGGAGAGAGCTGCGCTACAGGCCGCTGACCCGGGAGGACTTTCTGGTGGTGGTACCCAAGACCTTTGGGCTGAGCGGGTACGGGGAGATGGTTGAAAATATAGTCCACCCCTACCTGCCGATCCGGTATCTGGAAAAGCTGCCCATTGTTATGCAGTCAGGCGGACGCCTGAGGGAGAGGGCAGAGCGGGTTTTCTATGCCAACGGGATCAAGCCCAACGTGGTGGTTGAGACAGGGAGTGTGATTTCAGCCAACAAGCTGAGCAATGCCGGGGTGGGATGTTCCTTTATTACCAATATGGTATCGATTTTAGATCAGCGGGACCTTTGCTACACGGATATTTTTTCTATGGAACCGCGGGTACTGGACGATGTGTGGATCATGAACTGCGTGTATGCGCCCGAGAACTATTTAAAACCGGTGTTGGAACGGATGACGGAGGTCTGCTATCAGAAGCTGTGCGAATTTCTCCCGCGTCAGATTATGTGCTGAATATCACACAGGCAGCCGCGGCAAAAGCATCCCGGAACACCGGAAATTCCGCCTCACTTTAGAAGTGTCTTTACATCCCACGCCGCAAAATGTTATACTAACACTGCACATAATTGTAATAATATTTCAGAAAAAAGGGTAAACGTATGAATCTGGTAACCATTGAACATCTGACAAAATCATATACGGAGCGGCTGCTGTTCGACGATACGGCATTTTCCCTCAACGAGGGGGAGAAGGTTGGCCTGATCGGCGTCAACGGCACCGGCAAATCCACGCTGTTAAAGATCGTGGCCGGGCTTGTGGAGCCGGACAGCGGCAGCGTGGTGCGGGGCAGGAGCCTCTACATCCGCTATCTGCCCCAGATTCCGGAGTTTGTGGACAGCGATACCGTGCTGGAGAGCGTGGAGCGGGAAAATGCCTCGGAGCCCCATTTCACCTCCAGGGACGAGCTGCTGGCCACTGCTAAAAATATTCTGAACAAGCTGGGAATTACGGATCATGAGGCCAAAATCAAAACCTTGTCCGGCGGGCAGCGCAAGCGCGTGGCGTTGGCCAGCGTACTCCTGAGCACGGCGGATTTGCTGATTCTGGACGAGCCCACCAACCATCTGGATAGCCAGATGGCTGACTGGCTGGAGGAGTATCTGAAAAATTTCCGAGGCGCGCTGCTGATGATCACCCACGACCGGTATTTCCTGGACAGCGTGACCAACCGCATCGTGGAATTGGACAAGGGCAAGCTTTACAGCTACCAGACCAACTACGAGGGTTATCTCCAGCTGAAGGCGGAGCGCCTGGACATGGCCCAGGCCACGGAGCGCAAGCGCCAGACCCTGCTGCGCACGGAGCTGGCCTGGATGCAGCGGGGCGCCAGGGCGCGTTCCACCAAGCAGAAGGCCCATATCCAGCGGTTTGAGGCGCTGCGGGACCAGAAGGGGCCGGAATTTGACCGCAATGTGGAGCTGGAGTCCATCGCCTCCCGCCTGGGGAGAACCACGGTGGAATTAAACGGATTGTGCAAGTCCTACGGCGACAAGGTGCTGATTCAGGATTTTACCTACATTTTCCTGAAAAGCGACCGCATCGGCATCGTGGGGCCCAACGGCAGCGGCAAGTCCACTCTGATGAAGATGATCGCGGGCTGGGTGCAGCCGGACGCGGGGACCGTGGAGATCGGCCAGACGGTGAAGCTGGGATATTTCTCCCAGGAGAGCGAGGACATGGACGGCAGCCGCCGGGTGATCGACTACATCCGGGACGTGGCGGAGTACGTGAAAACAAAGGACGGCAGCATCAGCGCCAGCCAGATGCTGGAGCGTTTCCTGTTCCCGTCCAGCATGCAGTATACCACAGTGGACCGGCTGTCCGGCGGGGAGAAGCGCAGATTGTACCTGCTGCGGATTCTCATGGACGCCCCCAACGTTATTTTGCTGGACGAGCCCACCAATGATCTGGACATCGCGACCCTGACGATTTTGGAGGATTATCTGGACACCTTCCCGGGCATCGTGGTGACGGTATCCCATGACCGGTATTTCCTGGACCGGGTGGTGAACCGCATCTTCGCGTTTGAGGGAAATGGCGTGATCCGCCGGTATGAGGGTGGATTTACAGACTACCAGGCCGCCATATCGAAAAGAGATGAAGGCGAACAGAGCGTAGAAAAGAGGGGGGATGAGCCGGAAAAGCCGGCCCTGAATCAGTCGGTAAACCGGAATAACTGGAAGGAAGGCCAGAATCTTCCAAAGAAGAAAAAGCTTACGTTTAAGGAGCAGAAGGACTGGGAAACCATAGAGGATGATATCGCCGGACTGGAAGCCGCCATAGCAGAAGTGGATCGGAAGATGGCGGGGGCTGCCAGCGATTATGCCAGGCTGAACGAGTTGATGGCGGAAAAAGAAGCCAGGGAGAGAGAGCTGGAGGAAAAGATGGATCGGTGGATGTATTTAAATGAGGTTGTGGAGGAGATAGAAGCTCAGGCGCGGCAACCGCATGAATAAATATGGAAGCCCGGTCCAGGCGCCTTTACAGTTCCCATGAGTTATGTTAAAATGAATGAAACATATTTCATGGAGGCGAATACAGTATGGCAAGTATCAGAGAAGTGGCAAAGCGGGCAGGCGTAGCCGCCTGCACCGTTTCCCGCGTTCTAAATGGGACAGTTGCGGTGAGCCCGGAAACCAGGCGGAAGATTGAGCAGGCGATGGAGGAGCTGGACTATATCCCCAACGAGCTGGCCCGGGGGATGTTTCGCCGGAAGGCCGGGATTGTTGCAATGCTGGTGCCCAGCATCAAGCATCCGTTTTTCGCCTCCCTTGCCGACTGTATTGAACGGAAGCTTTATGAGCAGGGGTACAAGCTCATGCTGTGCAGCACCTCGGACGATGTGGAGCGGGAGCGGGAATATCTGAAGTTCTTAAAATCCAATATCGTGGACGGGGTTATCATGGCGGTGAACAATCTGGACAAGCATGATTATGAAGCCTTCCAGAAGCCTATGATTATGCTGGATTACGACGTTGCCGGGAAGATTCCCGTGGTTGTCTCGGACCACCGTATGGGGGGCCGCCTGGCCGCCGGAGAGTTTATAAAAAATCATTGCAAGTATGTTATCCACCTGTGCAATGATGAGCCGGCCAGCCGCGTCATCTCCTACGAGGCGCATCTGGAGCTGGAAGCTGCGTTGAAAGCACAGGGCATTGACAGCCGGAAAGTGGAAATAAAGTGGAACAGCTTTGATTTCGACGGCTATTTTGAGCTTGCCAGGCTGATACTGGAGAACTATCCGGAGATTGACGGGGTGATGGCGGCTGATATGCCGGCAATCGCATTTTTAAATGCGGCGCAGGCTTTGGGCAGGAGGATACCGGAGGAGTTCAGCGTCGTGGCCTATGACGGCACTTATGTGGTCAATATGAACCAGCAGAAGCTGACGACGATTGTCCAGCCCATTGAGACAATCTCAGAGCGTGTGGTGGAGGTTATGATGAAGCTGGTGGATAAGGAGACAATTGAGCTGCGGGACGTGAGAATCCCGGTGAGCCTCAGGCAGGGAAAAACAACTTAAAAGAAGCCGCGGCTGACGGTGGATACAGGGAAGGCCTCCGCGTTTAAAATTTATAACCTGGAATCAGAGAAAAATCAGGAAAACATATTGACTTTGTGAAAAGCAGAGCGTATAATGCGTATATAGGATATGAAACATGTTTCAAACAGAGCGGCAACAAAAAGAAACCTACAATAGGCCCCACAGCGGGGCCAAAAAAATGATCGATATGAAACACGTTTCATTTGCGGCGGGAAACAGTGGGGAGCAGACAGGAAGGAGTAGGAACCGGGATGAGGGTGAAACAGGCAGTACTGATTTTGGCGGCTGGCATCATGGCGGTGGGACTTGCAGGGTGCGGACAAAAAACAAAGGATTATGACGTCTATTTCTTTAACAGCAAATCAGAAATTGCGGAGAGCTTGGATGAACTGGCAAAAACGTATGAGGCGGAGACCGGCAAGCGGGTGAAAACCTTTACCGTAGGTACGACGGAGAGCGCGGAGACGATGCGCTCGGAATTAAAATCCAGGGATTATCCGACCGTCTTTACCTCCAACGCGGTGGCGTTTGAGGAATGGAAGTCGGCGGGATACGCGGTGGGCGTGGATGGGATTATGAACCCGGAATTAAAAGCGCTTTACGAGGAGCTGCCGGATACCATCAAGCTTCAGTTCGACGGGGAAGGCAACTATGGTATTCCGTACAATATTGAGGGCTATGGACTGATAGCCGACAGGCGGATGATTATGGGCATTCTGGGGCTGGATGATATCAGCGCTTTCCAGGCAGATTACGGGGAAGCCGGATATGAGGAGTTCCGGGATATGGTTGTGGCCATGGACGCTTTTATCCGGGGCGAGCCTGGCCGGACGTTTACTCTGAACGGTAATCGGTACGCCGCATCCGGCGGGAAAAGCGGGATTACGGAAAATTTAAACGGCGTGTTCTCCATCGCAGGCGCGGAGAAGTGGACATACGGCAATCATTTTGGGAATTACCCCATCAGCGCTGTATACAAGGACGTCTACGACGTGCGGGGAGCGGACGCTTCCAAGGCGGATCAGCTTTTAGAGCCTTTGGTAAAGTCCTTAAAAGAGCTGGATTTCCTCACCCGATATGCGGCCGGCGCCGACGGGCCGGTAGAGCGGGGGCCCCGGTTCATCAATTCCACTGTCACCGGTTACGACCAGGCGGTGCAGAACTTTGCGGAGGGCAAGGCGGTCTTTATCAAGAACGGCAACTGGATATACAGCAACGTGGCTAAGATATCTGAGGATGCGGCGGAGAATCTGATCATGCTTCCCATGAAGCTGAACTTTGAGGACAGCGATATCACGGTAGAAGGCTTAAATGTCAAACAGATGAACCGCTCGATTCCGGAATTTGTATCGCAGTACTATGTGATTAACGCTAAGGCCACGGAGCAGGAGAGAAGGGATGCCGAGGACTTTGTGCTGTGGCTCAACACCTCCGACACTGGAAAAGATTTTATCATTAACCGTTTTGCGTTTGTGCCGTTTAATGCGGACGAACATACGAAGCTGGATAACCCGCTGTCCAATGAGCTGATAAACTATAAGCTGAAGGGGAATCTGCTGGCGAACCCATTTGACGCGGCCCCTGCCGCATGGGGAACCGAAATGTATGGAAAATATCTGATGGAGCAGCTGTTTATAGACCCGGAGGACTGGTCGGAGGAGAGGCTTTACGATATTGCCAGGGACTGTATCGACTATTGGAAATCCGGCATGGATGAGTGGTAAAGGGGAGAGGAAATGGAGAGATACTATAATAAATGGTTTAAGATTCTGGTAATCCCGGCGATCCTGTTGTTCACTGTGGTCATTCTGCTTCCGTTTGGCATGGGACTTGCCTATTCCTTTACGGCATGGCGCGGGTCCTATTTCAAGGGCGCCGAGCACTGGTGGGGAGCCCTGGTTGGACTTAAGAATTACATCAAAGTGTTTCATTCCCAGAAATTCATGACAGCCCTCATCTACACGTTGAAATTTACGGTGGTGGCGGTGATTTTCAAAAATGTCACCAGCCTCTGTCTGGCGATGATGGTCAAGAAGATTGGAAAGGGGAAGGGGATGTTTCGGACGATTTATTTCTTCCCCAACCTTCTCGGCGGTCTGGCCATGGGCTTTGTGTGGAGCTTTATTTTCCAGAACGTGTTTTCCGTTATGCTGTTCGGCGGGGATTCACCGCTCCAGATTCCATTTTTGTGCAATATGCTTCAGGATCCGCACAAGGCGGTGATTGCCATGGCTATGATGGCCACGTGGCAGACGGCGGGCTACATGATGATCATTTACTTGAACGGTTTAAACAATATTCCGGAGGACTTATACGAGGCGGCCTCCATTGACGGGGCTTCTGCCTGGCAGAAATTCAAGCGCATTACGGTCCCTATGCTGATGCCCGCGTTTACGGTGGTATTTTTCCTCACGTTATCCGGCAGCTTTAAAATGCTGGATGAGAACCTGGCCCTGACGGAAGGGAACTTTGGCACCCGGATGCTGTCTTTGCAGATTCTGCTCTCAACCAGGGAGAACACGCCGCCAAACTACGGCATGGCCCAGGCCCAGGCGGTCATATTCTTTTTACTGATTGCGGTTATCTCGATTGTGCAGGTTATCATCACCAAGCGAAAGGAGATTGAGGCATAGATGAACGGGAAGAAAAATGTAATAAAATTCGGTTTATACGCGGTGCTGGCTCTGATCGCCGTATACACGCTGTTCCCCATATATTTTCTGTTTGTGAACTCCTTTAAGAACCAGAAGGAAATTGTGGCGGCGCCCATGTCCCTGCCGGCGGCCTGGAATTTTGATTATCTGAAAAACGCAGCCTCCCAGATCCATCTGGTGGAGTCGGCGTCAAATACCATCCTCATCACGGTTGTGGCCGTTACGCTGATTGTCCTGGTGGCTTCTGTCACCGCGTGGATGATGGTGAGAAGCAAGAGTAAGGCCAGCGATGTGCTGTTTCTGGTATTTACTGCGGCCATGCTGATACCGTTCCAGTCCGTGATGTATCCGCTGGTCAGCCTGATGGAAGGCTTGGGACTTAAGAATACCTTTGGCCTGATTTTGATGTACGGCGGATTTGGCCTGAGCATGACGGTCTTTATGTACCACGGATTTTTTAAGGGCGTTCCTCTGTCTCTGGAGGAAGCGGCCGTTATCGACGGGGCCAATATCTTCCAGCTGTTCTTCCACATCGTGTTCCCGTTGGTGAAACCGATCACGGCCACGGTTATCATCACCAACGCAATGTGGATATGGAATGATTACCTGCTTCCGTTTTTAATTATTGGAAACAACAAGAGCAAGACGCTGACCCTCAGCTTGTATTATGCAAAGAGCTTGTCGGGCCAGTACGGCAACCCGTGGGAGCTGATCTTTCCGGCAGTGCTGATTTGCGTGATTCCAATACTGGTGATATTTATCTTTTTGCAGAAAAACATTATAGAGGGCATTGCGGCCGGAGCAGTCAAAGGATAGGAGGTAGCAGGGATGAAACAGGAATGGTGGAAGGAAGTTGTCGTATATCAGATTTACCCCAAGAGTTTTCAGGACACGGATGGGGATGGGGTGGGGGATATCCCGGGAATTATCAGCCGGCTGGATTATCTCTGGTGGCTGGGAGTGGATGTGCTGTGGATATCTCCAATGTACTGCTCTCCGATGGTGGATAACGGCTATGACATTTCCGATTATTATCACATTGACCCCACATTCGGAACAGATGAGGATATGGACCGGCTGATTGAGGAGGCGGGAAAACGGGGGATGAAGATTCTGATGGATTTGGTGGTGAACCATACCTCGGATAAACATCCCTGGTTCCAGGCTGCAATGGCTGACATGGACAGCGAGTATGCGTCCTATTATGTCTTTAAGGACGGAAGAGATGGCTGCCCGCCGGACAATTTAAGATCCTATTTTGGCGGCTCCGCGTGGGAGCGGGTGGGAGACACGAACCGGTATTACTTCCACGCCTTTGGAAAGCAGCAGCCGGATTTAAACTGGGATAATCCAAAGCTGCGGGAAGAAATCTATCAGATGATGAACTACTGGCTGGACAAAGGCGTGTGCGGGTTCCGGGTGGATGCGATTGGGAATATCAAGAAGAACCTGGTTCTGGACCGTTACCCGGCGGATGGGCCCGACGGCCTGTGCTATGCGGGAACCTGGATTCAGAATCAGCCCGGTATTGAGACCTTCCTGGCCGAGATGAAGGAGCGGACCTTAAAGCCCCACAACAGCATGACGGTGGCGGAAGTCGGGGTGCCGGAGGAGCGGCTGGAGGAGTTTGTGGGCAAAGATGGATTTTTCTCCATGGTCTTTGATTTCAGCTATACGGACATCGACGTGCCGGATTCGGCGGAATGGTTTGTTCCCACCGGCTGGACGGTCAAGGATATCCGGGAAAATGTGTTCCATTCCCAGACAGCCACACAGGCCATTGGCTGGGGCGCGGTATATCTGGAAAATCACGACCAGCCCCGGTCCATCAATAAATATATTCCGGAAGCCGATATCAACCGGTACAGCAAAACTATGCTGGGCACCCTGTTCATGATGCTGCGCGGGACGCCGTTCATCTACCAGGGTCAGGAGATTGGAATGACCAATATCCATATGGATACCCTGAACGACTACGATGATCTGGCCACTCACGACCAGTACCGCAGGGCGTTGGAAGCCGGCGTGGGAGAGGAGGCGGCGTGGGAGGCCGTCTACCGGAGGAGCCGGGACAACAGCAGGACGCCCATGCAGTGGGAGGACGAGAGCCAGGCCGGTTTTTCCGGCGCGGAGCAGACATGGCTGAAGGTGAATCCCAATTATAAGGAGATAAATGTAAAGAAGGAGCAGTCGGATGAGCAGTCGGTTCTCCACTATTACCGGAAGCTGATTGGGATGAGGAAGCGGGAGGAATACCGGGATGTGGTAATCTTTGGAACCTTTGAACCCTACGATACAGATGCTGAGCAGGTGATCGCCTACGAGCGGATATTGGACGAGAAGCGGCTTTTAATCCTGAATAATTTTGGAAAGCGGGAGCAGGAGGTGCGGCTGCCGGAGAATATCGGAAGTGCGGTGCTCTGTAATTATGACGCGGAACAGGACTTTGCGGATGGGATTTACAGGCTGAGGCCTTATGAGAGTGTGATCCTGAGTTAAAGCGGATGTGATGATATGAGCGGAAAATGCCCTGTGGGACCTTATGGTACACAGGGCATTTCGGATGCCGGTCAAAGGGATAATGAGGGGATGGAATTGATTCGGCATTCCACAACAAAAAAACGGTTGACTGGGTAGAAATGGAGACATCCGGGAGGAAACAGGAGACTTTTTAAGGAACTATCATTTTTAGGATATGACAGATAGATTTAGCGGCGGAACTTATTCACGGGTTTTGCGTGGAAGCTCAAGATTAATACCTTTTCTTTTCTGGAAAAAACAGTTATAATAAACACGATATACAATTTTGTGTGGCGTGAAAGGCAGAGCTTTTTGCGGGGAAGCCATGGACCGCTGGGGGTGTTTGAGCGGCCTTGTGGAACAGATAGAGGCCCGGAAGCAGCGACGGCGGGCTTCGGCCAAGAGATGGAAGATGGAGGCCGGGATGAAAAGTGAGTTTGTGATTGATCAGAGCGTTGCGGGGGAGTATCCGCTGGGGGCGGCGGCGACGGAGGGCGGTATGCATTTTTCCTTTGTGTATCCGGGAAAATGCTGCGCGGTTGTGCTCTACCGTTCCGGCGGGAAGGAGCCTTTGGCAAAATTTCCGTTTCCGGAGGAACTGCGGACGGGGGATGTGTGGAGCGTGGCCATTGCCGGGGATTTCGCCGGAATCGAATACCTCTACGAGGCGGACGGACAGCTGAGGTCCGATCCCTGCGGGCGGCAGTTCTCGGGGCGGGAGCGCTGGGGGGATTTAAAGCGGACGGGTGCCGCGCTGCGGGCGGCGGCCCTGCCGGAGACAGAACCCTTCGACTGGGAGGGGGACCGTCCTTTGGAGATTCCCTATGAGGATTGTATTTTTTATCACATCCACCCAAGGGGCTTCACGCGCCACGCCTCCTCGGGAGTGGATCCGGCTAAACGGGGCACGTTCAGCGGGATTTTGGAAAAAATTCCCTATTTACAAGAGCTGGGCGTGACCACGCTGGAGATGCAGCCGCCTGTGGAATTTGACGAGGTGGTGCGGCCGGAGTGCGTGGACCGCAACCCGTACGGGGTTCAGGAACACGCGGACAAGCTGAATTACTGGGGTTATGCCCCGGCGCTGATGATGGCGCCCAAGGCCGCCTACAGCGCCGGTGTGAAGAGAGCGCCGGTGAGGGAGTTTAAGGAGCTGGTCAAGGGCCTGCACAGGGCCGGGCTGGAGCTGGTGATCGAGCTGTTTTTCGACGGAAAAGAGTACCCGGCGTATGCGCTGGAGACGGTCCGCTTCTGGGCGCGGGAGTTCCATGTGGACGGCGTGCGCCTGGTGGGCTACGCGCCGCTTAAGCTTTTGGGAGCTGATCCGTATTTGCGGAGATTAAAGCTGCTGGCAGCCGGCTGGGACGGTGTGGACGGCGGCGCCGTAAAGCATCTGGCGGAGTGCGGCGAAGGGTTTATGCTGGAGATGCGCGGTTTCCTGAAGGGGGACGAGGGCAAGCTGGACAGCGCCGCGTTCTATACCCGCCGGAATCCGGCCGCGGTGGGCGCGGTCAACTATATGGCCGATGTCAACGGCTTCACGCTGATGGATATGGTATCCTACAACGGGAAGCACAACGAGGCCAACGGAGAGGGCAACCAGGATGGAACCGACTACAATCAGTCCTGGAATTGTGGGGCCGAGGGGATGACCCGGAAGAAAAAGGTGCTGGCCCTTCGCAGAAAACAGCTGCGCAACGCGATCCTGCTGCTGTTTTTAAGCCAGGGAACGCCGCTTCTTCTGTCCGGCGACGAGTTCGGGCAGACCAAGAAGGGAAACAACAACTCCTACTGCCAGGACAATGAGATTTCCTGGCTGAACTGGGGGCTTTTGAAGAACAACGGGGATATTTGGCAGTTTGTAAAGACAGCCATTGCGTTCAGGAAAAAACATCCGGTCTTTCACATGAGACAGGAGCCGGCGCTGATGGACTACAAGTCCTGCGGGATGCCGGACGTCTCCTACCACGGGGTAAAGGCGTGGTATCCGGAGTTCGACGCCGCAAGACGCCAGCTGGGCGTGCTGTACTGCGGGGCCTACGGGGAGACTGCCGGCGGCGGCCATGACAATTATTTCTATGTGGCCTACAATATGCACTGGACGCCCCAGGAATTTGCCCTCCCCAGCCTGCCGGGCGGCCTGGTGTGGCATCTGGCCGCGGACACGGACGACGTGGAGCACAACGGGTTTATGCCCGAGGGCAGCGAGCCGTTTCTGGAGGACCAGCGCAGGCTGACCGTGCAGCCCAGGTCCATTGCCGTGGTCATGGGAAAGCCGGGGGAGCTTCCGGCGCAGAAGGAAAAACGTGGGAAGCGGGAAAAAAAAGGATGACATGAGGGGCCGGATACCGTTTGGTATCCGGTCTGTTTTTATGGGGCGGACCGGACGGGGAGCGTGTCCGCAGAGCGCCGGCCGTTTTGGCGCACCATGGCAAGTTTCGGCGCTGTGTGCCGGTACTACATAAACGGAACGGGGGAAACAAATGATTTAGACCAATTATAGTTATAAGTAAGACTTTCCGTATTGCTTTCAGTATCCATTGTGGTAAAATAAGGCATAGCAAAACGGACAGATATCTATACAAAGGAGGAGAACTATGCTGGATCGACACGCATTGGATTACGTCAACGGTTTGGAACAGGAAGCGCTGGAACTGCTAAAGGAGCTTGCCCAAATCCCCGCGCCTTCGGGCAAGGAGGAAAAGCGGGCGGTTTTTTGCCGGGATTGGCTGCAGTCTCACGGGGCGGAGGGAGTTTTCATCGACGAAGCGCTGAATGTGGTTTACCCTGTGGGAACGGAGGAAAACAAGCCTGTGGTGGTGTTCGCGGCCCATACGGACGTCGTGTTTCCGGATGAAACGCCCCTTCCCCTGAAGGAGGAGGGCGGGGTGATCCGCTGTCCGGGAATCGGTGACGACACGGCCTGTGTGGTGGCGCTTCTGATGGCGGCGCGGTACGTGGCGGAGCAGAAGCTTCAGCCTCAGGGCCCCGGAATCCTGTTCGTGTGGAATTCATGCGAGGAGGGACTGGGAAATCTGAAGGGAACGAGGCGGATTTGCAAGGATTATGAGGGGCGCATCCAGGCCTTTATCAGCTTTGACTGCAAGATCAACGAGTTTATCCACCAGGCGGTGGGCTCCCAGCGCTACCGGCTGCGCGTGCGCACCAGGGGCGGCCATTCATACTACGCGTTCGGGGAGAAGAACGCCATCGCGGAGCTGGCGCGGATCATTGCCAGGCTCTATGAGATTCAGGTGCCTCACGGCGGAAAGACGACCTTTAACGTGGGCATGATTTCCGGCGGCACCTCGGTGAACACCATCGCCCAGGAGGCGGAGGCCCTGTATGAATTCCGCTCAGACTGCCGGGAGGATTTACAGATTATGGAAGAAAAATTCCGGGAGGTGATGGAAGAGGCCGGAAAGACCGAAGATGTACAGGTGGATTACGAAGTGGTCGGCATCCGCCCCTGCGGAGCCGCAAAAGACCCGGAGCGCCAGAAGGAGCTGGAACACCGGGCCCTGTGGGCGGTGTACCGGACGCTGGGGTATTTCCCCATGCCCAGAAAGGCTTCCACAGATTGCAATATCCCGATGTCATTGGGAATCCCCAGCGTGTGCGTGGGCTCCTTTATGGGGGAGGGAGCCCACACCCGCGAGGAGTATTTGCAGGCCGATTCCTTAAAGGGCGGGCTGGGGATTGCTCTCGATCTGGTTTTGGGCTACTGCCGGGACGACGACGGCGGGGAGGTCTGGTCGCTGCTGCGCCCGGAGGGAGAGGGAAATTCTACTCCGTGACCTCGTAAAACAGATGGTGCTGGCGCCTGACCCGGTCGCGAATCTGGCGCAGAAAGGGTTCGGGCCCCAGCACCTGGACCACCGGCCCGAAGGATAGCACTTCGATGAGCAGCTCCGTCTCGTCTGCCATATCGTAGTAGATGGAGCAGATCCAGGCTTTTTCCTCCTCATCATATTCCGTGTGCTTTTCATAGTTGGCAAAGTGCAGCATACAGCGCTCCAGGGAGTTGCGCTCCCCGCTGATTTTCAGGCGCACGGGCTCCGGGGCCTTGCCGGAGCTGGTAAAGCGCAGCTTTGCGGCCTCGGGCGGCACCGCCTCGCCGCCGGGGGCGCAGACCTGGATGCGGGCCATATTGAGAAGGATGGAGCGGGAGAAACGCCCGTGGGACCGCCGCAGGCAGATCAGGCGGAACTTGTCGTCCTTGGAGGAATACTGAAGCTGGCAGGGCGCCACCTCGAAGGCGGACCTGCCGTTTTTGGGCCCCTGGTAGATGACCTTCAGGGTTCTGTTTTGCTCCAACGCCTCCAGCACGGTGTGGAAATTTTTCCGGTAGAGCGCGGAGGCGTAGTCGTCGCCGTCCAGATAGCGGTCAAAGTAGCGGAAATCCTCCGGGTGGTACAGCGCGTCGACGTCCTCCAGGGCCGCTTTCATTTCGTCCAGCTGGCTGTCCGTGAGGAACAGACAGATGCGGGGATCGGTCAGGACGGCTTTTAGCCAGGACTTCTGGCAGACGGTTAAGGGCGGCTTCATGCGGTCGGGATGATGCAGCAACGGGGTCCAGGAGCCATCCTCTCTCTGTTCAAACAGCGCCCAGGAGCCGCCGGTCAGCTTGGGCACAATGGTCAGATTGCTTTCCCGGTAGCTGTAAGCCGCGCAGACGGCATCCATGTCCCGGCGCGTCAGGGGCGAGCGGGCTCCCGCCTCCAGCATGCGGCGCACCACATAGTAGTAGCGCCCGTAAATCTTGTCAAACAATTCTGAAGCCATCATACGTCCTCCGCGTTCCCGCCGCTGTCTTGGCAGTACATTTCATACATTTTTTCCCAGTCATAAGTGACCTTGGCCACCGCAAAGCGGTTGCTGCCCTGGATGTCCAGGATGCGGCCGGTAAAGGTTTTCACCCAGGAGAGCATCTCGTTGGTGTCGAAAAATGCCCCGGTGTAGAGAAACTCATTGTCCCGTATTTTTTGAATCTCCCCGCCCCGGCCTTCGCGGTACAGCCGGTCCAGCACATAGGCTTCCTTCTCCTCGTTGATACGAAGCTTGATACAGATTTCCTCCAGGCGGCCGTTTCCGGAAAAGGACACGCCCCAGAGCCGGTCCAGGTTACGCCTCAGAAGGTCCTGCTTGCGGCAATAGTCCGGCCGGATGTCCAACAGCTCGACGCCGCTCATGGAGTCCAGCCGTATGTTGGTGAATCTCCGCGTGTCCTTGTGGTACAGACAGACGTACCGCCGTCCGGTGCGGGTGCTGACAAAGATTTTCAGGGGCAGCCCGCTGCCGCGGGAAACGTTCCCGGTCCGGCCGCTGCGGTTGGTGTAGGCGATTGCGCGGCCGTCCTTCATGGCGGTCAGCACATCCGCCAGCACCCTGTCCTCCAGGGTGTGGACGATAAACTGGTGTTTGAACTGAAAAAATTCGTTGTCCGTCTCCTCGCGGTCCAGGATGGTGCTGCCGATAAAGCCGAAGGGCGCGGTTCCCTGGAAGAATTTCACCGCGGTGACCACGCGGCTCCAGGTGGAGGAGGAGCTCTCCCGCCCGGAGGCCGGCCTGTCCTGCTCGGGCGCCAGCAGGGGAGCCAGGCGGTAGCGGAGCTGCTTCTTGTCCTTGTCCGCGCGCAGCAGACCCAGCGCCTCGTACTCTTTGAGCTTGAGGCGCACGGTCTGGCTGTCGAATACCACGCCGTAATCCGCCGCGATGCGGTCGCAGAGCTCGCCGGCGGTAAGCCCCCGGGGGGCAGGTTCCGGTCCGGCGCCTTGGTTTGCCGCCTGCGGTTCGCCTGACGGCGGGGGATCCGGCGCGCGCTTCTCGTCCTCAACCATTTGGTCCAGCAGAAAAAAATGCAGCATCAGGTCGTTGTCCGTGAAGCTCTTGGACTTCCAGGCCGTGTAGAGCGGGTTCTGGGGAATCTCCTTGCTGTCCACGTTGATGTACACGTGCTTGCCCCTGGGCGTGTAGTCCGCCCGGGTGTAATCCGCCAGCCAGCTCTCGATGCGGCGGCGCTCGTTGTCGTAGGTGCGCGCGCTCTTGCCTTCAAATTCTGTGCGGGCCTTGAAGCCGTATATGTAAAACTGCCGCATATAGTCGCGTATGCGGTCGAAATTCTTGATCAATTCCTGAAATTCTGCCATGGTATCCCTTCCCCTGAATGATCTTCAGCCCAATCTAACTGTTCAAAACAAGGTCGTCCCGGCTGAGCAGCATCTCAAAGGTAGCGTTTTTGGACTGGAGCAGATGTTCGTACATGGCCTCGGCGGCGGCCTTCCAGTCCTTTTTCACACAGGCCTTGACAATGGTCAGATGCTCGCTGCGGGTATCCTCCAGACGCTGCACCGCCCGCTGGCCTGTGATGATGCGGATGCGCTGGTTCTGGTTGTTGATAATCTTAAAGTTCTCCTGGATATAGTGGTTGGGGACCGCGTTGTTCAAAAAATCGTGAAAATTGTCGTCAATCACAAAGAAGTTCTTGGAATCCTGGGTCAGGTCCATGCGCAGGAACTTCTGGTAATAGTCCATCAGCACATTCTCGTCCAGCGTGTAGCCGTAGTTTTGGATGCTGTAAGGCTCCAACAGCAGGCGAAGCTCGAACAGATTGTTTACCTCGCTGATGGACAGGCTGGACACAATAATGCCCTTTTTGGGCCGGATGGTGATCAGCCCTTCCTGCTCCAGGCGGCTCAGCGCATCGCGGATGGGCGTGCGGCTTACGTTAAAAGTTTCACATAGTATTTCCTCGTTGAGCAGCATACCCGGCGAATACTCGCAATTGATGATTTTTTCCTTAATGTTGTTGTAGGCCTGGGACTTCAAACTTTTTTTCACCATATTTGATAACGTCTCCTTCCGGGGTATTGGATACATCCCTAAATCCATTATAGTAAAAAATTTGCAAAAAGCCAAGGGCGGAGCGAGAAAAATGTGCGGATAAGGCAATAGGGATACTTTGTTGAATACAATACAAAGGGGATGGGGATATAACAGCGCGCTGCAGGAAGGACGAATTGGCGGAGAAAAATGCAGCGGAACCGTATGAGTTGGTTAAAAGTTATAAAAATAACAATGATTGCACAAAAAAATAAGCTAAATTTTTAAAAATCCTATTGACAAAGGCGTACAAAAGGTATAGATTATGATGTATACAACAGATGGATACAACAGCTAAAAAGCCGTTGCGAAATTGAGAAAAAGGAGTTAATGCCACTATGAAAGCTGTGTTTATTGAAAGCCCCGGCCAGGCGGTGATAAAGGATATTCCCCATCCGGTGAGAAAGCCGGGAGAAGCCCTGCTAAAGCTGCTTTACGGGGGAATTTGCGGTAGCGACCTGGGCTCATACAGGGGAACATTCGCATATTTTTCCTACCCCAGGACGCCGGGCCACGAATTTTCTGCGGAGATTGTGGAGATCGACGAAAATGACCGGGGTTTGAAGCCGGGAATGATTGTTGTATGCAATCCGTACTTTAACTGCGGGGAGTGTTACTCCTGCAAGCAGGGGCTTGTAAACGCCTGCATGAGCAACCAGACCATGGGCGTACAGCGCGAGGGGGCATTTTCAGAGTATATCACCATGCCGCTGGACCGCATTTACGACGGAAAAGGGCTGGATCCCATGGTTTTGGCCATTATTGAGCCGCTCTGCATCAGCTACCACGGCGTGAAACGGGCCGAGGTGAAGGCGGGGGACAAGGTGCTGATCGTGGGAGCCGGCACCATCGGAATATTGGCCGCCGTGGCGGCAAAACAGAAGGGGGCTGAAGTATACATCGCGGACGTATCGGAGGTAAAGCTGGGCTACGCCAGGGATTTCGGCGTGGACGGCGTGGTGCTGGCCGACGGGCCCCAGGCTTATGAGAAAGCGGTGCGGGAGATCACGGGAGGAAATGGGTTTGATGTGACCATCGAGGCGGTGGGACTTCCCTCCACCTTCCAGAACTGCATCGACGCGGCCGCCTTCGGCGGGCGCATGGTGCTGATCGGCGTGGGCAAGGAAAATCTGGATTTCAACTTTACCATGATCCAGAAGAAAGAGCTGAACGTGTTCGGCTCCCGCAACGCCCTGAAGCCGGATTTCCTGGAGCTGATCGACCTGGTGAAGGCGGGCCGGATTCCCCTTGAAAAGATCATCACGGACGTCTATAAGTTCGACCAGGCGCCGCGGGCCTTCCGGGAGCTGAGCGAAAACGCGGGGCGCATGCTGAAGGTCATCATCGATTTTACCTGATTCAGGCAGAAAAACAGGAGGTACGGCGGTGCAGGAAGCGCTTGCAGGGCTGGAGCCGGAGCGGGTGTTTTGGTGGTTCGACCGGATCGCGCAGATTCCCCACGGCTCGGGACAGGAGAAGGAGCTGAGCGACTACATCAAGGAATATTTCCAGAAATTGGAATTCAATGTGGCTCAGGACAGGTATTATAATTTGATTATCCGCAAACCAGCCTCCGCCGGATACGAGGATGTGCCGGGGGTGATATTGGAAGCCCACATGGATATGGTGTGTGAGAAGGCGGAGGGAGTGGGACATGATTTCAGCAGGGACCCGATCCGGGTGCTGCGGGACGGCAACCGCCTTTGCGCGGACGGGACCACTCTGGGAGCCGACGACGCCACGGGCGTGGCGTTTGCGCTGAGCATTTTGGAGTCGGAGACAGCGGCCCATCCGGAGCTGGAGGTGGTGCTGACCACCGGCGAGGAGGCCGGCCTGACGGGGATGAAACAGCTGGATACGGACTCCTTAAACGGCCGGGTGGTGATGAACCTGGATTGCAGCGACGAGGGCATCGTGGTGGGCTGCGCCGGGGCCTCGGTCGTCCGGCTGGAGCTTGCGGGCGAGCTGGAGCGGTCCAGGGGAGGCCAGCAGTTTTACAGCCTGAGGGTGTTTGGACTTCTGGGCGGTCACTGCGGTTTGCATATCGGGCTGGGGCGGGGCAACGCCAACGTGATTCTGGGGCGGCTTTTGGGCGAGGCCGAAAAAGCCGGCAGCCTGTGCCTGGCCCGTGTGGAGGGCGGAACACAGAACGGGGCTATCTGCCGGGAGGCAGGCTGCGTGTTCGCGGTGGAGCAGGGCGAGGCGGAAGCGGTGGAGCGGGCCATAACGGACTGCTTCCGGGCGCTGAAGCACGAGCTTTCGGGCGCGGACCCGGGGTTGGATATGCGGCTGGAGCGAGTCCGGCGGGAGACGGCCGTATTTTCCCGGGAGGACAGCGGCTCCTATGTGAGCCTGATCAATCTGCTGCCCGCAGGCGTTTTGGAGATGGAGCGGGAGCCGGAGGCTGGCCGGGAGCGCCAGACGCCTTCTCTGCAGGTGGTTATGGACAAGCTGCCGGAAACCTCCTGCAATATCGGAGTGGTGGGAACGGCTGGGAACAGGATTTACATAAATTGTAACTGCCGCAGCAGCTACGGCAGCAAGAAGCGCTGGCTTCAGGAGAAATGCCGCCTCCTGGCCGCCTGCCACCCCCAAGTAAGCGTTTCGGTGCTGACCGATTACCCGGAGTGGGAGTTCAACCCCCACAGCCGCTTGGCGCTGCTTTTGTGCCGGGAGTACGAGAAGGACGTGGGCGCCCCGCTGTTGGTGGAGCGATCCCATGGGGGAAACGAGTGCGGCATATTCAGCCGGAGGCTTCCGGGAGCGGACATCGTGTGCATGGGGACAAAGATCCACCACGCCCATTCGCCCAGGGAATGGGTGGGCATCGATGTGATTCAGAAGGAATACCGTCTGCTGGAAAATGCGCTGCGCGCCATGAAGGATTACGGAAAATAGGAGGATTATAGCCGATGTACGATTGTTTGAAGGGGCTGGAGCCGGCCAGGGTGTTCGAGCTGTTCGGGGAGCTGTGCCGGATTCCCCACGGTTCTAAAAATGAGAAGGCGATCAGCGATTATATCTATCATTTCTGTGTGGAAAAGGGGTTGGAGGCCTGGCAGGACGAGGCGCACAACCTGATCATCAAAAAGGAGGCGACGCCGGGCTATGAGAGCGCCCCCACGGTCATTCTCCAGGCGCACCTGGACATGGTGTGTGAGAAAAATGCGGACACGGCGCACGATTTCACCAGGGACCCCATCAGAGTCCTGCGGGACGGGGACCGTATCTACGCGGACGGGACCACGCTGGGAGCGGACGATGCCACGGGAGTGGCCTTCGCAATGGCGGTGCTGGAGTCGGAGGACATCCCTCATCCCCGCCTGGAGGTGGTGCTGACCGCGGACGAGGAGGCGGGGATGAGCGGAATCAAGGCCATCGATTTCTCCAAGATTCAGGGCCGGGTGATCATCAACCTGGATTGCAGCGACGAGGGCATCGTGGTGGGCTGCGCAGGCTCCACGGTGATCCGTCTGGAGCTGGCCATGGAGCGGGAAGCGGTGCCTGGCAACTGGGAGTGCGGAGTGCTGAAAATCCGCGGCCTGAAGGGCGGGCACAGCGGTCTGGATATCACCAAAGAGCGGGGGAACGCCAACGTGCTGTTGGCCAGAATCCTCTCGTCTCTGGCGGAAGCCTGCCAGTCGCGGGCGGGAAGCTTTAGCGGCGGGCTGCAGACCAACGCCATCTGCCGTGAGGCTGAGGCCAGAATCGCCTTTGCGGCGGACAAGCGGGAGGCTGTGGAGGCCTGCCTCAGGGAATGGGAGCGGACGTTACAAAAGGAGTTCAAGGCCAGCGATCCGGGCGTGCACATTGTATTGGAGGAGAACGCCCAGGGTTGGGGTATGTTTACCATTGAAAGCCAGCAAAAACTGCTGGATGCCATGCTGAACATCGACTGCGGCGTTATCGCCATGAACGCGGAGGTGCCCGGGGTTCCGGAGACCAGCGGCAACATCGGCGTGGTGACCACAAAGGTTGACAAGGTGGTGATCCGCACCCTGTACCGGAGCTGCTACGACAGCAAGAAGCAGTATGTGGTGGATAAGAACAGACGGCTGGCCCGGCTGCTGGGAGCGGAGTTTTCCGTTGAGTCCAGCTCGCCGGAGTGGGAGTACAAGGCGGACAGCCCCCTTAGCGCCCTGATTCAGAGGACCTACGAGAAGCGCTTCGGCAAAAAGCTGGCCGTGGAGGTGTCCCACGGGGGCAATGAGTGCGGCGCCTTTTTCAAGCAGTTTCCCGACGCGGACATCGTCTGCACGGGAACGCAGATTATAGGGGCCCACACGCCGGACGAGAGCGTGCTGGTCAGCGTTGTGCAGAAGGAGTGGGAGATGCTCTGCCTGACCTTAAAAGGGATGCTGGAATATAAAACAGTTTAAAGCGGCGAAACGCCGTTTTTAATAAAAAGAAAAAAACGGAGGATGAAACATGAAAAAAGCGTTATCACTGGTACTGGCAGCGGCAATGACCCTGTCAATCGCAGGCTGCGGCTCTTCGAACAAGACGGCGGAGACGCCGGCGGCAGCGCCGGCACAGACCGAGGCTGGCTCCCAGGCGGGGGGCGGCGAGAGCAGCGAGGCAGCTGCCGAGACGACGGCCGCCAACTTTAAGATCGGCATTCTCACCGCCACGGTCTCCCAGTCCGAGGAGGAGTACCGCGCGGCCGAGTCCGTAAAGGAAAAATACGGCGACATGATTATTCACCAGACCTTCCCGGACAAGGCGGCCAGCGAGCAGGAGACCACCATCTCCATCGCGCTGTCCCTGGCGGCTGACCCGGATGTGAAGGCCATTATCTGCAACACCGCCATGGAAGGCACCGCGGCGGCCATGGAGAAGGTGCGCGAGAAGCGCCCGGACATCCTGCTGCTGGCAGGCGTTCCCAGCGAGTCCCCGGACGTGATCTGCGCTGCTGCGGACCTGGTGTTCCATCCCGACGTGGCGAATATGGGCACCGCGGTGGCGGAAGCGGCCGCGGAGATGGGTGCGACCACCGTGGTTCACTATTCCTTCCCCCGCCATATGGCGCAGCCCTTAAACATCGCCCGTCACGACAACATGAAGGCAAAATGTGAGGAGCTGGGGCTGAAGTTCGTGGACGGAACCTCCCCCGACCCCATGAGCGACGCCGGCATCGCGGCGACCCAGCAGTACATTCTGGAGGACGTTCCCCGCAAGGTTGAGGAGTACGGAAAGGACACCGCGTTCTTCGGCACCAACGCAGGACAGCAGGAGCCCATGTGTAAGGCCGTGTTCGAGGCCGGAGCCATTTACCCCATGCCCGACAACCCCAGCGTGTTCTACGCGTTCCCCGGCGCACTGGGAATCGAAGTTCCCGAGGAGAACAAGGGCGATGTGGACTTTATGAAGGAACAGATCAGCGCCAAGCTGGCTTCCAATAACATGACGGGCCGCATGGGGGCCTGGAGCGCTCCGATGCACACCATGTTCATCAACTGCGCAGTTCAGTACGCCATGGATTACTGCAACGGAACCTTTACCGAGCGCGCGGACCTGGAGCATTTCACCCAGATTTTCTCCGACTTCGCAGGCGGCGACGTGAGCGTCCGCGTATACGAGGATATCGAGAGCGGAAAGACCTATGACAATTTCTTTGTGGTGCTGGGCAAGTTTATCACTCTGTAATTGAACGGCAGATCGGATTGTTCGGAGATTGCCTTCCGTCCGGGAGGGCAGTCTCCGTATTAAAAAGGGCAGAAAATTTACGAATCGGAAAAGAAAGAGGGTTGTATATGGCCAAGCAGGCGCTCCTCCATTTTAAAAATGTAAAGAAAAGCTTCTCGGGAAATGTAGTGCTGTCCGGCGTGGATTTTGAGATATTCCCGGGACAGATCGTCGCGCTGGCAGGCGAAAATGGAGCCGGTAAGTCCACGCTGATGAATATTTTGTTTGGAATGAACGTGATACAGGAGACCGGCGGTTACGAGGGAGAGATCATTTTTGAGGGCAAGCCCGTGAAAATCCAGTCTCCGGAGGACGCCATGGCGCTGGGGATCGGCATGGTGCATCAGGAATTTATGCTGCTCCCCGGGTTCACGGTTGCGCGCAATATCAAGCTGAACCGGGAAAATGTGGTCCCCAACGTGGTGAGCAGGGTGGCGGGAAAGCGGTTTGATCTTCTCGACAATCCCCGCATTGTGGAGGAGGCGGCCGGAGCCCTTCACAAACTTGGAATGGAAATCAATCCGGAAGTGACGGTTGACAAGCTTCCGGTGGGACATATGCAATTTGTGGAGATCGCCAGGGAGATCGACAAGAGCAATTTAAAGCTGTTGGTGCTGGACGAGCCCACCGCCGTGCTCACGGAGAGCGAGGCGGAGCGGTTCCTGAAATGCATCCGCAGGGTGGCGGACGACGGCATCGCGGTGATTTTCATCAGTCACAGGCTGGACGAGGTGATGACCCTGGCGGACTCCGTGGTGATCCTGCGGGACGGGCAGATGGTATTTGACGAGAAAACGCAGAATACCAGCAAAAACCAGATCGCTGAGCTGATGGTGGGCCGCAAGCTGGAGGCGGACAGCATGATCAATGTGAACCGCAGCTTTGACGACAGCGACATTATTCTGGACATTGAGCACTTGAGCGTCAATATGCCCGGCGAGCGGACAAAGGACGTGTCGCTGAAGGTGCGCAGAGGCGAGATATTAGGCATCGGCGGCCTGGCGGGCCACGGAAAGACCAGCATCTCCAACGGCATTTTCGGCATGTATCCGGCCAAGGGCAGGGTGCGCTACAACGGCGGGGAGCTGTCCTTCACCCGGGTGGGCGAGGCCCTCAACAAGGGGATGGCCTTTGTGTCCGAGGACCGGAAGGGAGTGGGCCTGCTGCTGGACGAGTCCATCGCCCTGAACATGGTCTACACGGACATGAAGGTGAACCGCCGTTTCCTGAAAAAATACGGATTTTTCACCTTGTTTGACGGCAGGGAGGCGGAAAAAACCGTGGAGCAGATGATCGGGGAGCTGGATATCCGCTGCACCGGCTCCAAACAGCTGGTGGGACGGCTCTCGGGCGGCAACCAGCAGAAGGTCTGCGTGGCCAGAGCCCTGATCACCAAGCCGGACCTGCTGTTCGTGTCCGAGCCCACCAGGGGCATCGACATCGGGGCCAAGCAGATTCTATTGAACTATCTGGTGAAGATCAACAAGGAGCTGGGTATCACCATTGTGATGACCTCCAGCGAGCTGAACGAGCTGCGCACCGTCTGTGACCGGATCGCCATCATCGGTTCCGGCGTGGTGCAGGGGATACTGAAACCCGACGCCCCGGGCGTGGACTTTGCGCTGCTGATGTCGGGAGAAAAAGGAGGAAACGCGTCATGACCGCTGTCAAGAATTCACTGAAATCCTTTGGGTTTCCGCGCCTGATCATAATGGCTTTCCTGCTGCTTCTGATTATGATGATGTTTGTGCTGGGAATACCGGCGCCGCTGACATTTTCCCAGTGTATCGTCCGGGTGGGCATCAATATGATCCTGTCCCTGGCTATGGTGCCGGGTATCATGGCAGGCACGGGCATGAACTTTGCGCTGCCCCTGGGCATCGAGTGCGGCCTGCTGGCCGGTATGATCAGCCTGCAGTACAATATGACGGGCGTGGGCGGTATCTTTATCGCCATGGCCATCTCCGTCCCCTTCAGCGTGGCCGCGGGCTGGGTTTACAGCCAGCTGGTGAACCGGGTAAAGGGCAGCGAGATGATGGTGTCCACCTACATCGGCTTTTCGGTGGTGGCTCTGATGTGCATCGGCTGGCTGATCCTGCCCTTTGACAACGCTTCCATCGTCTGGCCCATCGGCGACGGGCTGCGCACCACCATCACCCTGGAGGCCTGGTACGACAGGGCGCTGAACAATCTGTTGGCCTTTAACGTGTTCGGCGTGGAGATTCCCGTGGGGCTGCTCCTGGTGATCACGGTGTTCTGCCTCCTTATCTGGCTGTTTATGAGAAGCCATCTGGGCCTGATGATGAAGGCGGCCGGCTCCAACCCCAATTTTGCCCGCAGCAACGGCGTCAAGGTGGACAAAATGCGCACCATGGCGACCATTCTCTCCACCGTGCTGGGAGGCATCGGCATCATCATTTACGCCCAGGGCTTTGGTTTTTACCAGCTCTACAACGCGCCCCTGATGATGGCGTTTCCGGCCATCGCGGCGGTGCTGATCGGCGGAGCGACTCCCAGCCGCATCTCCATCTTCAACGTGGTGCTGGGAACCATTATGTTCCAGAGCATGCTGACCATCGCCACTCCGGTGGCCAACAGCCTGATCCCGGAGGGCAACTTGTCCGAGGTGGTGCGCACCATCGTCAGCAACGGCATCATTTTATATGCCTTATCCCGTATGCAAGGAGGGAAACGATAATGGGTAATGAGAAAAAACACAAAGCGGGCGTCGTTCTGGAAAAGCTTCTGATCAACAACGCCGTGACCATTCTGTTCTGCATTATCTGCGTGGCGGGCATCATACTGGCGAAACAGCCGCTGTCCTTTATTGTGGGGGAGATCTCCACGCGCCTGTTCCGCAACCTGATCCTGATTCTGGCCCTGCTGGTGCCGGTGTGGGCGGGCATGGGGCTGAATTTCAGTATTGTGCTGGGCGCAATGTCGGCGCAGATCGGAATTATCGTGGCTACCAATTTCTCGGTATCCGGGTTTGCCTGCCTGGTGGTTTCTTTCATCGTGAGCATCCCGCTGTCCCTGCTGTTCGGCAACCTGACCGGCCGTCTGTTCAACCAGACCAAGGGGCAGGAGATGATCACCGGTATGATTCTGGGATTTTTTGCCAAAGGCATCTACGACCTGGTGTTCATGTTTCTGTGCGGGCCGGTGATCCCCATCAAGAACAAGACGCTGCTGCTGACCAACGGCATCGGCCTGACCACGCCGATCAACCTGGAGGCGGACACCAAGGGCGCCATCAACAAGATGTGGACCATGTCCCTGGACAAGGCCATCAGCTGGATTCTGATCATCCTGCTGGCGGCGCAGATCGCGGTGCTGCTGTACCGCGTGGCGGCCAGACATGAGAAGGTCCGCTGGGCGGGCCAATACAAGCTCTACCTGACCGCAGCGCTGCTGGCGGTGTTTAAGGCGGTATGCATGTCGTCCAAGACCGTGCTGTTCGCCTTGCAGTTTACGGACGTGCCGGTGGTCACGGGCTTCCTGATTCTCTTAGTCTGCGTCTACATCACCTTCCTGAGCAAAACCAAGCTGGGCAGCGATATCAACGCGGTGGGCCAGAATATGAACATTGCGGTGTCCATGGGCATCCCTGCGGATAAAATCCGCATCACCGCGATCATGATCTCCACCCTGCTGGCCGGGCTGGGACAGCTGATCTTCATCCAGGAGATCGGCAACTTCACCACCTACACGGCTCACGAGAACGTGGGAACCTTTGCCATCGCGGCGCTGCTGGTGGGCGGGGCTTCTATTAAAAAGGCCACCATCGGGCAGGCGGTGCTGGGCGCGCTGCTGTTCCACACCATGTTCATCATCTCGCCCATCGCGGGCAAGAACCTGTTCAACAACGCGCAGCTGGGCGAGTATTTCCGCGTGTTCGCCTGCTATGCGGTTATCGCGGTGGCCCTGGCGCTGCACGCCTGGAAAACCGTCATGGCTAAGCGCGTGGACGACAACGAGAGTGAAGCGCAGGAGGCGCAGAACGCGTGAGAAATCATTTTCGGGAACGATTGACCCGCCTGATGAGGGAAAAGCAGGTGGACGCCATGATGATCGCGCCCTCTGAGGAGCTGCGGTTTCTGGCGGGCTTTAACGTCTACCTGGACGAGCGGTTCCAGGCGCTGTTTCTCACGGCCGACGGCAGAGCGTTCTACATCTGCAACATCCTCAGCCGGGACGAGGTGGCGGAGGGCTTGGGGGAACCCGTGCCCATCCACACCTGGACAGACAACGAGGATTTCGCGGCCGTGGCCGCCCAGGTGCTGGGTCAATACGGGCTCAGCGGCGGCACGGTGGGCGTCAATTCCACGGTGCAGGCCTTCAACCTGATCCCGGTGGCGGAGCGGACGGGAATCCGCTTTGTGAACGGCAAGGAGTGGCTGGAGGAGATTCGCATCATCAAGACGCCGGAGGAGATGGAAAACCTGCGGATTGCGGCAAAGCTCGCGGACGATATCCTTCCGGAGCTCTTGGCGTTCATCCGGCCGGGGCTGCGGGAGATCGACATCCGCACGGAGATGGAGCGGCTGTTCGCCAAGCGGGGCGTGCGCCTGGCCGGGGACATCGTGGCCTCCGGGCCCAATTCCGCGCTGCCCCACTATTTTGGGAACCAGCGGGTGATTGAGGAGCAGGACGTGATCGTGCTGGATTACGGCTGCAATTATAACGGAATGTTCTCCGATGTGACGCGCACGGTGTTTGTGGGCGGGATAACACAGGAGCAGCGGACCGTGTACGAGATCGTGCGCCGGGCCAACCGGGCCGCCCGGCAGGCGGTGCGGGAAGGCGCGTACATACCGGACATCGACGCGGCGGCCAGAGATGTGATTGCGGCGGAGGGGTATGGGGAGTATTTTACCACCCGTCTGGGCCACGGCATCGGATATATTACCCATGAACAGCCGGAGATTAAGGCGATCAACCGCCGGAGGCTGGAAACGGGGATGGCGTTTAGCATCGAGCCGGGAATCTACATGGCCGGGAAGTTTGGGGTGCGGATTGAGGATATTATGATGGTCGGGGAAAATGGGCCTGAGCAGCTCAATCATACGGGGCATGAGATTATTGTTTTGTAATATAGGGTGGATATTGAATTAGGGCGGAAAAGGGCGCTGCGGACACTGGAAGGGTGGGGCGGCGGCCTTTTTTGGGGTGGAGGTTTGACGGGGGGTACGTCCATGGCGGGGGAGGGGTTACGGGGGCTGGCTCCAGAGGGGCATGCTGCTAAGGCTCCGACAGCACAAAAAGAGGGGCACCGAGGACATTCACCGGGTATTTCTGAAGAAATACCCGGTTCAGGACCTCTCAAAAGCTTGCTTTGAGGCAAGCTTTTGTCCCCTCTTTTTGCACTGCCGGAACCTAAGCAGCATTGCCCCTCTTCCACACGCCCCCGTAACCCCTCCCCCGCCATGGACTGGCCTTCCCAGCCGCTGGGAACAAAAAAGAAACCGCGGATTTAGTTCTGGGGGGCCTAGGTTTTCTTGGGAGGGGATGATGAAGTTTGCTGTCTATTTAAGTTACCTATACCAGAATCTGTTCTTTTTTCTTTCTCTTCCTCTACCCAAAAAAGTTGCGGACTGAGTGAGAAAGCGTAGTGGGTGAGAGGCAGGGGAGCGGGGGATGGGGGCGACTTTGGAGCGGTTCGGAGAGTCTTAGGCGGAAGGGGGTGGAAAAGGCGGGATTGCGAAGGGCGTTCAGCGCCCGTAGCAAGCGGAGGCGGAGGGGCAGGCATCAGGCCTGCGCCGGAGCTCGGAGCAGTGCCCGTCTTTTCCACCCCCTTGCGCCTTAGACTCTCCCACCGCGGAGACCGGAGCCACCAGCCCCCGCTCCCCTGCCTCTCACGAACGGTTGCATCCCTCCCCTCCAATCCAAGTTCGCAACATTTTTTAAATGATCTTTCCACAATCATCCATTATGCTATACCCATACCCCACCAAAAACAAACAAAGAGAGGAAGTGAATGGCATGTTTGTCATGTTTGAGAAAGAAGAATTTAAGGTTCCGGTCCGCGTATGGCTGGAAGGCCCGGAGGCGTTGGAGGGAAGTTGTCTGGAACAGGCACGCCATTTGGCAAAGCTCCCCTTTCTGCATAAATGGGTCTGCCTGATGCCGGACACCCACGCCGGAATGGGCATGCCCATCGGCGGCGTGATCGCCACTGAGGGCGTGGTGATTCCCAACGCAGTGGGCGTGGATATCGGCTGCGGTATGGCTTACACGGAAACCAACATACGGGTGGAGGAGATCAAACAGGTGATGACCGGAAACGGAAATCTGATCCAGGCTATGATCGGGGATATCATGCGGAATGTGCCGGTGGGATTCGCCCACCACAAGACCATGATGCCGTCCTACACCATGGACTGCGCGTTTGAGGAGATGGACCGCTACGAACAGGACGCCGAGCTTTTGGGGCAGCTGGAGGCGGGATACTACCAGATCGGCACCCTGGGTGGAGGAAACCATTTTATCGAGCTCCAGGAGAGCGACGACGGATATCTGGCGGTGATGATCCACTCCGGCAGCCGCCACTTCGGAAAGTCGGTCTGCGACTATTTCCATTATAAGGCCAGAGAGCTGAACCGGAGATGGTACAGCCAGGTGCCGGATGAGTTCCGCCTGGCGTTTCTGCCAACGGACAGCGACGAGGGACGGCGCTACCTGGATTGGATGAACCTGTCCATGGATTTTGCCAGGGAGAACCGAGAGAAGATGATGCTGGCGGTGAAAGCCATTCTCGAGAAATGGATCGGGAAGTACACGAATCTTCCGCTGACGTTTTCCGGCGACATCAACTGCCACCACAACTACGCGGCGCTGGAACACCACTACGACAAGGACGTGTGGGTGCACCGCAAGGGCGCGGTCCGGGCGCGAAACGGCGAGCTGGCCGTGATCCCCGGGGCTATGGGCTCCTATAGCTACGTGGTTATGGGGAAAGGATGCCCTGAGAGCTTTTGCTCCTCGTCCCATGGGGCGGGCAGGCGTTATTCACGGAAAGGGGCCATGTCTGCCTTCAGCTGCGAACAGGTGATCCAGGACTTGAACGCCCAGGGCGTGGTTCTGGGTAAGAAGAACAAGAGCGACGTGGCGGAGGAGAGCCGGTTTGCCTACAAGGACATCGAGACGGTTATGAACGACCAGACCGATCTGGTGGTGCCGGTGAAACGGTTAAAGACCATCGGCGTCGTGAAGGGCTAGGCCCCGGCGGCCAAAGCATGAGTGTGATATAAAGGAAACTTTATATAAATGGCGGGCGGAGGGGGTTCCTTCCTGTCCGCTGCGGACGGACTGTCCATGGGCGTAGGGTTTTCCCGCTGGCGGAGCCCTTGCGGTGCCGGAGGCAGCTGCCAAACGGTATACCGGCGGTCCGGGTCCACCACAATGATTTGTCGTGGGTTCGAATCCCACCATGTGTGAGAACATGTAGCTAAGTTGGTATAGCGATCATCTAAAACGCATGGCATTGCGTAAATGCCGACATCCAGGGAAATAAAACTGCCTTCACCTCAGCCTCAAATCCGGCGGCACCAGAGCGCCAGCTTTGGGAATACCGGGATAAGGGCAATCCGGAGGACGGCCAGCGCCGGCGCGGATACCGGCTGTTGCAGAAGGGCAGGGAAATTGGGAGAATAAGGGCGGCACGGCGGGGAAACTGACTGGGCCCTCTGGGGAGCGCCGGGGCGGGGAACCGCCTGGGTTTCTAAGGGGATACCCGGCGGAAAACACCCGGGCCCTCTGGGGAGCGCCGGGCGGCAAAACGTCTGGCTCCACAAGGGAGCGCCGGGCGGGGAACCGCCGGAGCCTGCCCGGTGAGATTCTCCTGAGCCTAAGCCATTACGCGGAGCCTGAAGCGCCGGCCCCCGGCCTGCGGATGGGGCGGGGCAGGGATATTTTCCACAAATTACAGACAATTTAAAAACAGTTTATGCACTGCGGCGCCTGCCCGGACGGGACTGGCGCGGGGCGGCCGGATGTGCTGGCCGATGCAGTGCGGTATTGATAGAGGGGAATGAAGAATATGAAGTATTTGATCAAGGAGCAGGAGTGCGGGTATTTGATGAAGGATGGGAGGTTTGTGCGCCTTTTGACCGCCGGAAAATACCGTTTTTTCAAGGAACTGGGCTATGAGGTCCAGGTGGTGCCCATGACGGGCGCTGTGAAAACCTGTGGGATTCCGGAGGAGATTCTCATGGGCGACCAGGAGTTTACCTCCCGGGTGGTAAAGGTGGAGGTGCCGGATACCTGTCTGGCCATCCGCTTTGTGAACAAGGCGTTTAAGGAAGTGCTGACCGGGCCCGAGGCGCTGTACTGGAATGTGTTTGAGAAGAATACCTTCCAGATGGTGGATATGACCGAGCCCTCCATGGAGAAGGTCCTGCCCAGAATGTACATCGACCTGATGCCCGTGAAATACTACAAGAAGATCGTGGTAAAGGACGGAGAGGTGGGGCTGCTGTATTTTGACAACCGTCTGGAGAAGCGCCTGGAGACGGGCAGCTATTACTTCTGGAACTATGGCCGCGAGGTGACGGGCAAAATCTTTAATATGAAGATTCAGCAGCTGGATATCACCGGCCAGGAGATTTTGACCGCCGACAAGGTGGGCGTGCGGTTGAATGTTGTGTGCAGCTACCGCATCACAGACCCGGAGCGGCTGGTGAAGATCGTGGACGGGGCCTCGGGGCAGCTGTACACCTGCGCCCAGTTGGTGCTGCGGGAGTATGTGGGCCGGTTCCGCCTGGATGAATTGCTGGCCCAGAAGGAGGAGATCGCCCAGTACGTGTTAAAAAAGCTGCGGGAGCGCCAGGAGGAGTTCTGCGTGGAGGTGATGGGCGCAGGTATCAAGGACATCATTCTGCCGGGCGAGATTCGGGAGATCATGAACACGGTGCTGGTGGCTGAGAAAAAGGCCCAGGCCAACGTGATCATGCGGCGGGAGGAGGTGGCTTCCACCAGAAGCCTGCTGAACACCGCCAAGCTGATGGATGAAAACCGCACCCTGTTCAAGCTGAAGGAGATGGAGTATCTGGAGAAGATCTGCGACAAGGTGGGCGGCATCACACTGAACGGCGGAACCAGCGTTCTGGAGCAGCTCTCCGAGCTGATGGCGGCCAAGGGGTGAGGACGGGGCGGATGGAAGCCCCGGCGCCCCTGTCATAATGAATCCCCGCGCTACATAGACTAGAGTGGGTACTCGAAACGAGTGCCCCCGGCCATATTGCTGTATGGCCGGGGGCATTTTTGCGCAGCGGGACGCTCAGAGCCGGATACCCGGCGGCAGCACGCGGGGGATTTGGCCCGGAGGCAGATGCCGGAGCCAGGGGAGCCTGGCCCTGGTCCACTGCCTTTGCGAGAATAAGAGAAAAGGGGAGACCGACATGGCGGAGTGGTTCAGGCTGTCAAAACAGGAAACAATGTCGCAGCTTATCACCGGCGGACAGGGATTGGGCAGCCGCGAGGCGAAAGAGCGGCTGAAACAATATGGGGAAAATGTAATTGAGGAAGCCGGGCGCAAGCAGTGGTGGCAAGTGTTTCTGGAACAGTTTAAGGATCTTTTGGTGATCATCCTGATTGTGGCCGCGGGAATCTCCATGGTGACAGGAGATCCGGGCAGCGCGGGCGTGATCTTTGCGGTCCTTTTGCTGAACGCGATGCTGGGAACCGTACAGCACCAGAAGGCGGAAAAATCCCTGGACAGCTTAAAATCCCTGTCCTCGCCTGAGGCCCGGGTGCGCAGGGACGGCAGGCAGGCCGATATTCCCTCCTCCCAGGTGGTGCCGGGGGACATTCTGCTGCTGGAGGCCGGCGACCTGGTGGCTGCGGATGCCAGGCTGATCGAGGTGTACGGACTACAGGTAAACGAGAGCTCCCTAACCGGAGAGTCGCTGAACGTGGATAAACAGGATACGGTTTTGGGGAAAACGCGCCGGCTGGGCCGCGGCGCTGTGGATAAGGGCGGCCCGGCCGACGAGGTGCCGCTGGCGGATCGGGTCAATATGGTTTTTTCCGGCTCCCTGGTCACAGGCGGACGCGGCGTGGCGGTGGTTACCGCCACGGGAATGGACACGGAGATTGGAAAAATCGCCTCCATGATGAACGGAACGGAGGAGCACAAGACCCCCCTGCAGATCAGCCTGGACCGCTTCAGCGGCCGCCTGGCAGCAGCCATCATCGCCATATCAGCGGTGGTGTTCGCGCTGAGCCTGTACCGGAAGGCGCAGGTGCTGGACGCCCTGATGTTTGCGGTGGCCCTGGCGGTGGCCGCGATACCTGAGGCCCTCAGCTCCATTGTCACCATTGTCCAGGCAATGGGCACCCAGAAGATGGCCAGGGAACACGCCATCATCAAGGACTTGAAGGCGGTGGAAAGCCTGGGCTGCGTATCCGTGATCTGCTCCGACAAGACGGGAACCCTGACCCAGAACCGCATGGAGGTGGAGTACGCCTGCTTAAACCACCGGGAGCGGGATATGGATTGGCTGCGGGAAAATGCCTTCCGCCCCGATGTGGGATTGCTGCTGCGCGGCGCGGTGTTGAACAACGATGCCTCGGCCGATCCGGACGGGCAGACGGCAAAGGATGTGGGGGAGCCCATGGAGCTGGCGCTGTTACATATGGCCGCGCAGGCAGGGATGGCTCCGGAGCTGGTCCGCTCCCGATGTCCAAGGCTGGGGGAGCTGCCCTTTGATCCCAGGCGCAAGCTGATGTCCACCAAAAACCAGGTGGGCGACGACCAGATTATTTTCGTGAAGGGCGCGCTGGATGTGCTATTGGACCGCTGCGACCGCATCGCCAATCCGGGCAGCACCAAATCCGCCGTAAAGCCCGGAGACGGCGGGAGCGCCGCCGCGCTGGCCTCCCGGACGCTGACCGGCCAGGACCGCCGGCGGATCACGGAGCAGAATATGAATTGGTCCTCCCAGGGCCTGCGGGTCCTGGCGTTTGCCTGCAAGCCCGGGGAGGGGACTGAGGGGGAGAAGGGGAGAGCGGAGGAGAATCTGATCTTCCTGGGCATGGTGGCCATGATGGACCCGCCCCGGAGCGAGTCGCGTTCCGCCGTGCAGAACGCCCGCCGGGCCGGCATCCGCACCGTGATGATTACCGGGGACCACAAGGTGACCGCCATGGCCATTGCCCGCAGGATCGGGATAATGGACGACAAGGCGGAGGCCCTCACCGGCGCGGAGCTGAATGCCATCGACGACGGAGAGCTGTCGCGCCGGCTGGATTCCATTTCCGTATATGCCCGCGTTTCGCCGGAACACAAAATCCGCATTGTGGACGCCTGGCAGAAACGCGGCTCCATCGTGGCCATGACGGGGGACGGGGTCAACGATGCGCCGGCCCTGAAAAAGGCGGATATCGGCGTGGCCATGGGAATCACGGGCACCGAGGTGTCCAAGGACGCTGCCTCCATGATCCTGGCGGACGACAATTTCGCCACCATCATCAAGGCGGTGGCAAACGGCCGCAATGTTTACAGGAATATCAAAAACGCCATTCAGTTTTTGCTGTCCGGGAACATGGCCGGGATTCTCTGCGTGCTCTACACCTCCCTCTGCGCCCTGCCCATGCCTTTCGCGCCGGTGCACCTGCTGTTTATCAATCTGCTGACGGACTCGCTGCCGGCGATCGCCATCGGCATGGAGCCGCCGGAGGAGGGGCTGTTAAAGGAACCGCCCCGAAATCCCAGGGAGGGCATATTGACGCGCACCTTTGTGCGGGATATCCTGCTGCAGGGCGGCCTGATCGCCCTGGCCACCATGTGGTCCTACCGGACGGGGCTTTCCACCGGAGGCGCGGCCCAGGCCAGCACCATGGCGTTCTCCACCCTGACGCTGGCGCGGCTGTTCCACGGTTT
The DNA here is from genome assembly GCA_018380885.1 of Enterocloster asparagiformis. Taxonomy (GTDB): domain Bacteria; phylum Bacillota; class Clostridia; order Lachnospirales; family Lachnospiraceae; genus Enterocloster. The sequence goes on from JAGZSY010000004.1 coordinate 75,652, forward strand.
TAACTGCCGCAGCCGCCATTCCATCCTGCATCTGGGCTTTGGGAGCAACCTGTACAGCCTGATGGCCTTTGAGCTGGGCGTGGTGCTGCTGGCCGCCGTGCTGTTTGTGCCGGGACTCCAGGTGATGTTTGCCGCCGCGGATCTGGGACTGTACCAGCTTTTGACCATCGGCTTTGCGGCGTTTGCGCCAACCCTGGTAATCCAGGCGTTTAAAATGTTCCGGGAAAGCGTGGAGTAGGCGCTGGGACGCAACGTCATATAGAACGTTCTAATCCTGATCTTATGTATTCCGGCAAGGCTTCCGGCTTTGCCGGATACATCTCAACCGTTCGAATCCGAACTGTATTTCCACAATCCAGGGAATCCGGCAGAGAGAACACCCGACGCCTGCGCATTTCCAAAACACAGGATGTGCTGCCGGTATTTCTCGCACAACTGAGAGAATTTATGTAAAGAATTTGCATTGTTTCAAGAAAGGGGCCTAAAAACATAGAAAAATTCGGAAAAATGTGATAGAGTAGAAAATACAAAAAACGATTATTGGAAGATGCGGCAGGCCGGAAGCGGACGAGGCCGGACAAAATGCAGGAGGACATCATGAGACTGGTAACATATGAAATTGAACGTAAGGTGAAGCTGGGCGTGGTGAGTCAGGATGAGAGATGGATCTATCCGCTGCAGTCCGTGGGTATGGATTACACAACCATGCTGGACGTGATTGAGAATATCAGCGATTCGGAATTGCAGCTTTTAGAGCACGCCTCCGGTCTGGAAAACAGCCGGATCGACGGGGCGGCGCCCTGGGACGAGGTGAAGATCCTGGCTCCGATCCCCAACCCGGTTCAGGACGTGATCTGCCTGGGAATCAACTATATGGCTCACGCTGAGGAATCCGCCCGCTATAAGAAGGAAGCCTTCGGCGGGGAGCGCCCCTACGCGATATACTTTTCCAAGCGCGTGGACCGCGCGGTGGCCACCGGCGAGGGGATTCCCAGCCACCGGGATATTGTGGCCGACTTGGATTACGAGGCGGAGCTGGCGGTGATTATCCGCAAGGAGGCGAAAAACGTGGCTCCGGAGCAGGTGAAGGACTACATATTCGGGTACACGATCATCAACGACGTCAGCGCCAGAACCCTTCAGACCCGGCATAAGCAGTGGTATTTCGGAAAGAGCCTGGACGGCTTTCTGCCCATGGGCCCCTGCATCGCCACTGTAAACAGCCTGGCTTATCCGCCCAAGGTGCAGGTTCAGTCCAGAGTGAACGGCGAACTGCGCCAGGACAGCAACACGGAGCTGCTGATCTTTGGCATCGACCACATTGTCAGCGAGCTCTCCCAGGGCATGACCTTAAAGCCGGGCACTGTGATCGCCACCGGCACGCCGGCGGGAGTAGGCGTGGGCTTTGACCCGCCCAAGTTTTTGAAGCCCGGGGACGTGGTGGAGTGCAGCATCGAGGGAATCGGCAGCATCACCAACACGGTGATGGAGTAAATTTCCCCACAGACAGAAAGGATGATCCATATGGACTATTTGACAATGACAATCAGAAAACAGAAAAATATAGCCTTGATTGCCCATGACCAGAAGAAGCGCGAGCTGATGGACTGGTGCGAGGAGCACAAGGAGGTGCTGTCAAAGCATTTTCTCTGCGGCACAGGAACCACGGCCAGGATGATCACGGACCGCACAGGGCTTCCGGTCAAGGGCTACAACAGCGGCCCATTAGGCGGCGACCAGCAGATCGGCGCCAAGATCGTGGAAGGCAAAATCGATTTTGTGATTTTCTTCTCCGACCCGCTGACCGCGCAGCCCCACGATCCGGATGTGAAGGCGCTGCTGCGCATCGCGCAGGTTTACGACATCCCCATTGCTAACAACAAGGCCAGCGCGGACTTCATGATCACCTCAACCTACATGGATCAGGAATATGAGCATGATATTATCAATTTTCAGCAGAATATAAAAGACAGGGCAGACACCCTTTAAAGCCCTCCGGGCAGGATCGCGCTGCGGCGGAGCGGACGCACGCCGTTTAAGCGGCCCGCCGGCGGGATTCTTTTTTATAATTCGCGATAATAAAACAAGAAAAGGGGGCTCCAACTATGGAACAAACTTTATATGATTTGATGGATTGGGCAGGGATTGAGGAACTGGTGTACTCGGAAGGAAGCAATCCCCACGGGCTTTTGGGTCCCCATTTGACGGATGAGGGTCTGCTGGTTCAAGCGCTGATTCCGACGGCGCAGGCCATCACGGTGAAGATCACCAGCACGGGCCGCAAGTTCCCTATGGAGCTGGCGGATGAGGCAGGATTTTACGCGGCTCTGATCCCGCGCAAGAGCATGGCCGCCTACACGCTGATCGTGACCTACGACAACGGCGTTACAGAGGAGATCCATGACCCGTACTCCTTTGCGCCCCAGTACACGGACGAGGAGCTGAAGAAATTCGCGGCCGGCATCCACTACGGGATTTATGAAAAAATGGGCGCTCATCCTATGACCGTCAAGGGTGTGGAGGGCGTGTACTTTTCCGTCTGGGCGCCCTGCGCCATGCGGGTCAGCGTGGTGGGCGATTTCAACCTCTGGGACGGACGCCGCCATCCCATGCGCCTTCTGGGCGAATCGGGTATTTTTGAATTGTTTATCCCGGGCTTAAAGGCGGGCCAGATTTACAAATATGAAATCAAAACAAAGGCGGGCCTTCCCCTGCTGAAGGCCGACCCCTATGCCAATTACGCGGAGCTGCGCCCCGACACGGCCTCTGTGATCTGGGATATCGGCAAATATGAGTGGCAGGACGGGGAATGGATGGAAAAACGGGCGAAGAACGAGCTGTTCACCGGCCCTGTGTCCATCTACGAGGTTCATCTGGGGTCCTGGAGACGCAAGGAGCTGGAGAAGGACGCGGAGGGCAGGGAGATCACCGGCTCTGAATTTTACAATTACCGGGAGATCGCGGAGCCGCTGGCGGATTACCTGAAGGAGATGGGGTATACCCATGTGGAGCTGATGCCGGTGATGGAGCATCCCCTGGACGCTTCCTGGGGCTACCAGGTGACGGGGTATTACGCGCCCACCAGCCGTTACGGAACTCCGGATGATTTTATGTACTTTATGGACTATATGCATCGTCAGGGAATCGGCGTGATTTTGGACTGGGTGCCCGCCCATTTCCCGCGGGATGCCCACGGGATGGCGTGCTTTGACGGCACCTGCGTGTATGAGCACATGGACCCGCGCCAGGGAGCGCATCCCCACTGGGGTACGCTGATCTACAATTACGGCAGGCCCGGGGTCTCCAATTTCCTGATCGCCAACGCCCTGTTCTGGGCGGACAAGTACCACGCCGACGGCATCCGCATGGACGCGGTGGCTTCCATGCTGTATCTGGATTACGGCAAGAACGAGGGCGAGTGGGTGCCGAATATCTACGGCGGCAATGAGAATCTGGAGGCTGTGGAGTTCTTAAAGCATCTGAGCTCCGTGTTCAAGGGCCGCAAGGACGGCGCGGTGCTGATCGCAGAGGAATCCACCGCCTGGCCCATGGTTACGGGAGATCCCAGAGACGGGGGACTGGGCTTTGATTTCAAGTGGAATATGGGGTGGATGAACGATTTCACCAATTATATGCGCTGCGACCCGCTGTTCCGCAAGAACAACTACGGCGAGCTGACCTTCTCCATGCTCTACGCCTACAGTGAGAACTTTATTCTGGTGTTCTCCCACGACGAGGTGGTGCACGGCAAGGGCTCGATGATCGGCAAGATGCCGGGCGCTGACCTGGAGCAGAAGGCGGAGAATCTGCGGACGGCTTACGGCTTCATGATGGGCCATCCGGGGAAAAAGCTGCTGTTTATGGGGCAGGATTTCGCCCAGGTGAAGGAATGGAATGAGAACGCCTCCCTGGATTGGGAATTGCTGGAGCAGCCAGTGCACAAGCAGATGCAGGACTATATGAAGGCCCTCAACGAGATTTACCGGAAGTATCCGGCAATGTACGCTCTGGATTACGATCCGGACGGTTTCCAGTGGATCAACTGCAGCTACCAGACGGAGAGCATGATTATCTTTGTCCGCAAGACGAAGAAGCCGGAGGAAAGCCTGCTCTTTGTCTGCAATTTTGACAATATTTCCCATGAGAAATTCCGCGTGGGAGTGCCGTTTGAGGGCAAATACAAGGAAATTTTAAGCAGCAGCGCGGTGGAGTTTGGGGGCGTTGGGGCTGCCAACCCGCGGGTGAAAACCTCCAAAAAACTGGAGTGGGACGATTTGGAGGACTCCATCGAGATCAATGTGGCGCCTATGAGCATCAGCATCTTCACCTGCACGCCCGAGGCTGCGCCCAAGAGGGCGAAGAAAGCGGAGACCGGCAGGGATAAAAAGGCCGGTACCAAGGCGGAGGCCGGAAAAGGGACGGCGAAGGCGGCCGGCAAGGCGGCAGCGGCGAAAAAGCCGGGCACGGCAAAGGAAGCGGTTAAGAAGCCCGGGGCTGCGGTGAAAGAAGCGGAAAAGAAGCCTGAGGCCGCGGCAAAGGAAGCGGTTAAGAAGCCTGAGGCCGCGGCAAAGGAAGCGGAAAAGAAGCCTGAGGAAGCGGTTAAGAAGCCCGGGGCTGCGACAAAAGAAGCGGAAAAGAAGCCTGCGGCAGCGGCAAAGGAAGCGATAAAGAAGCCTGCGGCAGCGGAGAAAAAGATTGCGGAAGCAAAGGCCGTAAAAGAACCAGGAGCCGGGGCGGCAGAGGCGAAAACGCCTGAGCCGGCAGAGAAAGAATTGTCCGGTCCGGCAGCTGCGTCACAGAAAACGGAAGCGCCCGGGGAAGCGGGGAAAAAGCCTGTAACCGCCGCGAAGGAAGAACCCGGGAGACTGTCTGATTCCGGAGAGAAACAGAAGAAGATATCTACCGCGAAGGAAGAGCAGAAGAAACTGTCCACCGCGAAGGAAGAACAGAAGAAACTGTCCACCACGAAGGAAGAACAGAAAAAGCTTTCCACCGCGAAAGAGGAGCAGAAAAAGATATCCACCGCCAAGGGGGAGCAGAAGAAGCTGTCCACCGCGAAGGAAGAACAGAAGAAACTGTCTACCGCGAAGGAGGAACAAAAAAAGATATCTACCGCGAAGGAAGAGCAGAAGAAACTGTCTACCGCGAAGGAAGAGCAGAAGAAGCTGTCCACCGCGAAGGAAGAGCAGAAAAAGCTATCTACCGCGAAGGAAGAGCAGAAGAAGCTGTCCACCGCGAAGAAAGAGCAGAAAAAGCTATCCACCGACAAGGGGGAGTAGAAGAAGCTGTCCACTGCGAAGGAAGAGCGGAAAAAGATATCTACCGCCAAGAAGAAATAGAAAAAGCTGTCCACCGCCAAGCTGGAGCTTAAAAAGCCCGCCGCCGAGCGCGCCCGGAACAAGCCGGACGCGGTGAAGGAGAAGCGTAAGAAGCTGTCCGTGTCCGCACCCAAGGGGGAAAACGGTAAAACCTTTGCGGCGGCAAAAAAGAATCTCCCCCTTCCCGGGCGGAAAACTGAGCCGGGCGATTCTGAGGGCGGGAAAAATAGGCGGACCGCCTCCGGTGATAAAGGTGGAAAGATAACGTTTAACCAACGGTTTTGCGTCTGTTCAGTTGACTTTTATTCCATCGGCTGTTAAAATAATTAACAAAAGAGCTGGCCTCTCATCATTCTGGTGAGAGGCTATTTTAAACGGGGAACAAGGGGGATGGACTGCGCGCAGCGGTCCGTTTCCGGCAGGGGCGGGGATGGTATGTTGAAGTATATCAATAATTTGTGGTTAAAGATTTCTTTGAAGAAAAAGCTCGGCACCTTTGCCGCCATGGTCATTCTGGTCATGGGCCTTTCGGTGGCGTTCAGCATCAGCGTCATGAATTTCTCTCTGGACAGTTTTAATGTTATCCTGAAGGACAACTCCCGCTGCCATGATTTTCAGGAGGCCCTGGAGCTGGAGATCAGCGCCTTTGAGCTCTACACAAGGGACCGCACGCCGGAGAACCGGGACGAGTATGTGCTGGCCTGCGTGCGCACCAAGCGCTGTCTGGTTTCTCTGCCCTTCAGCTACCGCCAGATTGGCCCGGAACGGTACGCCAGGACCTGGAATGTGCGCAACGGGTACGAGAGCTACAGCGCGGCCAGGGACCGGCTGTTGGAGATGGACTCAGAGGACAGCGGTTTTGTTCCAGCCCTCTACCGCGTCTATGATATGCAGTCTTATCTCCAGACCTACGCCAGGCGGCTGGTTCAGGAGACCTTGAAGGACGGAAACGCCAGCTATCAGGCTAAGGTTTCCGTATTTTACGATATGCCCTATCTCATTTTAATATTTTCCATTGTTATGATGATCGTGGTTATGGGGCTGACCAGGCTGCTGGCCTCCACCCTGGTTTCCCCCATGGTGAAAATGGCTCACAATGCGCGCAAGATTGCCAGAAACGACTTCAGCGGCCAGGACCTGGAGGTTCCCAACCGGGATGAGCTGGGCGAGCTGGTGGTGGCCTTTAACAAGATGAAACATGCCACCAGGGGCTACATCAATACGCTAAAGGAGAACAATGAGATGGCGGCGCTTCTGCACAAGGAGGAGCTGGAGAAGATTGAGATGGAGAAGCGGCTGGACGCGGCCCGGCTTGAGATGCTCAAAAGCCAGATCAATCCCCATTTCCTGTTCAACACGTTAAATATGATCGCCTGTATGGCCAAGCTGGAGGAGGCGGCAACGACGGAGCGCATGATTGCCAGTATGAGCAATCTGTTCCGCTACAACCTGAAAACCTCGGCGCAGGTGGTTCCGCTGGAGCAGGAGCTGAAGGTGGTCCAGGATTATATGTATCTCCAGCAGATGCGTTTTGGCAGCCGGATTCGCTATGAGTGCAAACTGGAGGTGGACGCGGCGATGGTGATGGTGCCGTCCTTTACGCTGCAGCCGGTGGTGGAGAACGCAATTATCCACGGGCTGTCCAGAAAGGAGCAGGGCGGTAAAATATTCATCCGCACCTGGCAGAAGGGCGGTGACGTGATTATTTCCGTGGCGGATACGGGCATCGGCATGTCCGCTCAGAACTGCCGGGAGCTGGAGGAGGCCATGAAAGGGAAAAGGACCGCCGGTATCGGCATAGGCCTTGGAAATATTTACCAGAGAATCCACACCATGTACAGAGGCGGGGATTTAAAGCTGTTCAGCAAGGACGGCTGTGGGACGGTGGTGCAGATGACCATACCGCAGGACGGAAATATGGTTCCGGCGCAACAGTGAAAAAAGGCGAGGAGGGGTGAGTATGTACCGTTTGCTGATTGCAGATGACGAGATGATCGAGAGGATGGTTTTGTACAAGACGCTTCACAAGAATCTGGGGGACCGCTGCGCCATTTACCAGGCTGAAAATGGAAGGGAGGCCCTGCGCATCTATGAGGAGGAGAAGATACAGATCGCCATTCTGGATATTGAGATGCCGGGCATAGGCGGTATTGAAGCGGCCCAGCGGATTCGGGAAAAGGACAAGGACTGCTGCATTATCTTCCTGACGGCCTTTGACGAATTTTCCTATGCGAAGAAGGCGATCATGATCCGCGCCCTGGACTATTTGCTGAAGCCTTACGACGAGCAGGAGCTGATGCTGGTGATGGAGGAGGCGATGCGCCTGACGGATGAGCATCTGGCGGATTCACAGCTTTCCAGAAGCGCAAAGCAGAGCGGGGCGAATGGGGCGGCTGCCCAGAAACACGGCCCCGGGGGGCAGGCGGACGCACATGAGGCCCAGGACGATTTGGAGGAGGACGGAAATATCCGCCTGTCCAAGGTGGCGGAGATCATCGACCGGTACATTCACGAAAACTATATGTACGATATTTCCATGCAGGAGCTGGCCCGGACCATGAATTATTCCGAGCCGTATTTCTGCAAGCTGTTCAAACAGTGTTTCGGCAAAAATTTCACCTCCTATCTCACGGAATTCCGGGTGGAGGAAGCGAAGAAAATGCTAAAGCAGCCCACGGTCAATGTGAAGGAGATCGGCAAAGCGGTGGGCTACGGAGACTCCAATTATTTTGCCAAGGTGTTCAAGCGGATCACCGGGCAGAGCCCCACGGAGTACCGGTTGTGCATATTCCAGGGGAGATAAAGATAGTATAAAGATGGTTCTGTACCTTGTGCATAAATAAAATGCTAAAACAGGTTAAAATCATACTATGATTCACAAAAAATTACTATATTCAGAAGCCTGTTTTCCTCTTATAATTAATATAGCGTAAGAAAAACGTTATGATTTAGAAAAAAACGTATAAAAAATGTATTAAGAGGAGGACATGTTACATGAAAAAAAGATGGCTTAGCACAGCGTTATGCGCAGTTATGGTGGCGTCCGCTCTGACCGGATGCGGCGGCTCCAAGACAGAGACCACAGCGGCTACGGAAGCGGCAACCGAGGCGGCGACCGAGGCGGCAAAGACCGAAGAGGCAAAGACTGAAGCGGCGGCTGAGGGAGAGAGCACCGAGGCGGCGGCTGAAGCGGCGGCGGAGCCCGTTGGACCGGAGATCACTCTGGTTATGGCGGAAGTAAACCCGTTAGACACCATTGTTGGACAGACCGACTCCAAGTTCAAGGAGAGAGTGGAAGCGCTGTCCGGCGGTTCTATCAAGATTGACCTGCAGGCCAGCGGCGTGCTGGGATCTGAGAACGATGTTCTGGACACCATGCTGGGCGGCGGCGGAACCATCGATATCTCCCGTATCTCCGCGTTTGCTCTGACCAGCTACGGCGGCGAGAAATCCAAGCTGCTGTCCGTACCCTATACCTTTGTGAACCGCGAGCATTTCTGGAATTTTGCAAACAGCGATTTAGCTCCCGAATTCCTGCTTGAACCGCACGAGAACGGCACCGGCGTGAGAGGCCTGTTCTATGGCGAGGAAGGTTTCCGCCATTTCTTCACCGTGAAAGAAGTAAAAGGATTAGATGACTTAAAGGGCATGAAGCTGCGTGTGTCCAACGACCCGATCATGAACGGCATGGTAAACGGTCTGGGAGCCAGCCCCACGGTTGTATCCTTCAACGAGCTGTATTCCGCACTGCAGACCGGCGTTGTGGACGGCGCTGAGCAGCCCATCGCGAACTATAAGTCCAACGCATTCCAGGAAGTTGCCCCCAACCTGATTCTTGACGGACATACGCTGGGCGCGATCCAGGTGGTTATCACCGACGAGGCGTGGGATAAGCTGAGCCCCGAGCAGCAGGATATCGTGATGAAGGCCGGCAAAGAGGCTTCCGATTTCAACAGACAGATTTCCGAGGAAGCTGAGAATAAGGTGCTTGATGAGCTGAAGGCAGAGGGCATCAACGTGATCGAGGTTGATGACATCACACCCTGGCAGGATGCTTGTAAAGACATTATTACTGAGTCCACAAAGGACAACGCTGAGCTGTATCAGCAGATCCTTGACATGAAGTAATAAGTCGCAAATAAAGGCACAGGGGAGTGAATACCTCTGTGCCTGATTTTTGGATATGGGCCGCCGGCACGGCCGGCGGATAAATGAAAGGGGGATCAATATGCCAGCAATATTTGAAAAGATAGATAAGATTAAGCCAGCATATGATATGACGTACAAATTTGTGATGTTCATATGCAAGGTGCTTCTGGTCGTTGATATTGCGATCACCAGCATAGCGGTTGTGGGCAGATACATACCGTTTATACCGGACCCTGCCTGGAGCGAAGAAGTGGTGCTAACCTGTATGTCCTACATGGCGGTGCTTTCTGCGGCGCTGGCAATCCGCAGGGGCGCCCACATCCGCATGACGGCGTTCGACCGTTACCTGCCCTCGGGTCTGGTAAAGTCTCTTGATATTATTGCGGACATTGCGGTTCTTGCCCTTGCGTTTATCATGATATTCGTGGGCTACCGGTTTGCTTCGGGTCTGGGCTCCAAGGGCACCTATGTGAGTATGCCGAAGGTTTCCAAATTCTGGATGTACTTCCCGGTGCCGCTGGCCGGAGTGGCTATGCTCATTTTTGAGATTGAGGCTCTGTACAATCATATCAAGGGATTCTTTGTAAAGGAGGGGAATGAATAATGGATGTTAACAGTATGGCAATACTGGTTCTGTTGGGCAGCTTTTTCCTGATGGTGCTCCTTCGGTTCCCGATCGCATATGCAGTGGCCCTTTCCTCGGTATTCTGCCTCCTGACCATGGGGAAAAACCTGAATACGGTCTGCCAGCAGATGGTAAAGGGCATAAGCTCGTTCAGCCTGATGGCGGTGCCCTTCTTTATCACCATGGGCTGCCTGATGGGGTCCGGCGGTATTTCCGAGAAGCTGATCGCCCTGGCCAACGCCTGCGTGGGATGGATGCGCGGCGGCATGGCTATGGTGAATATCGTGGCCTCCTACTTCTTTGGCGGAATCTCAGGTTCTGCTTCCGCCGATACCGCGTCCCTGGGTTCGATCCTGATCCCCATGATGGTGGACCAGGGCTACGACGACGATTTCTCCACGGCCGTGACCATCACCTCCTCCTGTGAGGGCCTGTTGGTCCCGCCCAGCCACAATATGGTTATTTACGCCACCACGGCGGGCGGCCTTTCCGTGGGCAACCTGTTCCTGGCCGGCTATATTCCGGGAGCGCTGCTGGCGCTGAGCCTGATGATCGGCTCCTATATCATTTCCGTAAAGCGCAATTACCCGAAAGGCGAGCGGTTCAGCATCCGCAACCTGTTCAAGCAGCTGAGCGTATCCTTCTGGGCGCTGGCCGCGGTTCTGATCGTGGTGTTCGGCGTGGTGGGCGGCTGGTTTACAGCCACTGAGTCCGCGGCAATCGCCGTGATTTACAGCCTGATCGTCAGCGTGTTTATCTACAAGGGACTGGACTGGAAGGGCGTTTGGAGAGTTTTGAACGACTGCGTTGACACCTTGTCCATCGTGCTGATCCTGATCGCCACCTCCAGCATTTTCGGCGCCTGCCTGACAATGCTGCATGTGCCGGATATGGCGGCCAAAGCCATCACCGGTCTGACCAGCAACCGGATTCTGCTGGCGCTGCTGCTGAACCTGATCCTTCTGGTTCTGGGCTGCATCATGGACATGGCGCCCATCATCCTGATCGCAACGCCCATCCTGCTGCCCATCGCCACCTCCATCGGAATTGACCCGATCCAGTTCGGCATCATGGTGGTGTTAAACTGCGGTATCGGCCTGCTGACCCCGCCTGTGGGCGCGGTGCTGTTCATCGGCTCCGCGGTGGCCAAGGTGCCCATGGAGCGCGTTGTGAAGGCAACCCTTCCCTTCTATCTGTGCATGATTATCACCCTTATGCTGATTACCTTTATTCCGGCAGTAAGCCTGTGGCTGCCCTCCATACTGGGTGCCGCGGCTAAATAGACAGCCGGGAGCTTGCGCAAATTATAAAATTAGTATATGATTTAAGTCAGGCATTAACGGCACTGTTAATGCCTGATTATATAAGCAGCGCTTTTGATCGGTCTCCCGGTGTACCAGGAGATGGGCGGTGAAAAGCGAAGCTGCGATAAGTGAAAGGGGAGCCGGTTATGAAGTTTCAGTACACTTACCGGAATACGGCCGCCGAGCTGTGGCAGCTGTCCATGTATTACACCTACGGATCACTGGTGGGGCTTTGCAATATCATTTTCACAGCGGCTGTGGTGGTGATGGGAGTATCCAGGTGGCCGGAGCTGAGCAATCTGATGCGCGGCATGGTGCTGCTGTGCGGTTTGCTGTTCACCGTAATTCAGCCCATCGCGGTGTACCGCAAGGCCCAGAAGCAGGCGTCCGGTATCACGGCGGACACCAGCGTGGGATTTGACGATGAGGGCGTTCATGTGGGCGTCGGGGACAAGAACTCTGTTCTAAAATGGAGCAATGTGAAGAAAATTTCCAGGAAACCGACCATGATCGTTATTTTTTCTGATACCACCCACGGTTTTGTGCTGTCAAACAGGGTGCTGGGAGCGGACCGGGAGGCGTTTTACAATTATGTGGCCTCAAAGATGAAGAAATAATGGCTGGACCCCGGCGGGCCCGGCCATATATTTCATGTGAGAGAAAGCATGTGAATTGGAGGGATCAGCGATGGAGAACGTCATATTGAATCAGAAACGCCCCATCTCTGGAAGCGGCGGTTACAGTACGACAAAACCATATGTTACCTGCGCATCGCGCCCGGCGGCCGGCCGGTATTGTTTTCAGTCCGGCGGCCGCGCCGGGGCGTTAAATGTGATCTGCCGGGCCAAATACAGCGGGAAGCGGTTGAACCGGGGCAGGCTGGGCCGCGGGGTCAAGGTCCTCTGCGTGAATTGCGAGAGCTGTCAATGGGTGAGAGGAGGGGAGGCGCGGTGAAAAAGAAAACAGCGTTTTTTCTGATCTGCGGCGCCGTGCTTCTGACGGCGTGCGGCAGCTTTCAGAAGGAAAAGTCGGAGGCTGTGGTGCCGGAATTTGTGCTCACCTACGCGGAAAACCAGGCGGAGGATTACCCCACCACCCAGGGAGCCTACAAGTTCGCGGAGCTGGTAAGCCAGCGGACCGGCGGTAAAATTGAGGTTCAGGTGAACCCCGGGGGTATACTGGGGGACGAGCGCTCCGTGATCGAGCAGCTGCAGTTCGGAGGCGTGGATTTCGCCAGGGTATCGCTCTCGCCTCTGGCGGAGTTTGTGCCTAAGCTGAACGTGCTGCAGATGCCCTATCTCTATACCGGACCGGAACATATGTGGCGCGTGCTGGAAGGGAAAATCGGAGACGGTTTCATGGATTCCTTCGGCGGCTCCAATCTGATTCCGCTGTCCTGGTACGACGCGGGCGCCAGGAACTTTTACAATTCGGTGCGTCCCATCGAGAAGCTGGAGGACATCCGTGGGATGAACATCCGGGTTCAGGAGTCTGAGCTGATGGTGGACACCATCGAAGCGCTGGGCGCCAATCCGGTGCCTATGGCCTATGGGGATGTGTACTCCGGCTTGCAGACCGGAAAAATCGACGGGGCGGAGAACAACTGGCCCTCCTATGAGTCCACCCGTCACTATGAGGTGGCTGGATATTATACCATCGACGAGCACACGAGGGTGCCGGAGCTGCAGCTGGTGGCCCAGGCTACTTGGGATAAGCTGTCGCCGGAGTATCAGAATATTATCCGGGAATGCGCCCAGGAATCTGCGAAATACGAGCGGAAGCTGTGGCAGGACCGGGAGAAGGTTTCAGAGCAGAAGGTCCGGGAGGCGGGCTGTGTGATTACGGAGTTGTCCGCCGGGGAGAAGGCGCGTTTTCAGGAGGCGGTTTCTCCCATGTACGAGCTGTATTGTGCCGACTATGTGGATATCATTGACCAGATTGTGGCGGCCGGAAAATAAAATCAGCGCATAAAACGCCCCGCGGGTTTGATATGCCCCTGTCTGCCAGACAGGGGGCATACCGGAACCCGCGGGGCGTTTTTTATTGGGAGGCAACGCGCTGCAATAGCGCGGCCTGCGTTTCCTTTATCTACGGCAAGGGGACCACAACTACATCGCCGTTGCCTCCGGGCTCAGCCGGGGAATCGGAGGCTCCGGGGGTGGGAGCTGAGGTTGAATTCTGCTCCACAGACGGGCCGTTTGGCTGGGGGCTGGTGGTCTCGGGGGCCTTTGTGGTTTCCGGGGCCTTGGTGGTCTCGGGAGCCTTTGTGGTTTCCTTGGCCTTTGTGGTTTCCTTGGCTTTAGTGGTCTCCTTGGCTTTGGTAGTCTCCTTGGCTTTGGTGGTCTCCTTGGCCTTTGTAGTCTCTTTGGCTTTTGTGGTCTCCTTAGCCTTGGTGGTTTCCGCGGCCTTGGTAGTCTCCTTGGCGCCGGAGGCATTGGCCTTGGAGGTGTCCGAGGACGCGTCGCTGTTCTCCGCGGCATCGCCGGGCTGGGAAGCCCCGTTCTCCATACCTTCCACACGCCTGCTGTATACGGGGGATATCTGGTTGCCCGCGTAGTCCTGGATGTATACGGTCAGACTGTCGGTGGTCATCGGAAGGGTGACGACTCCGCTTTCAGCGTCCACGGAAATGGGCTTTACATTCTGCTTGTCTGCGTCCATGCCGTAGATGCCGGCATAGTCCACGCCGGATTGGCTGTCGTCCACAATAATGGTGAGAACATCATTTTCGATGGTGTAGTTCTCGTCCACTGTGGGGAAAGAGTCGTCAAGGGGGGAGATGGCCTCGTAGATGGGGGCGGCGCTCATGCCGTTCCAGCCGGTTGCCTGAATCTCCAGCACGCCGTTGCTCGTGAGGGTTGCCGTATATGTATTCTTATTGCGCTCCAGCTCCACGTCCACGGACTCCAGAGTGACTTTCAGGGATTTGACGGGCAGAAGGGACTTCACCTTGATGGAGATATCCAGGGACTTATAATCCTTGGTGTCCCCCACGGTCAGTTCCACCTTTGGGGTGGAGGTGGCCAGGACAAAAATGAGCAGATTGAGTACAATCAGGGGGAGGACGATGCAGACCATTGTGAACAGGAAACGGTTGTCCCTCCAGCTGCGTTTCGGATAAGAGTTGCGTTTTTTATTGCGTCCGCCCCGGGGAGAGTAGGAGCTGCCTCCGGAAAGGGAACGCTCGTTGCGCGGTGCGCTGTATGATGAATGGTGATTCATAAAAACCTCCTGTGGTAATCGTAGAAGTACGGGCGGTCTGCCATTTAGCCCCAAACAGGCGGAGCTGCGGACCGTTTCAAAAATACTACTATAGCATAGCAGAAAATGTTTCTTCTTACAAGTAATTAAATTGCCGCAGGTTCGCGCCGCAGGCAGAAAATAACGCAAATACGTTGGTCTTTCTGATTTTGTAAGAAATTCTCAAGTAATCCTGCGGAGAATCTTAATGGAATCGTGGTATTCTAATACATAGCGCTGATAAAAAATGCGGTCCTGCGGATGGCGGGGTATTCCGGGAAGTCCGGATATATAAACCAAATGCTGCGAGACAACTGCTCTGAATAATCACATAGCATCTTTAAAATCGCCAAATAAGGGACTTCTAAATAAAGTGCGGTTGTGGTAGAATGGAAGAGAACCCCAAAAGGACATGCCAAGCAAAAGGAGCTATTGTTATGATTGAAGAGGCGGCCGCATTTGCGGAGCGGGTACACAGGGGAACGTTCCGGAAGGGAACTGCAATCCCTTACATTGTACATCCAATGGAGACAGCGGTGATCGTATCTGGCTTTACCGACGAGGAGGAAATGATCGCGGCGGCATTGCTGCATGATGTGGTCGAGGATGCGGGCGTCACGGGCGAGGAGCTGGAGAAGCGGTTCGGCAGGCGTGTGAAGGAGCTGGTGCTGGCCGAGAGCGAGGATAAGAGCAAATCCTGGGAGCAGCGCAAGGCCTATACCCTGACCCATCTGGCGGAATCTGGCCGGGATGTGAAGATTCTGGCACTGGGGGACAAGCTGAGCAATATGCGCAGCACTGCGCGGGACTACATGGTGATGGGAGACGCCGTGTGGGAGCGTTTTAACGTCAAGGAGAAAAACAAGCACGCCTGGTATTATTGCGGCGTTGCGAAAGCGTTGGAAGAATTGAGCGGGCATTTTTACTACGACGAGTATATGCTGCTCTGCCGGAAGGTCTTTGGCGTACGCTGAGACCGGAAGGCAATATTGAGATAGAAGGAGAACATGACAATGGTTTTATCAAATCGGAAACGAAAGCTGGCGGCGGTTCTGCTGGCGGCCGGGATGCTGTGCTCCCTGCCGGGTATGAGTTCCCTGGCGGGCTCCACCGGAGTTGGAGCTGCGAAAACGGCTTCAGAGCAGGGGGGACCCGGCGTTGTACAGCAGCCCGCCCAGGAGACGCCTCAGGACCAGAATGGCGCGGCGGAACAGACTACGTCTGCGGAACAGCAGCCTGCGGAGCAGCAGCCCACGGAGCAGCAGCCCGCAGGGGAGGCGGGGCCTCAGCTTCAGATCAACTACAGCGCCTACCTGCAACCCCAGGGGTGGACGGACACAAAGGCCGACAATACACTGATTCAAGCGCCCGGCGGCTGGGTGACAGCCATGAAGGCGAATCTGATCAACATTCCCGCAGGTTCCCAGGTGGGTGTGCGCTATCAGGTGAATTTGAGCGGGTCTGGCTGGCTTGACTGGGCGGAGGACGGAGCGGAAACCGGCGGGGCCGGCGGCGAGCTTCCGCTGGAGGCTATCCGCGTGGGGCTGTACGGCGACTCCGCCGCGGGTTACGATATCTACTACCGGGTGCTGCAAAACGGCGCCTGGACCGATTGGGCGATGAACGAAGCGGTTGCCGGACAGGAGGGCGCCGGCCTGCGCGTGGATGGAATCCGTCTTGGCATCGTGGCAAAGGGGGCCGAGCCTCCTGCCGATGCTGCTGTGGCCGCCGGGATCGATCCCGCAAGGCCTATGATCGCCCTCACCTTTGACGACGGCCCCAGAACCTCGGTGACCAGCCGGATTTTGGACAGCCTGCAGGCGAACGGCGGCCGGGCGACTTTCTTTATGGTCGGCTCCCGGGTGGATTCCAACGCCGATGTGATCCGGCGTATGGCGGCCCAGGGCTGTGAGGTGGCGAACCACACATATGACCACAAGTACATAACCAAGATCGGCGCGGACGGAATCCGCAGCCAGGTGGGTTCCACCAACCAGAAGATCCAGGCGGTCTGCGGCGTGGCCCCCACGCTCTTACGTCCGCCGGGCGGATATAAGGACGCCGCCTCGCTGGCGGTGCTGGGCTCCATGGGTATGCCCGCGGTAATGTGGTCCATCGACACCCGCGACTGGCAGCACAAGAATTCCCAGAAAACAATTGAAACTGTGCTGAGCCAGGTGAGGGACGGGGATATTATCCTGATGCACGATATCTATGATCCCACCGCGGATGCAGCGGTTGCTCTGATCCCGGAGCTGACGGCCAGGGGCTATCAGCTGGTGACGGTCAGCGAGCTGGCCGCCTACCGGGGCGGGATGCAGCCGGGACACAGCTACAGCCAGTTCAGGCAGTAGGCGTGAGCGGTTTGGAGAATGTATAAAGTATAGAGGCCAGGGCGCATCATAGCAGATGCGCCCTTGTTTTGTGTTTGCGGCTGGAAACGGGGATCGGCAGTTCCGGCGTCGGCCAATTTGTGGTATACTGAGATTTAAAGGAGCCGGGAAAATGCGCGGGCTGGAGGCTGGTCTCAGTTTCTCTTATGTTTGCCGCGATTTTCGTCCATACTCTATAGTGATGTGTGAAAATGGTTCAGGCTGGGACGGCCTGCGATAAGGAGGAGTGAAGATGAAATTTTGGATGAAGTGTCTGGCAGCGGCCGCAGCGGTGGCAATGCTGCTGGCTCTGTATGATTCTGTATTTAACGGCCTGTTCAACAGGGACGGCTACAAGCCGGTGACGGAGCAGATGCGGGATGTCATGGAGGACAATTCACAGTCACGCTGAACAGAAGGACTTTGTGACTTCTTTTGTGCTGCCCGAAAAATATTGCAGAAGCCGCGTCCACGGAGCGCTGCAGCCGGTTAATAAACTACAAATTTTGAATTACCCCTTGATTATTTGCCGGGGGTCCTATATAATATGTTCTACAGAAACACATTTCTGTGTTCTGTCTGTGCGTTTGCGCAGCTCCATGAATCAGTTCTGGATCATGGATTTCCCGAAATTGGAAAACAACTGCACCTTGACAATGAAACGCTGTCCGGCGGCAATGGGATTGCCATAGCCTTTTTTGCGTACCGTGAAACGTGTGGAAGGCTATTTCAGAGGAAATGATTTGCAGGCGTGGCCTGCCAGTGATGATTAAACGCAGTGGTTTGCAGGCGGCAGCTTGCAGATCCTTATTTCGTGCACCCTAAAATCGGAAAAAAGGGGCAGAACAGGAGGTATTATGGGATGGAAACGGAGATGTTCGCTGGTGTTGATGTTCGTTGTCATGTTTACGGCGGTGCGGTGGCCTGAGGCCGCGGGCCGGACGGTCGAGGCGGCGCAGCCTGCTGAGGCGCGGGATGGGATTGAGACGGAAGATACCGGGGCCAATGGCGGGATGGAGGCGGGCGAAGCCCCGGCAGCCCGCGCTACCGGATCGGAGGCGGGGCGGGACGACGGGGAGAGCAACCGGGAAAGGTCGGGCGGGAGGGGGACGCCCGGCGAGGCGGAAGTATTTGCGCCAAGTGATGAGACGGATGAGATCAGCGCCTTTTTTGCCCGGAATCCGGCGGCCCGCACCCGCGGCGAGTTGGAGGTGGACGGTGAGTCGGTTTGGTATTTGAACTACATAAAGGATTCTCCGGACAAGAGCTACGCCTATGAGGTTCTGGACCAATCCGGCGCCGGGATTGATCAGACATGGTGGAACTACTGGTGGGACGAGGATCTTGAGGGCTGGCGCATTCAGGCCAAACCAACCCAGTATTCCCTGAATCACGAGGACTACAGCTATTTTATTCTGGACGGCGAGGGAGCTCTGACCACGGAGATCCCGGCGATGATTGACGGCAGGCCTGTGGTATCCATGGACAACTGTTTCTCGGCCTGGGCGCTGCCCCTGCGGGAGCCGGGGGAGATTCCGGACACGGTGGTGAGCGCCGATCACTGCTATGAGAATTCGGACATCACCGCCATGCCAAGGCTGCCGGAAGGGCTGCGGCGCATGGAGTACATGTTCGCCGGCTGCGCGCAGTTGGAGGAGACGTCCCTGATACCGGCCGCGGTGGAGCGCATAAACTATGGATTCTGCGGCGCAGGGATTCGGGAGACCCCGGAATTTTCGCCGGGGAGCCGCATTTTGGAGATGCAGTATACATTTAAGGATTGCGTGCGCCTGGAACAGATCAGGGCTTTGCCGGATCAGGTGAGAAGCCTGGAGGGAACGTTCTGGGGAGCGCTGGCCGCGGGAGCTGATCTGAGCGGAGTGATTTTTCCAGACTCGGTGGAAGTGATGGAGGATACGTTTTTCGATTCCAGTCTGTTGATCCCGCCAGAGCTGCCGGCGTCGGTGAAAACCATAGACCGCTGCTTTATGAGGTGCTCCGGACTGACTGAGGTGCCCCTGCTGCCGGACGGTATTGAGTCGGCAAACCAGGCCTTTGCCTACTGCGGCGGCCTGCGATTTGGGGACGAGGACAATGTATGCGTGGTTGCGCCCAGAGCGCTGGCCCATGCGGACCAGATGTTTGCCTCGGCGTACCGCACTGCAGGAAGCGCGGACGCCTGGGGAAGGGACAGCGAGCTTTTGTACCTGTGGGACGAGACGCAGTGGGAGACGATTTACCGGAACGCGTTTGAGGCGGAGCCGGGGGAGGAGTCGCGGGACGTTTACGGTGATTATAACCTTACGCGGGAGCCGGTGGGCCTGAGCGCGATGGAGCTGTTGACAACAGGGCCTTATATTGACAGCGAGCTGGTTCTGGAGGACGGAAAGCGGGCAATGGCGGTTACCTTCCGCGGCGTCCTGGGAAGATACAAGGCGCCGCCGGACTATTATCCTCTGGATGTAATCCAGTACCGCACAGGGGGGAACGGTGAATTTCAGGACTGGGACGGAACCCCTGTGTACCTGTTTGAGGATACCCTGGTGGAGGCAAGAAAAGTCCGGCCTGTGAAAACTTTCGAAGGTGAGGAGTTGTTTGTGACGGATGTCAGGGCGAAAACAGTGCGCGTGGGGCAGCCGGATATGCCCGTATTTTCCTGGAAATATATAGGGAGCGGTGTGTATGATGTCACGGTTATGTACCGGCCGTTTCTGCGCAGCATGGAGCGCGTGGAGCTGAAGTACAGGGTTGACGGGGGCGCGTGGAGGCAGATTGAAAATCTTGGCCATATTCAGATGCGCTGCGGCCAGACCGTGGGCGCATGCGCGGACTGGGGGGCTGTGTCGGAGGAAGCGGTTTTGCGGCTGCCGGATTATGTAACGCGCATCGAGGTGGAAAACCCTGAAAAATATGTGGGACTTCACGAGCAAATCCCCATTGTCTGCAAGCTGTTTGAGGAGGCGGCGGGGGACAAGGCGTACCGGATTGAGATTATCAGCGATCCGGGGGAAATTGCCCGGGTTCAGGAGGATGACCGCGGGAATTGGAGCATCAGCAACAGCGGCTACGGTCAAGTGGTTGTGTGCGTGAAGGCGTGCGATGGAGGGGGAGCCAGAGCGGAGCACACCTTTTCCTTTGTCAGCCCGGTGCAGGGGATCTCCGTGGGACTGGAGCAGCATCAGGACGGCATATTGGGAGTGGGAGAGACCGATAGAGCGGTTGTCTCGGTGATCCCATCCGGCCGGGAGGGGTACCGGCTATCCGTATCTGATTCCACTGTCGTCAAACTGGATCCTGTTCAGGGAACAGTCACCGGCCTGAGGGCTGGAACGGCCGTACTGAGGGCGGAGTCCTCGGAGGACCCTGCGGTGGCCTCTCAGATGACCCTTCGGGTACAGGGCGGTCCGGATTGGATTATGATGGACCCGGGGGCCGCCGAGCTGTACGGAGGGGAGGTGCTCAATGTGTGCTGCCGGTGGGGCCCGCCGGATGCGGCAGCACCGGAGTTCACACAGAAAGGAATCCCTGTGGATTGGCGTATCGCCGAGGAGCGGGAAGGGTTTATCCGCGCCGAGGTGACAATCCGCAACGAAGGGGATTGGGGAGCGGCAGTGTGTCTGGCGCAGTCTAAGTCTGATCCCGGCGTACGCGGTAGCTGTTCCGTGACCTGGAAGCCGTATATCCGCGTGTTAAAGCTGATTGGACCGGAACAGATGAGCGCAGGTACCCGGGCGGCGACGGAGGTGGTGACGGATGTGGACTCCGATGAGGAGCTGCGCTACAGCTCATCGAATCCCGCTGTGCTGGAGGTGTCCGCCGACGGAGAGCTGACTGCAAAAAAGGCGGGTGAGGCGCTTATCACCGTGACGGCCGGGCACAGCGGGGCGTCCGGCCATATTTCCGTGCTGGTGTCGGAGCCTGAGGAAAAGGATATATCGGGCCTCAGGCTGGTGCTGGAACGGGAGGAGTTGAGGGAAGGGGAGACCTGCGGGTATGAGGTATTTGTGGAACCGGAGTATACTTCAGGGACTTATTCCGTCACTTCCTCTGATCCTGGGGTGGTGGAGATTCTGGATGGGCGGACGCTGAAGGCGGCCGGCCCGGGGAGAGCGCGCATCATTGCCGGGGAGACATGTGATCCTACAGGGCAGGCCCCTGCCCGGGATGAGCGGGAGATCACGGTGTTTCCGAACCGGTCGGCAATTTTGGAGATTTATCCCTCGGATCGGCTCTGGGAGCGGGAGGGGAAGCCGGTGATCTACAAAAACCTGCCGGGCGGACAGGCGGTGGAGTTCGGCTTCCGGATCATTACGGACGCGAGCGACCGCTCTGTGCGCTGGAGCGTGGATCGGGAGGATCTGGCGCTGATTGATGAGAACGGCGTTCTCTCACCACGGAAGAACGGCCTTGTAACGGTAACGGCGGCCAGCAGCGCCTACCCGGAGGTGACGGCCCAATACCAGGTGGAGATCCGCACGGCAGCCACCGATATCCGCTATTGGGCGGTAAAGCAGGAAGCGGGCGGATACTCGCTGACGGCGGCGGTTCGGCCGGAGGACGCCAGTGCAAAACAGATTTATTGCCGTAATCAGAGCGCCGGGGAAGAATTTACGGAGATCACGGGCCGGGAATATACGCTGGAACAGATTGGTGCAATATTGGAATTGTCCACCTGCACAGGCAGTCCCACCGTGGAGGATGTCAGCAGAGTGGCGGAGATTCGCAGCGCGGAGGAGAAGATGGGCCGGTACGAGCTGCACAGCTTCCACGACGAAGCGCCATACACGGTGTACACATCGGACCTGGACGACTACAACGGTTTTGATCTGCGCATCTACGACCACGGACGGGAGCGGTATTTGGAGGGCAATGAGAGAAGCGGCGTTAGCTGGCCCTCCGCATTTATGCCATACGGGGGAGAGCAGGGAGAATTTCCCGATCTGGGGGAAATCAAGGTCTTTCTGGAATCACAGGGCCGCCTGCATCTGCAGCTTCAGTCCCCGTTGCGTCTGAATACAGAGACCGGCGTATATGCGGACATCCACTTCTTAAGCGCCGCAGTCCGGGGAGAGGCGGAGTGCCGGGAACTCGCCAGAAAGGAGTACCGGATTTGTTCCGAACGGCCTGTTCCGGACGGGATGAGCCTGCGCTGCCTGGACCGCAGGGGGGAGGAGCGCTACCGGTACGACTTAAGCCTGTATGAGGGCGGAGTGCCGGAGTTTCACATCGGCGCCGCGGGACAGACAGGCTACACGGCCGCAAACAGCGAACAGGGGGAGGTGTTTCTGGATATCAATGGAGAGACATTCACATCCCTTGAGGCATGCGCCGCACGCTACAGCCTCTCCGTCTACTGCGGGCAGGAAAATGTAACGGACCGCATGTTAAAAGGCGTGGACGGCAGAGGAAGGCCGAGGGTTTTGCTGATCGATGAGGGCCTCTATACAATCGTCGCAGTTAACCTGCGGACGGGGGCCGTTATCTCACGGGAGGTGGCGGCGGAGAACGCGGGAGATTTTGCCAACCTGTTCCTGGAATGCACAGCTACGGATACGCAATCCACATCGAGAATCTGCGCGATCCGGCAGTTTAGAGGCAGCAGGACCATTTATGCATACCGCGTACCCTACTCACGGGAGAGCGGCCCTGTGATGGCTGTGAACGGAGTGAACTATTGGAATGCTGTCCGGCTGGACGATGATCCCGAGTATGAACTGATATATGAGCTGTTGGCCGACCCGGACGGGGGAATCCGGGCGGAGTATGCCGACCATAGGATCACTGCGGCGGGATATACGTCGGATACCGCAACCGTGCCGTTCCCGGAAAACATCAGGGTCACAGTGAGACGGGAGGGAACGGATGTGGCTTTTCTGTACGGCTGTTACACCGTGTGGGGACAGCTGCCGGGAACAGAGCTTCCGGCAAAACAGTACATGGCGGCCCAGCGGGAATACCGGATACCGCTGCGGTTCCGGAATGCGCCTACTTATGAGAGCTGGGGGATAGGCCAGGAGGAGATTGCGGACGGGACGGTGAGCCTGTTTCTGGGAGACATGCCCATAACCGGGACCGGAATTTACGGAGATTTTGAGATCACCTGCCTGCGGGACGGCGAACTGGGCCTGATCTGCCGGAATGAGGAGACAGAGGAAGCTGAGCTGAGGGCTTTTTTGGACGGAGAGATGATTTATCAGCGCACCGGGGACCCGTCTTACAGGGGAAAGCGGGTGGGCCAAACCTCCTGCCATCTGTATGTTCAGGGAAAGGCCCATGCGCAGGTGGAACATATGGTGATGGATGTGGGGGATACGGCGGCTCTGATTGTTCACTGCGGTCTGGGAAACGGGGAGTCCGCCGGCAGCGTGACAGCGTACAAGGTGTTAAACGCGCTTGAGGACGAGCAGCCGCTGCGGATAAATGGCGGCCGGATTATGGCGCTGACGCCGGGACAATGGCTGGTCCAGGTCACGGTGCGTTTTTATAACCAGGCGTATTACGACGTGGACTGTCAGTTCCGGGTGACGGTCCGCAGGCCTGCAAAATCCCTGACAATAACAGAACAAAATGGCCGGACGGGCTGTTCTGAGGGCGAGAAGCTTTATCTTGTGCCGGGGTTCAGCCCGGAGGAGGCAGAAAATGTCCAGGGTTACTTCTGGGAGATCAAGGAAAACGGACCTGGGGCCCAGGTTGACCAGGATGGGGTGGTTACGGCGCTGCAGCCCGGCGATTACACGGTTGTGCTGCGTGATCTGCCGGAGCGGAGCATGACGGCGGAATATACATTTCACGTGGAGAAAGCGCAGGTGAAGGCAAAATCCATTGAGGTGAGCCCTGCCTGGGTGGAGGCTTCGGATGGCGAGGATATTTTGTTCACTGCCCGTATCCTGCCGGAGGAGGCTGAAAACCGGGAAGTGGCGTGGGAGATCGAGGGGGCGGACAGCCGTTCATGTCGGATCAGCCGCGCCGGTGTATTCCGGGGGGATCGGACCGGTGAGTACACGGTGCGCTGCTCCCTGGCGTCCGATCCGTCTGTCTGTACAACGGCCGCGGTGCGCGTGGCAGTGCGGCCTGAGCGCATCGACCTTTCCGGTCCGGCCTTTGCCTCCAGGGAATGCCCGGCCCGGCTGCAGGCCGCTGTTTTTCCGGCAGATGCCGTATACCAGGGGATTACCTGGAGGCTGATTGCTGGTGAGGATCAGGCGCAGATATCCCAGAATGGCGTGGTGACGTGCGCGGAGGGAGCCGGAAAGGCGACGGTACAGGCCACAATCGACGGGACTGATATTCATGCAGAGCGTGAGATTGCCCTGGGCAGGGTGAGGCCGGAGCTGAGGGCGGAGATACGCGGCGCAGACGGGGCTGCCAAACAGGAAATACGGGGCAGCGGAGACCAGGCGTATCTGTATGTGGACGGAAAACGGGCCACCGGCGCCTGGATAGCGGAAAATCAGTACCGTCTGTTGATAAAACCGGATTTGGGCGGGCTGCGCATCGACAATACGGGCTGTGTCCACGGGCTTTTAGCAGGGGATTATTTCCTGGAGGTGAGCCGGGAGGCTGAGGGAATGACCGTACAGGATAGGGTGCGGGTTTCTGTGAGCGCAGCAGATCCATATAATTTTCTGGAGATTTGGCCGGAGGATGAAAGCTACCTGGTCGCGGAGCGGTCGGGGGATAAGAATATGAGATACCGGCTTGTTCCACAGCTGCGCGGCGAAGATCAGATTGTGTGGTCGGTTACGTCCGGGCAGGATATTGGGGAAATAAATGATGATGGGATTTTGAGGGCCAGGGGAATAAGGGACGGCGCGGTGACTGTAAAGTGCGCAGTCCTGGACCGCGAATCCGGCCGAGAATATATTGCCCAGAACTGTACGATTCTGGTATCTGGACAGGTGGCCGGCGTAACAGAAATCCGGATACGTTGTCCCGGTGAAGTGGAGGCGGGGGACCGGATTCCGGTTTCGGTGACCATTCTGCCGGAACATGCGGGCAACGGGGAATACCATATTCTGATATCTGATCCAAAGATTGGGGAAGTGCGGGACGGATGGTTTTATGCATATTGGCCGGGCGAGGTGACATTGACCGCTGTCTCCAAGGACAACCAGGCGTGCGAGGATACCGTCAGGGTAACGGTGAGGCCAAAGGCGGAGCCGGACTCAGGGGAGGGGGATGACGAGGGCAGAGAGCCCGGAAGCGGAGAGAGCGGCGGCGGTACTGATCAGGGGGACAGGCCGTCGCGGGAGGGGAGAGCAGGCTCCTCACAGGGCGATAGGACGGGCTATATGACGTATTGGCAGCTGAGAGATGGAAAGTGGTATTACTACGGGGCTGATGGCGCCATGGCAAGGGATAGCTGGGTCTTGTACCGGGACCAGTGGTACAGACTGGGAGCAGACGGCGTGATGTTCAGCAACCGGTGGTTTGATGAGGGCGAAAACAGGTACTATCTGGGAAATAACGGTGCCATGGCAAGCTGCTGCTGGGGGTGTGTGGACGGCAAATGGTACTACTTTGACCAGGACGGGCAGGCGCGGCTGGATATCAGGGAGCGCGACGGTTTCCAGCTCACAGACCGGGAACTGGTTTATCTGGGGCCGGACGACGGCAGATGGGTAAACGCAGGGGTCTATACGTATTATCTGGATGAACGCAGGCGGGTGAGGACCGACTGCTGGATTGATCGGGACGGTGAGCGCTATTATGCCGGCGCCAGCGGCTGGATTTTGCGGAATCAGTGGAATGAGGTGGACGGAGACTGGTTTTTCATGGGTCCGGATGGCCGGATGGTGCGGGAATCCACGGTCTGGGAAGGAAAAAATTACCCGATGGACAAAGATGGAATTGCCAGAAACACCGGAAAGTGACGTTTTTTGGGCCTGTCGGCATTGCACCTTGAAAATAAAATAGAAAGCGCCAAAGTTTAAACGGGGTTACAAAATAAATTGTAACCAGGAGGATTATGTAGTATAATGTCCATACTGAGGATAAAAATGGCCGGGACGCGAGCGGCCCGGATTCGGAAAAGAGGAGCTATGAGAAAGTATACGAAAGCGGCGATGACGGTTGCCGCCGCCGGACTGCTGACTGTACTGGCTGCGATTCCGGCTTTTGCCGGACAGTGGCAGAGAGATGAGATCGGATGGTGGTGGCAGAACGACGACGGCAGCTACCCGTCCTGGATGTGGGCCTGGATCGACGGCGATCACGATGGAATTGCAGAAAACTATTATTTTGATGAAAATGGATACCTCTCAACGGATACAGGCAGTCAGGGACTGACTGTAAATGAGAATGGAGCGCTGCTGGTAAACGGAGCGGTGTGTACCGCCAGGATTCCCGGCGGAAATGACTGGTATCCGGGGGTGGCTGTTGACGGCGGGATGCTCGTCGCTGAGGCCGACCGCTCGGAAGTAAACGCCATCGAAGCCGCGATGGCCGCTGAGCGTGAAGCAAGGGAGCGGGAAGCCGCTGAGCGAGAGGATATCGATCCCTCTGAGCTGGCTTTGCGGATAGTGGAACTGGTGAATGAGGAGCGGGGGAGAAAAGGTAAGGCGGAGCTGGCAGTCAATGAGGAGTTGATGGAGAGCGCGCGGGTGAGAGCGGAAGAGGTGAGCGAGTATTTTTCGCATACGCGGCCGGATGGGACGAGTTGTCTGACGGCGATAACATTGGAATATGCGGCAGCTTCTGAGAATGCGGCTCATATATATGGGTATACATTGGAAGAGGTGGCAAAATATGCAGTGGAAGGATGGATACAGTCTCCAGGCCATCACGTGGCGATGATTCAAAGCAAATGGGAGGAGACGGGAGTCGGAGTATATATAAACGGCACTCAGGTAAACGTTGTTCAGTTGTTTATAAAAAATAAATAAGTTGGTTAGCGATGAAAGAACGATTGGCGTATTTTATAGAAGCGCGCTGATCGTTCTTTTTGCTTGCAGAAAGGGGGGAATATATGTATTTATTACGGAGGCTAAAGCGGACGATTTCGTTTTTGCTGGCAGTTGCCATGTCAGCGGCATTATTTAATATACCAACATATGCAGACAGTGATACGGTTAAAATTTGGCCCAGGTTAATAATCTTTGCCAATAAAGATTTTACTGTTTTTGGAAAAACACATCATACGATGAGCTACTACCAGGAAGGGACAAGCCCGGGAGCGCAACCGACCTTTTGTCTGGAGCCGGGAAAAAAACTGCCGGATGGGTCGCCGGCTTCTTACAGAATATATACCGCCACAGGGGATGAGACGATTCCCGGAGTTGGCTCATCCGATAAATTTGTGCCGATAACACTTGCATATGAGTGGATTCAGCATAGCTCCAATATACGGGATACGGTCAGCTATGCGGTTGTCCAGACTTACATTTGGGGATGCGTCGGCGGCTATGCGGAGGACTGGGAGGTGCAGGAGGAAGCGCAGAGGAAGCTTGCCGATATTCTAAAGGATAATCGTGTTTTAAGTGAATTTGAGGATTTGAGGCATTTTGTAGAAACAGGCATTGAGGAGTACAGTAATTTATCCTGGGGAGGATTACCTGAGTGGAGTGGAACAAAGCAGATGATGTCTTTAAAGGATGGGACTTACATATTAACTTTAGATATAAAAAAATGTCCGCAATTAAAAGATGTTGTCTGGAGTTTTCCAGACGCTAACTGGAGTTATCAGGTGAACGGAAATCAGTTGGTATTTCAATATAATGGTCCTAAGAATCCTGAAGGTGAGGTGAGATCCTCTGATCTATATGGCTTGGACAATAAATATTATGCTTATATTTTTACTCCTGGGGATGGTGAGAAACTCCAACATCAAGTAGGACGTTTTGCGAACGAAGAGATTCCTGTGCAGGCATACTTTATTGTAGGGGATTTTATTAAGCTGCAGGGTTCCGTAAACTTCACCCCCTACCGCCACACCGAACGCTTTGACGCCCACTACAACATTTCCCTGGAAAAATACTGTGCGGAGACGAATCAGCCGTTGGAGGGGGCCATGTTTAATATTTGGGAGGATTTTGACCGGTCTCAGTTGAGCGGGCACCGCTACAGGGAGGGCAGTCCGGACGGGCGGAGGGGATGCCTTTACGACAATGCCTTAGAACCGTTTCCGTCGGAGCGCCATATCTGTGATACCATCACCACGGACCAGAATGGGCGCGGGCAGCATCGGGATGTAAGGTCATACCGGTACAGTAAAACGTACTGTACCGGCCACCCGGCTCCGGAGTGGGTGGATATCCCCGAGGAGGAGTACGACGAGGAGACCGGGGAATGCACCAATGAGGGGGAAATCGAGGCCGCGGAGGCGGAGAATGAGCGTTTGCATGAACTGTGGATGGCTCAGCAGGAGCAGTGCGAAGAAACCTGCGATTTCCATGTGGGAAATGTGGACGAAGAAAATCACGATTACGATTATTCTGCTCAGGAGGAGATGCTGGAGGACCGCGATGAGACGTATAAAAAATTTATTCATTTAGAGTATTTATACAGTCTGGAGGAAAAGACAGCCCGGACCGGCTACATCCTTCACGGCCGCCATAGCGATGATCAGAATGTGGAGGTTATCTCGGTTTCTTCCGCTGAAAATGAGGGGAGCGCCAGGCTGGCGGAGATGAACAGGGTTTTGGAATCAGAGGCGGAGACGGAAGAAAGCCGGTCCCAACCCATAAGCGACAGGGAGCTAAAGCGCCTGGTGTTCGCCGTGACAGCTCCCAAGTTGAAATTGGAGGAACTGCGCCTGGTAGACGATATCCGTCCGCAGACTGTGACGGCCAGCGCAAGCAGCGCCGACCGGAACGACCGCGGGGAACCGGATGATGTTACTGCCAGTAAAAGTCAGGCGGACCGCTCTATTTTAATTGACGAGGGGGATGAGGACGAGGAGGATATTGAGGAGGACACGGTGCCCGGCAGCTACCGCTATATCTGGAAGCGCGTGGAACAGCCTAGGATGGCAGCCGCCACGGCTGCGGAGGCGGTTCCGGATGAGGAGGAAGCGCAGGCGGGCTCCCTGATCCCTGAAAGCTGGGGACCGGCCTTTGTCCGGCTGGCGCTTGGGTATCTGGGACAAAGGAGAGATGTGGAGATATCCGACGCTTTCCCAGATTTTACGGACGATGATCTGGACGGCATGGAGACAGATGGATACGGCGATCCGTCTGGACTGCTGTATACGTTTAAAGTGTGGGATCACCGGACGGAAGGGGAACTGCACATCAATAAGCGGGATTTGGACCTGTACCGGTCCGACCCGGAACACAGTTACGGTAGAACGCAGGGAGATGCCACATTGGAGGGAGCTGTGTACGGACTGTTTGCGGCTCAGGATTTACAGCATCCAGATGGAAAAACAGGTGTTGTCTACAGCAGAAACGACCTTGTGGCAGTGGCGTCCACAGATGTGAACGGAGACGCCTCCTTTCTCGTATTTACCGAAAATCCGGGGACACGTCTTGATCCTGACGGCAATCTCGCTGTGGCGGAAGGGGCTGCTGGAGCCTGGAACCTGTATAACGGCGCTGCAATTACATCGTCAAGCTGCGGTTTTGGGACCATTTCCTATCCGGATTACGCCGCTGAAAATGGAGGGCAGTGGATTGGCCGTCCTCTGCTTATGGGCAGCTACTATGTGAGAGAATTAAGCCGCTCAGAGGGCTATGAGCTGTCGGTGCAGGGGATTTTGTCCGCGGAAACGAACAGGGAGGCCCGTGGGAACGGCGTTGTGGCGGAGGCCGGAAGCGCCCGGGTCAGCGCGGGACTCTCAGATTACAACGACATGAACGCGGACGGATCTTGGAATGACTTTATTGTTGAAACGTACAGGACAGGGGACGGCTACGACGTGGTGGTTGCCGGTTACCCGGCAGGGACCAGGTTCTACCGCATGGGGGTAGAACAGATCGTGGAGACGGTTCAGACGATTACCGGCAGCACGTTGGAGCCGAAACGGGATGAACATGGCAATCCGGTATACCAGACGGCCAGAGGCGGGGAGTACAAGACCGACGCCGACGGTAACCCTGTTGTGCGGGAATTATCCGACCACTCAAAGCCCCAGGCAGAAACAGTGAGCTACCGCTTTCGTATAAGCGGATATCCGCGAGGGGAGGCTGAGCCGGAGGACATCACCCGGTGGCAGGAGCCCACAGGGGATTTCGATTATCTGCGGGACGAAGTAAACGGGATGCTGTGGGCGGCCGGGTACAGGGAGTTGAGGGAAGAGGACGGCCCGCCCTGGTTTAACCTGAAATTGGCCGGGAACACCAACTCGGAGGCGGGAACAGAGATTCTGGACTGGTTCACAGAGCACAACACATGGGACAGCGCTGCCGTGCACTCGGTTTATGAGGAGAATGGCGATCTGTACGCGCGCCTTTACTACGACTACTCCAAGACAGATGAGGCGTACCCGGCCTTCTATGACGCGCTGAACCGGAAGCTCTGCATCCGCAAGGCAATGACAGTGGAAGGTAGGGCGGGAGACAGCCATTATTGGGTCCAGTATGAGAAGGGGGAGTACGCGCTCGGGGGTACGACGGCTTCGGTTAAGCACAGGAGGGAGATACCGGAGGGAACGGTGGTAGCGTTGGAGGATGAGATTGAGACGTTGATCGAGGGAGTCTATCAACCCTCCTATGAAGTATATGAACCGGGGGAAATACTGTTGGGGACAGACGGACAGCCCGTTCCGGTGATGGAACGCGTCTACACGTACGCGGAGACGGAACAGGCGTCGGACCGGGAGAGCCGGGAAGAGATTGCCGCTGTCCGCGATCCCGCTACCGGATATTACACGATCCATGTGGAAAATGAGACTGACTGGGATGGGGACGCTACTCCGGAGTACACCCGGTATCGGGCGGTGACGCAGCAGACCGGCATTGATTACGAAGGAGAATGGAGGCCGTACAACCGCTATCTGGTGGAGGCGGCGGGAGCCGGGGTGTCGGCCGTTGCGTCTGTTCCCGCGTTTGACGCGGGGAGCTACATTGTGACAAAGGCGCTGGTATATCCGGGACAGCTTGCGGTATACCAGGATGGCGGAACCAGGGAAAAGCCGCTGCAGGTGCTGGAGCGTGTGATCAAACAGCCGGTTCGGATAACCAAAGACATTTCCCAGGCATCCTACGACAAGGTGAACACATACGGCTCCCGGCACAATGACCCGTTGACCGTATTGCTGGGCCTGTTCGGCGTGACGGGCGGGAATGGAGTTAAACAGTTAAGCCAGTTTAAGTTTAAATTGTACTTAAAGCGGAATCTGGAAGCAATCTATGTGGATGAGGACGGCAAAATCGTGTCGGAGGATTTGTATGATCCTGAACTAAAAGGCAGGGTCCAGACTGTTTTTGCCCCGCCAAAGGACGGGCGGGGGCGGCAGCTTTTGGAGAAAAAAGCGGATGGGACATATGATTACCGTAAGTTTTTTGCTGCCCTGGAGGCTGTCAGAAGCGGGGGCGGTTCACAAAAGGATTTTGCAGCGGAACAGTTTGCCGTCACCTATTTTGACGTGGCGGGATATAAACGGGAGTTACTTGAGGCCGAGCCGGGGCTTGGCAGCGACATCGCATACAGCCGCGCGCTGGAACGGGCGAAACGAGAGGCTGCGGACTATCTGGCCGCGTTTCAGGGGATGGAGGAAAAGCTGGCGATTTTGTGGGACAGTGATCCTGACGGCGGCGCTGACCACGACAGGACAACGCTGCAGTGCAGCACAAAAAATGGAAAGGACGATTATTACAACAGCTCGGTTATGCTGCCCTACGGCACGTACGTGATTGTGGAGCAGACCCCGTTGGGGCTGGAATACGA
The DNA here is from genome assembly GCA_018380885.1 of Enterocloster asparagiformis. GTDB lineage: Bacteria > Bacillota > Clostridia > Lachnospirales > Lachnospiraceae > Enterocloster. Next base: position 107,486 of record JAGZSY010000004.1, read on the forward strand.
GCTGGCCAACCGGCACTACCAGCGGGATTATCCCAAGGAGATCACGCTGCCCTTTGCGCCGGATATCGCAATGGACCAAAATACCGGCGAGACGGTTTTGGACGGCGGGGCCGGAAATCCATTTTTTATTTACAACAGTAAAGATCGGCCGGAGGACCTGATCCGCAAATACAAAATCCGTTTTAACGAAGAAAATCATGTGATAAAGGCCCACAGGGCGGACGGGGATTTCCTGGTCTGGAAATACGGTTTGAAGCCGGATGAGGCCTCTGGCACACCCCGGGGAAGCGCTGTATCACGCAGTGAAATTGCGGGGATCGTGAACGGCGTTGTCTATGGCGGAAGAGAGACGGACAGCGGAGAGATGGAGGTCCGGGACAATGTGGCGGCTATGACCGGGGTGAATACAGCCGTAGACGGAAAGTACGCGGCCATGCTGGTTCCCTGGACAATCCTGGAACCCGTGGTGGATCGGGTTAACCCGGATACCGGAAATATAGAAACGCTGACGCCGTCGGGTAGCGGGGCGGACTTTAATTATGTGGCGTACGCGGCGGAGGATTTCGAGAACAAGTACGCCTCCTCCAGGCTGCGCATTGAGAAGCTGGATGGGCAGACCGGGGAGAATATAATTCATTCCGGCGCGCTGTTTCGCATTTATGCTGCCAAGCGGGACGTGGAAAAAACAGGGGCAGATACCGCGGGCGGCAGCGGGAAGGTGCTGTTCGGCGAGGCTGTGGATGTACATGGCGACCGGGTGGTGGACGCAGCCGGCCGGCCGGTACTCTACCCCAGAGTAGGACAGTCCAATGGGAGCGGAGACGACCTGCCCATTCATCTGGACAGGGAGGGGATCCCACTGTATGACGAGACGCAGCTGATCCGGCAGAAGGATATGGATGGAGCTGAGATCGGAATCTTTAAAGCATACTCTACTCTGCGGGAGGTCGCGGTTGACGGTGCGATCCGCAAGGAGAAGGTGGGATATATCGAGACTTGCGAACCGCTGGGGGCGGGTGCGTATGTACTGGTGGAAATTCAGGCGCCTGAGGGGTATACAAAAAGCCGCCCCGTGGCATTTGAGGTGTATGGGGACAGCGTGCATTATTATACAGAAAAACGCCATCCCAATGGAACCACGGACGGCTGGGACCGGGTTTTGGCGCGGCAGTATCAATATGCGGTTCCCATACACGGGGAGGCGGATAAGTTTGACGTGGAAACCGTCAGCCAGATTAAAGTGGAGGATTACCCGGGCAGAGTCGAGATTTACAAGGTGGAGGACGGCGATTCGCTGGTGGGAAATGAAAACGGCCTGTCGGCAAAGGACGTTCAGGGCCGAACGGAGGCCAGCGGAGGATTTGATCACCAGATTGCGGTGAACGATGCGGGCGATCACCTGATCTATGAGGTTCGCGGCAGAAAGGAATACCTTGAGGAGCGGGGAGATGTGCGCGATATCTCATATGACCCGGAAACAGAGGAGTGGTTTGGCCGCGTGACAAAGGCCTGCGATGAATATTCCGAGCAGATCATAGCGGGCACAGAGATGGAACTGAAGGCCCTGGATCATGTCAAACCGTTGTACGGACTGGACGGCACTTTTACCGGCAAGGGCATCCGCTTTGGCGTACCGGTTGCCGGCGCCGGGCTGGCGCTCTACCGAGGGATCGAATTGGAAAAAACAGGAAAAAATGAATACAAGGGGGTGACGGCGGTCTGGCGGGACGGAAAAGTAGCGCGTATCTTAGACCGGAATACCGGGACCCACAAGGAGATTCGGGTTACCGGGGCGGACTCCGGTCCTGGCGGGCTGGATATTTGGGATGCGGTGGACACGGATAATGATCCCGTTAATCTGTATTTCTATGATTTGCAGGCTGTGGAGACCAGATATTACGCTGAGACCGGTGAATTGGCGGTGCTTGACAGCCGCGGCAATGAGATTTGCCGCGCGGACCCTGTGACGGGCATGGCTTACGTGTATGACGATTACGGCAGGATCATTGCGTACACGGCGGATGAGCTGGGGCGGAAGGAGCTGGTGCGCTCCATTCAGGTAAAACGGGATGGAGACGCGGAAACGCTGTACTCGGAGAAGGTTACGGAGGACGATGAAAACGGACTTCCGGTATTCTATAAAGACGGCTCTGTGACGTTCAAGGAGGAGCGATGGACCACGGACAGCAGCACAGGCTCGGACGGGACGCCGGAGACATCGGGGGCGGTCCACGAGATTGCCCGCCTTCCCTTCGGCGCTTATATTTTACAGGAGGAACAGGTGCCGTATGATCAGGGCTATATCCAGCCCAGGTACATGGGATTGATTGTCAGTGATACGGAGGAGGTGCAGAAATATTTTCTCTCCAATGAATTTACCAGGACGGCATTCTCCAAAGTGGATGTGAGGACCCAGCGGGAAATCCAGGGTGCGGAGATGACCCTCTACCGCGCCGCGGCAGACCCTGAGGGCAAGCCCGTTACGGATGAGGAGGGAAATTATATCAAAGGGGAGACCTTTGCCCGCTGGACCAGCGGATATGAATGCGACGACAAAGGCAATCCGAAGCTCAACGCAGCAGGGGAGCGCATTCCCACGGTTGGACCGCACTGGATCGACCATGTTCCGGTTGGCCCGTACGTTTTGGAGGAGACGGTGTGCCCCTATGACCAGGGATATGTACAAACCATGGCCATGTCCATCGATGTGCGGGAGACGGGAAATGTGCAGACCTACCGGATGGAGGACGACTTCACATCTGTGGATATCCGCAAATACGACCCGGAGCGCAAGGAAGTGCTTTACGGGGACAGCGCGGCCTTCCTGACCCTCTATCCCGCCCTGCTGGATCAGGAGGGAGTCCCTCTGATGGATGGGGAGGGAAAGCCCGCCTACAATCCGGAGGACAAAATTTTCACATTCCGCGCCGCGACCTACCGGGACGGTCAGGAGATTGCGGCTACCGGCAGGCCGACAGGGGATGCGGCGGGAAATCATCCGATCATGAAATACGATTATAGTTACCGGCCGGTTCCCAATACCTTGCAGGGCCGTTATTACTATACGGAGAACGGGACGACCCGGATCGAGTATCTCCCGGTAGGGCATTACGTACTGGTGGAATCCGAAAATCCGGCCGGATACGCCACGGCGCCGCCGCTGCTTTTGTCTGTCCGGGATACCGGCCACTTATCCGAGATTCAGGCGTTTGAGATGAAAGACCGGCCGCTGACGCTGGAGGTGTCCAAGGTCAATATAACAGGAGGAAAGGAGGTAAAGGGGGCGAAAATGGCTGTCTATCAGACGGACGGCCAGGGAAACTTGTCCGAACACCCCTTTGTAATCCGCCGGCCCGGCGAGAACGGCGCATATGAGGAGACGACTTTGCGCTGGATTTCGGGGGCGGACGGGACATATACGGCGGAGGAGCTGGAGGCCGGGGACGTGCCGGATGGATTTACGGCCGGGGATTTAAAACCTCACGTGATCCGCTATATTCCGGAGGGGGATTACATCTTGGTGGAAGAGACAACACCCTACGGATTTCTCCAGTCGGTCCGCATCCCGTTTACGGTGGAGGACACTGAGGAAGTACAGCGGGTGGAGATGATTGACGAGATACCCGTGGGCGAGCTGCGGGTAATTAAAACCGATGCGGATAACCCGGCGCTGCTGTTGGAGGGGGCAGAGTTTCATCTGACCAATATGACGTTGGGAAATGATTGCGGCGCTGTGGTGACGGACAAGCAGGGAACAGCGAAATTCCCGGCGCAGCCCATCGGTTATCTGGACGGCCAGGGAGAATTTGCGCCCTACACGTACCTTTGCACAGAGACGAAAGCGGCTCCTGGCCATATGCTGACGCTGCCGGCCTATGAGTTCCAGTTTCAGTATCAGGACGACAGTACGCCGGTTCTGACGGTTGAATACCGGCCTGCCAACGATTCCAACCGGGTAAAGGTGGACAAGGTGATCCGGGATACCGGCGAGATGCTGGAAGGAGCTGAACTGCAAATTGAGCGCGCGGGCGATCCACAGTCACCGGAGGCCAGCAAATGGGAGGTTGTGGACCGATGGGTGAGCACCAGGCAATCCCACTACAGTAAGGGATTGGCAGCCGGAGCTTACCGCCTGTCGGAGACCAGGACGCCGGGGGAGGGGTACCAAATTTTGGCTGAACCGATTTTGTTCACGATTGAGGACGGGATGACGCAGGTTCTCCATCTGGTTATGCCCAATGACACCACATCGGTGGATATTGAGAAAACCGTGGGTGCTTCACAAACGCTTCTGGCGGGAGCGAAGCTTGCCCTGATCCGCAAATCCGATGGCCAGGCGGTGGACGAGTGGACGTCGGGTACGGAGGGGCCGCACCGGATTTACGGTCTTTCCGCGGGCGCTTATCTGATCCGAGAACTGGAAGCGCCGCCCGGATACCGGAGGGGAGATGACCAGGAGATCGTTGTCCGTGAAGGAAACCAAATTCAGGTGTTTCAATATGCAAACTATAAGAAGAGTTCCGGGGGAGGCGGCGGGAGCCCGGACACCCCCAGGGAGGAGTTTGTCAGCTTTCGGAAGGTTGACATAAATGGGACCGCGCTGCAAGGAGCGCAGTTTACATTTTTTAATCAGGACGGGTCTATACAGGGAATATCGGTCAGCGACAGCAACGGCGTGTTCAGGATAAAAAAGCCTGCGGACGGCACCTATACGTTCCAGGAGACAAAAGCGCCGGCGGGATATGCGCTGAACAGCCAGGTATTCAGCTTTACGGTTCTCGGCGGAGTGGTTGAAAAAGGCGTATATGAGATAACGGACAAGCGGCTGGAGGTGCCGCTGCGCAAGCTGGACGGTGCGACAGGACAGGGGATTTTGGGCGCAACGCTGCAAGTGAGGGAGCCGGATAGCGGAAACATCCTGTTTAAGGCGGAGACGGACATAGACGGCCTGTCTGTGTTTTGGCCGGCCGGCCCCGGACGGTATCAGTTGGAGGAGGTATCGGCGCCTGACGGCTATGTGAATACCGATATGCAGTTGGAGTTTACCGTGAGACCCGATGGAACCGTGGAGGGAAGCACCAGTGTATACAACTTCCGGGCGGCCAAAAAAATCGGCCGAATCACCGCATACTATAAGGCGGCACTGAGCGGGGACGGTAAGCTGCGGTTTAAACGCGAAGGGCCGGGACTTGTCAGGACAGGGGACGATACGCCTCTGGGATGGATTGCGGCGGGGATCCTGGTCTGCGCGATAGGCATTGTAGCGTCCGTCGGAGCCGCGTTGTGGAGAAGGAAAGGAAGAGACGGAGACGGAAAGGGGCCGAAAGGCCCTGGAGGAGAAAGCTCAGGGGGAGACGGCCCGGGAGGCGGCCTTGGAGGTGGTTACGGTGGAAAGTACGGGGATAATCCGGGCAGTGGCACTGCGGGTGAACGTGGAGGCAGCCCGGAAAGCGGTTACGGCGGCAGTTGCGGGGATAGTCTGAGCAATGTCTCCGCGGGTGAACGTCAAGGCTCCCCGGGAGGTGATTACGGCGGCGGCTGGGATAATCCGGGCAATATCACCGATGGTGAACTTGAAGGCAGCCCGGCAAGCGGTTACGGCTGTAACCGATTCCGCGATGCGTTTGGAAAATGGATGTTGGCTATAAACACATTTCCCAGGCAGCTTTTCCGCATTCTTTCCAGATGTTTTCTAATCACCGCCCTCCTGTTCCTCTTGCCAACAGCTTTGTCACCGGTTATGGCCGGGGAGCGGCTTTGGTTGGACATTCGGGCGGAGGCCGTGGAGGGAGCAGGAGCAGAAAGCGTAGGCGATTCCGATGATCCCCGGCTCGGAATCCGGTGCCCGGAATTCGCTCCTGACAAAATAGTGAACGGCCAGGTGTACGTCCGCAGCCGTGTGGAACAAAAAATAATCACCGGCTTGCCGGGCACAAGCTGCGGCAAAATCAAAACAATACTGACCGAACCGTTCTCGGATTCCCCAAAAAACCATATTCCGGCTGCGGTGATCACAGAGGGGGACGGACGGTATGGGCTAAAGAGCTACGAAACGATACCGGCCCAAATCGGAGACAGGACGGTGGAGGTGAAAAAGCAGATCACGTATCAGGGCATGGGGGCGGAGGAGACCGCGCCTGAGACCGCCAGGCTGGAGGTGAACGATCCGGTGACGGGAGCTTTGAGCAGCGCGATCATGCCGATTCTGAGCAGTCGATTTTTCAATGAGCGATGGGTAGACGGCCTGTATCTGAGGGCGGTCGCTGAGGACTGCGGCGCCGGGCTTTTTCTGCTGGGAAATACGCTGGTTGAGGTGTGCGGGGAGGAATTGCCACCGGATCTGGGGCCGGCGCTGGTCGAATCTCTTGGGTTATCCGCCGACAGCTTTCAGATTACGGAAATCAGCTGGGATGGGCCTGCATATGAGGCGGGCGGCACGCTGAACAGGCGCCTGGCTGCCAGGGGAAAGCGTCTGGTACGGGATTGCGAAGCAATATATGGAGGGACGGCAGCGCTGCGCCCTCTGGACGGACAGCAGATTCAGGCGGTTTACACGGAATTGGAACCGGGCCGGGCGTGGGGGACGGAACAGGAAATACCTCCTGATGCCGACACGGGCCGCCGGATATTGGAATATACGGCTGTCTATGAGCGGTCCGGGATGAGGGAGGAGGATTACATGTCAAAAGAGGGCGCAAGGCATGGCGCTGTACAGTATATTCCGGGAGTTCTGGCGGTTCTTTTTTCCGCAGGCCTGATTATTTTCTGCGCGGCGGCCGTCCGGGCGGAATGCGATTACCGGAAGGGGCAGGAGACCTACGAGGCGGTCAGAGGCCTGGCCAACGCCGTTTCCGGGGAAAGTGCGGTGCACAGGAACCCGGCCCGGTCCGCGGCAATTCAGGGAGTGAGACGGCGGAAAGAGGCCGGGACCCAGGGGGAGGACAGTGTTTCTCTGCCACATATTCTGGAAGAACCCCTGCGGGAGATGAACCCGGAATACTGTTTCTGGATTTATATACCGGGTACGCGCATCAATTATCCGGTGGCGCGCCACTGCGATAATCAATTTTATCTCAGCCACAGATTTGACGGGAATAAGGGTATATGCGGCAGCATTTTTGCCGACTGCAGCGAGGAACCGTTTATCGGGCCGGAGACGCTGGTATACGGCCACAATATGAAGGACGGCACAATGTTTGCCGATTTGAAGCATTATATAGATGAGGAGTTCCGGGCGGAGCATCGGAGTATCTATATTTATGACCGCGGAGCTTGGAGCAGCTACCTGGTGGAGACGTGCGCTGTCATGGGAGAGGGCACGCTGCCGGAACGCGAACATGAGAGGGTGCTTGAACGATTTGAACGGCAGGATGAAGAAGAGCGGGCGGAGCGGGACCCGTCCGGGGATCGCCTAATGGAAGTAAAAAAGCTGACGCTGATCACCTGTCACGGAGAAGGCCAAAGGCTGGTTGTCCGTGCGGCCATGTGCAAAGAGGAGGCGGGATTATGAGGAGAAGGCTTGGGAAAATGGCAGTATTTTGCACGCTGTTGCTGACGGCGCTGACAGTGAGCCGTCCGGCGGCGGGGACGTCCTTTGCGCAAAGCAGCGGAAGTAAAACTGAAAATTCTGGTGAAACACGGCCTGAAAATCAGAGCGGAGATCAGAAAGAAAGCTTGGCCGAAATCCAAAATCAGAACACGCAAAAGATAATCAGACAAACTACCATTATGACCGCTCAGGAGCGTGAGGTCTTTGTGAAGCCGCCGGAATATTATACGGATGAGGCGGGCGGCCGTTACCGTCTGGCGGATTGGAATGTGGAGTGCATTCCCGGCGGGACAACCAGCCGGGAGGCGAAGAAGGAGATGGTATACCGGTCGGTGGAGGGTGTTCAGGTGATTCCATGGCAGATTACGGTGCAGGAGGAGCAGGATGGTGAGGTCACCCGGGGAAGGCTGGAAATGACGGAGAAAACCGTGCTGGAGGAGACTTGGTCCGATGACTTTTCCATTCCGGTCACATTCCATGCCTATGGGGCCGAACAATATGAGCTGGGAGAAATAACCATTGAAGCCGGGGAACAGTTCCCGCCGGCCGGGGAGTACAGACAAGAATTGCTGCGGATACTGGGGCTTAAGGACAGTGACTATTTGGTGGAGGATATGCACTGGAACGGCGAGCCTTATACAGACGAGAGCGGGGAGGTATGCCGGAACGCGCTGGCCGTGGGGAAAAAGCGGGTGGCGGATTACCGGGTGGTCTACGCAGGACGGATTTCCCAGCCTGTTCCGGACAGCTATCGTCTGAATACGTTATACCGGCTGGATTCCCCCGCTGTGGACCCAACCGTGCCCGTTGTGGGCGAGACCGCGGCGGAGCTGGAGATTCCTCCGGAAAAGAATACAGGCGAAAAAATCTGGTATTGGATTCGCAGCGGCGTGGTGGTGACCATAGCGGCAGGTCTGTTTGCGATTCTGCTGGGGACCATCATATTGCTGGCCGCATGGAGGCGGGAGGAGAGAGAAGGAAAAACGCGCGAAAAATGCCGCCGGAGTACCTGAGAGACGTGCGACAGGAATAGGGGGCCGGCAGCCGGAATGCTAGTGAGACGTGCGACAGGAATAGGGGGCCGGCAGCCGAAATGCTGGTGAGGCGTGCGACAGGAATAGGGGGCCGGCGACCGGAATGCTGGTGAGGCGTGCGACAGGAATAGGGGCCGGCGGCCGAAATGCCGGCGAGACGTGCGGAAAGCATAGAACCCAGTGGCGGGAATACCGGAAAGCCGTGTAAAAGGCATAGCCCTCGATGCCCGAAATGCCGGTAAGACATACAGAAAGGCTGCCTGCTAACGTCGGTATACCAAAAAAATAAAAAGTCCCATCCGCTCCGAAATCCGCAAATCCGGGCAAAGGGCAGATACCGTGCCTAGCCTGTACGGCCGAAGCACAGACACCAAATTGATCTCAACGGGGCTTGAGCCGCCGGGGGCATATGTGGTAAAATGGCGGTGACGGGCCGCGAGTGCCCTGAGAGAAAGGAGTGATCTTTATGAATCCGGTTTATGATAAACTGCTGCGCTGTTATGACAGCGTAAAGGACAGAATCCCGTTTGTGCCCAAGGTGGCGCTGGTGCTGGGATCAGGCTTGGGGGATTATGGGGACCATATCCAGGTTGAGGCTTCCATCGACTATCATGAGATCCAGGGCTTCCCGGTTTCCACAGTGCCCGGGCATAAGGGCCGTTTTTTGTTCAGCCACATTGAGGGGGTTCCGGCGGTGCTGATGCAGGGCCGCGTTCACTACTATGAGGGGTACCCGATGACGGATGTGGTGCTTCCCATCCGGCTGATGAAACTGATGGGAGCCGAAATCCTGTTTTTAACCAATGCGTCCGGCGGCGTGAATTTTGAGTTCGCGGCGGGAGATTTTATGCTGATCCGGGATCAGATTTCCAGCCTGGTGCCGTCCCCGCTGATCGGCCCCAATTTGGACGAGTTGGGCCCCAGGTTCCCGGATATGAGCCATATTTACGACGAGGATCTGTGCGGCCTGATCCGGGAATGCGCCGCTGAGCTTAACATCCCTCTGAGGGAGGGCGTCTATGTGCAGTTCACCGGCCCAGCCTATGAGAGTCCACAGGAGGTGCGGATGTGCCGGATCCTGGGCGGCGACGCCTGCGGCATGAGCACGGCCTGCGAGGCTGTGGCGGCAAACCACATGGGCATGAAAATCTGCGGGATTTCCTGCATATCAAATCTGGCCTGCGGCATGACCGATCAGCCCCTCAGCCACAAGGAGGTCCAGGAGACGGCCGATCGGGTGGCCCCCAGATTCCGGGAACTGGTGACAAAGGCCATCGGCCGTATGGGCGCGCTGCACTGAGCTTCAGTTTAGAAGGATTTTAAAAAAAATTAAAGAAAAAGACATAGCAATCGCCGGGGTTTCGTAGTAATATGTATCATGTATCCGCGCCGGGGGTGATTTCGGCGCGGGTAACTGAGGAGTATTTTGTGAGAAGCAAAATAACAAAGAGGAGATACTGAATTATGAAAAAACATTATTTAGCCATTGCAGTTTTGGCCCTGGCCCTGGGAATGACCGCTTGTTCTTCCAAGAAGGCGGAAGAGACCACTGCGGCTCAGACCACCGCAGCAGAGACGACCGCCGCGGCTGCGTCCGAATCCGATCAGGAGGAGGAGTATTTTTACGGATATGTGAAGGAACTCACCGACAAGATTGTGACGGTTGAGGACGACGAAGGAAAACAGGCAAAGTTTACATACGCGGATGCGGAATTTTCCGATGACAAGAAGCTGGGAGTCGGCGACGAGGTGGAGGTCACCTATTACGGCGAGCTGTCCGACGGCGAGAATCAGGCCGTATTTATCGATATTGTAACCTCTGCTGCCGAGGAAGCCGAGGAGGCCGCTGCCGCCGAGGAGGATCCGGTGGCCAACGGCACCATTGAGAAGGTGGACGGCAAGACCATGACTGTGAAAACAGAGGACGGAACCTACACCTTTGACACCACGATCGCTCAGCAGGTGACAAAGGGCGGCATCAAGGCAGGCGTGGAAGCGGAGATCACTTATTATGGAGATCCCGAGGACGAGGAGGAGCCGGCCATGGCAACCCGGATCGTGACCGAGGACGCCAGCGATTCGGCAGATGCGGATATCTACACCTTGACCGGAAAGGTGCTGCAGGTCAACAGCAATACCGTGGTGCTGGAGACATCCGACAAAGATAAGAGCATCTTTACCTTTGTGGGCGAGGATGGCATGTTTGACGGCCTGGCGGAGGGCGATACCGCGACCGTCAGCTACGAGGGCACACTGACCGGGCGGACCATCGTAGCCACCGGTTTACAGTAAGGAAATACAAACTTAGGGAAGTTTAATGCGGCCGGGAACCAGATCACAGGTTCCCGGCCGCATTTTTGTCCTCTATACCGGCAGTCCTGGGGGCGTCCGCGATTGCCGCCGCGGTCCCGATCCCCGCATAATTGGACAAAAAACTCCATAAGCTGTAAAAAGGATCGATATGGACGGAGATACCCTTATGATGATACCCACCGACATTTTGGCGCCAAGACCGCGCAGAGGGCGGCTGTTGGGGCGCATGACGGAAAATGCGCTGTTCTGGGCGGTGCTTGTCCTGCTCGGCATCGGCGCCGTCACCTCATTTTACTATGAGCAGCAGATTACTGCCTCCTCGCCGGACAAAGCCCATGAGTCCGTTTCCGCGCTGCCGGACGCCGGTTCCCAGGGCCAGCGCATCCTGCGCTATCAGATGCAAAACGGGCAGTTGACTGTCTATCCGTGACGGATCCGCCCGAAAATAAGACTGCGCCGCGCAGTCCCACGCTAGCAGCTCCAAAGCGCCGCTCCGGCCGGAGCGGCGCAAAGACCGTGATAGGCGAGTTTCCCGAAAAGCGCGCCGCGCAGTTGTCAGAGTGCGGCGGTTGGACGGGCCCTACAGGAACAGCTCCAGCAAAAACACCAGTCCGCAGGACCCGCAGGCAACACCGAAGAGCCCGGCGCCGCGGTAGGCCAGCGCCAGGGCGGCCAGGAAGCCGGCCATGGCGGAGACAGGGCTGGATGTGGCTGTGAGGATGGAGGGGAAGGTCATGACCGCCAGCGTCACATAAGGCACATAGTAGAGGAAAGAACGGATGGTGCGGTTCTTTATGGGCTTGCGGATCAGCGTCAGCGGCAGCACGCGGATTAAATAGGTGACGGCCGCCATAACCAATATGTAAACATACACGTTATGCTTCATGGATTTCCTCCTTTTCAGATGAATCCTCCACCGGGAACAGGATTGCCCCGGCACCGGCGATCAGCACGGTCAGGATGATGATGCGCATGCCGGACGAGATTTGGCTGACCACCGGTAGGCAGGTGAACAGCAGGCTGGCCGCCATGGACGCCGCGATCAGCCCGGCTAAAACCTTCTGCTTGCGGGCGGGCGGCACGATCACGGCGATGAACATGCCGTAGAGCGCCACGTTGAGAGCGCTGAGCACCCTGGCCGGAAGGACGTTTCCCGAGACAACGCCCAAAAACGTGCCAAACGTCCACCCGGGAGCGGCCACGCTGACCGCGCCGTAGGCGTAATACGGATTCAGCTTCTTTCCGGCGCCGATGGAGATGCCGAAAATCTCGTCCGTCACCCCGTATGCCACTAGGAGCCGGTGGAAAAAATGCGTACTGGAGTCCAATTTCTGGGAAAGGGCGCATGACATCAGGAAATACCGCAGGTTGATGACCAGCTGCGCGCCCGCCATCTCCGTGTAGGAGGCGCCGGCGGTGATCAGCCCCAAGGCGGCGAACTGTCCGGCGGAGGTAAGGTTGGTGACAGACATCAGCGACGCGGGGAAAGCCCCCATCCCCACATTTCTGGCGGCGATGCCCAAGGTAAAGGAAACAGCAAGGTAACCCAGGGCGATGGGGATGCCGTCGTGGGCCCCTTGCAGATACCAGTCTCGATTGCTCTTCATAATCTTTTTTCTCCCTGTTTTTCAAAAGTCCGCCCCTATTTTACCACCCCGCGGGTCAGGAGTGAACGGACGCGTCTCATTTTATACATTAGAAAATCTAATATAAATATGAAAATCTATAATTTGATGAAATATATAAAAAAATTAGCACTCACCTCTTGACAGTGCTAATAAAGCGTGTTATAGTACGACTAGAACAAAGAAACAAGAACACGATTCCGCACAGAGGAGGAATGAGTGATGAACATTAATAAATTTACGCAAAAATCGATGGAGGCGGTGCAGAACTGTGAGAAGCTGGCTTACGAGTACGGGAACCAGCAGATCGACCAGGAGCACCTTCTGTACGCCCTGCTCACCCTGGATGACAGCCTGATTTTAAAGCTGGTGACCAAGATGGGGATTCAGGGCGATATGCTGAAGAATGAGGCGAAGCAGGCCCTGGAGAGGCTGCCGAAGGTCAGCGGGGGCGGCCAGCTCTACATCAGCAACGACCTGAACAAGGTGCTGATCAACGCGGAGGACGAGGCCAAGTCCATGGGCGACGAGTATGTTTCCGTGGAACACCTGTTTTTGGCGCTGATCAGGCATCCCGGCAAAGCGGTCAAGGACCTGTTCAAGATGTACAATATCACACGGGAGACATTTCTGCAGGCGCTGTCCACCGTGCGTGGAAACCAGCGGGTGGTGAGCGACAACCCGGAGGCCACCTACGACACCCTGACCAAGTACGGGTACGACCTGGTGGAGCGGGCGCGGGATCAGAAGCTGGATCCCGTGATCGGCCGCGACGGCGAAATTCGCAATGTGGTCCGCATCCTCTCCCGTAAGACCAAGAACAACCCGGTGCTGATCGGCGAACCCGGCGTGGGCAAGACCGCTGTGGTGGAGGGCCTGGCCCAGCGTATTGTGCGGGGCGATGTGCCCGACGGGCTGAAGGACAAGAAGCTGTTCGCTCTGGATATGGGCTCGCTGGTGGCGGGCGCCAAGTACAGGGGCGAGTTCGAGGAGCGCCTCAAAGCCGTTTTGGAGGAAGTTAAGAAGAGCGATGGGCAGATTATCCTGTTTATCGATGAGCTGCACACCATCGTGGGCGCGGGTAAGACCGAGGGCTCAATGGACGCGGGCAATATGTTAAAGCCCATGCTGGCCAGAGGCGAGCTGCACTGTATCGGCGCGACCACGCTGAACGAGTACCGCAAGTACATTGAGAAGGACGCGGCGCTGGAGCGCCGGTTCCAGCCGGTGATGGTGGATGAGCCCACGGTGGAGGACACCATCTCCATTCTCCGGGGCTTAAAGGAGCGCTACGAGGTGTTCCACGGCGTGAAGATCACGGACTCCGCCCTGGTGAGCGCGGCCACCCTGTCCGATCGCTATATCACCGACCGGTTCCTGCCGGATAAGGCCATCGACCTGGTGGACGAGGCCTGCGCCATGATCAAGACCGAGCTGGACACCCTGCCGGCCGAGCTGGACGAAATGTCCCGCAAGATCATGCAGATGGAGATCGAGGAGGCGGCGTTAAAGAAGGAAACGGATCATCTGAGCCAGGACCGCCTGGCGGATTTGCAGAAGGAGCTGGCGGAGCTGCACGACGAGTTTGCGGCCCGGAAAGCCCAGTGGGAGAACGAGAAGGCCAGTGTGGACCACCTTTCCACCCTGCGCGAGGAGATCGAGTCTGTGAACCGCCAGATTCAGGACGCCCAACAGAAGTACGACCTGAATAAGGCAGCCGAGCTTCAGTACGGCAAGCTTCCCCAGCTGCAAAAGGAGCTGGCGGAGGAGGAAGAGCGGGTGAGGAACGAGGATTTGAGCCTGGTGCGCGAGAGCGTGACCGAGGACGAGATCGCCCGGATTATCTCTCGCTGGACCGGAATCCCGGTGGCGAAGCTGACGGAGAGCGAGCGCAGCAAGACCCTGCACTTAGACGAGCTGCTGCACAAGCGCGTGATCGGCCAGGAGGAGGGCGTGGAGAAGGTGACCGAGGCTATCATCCGGTCCAAGGCGGGCATCAAGGACCCCACCAAGCCCATCGGCTCCTTCCTGTTCTTAGGCCCCACCGGCGTGGGCAAGACCGAGCTGGCTAAGGCGCTGGCGGAAGCCCTGTTCGACGACGAGGGCAACATGGTCCGGATCGATATGAGCGAATACATGGAGAAACATTCCGTGGCCCGTCTGATCGGGGCGCCTCCGGGATATGTGGGCTACGACGAGGGCGGACAGCTGACCGAGGCCGTGCGGCGCAAACCGTACTCCGTGGTGCTGTTCGACGAGGTGGAGAAGGCACATCCGGATGTATTCAACGTGCTGCTCCAGGTGCTGGACGACGGGCGGATCACCGATTCCCAGGGCCGTACCGTGGACTTTAAAAACACCATTATCATCCTGACGTCCAACATCGGTTCCCAGTATCTGTTAGAGGGCATCGGCGAGGACGGCCGCATCCGGCCGGAGGCCGAGACTGCGGTGATGAACGACCTGCGGGCGCATTTCCGTCCGGAGTTCTTAAACCGTCTGGACGAGGTGATCCTGTTCAAGCCTTTGACCAGGGAGAATATTGGCGGTATTGTGGACCTGTGCGTGGCGGATCTGAACAAACGTCTGGCGGACAAGGAGCTGACAATTGATCTGACCGCCCAGGCCAAGGAATTTGTGATCGAGCGCGGCTACGATCCGGTGTACGGAGCCCGCCCGCTGAAGCGCTATCTGCAGAAGCATGTGGAGACGCTGGCCGCCAAGATCATTCTGCGGGACGGCGTCCGCGCTGGCAATACCATTGTGGTGGACGTGTCCGAGAACCAGGACCGTCTGATCGCCTATGTGGAATGATATGTAAATATTTGGGACTCGCAGATAAAAGGGACGCAGGGGGCTTATCCTGCGCCCTTTTTGCGTGGAAAACAGCATAAATTTGTAAAAAATAAGCGAATTTGGGAATGAGGACTTGACAATAAAAAATTTAAGCGATAATAATATTGTGAGCCGGATTCCGGACTGCGTCCGGGCCGGATGATTTTGCAGTGATGGAGGAAGAGGACAGACCATGGGTACAATGCCGAAAGATCCGGTTATATTATTGAGTTATGTGAATACGCAGTTGAGAGATCATTATGGCTCGCTTGATGAGTTTTGCCGTTCTGCAGGCGTGCAGAAAACGGATATTGTTTCCACACTTTCCGGTATCGGTTATTGCTATGAGCCGGCACAGAACCAATTCCGTTGAACCGGCCTTGCAATCGGCCATAAGATCATCGCAGTCGAGCGGCTTTATCTGATCAGAATCTATCGGATAAGGCCTTTTTTGTACGTCTGCGCGGCAACATAAGAGAAGGTAGTGAAATGGCACATTATCGCTATAAAGCGCGCCGGATGAATGGCACCAGGTGTACGGGTACACTGGAGGCTGCGGACGAGCAGTCGTTTTTGGAGCTGCTTCACCGGAAGGAACTTTATTGTTATGAATATTACAGAATAGAGGCGGAGGACGGCCGTTGTACTTCCGGCAAGGTAAAGTACGACGCCATTCCGCCTTTCTGCCGTCAGATGTCCACTATGCTGGGAGCGGGAGTGCCGGTGTCCAGGGCGCTTTCCGTCTGCGGCAGTTCAACCAGCGACCGCTTTCTGAGAAAGGCGCTGGCCCGTCTCAACGAGACGGTGCAGAAAGGCCGCACCTTGTCCGAGGCCATGGCTGAGATGAACGGAGTATTTCCCGAGCTGCTGGTACATATGGCCGCCACCGGAGAACTCAACGGTTCACTGGACCGCGTGATGGATAAGATGGCCGGGCATTACAGCCGTGAAGCAAAGCTTCGCAAGAAAATCAAGAGCGCCATGACCTATCCCATCATACTGTTGACGGTTACGCTGCTGTCCACGGCGTTTATGCTGACCACTGTGCTGCCAAAATTTGCGGACCTGCTGTCAGGAGCGGAGCTCCCGGCCTTCACGCTGTTCCTGCTGCGCGTCAGCGCTCTGCTGGAAAATCACGGGCTGCATATACTGCTGGCGCTGTTGGGAATTTGGGGTCTGGCGGCCTGGATTCTGATGATCCCTGCGGTACGCCTGGAAAAGGATCGGCTGCTTTTGGAGCTGCCGGTGGCGGGGCGGCTTCTGAAAACCGTGTACACGGCCCAGTTTGCCTCGGCATTTTCCGTGCTGTACGCAAGCGGCATCAGCATTCTGGAGAGCCTGGACGCGGCGGCGGCCGTGATGGGCAATTCCTATATACGGGCGTGCCTTGCGCAGGTGGGCAACGATCTGCGCAAGGGTGAAATGCTCTCCCAATCGCTGGAACGCCGGAACATTTTCCTGCCTGTATTCGTCTCCGTGACAGCGGCGGGTGAAGAGTCCGGCGCTCTGGAGCAGATATTGGCCGAGGCTGGAAACGATTACGAGGAGGAATCTGCCCGGGCGCTGGAACAGATGGTTGCGCTTCTGGAGCCCTGCGTCATGATCGTCATGGCTCTGGTGGTGGGAAGTATTGTGATCGCCGTGATGATGCCCATTTATACCATGTATTCCCACATGCTGTGATGAGGAGGAAACAGTTGAGACATTATCTCTATCTGGAAGATAAACGGATTGCCTACGTTTGCGGTTCATTTAAGGACGGAGTGTTTACGCTGCGCGCCGCAAAGACGGTGGAGTTAGCCAGGGCCGGGGATGTGGAGGAGGCTGCGGCGTTTCTGCGTTCAATGGGGTTAGCCGGCAAGCGCGTGGTTGCGGCAGTGGGCGGAGGCGACATTATTTTGCGGGAGATGCGCCTCCCGGCGGCTTCCGCATCGGTAACCAGGGGAATGATCCGCAATGAGATCGCCTATTTCCGGAAAACGGCGGCAGCCACCGCAGCGGATATGGATCTGCTGGAACCGTCCAGGGGCGGGAAAGAGCAGCATCTCCTGGCCTACGCGGCGGAGCGGGAACGGCTGGTACAGCGGCTTCTGCCCCTGAAGGAGGCGGGGATTTCCTGTTCCCGCCTGAGAGCGCTGCCTGACTGTGTGGCGAAGTTCGCTTTCAGCATGGGCGCCGGCGAGCGGGCCGCGGTGGTGGCGGCCATGGAGCCGAACCAGCTCCGCCTGTACCTGGTCAAAGCGGGACACTGCCTTCTGAACCGTAATCTGCGGCTGAATGTAAGCCGCTTCTGCGAGGCCGGTGCGAAAGCCCTCCTCTATGAGGAGATCGCGGATCAGATCAGTAAAATGATCCAGTTCTGCGAGGCGCGCACAGAGGCGGATTCGGTGGAACAGGTGATGCTTCTTCCGGGCAGTCTGGGAGATGAAAAGGCTGCTGCCGCCGCTGTGGGCCATATTCTCAAGGTGCCGTGCGCCTGTGTGGAGCCAGAAATCCGCATCTGCGGGAAAATGGAACCGGACTCCCCGGATATTCACTTCAGCGCCCTGGTGCTCTGTTGCGCCGACCGGCCTGGAAAAGGGCTTTACACAGTGGACCTTTTGGCATCGGAGCGAGGTCTGGCCCGTTCGCGGCCGAACAGGCTGCCGGAGACGTTTGGAGCGCGCTGCCTGCTCTTTGCGGCCGTCAATGCCCTGGCGGTGGCGGGAATCTGGTGTTATCTGGAAGCGGGGACAAGCCTTGCCCGGCAAAAATCCGCCGAGATATCAGCCTTCCTGTCTGAGGATGAGAGCGCGGCGGCTTACCGCGAACTCATGGCCAGGAGGCAGCAGCTGGCCGTCTACAGCGCCTCCCAAAGCCGGCTGCGGGAGACGGAGCAGGCGGTCCGGGATATGAAATGCCTGACCATGGAAGCTTATGAGGTGCTGGAGCGCTGCATGATTCCCGGAATGGCGATTGAGTCCGCTGTCTACAGCGGGGACACGGGATACCTCAGCCTGAAGCTAACCATACCCAATGGGGCGGAGGCGCCCGGCTATGTGGAGCGCGTGCGGGAGAGCGGTTATTTCCCGGAGGTGGAGTACAGCGCCTGGGGTTATAGCCCGGATGACCCGGAGAGACAGGAGTTCTATCTGGAAATGAGGATCGGGCTGACCGGGAAGGAGGGCCGGCAAAATGCGTCTCAGTAAGCGGGAAAGTGTGCTGGTTACGATTCTGGCGGTCCTTTTGATCTGGTTTCTGGGCAACAGCCGGATATTGGAACCCGCCGTGAAGCGCCGGATGTCCGCGCGCCAGGAGTGTGAGCGACTGGAGCTGGAACGGACGTCGGTGGAGCGGTTTGCCGCCTCAGGCGTGAAGGTTGAGCCGTCGGCGGAGGAGAAACAGGAGGCCGAATTCTTTTACGAGGCAATGGACGACGTGGCCTTTGACCGGATGTTCCAGCGCATGGCGAAGGAGTCGGGGCTGACGATCCGTAGAATGGAGATCGGGCAGCCTGTCTCCGTCTCAGAGGATTTTGACCATCTGGGAAATGCGTCGGGCGGGGAGGTGATGCGCACGCAGATTCATTTGGAGCTGGCCGGCACGGACGTCCGCAAGGCCATGCGGATGGCGGACTTCATTGACAGCGAGCCCGCAAGTATGGCTGTGAGCTACATGGAGATTTTGCGGGAGAACCGCAGGCTGGCCTCGGAATCTGAGGCTGCCGTCCAGGTAGTCTGTCGGATGGACGTGGATATTTACTGGATAAAGCCGCAAACAGCGGGGAAAGGCGCGAGATAGGCTGTATGGCGAATAAACGGGAAAACGGATCAAACCGCAGGGCAGGCTTTTCGCTGATTGAAGTGATCGTCAGCGTGGCTTTGATTGCGCTGATCAGCACAGGATTTCTGCACATGATGGCGGCAAACGCGGAGCTGCTCTCGCGGGAGTACCGCCTGGATCAGTCCAGCTATGAGTTGAGCGCATTGGCCGGGCAGGGCGAGGGAAGAGCAGGTGAGAAATCTGTCGCCGTGGAGTTCCGGCTGGATTCGGGCGAAATGCTGGAAGAGTATTTCCGCGAGTATATAGTTGAGGAAGGCGGAGAAAACAGGATTACATATTACCGGCATGAGTAGTGGGAGGGAACGGATTGGCCAGGGACACAGAGGGAAGGGGCAGGCGCTGCGCGGGATTTACGTTGCTGGAAACCGTAATGGCGTTGGCCATTGCGGCGGTCGCTCTGCTCTTTTTCACCGGTTTCCTGGCGCCTCAGCTGAGGCTGTACTACCGGTTCGGCCGGGCCTCCGAGGCAAAACAGGCATGCAGCCGGTCATACCGGGAGTTGGAGGAGCAGCTGCGCTACGGATATGACTTCTATGTGGATCCGCTGGACTCCGGGATACTGCATTACCGCGTGCGGCACGAAATCCCTTCCGAATATTATCGCAGCGGCGGGGACAGTGCGCTGGAATTCGATGCGGCAAAGCTTGAAGGCGCTCCGGAGCTTGGGATGCGCCTGGAGCTGGATTTTGCCGGCACGGATGAGGATACGGTCTGCGTGCGGATCCGCGTTTTGGAGGCGGAGAGCGGCAGCGTAATCTGTGAGCAGGAGGCCTATATTTTAAGTATGTACGGGGATACCGTTCAGGAGGAGAAAAATGGCGAGAAGCGTTGACCCGCGGCAGGGTGGCAGTATGATCTATGTGATTATGCTGATGTCCATGCTTGCGGTCATGTCCACCGGCTTTTTGTATATGTCCCATTACAGTCTGGAGTCGGTTTTACACAACCGTGAGTATATGGAGGCGCAGGCCACCGCCAAGATGATCCACCAGTCCTTTTGCATGGATGTAAGCGGCGGTTCCTCCGACGCCATGAACCGCATTTGGGAGGAGTTCGAGGAGGACGGCCTGATGATGGCGGAGAGCGGGGACGAGGCGGATATCCTTGAAGCCCTGAAACGTAAGGAGTACAGCGCAGAAGGGCGCGGCGAAAACGCAGACCTCACGGTGGAGATCACCCTGACTGCCAAGCCGGGAAACGGCGAGGCCACAGTGGTCACGCGGGTGACCAGGCATGGGTATACGTTCAGCCTGGGTGCGGATATACGGTTTGACGACGCGGACGGGGAGACGTTGATCATTCCTCTTTCCCAGAAGGATGAATCCGGCGAAAACGGCGGAGATACGGGTGAGGAGGGGAGGCCGGAGAGCGGCTCCCGGGAAGATTCAGGAGAAAACGGGACGCCGGACAGCCTGTGCTTTTATATGCGGGGACTTGGCGTATACCGGTATTATGAGGGTAACGAGTCCCAGTGACAGGTTGGAGCGGGAAAACCTGCATCAGCATCATCACCGGAACACCAGGTCCATGTACCAGTGGATGAGGCGGTTGCCCCAAAGCAGCGCGAGGATCAGGGAGGCTGCGAAAAACGGCGCCATGGGAATCGGAGTCCCGCGGTGAAGCCTGCCGCGGAGCAATGCGGGCGCTGCCCAGACCGCGGCCAGGACATAGCCTGCGAACACAGCCAGGATGCCTTTGCCCGGGCCGAGATAGAAGCCGGCTGCCGCCATTAGCTTGATATCGCCTCCGCCCACCCCGCCGCCTGAAATGACCGAGATGATCAACAGCGCGGAACCGATGATCACCGTAGCAGCGGTCCTGTCACTGAAGGAGCGCCAGGAAAAGAGCGCCGGAATGCCGTCAACAGGGACGGGTATGAGGGCGGCGAGGCCGATGAGCAGGATCAACAGAGGGATTCCGTCCGGTATGTAGATGAAATCCACGTCGATCCAGGCTGCGGTGATCAGGGCGGAGGAAAACAGGCAGGCCAGTATGGATTGAAAACCGGCGCCGAACACATGGAAGCACAGCAGAAAAATAATTCCGGTGAGTGCCTCGGTGAACGGATAGCGCCGGGCGATCGGCCGGCGGCAGTAACGGCATTTGCCGCCCAGGAACAGCCAGGAGAGGACGGGGACCAGGTCGGCCGGTTTCAGGACATGGCCGCAGCAGGGACAACGGGAGCGGCCGTCCGCCAGGGAGATTTCCCTGGGAAGGCGCCAGACGCAGACGTTGAGAAAACTGCCTATGCATAGACCGAACAGGAGATACACAGCTCCCAAAAACAGGTTGTACACTTCCATAAAACGCCCCTCCCGGTGGAAATATTTGTTACAGTATATCATTTTCAACAGAAAGGAACAATCTCAATATGAGCATTCCGATAGAAACACTGCTGCTTGAGCGCGGTCTGCTGACAGAGCGCCAGCTCAGGCGCGCGATGGAATTCAGGGAGAGCTGCCCTGGCAGATCTCTGGAGGAAATCCTCACGGATTTTGGGTATGTGTCGGAAGCGGCGATTTTGGCGTGCGTGGGAGAGCGGGACGGCCTGGAGGTGGTGGACCTGGCGGACTATAAGGTGGACCCAAAGGCGGCCGGCGTGATTTCCCATGCCTTTGCGGAGCAGTATCAGGTGCTTCCCATCGGTTTTAGCGGCGGGCGTCTGGTGGTAGCGGCCCGTGACCCGCTGATGCTGGACGTGTTTGACGAGATTGAGGCTGCCGCCGGCCTGGAGCTTTCCGTGGTCCTGGCGACTGCCGATTCCATCCGTGAGTGCGCCGCCTCTGTTTACCGGGAGCAGGACTTGACCAGCGCGGTTCAGAAGGTGAACCTGGAGCTGAGGGAATCCGGCCGCGGCCGGGAGGCGGACGAGTCCAGAGAGCGCGTGGAGGGCACGCCCATCGTGAAAATGGTCAACACGCTGATTGAACAGGCCTATGCCAGAGGCGCCAGCGATATCCATGTGGAACCTGCGGAGGACCAGCTCATAGTCCGCTTCCGCGTAAACGGCGATCTGGTGGTGCACGCATCCATGAACATGGAGGCCCACCGGCCCATTGTGACCAGGCTCAAAATAATGGGCGGTATGGATATCGCGGAAAAGAGGCTGCCCCAGGACGGGAAGTACCGTTATAACCGGGGCGAGGTGAAAACGGATCTGAGGATTTCAGCGCTCCCCACAATCTACGGGGAGAAGGTAGTGCTGAGATTGTTAAACAGCGCCCGGGACGACTGCCTGATGGATGTGCGGCGCTTGGGCATGAAGGAGGAACAGGAGGAGGTATTCCAGCGGTTCATAAAAGCGCCCTACGGCCTGGTGCTGGTGACAGGGCCGACCGGCAGCGGCAAGACCACCACGCTTTACGCGGCTTTAAACCGGCTTGTGCAGCGCAAGATCAATGTGGTGACGGTGGAAGATCCTGTGGAGAAAGCCATCGGCGGTGCCACCCAGGTACAGGTGAACGTAAAATCCGGCCTCACGTTCGCCGTTGCCCTGCGGGCCATACTCCGCCAGGATCCTGATGTGATCATGATCGGCGAGATGAGGGACGGTGAGACCGCGTCCATCGGCGTGCGCGCCGCAATCACCGGCCATCTGGTATTTTCAACATTACACACCAACGACTGCGCGGCAAGTGTTGCCAGGCTGTTGGACATGGGCGTTGTGCCCTATATGGCGGCAGCGGCCCTGATCGGGGTGGTGGCCCAGCGCCTGGTGAAGGAGCTATGTCCGCACTGCCGTAAGGAATATGAACCGGACGCCCGGGAGCGGGAGCTGCTGGCCGGAGTGACGCAGGAGAAGGTGGAACGGCTCTGGAAACCGGTGGGCTGCGGCCGCTGCAATAAGACCGGCTATTCGGGTAGACGGGCTATTTATGAGTTTATGGAGGTGGGCGAGGAGATCAGCGGCATGATTCTCAGAGGAGCGTCTCCACGGGATGTGCGCGCTATGCTGAGGGCGAACGGCGGCAAGAGCCTGCGCGAGCAGGCAAAGGACATGGTGTTGAGGGGAGAGACCTCCATGGAGGAGATGGAAAAGATCATCTATTCCGTTGAGTGAGGCCCACCGCCCCGGGCGTCGGAGCCGCTTGACGCTGGGGCGGACCGGCCGGCGCGGGAATGTACCCGCCTATGATACCCCGGGTATACAAATGACAAATAATCCTGAAAGGAAAAAATATGAGACAAATCAACAGAAAGCGAAAGAGAAAAAACGGCTTCACGCTGGTGGAACTGATCTGCGTTATCGCGATCATGGCCATATTGATCGCGGTGGCCGTTCCATCCTACCAGAATATGCAGAACAAATCCGCCGAGCAGGTGGCGCTGTCCAACGCCCGGTCCGAGTATTCAGCGGGAAAGGCGCAGCAGGCGCTGGTGGACGCCAAGGTGTTGAAGCCAAATGAGACGGAGGCGTACAACTACGATTCGGGCACGGACACCGCCACATGGGAGGGCGAGATCAACGGGAGAACCTACACCGCTACATTTGACGGAAAATCAGGGGAAGGGACGGTCAACTATAAGTGATGGCAAGGCCGGCTCGGGGGGATTTCTTGCAAAGCCCCGGCATTTATGGTACAATGGGCCATTATTAGACCGCAAAAGAGATGGGACGGATAATGAAGAAAAACAAAAGAAGCGGCTATACGCTGGTGGAACTTGTTTCAGTTATGGCAATTTTGGCGATTCTGATCATGATGATTATGCCCAATGCGGCCAAGCTCACCCAGGCGGCGGAGCGCACTGCTACGGAAACAGAGGCGGTGGAGGTGGCAAACGCGGTGAGGCGCTATATACGGGACAAGATGGACGAAGGGAAGTTCGATCGATATGTAGTTTGGAAGCTGATCAATCTGGAACTCGATAATCCGGACAATGTGCTGCGGGATTATATCAGCGGCGGCATGGAGGGCGGGCGCATCGAGGCGCTTTACGTCGACCTGAATACCGGCGTTCTGGGTAATCTCACCTATGTGAATCAGTTTGACCGCGTTCGGATAAGCTATGACAACGAGGGCAGACAGACCGTGGAGCACGTAGACTCGGGAATTTGAGAAAGAGAGGTGGCCTGAA
Organism: Enterocloster asparagiformis; assembly: GCA_018380885.1. Classification (GTDB taxonomy): domain Bacteria; phylum Bacillota; class Clostridia; order Lachnospirales; family Lachnospiraceae; genus Enterocloster. The sequence continues at coordinate 131,740 of JAGZSY010000004.1, forward strand.
TGGGAGAAATATGGCATAGCGTGGCGGAGGTATGGGCCTGGGTGATGCAGCATCTCTGGTTTATCAACGTGCTGCTGTCCATAGTGATCGTATTTTTTCAGCGCCGGGATCCCAAGACGGTGTGGACCTGGCTGCTGGCTATCTATTTTATACCTGTTTTCGGGGTAGTGTTCTACCTCCTGTTCGGTCAGGATATGAAGAAGAGCCGCATGTTCCGGGTGAAAGAGGCCGACGACCGGCTGAAGTTCCCCATCAAGAGCCAGGAGGCGGTGATCCGCTCCGAGCGCAGTTCGGACCGGCATCCGGACGCCATGACCAGAGACTACAGCAGCCTTGTGCTCTACAATCTGGAGACCTCCGGCGCAGTGCTGACCTCGGACAATGTGGTGGACATCTATACCGACGGGCGGGAAAAATTCGAGGCGCTGCGCCAGGAGCTGCGCAAGGCCAAGCGCTTCATCCATATCCAATACTATATTATCAAAAACGACGAGGTGTTTGACTCCATAGTCCCCATTTTGATGGAAAAGGTCAAGGAGGGCGTGGAGGTCCGTATTCTCTACGACGGAATGGGCGGACGCTTTATGCCCAAGCGGCGCTGGGAGGAGATGCGCATGGCCGGAATTAGGGTGGGCATATTCTTCCCGCCGTTTCTGGGCTGGCTGAACCTGCGCGTCAATTACCGCAACCACCGCAAGATCGTGGTGATCGACGGAACCACGGGGTTTGTGGGAGGTTTTAACATCGGACGGGAATATATTTCCAAAGATCCCCAGTTCGGCTACTGGCGGGATACCCATCTGAAGATCACGGGGGAGGCGGCCATCAGCCTGCAAATCCGTTTTGCTCTGGATTGGAACTATGCCACCGGAGAGAACCTGTTTAAGGATTTAAGCTATTTCGGGGATGAGGCGGAGGCGGCCAGAAAGCGCCTCGCCGGCCAGGACGGCGGCTATATCTGGCCGGAGGAGCCGTTGGATTCGGAGCAGGTGTTTATGCAGATTATCACCAGCGGGCCGGATACCAGGGAGCCTCATATCCGCAACAACTACCTGGAATTGTTTCACAAGGCAAAACGGCACATCTATATCCAGACGCCGTATTTTATCCCGGACGATGCGATTCTCTCAGCCCTGAAAATCGCGGCCTCCTCAGGCGTGGACGTGCGCCTGATGATTCCCTGCAAGCCGGATCACCCTTTTGTGTACTGGGCCACCTGCTCCTACGCTGGCGAGCTACTGGACTACGGGGCCCGCTGCTATGTGTATGAGAACGGGTTCCTGCACTCCAAGGGCGTCATGGTGGACGGGGAGGTGAGCTGTTACGGCACCGCCAACATGGATATCCGCAGCTTTGAGCTGAATTTCGAAGTCAACGCCACGATCTATGACCAGAAAACCACCGGGCGGCTGGAGAAAGCCTTTATGGACGATCTGCCTCACTGCCGTGAGATCACCCGGGAGGACTACCACGGCCGCAAGCTGTGGATGCGCTTGAAGGAGCAGATGTGCAGGCTGCTGTCGCCGCTGCTGTAGGAAGGGAGCGCGCCGTGGGCGGTAAGTTCTGGAAATGATAAATCCATGTATGGTCCGGCGGGGCTTTTGACCATACTATGGTTTATGAAAACACTGAATTTAAAACAATTTTTAATTAATTTTTGCCGCTGCGGCATCGCCGGCTGGTGCCTGGAGGTGATGTTCACTTCCGTGGATTCCATTATGGCGGGGGACTGGCGGCTGATGGGCAGGACCTCTTTAATTATGTTCCCGATTTACGGTATGGGCGCGCTTTTGGGGCCCATAGGGAGGATGATGGACAGCTGGCTCTCCGACCTGCCCGGTTTCGAGGACGCCTCGCGGGAGCGGATCAGTCCCCTGTCCCTGGCGGTCCGGCACGGGCTGCTATTTATGGTGATGATCTTTATTGCGGAGTATGTGACCGGGCTCTGGCTGACCGGCGCAGGCATCTGTCCCTGGGATTACAACAGGTGGCCGGACAATGTGGACGGCGTCATCCGCCTGAACTTTGCGCCGCTGTGGTTTTTCACAGGCCTGTTATTCGAACGGATTACAAAATCAAAGAGCAGATCATGATACGAAAACCTGGGTTCTGGGTATTGTATTTGATCTGCTATTTTAATATAATAGAGGAAAAATATCCACGAAGTGGAAATTTTCCGCCCCGCGGATCAATACGACATACATAGTAAGGAGAACACCGATGTTAAGGATTATTTTGGTCGCATCGACCGTTGTGCTGTTCCTGATTTTCAGCATTCCGATTCTGGGGATTCTTGGGCTGTCCGGCAGCCGCGCAAAACAGGAACGGAGCCTGCGGATCGTCCGCGGCGTGTTCCGGTTCATCCTGAAGCTGGCCGGCGTGACCATCACGGTTCAGGGCCTGGAGAATATACCGAAGGACCGGGCCGTGCTCTACGTGGGCAACCACCGCAGCTATTTCGACATTCTCACCGGGTATGTGACGGTTCCCGGGCTGACTGGCTTTGTGGCGAAAAAGGAGATGGCCAAGATACCGCTGCTGAGCACCTGGATGTCTTATGTAAACTGCCTTTTCCTGGACCGGGTCAACATCAAGGAGGGCTTAAAGACGATCCTGGAGGGCATTGAGAAGGTAAAGTCCGGCATCTCCATCTGGATTTTCCCGGAGGGAACCCGCAACGAGGGCGGCCTGACCGATCTGCTCCCGTTCCACGAGGGAAGCTTAAAGATCGCTGAGAAGAGCGGCTGCCCGGTGATTCCCGTGGCGATCACCGGCACGGCGGAGATATTTGAGAATCACCTTCCCATGATCCGCCCCAGCCACGTGGTGATCCGCTACGGAGAGCCCATCTATCTCAAGGAGCTGGAGCCGGCCAAGCGGAAATTTTCCGGCGCTTACACCCGGGACGTGATTATCGGAATGTTAAATGATATGGAGACAGAAAAAAATAGTTGACGGAGAATGACAACCTATGAAGAACCTGGATTTGGGAGAATTGAGAGGACAGCTGGACGAGATTGACGCGCAGCTGGTCAGCCTGTTTGAGCAGCGGATGAAAATCTGCGCGGACGTGGCGGAATACAAGATAGAAACGGGCAAGGCCGTGTATGATGGGGAGCGGGAGCGCCAGAAGCTGGAGACTGTGGGCTCCCTGGCCCACGGAGATTTCAACAGCCAGGCGGTGCGGGAGCTGTTTTCCCAGCTGATGACGGTCAGCCGGAAGCGGCAGTACCAGCTGATGGCCCTACACGGCAAGGGGATAGACACCGGATTCCAGGTGATCGACTCGATCAAAAAAGACGGAGCGCGGGTGGTTTACCAGGGCGTGGAGGGCTCCTACGGACACGGAGCCGCGCTGCAGTTTTTCGGCCGGGAGGCCGATCTCTACCACGTTCCGGGTATGGAGGACGTGCTGGTGGAGGTGGAGGAGGGACGGGCCGACTACGGGCTGCTCCCCATTGAGAATTCCTCGGCCGGTGCGGTCAGCGACAATTACGATCTGCTGGTCAAGCACAACAACTACATTGTGGCCGAGACGCAGCTGCCGGTGCGCCACGCCCTGCTGGGACTGCCGGAGGCGAAGCTGGAGGACGTAAAGCTTGTCTACTCCCATCCCCAGGCGTTGATGCAGTGTTCCCAATATTTAAACGCCCATCCCCAGTGGCGCCAGATCAGTCTGGAAAATACGGCCGCCGCGGCGCTCAAGATTACCGAGGATGGCGACTGCGCACAGGCCGCCGTGGCCAGCGAGATCGCGGGCAGGCTGTACGGGCTCAAGGTGCTGGCCCCGGGGATCAACCATAACAAGAACAATACCACCCGGTTTATCGTCCTTTCCCGGGACGCTGTGTACCGGAAGGAGGCGTCCAAGGTCAGTATCTGCTTCGAGGGCCTTCACCGGAGCGGCTCCCTGTACAATATGCTGGGCAATTTCATTTTCAACAACATCAACATGCTGATGATTGAGTCCCGGCCCATCGAGAGCCGCAGCTGGGAATACCGGTTCTTTGTGGATGTGGAGGGCTCTTTGGGGGACGCCGCTGTGCAGAACGCGCTCAAGGGCATTTCCGAGGAAGCGGTCAGCATGCGGATTTTGGGCAATTACTAAATACAGGGAGATAAGAGGGTGAGTGATATGGACACGAAACAGTTAATCATATACAGGAATCTGGAGTACCAGGCGCTCTTCGAGGAGTTGGCCGGGCTGTTAAAAAGGCCGGAGTCCGGCGGGGACCGCTGGGACAGGGAGGCCGCGCTGGCGGGCCAGTTGATCGAGCTGGCCGTAACCTACGGCTTTGAGGGCAATCTGTGGCACTGCTTTATGGCGTTCTGCCTGGCAAACAACGAGAACGCCTACAGCACCACCTGTGAGATTCAGGGCGGCGCGGGCGGCTCTCTGGATCAGCTGGCCCGTCAGGACTTCGCCGTGTTCAAAGGGCTGTTCGATCTGGATATCAGGACCTTAGAAAACCCGGTCTGGGAGATGCTGGCAGCCTACAAGCCGGCCAGGACGGACAGCAAGGTATTCAACAAGCGCATCCGCGACCGCATCGTGAACCTGGCCGTCCAATTGGAGCAGGCTGAGGACGTGGACGCCTTCCAGAGGCTGGTGGTGGATTTCTACCGGGAGTTCGGCGTGGGCAAATTCGGCCTCAACAAGGCGTTTCGCGTGGTGGAGAAGGACGACGGCCAGCAGGTGATCATCGACCCCATCATCAACGTGGAGCACGTGTACCTGGACGACATTGTGGGGTATGAGCTGCAGAAGAAAAAGCTGGTGGAGAATACCGAGGCGTTTATCCGTGGAAAAGAAGCCAACAACGTGCTCCTCTACGGCGATGCCGGCACCGGAAAGTCCTCCAGCGTCAAGGCGATCCTCAATGAATATTATCATCAGGGGCTGCGTATCATTGAGGTATATAAGCACCAGTTCAGGGCGCTCTCCGACGTGCTGGAGCAGATTAAGGACCGGAATTACAAGTTTATTATATACATGGACGATCTGTCCTTTGAGGACTATGAGCTGGAGTACAAATATCTGAAGGCGATTCTCGAGGGTGGACTGGGAAAGAGGCCCAGAAACGTCCTGATCTACGCCACCTCCAACCGCCGCCATCTGATTCGGGAGAAGTTCAGCGACAAGCGGGAGCTGGACGACGAGTTGCACAACAACGATACGGTGCAGGAGAAGCTTTCCCTGGCGGCCCGCTTCGGCGTGACCATCTACTACGGGTCTCCGGACAAGTTCGAGTTCCAGAAGATCGTCAGCGTGCTGGCGGAGCGCTACCACGTCAATCTTCCCGAGGATGAGCTGTACGCGGAAGCCAACAAGTGGGAGTTAAGCCACGGCGGCCTTTCAGGGCGCACGGCCTCCCAGTTTATCACCCATCTTCTGGGAACGCTGGTGGAGTAGGCTTTACACACATTTTACCGGGAATTTACGGGGATTAGGTGCGCGGGGCGTGTTGGTCCTGTATAATTCAAAGACAGAAAAAAGCGACGGATGAGGACGGCCCCGGCCGTTATTCCCGCGGGGCGGCAGACCAAAGCGAGGCCCGCCGTGCGGCGGAGCAGATTCTTCGCAGCTTGCTGCGGGGCCGGGCTCCCGCGGGTGAGGGGAGGAACAAAAGTGGCAGTACAATTATTTGCGGCAATCGATGTGGGCTCCTTTGAACTGGAACTGGGGATCTATGAGATATCCGGGAAAAACGGCGTGCGGCGTATAGACCATATCCGTCACATGATCGCTCTGGGAAAAGAGACGTACAGCGAGGGCAAAATCAGCTATGAGCTGGTGGAGGAGATGTGTCTGGTTCTGGAAGATTTTGTAAAAACTATGAACGGGTACAAGGTGAAGGGCTACCGGGCCTACGCCACCAGCGCCATGAGGGAGGCTAAGAACAACCAGATTATTCTGGATCAGATTCGCGTGCGCACCGGGCTCAACGTGCGGATTATCAGCAATTCGGAGCAGCGGTTTATCAGCTACAAGGCCATTGCCTCCAAGGCGGCGGAGTTTAACAAGATTATCCAGAAGGGAACGGCCATCGTGGACGTGGGCTTTGGCAGCGCGCAGATTTCCCTGTTCGACAAGGACGCTCTGGTGACCACCCAGAACCTTTCCCTAGGTTCCCTGCGCATCCGGGAGCTGCTGGCCAGAATCCCGGCCAGCGCCAAGGCGCACAGGGAGCAGATCGAGGAGCTGGTGGACAACGAGCTGTTCACCTTCCGCAAAATGTACCTGAAGGACCGCGAGATCACCAACCTGATCGGCATTGGGGAAAATATCCTCTATATGATGCGCCAGATGCAGACAAAGCCTGTGGGGGACAAGGTGGAGGCGTCGGTGCTGAATACATTTTACGAGAAATTCAACAAGCTGACCCTGGATCAGGTGGAGGAGCGCTTCGGGGTGAATGCGGAGTACGCGTCCCTGCTCATGCCCACGGTGGTGGTTTACAAGCGCATTCTGGAGATCACCGGCGCCCAGATGTTCTGGATTCCGGGCATCCGGCTCTGCGACGGCATAGCGGCGGAGTACGCGGACGACAACCGCCTGGTGCGGTTCAGTCACAGCTTTGAGAACGATATCCTGGCCGCGTCGCGGAACATGGCGAAGCGGTATAAGTGTCATGCCAGCCACAGCCAGGTGCTGGAGGAGTACGCCCTGGGCATCTTTGACTGCATGAAGAAATACCACGGGCTGGGCGGGCGGGAGCGGCTGCTTTTGCAGATTTCGGCGATCCTGCATTCCTGCGGAAAGTTTATCAGCATGAGAAATTCCAACGAGTGCTCCTACAATATCATTATGTCCACGGAGATCATCGGTTTAAGCCATCTGGAGCGGGAGATCATCGCCAACGTGGTGCGCTACAATATCCGGGATTTCGACTACGACAAGGTACAGCTGGAGGGCACCTATCAGGAGGGGACCATGGAGCTGGATCAGAAGGGCATGACCATCCTGATCGCCAAGCTGACGGCCATCCTGCGGCTGGCTAATTCCATGGACAGAAGCCACCGGGGCAAGCTGGCGGACTGCCGTATGAGTATCCGGGACGGAGAGCTGGTGATCACCACCGGCTATGAGGGGGATATCGCGCTGGAAGCCATGTCCTTTGAACAGAAAGCGGATTTCTTTGAGGAGATTTACGGCATACGGCCGGTGCTAAGGCAGAAGAGGAGGATATAAGCCATGGTAGACGCAGAAAAAACGAAGAGTTCCAAGGCTTACAAGACCAAAGAGGCGGGCGAGGCGGATAAAAAGGCCGTGTCGGCAGCTGAGGGGGAAAATAGAGCGGTTGAAAAGACGGAGGCGGAGAAGAAGAGGACGGTGAAAGCTGAGGCGGATAAGAAAGCTGCAGCGAAGGCTGAGATGGATAAAAAGGCCGCAGCGAAGGCTGAGGCGGATAAGAAGGCCGCAGCGAAGGCTGAGACGGATAAGAAAGCTGCGGTGAAGGCCGAGGCGGATAAAAAGTCTGCGGCGAAGGCTGAGGCGGATAAGAAGGCCGCAGCGAAGGCTGAGACGGATAAAAAGGCCGCGGCGAAGGCTGAGGCGGATAAGAAGGCCGCAGCCAAGGCACAGTCGGATAAAAAGGCCGCGTCCAAAGCGGAGGCGGGAAAGAAGGCTGCTGCCAAGTCGGAAGCGGGCAAAAAGGCTGCGGCGAAGCTGTTCGTCCAGAAACGGTTGGCGGAACCCTTGGAGCCTGCGCAGGAGACGGATTTCGGAGCCAATCCGGAGAATTATGTCAACCGTGAGCTGAGCTGGCTGGAATTCAATTACCGGGTGCTTAGCGAGGCCAGAGACAAGACGCTGCCCCTGTTCGAGCGGCTGAAATTCCTCAGCATCACAGCTTCCAACCTGGATGAGTTTTACATGGTGCGCGTGGCCTCCCTGAAAGACATGGTGCACGCCAAATACATCAAACCGGATATCGCAGGCATGACGCCCACTCAGCAGCTGGAGGCTATCGCTCTGAAAACGCACCAGCTGGTGGATTTGCAGTACTCCACCTACAACCGTTCCCTGCTCCCGGCGTTGCGCCAGAACGGTCTGCGGGTGATTGCGGCCCACGAGGATTTGACGGAGGACGAGGCGTTCTATGTGGACCGGTATTTCGGCGAGAACGTGTACCCGGTGCTGACGCCCATGGCCTTCGATTCCTCCCGCCCCTTCCCGCTGATCCGCAACAAGACCCTGAACATTGCGGCGCTGCTCAAGAAAAAGAACGGCGAGGAAGAGGAGGAGCTGGATTTCGCCATGGTGCAGGTTCCCTCCGTGATCCCGCGGATTGTGGAGCTGCCTCTGGAGAAGGACGAGGAGGGCAATCCCCAGCGGGTGGTAATCCTGCTGGAAGAGATTATTGAGCGCAATATGCCGGCCCTGTTCTTAAACTATGACATTATCGCGTCCCAGCCCTTCCGCATTATGCGCAACGCCGATCTGACCATCGACGAGGAGGAGGCGGTGGATCTTCTGGAGGAGATACAGAAGCAGTTGAAAAAGCGCCAGTGGGGCGAGGCTATCCGCCTGGAAATCGAGGCAAACGTGGATAAGCGGCTGTTAAAGATCCTGAAAAAGGAGCTGTCCATCAACAGCCAGGACATCTTTGACATAAACGGCCCCCTGGACCTGACCTTTTTGATGAAGATGTACGGCCTGAAGGGCTTCGATCATCTGAAAGCGCCCGGATACACGCCACAGCCTGTGCCGGCGCTGATGAATGAGGACGACATTTTCACCAACATCCGCAAGGGCGATATTCTCCTGCATCACCCCTACCAGAGCTTTGACCCGGTGGTGCGCTTCGTGCGCAGCGCGGCCCGGGACCCGGAGGTGCTGGCTATAAAGCAGACGCTGTACCGGGTCAGCGGCAATTCGCCCATCGTCGCGGCCCTGGCCGAGGCGGCCGACAACGGCAAGCAGGTGTCGGTGTTGGTGGAGCTGAAAGCGCGTTTTGACGAGGAGAACAATATCAACTGGGCCAAGAAGCTGGAGAAAGCGGGCTGCCACGTGATTTACGGCCTGGTGGGCCTAAAGACCCACAGCAAGATCACCCTGGTGGTGCGCATGGAGGAGGACGGCATCCGCCGCTACGTCCATCTGGGCACCGGAAACTATAACGATTCCACCGCCAAGCTGTACACGGACTGCGGCATCCTGACCTGCGATCCCCAGATCGGCGAGGATGCCACCGCGGTGTTCAACATGCTGTCAGGTTACTCCGAGCCCCTGGCCTGGAACCGCCTGTCCGTAGCCCCCCTGTGGCTGAGAGCGCGGTGCCTGCGCATGATCCGCAGGGAGGCGGAGAACGCCAGGGCGGGCCGCGAGGCTCACATCATGGCCAAGATGAACTCCCTGTGCGACAAGGAGATCATTACCGCCTTGTACGAGGCCAGCTGCGCCGGCGTGAAGGTGGAGCTGGTGATCCGCGGCATCTGCTGTCTGCGGGCGGGGGTGCCGGGACTCAGCGAGAATATCTCGGTGCGCTCCATTGTGGGCAATTTCCTGGAACACAGCCGCATTCTCTACTTTTACAATGACGGCAGCCAGGAGCTGTACATGGGCAGCGCCGACTGGATGCCCCGGAACCTGGACCGCCGGGTGGAGATCATGTTCCCGGTGGAGGACGAGGTGTTGAAGGAAAAGGTGATCCACATTTTGGAGGTGGAGCTCTCGGACAACGTGAAGGCGCACATCCTGCAGCCGGACGGCACCTATGAAAAAGTGGATAAGCGCGGAAAGGTTCTGGTCAACTCCCAGCAGCAGTTCTGCGAGGAGGCCGTGGCCGAGGCCAGGGCGGTACTGGAGGCCATGGACCCAGCGGTGACGCGGATTTTCAAGCCCATTGAGAGCAGCAATTAAAACAACACAAGAAAGAAGCAGCCGGCCCTCCGCGCCATAAGACGCGGAGGGCCGGCTGTCAGACTGTCGACAAGGTTAAATTGTTGAAAAAGGAGCTCGAGGACAGCGTCCTCGAACTAAATTCACGTAGGCGGAATTCACTTCCGCCGCAGTGTGGAAATGCCGATTTCTAGGGGCTGAAGGCCCTTGTACGAGGAAATCGGCATTTCGACCTTTTAGAACTGAAATTTATGGCGCAGCCATGAATTTCACAGAGTGTCGGCCCTTGCCGACACTCTGGCAGCCGGCCCTCCGCGCCATAAGACGCGGAGGGCCGGCTGTTTTGCTCACGGCTCCAGACGCCCGGAAGCATGCTGCAGCTGTTTGGGCGAGCAGCCGAACTGTTTTTTAAAACATTTGGAAAACTGGGCCACATCCGGATATCCCACCTGTTCGCCGATCTCGTAGATTCGCAAGTTCCCCTGGCGCACCAGGTCGTAGGCGATGTTCATGCGGTGCAGGAACAGGAAGTCGCTGAAAGGGCAGCCGGTGTCGTCCTTGAATACGGAGCTCAAATATGAGGGGCTTACGTGGAGCTCTTTGGCCACGGACTTTAGGGAAAGGCCTTCCCCGTACCGGCTGCGGATGATGGCTAACGTCTTTTTGGTGTAGGGGCTCTGGCAGGAATCCCTGCGGACCTCGGTGAAAACCATGGTGAGGATGTGGTCCAGCACTGTGAACAGGTCGTACAGGTTGTTGGGCTCACGCAGCCGCTCGATGAAAGCGTGCATGTCCAGGCTGGCGGGAAGGGGCAGCCCGTAGACTGTGGTCAACTGTTTGTAAATTGTTTCCAAAAACTTGAAGCACTCGAACTGGAAGTCCAGATGCTTGGAGGTCCAATGGTTTTCACGGCAGAACCGGAGAAACTGACCGAGGGCAGCGCTCAGGCTGCCGGCGTCCAGGCTTTTGACTGCCTCCGGCGTTAGATTTTGCCGCGCCGGGTCAAAGCAGAGGCGCTCCGCGGCCGGCATTCGCGCCAGCAGCAGGCCGCACAGCGCCTGCTGAAGGCAGGTGTACAGGGAGGCGTCCCGGCCCTGGCCGCAGAGGCAGACCGCCATATCCCCGCTGCCGCCGACTGCCCGCCCGGCGGCTTCCAGGGCCGCCTGCTCCGTTTCCGGGGCGGTGAAAAAACAGCAGCAGTTTACGCGTTCGGATACGCTGGCCTGGTAGGCCGCCAGCACAGGCAGATCAAAGCCGCACAGGCAGCCGGTGTCGGGCAGTGATCCGGAGACGGAAACCAGCAGCAGCGGGCGGCTGTTTTGGGGGATTCCGGATTTATGCGCCAGGTGCAGAAAGGTCTGGTCCGCCTGGGGCACATTGGTCAAGGCATCGGTCAGGATCTTTTCCACCATGGCGCGGTCGTAGCTGCCGCTTTCGCCGTCCTTTGCGCTGCGGATTTTTTCTGCGCAGTGGCGCACACAGTCGCAGAGCACGTCCGCCTCGATGGGTTTTAGCAGGTAGTCGAAGGCGCCCAGCTTTACGGCCTGCTGGGCGTACTGAAATTCCGAGTAGCTGCTGATGAAGATGGCCTCGCATTTCAGGCCGCAGTCGCGAATCTGGCGAAACAGCTCCAGGCCGCTGGCGTCGGGCAGACAGATATCGGCCAGGATCATCTGGGGACGGTGTTCCACAGCGGCCCGGACCGCGCCGGCACAGTCCCCGCAGACCGCGCAGACCTCCACGCCCAGGGCGGCCCAGTCAATGTAGGTGACAAGGCCCTCGCGGATTAGTTTCTCATCGTCAATAATCATGGCTTTTATCATATGTCTCATCCTTTCGGGAATTCGATGGATACGCTGGTTCCGTCGCCGGGACGGCTTTCAATGGCAAAGCTGTAGTCCTCCCCGTAGTACAGGCGTAGCTGCCGGTTGAGGTTGATCAGGGCGAAATACTTGCCGTCGCTGCGGTCCTCGCGGATGCAAAGGTTGATGTCGTTTAAATCCAGCGGCGTGATTCCCGCCCCGTCGTCCGTGACGCAGTAGCGGATCTTATTGGAGCCCACCGAGCTGAAGCTGACGGTGATGCGCCCGCCGCCCTTGGGTCTCAGTCCGTGTACCACCGCATTTTCAAGCACAGGCTGGAAGAAATATTTGATGACCCGTTCGCCACGGATCGTATCGTCGATCTGCAGCGAGCTCTCAATGGTTCCGTCCATGCGCACGTTCAGGAGGGCCAGATAGCTGGCCAGGACCTCCGCCTCCCGCTCGATGGTGATGTAGTCGCTGCCGTTGTTCAGGGTGAGGCGGAAAAAGCGGCTCAAATCAAATATGATTTTGGAAATCTGGGGCACGTTGTTCTTGTCCGCGATCCAGTGAATCGAGTCCAGGGTGTTGTAGATAAAATGTTCTTTCAGCTGGGTCTGGATAAATTTCAGCTCGTAGCCCTCCTTCAGGAGCTTTGTCTCGTAGTTGGTGTGAATCAGGCTGTCGATATTTTTTAGGAGCACGTTCAGGCGGTGGCCGATATAGCCCAGCTCGTCCCTGCGCCGGGTGTGGATCCGCACGTCCAGGTCCCCGTGCTCCGCCTCGCGCATCTTGTTGCTGATCTGCTTCATGGGGCGGATCAGGTAGAAGGAGACGAACAGGGCGGTGAGGATGAAGATAAAGACCAGGGTAATCACGATGTAAAACCAGTACTCGGTCATCAGCGGTTCCGATACGTTGTAGTGCTCCAGGGGAACCGCAGCCGCGTAGTACCAGCCGGTGTACTGGGAGCGGAAATAGGCCATCAGGCAGGGGACGCCCCGGGAGTTGAAGGGGACCCAGCCCGACACCTCCTCCGGCGCGGAGATGGGCAGGTCCGCGGTGTCCACCGTGCTGGGCCCGGAAATGGGAATCCACTCCCTGCTGCGGGGCCGGATATAAAACTGGATGGCTTCGCTGGGATCGTAGACTTTAATGTGGTCGTGAAGCGTTTCCGTGGAGATGATGGCCCGGGAATAGGTGTACATGTTGGGGTTGAAGGCGCAGAAGGGGCGGCTGTAGGTGGCGAACAGGGTCTGCCTGGTGTCCGAGGAGAGCACGTACCAGGCCCGGTTGCCGGTCAGGCTGGTTTTCTGGGCGTTCTGCCGGATATTTTCTATCTGAGTTTCCGTGGGATCGATGGAGATGTGGCGGGAATTGCCCGGATAATTGCCGAACAGCGTGTTGCCGTAGGAGCTGTACACCTCCAGAGAGTGGAGGTAGGGGTTGCTTAGGTAGAGCTTGTACAGCTCCATGCTTAGCTCCTGCCGCAGCCGGTAGTTTCGGTAGCCCACGCCCGCCGAGTCGTCCTCGGTCAGCCGGAAGCAGTCGTTGGAGAAGGCGGTGTTGCCCTGAAGCTGGGACTGCACGAAGTTCACGCTGCGGAACACCTCGTCCATGGTGTTGGAGATGCTGGTCAGCGAGGACAGCAGCTGGGAGGCGCCCTCCTTTTGGGCCAGCCGCTTGGAGGTGCCGTAAAGGGAGGCGTACAGCAGGATAATGGGCACTGCGAAGATCAGAAAGTATATAAACAGCACCTTGGACAATAGGCTGTGGTTGTAGTTTTTCTTTTTTCCCGTCAATCTCATCCTGTCTCCCTCCGGCCGGCTCTCTTCATACTTATTTTAAGGTAATTTTTTAGGAAAACAAGTGTTGACAGGGCGGTTTTCTAAAGGCGGAGGTAAATAATGTGATTAAATCACTAAAAATCGTATAAAAAGACAAGATGGCCGAAAAATAATCCAATCGATTCACAAATAAGAAAATCGGCTGCCATTCCGGAAAATCCGTATTAACTCTATAATGGTTTCAGAATCAGACAGGGGAGGAACAGGAAAATGGCCGTATACATCAGCAACCTGGTGGCAGGGCTGGACAAGGGACTGGACAGGCCGGAGCTGCTGCTTGAGATGGCGCAGCCCTTCGGGGGAAGGGTGGGAATCGAGTTTTTCATCCACACCTACTCCCAGGCTTACATGGAACGGATGGAGCGCATCGGCGAGTGGGTGGGAGCGCTGCCTCTGGCCCTTCACGGCCCCTTTCTCCACGTGGAGGCCACCAGCGCGCCAGGGTCGGACGCTTACGATACGCTGACCCAGGCCTATGAGCGGGCGTTCCGGCTGGCCCGGCGCTTTGGCTGCGGCCATATGGTGTTCCACGATCACGAGCGTTTTGTGCGGCCGGAACAGAAGCAGCCCCTGCAGGCACAGTGCCTGGAGAATATTGAAACCCTGATCGGACTGGCGAAGCCCTGGGGGGTACGCCTGCTGCTGGAGAACCTGGCGCTGCCGGTCAAAGGCACGCCGCTGTTTGACCAGGAGGAGTACATTGGGCTGTTCGACCGGTTTCCGGAAGCGGACTGTCTGATCGACGTGGGGCATCTGGGGGTGGCCGGCTGGGATATGGAGGCGGTAATCAGCCGCTTAGCCGGGCGGATCACAGGCTACCACCTGCACAACAATGACGGGAAGAACGACAGCCACCGCCGGATCGGCGACGGCGTGATCGACTACAGCCGCTTTTTTGAGCTGTACAGGGCTTACACCCCGGACGCGGACCTGACGCTGGAATACGGGGACAACCATGGTATCACGGCCGCGGATGTGCGGCGGGACGTGAAGTATGTTATGGAGAGTACTCAGGGCGAAAGCCCTGCAAAATAATTTTAAGAGAAGAGAGGAAACAGTATGAGAAAAAAACGTTTAGTCAGCATGATGCTGGCCGCGGCCATGACGGCGGGACTGCTGGCCGGCTGCGGCTCAGGGGCAAAAACCGATTCCGGCTCCGGCGCAACCGGAGGAAATACCACCGCGGCAGCGGAGGGAGGACAGGCGGCCGAGGATGAGAAGATTGAGTTGACCTTCTTCTACCCCATCGGCGTGGGCGGAGCGCTGGCCACGCTGATTGAGAATCTGGCCACGGAATTTACCAAGGAGAACCCCAATATTGTTCTGAACCCTGTGTTTGCGGGCAATTCCACGGAAACCATGACCAAGACGGTATCCGCCCTCCAGGGAGGTACGCCGCCGGATTTTGCTATTTTGCCAAACCCGGAGCTGTATTCCATGCTGGACATGGACGCGGTGATTCCGCTGGATGATTTTATCGCCAAGGACGGCGGGCAGGAGTATATTGACGACTTCATTCCCGCGTTTATGAAGAACTCCTACTATGACGGCAAGACCTACTCCATCCCCTTCCAGAGAAGTACCATCATCATGTACTACAACAAGGACCAGTTTAAGGAAGCCGGCCTGGATCCGGAAAAGCCCCCGACGAACTGGGACGAGCTGCGGGAGTACGCGAAGAAGCTGACCGTGACCGACGCTTCCGGCAACGTTTCCCGGTGGGGCGTTATGATTCCCATGGACGATCCCTTTATGTTCTACGGCTTCTGCCGTCAGAACAGCAATGACCCCGAGTCCCAGATCATGGCGGAGGACGGCAAGAGCGTGTATTTCGACACGCCTGAGAACGCTGAGGCTTTGCAGTATCTGATCGATCTGGCAAAGGTGGACAAGGTGATGCCTGAGGGCGCCATCAAATGGGGAGACGGCCCGTCCAACTTTATGGCCGGAGCCACCGCCATCACCTTCACCTCCAGCGGAAGTCTGACCAACATTCTGGACAACACGGATTTTGAGGTGGGCACGGCCTTCCTGCCCGCGGGCAACCAGTACGGCTCGGCCACCGGCGGAGCGAACCTCTACATTTTCAAGGATATCGACGAGAAGAAGCAGGAAGCGGCCTGGAAGTTTATCCGCTGGATCACCGAGCCTGAGCGCGCCGCCCAGTGGAGCATCGACACCGGCTATGTGGCGACCCGCAAGAGCTCCTACGACACCGACCTGATGAAGGATTACCTGTCAAAGGTTCCCCAGGCCGCCACGGCAAAGGACCAGCTGGATTACGCGTGCAGCGAGCTGCGCGTGCACAACAACCAGCGCGTGCTGCAGGCGCTCAAACAGGGGGTTGACGCCGCCATGACCGGGGCGATGACGCCTGAGGAGGCTATGAAGCAGGCGCAGGCAGAGGCGGAGTCGCTTCTGGAATCCTACCAGTAACACGAGTTCGAACTCCCGGGGGGCCGCGGCCTTTTCCGGGAGTTCTCTGCAAGGCCCTGCCCGGCCGCATGAAGAGGTGAGTCATTGATGAAACAGAAAATTTCCATGAGAACAAAATGGACGGTACAGGGCTGGCTGCTCATGCTGCCGTCGCTTATTTTCCTGGTGGGATTTACCGTCTATCCTGTAATCCGCACTCTGATCCAGAGCTTTATGAAAACCAGCAACAACGCAAAAACGCCCGCGGAATTTATCGGCTTTAAGAATTATGTCAATGTTTTCCGGGACCCCGTCTTTGCCATTGTCATTAAAAACACGCTGAAATTCTCCCTGATCGTGATCCCGCTGGGGCTGGTGATCGGCTTTCTGCTGGCCACCCTGGTGAGCAAGAATATCAAGGGAATCGGCGTGGCCAGGGCCCTCATATTTTACCCCAACGTGGCGCCGGTGGTGGGCTTTGCCACCATCTGGACCTTTCTGTTCACCCCCAACATCGGTGTGATCAGCCATGTGATGAAAGCCCTCTCCATGAAGCCGGTGGATTTCCTGAACAATCCCAAGACCGCACTGTACGCCATCATGGCGGTTTACCTGTGGCGGGAGGCCAGCTACATGATGATTTTTTATATCTCCGGCCTTCAGAACATTTCCCAGGAGTACTATGAGGCAGCCTATCTGGACGGCGCCTCGGGTTGGGATATCATGCGCAAAATTACCATCCCCCTGGTGCAGCCCACCACCCTGTTCGTGCTGACCATCACTATGGCGGACGCCTTCAAGATGGTGGACCTGATCATGGTTATGACCACCAAGGGCGGACCCAACAACAGCACCAACCTGCTGATGAACCACATCTACCAGACCGCCTTCTCCTACTGGGATACCGGCCAGGCGTCCGTGCTGACCATCTGCATGCTGGGCTTTATGATGGTGGTGGCCCTGGTGCAGTTCACGACCATGGACAAGCGCGCATACTACGAAAACTAAGGAGGCCTTTATGAAAACGAAAATGAGCCCCATCAAATACATACTTCTGGCAGTCCTTTGCTTTCTCTGGGCGTTCCCGCTTCTGTGGGCCGTGGTGACGGCGTTCCGGCCAGGAAATATGGCCACCAGCTTTTCGCTGGAGCCCCGCTTTACACTGGATAATATCCGCGAGGTGTTCGGCGCCGCCCCCTTTGTGAAATACGGTTTGAACACGGTGGTCATCGTGTTCGGGATCCTGGGGGTCCAGTTGGTCACCGTCACCCTGGGCGCCTACGCCCTGGCGCGAGTGGATTTCGCGGGCAAGGGCCTGGCCATGGCGCTGATCATGATGCAGATCATTATTCCCGCCGATATCCTGATCCTGCCCAATTACCAGACCTTAAAGGCCATGGACCTGATCGATTCCCGGCTGGGGGTTATGGTGCCCTATTTTGCCTCCTCCATGGGCCTGCTTCTCCTGCGGCAGGCGTTTAAGAGCGTGCCCTCCGCCATTGTGGACGCGGCCCGCATGGACGGGGCCACGGTTTTGCAGACTCTGCGCTATATCTTCATTCCGTGCAGCAAGGCGGCGTATATTTCCTTTGCCATCTGCTCCATCAGCACCCACTGGAATAACTTCCTCTGGCCCATGATCGTGATCAACTCCCCGGAGAAGCGCCCTCTGACCATGGGGCTGGTGCTGTTCGCCAAGGCCAACGATTCGGGGCCCATGTGGGCGCTGGTGACCTCGGCCACGCTGCTGGTCATGTTTCCGCTGTTTATCATGTTCTGCATTTTCCAGAAGCAGTTCGTGTCCAGCTTTGTGACGTCTGGAATTAAATAACATTGTGTGATACAGGGACAAAAAATCCGGGAACAGCATCCCGGATTTTTGGCGTACATGGCCCCGGACAGCGGCCCGCGGGCCGGGAAAGCCCATTTCTCCCGGTTGTAACAGAATTTCCCACTATTTCTCATGAAAAAAGTAAGGAAAATCACAGCATCTTGTGATAGAATGTTAATTAATGTGAATATAACATTTAACATAAGAGGAGGAGCGACATGCCCGATATTAACATTCTGGTAGTTGACGATGAGAAAGAAATCGCGGATCTGATTGAAATCTATCTGGTGAGCGATGGCTATAAAGTATTTAAGGCTGAGAACGCGGCAAAAGGCCTGGAGATTCTGGAGAAGGAGGAGATTCATCTGGTGCTGCTGGACATCATGATGCCCGGCATGAACGGACTGGAGATGTGCAAGAAGATCCGGGAGTCCAACAACATCCCGATTATCATGCTCAGCGCCAAGTCCACGGACCTGGATAAGATACTGGGCCTGGGCACCGGAGCCGACGACTATGTGGTGAAGCCCTTCAACCCCCTGGAGCTCACCGCCCGGGTCAAATCCCAGCTGCGCCGCTACACCCAGTTAAACCCCAACAGCGGCTCCCGGGAGCAGGTGAACAATGAGATTACCATCAAGGGCATGGTGATCAACAAGGACAACCACAAGGTGATTGTGGACGACGAGGAGATCAAGCTCACGCCCATCGAGTTCGACATCCTCTATCTCCTGGCCTCCAACCCCGGCAGGGTGTTCAGCACGGACGAGATTTTCGAGAAGGTGTGGAATGAAAAGGTATATGAGGCCAACAATACCGTTATGGTACATATCAGAAGGCTGAGAGGCAAGCTGAAGGAGGACACCAGACAGAGCAAAATCATTACCACGGTATGGGGAGTAGGATACAAAATTGAAAAGTGATATGAGCAGGCGTTACCACACCCGTGTGGTGACCAATATCGTTTACAGCGCGATTATCACCTGTCTGGTAGAAGTGTTCGTGGTGGCGAATATGACGATGATCGCCCGTTACATGGAGGACGCCGGGAAGCTAAACCGCCTGGCGGAGCTGCTTTTGTCCATGAACGCGGCGGTGGTGCTGGTCTACGTGGTGAGCGGGATCCTGCTCTTTTCCGTGACCTTTCTGCTTTTGCAGGAGCCCTCGATCCGTTACATCAGCCATATCTCGGATGCCATTCAGAATATTTCCGAGGGTGATTTGAACACGACCGTCGATGTGATCGGAGACGACGAGTTCTCCAGCATGGCGGCCAATTTAAACAAGATGGCCGAGGATATCCGGCAGCTGATGGAGAAGGAGCGGGAGAGCGAGCGTACCAAGAATGAGCTGATCACCAATGTGGCCCACGACCTGAGAACGCCCCTGACCTCCATCATTGGATATCTGGAGCTGCTGGCCGGAAATTCTCTGATCGATCCGGAGATGCAGCACAAGTACATAGAGATCGCTTACGGCAAGTCCAAACGCCTGGAAAAGCTGATCGAGGACCTGTTCGGATTTACCAAGCTGAACTACGGCAAGATGTCCATGCACGTGGCCCAGCTGGATATCGTAAAGCTGCTGGGGCAGCTTCTGGAGGAGGCTTACCCCAACTTTGCGGAGAAGAATCTGTCCTATGATTTGCAGAGCAATGTGCCGGCCAAGATGATTTCCGCGGACGGGAATTTGCTGGCCAGGCTGTTCGACAACCTGATCGGAAATGCCATCAAGTACGGGGCGGACGGCAAGCGGGTTCTGGTGCAGATTTTTGCTGGCGAGGAAGTGGTGACGGTCTCTGTGACAAACTACGGGTATGTGATCCCGCCGGATGAGCTTCCGCTCATCTTCAACAAGTTTTACCGTGTGGAGCGGTCCAGATCCAGCAGCACCGGGGGAACCGGGCTGGGGCTGGCCATTGCCAAGGAGATCGTGGATATGCACGGCGGAACCATCGGGGTGACCAGCGATCTGAACGGAACCGTATTTACTGTGAAGCTGCAGGTTCATTTTGATATAAATAAAGAGAATTTTGGAACGATTAGCTGATTGTTGCTCCGGGGATGCAAAGATGTATCCCGGACGCATTCAGCTAATCGCGTTATGGGAGAACATGAAATGATGGGAAAATTTCGGACTTTGTCGCAGCGCGCGCGCATCCGGGCCGCCGGTATTCTGGCAGGCCTGCTTTTGTGCATCCTGGCAGCGGATCCGGTACTGGCGCAGACCGCCGGAGCGGCGGAGGGCCAGGGGGCGGGGCAGCTCCAGCTGGATGTGGTTTACGGCTATCAGGGAACGGCCAGGAGCGGGCGCTTCCTGCCCCTGAACATCCGCATCGAAAATCCGCAGAGCACGGCGTTTACGGGGACCCTCACAGTGCTGACCATGGAATCGGACTACGAGCTGTACCGGTACGAGTATCCGGTGAGCCTGGAGGCGGGTGAGCACTATGTGAAGGACATGAGTATTTCCCTGGGCGCGCGTATCGACCAGATGTATGTGAAGGTTATGGACCAGGAGGGGCGCGAGGTGGCCAGCAAACGCCTGAAGCTGAGCGTGAGCATGGAGACCGCGGAGCTGTTCGTGGGCGTTTTAAGCGACACGCCGGATCGCCTTCAATATCTGAACGGCGTGGGCATCAACTACAGTACCCTGCGCACCCGGACCATTGAAATGTCGGCGCGGACCCTGCCTTCCCGGGAGATGGAGCTGGACCAGCTGGATGTGCTGCTGATCTCCAATTTTGATACCGGCACGCTGAGCGGGGATCAGGTGAAGGCGGTCTGGGAGTGGGTCGCAAAGGGCGGCGTGCTTTTGCTGGGAACTGGTGAGCGGGCCGGTGACGTGATGAAAGCCTTCGGCGAGGACCTGCTGCTGGGGCCGCTGCCCATGGCGGAGCAGCAGGAGATTAATATGGGCGTGGAGTTTGCCAAGGACAGCCCCAAGGGGGCGACCATTCCCCTGGAGTGCACGGATATCTACATGGTGGGCGCCAGCGAGGTGCTCTCCAGCGACGAGCTCTCGGTGCTGACCTGCGTTCCGGTGGACAACGGGCTGGTGGGGGCGGCGATCTTCGACTTTGTGGACATAGAGGCGTTCTGCCAGGAAAATACGCCTTATGTGGACAACTTATTTTCCTCGCTTCTGGGGGAGGACAGGATCAACTATCTGATCAGCTCGTCGGACGGGACCAGCTCCAGCCAGTACTGGTCGGTCCAGAGCCTGATCAACACCGGCGATATCAACCGTTTGCCTAAGGTGGGGCTTTACACCGTGGCGGCGGTGGCTTACGTGGCTCTGGTCGGCCCGGGCCTGTACTTTTTCTTAAAACAGCGGGGGCTGCGCAGATATTATCCCAGGTCGGTGCTCCTGTTGTCCCTGTGCTGTACGGGAATGGTGTATTTCATGGGCGTTACCACCCGGTTCCACGGGCCGTTCTTCACCTACGCAACCATCCGGGACATGGACGAGGACAACATCGCGGAGACCACGTTTATCAACATGCGGGCGCCGTACAACAAACCGTATTCCGTGGAGCTGGATCCCTCGTACCTGGTGCATCCCATCACGCGCAGCGCGTACTACGATGCCTACTACGGGAACATGTCCGTGCCCAAATTTACCGGCACCGAGGAGCCGGCCGTCAACCTGCGGTTCGACGACACGGCCACCCGGGTCAGCGCCAGGAATGTGGGCGCGTTTGCGCCGCTGTATTTCCAGATGGAGCGGAAGACCGGAAATCCGGAGAAAGCGGGATTTACCGGCGAGCTCAGCTGCTTTGACGGGGTGATCTCCGGCACCCTGACCAACGGCTACGATCATCCGGTGGACGATGTGGCGATTCTGATGTACAATCAGATGGTGATGGTGGGGCACATGGAGGCCGGCCAGACGGTGGAGTTGGAGAATCAGGAAGTGGTGTTCGGCAGCATGAACTCAGGCTACCCAATGGCGGAGCAGATCACCGGCGCTTCCCGGTACCGGGAGGGGGACCTAAACGACGCGGAGTACGTCCATGCGCTGGAGCGCACCAATCTTCTGACCTTCTATATGGGAAATTATATGACCGGCTATCACTCCGAGGCGCGGGTGGTGGGCTTCAGCCAGGACCGCCAGGGCGGCAGCTTTCTGGCGAAGAAGGGATATGAGACGTACGGCTCCACGCTGATCACCTCCTCGGTGAAGGTGGATTACGAGCGGGACGGACTGGTTTACCGCTCCGGGCTCCAGAAGAACCCCAACGTGCTCAGCGGAGAGTATTACGCCAGAAACAACACCATGTACGGCGTGACGCCTCTGATCCTGGAGTATTACCTGGGCAACGACACCGAGGTGGAGCGGGTGGATTTCCATCAGCTGTCCGACAAGATGATCCAGAGCCTGCGCTACAATTACACGGTGCCCTTTGTGGGCAATATGTATTTCTACAATTATGACACCGGCAACTACGATCCCATGGATCTGAGCCTGGAGGAGTACGATCTGAAGGCCCTGGGGCCGTACCTGTCGCCGGGCAATACGCTGACGGTGAAGTACGTGTACACCAACCCGGAGGATTACAGCTGGAACATTGTACTG
This sequence comes from Enterocloster asparagiformis, assembly GCA_018380885.1. GTDB lineage: Bacteria > Bacillota > Clostridia > Lachnospirales > Lachnospiraceae > Enterocloster. The sequence continues at coordinate 154,057 of JAGZSY010000004.1, forward strand.
CCCATACTGACAGTGATAGGGAGGAACAAATAATGCTGGAGATCAGGGACCTGCACAAAATTTACGGAAAGTACCACGCCCTGAACGGCTTAAACATGACGGTCCGCGACGGAGCCCTGTACGGCTTCGTGGGCCCCAACGGAGCGGGAAAGACCACCACGATCAAGATCATGGCCGGACTTTTGGGCGCGGACGGGGGCAGCGTGATGATCGGAGGGGAGGACGGCCTCAGTTCCCCCGCAAAGCTCAAGAAAATGATCGGATATGTGCCGGATTTCTTCGGCGTGTACGACAATCTGACCGTGTCCGAGTATATGGAGTTTTTTGCCTCCTGCTACAACATCGACGGTCTGGTGGCCCGCAAGCGGTACACGGCCCTGCTGGAGCAGGTGGGGCTGGAGGACCGGCTGGATTTCTACGTGGACGGCCTCTCCCGGGGCATGAAGCAGCGGCTGTGCCTGGCCCGGGCGCTGATCCATGATCCGGAGATTCTGATCCTCGACGAGCCCACCTCCGGGCTGGACCCCAGGACGAGGTTTGAGTTCAAGGAGATTTTAAAGGAGCTTCAGGAGTCGGGGCGGACCATTTTCATCAGCTCCCACGTGCTCTCCGAGCTGTCGGAGCTGTGCACGGATATCGGCATCCTGGATCAGGGCAGGCTGGTGCTGGAGGGAAATATCCAGGACATCCTGGCCAGGGTAAACGCCTCCAACCCGCTGGTGATTGCGGTTTACAGCAATAGGGAGCAGGCGCTGGCAGTGCTCAAGAGCCATCCCTGCGTGCAGACCATCTCCTTGCGGGAAAATGAAATCTGCGTCCGGTTTATGGGCGATAAACAGGACGAGGCCATGCTGCTTCAGCAGCTGATCGACGCGGATGTGCTGGTCAATGGCTTTGTCCGCGAGACAGGAAGCCTGGAATCCGTCTTTATGCAGCTGACGGAACGGGAGGAAGAGAGGTCGGTGTTGTCCTATGAAGCAGAATCCGGTTTATAAGCGGGAGTCCAGGGTCAATTCCCGAAGCCTGCGCCTGCCGCTGATCCTGACCGTGTTCAACGGCATCCTCTGCGCGGTGGCGCTGATGAATATGTATTCCGTGGTCTCCCAGGTCAAGGCCACCGCCACCATCCAGTACAGCAGCTTTATGGAAATGTATGAGTTTGTGGCCACCATTGAGTTTATTCTGCTGACCTTTATCGTGCCGGCGGTGACGGCTTCCAGCATCAGCGGCGAGCGTGAGCGCCAGACCTTGGAGCTCATGCTGACCACCCAGATGACGCCGGCGCAGATTGTGAACGGAAAGCTTATCAGCGCGCTCAGCACGCTGATGCTGCTGATTATTTCCAGCTTTCCGGCGATTATGATGGTGTTTGTGTTCGGCGGGATCACCGCCATGGATATGGTGGCCCTGCTGCTCTGCTACACGGCTGTGGCCCTGTTTGCCGGCAGCCTGGGAATCTGTTTTTCCGCGGCCTTCAAGCGCTCCACCTTGTCCACTGTGCTGACCTACGGCGTACTGGTGACCATAGTGGGCGGAACGTATTTTGTCAACCGGTTTGTCCTGGGGCTTTCCGCCGGCCGCATCAACAGCTATGCCATCAGCTACGGCATCGGCAGGGCGCAGCAGCAGCCCACGTCCGGCAGCTTTATCTATCTGCTCCTGATCAACCCGGCGGCCACATTTTACGCCATTATCAGCGGACAGGCGGGCAGCGGAAGCGGCGTCGACAAGCTGTGCAGGGCCTTTGGCATCGTCCAGAAAAGCTGGGTGATTGAGAACTGGGTGTTGATCAGCATCGTGTTACAGCTGGCGGTGGCGGGCTGCCTTCTGGCGCTTGCCATACGGTTCGTCAATCCGATCAGGCGCAAGCGGAAAAATCATGGATAAGCGATTATTTTGAAAGGGGATCATAGATTATGGGAATTATCAAGTCAGTAAAATCAGCGATTGGAGGAGCGTTTGCAGACCAGTGGCTGGAGGTAGTGGAACCCGATGACATGGGCGACCAGACTGTTTTTGTGCGGGGCGTGCAGGTGCGGAAGGGGCGCGGCTCCAATGTGAAGGGGAGCAGCGACACCGTGACCAACGGCTCCGTCATCCACGTGTACCCCAACCAGTTTATGATGCTGGTGGACGGCGGCAAGGTGGTGGACTACACCGCGGAGGAAGGGTACTACACGGTGAACAACTCCTCCCTGCCCTCCCTGTTTAACGGACAGTTCGGAGAAACGCTGACCGAGTCCTTTAACCGCGTGCGCTTCGGCGGCATCACGCCGGGGGTTCAGAAGGTGTTTTACGTGAATCTCCAGGAGATCAAGGGGATTAAGTTCGGCACCCGCAATCCGGTGAACTATTTTGACAACTTTTATAACGCGGAGCTGTTTCTGCGGGCCCACGGCACCTACTCCATCAAGGTGACGGATCCGCTGAAATTCTACGCTGAGGTGATCCCCAAGAACGCGGACCGGGTGGAGATCGAGAGCATCAATTCCCAGTATCTGTCCGAGTTTTTGGAGGCGCTGCAGACGTCCATCAACCAGATGGCCGCGGACGGCACCAGGATTTCCTTTGTGACCTCCAAGAGCCGGGAATTGGGCCGGTATATGTCCGACACACTGGACGAGGAGTGGAACAAGATGCGCGGCATGGAGATTCAGGCGGTGGGTATCGCCAGCATCTCCTACGACGAGGAGTCCCAGAAGCTCATCAATCTGCGCAACAAGGGCGCTATGATGGGCGATCCCCTGGTGCGCGAGGGGTATGTGCAGAGCACCATTGCCGAGGGCATGAAGGCCGCGGGCGGCAATGCCAACGGAGCCATGGCCGGCTTTATGGGCTTGGGTATGGGGATGCAGTCCTCCGGCGGCTTTATGGGAGCTGCCTCCGCCACCAATATGGCCCAGATGCAGATGAACCAGATGCCATACGGCCAGGGGATGCCCTATGGACAGGGGCAGCCGGGGGCGGCCGGGATGCCTTATGGACAGGGAATGCCTGGGGCGGCGGGAGCCGCGGGAATGCCCTACGGCCAGGGAGCTGGTGCAGGTCAGGCCGGTGGGGCCGCAACGCAGGCGGGGGCGCCCGGGACCGGCGTGCCGGAAGCGGGAGGAACGCCCCAGGGTGGCCAGGGCCAGCCGGCTCCTGAGCAGGCAAATGCCCAGCCGGCGGGGTGGATCTGTCCGCGCTGCCAGAATGAGAATCACGGCAAGTTCTGCAGCGAGTGCGGCAGCCCGCGCCCGGTGAGCGAGTCCTGGATTTGCAGCTGCGGCACCCGCAACACGGGGAAATTCTGCAGCGAGTGCGGAAAGCCCAGGTCATAAAAGACACAGGGGGACAATTCAGAGATGGCGACAATTACCTATAAATGCCCGAACTGTGACGGCGGGCTGCTGTTCGATCCGGCTACCCAGCGTTACCACTGCGAATACTGCCAGTCCACCTTCTCCCAGGAGGAGCTAGATGCGCTGGCCCCGGCCGCTGCCTCCGATACAGTCGTTTTGCCGGAGGCCGGAGCGGAGGGCAGCTATGTGATGGGCTCCGGGGCGGGGGGAGCGGCCGGAACGGGCGGCGAACCCCTCGGCGGGCCGGCACCATGGCCGGCGCAAGGAATGGGGGCGGGAGAGGGCGGAACATCTGGCGCAGGGGCTGCGGGAATGGGCGCGGCCGGAGCTGCAATAGCCGGAGCCGCTGGAGCGGCCGCGGCCGTCGCATTTTCCGGTGATACGGCCGGGACGGCGCAGGCACGTATGGATTCCTACGCGGCGGATGGGGCCGGCTACGACGGGGCGGTGCTATACACCTGCCCCAGCTGCGGCGCGCAGATCGTGACGGACGCCACCACGGCGGCCACGTTCTGCTACTACTGCCACAACCCGGTGGTGTTGTCCGGAAGGCTGGAGGGCAGCTATCACCCAGACTTCGTGATTCCTTTTCAGATGGACCGGAAAAAGGCACAGGAGGTATTTTCCCAGTGGATCGCGAAAAAGAGATTCGTACCCCGGGAATTTTACTCCCCCAAACAGATCGAGACTATGACTGGGGTGTACTTTCCCTACTGGCTGTTCAGCTGCAAGGTGGAGGCAGCGCTGCAGGGACAGGGAACCAGCGTGAGGACATGGTCGGCGGGGAACCTGCGCTACACGGAGACAAAGATTTACGATATTGCGCGCCAGGGCACGGTGGACGTGAACAATGTGGCGCGCAACGCCCTGAAAAAAGCCAACCGCCGGCTGGTGGACGGCGTGCAGCCTTTTGAAATAGGGGAGATGCAGAACTTTTCCATGGGCTATCTCTCCGGCTTTATGGCCGAGAACCGGGACATGGAGCGGGCCGCCTTTGAGATGGAGGTATCCCAGGAGGTGCGGGATTTTGCCGTTTCCGGGCTGAAGAGTCAGGGGAATTCCTATAATCGTGTCCAGATTACCAACCAGAGGGCGGACATCTCGGAAGGCTCCTGGCAGTATGCGCTTCTGCCGGTTTGGACCCTCACATACAAGGACCGCAAGAACGGCAAAATCTATTATTTCGCCATGAACGGCCAGAGCGGCAAGGTCTGCGGGGAACTGCCGGTGGACAAGGTGAAGCTGCTGGTGCTGTTCGCCTCCATCTTCCTGCCGCTGCTCACCATTCTTCTGATCGTGGGGTACATAATATGACAGGGATAAACAGGACGAAAAATGGCAGAATAAAAAGGCGATTTATTTTCTTCGCCGCGTTTTTGATGTGCCTTGTGCTCGCCTTCCTGGCGATGCCCATGGTCCCCGGGGCGGCCGGTCCGGCTGTGGCCTGCGCGGCCGGGAGACAGGAAGCGGATAGCAGCGCTCCAGCCCAGCGCATTTACGACGGCGCTGAGCTTTTCAGCAATGAGGACCAGGCCTATCTGGAGGAGATGGCGGCGCAGTACCGGGAGGAGACCGGCGTTGACCTGGTGGTGGTGACAGCCTTCAACGACGGCAGGCACACGGCGATGGAATTTGCCGACGACTTTTACGACTACGGCGGTTTTGGGGAAGGCAGGGATGCGGACGGTGTTCTGTTCCTCATTTATATGGACCGGCCGGGAGCTTCGCAGGGGGACTACTGGATCTCCACCACAGGAGTTATGATACGGGTTCTCACGGATAAGCGCATCGAGAATATGAAGTCCAATGTGGTGAGCTTCCTGCGGGCCCGGGATTACACGGGCGCGGCGGAACAGTTTATGCGGGATGTGTCCTATTATGTGGACAAGGGCATCGTGGCCGGGCAGTACACCTATGACTCGGAAACCGGTAAGATCAGCATCTACCACAGCATCCGTTGGTATGAAGCGCTGGTTGCAGTGGTTGTGTCCGCGTCCGTGGCCCTCTCGGCCTGTCTGGGCGTTATGCGCCAGTATGCCATGAAGCCCAGCCGGCGGCAGAAGGAAAATGGACTGATGGCTTACCGGGCCAGCGCCAATTTCCACATGGACAACATACAGGATATTCTGGTCAAACAGTTTACCACCCATACGCGGATTTCCACCTCCTCCGGCAGCGGAGCCGGCGGCGGAGGGCGCAGCACGACCCACAGATCCAGCAGCGGACGGAGCCACGGAGGCGGAGGCGGCAGGTTCTGAGAACAGGGAATGTGCGTCAAATCGTTTAAAAATGGTAATTGCCGGCTGCATGCACATTTTTTCGGATTTATGATATACTATATTAGAGACTGCAGTCGGCATCATTAAATGGTAATGCGGTGTGCATCCAGCTGGTGCTTTAAATAGATTACGGGGCGCTATATCCCCGGGCGGCGATGACAGGTTATGGATGTCGTTGCCGTTTACATAGCACGCCACCGCAGAGCGGAATTGGATTTACAAGATATGGAAGAACGGAACAACTATACCTATATTCTGACATGTGCGGACGGAACTCTCTACTGCGGTTGGACAAACCATCTGGAGCAGAGAGTCAAGGCCCATAATGAAGGCCGGGGCGCCAAGTACACCAAGGCGCGCCGGCCTGTTGTGTTATCCTACTGGGAGGCCTTTGAGACCAAGGAGGAGGCCATGCGCAGGGAGTATGCCATTAAGCGGCTGACCCGCAGTGAGAAGCTGAGGCTGATTGGCACCGGAGAAGGGGAGTCCGGGCAGGCCACGGGGCGGGCCGATCAAAATAGGCGCCATAGCAAACGGCTTTGCGGCAGTAAAAAATTGTAAAAAAATAAAGTATGATACGGCCGCGGGCCTGACAAGGGAATCATATCGTCAGGCCCGTGGCTGTTTTTTATTTGATTAAAATAGTCTGTCCGCGTTCCTGACGCCAATCTGCGTCCCGCGTTCCTGTAGCCGATCTGCCGCCCGCGTTCCCGCCGCCGATCCGCGTCCTGCGTTCCTGCCGCCGATCCGCGTCCCGCGTTCCTGCCGCTGATCCGCCGCCCGCGTCCCCGCCGCCGATCCGCGCCCTGCGTTCCTGCCGCCGATCTGCCGTCCGTGTCCCCGCCGCCGATCCGCGTCCCGCGTTCCTGCCGCCGATCCGCCGTCCGTGTCCCCGCCGCCGATCTGCGTCCTGCGTTCCCGCCGCCGCTCCGCGTCCCGCGTTCCCGCCGCCGCTCCACCGTCCGCATCCCCGCTGCCGCGCCTCCATCCACAGCCCCGCAGATATACATCCGCCCACGTTCCCAGGTGTCCATCCGTCCATCCCCCGCCAATGGCAGCAAGTTCCGTCTCAGCGGCCTATTCTGCGGTAGGCCGACAGCGACGCCAGGGTGAACACCATGGGGATTACGGCGTAACCGGCGTTTGCCTGTCCGTTTGTGTACAGCACGTACCCGGCGCCGAGAAATGTCAGAATTGTAAAGGCGATACAACACACAAGCAGCAGCGTTTTCATTGGAAACCTCCTTTATCCGGTGAAATGCGCGGGTTTTCCCGACCGCGGCCGGTCAGAATACCTTGCACACCGCGTTGAAATTCTCCTCCAGCACCAAAGTGGCGGCGCCGATGGCGCCGATATTGTCACCGCAGGGAGAGGGGGAAAACTGCATATTTTTTACATTCTCGGGCACCGCGTTTAAGGCGATGGACTCACGCAGCGGCTTCAGGAACAGCTCCCCAGCCCGGCAAAGCCGGTAGGAGATAATCATGTGGGGCGGGGAGATCAGATTGATCACCGAGGACAGGGCAAAACCCAGGTACTGGGCGGTCTCCCGGATCAATGCGATGGACTCGGCGTCGTTTTCCAGGGCCGCGTCCACCAGCAGGTCCACGTTTACATTGGCCGGGTCCCCGCCGGCCAGCTCCTTTATGCGGCTGAATTTGCCGTTCTGGATTCCGTCCAGGATTTTGGCGCGGATGGAGAGCACGGACACCTCGGTGTTCAGGCAGCCCCGCTGACCGCACTCGCACAGCTTGCTGCAATATGGGATTTTTAGATGGCCCAGCTCGCCGCTGCTGCAGTTTTTCCCCAGATAGGGCTCGCCGTTGACAAAGAGGATGCTGCGGGCGCCGGTACGGATGGAGACGAACACGAAATCATCCTTCTGCCGGTACTGGTTCAGCCACTTAAAGGCCAGCCCCATGGTGCTCACATTGTTGATGATATAAACCGGAAGAGACAGGCGCTCCTCCATGATCTCAATGATGGGAATGTCCACCCAGTCGTCGATGTAGGCGTAATGCAGGGCGATCCCCTTCTCGATATCGATGTAGCCGGGCATACCCAGTCCCACACCCAGTATTTTTTCCTGCTTATCCCCCAGAAAAGAAAAACACCCCTTGATTTGCTCTTCCAGCCGGTCGATGAACTGGTAAACGGAGGTGTAGGAAGTAGTTTCGCAGGAGGTTTCATAGATCAGGTCGCCGCAGAAATTTAAAATGACGCAGTGCAGGTTTTGGATATTAAATTCAACGCCGATGAAATACCCCCCATCCGGATTTAAATGAAGGAAAATCGGCTTGCGGCCCATGCGGTTGTTCTCGCTGCATACATCTTCAAAAATAAATCCCTGCTGTAAAAGCTCGGTGATGGTGTTGGATACGGTCGTCATGCTGTAGGTGGTCAGTTTTTTTATGTCGAAGCGGGAGAGTGGGCGATTGCTGTGACGGATGAGGCTGAGAATTTGGTTCCTCTTCTGGTCTTTCCTTTGTTCTACCAGGGTTTTCATATTGTGCTGCCTCCGCTTGCTATATTTGTCAATCAATATGATACCATTATAGATCAGCAGCCGACAATTTGTCAAATTTAGTTTTATCGAAAACGAAAAAACTATTGACATTGCACAAGGGCCTGTGTATACTAATTATATCGAAAAGGAAAAAATGCGATAAAGGGGGGATTTGCGATGTATGAGACAATGAAGCCGCTTCTCGGCCAGGCCAAAAGCAAAGGCATCGGCGTGGGCGCGTTCAATATCCACGCGCTGGAGGTGGTCCCGGTGATGATCCGGGCGGCGGAGGAGATGAGGGCGCCGGTGATCCTGCAGGTCTCCGTCTCCACGGCGAAATACATCGGCTTCGGCCTGCTGGCCTCCGTCGTGCGGGAGATTGCGGAGCAGAAAGAGATTGGGGTGGCCCTGCATCTGGACCATGCCAGGGAGCTGGAGGATATCCGGGCGGCCCTGGAGGGCGGTTTTTCCTCCGTCATGATCGACGGTTCCATGCTGCCGCTGGAGGAGAATATACAGGTGACCCGCAGAGCGGTGGAACTGGCCCGGGCCGCAGGCGCTTCCATTGAGGCGGAGCTGGGCATTGTGGGCCGGGGAAAGGTAGTAACCCCCTACCCTTATACGGACCCGGAGGAGGCCGGTATTTTTGTGGAGAAAACGGGAGTGGACGCTCTGGCCGTCGCCATCGGAACCCACCACGGCCAGTACAAGGCCAAGACGGCCATCAATATGGAGGCGCTGGAAAAGGTTCACCGGGCGGTGGATATTCCGCTGGTGCTCCACGGCGGCACGGGGGTCCGGGAGGAAGAGCTGGGACGGCTGATCGACCTGGGGATGCACAAGCTGAACTTCGGCACGGAGTTAAACGTGGCGTGGGTGCGGGCGGCCAAGGAGGTATTCGGCGGCGCGGAGCCGGACGATTCCCTGCGGGAACTGATGATTCGCTGCAACCTGGCCATGAAGGAAGTCATACAGAAAAAAATCAGGCTTGTGAGCCGCCTTTCGTAGCGTTTGGCAAAGGGGGTGGGAGCAGGCGTGGATAGAACCATCATTATCATTACCGGAAGTCCGGGAACAGGGAAAAGCTATATTGCGGATCAGATCAAGAGAGAGCTGGGGGATATTGAGATCATTTCCTATGATCAGATCAAGGAGAAGAATTTTGACCTGTACGGATTTGACAGCGCAGAACAGAAGGAAGAGTTAAACCGGCTGGGGCTGGAGGAATTCTACCTGACTCTGCGGGAACGGATGAGACGTTCACGGAATATTCTCATTGAATATCCGTTTTTCCAGCGGCACAAGGACCGCTTGCAGCGGCTGGTGGACGAGTACGGCTATCACGCGGTGACAATTTATCTGTACGGAGACAGCCGCGCCATCTACCGGAGGGAGCGGCAGCGGGACCAGGGCGAGGGCCGGCACAGGGGCCATCTGGTAAACCGCTATCACGCGGGTGAAACTGACGGGCAGGAGGCGTTCGTGTCCGACGCGGTCCCCAGCTACGGCACATACTGCTGCCTGCTGCGGGAGCGGAATTACAATGTGGCCATCGGGCCCACGGTCGCGGTGAATGTGACGGACCTGGCGGAGGTGTCCTGCGGACAGATCATCCGCCGCGTACGGGAATCCATAGAAGGGTGGGGGCAAAACAAAGTGGAATATACATGGCTGAAGGCGTTACAGGAGCTGGAAGATATTTTGAAAATGCAGCGTCAGTGCGGGGCGGATTCCATACAGAACTGCATCCGGGAGTCGGCCCGGGTTATCCAGGCGGGAAAACGGATTTTTGTATGCGGAAACGGGGGAAGCGCCTCCACGGCCTCCCACATCGCCAATGACCTGATCTGCCATATGAAGAACTGGAACCGGGAGAATTACCCGGTGCTGGCCCTGACCGACAACACGGCGGCTATCACCTCCATTGCCAACGATTACGGCTTCCGCGAGATATTTTCCCGCCAACTGGCCGCGTTTGGCAGGCCGGGGGATATGCTCTGGGCCTTCAGCACCAGCGGCAATTCGGGCAACTGCGTGGCCGCTGTGGAGCAGGCCAAACAGCTGGGCATGCTCACCGTGGGCTTTACCGGAAAGAAGGGCGGCGAGCTCAAAACCATGTGCGATCTCTGGGTGGGCGCCCAGTCCGACGAGGTGACCAGGGTGGAGGAGATGCACCTGATCCTTGCCCATGTGATCGGCGTGGCGGTGGAGGAAATCGTCTCGCCCATGGCGGACAAAGGAGAGGACAATGGAACATAAGTTTTTTGACGAATATTGGGAGAATTTGGGAAATGCCTTCGGCGGCCTGGACCGGAAAGAATTTTACCGCGCGGTGGACATCCTGACGGAGGCGTACCGGGGCGGACGGCAGATTTTCTGCGTGGGAAACGGGGGCAGCGCGGCCACGGCCAACCACTTTGTCTGCGACTTTGGCAAGAACGCGGTGCAGGACCCGTCCAAGCGGCGCTTCCGCATGATCTCCCTCAGCGACAATGTGGAGAAGATTACGGCCTTCGGCAACGACGTGGCCTTTGACGAGATTTTCCGGCAGCAGCTGATCAACCTGATGGACGAGGGGGACGTGCTGCTGGCCATCAGCGCCAGCGGCAACTCGCCGGACCTGGTGAGGGCGTGCGAGTACGCGCGGGAGAAAAACGGGCTCATCATCACGGTGAGCGGATACAACGGGGGGAAGATCAGGGAGTTTGCGGATGCGTCCCTGGTGGCGCATCTGGAGAGCTATGAGCAGATCGAGGACATTCACATGATTATTATGCACATGTTTGTCTGCTGGTTCAAGACACACCCGGAGAGCTTAGCCGCTGTGTGAATTTTGGGGCGGTTGGTTAAATTTCAAGATGAAAGAAGGAGGATTTGGTATGAGGAAAAAAGTGTTGTCACTCTTGTTGGCAGCTGCCATGGGGGCAGGCCTGACGGCCTGCGGAGGAAGCGCGCAGCCTGAACCGGCAAAGACGGAGGCTCCGGCCCAGACCGAGGCGCCCAAGGAGGAGAGCACGGAGGCGGCCCAGGCCGGCGAGAGCCAGACAGAGGCGGCCGGGGGGAAGCGGGACGATTTAAAGCTTACCATCTATTCAGCGGTGTTTGAGGATCAGACCCAGGCCACGATCAAGGCGTTTGAGGAAGCCACAGGCGTTAAGACCCAGTGCGTGGTATTGGGCGGCGGCGAGATTTTGGCCCGCGTCAGGGCGGAGAAGGACAACGCCACAGCCAGTATCTGGTGGGGCGGACCCTGCGACTCCCACATCACAGGCAAGGAGGAGGGGCTGCTGGCCCAGTACAATTCCCCCAATGCGGAGAAGATTGAAGCGAAGTACAAAGACCCGGACGGCTACTGGGTGGGCACATACATCGGCTACGTTGGCTTTGTGAGCAATGTGGACCGCTGCAAGGAGCTGGGCATCGATCCGCCCAAGTCCTGGGAGGAGCTTCTCAATCCAAAGCTGAAGGGCGAGATCGAGATGGCAAGCCCCACCGCCTCCTCCACCGGTTACGTGATTCTGGCCAGCATTCTCCAGCTCATGGGCGAGGAGAAGGGATGGGATTACGCCAAGGCCCTGGACGAGAATATGTTCCAGTACACAGAGCGCGGTTCCGGCTGTATCAACGACGTGAAGATCGGCGAGGTCGCCGTTGGCATCTGCTTTGCCCACGATGCCATCAAGAACCAGCTGGAAGGATTTGAGGATCTTCTGGTTGTGACCACTCCCTCGGAGGGCACCGGATATGAGACCGGCGCAATGGCGATCCTGAAGGACGGCCCGGACCAGGAGGCTGCCCGCATGTTTTACGACTGGGCGCTGACGCCCGAGGCCCAGGAGATCGGCCAGCAGTACGGCGCGTTCCAGTTCCTGACAGCTCCCGGCGCCAAGAATCCGAAGGAAACCGAGCAGATTTCCGACGCCAAGACGATCACCTACGACACGGCCTGGGCCGGTTCCCACAAGGAAGAGTTCCAGACCAAGTGGGCCGACATGACCGGCCGTTAGAATTGAGGGAAGAAGCGGGGACGCGGTTTGAGGCATCCTCCGCTTCTTCCGTTCTTACATGTAATGGGCCGCAGGCCGGGCTTGCGGGCGATTACCCCAGTTGTTTTGAGTCTGATGTAAAGGGAGGGGAATGTCCTTGAATGTGAATTCACGCCGCAGAAGGCTGCAAGATCCGATACTGACGGCCACGATTGCCTTTGTGATCCTGGTCTTGCTTTTATTTATCGTTTACCCGCTGATCTCCATTCTGAAGAACAGCTTTGTGGACGGGGAGGGCAGAATCAGCGTCGCCTCGTATATTGCCCTGTTTCACAACACCAATTTTCTCACGGCCTTCCGGAATACCATGCGGCTGGGGCTGGTGAGCGGCGCCTCGTCCACGGTGGTGGGGTTCATTTTCGCATATACCATCGTGCGGGTGAAGAGCCGTTTTAAACCGCTTTACAACGCTGTCACCATTATGCCGATCATCTCGCCGCCCTTTGTGCTGGCGTTCTCGGCGATCTGCCTTCTGGGGCGGAGGGGAATCATCACCCACGACCTGTTGGGGCTCAAATGGGACATTTACGGTTTTAAAGGGCTGGTGATCGTGCAGACTATGGTGTTCTTCCCCATGGCCTCCATGCTGTTCACCGGGTTGATGAGAAATCTGGACTCCTCCATGGAGGAGGCGGCCCGGAACTTAGGGGCCAGCCGTTTCAAGGTGTTCACCTCCATCACCATTCCCATGCTGCTGTCCGGCATCGCCAACGCGTTTCTTTTGTCCTTTACCGAGTCGGTGACGGATTTTGCCAACCCCATGATCCTGGGCGGCGGGTACAAGACCCTGGCTTCGCAGATTTACATCCAGGCGGTGGCAAACTACGATATGCAGACGGGCACGGCCGTGGCCTCCTTTCTGCTGTTTGTGACCGTGGTGATCTTTGTGATCCAGAAGGCCTGGCTGGACAAGCGCTCCTATGTGACGCTGACGGGCAAGGCCACCCGGGAGAAGGAGCTGATCGACAGCAGGGCCACGGTGATTCTGACCAACGGCGTCTGCCTGTTCTGCTCGTTTATGATCCTGCTGTTTTATCTGTTTGTATTTCTGGGAGCATTTTCCAGTACCTGGGGAGTGGACTACACGCCCAGCCTGAAAAATTTCCAGTACATATTCTCCTACGGCGATATCAAGCCAATCAAGGACACGCTGCTGATTTCCATTCTGGCCTCACCGATCTGCGGCATCCTTTCCATGGTAATCGCCTATCTGATCGTGCAGAAGCGCTTCAAGGGAAGGGCCCTGATCGAGTACACGTCCATGCTGGGCATGGCGGTGCCGGGCACGGTGTTCGGCCTGGGCTACATTCTGAGCTTTAACACCAAGCCGCTGGTGCTCACCAATACCCTGGCGATTCTGGTGATCGTGCTGGTGATGACCAGGCTGCCGGTGGGCGTCCGCTCCGGCGTGGCGGCCCTGCGGCAGATTGATCCCAGCATCGAGGAGGCGGCCGCGGATTTGGGCGCCAACTCGGCCACGGTGTTCCGCACCATCACCATACCGCTCATCAAGCCGGCGTTTTTCAGCAGCCTGGTGTTCGGCTTTATCAAGAGCATGACGGCGGTCAGCGCTGTGGTATTCCTGGTGTCCGCCAACTACAGCCTGCTGACGGTGCGCGTGATGCAGTACGTGGACAAGGGGCTGATGGGCTACGCCTCCGCGCTGTCCACCGTGCTGGTGGTCATCGTGTTCGTGGCGGTGGGAATCATGTATGCGGCGCTGGCGAAAATGGGTGTCAGCAGAGACGATATCGACGTGTTTTAAGGAGGGGAAGCTATGAGCTCAAAGGGTGTCACAATTAAGAACCTGGTAAAGGTGTTCCCGGGAAGAGGGCTGCACGAGAAGGAGATGCGCGCGGTGGACGACGTTTCCCTGGAGATCGAGCCGGGAGAATTTATCACGCTGCTGGGGCCGTCGGGCTGCGGCAAGACCACCACGCTGCGCATGATTGCAGGATTCGAGCGCCCCACCTCAGGAGATATTTTCCTGGGGGAGGAGCGGATCAACCAGATGTCGCCGGACAAGCGGGACACGGCCATGGTATTTCAGAGCTACGCGCTGTTTCCCAACTACAATGTGTGGGATAATATCGCATACGGTTTAAAGCTGAAAAAGCTGTCCTCCCAGGCCATTCAGGAAAAGCTGGAGGGGATTTTAAAGCTGGTGGGACTGACCGGTCTGGAGAAGCGGGCCATCAACCAACTCTCCGGCGGTCAGCAGCAGCGCGTGGCCCTGGCCCGCGCCCTGGTGATGGAACCCGGGGTGCTGCTGTTCGACGAGCCGCTCTCCAACCTGGACGCCCAGCTGCGGGTCCAGATGCGCACGGAAATCCGCAAAATCCAGAAAAAGCTGGGGATCACGGCCATCTATGTGACCCACGACCAGTCGGAGGCCATGAGCATGTCCGACCGCATCGTGGTGATGAAAAACGGCCGGATTATCCAGGCGGGATCGCCCAAGGACGTGTACTACCATCCCAGGGATTTGTTTGTGGCCAGCTTCCTGGGAACTGCCAATTTCCTCAAAGGGGAGATTGCGCGGCGGGACGGGGACCACATTGATGTGCGCTTAAACGGAGGGATCGTGACCGACGTGGAGTACGGCGGCGACGGCAAGGCGGGAGACCCCTGCACGCTGGTGATCCGCCCCGAGGCCTGCCATATCGCGGAGCAGGGCCTGATCCCGGTGGAGCTGACCCTGTCCACCTTTATGGGGTCTTACCAGTATTATGAGGCGGTGTGCGGGGACGACACGGTGATGGTGCATGAGAATAATCCAAAGAATAAAAAGGAGTACCAGGCCGGGGAGAACCGCTATTTGAATCTGGACGTGGCGGATATTTACGGGCTGTGACGGGAATCGCGCAGCGATGAGACGACGAGTGCGGGACGAAAGGCGCCTGCCGTGGAAAATGGGATTTTCCACGGCGGACGCCTTTTTTGAGCGCAAGGAACCGCAGCCGCAGCCAAAAGGCAATTGCAGTGGTCCTTTAAAGGATCTACCAGGTGTGCAGGCTGCCGTCGTCCTGGCGGCAGATAGGGATATACGCCTTGCAAAACGGAAAACGGGCTGCGGCCTCCTCGTCCACATCACAGCCGATTCCCGGCCGGTCCTCCATGACCAGCGAACCCTTCTCGTAGACCGGGCCGCCGGAAACCACCTGTTTGATCAGACCGTCGGTGCTTCCGTCCTCCTGGATGCCGAAATTGTATTCGGACACGTTCAGATGCCAGTTCACCGCATGGGTGATCGGGGACACGTCGTTGGGCCCATGCCAGGCGGTTTTGATATCGTAGGTCTCGGCCAGCGCGGCGATCTTGCGGGCTTCGGTGATACCGCCAACCCGGATTACGTCGCAGCGGATATAGTCCACCCAATGGTTGGTGATGGCCGGCAGGCACTCCCAGCGGCTCCTGTAAAGTTCGCCGAAGGCGATGGGGACGGAAGTCTTTTCGCGGACATAGCGCAGACTGTCCGCGCAGTCCGGGGCCACAGGGTCCTCGATAAAAAACGGGTTGTATCGTTCCAGGCTCCGCATAATCCTGATCGCTTGATCCGGGCTGAAACGCTCGTGCAGATCATAGATGATGCCCACATCCCGGCCCACGGCTTCCCGAACCCGGATAAAATATTCGATGGTGTTGTAGATTTCATCTGCAGGAGTCCATGTTTCAACCATGGGACCGTCCTGGGGGGCTTTCACCCCAAAGGTGCCGCCGGCCGCGGGAATGCCGGTTCTCAACCGGATCACCTTTAGCTGCCGCTGCTTCACATAGTCGGCGGCCTGGGCGATCTTTTCCTCCATGGTTTTGCCCAACACGTGGGAATAGCACAATACCCGGCTGCGGACCTTTCCGCCTAACAGCGCGTACAGCGGCATACCTGCGGATTTACCCAGGATATCCCACAGCGCCATGTCAATGCCGCACAGCGCGCTCATCATAATATTGCCGCCCCGCCAGTAAGTCCCGCGGTAGGCGAGCTGCCAGAAATCCTCGATCTGGCTGGGATCCCTTCCGATCAGCATAGGCGTCAGGTAGGTGTCGATCAGGTCGGCCACCGTCTGTTCCCTGCCGTTTAAGGAGGCATCCCCCACTCCATAGACACCGGAATCGGTGATGATTTTTACAAAAAGGTAATTCTGGTTTGGAGAGGTAAGGATTGTTTTTACCTGTATAATTTTCATATGTCAAATCCTTTGATTTTAGAGTGATGGGTGTTGCGGAAAGAGAAATGGCTGGTTCCTCCATAAGCCAATCCTACCGGAAAATACTTGATCCGTAAATGGAAAATGCAAATTATTGCAATAGATTCTATTTTAAGAGAGGTACTTTTGCAAAAATTTCGATTTTTCTTGTGGCCCAGATACACGCACGATATAATAGATTCAAATGAAAGGAGAATGGGGTTATGGAAGAGATCAGAAGAGATGATGAATTTGGGGAAGATATCGAGTACATAGGTCGGATCAAGATGCAGTACGCCTCCCTGTCCAAGTCGCAGAAGCGCATTGCCAACTATATTTTGAACCACCGCGAGGCTGTGATCCACCACTCCATCACCACCATGGCGCAGAAAACCGGCACGGTTCCCTCCACAGTGACAAGATTTTGCCAAGCGCTTTCTTATAAGGGCTTCAGCGAGATGAAAGTCTATATGGAGAAAAATCTGGCATCCCCGCTGACGATGGACGCGCTGATTCAGAAAACGGACACGCTTCAGGTAGTGCTGCAGAAATTGATGAGCAGTTCCCAAAACGCGATCCAGGATACGATGCGCACGTTGGATGCCAGGAGTCTTACGGAGGTGGTGGATGCCATACTGGCTGCCGGCAATATCGTGCTGTTCGGGCAGAGCGGCGGTTATATTTCCGCAACCTACGCCAGGCAGCTGCTTCTGCGCATCAATATTCTCAGCCAGGCGGTCAATGACCGGGTGGATGCGAACCTGGCGGCAAGCACTCTGAAAAAGGGTGATGTGGCCATTGGTTTTGCCTACAGCGGGGAGGCCAGGTCTGTGATTGAGGCGTTGAACACGGCCAAGCACAACAAGGCCACAACGGTTGTGATTACAGCCAACACAAACTCCACTATGGCGAAGCTGGCCGATTTGAAGCTGTTTTACAGCTACAATATTCCTGACGACCTCCAATACCTGCATTTGGCCAGTATGTGTGAGATCATGATCATCGGTGCGATTCAGGCGGAGATTCTCAGGCGTCCGATGCAGCTGGAGAAAATAGAGGCCTGCAAAAAGGCAGTTCTTGCCAGCAGATTGAAGTAGCCGTTTATAGAGATAAAATCGAAAAGTTTGCAAAAAAATTAAGTTAAAAGTAAAAACGATTGCAACAATTTGCATTTTTTGTTTACTTGCACAGTTTTTTGATGTATTTTATAAAAAGAGCATATTTTAGCAAAATTATTTGTTCAATTCTCTGGAAAATGGAAAGAAAATGGCTGGGACAAGTGATTTGCTGGGATAAATTGGCTCACAATTCAAAAATAATTGGGAAGGTTACAGGTTGAAGGGAGGAGACAATGAGCCGGGAGCTGATCGAAATCAAGGACTGTACAGAACCAGGGTATCATCCGTTGGTGTACTTTGGGGGATGGCGTGTGGCATTTTTGAATGATACTGCGAAGTTCCATCTGGAAAATATCAGGGATATGCAGCGGCACAACACATCAGATGAGGTATTCCTGCTGATACAGGGCTCCTGCACGCTGTATGTGGCGGATGGGGGAGACGGCCAGGTGGGCAATATAACCGCCCTGAAGCTGGAGCCGGGTAGAATGTACAATGTCCCCAAGGGCGTCTGGCACACGCATGTCACCGGACCGGAGGCTAAAATCGCGATTATTGAGGATGCAGATGTTTCACCGGACAATTCAGAGTTTATCCCCGTGGATTTGCGGGAAATGTGTAAAATCGAAGGATAAAACAGGAGGGAAATTATGAAACGGAATTTGAATTTAATACTGGTATCAATGCTGGCCCTATGCCTGACGGCAGGCTGTTCAAAAACAAATGACAAGCAGGAAACCGTGGCGCCCGCACCGTCGGCCGCGGTAGGAGAGAGCGTCGCAGACTCCGGGGACGGAGGGCTGAAGCTGTCGGGAAGGCATTGGAAAATCGGCGGACAGGTGCGCCAGACCAGCTTGTACCTCTACTATGCGCGGGATCTGGGGCTGTTTGAGGAGGCTGGGCTGGACGTGGAAATTGTGACGCTGGCCAATGGCCCGGCTTTGAACGAAGCGCTCAATGCGGGTGAGATCGATGCGGCCGCCAATGGGATGGCGGCGGTCTATGTTCTTCCCACAGAGAATTTCTATTATGTGGGGGATGCGACGATCAACTTTGGCGGTCAGTCTCTTTATGCGCGGACGGACAGTGATTTTGTCAAAGCGGGAAAGTACCAGGATACCGGCTATTACGGCAGCCCGGAGACAGTAAAGGGCGCGACGATCCTGGGCCTGGGCGCAGGACCGCAGCAGTACATCGCCTTTGCCTACGCGGAAGCCATGGGACTGGCCGCGGATGAGATCGAATTTGTGGCAATGGATCACGCCCAGGCGTATGAGGCGTTTATCACGGGTCAGGGTGACCTGCTGGGAACCACACCGCCCTACTCGAACACGCTGGAGAGCGATCCGAATTACACGCTGGTGGCGGACTATACGGACCTGGCGGGCAGCCCGCTGGTGGACTCCTTTATTGTGGGCAAGGAGCTGGCCGACCAGTATCCCGACGATGTAGTGGCAATTCTGAACTGTGCTTACGAGGCCATGGATCGTCTGGCTACGGATGACGATGCCCGTAAAGCGTATGCCATAAAGCTGTACCAGGAGGAGGGCGGTACCAATTATTCTCAGGAGGACATGGAGTCCGAGATCAAGAATGTGACATACTGGACATGGGATAAATTGGAAAATCCCGAATATCCCTACGGCAATACCATGAAGGTTATGGGCAATTTCCTGATGACGCAGGGTCTGATTGAGGAAGACGCCATGCCGAGAATCGAGGCAGCCTTAAACCACAGCTTTGTAGACCGTCTGCTGGAGTACCATGCCGGTCAGGAGTAATGATATGAAAAAACTGTTGCGGCAATACAAATATATTTTGATCTCCTGCGCCTCGGTAGCTGCGGTGCTGTTGGTCTGGTATATTACCATCGACGTGATGAAGCTGGCCAAAAGCTCCGTCTTTCCAGGGCTGGAGAAAACGGTGGATACATTTCTCACCAAACTGGTAGAGAAGAAGCCTGACGGCGCTACGCTGGGGCAGCATCTTCTGGAGAGTCTGAAGGTCTGCCTGATGGGGTATGGCATAGGGGCTCTGCTGGGCGTTCCACTGGGGATCGCTATGGCGTGGAGCAAGTGGTGCGATTGGCTGGTGCGTCCGGTATTCGACCTGATACGGCCGGTGCCTGGCCTGGACGCCCATGTTTATCCTGATTTTCGGCATCGGCATCGAAGCGAAGGCAATGGTGATTTTTGTAAATTCCTTTGTGGCCTGTATTGTGAACACCTACACGGGAATCCGGCAGACGGATCAGCTCCACCTGTGGGTGGGCGACGTGTTCGGGGCCAGCGATTGGCAGAAGCTGATCAAAATCGCGATTCCCACCGCTACCCCCATGATATTTACCGGTCTGCGCACTGCGCTGGGGGGAAGCTGGATGGCACTGGTGGCTGCGGAGATGCTGGCGGCCAGCAAGGGCCTGGGCTTTATGATCCAGCAGGCCAGATACATCTCACGCCCGGATCTGGTGATTGTGGGTATGCTGATGATCGGCGTGGTTGGGCTGGCACTAGATGCGATTCTGCAAAAGATTGAGACAATGGTCGCGAAGGGAATGAATGCGCAATGAAAAAGAAACGCTTTAATACGATGGAACTGATCTGTGCGGCCATATCGATCTGCGCGTTTTTATGTCTTTGGCATTTTGGCGTACGGGGAAACCTGGGCAGGCTGATGCCGGGGCCGATCCCCGTTATTGAGAAGTTTTTTGAGACGCTGTTCGGAGGCAAGATCGGTTCAAAGACATTGATTATGCATGTTGCATACAGCCTTGTACGCGTGATGGTCGGCTATTTTATCGGCGCGGCGGTAGGCGTGGTGCTGGGGCTGAGTATGGGCTGGAGCCGGTTGATCGAGGCGATTTTTTCACCGATCTTCCGGATTATCCGCCCGATTCCGCCGATCGCCTGGATACCTATCTCAATTGTTTGGATTGGTTTGGGCGAAGGGGCGAAGATTTTCCTGATATTCCTGGCCTCCTTCTGCTATGTTACGCTCAATGCGTGGAGCGGGGCGAAAAACGTAAACCCGGAGTATATCAATGCGGCGCGGATGCTGGGGGCAGGAAAGAGCAAAATTCTTTTTACGGTGGTGCTGCCGGCCACGGTTCCGCCTATTTTCGCCGGCCTGCAGGTGGCGCTGTCCAGCTGCTGGGCCACGGTGCTTGCTGCCGAGATGGTGCGCTCCTCAGAGGGATTGGGATGGATTATCATCGCCGGGATGAACAACAATGACATGATACAGATCATGACGGGAATTTTGGCGATCGGCATCGTTGGCATGCTGCTTTCCACTATATTCAGAAAGGTTGAGGCGAGATTATGTCGATGGAACAAAAGCGAGGGCTGATTGAGTGCCACAATGTAAGCAAAACCTTCAACGTCCCGTCGGGTACGCATCAGGTGGTGATGGATTTTAATATGACGGCGGATGAGAACGAGTTTATCTGCCTGTTCGGGCCTGGGCAGTGCGGCAAGACCACGCTGATCAATCTGATTGCCGGTTTTGAGCTGCCCACCGGCGGGACGATCACCGTGAACGGCAAGCCGGTTACAGGACCGGGGCCGGAGCGGGGCGTGGTATTTCAGAATATCACGCTGTTTCCCTGGCTGACCGCGATTAAGAACGTGGAGTATGGCCTGAAAATGGCTGGGGTTCCTAAAAAAGAGAGGCGCCTGCGCGCGCAGAAATATATCGACCTGGTGGGTTTACAGGGCTTTGAGGACTCCTTTCCCGTACAGCTGTCCGGGGGAATGAAGCAGCGCGTGGGAATCGCCCGCGCCTACTGCATTGAGCCCGAGGTGATGCTCATGGACGAACCCTTCGGCGCGCTGGATGCCCAGACACGGTATCTGATGCAGGAGGAATTGCAGCGAATCTGGCAGGCAGAGAAACGGACGATTATTTTTGTGACAAACAATATCGAGGAGGCAATCTACCTTGCGGACCGGATTGTGGTGGTTTCCAACTGTCCGGCAACAGTCAAGAAAGAGTATGTAATTGATTTGCCGCGTCCCCGAAGCTACACGTCCTCCGAGTTTTTGGCGCTGCGTAAGGAAATCACCGGCATCGTGGACAAAACATTGTGAGGAGGGCGTTGAACATGAGAGAACAAGCGAGCGGTAAGCGGGAGCTGAAGGTGCAGGTCAGAAATCTGACTAAGAAATTCGGCGATCTGCTGGTGCTGGACGACATTTCCTTCGATGTGGAGAAGGGAGACCTTCTGTGTGTGGTGGGGCCGACCGGATGCGGAAAGACGACGTTTCTGAACAGTCTGACAAAGATTTATGATATTACCTCCGGTGAGATTTTGCTGGATGGCCATCCGGTTGATCCGAAAAAGGACAATATCGCCTATATATTTCAGGGCAATTCCACTATGCCGTGGCTGACCGTGGAACAGAATGTGGCATTTGGGCTGGATATCAAGCATACGCCTCAGAAAAAACGAAGAGAGCTGGTGGAAAAATACCTGGATATCGTGGGGCTGACAAAATATCGCAGCTACTACCCCAAGCAGTTGTCCGCCAGCATGCTGCAGCGTGTGTCCATTGCCAGAGCCTTTGCGACGGAACCGGAGCTGCTGCTGATGGATGAGCCCTACGGGCAGCTGGATATCGAGCTGCGGTTCAAGCTGGAGGACGAGCTGATCCGGCTGTGGCAGATGACCGGGACCACCGTTCTGTTTATCACCCACAATATCGAGGAGGCAGTGTATCTGGGCGAACACATTATGATCCTGACAAACAAGCCGACCACTGTCAAGCAGACGCTGACGGACCATCTGCCGCGGCCCAGGGATATCGCTGCGCCCGAGTTTGTCAAGCTGCGCGAGCAGGTGACCGAGCTCATCAAATGGTGGTGATCAATGAATATGAGAACTTATGGAGAGCTGTTTCAGGGCCGGGATTACCCGGTTCTGATCACAACACAGCAGAATATTTACTATACGGTGGGATTTTCAACCACGGCCAGAAGGCCGGCCCAGATCGGATACAACTGCGCTTTGCTGACGCCTGAGAAAACCTGGTTT
This sequence comes from Enterocloster asparagiformis, assembly GCA_018380885.1. Lineage (GTDB taxonomy): Bacteria > Bacillota > Clostridia > Lachnospirales > Lachnospiraceae > Enterocloster. The sequence goes on from JAGZSY010000004.1 coordinate 176,567, forward strand.
TTCTTTCCGGCCGGGTGGCAGCCCCTGGTTCGGGAACAGCTCTGCGCGCAGCCGGTGGACCTGGTGCCCTATGAGGGAACGGTGGAGCAGCTGGCAATGAAGATTGCAAAGCAGTTGGATGGCGCGCTGTGCCTGGGCTTTGAGCAGGACGGGATGGAGCTGAATTTGTATCTGACGCTGCAGCGCATCCTGGAGGAAGCCGGAAAGACAGTCCGCTGGGTTGATATATCCACCCATCTGCAGCGGGCCCGCCTCATCAAGTCTCCTGTGGAGATTGAGGCCCTGCGGGCCTCGGCCCGGGTTGCGAGCGAGGCCATGGAGTATGCCAAGGGGATGATCCGCCCGGGAATGCGGGAGCTGGACGTGGTTGCGGACCTGGAATACTTCATGCGGAGACAGGGCTCGGAGGGGGTGCCCTTCACCATGAAAGCTCTGGCCGGGGATAATGGGCTCAGGACCATCAACCTGCCCGGCGAGTATTGTATACAGGAGGGCGACATTATCCTGCTGGATTTTGGGGCGGTGGTGGATCATTACGCCTCCGACTGGACCAGAAGCTTTGCTGTGGGCGCTGCCGGACCGGAGCAGCAGGAGCTATATGAACTTGTCTGGCGCATCGAGCGGGCGTGCATTGGGTTGATCCGCCCCGGCGTGGGTCTGCAGCAGTTGATGGAGCAGGCTATGAAGGTTATTCACGGGCACCCATACGCCAGGTGGTTTAATCCGTACCTGGGCCATAGCATTGGCCTAAACAGCCAGGAGTGGCCGGCCATTGTGCCGGGAGCCGGGGAGGTTCTGCAGGAAAACATGGTCATCACCATTGAGCCGGGAGTTTATGTGCCCGGGGTGGGCGGCGTGCGCATCGAGGACGAGGTCCTGGTAACAGCCTGCGGGCATGAAATTCTCACCGGGCTCCGGGAGGAAACTTTTGTGATTGCGAAAACGGACCTGGAGAGAGAATAGGGGGATTGGTATGGTTGCGGGAAACTCCGCGCAGGTTCCCGGACATGGGGCGGAGATATAAGATGAAGGAGGAGATTGAGATGTGCAGAAAAAAGGCGGTTGTGACAGGAGGCAGCAGCGGGATCGGAAGAGGAATTGTGTACTGTCTTGCGGCTGAGGGATATGACGTGGTGTTTTCCTACCGGAGTAAAGCGGAAAACGCCGGGAAGGTGCTGCGTGATCTGCAGGGGCAATATCCGGAAGGAAAATTCGCCTGCTTTGGTGGGGATTTCTCGGAGGACGGAGCCGGCGTAGCATTTTTCAAGGAGGCGGTGCGTTTTTTGGAGGGGTTGGACCTGATGGTCAACAATGCGGGCGTCACCATACTGGAGAGCATCTTTGACCTGACGGAGAAGAATATGGACTACCTGATTCAGGTGCTGTTTCGCAATTATGTGATCCTCATGCGTGAGTCCGCCACCTATATGGCGGCCCACGGCATAAAGGGGAGTATTGTCAACGTCAGTTCCGTGCGCGGACTCAGCGCCCACCCGGGCGATCTGGTCTACGGAGGCATCAAGGCGGCGCTCAACCGCGCCTGCCAGTCTGTGGCCCTGGATGTGGCGCCGTATGGAATCCGGGTAAACAATGTACTGCCCGGGGCTACACGGCGTTTTACGCCGGAGGAGGAGCAGTCTGCAGACCCGGCCCATATTGAGAAGATTAAATTTCTGTCACAGCGGATTCCGCTGGAGCGGTACGGTACGCCGGAGGATATCGGGAATGCGGTGGTATTTCTGGCTTCCGATAAAGCCTCGTATATTACCGGCATCTCACTGGTGATCGACGGGGGGCTTTCCCTTCCCGGTCTGGCTGAAACCGCCTGGGAGGCGGAAAGCGGCTGGGGAAAGGTGAAGAAAGAGATAAAATAAAAAGATTCGGAAATCGTTTGCCAATACAGGCGATTTCCGAATCTTTTTGCGCGGCTGCGGTAGATTTACCATACAGCTCGTGGTATGATAGTGCGTGTCAATTCTCTAAGCTACAAACCGGTACATCAACACATAATGGCACAGGCTTCCGCCCATGACGAACAGGTGGAAGATCTCATGGGAGCCGAAATACTTGTGTTTGGAGTTGAAGAACGGCAGCTTCAGGGCATAGATGACGCCGCCCACGGTGTAGATGATGCCGCCCGCCAGCAGCCAGGCGAAGCCGGCCCGGGACAGGGAGCTGACGATCTTGGTGAAGGCCAGGATGCACACCCAGCCCATGGCGATGTAGATCAGGGAAGAGAACCACTTGGGGCAGGTGATCCAGCAGGCGTTGATGATGATGCCCACAATGGCGATGGTCCACACCAGAGCCAGCAGAACCCAGCCGGTTTTGTCGCCCAGCACGATCATGCACACGGGGGTGTAGGTGCCTGCGATCAGGATGAAGATCATCATGTGGTCCAGCTTGCGCAGCAGCCGGTTGACCTTGGGCGAAATGTCCAGGGTGTGGTATATGGTGCTGGCCGCGTAAAGGCCGATCATACTCAGGATGAAGATCAGCAGCGAGATAAAATGCGTGTTGTCTGTCTCGCGGGCCGCCTTCAGCAGCAGCGGCGTGGTCGCGCAGATAGCCGCCAGCATGGCGATGAAATGGGTGATCGCGCTGCCGGGATCCTTGATCCGGCTGACGTTGCGCTTGATGAGTGTTTTCATAAAAATCAACCTCCCTTTATAATGTCGATTCTCTGTCACCAGAAGTGAAATTATTAATAACTTTGATATGTAGTTATGAAAACTACGTCTGCTTACATTTTATACTATACACCAGGCGGGAAAATTATGCAAGACTTTTGAAAAATTACTTTAATAATCAAAGTAATGGGCTCGGAGGAGCGAAGGAGGCCAAATGATTTCCGTATTATATGAAGATTGTGATGTGATTGTTGTGGAAAAGCCGGCGGGGGTGGAATCTCAGTCTGCCCGGGGCTTTGAACCGGATATGGTGAGCCGGATCCGTTCACATATCCACAAGTTATCACCAAACTGTTCCACAAAATCCACAAACCATCCACCATATGTGGGAGTTATCCACAGACTGGACAAGCCGGTCCGGGGGGTGATGGTCTACGCAAAAAACCAGAAAGCGGCGGCAAATTTGAGCGCTCAAATTCAGGCGGGGCAGATGCGCAAGATTTATGCCGCCGTGGTATGTGGAAAACCTGTGGATAACCAGGGGGCCTATGTGGATTATCTGTTGAAAAACCAGGAAAATAACAGTTCTGAGATTGTGGATAACTCTGTGGACGGCGCCAGGCGGGCAGAGCTGTTTTACCGTGTTCTGGATACGCAAAAGGCGGGGAAATGGATGGCGGAAAGCCCGGAAACGGAGCTGTCGCTACTGGATATAGAGCTGAAAACCGGCCGCTACCACCAGATCCGGGTGCAGATGGCCGGACACGGCACGCCGCTGTTTGGGGATAACCGCTATGGAAATCGCCTGACCAGTGGAAAAGGAGGGCCAAGGCGGCCCCTGGCTCTGTGCGCCAGACAGCTGACCTTTGCCCACCCGTCCACCGGAAAAGAGATGACATATGAGATAAAGCCCTCAGGCGGGGCCTTCGGGCTTTTTGGTTTATGACAGGCGCAGGGCCCACTCACGGCAGTCCCACACGGTGGTGGCCAGGCCGCTGTAAAATTCCGGTTCATGGCAGATGAGAAGGATGCTGCCCTTGTATTCCTTTAATGCGCGCTTCAATTCCTCCTTGGCCACTACGTCCAAGTGGTTGGTCGGCTCGTCCAACAGGAGCACGTTGGTCTCCCGGTTGATCAGCTTGCACAGCCGCACCTTCGCCTGCTCGCCGCCGGAGAGCACCCGCACCTGGCTCTCGATGTGGTCCGTGGTCAGGCCGCACTTTGCCAGGGCGGAGCGGACCTGATACTGGGTGTAGGCTGGAAACTCTTTCCAGATCTCCTCGATGCAGGTGGTGGTGTTGCCGGGGGCCATCTCCTGCTCAAAGTAGCCGATGGACAGGTAGTCCCCCAGCTCCACGCTGCCGCTCAGGGAGGGGATCAGGCCCAGGATGCTCTTTAGCAGCGTGGTTTTGCCGATGCCGTTGGCGCCGGAGAGCACCACCTTTTCGCCCCGCTGCATGATCAGGTTTAAGGGGCGGGACAGGGGCTCGTCGTAGCCGATGACCATGTCCTTTGTCTCAAAAATCAGCTTTCCCGGGGCCCGGGAGGTGAGGAAGTTGAACTCCGGCTTTGGCTTCTCCCTGGCCAGCTCGATCACTTCCATCTTGTCCAGCTTCTTCTGGCGGGACATGGCCATGTTGCGGGTGGAGACCCTGGCCTTGTTGCGGGCCACGAAGTCCTCCAGCTCGGCGATCTCCTGCTGCTGGCGCTTGTAGGCGGACTCCAGCTGCGCCTTTTTCACAGCGTAAACCTCCTGGAACTTGTCGTAGTCCCCCACATAGCGATCCAGGCGCTGGTTCTCCATGTGGTAGATCAGGTTGATCACGCTGTTGAGGAAGGGGATGTCGTGGGAGATCAGGATGAAGGCGTTCTCGTACTCCTGAAGGTAGCGCTTCAGCCATTCGATGTGCTGGACGTCCAGGTAGTTGGTGGGCTCGTCCAACAGCAGGATGTCCGGCTTCTCCAGCAGCAGCTTGCCCAGCAGCACCTTGGTGCGCTGACCGCCGCTCAAGTCCGTCACGTCCTTGTCCAGGCCGATCTCATTCAGCCCCAGGGCGCGGGCCACCTCCTCCACCTTGGCGTCGATCACGTAGAAGTCGTGGGCCATCAGCAGGTCCTGAATGGTGCCCAGTTCCTCCATCATGGAGGCCATCTCCTCCTCGCCCGCCTCACCCATGCGGTCGCAAATCTGGTTCATCTGCTCCTCCATCTCAAACAGGAAGGCGAAAGCGCTCTTTAACACGTCCCGTATGGTCATACCCTTTTCCAGCACCGAATGCTGGTCCAAATAGCCCACGCGCACCCGCTTGGACCACTCCACCTTGCCCTCGTCGGGCTGCAGCTTTCCGGTGATGATGTTCATGAAGGTGGACTTCCCCTCGCCGTTGGCGCCCACAAGGCCGATGTGCTCGCCCTTTAACAGCCGGAAGGATACGTCCTGGAAAATAGCCCGGTCGCCGAAGCCGTGGCTGAGATGCTCTACATTTAATATGCTCATGAAAAACTCCTTTATTTTTATAAGGATTTAAGGTTATTGATATAGCAGTATTATTCTACATGACATGTTATATTCTGACAAGAAGAAACCGTATTTTTTTATTAATCCGGGCAATGAGGATGAAATTAAATAAAATAGAGAGCAGTAGTTTCATTCGGAAGGTGCACGCCAGCTAGTTATAGAGGGCATTTTTCCGACAAGCTCTAGGATTTCCCCGCCTTTTATGTTATACTGTAAGACACTTACAAATAGAAAGGGAGGCAGGCAATTATGGATAAAGTGATTACAGTCAGCCGTGAATTCGGCAGCGGCGGCCGGGAATTGGGGGTACGCCTTGCAGAACATTTCGGGATTCCCTTTTACGATAAGGAGCTGATCTCCATGGCGGCGGACCACGCCGATATGGCGGAGACGGCGTTCCAGCACTACGATGAGAAGATGCCGGACATGCATGATCCGTTGGACCGGCAATTCTACAATCCGTTTTCCGCGGTGTACAAGGTGCCCATGTCGGATCAGATTTTTGTGGCGCAGTCCAGCTTCATCCGCCGTCTTGCGGAGCAGGGACCCTGTGTGATCGTGGGGCGCTGCGCGGACCGGGTGCTGACCGACAGCGTGAACCTGTTTATCTATGCGAAGATGAAGGACCGGGTGCGGCGTATGGTGTCCCTGGAGCCGGAGGCCGATCCCCAGGAGATGGAGAAGCGGATCCGCGAGGTGGACCGGAAGCGGAAGGACTATTACCAGTACTATACCGGAGCGCAGTGGGGCAGGGCCCAGAACTATCATCTGTGCGTGGAGAGCGGACTTGTGGGCGTGGACGGATGTCTGCGGGCGGCGCTGGCATACCTGGGAGAGCAGTAGTATTTTTAAAAGTGGTAAATTTTTCAGCGGTATATTTTCGGAAGCCGGGCTCATACTAAGAGGGTACAAAGGAAGTACAAATCAGAAACAGGTGAGTCCATGGAAAAGCCCGGTAAGAAACTGAAGAAATTAATTGTCATAACAGGAACCACGGGAGTGGTGTACGCAGGCTTCAAGTATCTGCTGCCCCTCGTGGCTCCTTTTTTCATTGCATATTTGTTTGCGCTCATGCTGCGCCCCTCGGCGCGGTTTTTATCCTACCGCCTGAAGCTGCGCATCAAGGGGAAAACGCACCATCTGCCCATCGGCGTGGTGGGCGGAGTGGAATTTCTGCTGCTGATCTCCCTGCTGGGCGCGGGGCTGTACTGGGGGCTGGTCAAGCTGTGCCAGGAGGGAAAGCTGCTGGCGTTTCAGCTGCCCATCTGGATCGAGCAGTTCGACCGCTGGCTGACCGGGAGCTGCCGGGAGCTGGAGCAGACCTTCGGCCTGCGGGAGGGCCGGGTGGCCGATGTGGTCAGCGAGATGCTGACCAATCTGATCCGGGCGTGCAAGCAGTCCGCCATGCCCGCGCTGATGACCAACTCCGTCACCGCGATCCGCTGGGGCGTGGGCCTCACCGTGGTGTTCGTTGTGCTGTTTCTGGCCGTGGTGCTCTCCTTGCAGGAGATGGACGATCTGCGGGTGCGCAGGGACCAGTCCGTGTTCCGGCGGGAGTTCGCCATGATTGGAAAACGGGTGGTCCACACGGGGAAAGCCTGGTTTAAGACCCAGGGAATCATTCTCAGCCTGATCACCATGCTGTGCATCCTGGGCATGGCGGCCATCGGGAATCCCTACTATATTATGGCGGGAATCGGCATCGGCGTGCTGGACGCCCTGCCCATCTTCGGGACCGGTACGGTGCTGATCCCCTGGGGAATCATCTGCCTGTTTATGGGGCGCTGGGGACGGGCGATCGCGCTCTTTGCCCTGTACCTGATCTGCTATCTGATCAGGGAATATCTGGAAACGAGGCTGATGTCCAACCAGGTGGGACTGTCCCCGCTGGAAACGCTGGCCGCCGTGTATGTGGGCTTGCAGCTCTTCGGATTTCCGGGATTTATCCTGGGCCCTCTGGGACTGCTGCTGATCGAGGATTTGGTGGAGGCGTGGACGTAGGAAAACGCCGCCTCACAGCCGTCCGGCCAGGCAGTCGATCCGGGGCTTTAAGTCCAGCAGATACTCGCTGGGTTTCATTTCAAGGCGGATTGTGCAGGGGGCCTGGCGCAGCGATTTCATCCAATGCTCCCAGCCGCCGATGAAAATTTCGATGAACCGGGCTGTGTTCCCGCGCTGCTCAAAGCGCCTGCGGTACTCCTCCCTGGCTTCGGGCCGGGGATAGCAGAGGAGGAATGGGACGCCGGAACGTTCCAGCCCCCGCAGCACCCGCGCCGCCGAGGGGATGACGATACAGGCCCGGGGATTTTGGCGGCGGCAGGCCAAAATGGCCTCCAGATAGGCGGACTCCCAGTTACATACAAAGTCCAGCTCCGGGCTGGCCTTGAGCTCCTCGATAGAACGTCCCGAGGCCAGAAGTCTGTCCAGATTGGAATATTTGAAGGGCATACAGTCAAAATCCACCGCTTCTGCAACTTCCCGGCAAAAGGTGCTTTTGCCGATTCCTGAAAATCCAGCTATGATCATAGATACCTCCTGAATTAAAATTGGCGTATCCGCCCTGTGCGGACAGTCCGAGTGTGATAATTGATTATAACCGATGCCCCCGGGGCCGCGCCAGCGCGGAAAGAGGGGCGATTGTCGCTCTGGGGCGGGAAGTGGGGAGAACCGGATTGAGGACGGACAAAAGCGGAGAAATTTGTTAAGCTTGTTAAGCGGCCGGGCGTAAGGGCGCGCGCGAGGCGGTCAACGTGTGGGCGGCCGCCAGCGGGAGAAGTCCGCCCGTATTGTCCGTGTCCGCCCGCCCCGCTTCTGCCCCTGAAAAAATCAAATCCCATCTTGCAATTTTACGCGGATATGCTATAATTTTATTTGAAAACGATTTCAAATAATTTTTCAAAATATTTCATGAGAGGTGTAAAAAAATGAGTCGGAGAGGGAGAGCGGCAGAGGGAAGAAACGGTTTGGCAGGGAAGGGCGCGGCGGCGCTGTGCGCAGGCCCGGCGGCAGAGACGGGGCTGGAGACGGGAACGGGTACGGCAGGAGAGGCAGCGCCTTTACCCGCGACTGATCCGGGACTGGAGTTCGACCGGAGGCTGGCCCGTCACCGGGACGAACTTAAGTGGCTGTACTGCGAGCTGTACGGAGGGGAAAATCCCTTCTTCGCAGGTCTGGTAAATGAGCTGAAAATGTGGTATGATATGCGAAAACCAGCACTTAAAATTCTGGACAGGGAGCGCCTTGAAAATCCCGGCTGGTACCGGAAGAACGACCTGGTGGGCATGATGATGTACGTGGACGCATTCGCCGGGAATTTGGCCGGAGTCAGGGAAAAGCTGGACTATGTCCGGGAGTGCGGCGTCAATTATCTGCACCTCATGCCGCTTCTTGCTTCCCCCAAGGGGCGCAGCGACGGCGGGTACGCGGTGTCGGATTTCCGCGCTGTGCAGCCGGAGCTTGGGACCATGGACGACCTGGAACAGCTGGCCGACCGTTGCCGCGAGATGGGGATCCGCATCTGCCTGGATTTTGTGATGAACCACACCTCCGAGGACCATCCCTGGGCCAGGCGGGCCCGCAGCGGTGACCGGGAGTACATGGAGCGGTATTTTTTTTACGATACATACGATATTCCCGCCCAGTATGAGCGCACGGTCCCCCAGGTGTTCCCCACCACAGCGCCGGGGAATTTTACCTGGCTGCCGGATGCCGGCAGATATGTGATGACCACGTTTTACCCCTACCAGTGGGACCTCAACTACCGCAATCCCGTGGTGTTCAATGAAATGGTTTACAATATGCTGAATCTGGCTAACCGTGGGATTGACATTATCCGCATCGACGCGGTACCATATATCTGGAAAGAACTGGGAACCAAGTGCCGCAATCTTCCGCAGGTTCACACCATTGTGCGCATGCTGCGCCTGATCTGTGAGATTGTGTGCCCGGGGGTGATTCTGCTGGGCGAGGTGGTGATGGAGCCGGAGCGGGTCGTGCCATATTTCGGCACTGTGGAAAAGCCCGAGTGCCACATGCTCTACAACGTGACCACCATGGCCAGCACCTGGCACACCCTGGCCACGCAGGATGTCCGGCTTCTGAGGCGGCAGATGGACGTGGTGTCCGGTCTGCCCAGGGAGTATGTGTTTCTCAATTATCTCCGCTGCCACGACGACATCGGCTGGGGGCTGGACTACGGCTGGCTGAGGCAGTTCGGCATGGAGGAGATTCCCCACAAGAAATACCTCAACGATTTTCTCACCGGCGTTTACCCCGGTTCCTTTGCCCGGGGAGAGCTCTACAACAGCGATCCCCAGTCCGGTGATGCGCGGCTTTGCGGGACCACCGCCTCCCTCTGCGGGGTGGAAAAAGCCTGGTGGGAGCGGGACGAGGCGGGAAGGCAGGAGGCGGTGCGCAGGATACTTATGCTGCACGCTTATATGTTCACTCAGTCCGGGATTCCCGTGCTCTACAGCGGCGATGAGATCGGACAGACCAACGACTACAGCTACAAGCAGGATCCGGAACGGTCCGCGGATTCCCGGTATGTGCACCGGGGAAGGTTTCGCTGGGATCTGGCGGAGTTCAGAACAGTTGCCGGCTCCATGCAGGAGGAGATTTTCAGCGGGCTTTGCCGGATGGAGGCGATCCGGGCAGCCCACGACGTGTTCGGGGCGGACGCGGCCGTGAGGACGGTGGACACCTGGGACGACAGTATTTTGGGGATTGTGCGCACCTGCGGGGACCGGAAGCTGGTGGCGCTGTTCAATTTCAGTAACAGCGACAAGGTGGCCTGGATCAACGAGGACGACGGGCTGTACCGCGATCTGCTGTCCGGCCGGGAGATGGAGGCCAAGGGCGTGCAGATTCCGGCAAACGGCTGTTACTGGCTGATGAGACTTTGATCATGAAAACGGAAGGGGAAGGGGATCATGACGATCAGTGAAATAGCGAGGCTGGCCGGCGTTTCCAACGCGGCGGTCTCCCGGTACTTAAACGGGGGGAGCTTGAGCGCTGAGAAACGTGAGAAAATACGGCAGGTGGTGCAGCAGCACAGCTATGTGCCCAATGCCCACGCTCAGATGATGCGCACAAAGAGGAACAATCTGGTGGGCGTCATTGTGCCCAAGCTGGACACGGAGTCCATGCCCGCCATAGTGGACGGGGTCAGCCGGCAGCTGGGGGAGGCGGGCTACACCTGTATTCTGGCCAATACGGACAACAATGTGGATAAGGAGCTGGAATATCTGGAGCGCTTTGCCGCCGGCTCTTCACTGGCGGGAGTGATTTTCTGCGCCACAGTGCTGACAACGGAGCACAGAAAGCGGATGTCCGCGCTGGGCGTGCCGCTGGTGGTGGTGGGCCAGGAGATTGCCGGGCACTCCTGCGTATATTTTGACGACCAGAGCGCCGCCCGGTCCATGGCCGCGATTCTGTTGGAGCGCTGCCGGGGCCCCCTGGGGTATCTGGGGGTCACGGATCAGGACAGGGCTGCAGGCGCGGCCCGCAGGCAGGGGGTGTTGGACGCCCTGACGCAGAACGGCAGAGGGCCGGAATGCCTGGTGGAGGAGCGTGCGGATTTCACCGTGGAATCCGGCTGGGAGGCGGCCAGGCGGCTGCTTGGCCGCAGCCCACAAGTCGACAGCATCTTCTGCGCCACGGACCTGATCGCGGTGGGCGCCATGAAATATCTGCGGGAGATCGGGAAAGCCGTGCCGGATGAGGTTCAGGTCACTGGCATCGGCGGCGGTACTATGGCGGATATCGTCACGCCCAGGCTGACCACCGCGCGGTATTATTACCAGGCCGCGGGCCGGGAGGCGGCGCGGCTGCTGCTGGGGGCGTTCCTGGATTGGGAACAGCCTGTGAAGAATCTGCGCCTGGGATATGAAGTGATCCGCCGGGAAACCACGCGGTGACGGCTGCATTTTAAAACAATGAAAAAAGGAGGGTTACATAAATGAAAATTTCAAAAGTGAATACGGTGTATTTCAGCCCCACGTTCAGCTCAAAGGAGATCACGGAGCTGGTGGCGGGGGAGATGGCGTTGGCGGGAGGTATCGCACAGGGGGAGAACATCGACCTGTCTAAACCGGCGGAGGACGAGGCCGCTCACTTCTTCGGGCCGGAGGATGTGGTCTGTCTGGGCGTGCCGTCCTACGGCGGGCGGGTGCCGGGGACCGCGGCAAAGCGCATGGAAAATCTCCGCGGGGACGGGACTGCGGCGGTTGTGATCGCGGTGTACGGCAACCGCGATTACGACGACACGCTGCTGGAGATGAAGGACCTGCTGGCCGCCCGCGGATTCACGGTGATCGCCGGAATCGCGGCCATCGCCCAGCACTCCATCGTGTCCTCCATCGCCGCCGGGAGGCCCGACGAGAGGGACCGCCACGAGCTGCGGGAGGCGGCGCGGGCGATCTGCCAGAAGCTGGACGACCTGGCGGCCCTGGGGGAGGGCCAGGTGGAGGTGAAGGGGAAGCATCCCTACAAGGAATACGGCGGTTCCGCCCTGAAGCCGGCTGCGGACGACAGCTGCGTTGGCTGCGGAACCTGCGCCGCCCAGTGCCCGGTGGAAGCGATTCCCGCGGAGGCGCCTGACACCACGGACAGGGAGAGATGTATCTCCTGCATGCGCTGCATCAAGGTCTGCCCCGCAGGGGCCAGGAAGCTGGACCCGGCAGGCCAATCGGCGGTGGAGCAGAAGCTGAGCAAAATCTGCAAAGAGCGCAAAGAAAACGAACTTTATATTTGAGACAGGCGAAAGCACTGCCGCCCAACCGGAAATCCCGGCTGGGCGGCAGTATTTTTTTACGCTCAAGAGGCTGCGGTCAGTTCAATCTTGGATCTGTCAAAGCGCAATGACTATTTTTATGGGGGGGTGCGCGATATTACTAAAAATACAATAAATTGCGTTTGAAAAGCTCAAAAAATGTGCAGTATGCACAAAAATGAAGTTGAAAGATGCATCAGATTAGCGATAGACAACAAAAACAGAGCCGTATAAATATTATCTTTCGCAACACCGATGTGATGGCCAAGGCCGGCGAGTTGGCGTTCATCGCAGCCGGCCGCCCGCTGTCATTTTTAAATGACAAGGAATGAATGGAAAAATTCACGGAATCAGGGGATAATAGGGACAGAACGAAGTTACGGTTCACAGAAAGAAAGTGATAGCATGATACAGGACCTGACACAAAAGCAAATCCAGCTTTTGAACTGCCTGATGCATCAGGAAAATGCCATCGGCGCGGACGACCTGGCCAAGCGGCTGGGGATTTCGGCCAGAACGGTGATGCGCTACCTCACGGTTCTCGCAAAGGAGCTGCAAACCTTTGACGTGTGCATTTCACAGAAGCGCGGGCAGGGTTATGTTTTGGAGGGAGACAGAGCGGCGCTAAAGCCGCTGCTGACTCAGAAGGAATACCGCCAGAAGGACGGGGACAAGCGGATTCACGAGATGATCCTGGAGATCATAGACAGGGAAGAGATAACCATTGAGAAACTGAGCGAGGCCATGTTCCTGAGTCCGTCCACTCTGAACAAAATGACCTCGGATGTGAAGGAGTTTCTCGGCAGATACCGGCTGACCTTAAACGGCAAGCCCCATTACGGCCTGTCCATCACAGGGCAGGAGACGGACATCCGCACGCTGCTGGGGGACATCGGCCTGGACTACTGCAACGCCAGGCTGGTGAACACGGGGATTTACAACATTTCCGAGGAAGAGCTGGAGCGGGTGGACCGCCTGGTGTTCGAGCACATCCGGGAGTACGGCCTGATCGTGGCGGACATGGATTTGAACAACCTGATCGCCAGGATCGTCATCGCGCTGTCGCGAAGCCGCAAAGGGCGGCATGTGACGGGCATGAGCCTGACCACCCCGGTGACCGGGCACAACTACCAGATGATCCAATCCATCATGGAAGCCCTGGGGCAGGAGTTTCATATCGGGATCACGCAGGAGGAATGCCTGTACGTGATGGTGTACTCAGGGTTTATCGGCTATGACCTCAATGTGGCGGATGCCCAGGGGTGCCGGGAGATGCGCCGGTTTGTGGACGACTTCCTGGCTGAGATTTCCCAGCTCACAGGGATCAACTACGAGCAGGACGAGAAGGTGATGAACGTGCTGAGCCTTCATCTGAAGGCGCTGATGCAGCGGGCTAAGGCGGGAAATTACTCGCCCAATCCCATTATCGCCCAGATCAAGAACCGCTATCCCCTGGAAATGAACTACGCCATACTGATGGCCCAGCGCTTTGAGGAGCGGTTCGGCGTGTCCATCAACGAGGACGAGATCGGGTATCTCACCGTGTACCTGGGGGTTTACGAGCCCCAGGCCGGGGAGCGGATCAAGGCGGTGATCCTCTGCAACTACGGCATCGGCACCTCCCAGATGATTCTGGAGAAAATCCAGAGCGAAATCCAGAACATGCTGATCTGCGGCGTGTACCCGGTGCGTTATCTGGAGCTGGCCCTGGACCGGAAGCCGGATGTGATCCTGTCCGCAGTGCCCGTGGAGGGCTGCACCGGGGACATTCCGGTGATCGTGTCCCATGACCTGCTCAGCGAGAAGGCCATCGCCGGAATCCGGGAACAGCTCTGGCAGAAGATTTACATTGAAAAAGAGCTGATGCGGTATTTTGATCCGGACTGTTTCGGGCACATCGAGGCCGGGGACAGGTTCGAGGCCATCGGGAAACTGGGCGCCATGCTGGAGCAGAGGCGGGGTATCGACCGCCAGGTTATAAGCGCTATTGAGAAGCGGGAGCGGATCAGCTCCACGGAGGTGGGAAATCTGGTGGCGGTACCCCACGTGCTGATGCAGGGAACATTTTCTTCCTGTATTGCCATCGGGATTCTGAACCATCCTATTCAGTGGGGGAATGAACGTGTGCAGATGGTGTTTCTGGCCTGCTTCAACCAGTCCAAGGACCAGTACGCCAGGATTTTTAGGACCTTGTACAAAGTGGTGCACTCGGACGAGCTGGTGCGCCGCCTCATTCAGACAGAGAACTTTCAGGAGTTTCAAACTATTATGTGCAGGAGAGAATTGTGATGACAAAGGAAGTAATCAAAAAGGAATACATTTTTACCGGTGTGGAGCTTAACAGTAAGGAGGAGGCGCTGCGCGCCATCGCAGAGCGGGCGGTAAGCCTGGGACTCTGCCGGGACGTGGAGGAGACCTACCAGGGCTTTATGGAGCGGGAGGCCCAGGGCCCTACGGGTATGGAGGACGGGTTTGCCATTCCCCACACCCGCTGCGAGTCCGTGATTCAGACGGGCATTGTGGTGATGAAATCCAACAGCGAGCTGGAGTGGGAGTCCTTTGACGGAAAACCGGTCCACATCATGATCGCGCTGATCGTTCCAAAGGAAAATTATGGAAATGAGCACATCCAGATTCTGGCCTCCCTCTCCCGGATGCTGATGAAGCAGGACTTCCGCCGGCAGCTCACGGAGTCCGACTCCCCGGAGGAGATTTACCAGGTGATCCACCAGGCGGTATCCGCCGGCTGAACATAACAACAAAAAAATATCATAAAAGAAAAGAGGAAAAAACAATGGCAAAGAAAAAATTAGTGGCATTATGTGCGTGCACCATGGGATTGGCCCATACCTTTATGGCGGCTCAGGCGCTGGAGGATGCGGCCAAGGAGCTGGGCTACGACGTGAAGGTGGAGACCCAGGGCGCGGACGGCATCCAGAACGAGCTGACGCCCGCTGAGATCGCGGACGCGGACATCATCATCCACGCCGTAGCTATCGCGCCTCAGAACAACGAGCGCTTTGACTCCTACGATATCTATGAGATCGGCCTGCAGGATGCGATCAAGAACGCCAAGGGAATTATCCAGGAAATCGAGAGTATGGAAGCCTGATTACAACAGACGAGAGAGAAGGGGGACTAAGAAATGGCTATAACAAAGAGAAGTGCACTGACGGGCCAGGCGGAGAACAAGAACGCGGGCGGCACGGCTCATCCGGCGCAGAAGGCGCCTGAGGTGCAGGAGAAAAAGGGACTCTGGGACACCCTGTCCCGGCACGTGATGACAGGTATCAGCAACATGATCCCGTTCCTGATCATGGGCGGACTGATCCTGGCGTTTTCACAGCTGATTCCTTACGTGATTCTGGGCGTGGATCCGTCCATGGGCATCGTGGATGCCATGAACAGCGGCGCCTACGAGGGCTTTAACCTTTCGCTGCTCAAGTTTGCCAACCTGTGCGCGGACTTCGGCGGAACGCTGTTCGGGTTTGCGATCCCCATGTTCGCAGCCTTCATGGCCAACTCCATCGGCGGCAAGCTGGCGTTTCCGGCCGGTTTCATCGGCGGACTGATGGCCACCAAGCCCACCGCTGTTTTGAGCGTGGTGGACGGGACCTGGACGACTACCGCTCCGGTGGCCTCCACCTTCCTGGGCGCGCTGATTATCGCCATCGCAGCCGGTTATTTTGTAAAATATCTGAATCAGAAGATCAAAGTCAGCCACAATATGCTGGCCTTCAAATCCACCTTCCTGATCCCCATGCTGGCGGCGGTTTTCGTTATGCTGGGCATGCACCTGGTGGTAACGCCCCTGGGCGGAATGTTAAACAGCCTGATTAAAACAGGACTGTCCGCAGCCGGAAAAGCAGGTTCCTACGGCTACACCATCGCCCTGTCCGCGGCAACCGCCATCGACCTGGGCGGCCCCATCAACAAGGCGGCCGGCTTCGTGGCCCTTGGATTCACCACCGACAAGGTGCTGCCCATCACGGCCCGCGTGGTCGCCATCGTGGTGCCCTCCTTCGGCCTGGGCCTTGCGACCCTGATCGACCGTCTGGTGGTAAAGCGCCATGTGTTCGACAAGCAGTTCTACCCCCAGGGAAAAACAGCTATGTTCCTGGCTCTGATGGGAATTTCCGAGGGCGCCATCCCCTTTGCGCTGGAGATGCCCAAGGTGATTATCCCCTGCTACATGATCGGCGCAATCTGCGGTTCCCTGGCTGCCACAATTTTCGGCGCAGTGCAGTGGTTCCCGGAGTCCGCGGTGTGGGCGTGGCCGCTGTGTGAAAATATCCCCGCGTACATCGCCGGCATCCTGGTGGGCGCTGTGGTGACCGCCGTGCTGGTAATCTTTATCCGCAACGGCATGATGACCAAGGGAAAACTGACGGTGGATTCTAACGACTAATTCTTTGAAGGGACGGAGTCTGAAGCGATGGCATTTCATCTGGAAAAAGGCAGGCAGCTGATGGAAGAGAGCGGCCTGGACGGCCTGCTGCTTGTGTCAAGGGAGAACAAATTTTACACAGCCGGGCTCTACAGCGGCAGCGGTTACGTGATGATCACGGGAAAGGGCTGCTACGCCATTGTGGACGGGCGGTACTATACCCAGCAGAAGGAGCGCATGGCCGCAGCGCCTGCCGGAATGAACGGGACGGCGCTGCTGGCGGATGAGAGCTGCGGGTTTTACGGGCATATCAACAGGATTGCCGGCCGGGACTTGGTGCGGCGGCTGGGCTTTGAGGCGGAAGTCGTCTCCTACGCCCAGTACCGGAAGCTGGAGGCCGCTCTGGAGCCGGAGCTGGTGCCGGTGCAGCCGGATTCCATGCGCATGGTGAAGGACGAGGAGGAACTGGACTGCATACGCCGGGCCTGCCGGATTGCGGACAAGGGGTATTCTTATATCATCGGCCAGATCAGGGCGGGCATGACGGAGAAGCAGGTGGAGAACCGTCTCCTGTACTACATGAAGGAGCTGGGAGCCCAGAAGGAGTCCTTCGACATCATCGTGGCCAGCGGCATAAACGGCTCCATGCCCCACGCCAAGGCCTCGGAAAAGGTGATCGAGCCGGGAGACTTCGTCACCATGGACTTCGGCGTGCGGGTGGGGGAATACTGTTCCGATATTACCCGCACAGTGGCGGTGGAGCGGGCCGGCTCGCAGCTGCGGCAGGTCTACGAGACTGTGAAGGAGGCCCAGGCGGCGGCGGTCGGCGCTGCCCGCCCGGGCCTCCGGTGCGGCGACATCGACCGCACGGCCAGAGAGGTGATCGCCAAGGCGGGGTACGGCCCGGCATTTTCCCATAATCTGGGACACGGGCTGGGAATCGCCTGCCACGAGCTGCCCAATTTCGCGCCCGGCGACGATCACGTGCTGGTGCCGGGGATGGTTTTGACCGTGGAGCCGGGGATCTACCTGGAAGGTCTGGGCGGCGTGCGCATCGAGGACGACGTGCTGGTGACGGAACAGGGCTGCGAAGTGCTCACAGCCTCGCCGAGAGAGCTGACCATTGTCGGATAAGGAGTCTGTTATGGATAAAGAGTTTCTGAAGGAATTGTGCGAGGCCCCGGCGGTGGCCTCCAATGAGCGCCAGGTGCGGGACGTGCTGCGGAGGTACTGCGCCTCCTATGCGCCAAAGCCGTCCTACGACGGGCTGGGCAGTATGATTTTCACCCAGGAAGGGGAAGGGCCGGCCGTCATGCTGGCCGCCCACATGGACGAGGTGGGATTTCTGGTGCGTTCCGTATCCGGCCAGGGTATGCTGATGGTGCTGCCCGTTGGCAGCGTGCGGACCTTTTCGCGGTTCATGCAGGAGGTCACGGTGACCACCGCCGACGGCAGGTCCTACATGGGGCTTTTAAATGCCGAGTACGACAGCGGAAAGAAGGAGGCCGCCGGACTCTATGTGGATCTGGGGCAGGACAACGCGCAGCAGATTGCGGAGCTGGGAATACGGCCCGGGGACATGGTCACCTTCTCCTCCGGGTTCCGGGAGTGCGCCAACGGCCGGTTTGCCGCCAGAGCGCTGGACGACCGGGCCGGCTGCTTTTGCCTGGGCGAGCTGATGAAGCGGATGGCTGGAAAATGCCACAATAACCGCATAAGCTACGCCTTCACCAGCTCCGAGGAGGTGGGCACCAGGGGCGCGAAAACCGCGGCCCGGGTGGTGGAGCCGGACCTGTGTATCGTGCTGGACGTAGCCTGCAACGGCAGCGAGTTCGTGCGCGACCACACCAACAACCGGCAGCTGGGCAAGGGCCCCATGATCGTGCACTACGACAAAACCGTGGTGTCCAACCGTGAACTGGTGAAGCTGGTGCGCCGGTGCGCGGACGAGCTGGGCATACAGGTGCAGGACGACATGTTCCTAAACGGAGGGACGGACGGCGGCGTGCTGCACCAGGACGGCGCGGGTCACCCCACGGTGGTGCTGGGCGTGCCCACGCGCTACGGCCATTCCCCCTACTCCTTCGGCTGTTATAGCGATCTGGAGCAGACGGTGGATCTTTTAGAGCGCATGTTGACGAAAATAGACGCAAAGGCCTGCGGGCAGATGGGATTTGAGGCGGAGAGCGATGGAATATAAGTTTGACGAAGTGATAGACAGGCACGGGACGTTCTGTACCCAGTGGGATTATATCCAGGACCGGTTCGGAGAGCGGGATCTGCTCCCGTTTTCCATCTCGGACACGGATTTTATGGCGCCGGAGCCGGTGCGCCGGAAGCTGGCGCAGGTGGTGGAACACGGGATTTACGGCTACAGCCGCTGGAACCACGAGGCGTTTAAGGGCGCGGTGGCCGGCTATTTTGCCGCGCGTCACGGCGTGGCGGTCGGCTTGGACCAGGTGATCTACAGCCCGTCTGTGCTGTACTCCATCGCGGTGCTGTTTCGTTTGCTGGGCCGGGAGGGCGACCGGGTGCTGGTGCTTGAACCCATGTACGACGCCTTTTACCACGTGATCCGTGACAACGGGCGGGAGCTGGTCCCCCTGCGCCTTGTGGACCGCGACGGACGGTATGAGATCGATTTTGAGCGGTTCGGGGAGCTGGTGAAAAAATGCGATATTTTCCTGCTGTGCAGCCCCCATAACCCCACGGGCCGGGTCTGGACCAGGGAGGAGATGGACCGGATGGTGGACCTGTGCCGGCAAAACGGCGTGCCCATCATCTCCGACGAGATACACTCGGACGTGATTCTCACCGACCGGCAGCATTGCTCCATCCTCGGGTATGCGGACCGGTACGACAAGGTGTATCTGGTCAGCTCGGCCAGCAAGACCTTCAACACGCCGGGGCTGATCGGCTCCTACTGCGTGCTGCCGGACTCCGGCATCCGGGAGCAGTTCGTGTCCAGGATGCGCAACCAGGACTTCCTCAACTCCGTCAGCCTCATGGGCATGCACGCCCTGATCACGGGCTACGGGGAGTGCATGGATTACGTGGACCAGCTGCGCGCCTATATCCGCGGAAATATGGAGGAGCTGGCGGAGTTTGTGGACCGCGAGCTGGCGGATCAGGGAGTTCGGTTTCGCATACCGGAGTCCACCTACCTGGCCTGGATCGACATGGGCGCGGTGAACGCGGACAGCAAAGCCATCCAGGACGCGCTGATCCATGTGGGCAAGGTGGGGATCATGCCCGGAAAGACCTACGGGGCGGAAGATTACCTGCGCATGAACCTGGGCTGCCCCCGGCAAAAGCTGCGGGAGGGGCTGAGGCGGATGAAGCTGGCCCTGGAGACGATCCCCCGCTCCTGAATTACAAATTCCCGGAATCGTTGTCCGGGCCGGTTTCGGCCGGCGGCAAGTCGGAGGGGGTCTCCGGCCGGCCGCCGGCCTTTGGACACGCCGGGACATTTCGAGGAACTGGCGGCGCTGGTGCTGGAAGCGGTGAGAATGCCCTGTTAATTGCCGTTTTGCCATTGACAAAACCCTGAAAGTGGCGTAAAATCGAGTCACGCGAAGAAAACATGCGTTCCATGATGTGATGGAATATCGTGGTTGAGAAAATCGTATTTGACTGTTGGGCCGCCTGCGCGCTTGGCGCGCCGGCCGTGAGAACCCGGAGCCCGGGCGCGGATCGGCCGAACAGTTGTGATAGAAAACAGGCTGTGAAAGGGAATAGTAAGCGGACGCGCGTCACAGAGAGGGGATCGGCGGTGAGAGATTCCTGCGAAGGCGGAAGCTGAACCGGCCCCGGAGCTTTGTATGATGAATGCAACGTAAATCCGGCGTTAACGGATTATGAGCGAGTTCCCTTTTGGGGAGCTAACTTGGGTGGTACCGCCGAGCCATTCGGTCCCATGTGTCGATTTTTCAACACATGGGAACGGATGGCTTTTTTGCAGCAACAGGACGATGATTATAATATGAATAGAAGGAGAACAAAATCATGGCAAACGACAAGAAAATGGTGGAAGCCATCACATCCATGGACGTGGATTTCGCCCAGTGGTACACGGATGTGGTGAAAAAGGCCGAGCTGTGCGATTACGCCAGCGTGAAGGGCTGCATGGTGATCAAGCCTGCGGGCTACGCGATCTGGGAGAACATCCAGAACGAGCTGGACCGCAGGTTCAAGGAGACTGGCGTGCAGAACGTGTACATGCCCCTCTTTATCCCGGAGAGCCTGCTGGAGAAGGAGAAGGACCACGTGGAGGGATTCGCCCCGGAGGTTGCCTGGGTGACCCACGGCGGTCTGGAGCCCCTGCAGGAGCGCCTGTGCGTGCGCCCCACCTCCGAGACGCTGTTCTGTGATTTCTACGCCAAGGACATCCACTCCTACCGGGATCTGCCCAGAGTGTACAACCAGTGGTGTTCCGTGGTGCGCTGGGAGAAAACCACCCGTCCCTTCCTGCGCTCCAGAGAGTTTTTGTGGCAGGAGGGCCACACCGCCCACGCCACCGCCGAGGAGGCCGAGGAGCGCACCAAACAGATGCTGAACCTTTACGCGGACTTCTGCGAGGAGGTGCTGGCGATCCCGGTTGTGCGCGGCCAGAAAACCGACAAGGAGAAATTTGCCGGCGCGGAGGCCACCTACACCATCGAGTCCCTGATGCACGACGGCAAGGCGCTGCAGTCCGGCACCAGCCACAACTTCGGCGACGGCTTTGCCAAGGCGTTTGAGATTCAGTTCACGGACAAGGACAACACGCTGAAATACGTGCACCAGACCTCCTGGGGTATGACCACCCGCATGATCGGCGCAATCATCATGGTGCACGGGGACGACAACGGCCTGGTGCTGCCGCCCAGAATCGCGCCCGTGCAGATCATGGTGGTTCCGGTTCAGCAGCAGAAGGCGGGTGTGCTGGACAAGGCCTTCGAGCTCAGGGAGCGCCTGACAAAGGCCGGCTTTTCCGTGAAGGTGGACGATTCCGAGAAGAGCCCGGGCTGGAAGTTCGCGGACTGCGAGATGCGCGGTATTCCGCTGCGCGTGGAGATCGGCCCCAAGGATATGGAGAAGAACCAGGCCGTTCTGGTGCGCCGCGACAATCACGAAAAGACCTTCATCTCCCTGGACGAGCTGGAGAGCAGAGCCGGCGAGATGCTGGATACGATCCAGAGCGCGATGCTTGAGAAGGCGAAAGCCCATCGGGACGCCCACACCTATGTGGCCACCCAGTGGGATGAGTTTGTGGACACAGTCAACAATAAGCCGGGCTTTGTGAAAGCCATGTGGTGCGGCTGCCAGGAGTGCGAGGACAAGATCAAGGAGACCACCGCCGCCACCTCCCGCTGCATGCCCTTTGAGCAGGAGAACTTATCCGACCACTGTGTTTGCTGCGGCAAACCGGCGAAAAAAATGGTTTACTGGGGACGTGCATATTAATGGAAATCAGGGTTCCGGCTCCTGTGGAGCGGATTATCGGACAACTGAATGAACACGGCTACGAGGCGTACATTGTGGGCGGCTGCGTCCGCGACATGCTCTTAAACCGGGAGCCCGGGGACTGGGATATCACCACCAGCGCCCTGCCGGCCCAGGTAAAGGAAATATTTTCCAGAACGGTGGATACCGGGATTCAACACGGGACGGTGACGGTGATGATGGGCAAGGTGGGCTACGAGGTGACCACCTTCCGCATCGACGGGGAGTATGAGGACGGACGCCACCCGAACTCCGTGGCCTTTACGCCCAACCTGACCGAGGATTTAAAGCGGCGGGATTTCACCATCAACGCCATGGCCTACAACAGCAGGACCGGGTTTGTGGACGAGTTCGGGGGCGTTAAGGACCTGAAGCGCGGTATCATACGGTGCGTGGGCGAGCCCATGGACCGTTTCACCGAGGATGCGCTGCGGATTCTGCGGGCTATCCGCTTCTCGGCCCAGCTGGGCTTTGAGATCGAGGAGCGGACCTGCGAGGCCATCCGGGCCATCGCGCCCAACCTGACCAGGGTGAGCAGGGAGCGGGTGCAGGTGGAGCTGACTAAGCTGCTGTGCAGCGCGCACCCGGAGCGCATTGCGCTGGTCTACGAGACCGGGATCAGCCGGTATGTGTCGGAAACGTTCCACCGGATTTACGCGGTCCGGGAGGGCGGACGGCCCGGCGTAAAAGGTGCCGCGGATTCCGGCGCGGTGGGCGTTGGCGAGGCAGGCTGCGAGGCGGGTATTCCCGCCGCCGGGGAAGAAATGATCCCCCCCATACCGGTCGTCCCCGCGGAGATACCGCCGGTGAAGCACCTGCGCTGGGCCGCTTTTCTCAGGGGAGCGGCGCCTGAGCAGGCGTTTGCGGTGCTGAAGGACCTGAAGCTGGACAACGACACCATTTCCCGGGTGAAAACCCTGGTCTGCCTGCTGGGACAGGCGCTGAGGCCGGAAAAACCGGCGCTGCGCCGGGTGATGAGCGGGATCGAGGCCCCGCTCTACGACGACCTTCTGGACCTGAAAACCCTGCTGCTTCCCTGGGGCATCCCGGAGACGGAGGACCAGCTGCGCCAGGTGCGCCGGCTCAGCGATGAGATACGCCGGGACGGCGACTGCCTGGACTTAAAGTCCCTGGCGGTGAAAGGGCAGGATGTGATGGACGCCGGCGTGAAGCCGGGCCGGGATGTGGGCCGGGCGCTGGCCGCGCTGTTGGACCTGGTTCTGGAGGACCCGTCCCGCAATACGCGCGATTACCTGTTGCAACATCTGAAATAATCATTTATAATAGCTGTTGGGGTTCGAGTATTCGAATAAAGATGCGCTCAGGCGCATATCAAAAAAGTGCAGGGACAAACTGCCCTGCGGATATCAGAAGGAGGGTATAACAATGAACGTAATCAGTACAGAAAAGGCACCCGGTGCAATCGGACCGTATTCCCAGGGATTTGAGGTAAACGGATTTGTATTTACTTCCGGCCAGATTCCGGTAAACCCGGCGGACGGCACGGTTCCGGAAGGAATCGCAGGACAGGCTGAGCAGAGCTGCAAGAACGTGGGCGCGATCCTGGAGGCTGTGGGCAGCGGCTATGACAAGGTGTTTAAGACCACCTGCTTCCTGGCCGATATGGGCGATTTCGCCGCATTCAACGAGGTTTACGCCAAGTATTTCACTTCCAAGCCCGCCAGAAGCTGTGTGGCTGTGAAAACCCTGCCGAAGGGCGTTCTGTGTGAGATCGAGGCCATCGCTGTAAAGTAATTCCAGCATAGCCGGAAATCATACGTGGAACAATGAATACAGATAAAGGCCGCGCCATCTTACAGTCATGCGTAAGGGCTGCGGCCTTTTCTGATGAAGGCCGCGGACTTTGCACGGCCGTGGGCCGGGCCGGATGGGAAAAAATGCCGCCGTGTCCACAGACGCGCCCCAAGGCGCGGCATGGCGGCAGTCACATGAAAACACGCACGGAGAAAGGGAGTCTGCTGAGCATGAAATACCTGAAATGGCTGCGCAAGCCTGTAAAATGGGCCATATATCTGGCGGCGGCGGGGTGCTGCCTTTTGATCATTGTCAACCTCTACGTGCAGGGGAGCGTCAAAAAGCGCATTGTGACGCCGGAGCAGGCGGCCGGGCTGGGCCAGGTGGACTGCATTCTGGTGCTGGGCTGCGGCGTGCGCCAGGACGGGAGCCCCTCCGGCATGCTGAACGACCGCTTGCAGCAGGGCATCGCCCTGTACCAGGCCGGAGTGTCGGACCGCCTGCTCATGAGCGGGGATCACGGCCGGGTGGACTACGACGAGGTGAACCTGATGAAGCAGTTCGCCATTGACCACGGCGTGCCCTCGGAGGATATTTTCATGGATCACGCGGGGTTCTCCACATACGAGAGCATGTACCGGGCCAGGGACATTTTCCAGGCGGAAAGGATCGTGGTGGTCACCCAGGGCTATCACATGTACCGGGCCCTCTACGACGCCGGACAGATGGGCATGGATGCCTACGGCGTGGCCTCGGATCCACGGAGATACGGGGGCCAGAAGCTTCGGGACGCCAGGGAGATGCTGGCCCGGGCCAAGGACTTCCTCTACACCATTGCCAAGCCCAAGCCCACCTATCTGGGCGAGGCGATTCCGGTCAGCGGAAACGGGGACGCCACCAACGACAAAAAGTGAAAAAAGGCTGCCCTCTCTCCAAAATTGGGGAGACGGCAGCCTTTTGCCTTGCAGGCGCCAGCCCGCAGGTTGAAATCAGAGCTTTTCGAAGTAGCTGGCGTCCTTGCCGCATACCGGGCAGATAAAATCCGGGGGCAGGGTGTCGGACTCCAGGATATAGCCGCAGACTTTGCAGCGGTAGCCCACCACCTTGCCCGCGTCCTTCTGGTAGGAGGGAGCGTTCGGAGGCGTGGCGCCGTTTTTCTTGCTGTGGTAGTTGGCGTAGGTGAGGGCAGGGGCGTTCATGTCCAGGGTCTCAGCCTCAGTCACCTCGCCCACCACGATCACATGGGTTCCCACATCCAGGGTGGAGACCACGCGGCAGGCAAAACGGGCGCAAGCGCCGTCCGTGGGATACGGGTTGTTCAGGCCGTCGCGGCCCTGGGGTATGCCGTCGAACTTGTTGGCGTCGCGGCTGCTCTGGAAGCCGAAGCGCTTGATCTGATCCATACTCACGTCGTCGGACAGGACCACGGCGGAGAAGGTGCCGGAAATTTCGATCAGCTTCAGCGTCTCGTTGTTTTTGTTGAGCGCGATGGACAGGCGCGCGGGCTCCGCGGTGACCTGGGTCAGCGTGTTGATGACGCAGCCTGCGTTTTTGCCATCCGCGCTGGTGGATACGATGTAAACCCCATAACTCATCTTAAAAAATGCTTTTGGATCCATAGTGTAACTCCCTTCCTTTTGTTTCGTCGAATGCGTTGGCATTGAGTTGATTCGTTCGCTATGTTATATTATGTACTATAATGGCAGTATAGCATACGGGGAAAAATAAATCAATAATAATTACTATTATTGATCGGAGATTCGTGGAACTGACGGCAGCAATATGGGGGAATATGATGGAAAATACAGAAGATAGGAAAAGAGTGCCGGAGATATGCCTGATCGCGCCCTCCCAGTCCCTGGCGGACCTCACCCGGCGGGTGGCGGAGGATCGGGGGATCGAGGTGGGAATCTATGTGGCGGTCCTGGATGAGGGACCGAAGCTGGCAAAACGGTTGACGGCCCAGGGGGCGCGGATTTTTGTCAGCCGCAAGGGCACGGCGGAGCTGCTGGCGCAGAACCATTACACGGTGGCCAAGATCAGCACCACGCTCAACGACTATCTGCGGCATCTGGATTTGCTAAAGGGGCATCAGGGGAAAATGGTGATTGTGGAGTACGTGAGCTTTTTAAAGGAGCTGAAGCTGCTCTGCCGCTACCTGGGGGTAGAGAACACTATGATTCTTGGATATCAGAACGCCACAGAGTACGAGCAGTGCGTGAAAACGGCCCTGAACAGCGAGGCCACCTGCTTTATGGGCGGCGGGGCCTCGCTGCCCTACGAGGCCAAACGCCACAAAATCCCCTACACGGTGGTGGAGAACACCTACGAGTCGGTGAGTATCGCGCTGGACGCGGCCCTGCAGCTGCTCAATGTGCAGAAGGCCGAGCGGAATAAGCGCAAGGAATACGAGATTCAGCTGAAAAAGTATGAGACGCTCATGGATCACACCCGGGATGCCATCATCAACGTGGATGCAGAGGGCCGCGTCTCCATCATGAACACCGAGGCGTGCAGTATGCTGCGTTTAAGCGGCAGCGTGGTGGGACGGGATATCCGCCGGCTGCTGCCGGAGCTGGAGTTCGACGGATTACAGCACCTGTCGGGCCAGGAGGCCGGCCAGATCATCAAGATTCAGGGTCAGCTCATCTCCGTCAACAGGATTCCCATTGTGATCAACGGGAATTTTGAGGGCGCCATCTATTTTTTCCAGAGCGTCCAGAGCATCCAGAAGAGCGAGCAGAGAATCCGTTTGCAGCTCCACCAGAAGGGGCTGGTGGCAAAATACCGGTTCGAGGACATTCTGGGGGAGAGCGCCAGCCTGGAACGGGTGAAATTGATTGCGCGCAGCTACGCCTGCGCGGACTCCTCAATCCTGCTTACCGGTGAGACGGGGAGCGGAAAGGAGCTGTTCGCCCAGAGCATCCACAACAGCAGCCCCCGCTGTAACGGCCCCTTTGTGGCCATCAACTGCGCGGCCCTGCCCAAGGACCTGCTGAGCAGCCAGCTGTTCGGCTACGAGGAGGGCAGCTTTACCGGGGCGGCCAAGGGCGGCAAGCCGGGGATATTTGAGCTGGCCCACGGGGGCACCATTTTCCTGGACGAGATCGGGGAGATACCGGAGGAGACGCAGATTCAGCTGCTGCGGGTCTTGCAGGAAAAGGAGGTGCGCCGTCTCAGCAGCGATAAGGTGATTCCCATCGACGTCCGGGTGATCTGCGCCACCAACAAGAACCTGGCGCTGGAGGTGAAGGAGCGGCGGTTCCGCATGGATTTGTTCTATAGGATCAATGTGCTGAAGCTGGAGATTCCGCCGCTCAGGCAGCGGCGGGAGGACATTCCGCTCTTGACGGACCATTTTCTGGGGGAATTCTGCCGGGAGGGACGGCTGGCGGAGGTGCGCGGTCGGATGCGGGAATTGTATCCGCGGATGATGGAATATTCCTGGCCGGGAAATATCCGGGAGCTCAGGGCCGTGGCCGAGCGCATCGCCATCCTGCTGGACCAGGGTTTTCCCCTGGAGATCGACGCCCATATGCTGATGGAGGACTATGGCGGGCTGGAGCTTGGGGAGGCGCCGGCGGAGGTGAAAGCACAGTCGATCCCAATGTGCAGGCGCGAGGATATCATCCTGGCGCTCAAGAAGTGCAATTATCACAAACAGGAGGCGGCCCGGGAGCTGGGGATTTCCCGCAGCACCCTGTGGCGGCTGATCCGGAAATATGAAATTGAATAGTGTTTTAAAATGATTCAAAACGTTTCTCTAATGTGACAATGACACAAATATGAGAAACGTTTTTTGTCGAAAGACCACGAAAAATGACGATTTTCAGGGCAGAAAACAGTTGGCACGTGTTTTGCTATATAAAAGAGCATGTAATCATTATAAAAAATCAGGAGGTAAGAGTATGAATTACGCTGCAATGTCACTGGTATTTTTGATCGGGGCCATTCTGATCGGTTTTTTCCGCAAGATCAACATGGGATTTGTGGCCTTTGGCCTGTCGCTGGTTCTGGCGCAGATCGCGGGCGTCGCGTCCAAGACGGTGATCGCCGGATTTCCCACTAAGCTGTTCGTCACGCTGTTGGGGGTCATGTTTCTGTTCAGCATCGCCCAGCAGAACCGGACCCTGGAACTGTTGGCTCGAAAGATTGTGGACATGGCGGGAAACAGGACCAATCTGATCCCCATTATCGTGTACGTCTTTTCCGCCATTCTGGCGGGTGTGGGGCCGGGCACCGTGCCGGTTATGAGCCTGATGGCGGTGTTCACCTGTTCGCTGGCGGCTGAGATGAAAACCTCTCCGGTGCTGCTGTCCGCCACATCCGTGCTGGGCGCTGCGGCCGGCGGGCTGACGCCCATTGCGCCTACGGGAATCCTGGGCTTGTCCCTGGCCGAGGAGCAGGGCATAACCGGCATCGCGTTTCCCTACGCGCTGAATATGGTGATGGCCATGACCGTGTACTTTATCGTAATCTATATTGTGCTGAAGGGTTATCGCCTGAAATCCGCCGTCGATCTGTCGGTTAAGGATAAAACATCCTTTAACCGGGAACAGAAGATTACGCTGGCGGGCATCGCGGTTCTGGTGGTGACGGTAATATTCATGGGCTTTGACGTGGGCCTGATGTCCTATACCATCGCGTTTGTGCTGCTGCTGTTTAGAGTGTCGGACGAGAAGAAATCCGTGGCCTCCATTCCCTGGGGCACGCTGCTGATGATCAGCGGAATCAACATGCTGATGGCCCTGGTGATCCAACTGGGCGGTATCGACCTGCTGGCCAGCGGTCTGGCGAAGCTGATGAACCCGGTTACGGCTCCTGGGGTCATGGGAGTTACCGCAGGCATCATGAGCTGGTTCAGCTCCACCTCGGGCGTGGTGATGCCCACGCTGATTCCCACGGTTACCGACGTGGCGGCCCAGGTGGGCGGCGGCGTCTCGGCGCTGGCGCTGATCTCCGCCATCACCAACACGGCCAGCGCTGCGGGCATGAGCCCCATTTCCACCGGCGGTTCCATGGGTCTGGCGGCCTACACCCAGATCGCCAATCCCACGGAGGAGGAGCGCTCCAAGCTGTTTATCCAGCTGTTTGCCGTGTCTATCGGCGGCGTCATTGTGATCGCGGTATTCGGCATGACCGGAGTTTACGGACTGTTTGTGTGATAAAGGAGATTGAACATGGGATACACTATTTCTGAAAAGATTATGGCCCGCGCCTCAGGCAATGAGGCGGTGCGGGCGGACGACATCGTGTGGGTGAACATCGACCGGGCGATGATGGATGACGTGCTGGGACCGCGGCTGGAGATCGACGACCGCCTGCGGGAGATGGGTGTGGATGTGTGGGACCCGGACAAGGTGGTGATCATCTCCGACCACTATACGCCCCCCGCCAACCTGCACCAGGCCAATATCGTGAAGTTTACCAGGGAGTGGGCAAAGGAGCACGGGATCACCCGCTATTATGAGTTTGCCGGGCCCTGCCATCAGGTGATGGTGGAGAACGGGCATGTGCTTCCCGGCAGCGTGGTGGTGGGTACGGACTCCCACACCTGCACCTACGGGGCCCTGGCCGCCTTCGCCACCGGCGTGGGCTCCACGGAGATGGCGGGGGTGCTGGCCACAGGGCAGACCTGGATGAAGGTGCCCCAGACCATCCGGGCGAGCTGGAGCGGGGAACTGCCTGAGCTGGTGACGGCAAAGGACGTCTCCTTAAAGACCATCGGCGCCATAGGCCACGCCGGGGCCACCTACAAGACTCTGGAGTACACAGGGGATACGATCAGGGCAATGGTGATGGACGAACGCCTCTGTCTGACCAACATGGCGGTGGAGGCCGGGGCCAAGGCGGGGATTGTGGGGTACGACGATGTGACAGCAAACTATCTGAGCCGCTTCGGAATCCGGGAGCGCTATGACGGCTTAAACTCGGATGCGGATGCGCACTTTTGCGCGGAGTATGATTTTTCAGCCTCCGAGCTGACGCCTCAGGTGGCCTGCCCCCACGAGGTGGATCACGTATGCGGGGCGGCAGAGCAGAGCGGGGTAAAAATCCATCAGGCCTACATCGGTTCCTGCACGGGCGGGCGCTACAATGACCTGAAAATGGCGGCGGGAATCCTGCGTGGGAAAAAAATCGCCCCCGGAATCAGGCTCTTGGTGTCGCCGGCTTCCCGCCAAATCTACAACCAGTGTCTGAGGGAGGGGATTCTGGAGGTTCTGGCCGAGGCGGGGGCCACGGTGCTGGCATCCAGCTGCGGCGCCTGCCTGGGCATCCACTCCGGCACCCTGGCGGACGGCGAGGTTTGCATCTCCACCACCAACCGGAATTTTATCGGCAGAATGGGCAGCAAGACGTCCAGCGTCTACCTGGCCTCCCCTGTGACGGTGGCGGCCTCGGCGCTGACCGGACATATCACTGATCCCAGGGATATTTGAGGAGGACACAATGATAAAAGGAAAAGTTTGGAAATATAAGGACAACATCAACACGGACATTATCTCGCCGCCCGCCTCCCTGGAGCTGAGCACCGAGGAGGCCGCCAGGTACACCATGGCGCCCATTGACCCGGAGTTCGCTTCCGGTTTCCGCCCCGGGGACATCTTTGTGGCGGAGCACAATCTGGGCTCCGGCTCCAGCCGGGAAAACGCGCCGCTCATGCTGCGGGAGCTGGGCGTGCGCACCATCGTGGCCATGGACTACGCGCGGATTTTCTTCCGCAACTGCATCAACGTGGGCATTTTAACCATCGAATGCCCGCAGACGGACAGGATTGCAAAGGGGGATGTGCTGGAGATCGACTACCAGGACGGGAAAATATACAATCGGACCAGGGACGAGACCTACGCCTGCAACAGAATACCGGAGCACGTCATGGGGATTATCCGCTGCGGCGGACTGATCGAGTATTTGAAAAAGGAAAAGCTTCCGGCGCGGAAGTGAGAAAAAACCGGGGCGGATGACAGATTCGCCCCGGTTTTCCGCATGGGGTCAGGCTGCCCCCCTCTGACCGCTACTGCGGGATCACCAGCTCCTGCCCCACATTGATCAGGTTGACATCGGCGATATGGTTCGCCCGGGCGATGGCCTGCACGGTGGTGTCAAACCGCAGCGCGATGCCGGACAGGGTGTCGCCGCGGACCACTCGGTAAACCAGTACGCCGCTGCTGTCCGGAAGATCAATCACCTGACCGGGATAAATCAGGTTCGGGTTCTGGATATGGTTCAGCGCGGCCAGCTCCTGTACGGTGGTGTGGAATCTTCCGGCAATGGCCCACAGGGTGTCGCCGGGCCGGACGGTATAGGAGGCGGGAGCCTTGGCGATTCCCGGAATATCCAGCACCTGGCCGGGATAGATCAGGTTCGGGTTCTGGATATGGTTCAGCGCGGCCAGCTCCGCCACCGTGGTGTGATAGCGCATGGCGATCCGCCACAGGGTGTCGCCGGGCTGAACGGTGTAGGTGTCCGCATTGGAGGGCGGCGCCGGTTCAGGGCCGCTGCCCACCAGGATGGAGTCTTTAAAATAGTCCAGGTCCACGTACCCGGATATGCCCGGGACCGTGCCGTTGTCGGCGTACTGGAAACCGTCCCAGGTGGCCCAGCTCCCCGTGGTATCAGGCCGGCCGGCGTCGTACTGCGCCACCCACAGCGGGTAGATGGAGAAGGAGGCGTCCCATACCTGGGCGATGTTGGAGGTGTCGGTGTAGATCGCGGGCGTGTAGCCCAGCAGTTCCTGCAACCTTTCCATATAGGCGGCCCCGATGGCGTTGATCTCCTCGGTGTCCAGCCCGGGAAAGCTCTCGAAATCCATGGCCGGGTAGCAGTTCACGGTTTTGTCCCGGATCAGGGAGTAGAAAAACTCCGCCTGCCGGCGGGCCTGGTCCGTGTCCGCTGCGGTCACATAGTGGTAAAACCCGATCTTCAGTCCGGCCGCCAGGGCGCCCTGATAATGGGCTTCAAAGTAAGCGTCCGTGTAGTCGCTTCCCTCGCCGGCCCGGATATAGACCACATCGATGCCGGCGTCCCGCACGGCCGCGAAATCGATGCCGCCCTGCCATTCGCTGACGTCGATCCCGTGGTAGACGCGGGCGGCCGCCAGGGCGTTTAAGGACGGGCAGGAGAGTGCCAAAAGCAGCGCCAGGAACACGCCGGAAAGTCTGCGAATATAATTCATAAATCATCACAATCCCTTCAAAATTTAGTTTGTACCGGACAAGACATAGAGCGGTACAGTATAATATATGAGACAAACTGAGGAGTGCTCCCCTTTGAAGGGGGGCATTTTTTTGCCCGCATCCGCTAAAATGATCTTAAAATACAATAATTTCGACAAATCATGTCCGACGTCCCCGCTCATTTCAGGATAGTATGAAACCAGAGACAGAAAACGAGAGGAGTGAGGAGCGCAAATGCCTATCCATGTGAAAAGTGAGATCGGGACATTAAAGCAGGTGCTGCTCCACCGCCCCGGCAAGGAGCTGGAACATCTGGTGCCGGGCGAGTTGGAGCGGCTGTTGTTTGACGACATACCGTATCTGCGGGCCGCCAAACAGGAGCACGACGTGTTTGCCGGTATTCTCCGGGAGCAGGGGGTGGAGGTCCTTTATCTGGAGGAGCTGATGGCGGAGACCCTTAGGGGGGACGCCGGAATCCGCAGGCGCTTTATCCGCCAGATCATTGACGAGGGCGGTAATGTCGCCCAGAAATTTAAAGACCAGCTGTTCGACCTGCTGGATGGGATCGGGGACGAGATGGAGCTGGTGCTGAAAACAATGGCCGGCGTGAGGATGAACGAGCTGAAGGCCGGAGGTCACAGCCCTCTTGCGGACCGGGTGAGGCCGGACAGCCGGTTTATACTGGACCCCATCCCCAACCTGTATTTTACCAGGGATCCCTTTGCCAGCATCGGCTGCGGTGTCAGCCTGAATTCTATGTACTCCGGGACCAGAAAGCGGGAGACCATTTACGGGGCGTACATACTGGAGCAGAACCCGAAATTCGCCGGGACCACCCCGTTTTACTACCGGCGCGACAACCCCTTCAGCATAGAGGGCGGCGACATCCTGAACCTGAGCAGGCGCGTTCTTGCGGTGGGTATCTCCCAGCGCACCACGCCGGAGGCCATCGAGCTGCTGGCGCAGAACATTTTCGGGGACGACAGCGCGGAGGTGGAAACGATCCTGGCGCTGGACATCCCCAGCATCCGGGCGTACATGCATCTGGACACGGTGCTGACCCAGATCGATTACGACAAGTTCACGGTCCACCCCGAGATTCTGGGCAGCCTGCGGGTGTATGAGATATGCCGCGGGGAACGCAAAGGGGAGCTGCGCGTTGCGGAGCTGGACAATTCGCTGCCCGTGATACTGGGCACCCACCTGGGGCTGGACAAGGTTACCATGATCCGCTGCGGGGGCAAGGACCGGGTGGCCTCGGAGCGGGAACAGTGGAACGACGGCTCCAACACCCTGTGCATCGCGCCGGGCAAGGTGGTGGTGTACGACCGGAATTATATTACCAACGGAATTCTGCGGGAGAACGGAGTGGAGGTATTGGAGATGCCGAGCTCCGAGCTGTCCCGTGGAAGAGGAGGGCCGCGCTGCATGAGTATGCCGCTGTGGCGCGAGGATCTATAGTCATCGAACAGGAGGAAAAAAATGGGAGTTAATGTAAGAGGAAGAAGCTTTCTGAAACTGCTGGATTACACACCGGAGGAAATCCGCTATCTGCTGGACCTGTCGGCCAATTTCAAGAAAATGAAGCGCAGCGGGACGTCGCACAAGTATCTGCCCGACAAAAATATTGTGCTCATATTTGAAAAGACCTCCACCAGGACCCGCTGCGCCTTCGAGGTGGCCGGGCGCGATCTGGGCATGGGCGTGACCTACCTGGATCCGGGCAGCAGCCAGATGGGGAAAAAGGAGAGCATCGCCGACACCGCGCGGGTGCTGGGAAGAATGTACGACGGAATCGAGTACCGTGGATTTGAGCAGCGGCTGGTGGAGCAGCTGGCCGAATACTCCGGGGTGCCGGTCTACAACGGCCTGACCGACCAGTTCCACCCCACCCAGATGCTGGCTGACCTGCTGACCATCGAGGAGAAGTTCGGCTGCCTGAAGGGCTTGAATTTCACCTATATGGGCGATGCGCGCAACAACATGGGCAATTCCCTGATGGTAGCCTGCGCCAAGATGGGGTTGAATTTTACGGCC
Source organism: Enterocloster asparagiformis (assembly GCA_018380885.1). GTDB lineage: Bacteria > Bacillota > Clostridia > Lachnospirales > Lachnospiraceae > Enterocloster. The sequence goes on from JAGZSY010000004.1 coordinate 210,327, forward strand.
TGCGCGCCCAGGGAGCTGTTTCCGGCTCAGGAGCTGGTGGAGGAGGCAGAGCGCATCGCCCGGCAGAGCGGCGGCAGCGTGCGCCTGACTGAGGATACGAAGGAGGGATCCGCCGGGGCGGACGTGATCTATACGGATATCTGGGTGTCCATGGGGGAGCCGGACGAGGTGTGGGATTCCAGAATCCGCCTGCTGCGTCCCTACCAGGTGAACCGGCAGCTGATGGAAAACGCCGGGGACGGAGCGATTTTCATGCACTGCCTGCCGTCCTTCCACGACACCAACACAGTGATCGGAGCGCAGATTGCGGAGAAATTCGGCCTGCCGGAGATGGAGGTTACCAACGAGGTATTTGAGTCCGGCCGGTCGGTGGTGTTCGACGAGGCTGAGAACCGCCTGCACACCATCAAGGCCGTGCTTTATGCTACCCTGTGCTGATACGCGGGCCGGGAGGTACTATGAATCGGAATAAGAAACGAATTGTGGTGGCGCTGGGAGGAAATGCGCTGGGGAATACGCCGTCAGAGCAGCAGAGGCAGGTGCGGATTGCCGCGGAGACCATCGCCGGGCTGGCGGCCCAGGGACACGAGCTGGTGATCGGCCATGGAAACGGGCCTCAGGTGGGAATCATCAATTCCGCCATGAATTATGCCGCCCAAAACGGCCCCCACACTCCCTACATGCCCTTTGCCGAGTGCGGAGCTATGTCCCAGGGCTTTATCGGATACCATTTGCAGCAGGCGCTCCAGCAGAGCCTGGACAGGCGGGGGATGAACAAAACCGTGGTCAGCGTGGTGACCCAGGTGCAGGTGGACCCGGAGGATCCGGCGTTTGCCGATCCCACCAAGCCCATCGGGACGTTTTACAGCCGCGGGGAGGCGGAACAGATCGCGGCTCAGCGGGACTTTATTTTCAGGGAGGACGCGGGGAGGGGGTACCGAAGAGTGGTGCCCTCCCCCAGCCCGCGGCGGATTGTGGAGCTGGCGGCGATCCGCAAGATGGTGCAGAGCGGCTTGATTGTGATCGCGGCCGGAGGCGGTGGAATCCCGGTTGTGGAGGACGGTCAGGGCCTGCGCGGGATCGACGCTGTGATCGACAAGGACAAATCGTGCAGCTGTCTGGCTATCGAGATGAAGGCGGACATTCTGTTGATTCTGACAGCCGTGGACCAGGTCTGCTTAAACTTTAACCGTCCGGACCAGAAGGCCCTGGACCGCCTGACTGCGGGACAGGCCAGGCGCTATATAAAGGAGGGCCAGTTCGCCGCGGGGAGTATGCTGCCCAAGGTGGAAGCCTGCGCGGCGTTTGTGGAGGCGCTGCCCGGGCGCACGGCGGTCATAACGTCCCTGGAAAAGGCGCAGGAAGCGTTAAACGGCGCGGCGGGCACCAGAATCTGCTCGGAGAAGCAGGCTGCAAAGGTCTGGTCCGCTCCCGCGGACGCGGAGACGCTGATGATTACAATTTGAGCGAGGAGGAAAAAAATACCATGTCTTTTAAGATACCTGAATACCATGAGCCGGATTTTACCCGGCCGCAGCTTGTGAACGCCCCGGACGTCCGGTACGAGGCCGCGGAGGCGGACGGCGTGGCGCCGGAGTATTTCCACAGCACCTCCATGTACCCGGAGTATTTCAAGATTGACGGAAAATGGGTGCTGGCAGAGGAGAGCCGTATGGACTCCAGCGTGGTGATCTGCGACGACGGACATCTTGAGGTGGTGGAAAACCGCAATCTGAAAAAGGGCGACAAGGTGATCCTGGGGCGCAGCGAGAAGGGCGAAGAGGGCATTTACATGCACTGTGACGGCTTTGCAGCCGAAAATGAGGATACGGACGACCAGTTCGTGTTCCGCCAGGGCAGGAGCCGCGAGACCTCCTACGCCCGGGACTATGACAACCTGTTTGAACTGCTGCGGCATGAGCGGGAGCACGGAAACATTGTCTGGGTCATGGGGCCGGCGTTCTCCTTCGACTACGACGCCCGCGCAGCCATGCAGGCGCTGGTGGAAAACGGCTACGCCCACGGTCTGATGGCGGGAAATGCGCTGGCGACCCACGATCTGGAAGGAGCGCTGCTGCACACTGCCCTGGGGCAGGATATTTACACGCAAAAATCACGTCCCAACGGCCATTACAACCATCTGGACGTGATCAACAGGGTGCGCAGAAGCGGTTCGATCCCGAAGTTTATCGAGGATTACAACATCGACAATGGAATTATTTACAGCTGTGTGAAGCACAACGTGCCCATGGTGCTGACCGGGTCCATCCGCGACGACGGGCCGCTGCCGGAGGTGATCGGGGACGCGTACAGGGGGCAGAGCGAGATGCGGGGCCTGGTCCGCGGGGCCACCACGGTGATCTGCCTGGCCACCATGCTGCACACCATTGCCACCGGGAATATGACGCCGTCGTTCCGGGTGATGCCCGACGGGGAAATCCGCCCTGTGTACCTCTATACGGTGGATGCGGATGAATTTGTGGTGAACAAGCTTCTGGATCGGGGCAGCCTGTCCGCCACTACCATTGTGACCAACGTCCAGGACTTTATCGCCATTGTGGCCAAGGGTCTGGGCGTGATGAAATAGCGGTTAGCTACAGCGTGTTGTCCTGGAGCCCGATGCTCTGGCGGAAGGCTCCGGGAGTCATGGTGCGCAGCTGCAGGAAGTTGCGGGTCAGTGTTTTGGCGCTGTTGTAGCCCACGTCGATGGCGATCTGGGTGATGCTCCTGTCCGTGCTCTTGAGCAGCTCTGAGGCCCGGTTGATGCGCACAAAATTTAAAAAGTCCGAGAAATTCTTTTCCACCTGGTATAAAAGTATGGTGTTCAGTTCCTTCACTGAAATATGAAACTGCTTGGCCGTATTCTGCGGCGTCAGGTTTTCCGTATAATTGCGATAGATATAGGTTACGATCTCATACGCGTCTCTTGTCATTCTGATATTGCAAATCTCATAGACATTCTGATATGTTTTCCTGAAATCATTGGCCTTCATGCCGATTCTGGCGGCAAACACCTTGCAGATGTGGGAGCTGTCCACAAACCCCAGAATTTCCGCCAGCTCCTCCATGGTCAGATTGGTATAGAGCAGAAAATTGATGGTTTTTCCCACCCGCATCTCATTTAACAGGTCAAAAAACGATAACCCCGTGGTCTGGGTGATGTAAGCGCTGATGGATGACTCGCTCATAAAAAAGAGCTTGGAAAGGTTGGCCAGGGTCAGCTTTTCGCTGAGGTGGTTGTACATGTAATGGAGGATATCGCTTTTCTGGATATCCCCCCGGGCAGGCAGGCGGGCGGTGCGGCTGCTCTCCCCGGCCCGCAGGAAGAGGACGATCAGCTCCACCAGCTTATTTTTCAGATACAGGGTGTGGAACCGGTCCTCCTCCTCGTTGGGCTTTACGGATTCCACTCCGGTCTCCGCGCAGAGCAGCTCAAAGACCGTGCGGATAGCCGCATACTCCTCCTCGCTGCAGTGCACCACCGGGGTAGCCGTCATCTCCTCGATCAGGTTTAAGGGCCGGTTATCGGCGTTGTAGACGCTTTTGATTACGGCGTTGATGTTGTCAAAATAGTAGGCTAGGAGATAGTACTGGAGCGGAGCGTCCACCTGAATCACATCGGATATCTGCCAGGGCAGTATGGACACGATGGTGCCGGGCTTTAAGGGATACTCCCGGTCCTGAAGCTTTAAGATTCCCTCCCCCTGGTTGATCAGCCAGAAACGGGACATTTGATGGATGAGAGGCGTTGTGGGTGAGTCGATCACCTCGGTGTCGATGCTGCAGATTCTGCGGTAGTCCTGATTGGAGCAGTATACATTTTGAATTGGCACCGTTTTTCCCATGACGCGTCCTCCCCTTTGAAACAAAATCAAAAATATCGTTGGTATCATTATAACGTCCAGGGTAGCGGCCGGCAAGTGACGGAAGGGACATAATGGCCGGATTTTGCGGTATTTTAATGCGGAATTGGGGCGGTAGGGACAGATAACGGTATAAAAGCCGGTAAAATACAGCAATATGAGACGAAAATGTACCGGTTCCGGCGCAAATGAGAGGTTCTTTAAAATGCATAAATCTCTTATTGTTATGAAAAAAAAGTCAAAAATCACGACCGATGAACAAAAGTACAAAAGGTCATTTTTAAATATGGATTTTTGTACGATTGCAAAAATGTAATATTCTATTAAAATTTAAAATTAGTACAGTTATACAAAAAATGGATTTGAAGAGAGGGGGATATAGGACAAAAGTCCATTTTAAATGAGTAAAAACCGTTAACTTAAAGGGCTGAGGCCTTTTATAAAATTCATTTTTCAAAAAGGAGGAAGGAGAAAAATTATGCAAAAAAAACTTAAGAGGCTGGCGGCAGCGGCGATGGCGGCGGCAATGGCTGTTTCGGTTGCAGGGTGCGGGGGAAGCAAGAAAGACGACAACAAAATCATTCTGGGCTACATGGGGCCCCTTACCGGGGAATCGGCCCTCTGGGGAGAGGTGGAGTCCAACACGCTGAAAATGCTGGTGGATGAGACGAACGCCAACGGAGGCATCATCGGCAAGCAGATTGAGCTTAAGATTTACGACAACCGCGGAGACGCCGTGGAGACCACCAACGCGGCCCGCAAGGCGCTGCAGAACGACGGCGTTGTGGCGTTTATCGGACCGGATTCTTCCTCCGGGGCCATTGCGCTGGCCGAGGTGTGCGAGGAATACAAGGTTCCCCATATCACCACCACAGGCACCAACTACAAGGTGACGCAGCGGGAGGACGACGGCTCCGTGCGCCCCTACGCGTTCCGTATCTGCCTGTCCGACCCGCAGCTGGGCGATATCATGGGCGGCTACGCGGTGGACAAGCTGGGCTACCAGAAGGTGGCTATCCTCTACGAGATCAGCAGCGAGTATTCCCTGGGCATCACCCAGAACTTTACCCAGGCCTTTGAGGCAAAGGGCGGCCAGGTGACGATCACCGAGGCGTACAAGACGGGGGACGTGGATTTCCGCGCGCAGCTCTCCAAGATCAAAGAAAAAGGTGATTTCGACGCGCTGATGATTCCCGCCAACTACAAAGAGGTGGGACTGATCGCAAAGCAGGCCAGGGCGCTGGGAATCGAAGTGCCGTTTTTGGGAGTGGACGCCTGGATGATGCAGGACCTGTTTGAGATTGCCAAGGACGAGGTACAGGGAGCGGTGTTCCCCTGCGCCATGGACGTGAACGACGAGAGCCTGCAGGAATTTAAGAACGCCTTCCAGGAAAAGTGGAATATGGACCCGGACAAGGGCGGCACGGACGCGTATCTGGCCTACGACTGTTTTGAGCTGGTCAAGTACGCCATCGAGACGGCCGGGGAGGCCGACCCCCAGAAGATTCGGGACGCCATGGAGAACGCCAAGGACGTGCAGTGCCTGACCAGCGTGATCTCCATGGATCCCCAGACCCACAATCCCATCCGTACCGCTTCCATTTTCCAGATTCAGGGCACGGATTTTGTAAAACTCGACGAGTATCGCATGGATTAGGAGGGAGGGAACATTTTTGTTCTTTCAACAGTTAATTAACGGACTGTCGATCGGCAGCATTTATGCGCTGATGGCGGTGGGCTACTCCCTGATTTACAGTCTGCTGAACTTTACAAACTTCGCCCACAGTATTACGGTTACCATCGGTGCGTTCTGCGCGTTCTTTTTTCTGTCGCAGCTGGTGCAGAACCTGTTTTTAGGCATACTCATCGCGGTGCTGGCCGCCGGAGGGCTGGCGATGCTGATCGAAATCCTGGGATACCGCCCCCTGCTGAAGAAAAAAGCGCGCAGGATCTATCTGCTGATCACCGGGCTGGGGATTTCCACCATGTGTGAGAACCTGATCATCATCAGCTTCAGCAGCCGGTTCCGGGTTTACCCGGTGAATTTTTCCAACGAGTCCATCAACCTTTTGGGAGCCAGCGTCGGGCAGGTGGACCTGATTATCTTCGGCGTGAGCATCACGGCGCTGGTGCTGGTGGAGCTGTTTATCCGCAAATCCCGGGTGGGTCTAGCCATCCGGGGGGCTTCCTTTGACCTGGACGCCACCTCCCTGATGGGGGTGAACGTGCAGAAGCTGATCCTGCTGGTGTTTTTGATCGCCGGCTCCCTGGCCGGCCTGGCGGGCGCTCTGCTGGGGGCCAAATACACGGCCTTTCCCACCCTGGGGACCGCCATGACCAACAAGGCGTTTATCAGCTCGGTGTTCGGCGGTTTGGGAAGCATCCCCGGCGCGGTGCTGGGGGCCATCATGCTGGGCATCGGCGAGACCATGATTTCCAGCTATATCTCATCGTCCATGCGGGATATTTTCGCGTACGCGCTGCTGGTGATCGTGCTGTTCGTCCGCCCGTCCGGGCTGATGGGAAAAGCCACGGAGGACAAGGCATGAGGGAGGTGTGGAGATGAATTATTGGATGGGAGTTGCGACGCTGACCGGTATCTACATGATTGCGATTCTGGGCGTTTCCATACTGACCGGATTTACGGGGCTGTTTTCCATGGGCCATGCCGGTTTCATGGCCATCGGGGCCTACACGTCGGCACTGATCACAAAGACCTTTCACGTGCCCATTCTGGTGGGCGTGTTCTGCGGTATGCTGACCGCCCTGGTGATCGGGCTGATCATCGGCTACCCCACGCTGAAGCTGAAGGGCGATTATTTTGTAATCGCCACCCTGGGAATCGGCGAGGTGACAAAGCTGATCATCGAAAACCTGCCCGGTCTGACCGGAGGGGCCAGAGGGCTGACGGACGTGCCAAAGGGGGCCACCTTCCCGGTGGTGCTCTGCTTCCTGGTGGTGATTGTCTGGGGCCTGCGCAATTTCCTTCGCAGCAAACACGGCCGCAACTGTATCGCGGTGCGGGAGGAGGAGCTGGCCACGGCGTCCATCGGCGCCAATGTAGCCAACTATAAAATGCTGGCAATGGGGATCAGCTGCGCGCTCTGCGGCATTTCCGGGGCGCTGCTGGCCCATTATATGCACTACTTGAATCCCACCATGTTCAACATGGTAAAGTCCGACGAGCTGGTGATGACCGTGATCCTGGGCGGCTGCGGCAGCCTGACCGGAACCATCATCGCCTCCATGATCCTGGTGCCGCTTCCGGAAATACTGCGGTTCGGCTCTGTTCAGGAATGGCGCATGGTATTTTACGGCCTGCTGGTGGTGCTGGTGATCATTTTCAAGCCCTCGGGACTGATGGGAACCAAAGAATTCAGCATTCAGGGACTGAAGAATCTGGGAGACAGCGCAAAAAAGAGATGGAAGGAGCGATAGCCTATGGCGCAGCAGGACTTTATATTGCAGTTGCAGAATGTTGTGAAGCGCTTTGGCGGTATCACGGCTTCCAATGACATAACGATCAATGTGCCCAGGGACTGTATTTACGGGATTATCGGGCCCAACGGGGCTGGAAAAACCACGCTGTTCAACATGATCACCGGGGTTTACAACACCACGGAGGGCACGGTGCTGTTCGAGGGGAAGCAGGTCAACGGGCTGCCCACCCATGTGATCGCGGCCAGGGGCATCGCGCGGACCTTCCAGAATATACGCCTGTTCGGGGATTTATCGGTCTACGACAATCTGCTGACCGCGTGCCAGAAAAATATCACGTACGGCCTATTGGACGGAATCCTGCGCACGGAGAAGTGCCGCGCCCAGGAACGGGAGAGCCGGGAGTTTTGCGACCGGCTGCTGGAGGAGGTGGGCCTCTCGGACCAGAGGAACCAGAAGGCCAACAACCTGCCCTACGGGATGCAGCGCCGCCTGGAGATTGCCAGGGCGTTGGCCACCCGGCCCAAGCTGATCCTTCTGGACGAGCCGGCCGCCGGGATGAACGAGGAGGAGAGCGCCAAGCTGTCCGAGTTCATCCGCGAGATACGGGTGAAAAAAGAGGTGACCGTGGTGATTATCGACCACCACATGGATGTGATTATGGCGATCTGCGACCAGATTTCCGTGCTGAATTTCGGAACGCTGCTGGCGGAGGGAAAACCTGAGGAGATACAGAGCAATCCGGAAGTGATTTCCGCGTACTTGGGGGTGGATGAATAATGCTTAGGGTGGAAAATCTCAGCTTTTCATATGGTAAGATCCAGGCGATCCGCAACGTCAGCTTTGAGCTGAACAAGGGCGAGATTATGGCCATTGTAGGGGCCAACGGCGCCGGAAAATCCTCCCTCATGAAGTGTATTGCAGGGCTTTTGAAGCCCCAGTGGGGGGAGGTCTACTTAAACGACAAAAAGATGGAACCGGCCGCCCACCGGGTTGTGGAGCAGGGCGTGTGCCTGGTGCCGGAAGGGCGCTGGATCTTTCCCAATCTGACGGTGGAGGAGAACCTGCTTTTGGGCGGTTATACCAGCAAGAACCGGGCGGCGGGTATGGAACGGGCCTACGGGATGTTCCCGCGCCTGGAAGAACGCAAACGGCAGCGGGCGGGCACCATGTCAGGCGGCGAGCAGCAGATGCTGGCCATCGCGCGGGGACTGATGGCCAACCCCAAGGTACTGCTGCTGGACGAGCCGTCCCTGGGGCTGGCCCCGCTGATTGTCAACGATATCATGGCGATTATCAGGCAGATCAACCGGGAGGGCATATCCGTGCTGCTGGTGGAGCAGAACGCCCGCAAGGCGCTGTCCATCGCCCACCACGCCTGCGTGCTGGAGCAGGGGCAGATCGTGAAGGAGGGCACCGGGGCGGAGTTGGCCGCGGATGAGAGCATCGTGGCGGCCTATCTGGGCAAGACGAAAAAGTAGAGGGAGCAGTTCAGGACGGCGGTCATGAAAGAGGATATCCGTTCTGGGCGGCTACAAAATAAAGGAGGAATCGGACGTGAAAGAGAGTGTGCAGAAGGCGATGTTCGACTATTTCCGCCTGGAAGGGCAGGCGGCCATCGTCACGGGATCAGGCAACGGCATCGGCCGGGCCACGGCGATTATGCTGGCGGACTTAGGGGCCCGGGTGACGGTCTGCGATATCGAGGAGGACAGCGCGCAAAAGGTGGCTGAGGAGATCGCCGCGCGCGGAGGAACGGCCATTGCCTGCCGCTGCGACGTGACAATACTGGAGGAAATTCGCGAGACGATCCGGATGACCGCCCAGGCCTTCGGAGGTGTGGATATCCTGGTCAACAACGCGGCCGGATTCGGAGGCGGCAAGACCTTTGACAAGATGACCTATGAGGAATGGGACCGGCTGATCCGCATCAATCTCACCGGGGCATACATGTTTACCAACGAGGTGCTGCCCTATATGGTGAAAAAGCAGCACGGCAAAATCTGTATGGTCAGCTCCGGCGCCGCGCTGGGGTACGATTTCTCTGATCCCCACTATGCGGCCTCCAAGGCGGGAATGATCGGGCTGGCAAAGGAGCTGTCCCAGGAGCTGGCAAAGCATCGCATCAACGTCAACGTGCTGGGAACCGGACTGACGGATACGCGGATGGCCCATCTGCCCGGGCGCTCCTGGGAGGATGAGACAAAGGGCCTTCCCTGGTACCGGGTGGGCACGCCGGAGGATCAGGCGGCTGCCATTGTATTTCTGGTGTCCGAGGCCGCGGAATATATCACCGGCCAGGTGCTCTGCCCCAACGGCGGGGCGTGGATGTGAGCTGAGGAGGAGACAGACCTCACGGCGCTGTGCAATAGGGCGGCAAAGGCCGCAGTGGTACGCATCGTATGAAAGGGAGGGCAAATTTTATATGGAATATGATTATCTGAAAATTGCCGGGAACACGGCGATCGTGACCGGCGGGGGCCGGGGGATCGGCCGGGCGACGGCCCTGGCCTTGGGCCGGTTTGGCGTGAACGTGGTGGTCTGCGATATCCGTGACGACTGGGGGGAGTCGGCGGTTCGGGAGATCCGGGACGGGGGCGGCTCTGCCATTTTCTGCCGCTGCGACGTGGCGGACCCGCTCCAGGTGAAAAAACTGGTGGAGACAGCAGTGGAACACTTCGGTACAGTGGACATCCTGGTGAACAACGCGGGGATCGGAAGCGTTTCCCTGCCCTTTGAGGAGATCACGGACGAGGACTGGGACCGCATGCTGCGGGTGGACTTGACGGCGCCCTTTTATCTCTGCCGCGAGGTGATTCCCCACATGAAGGCGAAGCAGCACGGCAAGATTATCAACATCAGCTCGGGCTCGGGGATCATCGGCTGCGAGTTCTGCTCCCACTACGCCTCGGCCAAGGCGGGGCTGATCGGCTTCACCCAGTCCATCGCAAAGGAGCTGGGCAAGGACCACATCAACGCCAACGCCATCGCGGTGCCGACGACTCAGACCCCCATGCTGAAGGAGACGGACTTCGATCAGTTTGTGGAGGATGAGCTGCGGGACATCCCCTGGGGGCGCATCGGCACGCCGGAGGACATTGCGGACATGGTGCTCTACTTGAGCTCGGATGCCTCCGAGTATGTCACCGGCCAGGTGCTGGCGCCAAACGGGGGCCGGAGAACACCGGTCTGACCGGGAATATGGGCCGGGGCAAAGCCGGCGAAAAAAGACAGAATAGAAGGAGCGAGCATATGAGATGGCCTAATGGAGCGAAGAGCGCATTTGCGCTGGGGTTTGATCTGGACGGCGACACCATCTGGCGCAATAAGACCAGGGCGCTGCCGGGCGGAGACCACTATATCAAGGGTCCCTCCATCGGACAGTACGGCACGAAAAAGGGCGCCCTGCGGGTGTTGGAGATACTGGATGAATTTTCGTTAAAATCCACCTGGTTTATTCCGGCCAATATTGTGATGGAGCATCCGGACGTGGTGGAGAAGATTCTGGACCGCGGGCACGAGATCGGGCATCACGGGCTGGACCACACGGGGGAATACGGGGCGGACGTGGAGGAACAGAAGGAGCGCATCGAACGGTGCCAGGAGATTTTTGAGAAATACACCGGCAGGCGGGCGCTGGGCTTTCGTCCCACGGGCGCGCTGCTGCCCCAGACGGAACGGTGGATTTATTCGGAGGGCGGATTTGTGTACTCCAGCGCCGGAATCAGCGGGGAGGCCTGCGGCTGGTACGAGGTGGAGGGAGAGCCCACCGGAGCGGTGAATATTCCCTGCCGGGATGAGCAGATGGACGATTATGTGCAGACGGTGTTTCATTCCTACCCCGAGGTTTTGGTGGGGATGCCGCGCATCGCGCCCTATGAGAACGCGTATTCCAACTGGGTCCGCGAGATAGAGGGCATGGTGCGGATGGGCAATTCGGGCTCCACGGCATTTCACCCGCAGATTGCAGGGACGCCGGGACGGGCTGTGCTGTTTCGCAGGTTCTGCGAATATCTGGCCTCCAACCGGGATGTGTGGTGCGCATCCTGCATAGAGATTGCAGATCATTATAAAGCGGTGATGGGGGGAAACGACGATGCTCATTGAAAAGACGGCGTGGCCGAAGAATCAAGCGTGCGCGGTGATGATCAGCGTGAATCTGGACGCTGAGTTTTTCGGCAGAATCTATTATCCGGACCTCAACGTGGATGAGGGAGATATCCTGCGTCTGGGGCGCACCGGAATCCGTTACGGGCTGCCGAAGCTGCTGGACGTGCTGGATCGCTACGGCGTGAAGGCTACCTTTTTTATACCGGGCGCGGTGGTGAAGCGCTACCCCCAGGCGGTTGCTTCCATCGTGGAGCGGGGGCATGAGATCGGCTGCCATGGGAACAACCACGAGATTTTGGCCCATATGACGGCAGAGGAGCAGAGAGCGGCCCTGACGGAGGCCCGGAATCTGCTGGAAAAGGCCGCTGGGCGGGCTCCCCGTGGGTTTCGTATGCCGGAGGGGGAGATAACCGAGGAGACGCTGGCCATCGCAAAGGCGCTGGGCTTTACCTATTCCAGCTCCCTGTCGGACGACGACGTGCCTTATGTGCGGGAAGCTTCCGGACTTCTGGAGCTGCCCATCCACTGGGAACTGTTCGATCTGCCGTATTTTGTGTTCACCTTTGACCCTCCGATTCCTCCGGGTCAGTCGCGCAGCGCGCGTATGGACGATGTCCTTCAGAACTGGCTCTATGAGCTGGAGGGGGCGCGCCGGTTCGGAACGCTGCTCAACCTTCAGCTGGACCCTCAGGCCGTGGGCGAACAGGGACGCATCTTTATGCTGGAGGCATTTCTGGAGGAAGTACAGAAGGCGGGTGATGTTTGGGTTGCGACCGGCGAGGAGATTGCCGCGCATTTTGGAGCTTAAAGGAGGTACAAATTGGCAGAAGCAGCATTGAACGCAATGGCCCAGCAGCTGGTGGATTTAACGCTGTGCAAGACGCGCTATGACGCGTGGGATTTACAGTGGTACACCGAGGGGCCGTTCTGGAGAAGAACAAATATGCGGTATTCCCGGGAGTATAAGATTATTCCGGACTATGAGATCGGGGACATGAAGCACGGGAAAACGCTGGAGAATATTCTGGATGAGTCGTCCAGCCTGTTTAAGAGCCTGGAGCAGTATCGCGAGAACGCCGGGCCCAAGGAGATTCAGCGGACGGACTACCTGTTGGATCACGTGCAGAATCTCAATATCCGCACCAGGATGCTCCTGGGGGAGAAATTTTCCTTTGATCAGATGACGGACGGGCTTTACTGCCTGGTGGCCCCGGCGTTTGATTACAAACAGTTTGACGATATGATGGAGGAGCTGAATCAGGCCCTTCCGGGGAAGGGCACCGTGCAGGAGAAGATCGCGGGGTTCCGGCAAATGCTGGCGATCCCGCCGGACAACCTGCTGGCGGTGATTAAGGACTCCACCCAGGTATTCCACGATATTGCGGTAAAGCGCATGAACGTGACCGGAAACAGCATGCCCAGGGTGCGGGTGCGTGAGCTTCCCAGCAAGGATATGGTATTCCTGTCCATCCTGTTCGGCTATGACTACAATCACATCGAGTATGAGCGGAACTTTAACCTCCTGTACCCCTGGACTGTGGACCGGGTGGTGGAGTATGTGGGCCATGAGATGGAGCCCGGGCATCTGACCTACTTTGAGAAACGGCTTCAGACCATGATCGATACCTGCTGGCCGGAGATGTCCATCGTATCCCAGTTTTCCACGTCCAACGCCTTCGGGGAGGGATCGGCCCGCCATGTGATTTCTATGAGTTTTGACAATTCTGTGGAAAAGCAGAAGGAGTTTGAGCGGGAGATTATTTTCAAGAACGCGGGAATCGACCCGCAGCTGGCGGAGCTCATGCCGCTGTGGCATCGGTACTGCGAGCTGTCGGGATACGGAAAGCTGGAGGCCAGCCGCAAGGTGTGGGATCGCGTATGGACCGACGAGGAGGCGGGGCGTTTCCTGGAGCGGTACGCGTTTGTGGAACAGGGCACAGGTACGGAGGCCGTGGGCCATCTGGCGGAGGACGACGGGCATTTTGTCGCCCACGACTATTCCAGGGACGTGGTGCGGGAATATTTCAACGCCGTGACAGAGGATGTGCAGGAGCAGTGGAAGCTGTATGAAAAGCTCTGCTGTTCCCATGTATCCATGCGGGGAATCAAGGACAAGACCTTTCGGGTGGAGTAAAAACCCATGACAATCAGGCAGAACCGGACTTCAAGCGCCCGGTTCTGCTTTTTTGTCCCCGAAATAGTCAGGGGTCCAGATCGCTGTCCAGCATTCCGGCCTGGATCAGAGTCTGGATTTTCAGGCCGAGGGACAGGTTGAAAACTGTCTCGCTGTCGGACAATTTTTTTCCCAGTATCTGGGAAATCTTGTTGAGCCGCGCGTACATGGTGTTTTTGTGAATGTAGAGCGCATTGCAGATGGCGGAGGGGGAGCCGCAGAAGGTGATGTACGCGGTCAGGGTCGGGAGCAGGTCCCCGCTGTGCCGGTTGTCGTAATCCGCAATGGGCTGTATGTATTCCTGATACACCTGCAGCAGAGGCGTAAAATCCACTTGGTTGGAGTGGTCGAAGAAGAAGCGCAGGATTCCCAGATCGGCGTAGAAGCAGGGAGCCTTGTTTAAGGAATGCTGGGAGATGGCCAGCGCTTTGAGGGCCTGCAGGTAACCCTGCCGCACGCACTCGGTGGGAACGATCCCGCTGATTCCCACGCCGTTGTACTGATCCTGCAAAAACTCGCAAAACAGGCTGATAACAGGCTGGAAATCCGGCTTCCCTTCTGAAACCAGCTGCTTTGGCAGCAGCGTCACAAGGTAGTCCTTGCGCTCGAACAGGAAGAAGTTGATGGTGCCCATGGCATTTACCAGGCGGTCGTACAGCGCGTTGAACTGCTGGCTGGTGAGCAGCTCGTGAAAGAAGGTGTCGGAGGTGTTCTGCGGAGTCCTGCCCGCGATGAGCACGTAGTATTCGTCGTAGATCACCTTCTGCACCAGCCCGTACTTCTGCATCAGCTTGCGGAAATCCGTTTTCTCGGATTCAACCAGCTCGTCCAGAAGAAAGTCGTAGTACCGGTTTACCGTGTGGGCGATCTCGTCGGATTTGATGATCTCAAATTTCATAATGGCCAGTATCTGCTGGATTTTGATGCTGCGCTCCGGCGAGAGGACTTCGATGCGCTCGTTCAGGGACAGCAGCAGGTAGCCGTAGCAGTTGCCCTCGTCCCGGATGGGAAAGATGAAAAGCCGGCAGCCCTGCACGCGGCAGTAGCTGTTCTGGTAGAGATAACCGTATATGCGGTTTCCGTTGATCCCCTCCGCCAGGCAGGTCTGGGAGGCGGCCGAAATGGAGGAGACGGACTCCACAGCGGATTCCCAGTTAAAGGAGTCCTCGGTACAGAACGGGTTGAGCACCAGATAGCCGGAGGAGTCGTGGGTATTCTGCAGATGGAAATCCGAGGTCACGAAGGCGACGGGACATTCCAACAGCTCCGCGGCGATGCGCACGATGCTCTCGCCCTTGCCCTTGTGGTGCAGGAGCTCCTTTGACAGCCGTTCCATGGTTTCTAAGGAGGCCTCGGCCAGCCGCTGCATGCCGCTGTGCGCCAATTGGAAGCACTGGGAAACCGTGCGGGAAATGTCGGAGGTCTCCGGGATCAGGAACAGGGGAAGCCTTCGCGCCGCTTCCGCGGGGAATGTGTCGTCATCCCCGTAGCGCGCGGCCGCGCAGGAACGGCCTGCCAGCTCCTCAAAAAATTGGGCGGGCAGTCCGCTCCCGGTTTTTCGGGGAAAGAACAGAAGGGTCTGTGCGGCAAGGGAGTCCATAAAACCGGGGGTCTCCGGCTCAAATATCGCGATATGGTGCATCTCGGCCGTCTTTAAGTGCTCCACGGATGGAGCGGCAGGGGTCAGCAGACCGCTGCTGACGACGTTGTTTAAGTTTAAATCCATGGGACGTTGCGCCCTCCTCTTGATTTGATAGAGATCCATTCCATTTAGGTATGCCCTAATTATAGCCTTTGCGGCGGTCTCCGGCAAGTAAGAAAATCAAGCCGTAAGCGGTTGAGAAAGTTCTAAAATATGATAGAATAGATATATTTGGCGGACGCTTTGCGCGCGCCGCCGGGAATAAAAGATCTTTTGTATGGATTTCAACGGATTTTACAGAATGAAAGGAATGGATATGAATACAAAATCATGCCGTATCGGAACAATACCGGCCCTTGTCTGGGGAGAGCCGTCCGAACATCTGATCCTGGCCGTGCACGGGAATATGTCCCACAAGAACGACACCGTGATCCGGCTGCTGGCCCAGGCGGCCGGGGAGTCGGGATACCAGGTGTTAAGCTTCGACCTGCCGGAACACGGGGAACGCAAATCCGACCCAACGCCCTGCAAGGCGCGGGAGTGCGCCGGGGAGCTGGAGCAGGTATTGCGGTACGCCGGAGCGCGCTGGGAACACATCAGCCTGTTTGGGTGCAGCCTGGGCGCTTATTTCAGCCTGCTGGCCTTCCGGGAGGAGCGGTTTGAGCAGGGGCTGTTCCTGTCGCCGGTGGTGGACATGGAGCGCCTGATCCAAAACATGATGGCCTGGTCCAACGTGACGCCTGCGCAGCTGCGGGAGCAGGGCGAGATCATGTCCTGCGTGGGCCAGATGCTCTACTGGGACTACTACTGTTATGTGCGGGAACACCCTGTGGACCGCTGGGATACGCCCACCTGTATCCTGTACGGGGAGCGCGACAACCTCAGCGAGCGGGAGGCGGTGGAAAGCTTTGCCGCGAAATTCGGCGCTTCCCTGGAGGTCGTGCCGGGCGGAGAGCATTTCTTCCACACGGAGGAGCAGCTGGAAGCTTACCGCCTCTGGCTTAAGCGCACCCTGAAAAAAATCTGAGCGTATAGAGGAGAGAGGAAAAAATGAATCAGTTTATGGTCAATTATTTGGAGAAAATTGTAAATATCCCCAGCCCGTCCGGTTTCACCGGCAGGCTGATGGAGGTGCTGGGCGAGGACGCCCGGGATATGGGGTACGACGTGTCCTACACAAACAGGGGAGCGCTGATGATCCGCGTGCCGGGGCGCACAGGGGCGAAGCTCTGCCTGGCGGCTCACGGCGATACCCTGGGCGCTGTGGTGCGCTCCGTCAATTCCGACGGCACGCTGCGGATCGTGCCGGTGGGCGGTTACACCATGGAGAGCGTGGAGGGAGAGTACTGCACCGTTCACACGCGGGACGGCCGGACCTATCCGGGAACCGCGCTGACCAAGGCCCCCTCGGTCCACGTGTTTGACGACGCCAGATCCCTGAAGCGCGAGGAGGAAAACATGCTGATCCGCCTGGATGTTATGGTGCGCTCGAAGGAGGAGGTGAGGGAGCTGGGCATCCGCAACGGGGACTACATTTCCTGGGACCCCAGATTCCAGGCCCTGGATAACGGACTGATCCGCTCACGCCATCTGGACGACAAGGCCAGCGTGGCCGTGCTGTTTACCCTGCTGAAGGAAATGAAGGAGCGGGAGCTGACGCCGGCCCAGGAGCTGCTGATCCTGATCACCAACTTCGAGGAGGTTGGCTTTGGCGCCAGCTATCTGCCGGAGGGCATTCCGGAGCTTCTGGTGGTGGACATGGGCGCGGTGGGCGACGACCTGGACGGCAGGGAGGACCGGGTGTCCATCGTGACAAAGGACTCCCAGGGCCCCTTTGACTACGGCATGACCACCCGCCTGATCGAGATCGCCTCGGAGCGGAACCTGGACTATGCGGTGGACGTGTTCCGCCACTACGGTTCCGACGCGGCGGCGGCGATACGCGGCGGAGCCAATGTGCGCTGCGCGCTGATCGGCCAGGGCGTCCAGGCCTCGCACCACATGGAGCGGACCCATGTGAAGGGAATGGAGCACACGTTGGAGCTGATTAAGGGGTATGTGGGGCTGTAAGAGGGAGATTGCGGGATGAGTCGGAGTGGGGACGGGGCGGATTAGATCGGGTGGAGCGGAACGTGACGGATCAGACCGGAACCAATCACAGCGACACAATACAGAACGGCCGGTGCCGGAAGCGGATTATGAACGCTTCCGGCACCGGCCGTTTTCATCTGATATTTTTTATAATCCGCCGCCGCGCATAATTGGTCCTGCGCTCTCTGGCGGCCACGTGCGGGCACCGCCCTACACGCTCTCGCTGGGCTCCACGCCCCAGGTGACTTTTTCCTTATGCTCCCCGATGGAGTCAAACTGCGCGCACACCTCGTCGGAGGGGGCGGCGGTTGCCAGGGATACGGCCACGATGGACACGCTGGCCACGATAAAGGCCGGCAGCAGCTCGTAGACGTTCCAGGCTCCGCCCAGCGGGCGCACGCCGTATTTCCAGACAAACACCATCACGCCGCCGGAGATCATGCCCGCCAGGG
Organism: Enterocloster asparagiformis; assembly: GCA_018380885.1. Lineage (GTDB taxonomy): Bacteria > Bacillota > Clostridia > Lachnospirales > Lachnospiraceae > Enterocloster. The sequence continues at coordinate 228,096 of JAGZSY010000004.1, forward strand.
CGCCCTGGAGATTGCTGCGCTTCCAGAACAGGGCGAAGAGCATCACCGGACCGAAGGCTGCGCCGAAGCCGGCCCAGGCAAAGGACACGATGGTGAACACGGAGCTGTTGGGGTTCCAGGCTAACAGGATCGATACCATGGCGATGCCGAGTACCGTCAGGCGCGCGGCCATCATGGAGGCCTTTGCGCTCAGCTTGATTCCCATGAAGTCCTGGAGCAGGTTCTGTGACACGCCGGAGGCGGCCGTCAGAAGCTGGGAGTCCGCGGTGGACATGGTGCAGGCCAGGATACCGGCCAGAACCACGCCGGCGATGACGGAGGCCAGGAAACCGTGGCGGCTCAGCAGGTCCGCCAGGCGGATGATCACGGTCTCGGACTCCGCGCTGGAGGCGAAGAGCGGGATGCTGCCTGCCTTGGACACGCTGTAGCCGATCATGCCGATCAGAATCGCCACAAACATGGAGATCACCACCCAGACGGAGGCGATGCGCCGGGATACCTTGAGCTTCTCCTCGTCCTCAATGGCCATGAACCGCAGCAGGATGTGGGGCATGCCGAAGTAGCCCAGCCCCCAGGCCAGGGTGGAGAAGATGGTCAGGGAGCCGTAGGGGGTGGAACCGCCGCCGGCCATGTCGTGCAGATGGGTCATGCTCAGATAACCGGCCATGGATTGGGCGTTGTTCACCACCACGTCCCAGCCGCCTGCGGAGCGGATGCCGAAGAACACGATGATCACCAGGGCGATGCTCATCACGATACTCTGGATCAGGTCAGTGGTGGACACGGCCAGGAAGCCGCCCATCACGGTGTAACCCACGATCACCACGGCGCCCGCGATCATGGCCACGTGGTAATCCACGCCGAACAGGCTGTTGAACAGCGTGCCCACCGCCTTGAAGCCGGAAGCCGTGTAGGGGATGAAGAAAATGAGGATCACAATGGCTGCGATGCACATCAGAATATTCCGCTTATCCTCGTAGCGCCGGGAGAAAAAGTCCGGTATGGTGATGGCGCCGCAGGCCACCGAGTAGCGGCGCAGCCGCTTTGCCACGATCAGCCAGTTTAAGTAAGTGCCCACCGCCAGACCGATGGCGGTCCAGCCCGCGTCCGCGATGCCGCTTAAATAGGCTACGCCGGGCAAACCCATCAAAAGCCAGCTGCTCATGTCCGAGGCCTCCGCGCTCATGGCGGTCACCAGCGGCCCCAGCTTGCGGCCGCCTAAATAAAACTCATCCGTGGAGCCGCCCGCGCCTTTTTTGCTGAAATAAAATCCTACATATACCATGACCGCCAGGTAAACTACAATGGCGGCCAGAATCCCAATCTGTCCTGCTGTCATGTTCCATTCCCTCCTGGTTCAAACGTAATGGGGCCATTATAGCACGGGGAAAAATAGAACGCAATACAGAACAAAGTATAGACTAAATACTATACGATTATATGGATTGATGTGTGAAAACAACGAATTTAAAAGGAATATAGACTGTACGAATTTTGAAAAATATTTTTGGACGTAAAATATTCGTTAAAAAAATTAGCAGGGTTCGCCCCGCCATCGTCGGACACAAGAGTTGCGGCATATCCCCGCCATCGCCGGACGCAAGAGCCGCGGCATATCCCTGCCATCGTCGAACGCAAGAGCCGCGGCATATCCCGCCATTGCCGGACGCAAGAGCCGCGGCAATCCCCGCCATCGCCGGGCGCAAGAGCCGCGGTATATCCCGCCATCGCCGGACGTAAGAGCCGCAGCGTGCCCCCGTCTCCCGCAAAGCGATTTTCAAACACACGCTACGGCAGGAAGCTGCTGAGAAACCCCGGCAGCACCTGGCCGCTGTAGTGGCCCAGGGAGTACTCGCCGCCGCACAGGCACCAGTCGTACATCAGGGCCCGCTCGCAGAGGGCGTAGCGTTTGACCATCTCGCTGACGCTGAGCGCGGTGCTCAGCTGGCCGTCCTCCTGGCCGTCGGAAATAATTTTGCGCAGCAGCTTGTAGTAGATCCGGTCGCGGTCCAGCAGGTGCTTTTCGCCGTTGGTGGTCAGCTGGGTGGAGAGCAGGCGCGTCAGCAGTTCGATGGAGATGCTGTTCTCGATCATGCCGAACAGCTCCCGGTTGAGGAACAGCAGCTTCTCCATTGCGGGCATATCCGGCCTCAGCTCCGGGATCAGCTCCTCGTACTTTTCATCGAACAGGGTGCTGAGGGTGGAGAGCAGCGCGTCCTTTCCGTCAAAGTAATGGTAAAAGGACCCCTTCGAGGTCTTGGAGACCTCGATGATCTCCTCCACGGTGGTGTCCTCATAGCCCTGCTCGTAAAACAGCTTCCAGGCGGCGTTTACAATTCTTCCTCTGGTGTTGCGCGTCTTTTTCTTCGCCACGTCTCCCGTCCTCCTTTTTGTGATGCTCCATCCCCGCGTCCCGCCGCCTCCGGCCGGTCACTCCCCGTCCGGTACGGCTTTTGCCTTCCGGATCGTGGCCGGAATCTCTTTCACGCCCTTCAGCCCGTTGCGGTCCAGCGTGATCTGTAAAATCATGGTTTCATCCGTCCCCGGGGGAATCTGTTTGTCAAAGATAAAATTCCCCAGGCTGTAGTATATATACCGGCCCTGATAGATTTCCGGCTTCTGCAGCACGTGGGGGTGGGCGCCCACCACGAAATCAGCTCCCGAGTCAATGGCCTTTTTGGCAATCAATTCCTGGGTATCGCTCTTGTAGCGCTGATATTCCACGCCCCAGTGGAAATATACGATAAGAAAATCGCAGTCCACGGAAGCGATGTCCTCCTCAAGCCCTGAGAAATCCAAGGTGCCGATGTACTGGACCGTGGGCTGGTCCTCGTTGAAAAAATACCCCTCAGGCGGAAGGGCGCTGTAGGCAAGGAGCCCCACCCGAATCCCGTTCTTCTCGAATATGTACGGCTTTTTTGCGGAGGCATTCTCCGAAGCCCCCACATATGCCAGGCCGTTTTCCTCCAGATGCGCCATGGTGTCGTGCAGGCCGGGGCTGGTATAGTCCATGGAGTGGTTGTTGGCCAGATTCAGGCAGTCGAATCCGGCCCGTTTTAAGGCAGAGGCGTTTTGGGCATCTGCCTTAAACAGGAAGCGCTTTGCCTTGTTGGCGGCGCTCCCCCGGTCGGTAATGGGGCATTCCAGGTTGCCGATGGTCAGGTCGTCCTGGAGAAATATGCTGCTTACATCCTCGTAGGGATAGTCATACCCATATTCTTCCAGATAAGTTTGAACGCCCCTGGAGAGCATGATATCCCCCACAAAGGAAATGGTAATCTCATCCGGTTTGGACTTAAACCGGAAAAGGGCTCCCAGCACAATGATCAACGCAACGGCCGGCAGGAGGCGCAGATACCGGCGCTTTAGCATCCTGAGGAGTAGGGCTCGGCCGGCACCGGCACTTCTCCGGCTCCCGCCTCGTCCATGTACGATCCGGTGAACTGCGGTCTTTGAGGCGGATTCTGCTCAATCATTTCCTGCCATGTCTCGTCCGTCAGGCGCTTGTCGGATGTAAACTCATAGTAGTCGAATACGGCGCCTCTTGTCAGATAAATTTTGCCATTCTGCGGTACGGCCACATAGATCTCGGCAGCTCTGCCCACGCCGGCCTCAAGATAATTGCCGCTGCTGGTGTGAACATCGGCAATCACAGCCATATTTTTATCCGTATCCGATTCCACCAGATACCAGCTGCCCGCCTCGGCGATGGAGCTGCTCAGGTATTCCAACGTGCCGCCGTAGGTCAGCAGGGAATAATGCTCCTCCGCGCTTAAATCCTCCCCGTTTAATTCCTTTTGAGCGCATTTTTTCAGGAAACCCAGCATATCCTCAAAATCCTTCATCTTATACATCATGCTGTCGCTCAACAGTTCCCGCTGGGACAGGCTTTCCCTGGTGACCGTTGTCAGCCACAGCAGCCTGTTGAAGAATTCCGGGTTGGGCTCCACGTATCCCAGGATTTCCGGCGGCTCATCCCCGCCGCACTCCGTTCCGGACTGTTTCCCGTACAGGATGGTGTCGTGGCGTATTTCCGCCCAGCTTCCCAGAGCCGTGGAAAGCGATTTGTCCTCCCACGCCGTGTTCTGCATGAAGGTAGGGTAGGTTTTGTCCACCCGGCCTGTCAGGCTCTTCAGACAGTACAGCCAGCCGTTGTACAGATTGTTTGTCTGCTGCGGTATGGTCTGGGAGTCAAATTTAATTCGCAGCTTGTCAAAGTTCTCCTGATACCCGCTCCACTGCTGCCTGGGCTGGAAAAATTCTTCCAGAACCTCCTCAGCCCGCGGGGATCCGAACACGGCGAATACGTCCAGACCGCTGGGGAAGGGCCTTTCATAAGGTTCCGTAAGCATTTGCAGAATCTCGGAATCCGGGATATAGCGCTGTCCCATAAAGCGCATCTGGGGCTGGGTAACGGCGCCGGCTATTTTCGATACAATTTGGGCGTCCTTCATCTGCGATATTTCCTGATAAAACGCCTCCAGCTTATCCGGCAGCTCATTCATGTCGGGCGTGTCGGAATATACCTTGCTCACCACCTGGGCGACCTCATAGGGGGTTATATCGTCGGATTCGCCCACAAAAAAGCTGGTGGTGCTGTACAAATTCTCCCAGAGCCTGATTCCCTCGTCCTCAGGCGCCCGGCAGAGGGAGATGGCCGTGATGATCGCCCTCATGGTGGAGTCATCGTCAGGCATATCGTTCTCATCGTAAAAGGGGATCGGAACCAGGCCGTACCAGCTCATGGCGCGGAAAAATTTCCCCAGCTCCTCGCTTCTGGTGTAGTGGCCTCTCACCGTGAAAAGGGAATAATCGAGTTCGAACCCAAACAGAGGCGATTCGTGGAGGCCGGACGCGTCCAGGACCAGATCATATTCCTGGCGCGCCAGGTCCGCCGTTTCAGACGGCAGGTCCCCGGGCAGCTCCTGGTCTAAAGCCAGGTTCGCCACGCTGAAATACCCCAGCATTTTCAGAATATTGCCTTTAACCGCCTCGTTCTGCACCGCCTTGTACGACGCGGCCAGCTGGCTGATCATGCTGTTGTTGAGCTGGATCATGTCGTCGTATAAAAAGTCGGTTTCCAGATTCCGCAGGGAATAGTCGTAGAAAATGTGGTAGAGCTGCAGCACGGAATCCGTGGTTACAAATCCGGGGATCTTCTTGTACGTGTTGTCTTCATATATATAGAATAGCTGCTCCGAGTCCGTGGGCGTCACCACAAAGCCGTTTTTGGCGATTAAATTCCGCTGTGCCTGGGTCAGGTTGGAAAACTGGTCCAGATTCTCGATGTTGGACAGGTCGGCATTCAGCGTGTACTGGGGCGCGTTGGCATTGATGGACAGAGGCGTGTACGCGTCGGCGCTTACCGTAAAGCCCGGCTTGAAATCCAGGTTCATCTTCGTGGTATTGCCCTCATTGGCCACGCCGCCGGGAAGGCTGCCGTCCGCCGCTTCAGTGCCCGCCGTTTCGCCGCCTGAGTCGGTCTCCCCGCTCTGTACGGCGGTACTGCCGGCCTTGGTTGCCCAGGCTTCCTCCGCCTCCGTCTGCTCTTCCTGGGCGGTCCGCCCGCCTGCGCTGCAGCCTGCCGCTGATAATGTGGACCCAAGAATTGCCAGTGACAGCGCGGACGCCAAAAATTTCTTTCTCAATCTACATTCCCTCCTTGCTGTGCGGTTGTCAGCTTGTCGCCGTCCAGCCGCAGATTATACGGTGTGTTTCCGATATTTACCAGTATACCATCCTGGCGGGTATTTGTGTTGTTTAAAAATAAAACTTCGCTTTGGATTTCATCTGAAACCGCTCTGATTTCAAAGCCGAATCCCTTCCAATCGTACAGCGCAAGCAGTTTATTGCCGTTCTGCTCCGACTCGATGGATACGATCTCGTCTATGCCGTCCCCGTCCAGATCAAACAGCAGGTAATCGTCAAAGGGGCGGGCCAGCCTGGACCCCAGCCAGACCGACTCCAGCTCCCCGTCCTTTAAGTCGTAAAAAAACGGACGTTTGGATAAAACCGGGTGAAATTTAGCAGTCTTATAGACGCACACGCCGATTTCCGCCAGGCCGTCTCCGTTGATATCTCCCGCCATCACCTTCAGGGGCTTGATGGAGGACAGGTCGAACACGGCATCCGGCTCCCCCTGCAGAACCGGCCGGTTCCGCCGGATTTGATACCGGGAGTATACTGCCAGCGTATCGCCGTAGGCTTCGCCCGTGTCCAGGGCCAGGTCCTGGCGGGCGGCGGTGATGACCAGCAGCTCATCTTCCGAATCCCCGTCAACGTCGCCGATGAACCAGGAGACGATGTTGGGCTGGGGGCGGCGGCTGTAGAACAAAACGGCGACGACCGCGGCTGCGGCCAGCAGCAATACTGCGAAATAAAAGGTTTTTTTTCTGGTTTTCAATTTGTGCTCTTCCTTTGCCGGGTGTTTTTATAGAATATTATAAACTACATGGGGGATAACCACAAGACTAAAGGCGGGAGGAACGTTCTTTGCGTTTTCTACTGTTGCGCTGACCGGCGCGGATGCTGGAAATGCCAGATTCTGATGGCAAACAGCAGGATGCAGCCTTCAATCACGTAGTGAACGAATTGACCCCATCCGGCCAGTTGGATGCCATTCTCGATGGTGACCAGGGTAAAGGTGCCTAACAGCAGCCACAGAGATGCCATTAGTCCCTTTGACTGATACAGGCTGCAAGAATAGATTCCACCGAAATAGATGGCCAGAATGCCGGTGACCTCCGCCTCCACCGCCACCGATGGGGTGGCGAACCCCTTTTTAGAGATCAGCACAAATGCCTGCAGCGCGTAGAAGAGGCTGGCCAAAATGTAGGTGGAAGCCTTGATTTTCCTGGGACTGATCTTACAGTTTGACAGCACTTGTTCATTTTCAGCCAGAGCTTTGATATAGCAGCCGTAGTAGGTATAGTGGAGAAGGAGGGTGGTCACGATAAAGCAGAACAGGACAATCCACAAATCAAAATTGATATTATTCAGGATCTTGCGGTTCATCAGATCCTGAAAAGAACGCGGGATCAGGGTGAAAATATGGTTTTTTGAAATAATGTAGGACATGCCTTTGAAAATGATCTGTGTCCCCAGGGTTGCGATGTAAGGCTCGATATCCAGGTAGGCTACAGCGATACCATTCAGGCAGCCGCAGACCAGCCCCAAGCCAAGGCCCGCCAGCATGGAGAGCCAGGGATTGACGCCGGACTGGAGAAAAATACTGGTGACGGAGGCCACAATAGAGACCTGATAGCCGATGGAAAAATCAATCCCGCCCCCTCCCATAACCAAGCTGAGTCCGAAGGCCATGATAAAAATGTGAGAATTGTCGGTCAGAATGTTTTTGAAGTTGGGCACTGTCAAAAACAGCGGAGAAAATCTGGAAAATATGAGGATCGATACTATTAGAATCAGAGGGAGAAAATATCTCTGTCTGAACCAGGTATGCAGGGGATGGTTTGAGCGGATTGTATTCATTTCTTGTAGCCTCCGATTGTTAATTCAGCAAAAGCTGTCTGGCATCGATATAATTGCTTTCACACAGTTGGTGGTCCCGAACGACCATATATTGGTCGGCAAAGTCTGTTAGCTTTTCCATATTGGACAACAGCACGCAGACAGCCGCCCCGCTGCTTCGTGACAGGGCGGCCAGTTCCCCGGTGATGATTTGATAGGCCATATGGTCCACAAACATTGCCGGATCGCGGCATACGATTATCGAAGGAGATAACAGACGCAGGCGGAACAGAATCAGCCGAATCCGGTCGGTCCGGTCGGCATCCTTCAAGCTGGATAAACCGATCAGACGGCTGTCGTGGCTCCACTGTACAAATTCGTCTGAGATTACTCTCCGGACATTGTGCGGCAGCACGCCGCAGCGGGCTAGCTTGGGAAACAGCGGCAGGCAGATGTTTTGGAGTGCGGAGAGGTGGCTGATCAGTTGGTCAGAGGTCTGAAAATTGGTCAATATAAGATCCCTTCCCAGTTTGCGGCCCAGCGCTGCGAAATACTGTTCCAGACGGGTATCCACAGATTCGTCCGGGCAGCAGATTGCGGTGACGGAGCCGCGGCTCAGGCGGAGAGTGACCGTTTTGCTGCCGCCGAGATCGATTCCCTCAAATTCAAAAGGAGGGCGGTCTGAGGCCGCCATAACCAGTTTTCCGGTGGGCTGATTTTTCTTTAACGAGTTGACAAATCGATTGATCAGCCAGTTGGAATCGGATACGTTTTCCACTGTCTTAAAAATACGGCCGTCCGCCATAAAAGCAATCCGTTCGCATCCGGAGACAAAGGAGGTGGTGTGACTGGCAAACAGGAACGATCCCCCCGACTTTTGAACCTTTTGAACCGTCGCCATCAGGCAGGCGTACTCCGGGTAACTGAAGGTGAAAGATACATCGTCGATCAGCAGGATGGAGGCGCCTAAAAGTCGGGCTTTAATGATTTTGAGGATCAGCTGCTGCATATTTGTAAGGCTGTCCGGAAAGGCGTTGGGATCCAGATCCAGGTCAAACCTCTGAAACAATTCCCGCAGCTCCATGGCCATCAGCCGGCGCCGGGGCCGCAGATGAAAACAGGAGTGTGATTTCAGAATCAGACAGTTTTCCAGGATGGTCAGACGATTGATCAGGGGAAGCTGGGTAGAGAGCCGGAGTATGTTCGGGCGGACTGTGTCACCGTGGGGAATGTAAGGCTCGCCGTTCCAGTACAGGCTGCCGGAGGCTATAGGCAGTTCGCCGGTCAGACACTGGAACAGGGCGGTTTTCCCGGAATGGTGCAGTCCCCATATACCCAGGGCCTCGCCCTTATAGAGCGTCAGGCTCAGATGATTTAGGAGCTGGCCATTGTCTTGACTGGAACAGAGCTCATGGATGTGCAGTGCGATATCAGGCATAGTATTCCTCCGAAGAGCGGATGGGGATGAACAGCTCCACATCCGTTCCGATGTCCTTACAGCTGTATACATTGATGCCGTATTGTTCTCCGAAGAACAGCTTCAGGCGCTTGTTGACGTTCTCCAGAGCAATTCCGGTGTGCGCGGTACCGACTTCGCCGGCCGGGGAGATATCTCCGCCATGAATCCGGCTGTTGATGGCCGTTAGCTGGTCGCCGTCCATTCCACAGCCGTTGTCGGAGATGGTGATCAGCATCTGCTCGCCTGTTTTTTCCAGCTTTATGGTGATGCGGGCGCCGACGAGCACATCCTGGAGGCCGTGTACCACAGCATTTTCCATGATCGGCTGGAAGATCAGCTTGGGCAGACGGATTAACTGGAGATACTCCTCGCAGCCATTATCCTGAATGTCTACTGTGAAGCGGTTGGGAAAACGAAAGTTCTGGATCACCATATAGTTTTCGATGTGCTTTAGTTCATCCTTCAGAGATACCACATCGTTCTTGCTGTTGATACTGTAGCGGAAAAAATTGGACAGGGCTTTGGCAATGGAGACGATGCGGTCGGACCCCTCTATGGCGGCCTGGCCGCGGATACACTCCAGGGCGTTGTAAAGAAAATGAGGATTGATCTGAGCTTGAAGTGCGGCCAGGCTGGTCTGTTTGAGCAATAGGGATTCCTCGTATTCCCTGCGGATTTCCTCGGCCCGTTCCAGGACTTCCCGATCAATCATGGCATTTAGTTTTTCTTCGCTGAGCAGATAGTATTTTTTCATAGGCGTATTCACATAAAAATTTTCCGATATTCGGAGGGTTTAGCGCCGACGACTTTTTTAAACACCTTTACAAAATAATGGGCATCCGTGTAGCCGACGGAGTAGGCGACTTCCTTGACGGACAGATCATTTTTCTTCAGCAGTTCCTTGGCAATGTCGATGCGGTAATTCATGATATACTCAGTCAGATTCTGGCCGGTTTGCTTTTTAAACAGGTTGGAAATATACACCGGATTCAGGTTGACCAGCTCGGCGATATCCGCCAGATAGATTTCCCGGGAATAGTTTTCTTCAATGTACTGGATCGCCATCCGTACCGGACGCGTATCCTTTTTTTCGACAGCCTCACGGATTGCCTGAATGAGGGCTGTGAGCTCGCTGGTCAGTATATCACAGTAGCGGTTGAAAGTAGCCGCCATCTCCAACTTTAGGTGGAGCTGGCGTTTGATCTGGCCGGAGTTCTCAAGCAAAGAAAGATTTTCGCGGTACAGGTCAAAAAAGTCATCCTGTATGTGGCGGATATACTCTTTGGTGCCGTGCAGGCAGAGGAAAAAGGTGGGCAGGCCAAAGAGCTCGCGGGTACAGGTGGCAAAACCATCCGAGTCCAGAATCTCAAAGGATTTTTGAATGCGCTGGCGAATGTCCTGCAGCAGGGCTACATATTTTCGGGTGTCCGGGGAAGGAGCACCGTGCATATAATAAATTTTTCCCACCCCGTATGCCATACGGCTCCAGGACATGTCCCGCGCATCCTGCCTGGCCTGATGTACGTCGGTGACGCAATCATAGGAATTGCTGACGCAGAATGTGACATAGAGGTCATTGAACAGGGAGGCGATGTTTTGAATCACGGAGAAAGACTCCTGGATTGCCTCGCGGATCAGATAATCCTCTGCATTGTAGTTGATCAGCGTGATCACACCGTCAAAGGTAGTCTCAAATATAAGATCATGGCAGAGAGGCGTAAATTTCTGCCGGACTGTGTTGATGATCTTGGTGTGGATGGAAGTGGCATTTTCCGAAATAAGACTGATATTGGAGTAATCCAGCTTGGCGAAAAACACCCGGTATTTTCCGTCCCCGAAATGGGTTGCATAGGTGTTGTTGAGTTCTTCTACCGTCAGGGGAGCGGTCTTTAAGGTCCGGGCGAGGACCTTCATAAAATACTGACGCAGGGTTGAGGTGCTGCTGGAAAAATTCTTCATGTCATTGGACTGGTATTCGCGGTGGATTTTTTCCAAAGTTCTGTTCAGCTCGTCTTCGTCGATGGGCTTGAGCAGGTAGTCCTCCACATCATATTTCAGTGCATTGTAGGCATATTCAAACTGGCGGTAACCACTGACAATAATAAAACGGCAGCAGATGCCGCTCTCGCGCACGCGCTTGATTACCTCCAAGCCGCTGAGCCGGGGCATATTGATGTCGGTTATCACGATATCCGGCTCTGATTCCAGAATCATGTTGAGCAGCGATTCGCCGTCATAGGCGGAACCGGCCAGCTCCAGCCCAATCTCCTGCCAGTGAATCATCTTTGCCAGCAGCCCGCAGATCAACTGTTCGTCATCTGCGACAATAACTTTTAAATCCAATGTACAGTCCCCCTCGCAACATACTCAAAACTTGTTTGTTTTCATAAAGTATATCACAAAATGCTGGTCTATCAAATGAAAAAAAGACTATAATGGGCAAAATGACGTACATATTGTGGGGGTATGGGGGCATAAAAACACAAAAAGCTTAAAAAATATAAAAATAGCATCAAAAAATGCACATATTCTATAAATAATCCACTTTCAAAGTGGAGATGTTTTGTTATAATCAAGACACTTTGAAACATAAGAGCACAATAAGGAGATGGAGAAGATGAGTCAATTAATGGTTGGAGCCGGAAAAGCGTGTATTACGCCGCCGGCAGATATGTTCCCGATGCATCGCTATGAAACCGTATATTTCGAGGGAATTCTGGCGGATTTGTACGCCAGAGCCGTGCTTTTGGACAATGGCAGTGAACGTTTTCTGTTCATTTCTACGGAAGCGGACCCGGCACTGTACAAAAAAGACAGGCAGGCGATTGCCGATGAATACAAAATTCCAGAAGATCACATTATGACCACCTGCTGCCACAACCACTCGGCGCCACATTGGGGAGACCGGCGTTCCCCCTATGGGGATGACCGGGAGGCGGATCTGCGTCAGCACCGCGAGTACGGTAAAATTGTGATGAATGGTGTCAGAAGGGCAATCGATGGGGCCATTTCCTCCCTGAAACCGGCTCGATATGGCTATGGAACTGGTGAGAGTTATATTAATACCAATCGAGATGAGCTGTTTGAGGACGGCTACTGGATGCAGTCCCAGAACTATGGGGGCATCTCGGACAAAACCTTGGCAGTGATGAAGTTTGAGGATTTGGATGGCAATCTGATCGCAGTGGTGCTCAATTACTGTTGTCACGGCACCACCGCCTTCTGCGTGAAGGACACGGACGGAAAGGTGAAGCTGACGCCCGGATTCATGGGCTATGCCTGTGATTTTGTGGAAAAGCGGTTTGCAGGGGCTGTAGAACCGGTGGTACTGTGGACTTCCGGAGCGGCGGGAGATCAAAACCCCTTATTTTCAAGCGAAGGTTTCCCGCGGGTCTACGAACTGGACGGGTATACGGAGAGCATTCCCACCCCACCGGGAACACAGTATATGATTCAAAAGCATTGGGGCTATACTCACGCGATGGACACGATCCGTGCGTTGAAAAATATCATTTGTACAAAGAGCTCAATGGAGATCCGTACCGCAACCACTACAGTGGAGCTTCAGGGGCAGAGAGCGCCGGAGGGCGTGGACATGCAGCTCAACCGGCTGTTCTGTGACAACTTTGTGCGCCTGTACCGGCCGGAGCTCTTTGAGGGCGGAAAACGGCCGGAGAAGAAGCTGGCGACTATGATACCGGAGGGGGTCGTGCCGCTGCCAATGCAGCTGGCTGTTTTGGGGGATGTGGCATTTGTTGGAGCGGCTGCCGAGCCTTATGTGGAGATCGGTTTAAAATGCAAAGCGGCTTCGCCCTTTAAGAATACGGTGATTGTCACCCACACGGCGGCTGAAAAGGCGGGCTATATCTTGAGCGACGCGGCGGCCTGCCATACGGTATTCCAGAGCTTTTCCAAGGTACGTCCGGGTAATAACGACAAACCTATTGTAGACGGGATGCTGAAAATGTTTGAAGATGTGTTGAATTAAAGGAGAAGGAAAATATGAAAAAGATCGTTTCGATATTGATGGCAGTTTGCTTGGCAGGGACAATGCTTTCAGGGTGCGGCTCTGGGGGGAAGGACGGTACGGAAGCGGCCGGAACCTCGGGGGTGTCGGCGGAGAGCACCGGAGGCGTTCCGGCAGCTGGCGCGGGGACGTCCGTGACCGTGGGGATTACTACAGACCCGGCGGATCTCTCTCCCTTTGCGGGAGCCAGTAACGGGCGCAATACCATGCTGCGCCAATGCTATGAGTATCTCTTAGATTACTCGCTGGATGGGCAGGAGAAGGTGCTGGCCAGGGAGATCAATCAGGTGGACCCTTGCAATTATGAAATCGTTCTTTATGACTATATTTATGATACTGCTGGAAATCATCTGACGGCGGAGGATGTAAAATTTAGCTTTGAGACAGCCAAGAGCATCGGAAAGACACCGGCGATTACCTATCTTGCCGGCGTGGAGGTAAAGGATGAATACACGGTGATCATGACGCTGACCGGGGATATGGCGGGGCAGTTTGAGAAGCTCTGTGGCGGTACTCCTGTGGTTACCAAGGCAGCCTTCGAGGCATCACCGGATGGGATGGTCACCACGCCTGTGGGCACCACACCCTATATTCTGTCTGATTTTATTTCCGGTTCCTCTTACACTTTTGCAAAGGCGGACAGCTACTGGCAGAAGGACGATCTGGTGGGGCAGTGTTCCAAAGCCAATGTGGATAAGATCGTTTTTAACGTTATCACAGAGACCTCGCAGATGGCGATTGCCCTGGAGACCGGAACGATTGATCTGGCAGCGAATATCGATTCCTCTGAGATCGCTCGGTTCTCCGACAAGGAAAAATATACGGTCAATGAGTACTACGATTCACTGCTTCAGGTGATGATGTTCAACTGCGACGACGGCAATGTGTTTGCCAACGAGGACCTGCGAAAAGCGTGTCTGTACGCCTTGGATGTGGACGCTATGATGGATGCCGTGTGCAATGGTTTTGCGCTGAAAACCAACGCGTTTGCGATCCCATTCAGAAGTGATTACAACAAGGAGTGGGACAACGAGGATTACTTTGGCTTTAATTTGGATACGGCCAAGGAATATCTGTCAAAGAGCGGCCACAAGGAGGGAGAGCTGACGATCCGGATTATGACGGACAACTCCTCCACAAAAAATAAGCTGGCCCAGATCATGCAGGGCTATCTGCTGCAAATTGGTGTGAACAGCGAGATTTTAAATTATGACGACGCGCTGTACAACTCCTACAAATATGACTCCACCCAATGGGACATTATCCTGGACAACAAAGGGAGTGATGTGAATATAGCACTTCTGACCCTGTGCGAGGATGCCAGGAGCTTTGAAAATGGTACGGCCAACTTCGTACACGACGATAAACTTCAAGCTATGATTGAGAAAACCAGCACGGTGGCCGGCTGGAATCAGGAGAATATGGATGAGGTTGAGGCGTACTTAAAGGAGAAGGCGTATGTGAGAGGTCTGTTCCATGTCGGGAAATACAGCGTGGGCACCAGCAAGGTAAAGGAAATTGCAGTCAACACGAAAACAAATCTGATTCCCAACTCTTGTGTGTTCGAGTGGAATTAAAGGAGCATGGCATTCTATGGGGAGATATATCGCAAAACGACTTCTCTACATGATTCCGGTGATCTTCGGGGTTGCGCTTCTGGTATTTACCATTATGTACTTTGTGCCGGGCGATCCGGCGGCGGTGATACTGGGCGGAAGCGCAACTCAGACGGAGCTGGACGCGCTGAGAGAAAATATGGGGCTGAACCAGCCGTTTCTGGTTCAACTGGCCACATACCTGAAAAAACTGTTTCTGCATTTTGATTTTGGCAACTCCTACATCACAAGTCTGAGCATCTCAAGAGAGCTGCTGTCGCGTTTTCCGCGAACCTTTGTGATCGCGTTGTCCTGCATGGTGCTGTCCATTCTGATCGGGATTCCGCTGGGGGTGAACGCAGCGGTGCATCAGAATGGGTTCGGTGACCGTATATCTATGTTTGTGGCTCTGTTTGGTGTCTCGATGCCCGGCTTCTGGATCGGCCTTCTGCTGGTGCTGCTGTTCTCGCTGCGTCTGGGCTGGCTTCCACCTTCAGGGATCGGCGGGTTTAAATTCTACATTCTTCCGTGCATTGCCAACTCCATGGGAGGAATCGCAACTCTGGCCAGGCAGACACGATCCAGTATGCTGGAGGTGATCCGGTCGGACTATATCGTCACTGCCCGGTCCAAGGGACTTAATGAGCGGAACGTGATTTACCGCCATGCCCTGCCAAATGCGCTGATTCCCGTGATCACGGTGGTGGGGCAGTCCTTCGGCCGTATGCTGGGGGGAACTCTGGTGATTGAGACCGTATTCTCTATTCCGGGAATCGGCGCATACATGATCACCGGTGTGAACAACCGGGACTACGCGGCGGTTGAGGGGTCCATTATCTTTGTGGCCGTGATGTTCAGTATTGTGATGCTGCTGGTGGATCTGGTCTATGCATTGGTAGACCCCAGAATCAAAGCACAGTACGTGGGAACAAGGAGGAGAAAGGTAAATGGATAATGCGGCGTCTCTTTCAGTTGTAAACCAGAATGTCAAAAAACAGAGCAATTTTAAGGCAATTATGAAACGGCTCTTCCGCAATCACGTGGCGGTTATGGGGCTGGCGATCATCATTGTTATGACGCTGATTGCAGTGTTTTCGCCACTCATTATGCCCTATGCCTACGAGGAGATGGACCTGCGGAATATGTATTCAGCGCCGAGCATGCAGCACCTGTTCGGTACCGATGAGCTGGGGCGGGATATTTTAAGCCGCCTGATGTACGGAGCCCGCTATTCGCTTTCCATCGGAATTCTCTCCGTTCTGGCGAGTGCGGTCGTGGGGGGGCTTTTGGGAGCCGTCGCCGGGTATTACGGCGGCATGACTGACAATATTATCATGCGCCTGCTGGATATTCTTTCCGCGTTTCCGGGAATCCTGCTCTCAATTGTGATTTCTGCGGTGCTGGGAGCCGGCTTTGATAAGTGTATTATTGCTCTGGCCATCGGTACGATTCCCAACTATACAAGGATTATCCGCGGATCAGTGATGAGTGTGAAACAGATGGAGTATCTGGAGGCAGCCACTTCCATCAATTGCGGCAATGCGCGGATTATCCTGCGTCACGTGATTCCTAACTGCGTGTCGCCTCTGATCGTGCAGGCCACCATGGGCGTCGCCAACGCGATACTGGTGGCTGCCTCCCTGAGCTTTATCGGCCTCGGTGTGCAGCCTCCGGAACCGGAGTGGGGGGCAATGCTGTCGGCTGGCAGAAACTATATCCGCGATTATCCGCATATGGTGTTATTTCCTGGAATCGCAATCATGATCGCCGTGCTGTCGCTCAACATGCTGGGGGACGGATTGCGGGATGCACTCGATCCAAAATTAAAAAGTTAGGGGCAGTGAGCATATGAGTGAGAATCAAACACCGTTTTTATCCATTCGAAATCTGGTCGTCCAATATACGGCGGACGGCGAAGTGATCCACGCGGTAAACGAATGTTCCTTTGAACTGGCCCATGGGAGGACTCTGGGACTGGTAGGGGAAACAGGTGCGGGAAAAACCACGATTGCCAAGGCGGTCATGCGGATTCTTCCAGATCCGCCGGCGAAAATATGTGGTGGGGAAATCAAGCTGGACGGACAGGACCTGTTGAAGCTGCCGGAGGCGGAGATGCGAAAGATCCGCGGCAGAAAGATATCTATGATTTTCCAGGACCCCATGACGGCCCTGAACCCTGTGATGAAGGTGGGACGCCAGATTGCCGAGGTTATCCAGATCCACAGCGACGTGTCTAAACACGAGGCAGAGGAGCGGGCCAGAAGGATGCTGGAGCTGGTAGGTATCCCGGCGGAACGCTATACAGATTATCCCCACCAGTTCTCGGGAGGAATGAAGCAGCGCGTGGTCATTGCCATAGCTCTGGCGTGCAGCCCGGACCTGCTGCTGGCGGACGAGCCTACTACGGCCCTGGATGTAACAATCCAGGCGCAGGTGCTGAAAATGATCGGCGACTTAAAAAAGCAGTATAACATGTCCATGCTGCTGATCACCCATGACCTTGGTGTGATTGCGGAGGTCTGCGACGATGTGGCTATCATCTACGCCGGACAGATTGTGGAGTACGGAACCAGGGAACAGATATTTGACAACCCGCTGCATCCCTATACCAGGGGTTTGTTTCAGGCGATCCCGAATCCTCAAACAGACGTGGAACGTTTGGTACCCATCGAGGGCATGCCTCAGGACCCCACTGTAGTTCCCGCAGGCTGCAGCTTTGCGGACAGATGTCCGGCAGCCCAGAAGCGCTGTCGGGAGATGCGCAGCGCATATGTGGAGGCCGAGGCAGGACATTTTTGCCGCTGCTTTCAATGCGGCGGGATCTAGGAGGCAGACGGAATGGGTAATTTGATAGAAGTTAGAAATCTAAAGAAATATTTTGACGTGCCCAAGGGCAGACTTCACGCGGTAGACGACGTGTCCTTTAATATAGAAGAGGGTAAAACTATGGGGGTCGTGGGGGAATCCGGCTGCGGTAAATCTACGCTGGGACGGACGCTGATCCACCTGCTTGAGAGTACGGACGGGACCATCCGATTCGGCGGGGAGGATGTCACCTGGGCTAAAGGAAAAAAGCTGAAGGAGCTGCGGGAAAATATGCAGATCGTTTTCCAGGACCCCTATTCCTCGCTGAACCCCAGAATGACGGTGGAACAGACGGTGCAGGAGCCGCTGATTTTGTCGCGCCGGTTCGGAAAGAGTGAACTGCAGAGGGAGACGGATGCGCTGATGGAAATGGTGGGAATTGACCGGCGGCTGCGCCTCTCATACCCTCATGAACTGGACGGGGGGAGACGCCAGCGCGTGGTGATTGCCCGGGCTCTGGCCTTGAAACCGAAATTTGTGGTCTGCGACGAGCCGGTATCGGCGTTGGACGTCTCGATCCAGGCTCAGGTTCTAAATTTGCTCATGGATTTGCAGGATGAGTTTCATCTCACGTATATGTTTGTGACCCATGACCTGTCCGTGGTACGGCATATTTCAAACGATATCTGTGTGATGTATCTGGGGCAGCTGGTGGAGACCAGCCCGTCCAAGGAGCTGTTTCGAACTCCGCTGCATCCATACACCAGAGCGCTGCTTTCGGCCATCCCTTCCACGGATATCCACAGCCGCAGGGAACGGTCGATTTTGGAAGGAGAGATCGTTTCGCCGGTGAATCCCAAGCCTGGTTGCAGGTTTGCAGCCCGCTGTAAATATGCCTGCGACCGTTGCCGGGAGAAGCAGGGATTGGAGGAGCTGCTGCCGGGCCATTTTGTGTCTTGCTGCCGAGCCAGGGAGCTGAACGGTTTGTAGGAGGTGGAAGCAATGGTGGAACGCCGATACTTTTGCAGGCTGCAGGATCAGCGGGAGGTTTGGCTCTACCGGATTATAAATACCTGGGGGGAATACATAGAGCTGCTGGACTATGGGGCTACCTTGTACAGTCTTTGCGTCCGGGACCGGTCCGGGTCTCTGAAGGATGTGGTTCTGGGACCGGCGGTTCCGTCGGAGCTGGAAACATGCCCGTATATGGGTTCGGTTATCGGAAGATGCGCCAATCGAATCGCATATGGGCATTTTTATTTGAACGGCGCAGAATGTCATCTGGAACAGAATCAGAACGGTCATCACTTGCACGGCGCATCCGGAAATTATGCCCGGCAGCTGTTTGAATTGTGGGAAATACAGGAAAACCGACTCCGCTTTCACCTAGAGGATACGGGAAAAGGCGGATTTGATAACCGCGCCCAGGTGTTCGTGGAATATGGCTTTGATGATCAGGGGAGGCTGGAAATCTGCTATGAGATCACTCCGGAGGAGGACACCATCCTCTCTCCCACAAGCCATGCTTATTTCAATCTGACTGGCGGCGATGTCAGAAGCCATATGCTGTGGATTCCTTCAGTACGGGCTGCGAAAAAGGGGAGAAGCGGAATGCCGGAGGGTGAGGTTTGGGATGTGAGAGGGTCCGCCTGGGATTTTACCACTCCAAGGATGATCGGAGAGGCGCTGTCCGCCGGACATGACGGGGAATTTGCCAAACAGCCGCGGCGTTTCGACGACTGCTATCTGCTGGAAAACGGCCGGAGTATGGCAGCTCAGCTGTACGCGCCGCAAACCGGTATCAGGCTGCGCGTGTTCACGGATATGCCGAGCCTGATCTTATTCACGCCGGTGGCAGCGCAAGCCGTCAGGGGGAAGCGGGGAGCAGTCTATGATGGCTACTGCGCAGTGTGCCTGGAAACACAGTATGTACCCAATGCAATTAACTGTAAATCATTTAAACAGCCCGTTTTCAGGGCAGGAGAGGCGCTTCGCTCCAGGACGGTGTATGAATTTTCCGTTGTGCAGGCACAGCTCCAGGAGGAGGTAATATGAGACAATATCCAGAGGATAGAGATTTCACGAAACGTTTGATTCGGCCGGATACCTGGTACATTCACGGCAGACCGGACAGCGCAGTCACATATCTGCTTATCGGGGAGACGAAGGCTTTGGTGATTGATCCGGGGCAAAATCGGAACAATATCCGCGCGTATATTGAGCAAATCACGGACAAACCACTGGTAGTGGCCGACACCCATGGGCATTTTGATCATACCGCAAGCAATGGACAGTTTTGCGATTGTCCCATCTATCTGTCGGAGTACGCTTCCCGCGAGTGCCGGAATTATTTCCCCAGAGTGAATCCGGCGGACTACAATCTGGAATATGAGACCATTCCCATTCCGGACGGCTTTGTGATCGATTTGGGCGGCCGGAGAGTGGAGGCCGTGGAGGCTGGGTGCCACAGCCCGGGGAGCCTGGTTTTTTACGATGATAAGTACCGTTTGGCATTCACCGGCGATGAGGCGGAATGCGGCCAGGTGCTGATTCATGACCGCAAGAATCTGGGTTACGCTACAGTGGAACGCTACCGAAAAAATCTGATGCGGCTGCTGGAGCGCTGCGGGGAGATCGATTTGATTTGTCCGGCACATAATGGAGCCCCCGCGGATGGCAGTGTAATTGGCTGTCTGATAGAAAATTGCAGCCGCATTTTAGAGGGGTATGAGGGGAAAGCAGATATCAGTTCGCCTACTTATCTTGGTCAGGAGGACCCAAGGGAACCGGAGAGCAAGCAGGCGCTCCGCTCAAATCCCAATTACCGCAGGAGCGAGTGGAAGGGAACGGCGATTATATACGACCGCAATAAGATTTTTGGCACAGGGGAAACATACTAATGGAGACAATTGCGAACAAAACTGGAACAGAACGAATGGGAAAGGATCGGGGTAAACCATACCTGGGCTCGGATTTTACAGAGGGAAATATTTCTAAAATTTTGATCACCTTTGCCGGGCCGTTTTTGCTGGCCAATCTGCTGAACAACCTGTACAATATGGTGGATATGATTATCATAGGCCATTTTGTTGGCAGCACAGGTACGGTGGCGGTGTCCATGGGGGGAAGGATGTTAAACCTGTTCACCCACTTGAGCACCGGGCTGGCCGGCGGAGGCCAGGTGCTGATCTCTCAGCAGATCGGCGCAAAAAAGCGGGGGGAGCTGAACAGCACCATCGGCACGCTGTTCTCCCTGCTGGCTCTGGTTTCCGTGGCGCTGGCAGTGGTCTGCGTCATCATGTCCAGACCCATCATCCGCTGGATGAACACGCCGGAGGAAGCTGCGTTTCAGGCCTGGTCCTATCTGGCGATCACCAGCGCGGGTCTGCCGCTGATTTTCGGCTACAATGCGGTCTGCGCTGTGCTGAGGGGGATGGGTGATTCAAAGCGGCCGCTCTATTTTATCGCGCTGGCAACTGTAGTCAACCTGGTGCTGGACATCGCATTCATTGTAGTATTTCATATGGGAGCGACCGGGACGGCTCTGGCTACTGTGATCGGGCAGGGAGTGGCCTTTTTCGCCTCCATCGCTGTGCTGATCCGAAACAAGGCCGCTTTTGGCTTTGATTTCAAGTGGTCCAGCTACCGGATTAACCGGGAAAAGCGGAATGTGATCATGTCTGTGGGAATGCCGCTGGCGGCCCAGTCCTGCTTTATCAGCATTACCCAGCTGTTTATGATGAGTTTTGTCAATGCCTACGGGATTGCCCAGGCCGCCGCATACGGGGTGGGGGACAAGATTATCCAGCTCTGCAATGTTGCGGTTATGAGCATCAAGCAGGCGGGAGGCACGGTGGTGGCCCAGAATCTGGGGGCCGGAAAAAAAGAGCGGGTGACTCAGACTGTCTGGGCGGCCCTGCGGATTACTTTGTCGGTGGCTGCCGGGCTGAGTATTCTAATCTGTGTGTTTCCCAATGCGATTTTTATGCTGTTTTCCAATGACGCGGATGTGCTTGCCTACAGCATGAGCTTTTCATGGATTACGGCTCTGACCCTGCTCATGTCCGCCACCTCCAGCGCCCACGAGACAGTGACGCTGGGCACCGGCAACTCCAAATTGAATTTTATTGCCGGAGTGCTGGATGGTGTGGTATTCCGTATTATCTTCAGCTTCTTTTTCGGGTGGACGATGGGCATGGAGGTGGTTGGCTTCTTCCTGGGCAATACGCTGGCGCGCTTGGGACCGATCATCGTGCACTGCGGATATTTTTACAGCGGAAAATGGAAGAATCGAAAGAGTCTCGTTCCCCAATAGAACGCTGCAGCTCCGGTTATGACAGCCATGCATGAATTGTATAGCCGATTTTCCAATCCCCCATTGATTTTGTGAGGGGATGCGCTTATAATTGTGTTCAAAATACTTTTATAACCTACAGGAATGGAGGATACGATTATGGAGAAGAAAGACCTGGACTGGGGAAATATCGGCTTTACCTATATGCCCACGGACAAGCGCTATGTGGCTGACTATAAAGACGGAAAGTGGGGCGAGGGCCGTCTGACCGAGGATCCCACGGTGGTGATCAACGAGTGCGCGGGCATTCTTCAGTACTGCCAGGAGATTTTTGAGGGGCTCAAGGCGTACACCACGGAGGACGGCAGCATCGTGACCTTCCGCCCGGACCTCAACGCGGAGCGCATGATGGATTCCGCGGTGCGCCTGGAGATGCCCCCGTTCCCCAAGGAGCGGTTCCTGGAGGCGGTGGATGCGGTGGTGCGCGAGAACGCGGCCTGGGTTCCGCCCTACGGCAGCGGCGCGACCCTGTACCTGCGGCCCTACATGTTCGCCACAGGTCCCGTGATCGGCGTGAAGCCCTCCAATGAATATCAGTTCCGCCTGTTCGTGACCCCGGTGGGCCCCTACTTTAAGGGCGGCGCTAAGCCTTTGACCATCTGCGTCAGCGACTTTGACCGCGCGGCCCCCCACGGCACCGGACACGTGAAGGCCGGGTTGAATTACGCTATGAGCCTGCACGCCTCCGTGACCGCCCATGCGGCCGGATACGACGAGAACATGTTCTTGGATCCCGGCACCAGGACCTATGTGGAGGAGACCGGCGGCGCCAACTTCCTGTTCGTGACAAAGGACGGCGAGGTGGTTACGCCCAAATCCGACTCCATCCTGCCCTCCATCACCAGGCGTTCCCTGATCCATGTGGCGGAGCATTACCTGGGCCTGAAGGTGACCGAGAGACCGGTAAAGCTGGCGGAGTTAAAGGATTTCGCGGAGTGCGGCCTGTGCGGAACTGCGGCGGTGATCTCCCCGGTGGGCAAGGTTGTGGACCACGGCCAGGAAATCTGCTTCCCCAGCGGTATGGAGGAGATGGGGCCGGTTATCAAGAAGCTGTACGACACTCTTACGGGAATCCAGATGGGCAAGATCGAGGCGCCCGAGGGCTGGATCCGCAAGATTGTGTAATTAATATTAGGATATAACCGAACAGAGACTGTATCGGAGGGCTGCGGGAAGCCAGTGACGTTTCCTGCGGCCTTCTGTTTTACGGGCAGGTACGGCAGGCGAAGCGCATTAAAATGGAAAAAGGACGGAACACGGGAAAATGAGAAAGAGAACATACGGATTGCTGGTGCTCATGGCGGCGCTGGTCGGCGTGACGGGCTGCCAAAAGGGCAGGGAAGCAGCGGAGGAGAATATCGCCTGGGAGACAAGGGCCGCAGAGGAGACGCAAAAGGAGACGGAGGAGCCGGAGCAAACCACCGCCGGGCAGGACGCCGGGACTGAGCAGGGCGGCG
The DNA here is from genome assembly GCA_018380885.1 of Enterocloster asparagiformis. Lineage (GTDB taxonomy): Bacteria > Bacillota > Clostridia > Lachnospirales > Lachnospiraceae > Enterocloster. Next base: position 251,260 of record JAGZSY010000004.1, read on the forward strand.
CAGGCGAGTCCTCAGAGGAAAAAACGGCCGCCGGGGCAGAAGGGGGGACTGCCGCGCACACTGAAATTGCAAAATCAGCCGGTTTAGGACAGCAGGAGCCGGCCACAGCCGACCAGGACCGGGCCGCCATGCTGAAGGCGTACCGGGCCGCGCTGGAGGGTATATTGTACGACCAGGTCTACCCGGACGGCGCCGACTGCGGATTTGACAATTACGGCAGCATCTCGGACAACCTGTTCGCGGTGTACGACGTTGACAGGGACGGCCGGGACGAGCTGATGGTTTTATTCAGCACCAGCAGTATGGCGGGTATGCGGGAAGCCGTTTACGGCTATGACAGCGCCGCGGACAGCTTGGTGTTGGAGTTGAGCGAGTTTCCGGGCGCTGTTTACTATGACAACGGGGTGGTTCTGGTGGACTGGTCGCACAATCAGGGGCTGGCGGGAGATTTCTGGCCGTACAATGTTTACCAGTACGATCCCGGTACGGACCGGTACGATATGGTTGCCAGCGTGGACGCGTGGGACCGCTCTCTGGCGGACACGGACTATAGCGGGAATTCATACCCGGTAGATGTGGATGTAAACAACGACGGGATCGTATTTTATATCATGCCGGGCGGTACCTACGACATGGAACACCCGGTCGGCATGAGGGATTACAAGGCCTGGTACAATTCTGTGCTGGGCGGAGCTCAGGAGATGACCATACCGTACCTGAGCCTTACGGCTGAGCATATAGACGGGATCCGCTGACGGATCGACCCGAAAAGGCCGGGCGGCGCTGTGATGTGCGCGCCGCCCGGCCTTTTACATTTCCGGAAAATCAAAGTTACATTCCTGCAAACTTATTTTTAACCTTCTGGATTTTCTCCTGCTCAGCCTGCTCCATGGTATACCAGCCTTTAGCGGACATTTTCTTATAAATATCGTCCTGCATGCATAGGCTGTCGTTTAACGCCTGGTCAAAGGTCTGGTGCACATTTGCGGTTGAGGACTCGATGGTGCCGTGCATATAAAGGTCGCACACGCCCTTGGTAGTCAGGAGAAGATTCTCCATGATGCATTTGTCGTCCATTTTGCTGCCTCCTTAAACGAGATTGTAAAAATTTGTAAATATCTGCTGGTGCTGCTGGCTGATTTTTTCCACGCAGGACTTTAATTCCGCATCCTGCAGGTTCTGGATTGCTTCCTGGCACTGGGTTTTTAAGAACGTCTCATGTCCGAGCGCATCTTCAATATAACTTAATTCCTTGGGACTCATCATTTATCACCTCCGAAATTAGTATGGACCGCGGGCGCGGATTTTATGAAAAGGCGGCCTGCATATTCGTGGCAATGGGGAATATATTGATAGTAATTGTGAATACTTGATCTCGGAGGTTTAACGTCAATGAAAAATGGATGGATGGGGAAAATGCTTCGGGCGGCCATGATTTTCACCTGCGCGGCTGCGCTGGTGGGCTTATCCGGCTGTTCGGCGTCAAAGGACGATGGAAAAAAGGTGAAGGATTTGGAATTTGCGGTGGTCGGGGAGCCGGATATTCCCCAGGAGCTGCGGCAGATTATTGCGCAAAAGCAGACGTCGCCCTTTAAACTTACATACAGCGACGACAAAAACCTGTACATTGCCGTGGGCTACGGCGAGCAGGCCACCGGCGGCTACAGCATCAGCGTGAACGAGCTGTACCTGACGGAGAATTCCATTGTCATCGACACGGAGCTGAAAGGCCCGGAGAAGGGGGAGAATCCGGGGGCCGACAAGTCCTATCCCTTTATCGTAATCCGCACGGAATACCTGGAGAACCCGGTGGTGTTCCAGTAAAGCTGTAAATTTTCCTTTTTAATCTTCCGAGCATATGCTATAATATGAGCACTTAACGAGGTATTTTCGAGTTTAGTGGGAATATATGCCGGAGCACTTAGCGAGGTAGTAAACGAACTTAGTGCTTCGGTATAATATGAGCACTTAACGAGGTATTTTCGAGTAGGGCGCTCACCGTGAAATATGCGGCAAAACTTGTAAATTTTTGGCATTCAAGGCATATGCAGGAAGGTTAGGGAGGCGGCAACATGATATTTAGGGATATATGGCTGGACATCAAAGCGGTCCAGGAACGGGACCCGGCGGCCCGCAGCGCGCTGGAGGTATTTTTGCTCTACCAGGGTATACACGCGCTGATCTGGCACCGGTTTGCCCACTGGTTCTGGCGGCATAGGATGTACTTTATCGCCCGGCTGATCTCGCAGATCGCCAGGTTTTTCACGCTGATTGAGATTCACCCCGGCGCGCAGCTGGGCAGGGGGATTCTCATCGATCACGGCTGCGGCGTTGTGATCGGGGAGACCGCGGTGGTGGGTGACAACTGCACCATCTACCAGGGCGTCACCCTGGGAGGCGTGGGCACCCAGAAGGGCAAGCGCCATCCCACCTTGGGCAACAACGTGATGGTGGGCGCGGGCGCGAAGATTCTGGGCGCCTTCGAGGTGGGGGACAACTGCTCCATCGCGGCCAACGCGGTGCTGTTAAAGCCCCTGGAGGACAACGTGACCGCGGTGGGCATACCGGCCCGGCCGGTGAAAAAGGACGGCGTCACCATTCCCAAGGTGAAAAAGAGCGCCACCATCGAGGAGTACAAGTCGTTAAAAGAGCAGGTACAGCGCATGGAGGAACAGATCAGGCGGCTGGAAGCCCTGCTCAGCGAGAAAGAGAAGGAAGAAGCTACCCCATGATAAACGAACCTTACGTTGCGATTGAGCGGAGCATCATCAAGCAGTTCCGCAAAGAAATCTGGCGGCCCTTTATCAAAGGGCTCCAGGCATATGAGATGATAGCAGACGGCGACCGCGTTGCCGTCTGTATTTCCGGTGGCAAGGACTCCATGCTGCTGGCAAAATGCATGCAGGAGTTGAAACGCCACAGCAAGACGTTATTTGAGCTGGAGTTCATTGTCATGGACCCGGGCTATAACCCGGCCAACCGCCGTCTGATCGAGGACAATGCGGCCCTGATGAATATTCCCGTGCAGATATTCGAGTCCGACATCTTCGACGCCGTGGTGGACGTGGACCAGTCGCCCTGCTACCTGTGCGCCCGCATGCGCCGGGGATACCTCTACGACCGGGCGCGGTCCCTGGGCTGCAACAAGATCGCCCTGGGGCACCACTACGACGATGTGATCGAGACCATTCTCATGAGCATGCTCTACGGCGGCCAGGTCAACACCATGATGCCCAAGCTGCACAGCACCAATTTCCAGGGCATGGAGCTGATCCGCCCGCTGTATCTGGTCAAGGAGGGGGATATACTGGCCTGGAAGGAATACAACGGGCTGCGTTTCCTGCAATGCGCCTGCCGCTTTACAGAACAGATTGCCCGGGACATGGAGTCAAAGGGCGCGGCGAAGGATTCCGCCGACGTGGTGCACACCTCCAAGCGCCAGGAGATCAAGGAGCTGATCAGCACCCTGAAGCAGACCAATCCCTTCGTGGAGGCCAATATCATGAAGAGCGTGGAAAACGTCAACCTGGACGCCTGTCTTGGTTATGTGAGCGGCGGAAAACGCCACCACTTCCTGGACGAATATGACAAGGTTTAAATCTGTCCGGCCCCATAAGCATAAATAACCTGCCGTTCGCATAGATATTTCTAAAGGACTATGAGAAACGGCAGGTGTTTTTATGGAATTAATAAAAAAGCAGATACATATGAACCAGTTCAAGGGGACCGTGACCACTCAGATTACGCTGGATGACGATTTCATTGTGCCGGACACCATGGACGACATGGCCCAGGTGATGCTGGACACCGGGGAAATCCAGATCGAATCCGTAAAGAACCAGGGAGAAAAGGTGGCGGTGAAGGGAAAGCTGGAATTTCAGGTGCTGTACCGCAAGGAGGGCGGCGGGCTTCAGACCCTGGGCGGAAGCATACCCTTTGACGAGACGATCAATGCCACGGACCTGGAGGAGAAGGACTACGTGGGGCTGAACTGGATGCTGGAGGACTTAAACGCGGAAATGATCAATTCCCGCAAGCTGGGCGTCCAGGCCATCGTCACTTTGCAGGTGCGGATCGAGACGCTGCGCGACGTGGAGGCAGCGGTGGATGTGGACATGGGAAACGCCGGCTACGCGGCTCAGACGCCAGGGGAGGCCGCGGGCCCGGCCCAGATCGAGACCTTAAAGCGCACGGTCAATGTGGCCGCCATCGCCGTCCGGCGCAAGGACACCTACCGGATGAAGGAGGAGATATCCCTCACCGGCGGCAAGCCCAACATCGGCCGCCTGCTGTGGCGGGAGATGAAGCTGCGGGACGTGACCACCAAGCCTTTGGACGGGAAATTACATATCGACGGGGATTTAAACGTGTTCGCCATCTACCAGGCGGAGGACGAGAACATGCCCATGCAGTGGCTGGAGGAGACGCTTCCCTTCTCGGGCGACCTGGATTTAAACGACGCCGTGGAGGAGATGATCCCCATGGTCACCGTGCGCCTGGCCCACAAGGATTTGGAGCCCAAGCCGGACTACGACGGGGAGATGCGGGAGCTGGACGTGGACGCGGTGCTGGAGCTGGACATCAAGCTGTACCAGGAGCAGGAGGTAGAGCTGCTGAGCGACATGTATTCCACCAGCCGGGAGGTGGAGCTGTCCAGGGCGCAGGCCTGTTTCGACCAGATGCTGACAAAAAATGTCTGCAAATGCAAGGTCAGCGAAAAGCTGGAGCTGTCCGGGGCTGAGCGCATATTACAGATTTGCCACAACGAGGGCACGATCAAGCTGGACGAAGTGGAGATCGGGGAGGACAATATCCAGATCGACGGCGTTCTGGAGGTGAGCCTGCTGTACCTGACCAGCGACGACGAATCGCCGGTGCAGGCCTCGGTGGAGCAGGTGCCCTTCCACTGCACCGCGGAGGCCAGGGGGATCACAAAGGACAGCGTGTACCAGCTGAACACCGGCTTGGAGCAGCTGACCGCGGTGATGATGGGCGGCGAGATGGTGGAGATCAAAGCGGTGCTGGCCCTGGATTTTTTGGTGCTGCAGCCGGTCTGCGAGCCGGTGATCACAGGGGCGGAGGTGCGCCCGATGGATATGCAGAAATTGCAGGAGCTTCCGGGCATTGTGGGCTACATCGTACAGCCGGACGACACGCTGTGGAATATCGCCAAAAAGTTCCACACCACGGTGGGGAACATCATTTCCACCAACGAGCTGGCGGACGACAAGGTAAAGGGCGGCATGCGCCTGCTGCTGGTCAAGGAGATCGCGCAGCCATAAGGGAACGGGGAGCTATGGGAATGCCGGTGGCTCCCCGTTTTCCGCGCTGTTTTCCATGACTTTCGTTGGGCCGCGTCAACAAAAAACGTTCGGCGGGATACGGCCCGGGAAGCGTAACCTTTTGCGCGCCGCCGGCAACGGCAAAAGCTGTTTGCATTCCCGGTGAATTAATGTTAAATTATTGGTAGAACAATGGGCCGTTGGCGTAGCCTGCGGCCCATTGCATTCAATAAAATGACGCCGCTCAGGAAATGGAGCGGCGCGGATATACAACAGGAGGATGGAAAATGAAAATCGTAGTGCTGGAGCCCCTGGGCGTAAGCGTGGAATATGTGGACAAGCTGGCGGAGGGCCTGAGGTCCGTCGGACATGAGCTGGTGTACTGCGCCACAAAGGTGACGGACACCCCGTCCCTCGTTGAGCGGGGCCGGGATGCGGACATCCTGGTGATCGCCAACATGCCCTTAAAGGGCGAGGTCATCCAGGGCTGCCCCAAGGTGAAATATATTGCGGTGGCCTTTACAGGCGTGGACCACGTGGATCTGGAGGCCTGCAGGGCGCGGGGCATCGCCGTGAGCAACGCGGCCGGCTACTCCACCAACGCGGTGGCGGAGCTGGTGTTCGGCCTGGCTATCGGCCTGTACCGCAGCATCCCGGCCTGCGACGGCAGGGCACGCACCGGCGGCACCAAGGACGGCCTGGTGGGGCCTGAGCTGAACGGCAAGACCATGGGCATCGTGGGGACCGGGGCCATCGGCCGCAGGGTGGCGGCCATCGCCGCGGCCTTCGGCTGCAAGCTTTTGGCCTACAGCCGCACGGAGCGCCGGGAGGTGAAGGAGCTGGGAGCCGAGTACGTGTCCCTGGAGGAATTGATGGAGCGAAGCGATATCGTCTCCCTCCACGTGCCGGTGACGGCCGACACCAAGGGGCTGATCGGCCGCGGGCTGCTGGCTAAGATGAAAAAGAGCGCCATTCTGATCAATACCGCCAGAGGGCCGGTGGTGGACAACGCCGCCCTGGCGGAGGCGCTGGAAAACGGAACCATCGCGGGGGCGGGCATCGACGTGTTCGACATGGAGCCTCCGATCCCGGCGGACTATCCCCTGTTGAAAGCGCCCCACACCATCCTGACGCCCCACGTGGCCTTTGCCACGGACGAGGCCATGGAGATTCGCGCGGACATTACCATCGCCAATGTGGAGCACTGGATTGCCGGTGACCAGATCAATGTGATTCTCTCCGGGAACTGAGAAGCCCGGAGGCAGAGGGAAGGAGCGTTATCATATGGAAGGAAAACTGGAACAGCTGAAACAGTGGATCGGTGAGAGCAGTAATATTGTGTTCTTCGGCGGCGCGGGGGTGTCCACGGAGAGCGGGATTCCGGATTTCCGCAGCGTGGACGGCCTGTACAACCAGCAATACGCTTATCCGCCGGAGACCATCATCAGCCACAGCTTCTATAAGCGCAATCCGGAGGAATTTTACCGCTTTTACAAGGACCGCATGCTGTTTGCGGACGCAAAGCCCAACGCCGCCCACAGGGCCTTAGCCAAGCTGGAGGCGGAGGGGAAGCTGAAGGCCGTGATCACCCAGAACATCGACGGGCTGCACCAGGCCGCGGGGAGCCGGGAGGTGCTGGAGCTGCACGGCTCTGTGCACCGCAACTACTGTACCCGCTGCGGAAAGTTTTACGGCCTGGATTTTGTGATCCACAGCCAAGGCGTGCCGCGCTGCGACTGCGGAGGCGCGGTAAAGCCGGACGTGGTGCTCTACGAGGAGGGCTTGGACAGCGCCACCCTGCAAAAATCCGTCCGCTATATCGGGCAGGCGGATATGCTGATCATCGGGGGCACCTCGCTGGTGGTATACCCGGCCGCAGGCCTGATCGACTACTACCGCGGAAATCGTCTGGTCCTGATCAACAAAGCCGCCACCTCCCGTGACTCCCAGGCGGATTTGATCATCAACGGCAACATCGGGGAGGTTTTGGGGGCGGTCACCGGAATCCAATCATAATTGGAAGAAAGCAGGTAGAGAGATATGTATAAAGCAGCAGAGAATCGTTACGACACTATGAGCTACCGCCGCTGCGGCAGGAGCGGCGTGCTTTTGCCGGCCATCTCCCTGGGTCTCTGGCAGAACTTCGGCCTGGAGAAGCCCCTGGACGAGCAGCGCCGGATCCTGTGCCGGGCATTTGACCTGGGGATCACCCACTTTGACCTGGCCAACAACTACGGCCACCCGGCCAGAGGAAAGGCGGAGGAGAACTTCGGCGCCATTTTAAAGTCGGACCTCATGCGCTACCGGGACGAGCTCTTTATCTCCACCAAGGCGGGTTTCGATTTCTGGCCTGGCCCCTACGGAAACTGGGGCTCCCGGAAATACCTGATGGCCAGCCTGGATTCTAGCTTAAAGCGCATGGGGCTGGACTATGTGGACGTGTTTTACCACCACCGCCCGGACCCGGACACGCCCCTGGAGGAGACCATGGGCGCGCTGTCGGACATAGTGCGCCAGGGAAAGGCCCTGTATGTGGGAATTTCCAATTACCAGGCCAACGAGGCCGCAAAGGCCATCGCCGTCCTGAAAGCCAACGGCACCCCATGCCTGATCCACCAGCCCCGCTACAACATGTTTGAGCGCTGGGTGGAGGACGGGCTTCTGGGCGTGCTGGACCGCGGCGGCGTGGGCTGTATCTGCTTCAGCCCGCTGGCACAGGGCGCGCTTACGGGACGGTATCTGGACGGAATCCCGGAGGGGTCCCGGGCCTCCCGGGAGGGCACCACCATCGCCGGGCGGTATCTGACCGAGGATAAGCTGGCCAAGATTCGGGCGCTGAACGAGATCGCCGCCGCCCGGGGCCAGAGCCTGGCGCAGATGGCGCTGCTCTGGGTGCTCAGGCGCAGGGAGGTGACCTCGGTCCTGATCGGGGCCAGCAGCACGGCACAGCTGGAGGACAATGTGGCTGCCCTGAAGGGTCCTGGCTTCACCGCGGACGAGCTGGCGGCCATAGACCGAATCTTGAAATGACAGGAAATGGAGCTGACTAAACTATGAATGAAAAGCCGAATTACGAGGTGGGCGACATCGTCAAGCTGAAAAAACCCCATCCCTGCGGCAGCAGCCAGTGGGAGATTCTGCGCGTGGGCGCCGATTTCCGCCTGAGCTGCGTGGGCTGCGGCCATCAGATCATGGTGCCGCGAAAGCTGGTGGAGAAGAATACCAGGGGGTTGACAAAAAAGGGCGGTGAGTCCGAAAAAAACGGAAAAAACCTTGAAAAATAGCAAGAAAACCGGAAAAAACCGCTTGCTTTTGTCCCACAAATTTGGTACAATAATACTCCGTGACATATTATATCCTTGCTCCCGTTACTGAAAGCGGGGGCCAGAGACCACAAGGAGGTAAAGCAAGATGAACAAGTATGAATTAACCGTTGTTCTGAATGTGAAGCTGGAAGACGAAGAGCGCGCTGCAGCACTGGAAAAGGTAAAAGGTTACATCACCCGTTTCGGTGGCACTGTGACCAACGTAGATGAGTGGGGTAAGAAGAGACTTGCATATGAGATCCAGAAGATGCACGAAGCTTACTACTATTTCATTACGTTTGAGTCCGATTCTGTATGCCCGAACGAAGTTGAAGCACACATTCGTATTATGGAACCAGTGATCAGATACTTATGCGTAAGAGTAGACGCATAATCTCAGCCGCATAAGAAGTTAAAAAGGAAGAGTGATCGTATGAACAGAGTTATCTTAATGGGAAGATTGACGAGAGACCCGGAAGTGAGATATTCGCAGGGCGAGCGCTCCATGGCGATTGCCCGTTACACGCTTGCGGTGGACCGCAGAGGGCGCAGGAACCAGGACAATGGAGAACAGTCGGCTGATTTCATCAACTGTGTGGCCTTTGACCGCGCGGGTGAGTTCGCTGAGAAGTATTTCCGCCAGGGCATGAGAGTATTGGTGTCCGGGAGAATCCAGACAGGTAGCTATGTTAACAAAGACGGTCAGAAAGTATACACCACCGAGGTTATCCTGGACGACCAGGAGTTCGCAGACAGTAAGGGCGCATCCTCTGACAGCGCGGGCGGTTACGGCTATCAGCAGTCCGCTCCGGCCCAGAGACCTGCCCCTGCCAGCGCGATTGGTGATGGGTTTATGAACATTCCTGACGGAGTGGAGGACGAGGGCCTTCCGTTTAACTAGGATGTTCCACTGTAGATCATAAAGGAGGACAACACCAATGGCATTTAATAAATCAGACAGACCTGATGGAGCTAAGATGAGAAGACCGGGCGGAATGCGCAGAAGAAAAAAAGTATGCGTTTTCTGTGGTGACAAGAACGGCACCATCGATTACAAGGATGTAAATAAGTTAAAGAGATACGTATCCGAGAGAGGTAAAATTCTTCCCAGAAGAATTACCGGCAACTGTGCAAAGCACCAGAGAGCCCTGACCGTAGCCATCAAGCGCGCTCGTCATATCGCCCTGATGCCTTACACCTGCGATTAATCGCTTTATTAAGTATCCGGATCGGAAAATATGATATTAAAAATGACCTTATATGAGAATATAGGGTCATTTTTTGTTGCTATAAAGCAGTATTTGATGCGGCGTGGATCGGCCGTATTTGATTAGTGCTTGATATTTTTTTCCCTTAACGACTTGATGATAGCTGCAACAGCCTTCGCGTCATCCGGGGACAGCCCCTCAAGGCTGATATGGTTGTTTGATTTACGCCCCAGCAGGTAATCAGAGGATACATTGAAAACATCACATAAATCCAGCAGTTTGGAAATGGCCGGCACTCTCTCGCCGCGTTCCCATGCCGAAATCAAGGCGCTTGTAACATTTAAAGCGTTGGCCAGTTCGCCTTGGCTTAAGTGATGGTTTTTTCGTAATTGGGAAATGCGGTTGCTCAGGCCCTCTATCATAAATCATCCTCCAATCATATATTTCATTCATTTTACAGTCATAAACTAAATTTTAGGTTGAAATTTATAAATGCATAGTTTATAGTAGGGACATGGGGAAATTTGTAATTCACATCATGAGAGCAAACAAAATGAAACGGCCCGGAGAAAAATATATCCGAAGTGATCTGATTATATTAGGGAAGCCGTTTTCTGCCCCACAGGAGGCCATTTTAAATGGATAAAATTGCAGTTCTGATTCCTTGCTATAATGAGAGCCAGACAATTGGCAAGGTGGTGAACGACTGGAAAAAGCAATTGCCGGAAGCTGCTATTTACGTATATGACAACAATTCTACTGATGGCACCGACACCGTCGCCAGAAATGCAGGCGCTATCGTGCGGTATGAACATCAACAGGGGAAGGGAAACGTTGTCAGAAGGATGTTCCGGGAAATAGACGCCTGCTGCTATATTATGGTTGATGGCGATGATACTTATCCGGCGGATACGTGCAAAGCCATGGTGGATAAGGTCTTGGTGGAGCAGGCGGATATGGTGATCGGCGACCGTCTGTCGTCCACTTATTTTACAGAAAATAAAAGGCCGTTCCACAATATGGGTAACACGGTGGTGCGTTTCTGTATTAATCATTTGTTCAAGAGCCATATCAGTGACATCATGACTGGTTACAGAGCTTTCAGCTACCAGTTTGTGAAGTCATTTCCTGTTCTCTCAAAGGGCTTTGAAATTGAAACAGAAATGTCGGTCCACGCGGTTGACAAGAACATGCACATTGAACATGTCATTATAGAATACCGGGATCGGCCGACGGGAAGCGAATCGAAATTGAATACATTTTCAGACGGAATGCGTGTGCTGAAAACCATATTCAATTTATACCGGGATTATAAGCCGGTGAGGTTTTTCGGAGCGGCGGCTTTGGCGCTGTTTCTGTTGTCTGCGTGTTTTTTCGTACCTATATTAATTGAGTATATAAGGACCGGCCTGGTACCCCATTTCCCAACGTTGATTGTCTGCGGCTTCTGCACAATAGCGGCGCTCCTATCCCTGTTTTCAGGGCTCATTTTACAGACACTGATACAGAAAAACCGGCAGGAATTCGAATTTCGCTTGTTGGGTGTGAATGAGGAGTATAAACAAAAGACAGGGTCGTGAATGGAGGTTTTGTTTGGATTGCCGGGAAATTACATACAAAGGTAGGATAATAGGTGAGGCAGCAATTTCCATTGGCGCTGTTATTTCGGTCAGTGGATTGGTGGAAATTTACGGGTTATATGACAGGATATATTTTAATAAGAGCGTGATGTCCCTGGCCGTATTTTTGCTATCCTTTGGGATGGTAAAAAGAGCGGGGGAAGATTGGAGGAAGGATAAGCGCACGGCTTGTTATGCGTTTTCCTTATCGTTGCTCCTGATATTTACTGAAATATTGGGCGCAGGCCTGCGCCTATCGGCCAATATTGGCGGGGTGGATTTTAACGGCGTAACCGTCTTGTGGATGACATTCAGTTCGGCCATGCTCAGCCCAATAGCGGAACCCTTCTTTTTTAGGCTTATACACGCAGGCGGGGAGCTGCCGGAAACGGGCGGCCGGCGCGGCTCGTTAAGAAGGGTATTCCTGATGACATGGCTGACCTTGTTCCTGTGCTATATTCCGTGTTTCCTCGCTTTTTATCCGGGATTATACTGCTATGACATGATTTGGCAGTGGGAAATGTTTGCGAGCGGCATATGGAACACGCACCATCCGCTGGTCCACACGCTTTTTGCAGGCGGAATCCTGGAACTGGGAAAAAAAATATTCGGTTCCTATAACGCGGGACTGGCGCTTCATTCACTGATCCAGCTGGCGATACTTTCCGGAAGCGTCGCATTTGCAATCAGGTATATGGTGAAAATCCGGTTGTCCCGGAAGCTGCGCGCGGTGGCGCTGGCCTTTTACATCCTATTTCCATTTTTGCCGGTTACAGGACTTAGCACTACGAAGGATGTGATATTTGGGTGTCTGTTTTTAGTTTTTTTCGTGTGCATCTGCGATATGGTTACGGCGAAAGCCTTTTATCGGGGCCGGCGTTTCCTGCTTTTTTTTATGCTTTCCATTTTAATGGGACTATTCCGGAACAATGCGGCCTATGGGCTTGGGGTTACAGGCGCCTGCTGCTTCGGGGCATGGATTGTAAAAACCTTTTCCGGAAAAAGGGACGCGTACCTGCTCCGGTTTTCAGCGCTGTTTTTCGCCTGTGTAATCGGTATTTTCAGCGGTTTCTCCGCGATGGAGAACGCGCTCAATGCAGGCAAGGGAAGCGTTGCGGAGATGTTGAGTATTCCCTGCCAGCAGCTGGCCAGAACGTATGTGTTCCATCAGGATTCATTGGGCTTGGATGACAAGGAAGAGATGGGGAAGTTTCTATCCCCGGAAGCCATGAACAGATATAAGTATTACGTGTCGGACCCTGTAAAGGCCGGGCTGGATGTGGATTACTTAAAACATCATAAGAGGGATTTTGTTCACATGTGGCTGAGACTGGGAAGCAGGTACCCGGGGGAATTTGTCTTGGCGCCTGTCTATAACACCATGGGCTTATGGTATATGGGGGGAGATTCAAGCTGCTATGTGGAGTACGCCATGAGCCCGCCCTTTGACGGTGAACATGTGGTGGAACCCCGCAGTATTCTTCCGGCGTTGAGGGAGGGCTACCGCTGGTTCACCGACGGGAATATCCAGAGGTCATTGCCCGCGGCGTCGCTTCTTTTTTACACGTCCTTCTACGCGTGGCTGGTTTTTATTTGTACCATTGTCATGTGGGCACAGAAGCGGTATCGCTGTTTGATTCTTTCAGCGGTATTACTCGGTTACATGTTTTCTCTTGTACCCGGCCCCTGCATTATAATCCGGTATATGTTCGGTATCATACTGTGCGTCCCGGTCATGATGGCTCTGACGTTCTACAGAGCCGACGGCGGCAAAAAGGGCCGTTGATACCGTGGAAAAATATGTGACTTTAGATTAGCTGATAGGAATAACCGGTTTGTTGGGTTATTCCTATTTTTATTGCAACAAATAAGGCGGTTTATAAAAAAATAAACCGAAAACTGCAGCCTGTTAAAACCATTCCCGATTGCGCAGGTACTTATAGTACAGAGGAGGTGCACAGGAGATGATGGATGAAGAGAAATTGAGGGAAATCGGCGACGGGCTGTTTGGCTTTCGGGACAGCCTGGACCGGCGGATTCGGCAGCTGCGGGATATACGCAGGGCGCTGGATGTGGCGGAGTGCGGGCTGGAGGGGTTCCAGGACAGCGGCGGCGCCGGCGGAGCTGCCGTTCTGCGGCTGCTGTTACAGTATTTACAGGAATTGGAAGCAGATATGCAGCGCCACGCCCAGCAGATCGACCGGCTGGAGGCGGCCGCAGGGACGGCGGAGGAGAATTCAGGACAAAAAAAATAGGATAGGCCGTATCCTACTTTTTGTTCGCCATCACATCGATCAGGCTGGAGAGGGCGTTGATCTCGCTGACGGTGAGTCCGGCGGTGTCCAGCGCGGATTTCGAGTCCAGGCCCAGCAGGTAGTCTGTGGTAACGTGATACAGCCTGGCCAGGTTGATCAGGTTCTCGTAGGACGGCCGCCGGATGGAAGCCTCGTAGGCGGAAACCATGCTGGGGGTGCAGCCCAGCTGCTGCGCTACCTGTGTTTGGGTTAAATGCCTGCCCTCGCGCAGGCATTTCAGTTTGGGGCCAAAATCGATCATGAGTCACTTCTCCTTATACTGCTATCTTACAGGAATGGACTAAACTATTGGTAATATAAAAATTTTTTTAGTTGAAAATACAGATGCGTAGCTTACAATGTTGTGAATCGGAGATATAAATTAAAAAAAATGCCATATTTGTAAAACCTCCTGTTGAAACAATGGTACTCAGTTATATATGAAAGCCCACGGAGGCCAAGGCGTGAGGGGTCGGCAGTGTGAAGCCCGGAGCCGGAACGAAGAGGGGGATCATATTCATATCAATTATCAAAGGAGGATTTAAAAAATGAAGGTGAGTAAAAGATTGGCAACGTTGGGGCTGGCGGTTGGATTGGCGGTGGCCGGCTGTATGACCGCTTTCGCGGAGGAATTTACCGTCCATTTCGAGGGCGTTTTTTCCAGCCAACTGGAGGACACGGGGAACACCATGTCATCCGAGTATGAAAATCCCTTCAGCGGGCCCCTGTACAACCTGTACGATGAAAACGCCACAATCACAATGGATTCGGCCAAGACCTACGGTATGTCCGGCAATCCGTCGGTATATTGGGGATATCTGGAAAACGGTCGGTTTGTGATGGTGGACTCGTTTGAGAAGGAGGATTATAACGGGATCCCAATGTTTAAAGGCATCGAGAGCCAGAAAGTCTACCCGGTTCTCAACCCCGGACAGCTGGCTAAGGACAAGGCCGACGGCTCGGCTTATTCAAAGACCTATGTGCTGCTCATCGACGGAGTTGAGTCTGTCTCCCACTCCAATGTGTGCCTGGGCTACTTCTTTAATTTGAAGCAGGCAGGCGCCGCGGCCGGGACCGCGTTGTGGAAGCAGGACGCAGTCGGCTGGTGGTGGGACAACGGAGATGGCACGTACCCGGTAAACCAGTGGATGGAGATCAACGGAAAATACTACTACTTTGGCGCCGACGGTTATATGCTTCACGATACGGTTACCCCGGACAATTATACCGTGGACGGAAGCGGTGCGTGGGTGCCGGACGGAACTGATCAGACACGGTAAACCGGTAACAAAGGCATCATGAATCGAATCCAGGCTTGAAACAGCCTAAAAATCAGAGAAGAGGGCTTATTTTATGAAAAAACAGGTCAGAAAACTTTTAATCACAGGGATGGCCGCCGGTTTATCTCTGGCCGCCGGTTTTACGGCCTACGCCGGACAGTGGAAGCACGACGGCATAGGCTGGTGGTATGAGAATGACGGCGGTTCCTACTGCGCAGGCGAGTGGAGGTGGATTGACGGCAACCGCGACGGGATCGCGGAGTGCTACTATTTTGACGCCGCGGGATACATGGCGGGCGATACGGTGGTGGACGGCTATACGGTCAATGTGGACGGAGCGTGGACTGTGGACGGCGTGGTTCAGACCAGGTCTGTGCAGAATGAAGCGCGGCCGAAGGCGGAGCTGGACGATTTTGACGACGAGGAGGTCAAGGACAGCTTTGACGACGAGGCGGTCGAGGAAGCAGAGGAGGCTCTGCGCCAGGCGGGGATGGACAGCTATGACTGGGACAATGATTCGGAGCGCAAGGAGGCTCTGTTCGACTATTTTGAAGCGCTGGGGTTTGACACGAAAAACCTGACGATCAAAAAGCGCGGAATGAACTATCATTCTAAAATTCACGGGAGCAGCGGCGACGGAGTGCTCAGTACGGGAGAAGAAAGGGATGTGAAATGGGAAACCGATCCGTTTTATGACTTTCTGATGGCAGATCACGAAGCTGTCTGGGACTGGAGCTACAACTATATATACGCCATGTACACCAACGTAAGAGATGAAGACGGAAGCATCCGCCAAAAACGACTTCAGATCGCTGGAAAAGAGGATGAAAACGAAGACGGATACGCGTCGAATCTGATCGATGCCGTACATGCCTCTTTGGGCTATTAAAATGCCGTTTTCTCCAGTAAATAACTGGAAATTAGTTGAAAAATCTCCCAGAATTGTTTTGGCCTCCGGGAGATTTTTCCATGTCCCTGTCATTGACAAAAAATGTCTGCGGCCGTATAATCCACAAGGAAACCGAAAACGGATCGAAAAAAGGGAGGATTTGCAATGGCAAGACCAAAAAAAACCACGGCTGCGGCAGCCAAGGTTGCAGAGATTAAGGAAGAAGTAAAGGCAGTGGCAAAGGAGACGGCTCCGGCTCCGGCGGCGTCCAGGACAGAGGCTGCGGCCCCCAAGGCAGAGGTGAAAGCTGAGGCCAAGGCTGCGGCGAACACGGAAGTGAAAGCGGCGCCGGCTGCTGAGATCGAGAAAACCGTAGTGGTGGAGTTCGGCGGCAAGCAGATTAAAGCCAAGGATGTGCTGGCTCAGGCTGAGAAGGCTTATTCAGAGTCCCATCCGGGCGTTGAGATCAAGAACGTGGAGCTTTACATCTCTCCGGAGCAGAACGCGGCCTACTACGTGGTGAACGGAGAGGCTTCCGACGACTTTAAAATCGAGCTGTAAAATCAGACCGGCCCTGCGGCGGCAAAGGCCGCGCCTGTGGCCGGTGAAATTATAACGAAAGAGGGAAAACGGCGTTCAGACCGTTTTCCCTCTTTTCCCATTTAAAACCGGCGTTGATCACGCGTACCTGTACACGCCCTTGTACCGTTTCCGGTAATACAGGGACAGCAGCGTGCTTCCCAGCTCCGCGATGGGGATCGCCAGCCACACGCCGTCCACGCCCAACAGGGCGGGGAGGATTAAAAGGCTGGTGATAATCAGCCCAAAGGTCCGCACAAAGGAGATGACGGCGGAAATCTTTCCGTTTCCCAGCGCCGTAAACAGGGCGGAGGAAAAGATGTTCAGCCCTGAGAACAAAAAGCCCATGGCAAAGATGGAGAATCCGTGGCTGGCCAGCTGATAGACCGCGGTGCCCTTGCGGGCGAACACCGTCACCACGGCGTCACCGGCCAGCTGGGCGAACAAGAACACCGTGACGGAGGCTGCCGCCGTGAAGATCATAGCGGTTCGGTAGACCTGCTTCAGCTGGGGATGATTCTGGCTGCCGTGGTTGAAGCTGACCACCGGGGATATCCCCTGGGAGAAGCCTAGAAACAGCGCGTTTAACAGAAACTCCGAATACTGGATAATGGTGATGGCCGCCACGCCGTCCTCCCCCGCGAACCGCATCATGGTCAGGTTGAACAGGAAGGTGATGATACCCGCGGAGAGGTTGGTGACCATCTCCGAGGACCCGTTTAGGCAGGTTTCCCCCAGCTCCGCGCCGGTCATGCGGGGACGGACAAACCAGAGCGATCTTTTCGCGCAGGCGAAGTAGATCAGCCCGAAGAGCGCCGGGATGGTGTAGCCGGCTACCGTGGCGATGGCCGCCCCTGCGATCCCCATGCCCATGGGAACGATCAGCACGTAATCCAGCACCGCGTTGGTGATTCCGGCCGCGATTGTGAGAAACAGGCCGATGCCCGGCCGACCCTCTGTGACGAAATACATTTGAAAGAGTATCTGAAGCATTAGCGCGGGCGAGAAGCCCAGCTGCCAGCGCAGGTAGGTGACGCAGTCGTCCAGAAGCACATCGCTGGCGCCCAGCATGCGGGACAGGGGGACCGCCAGCAGCGTGCCCAGGACGGCCAGAACCAGGCCGATGACTACGTTTAAAAAAATAACGGCGGTAAATGTCTCCCTGGCCTCATCCGGCTTCCCCTCGCCCATTTTCCGCGCCACAATAGCGCTGCTGCCGGTGGACAGCATGATGGCCAGGCCCAGCACGATGTTGACGGCCGGATAGACAATGTTGATGGAGGACAGCGCGTTGGTGCTCACGAAACGCGAGACGAACATGCCGTCCACAATGGTATAGAGGGACATAAACACCATCATAATCGTGGTGGGCAGTGCGAAAACCAACAACGATCCGAAGGTAAACTTTTTCGACAATGAATAACTCATAAAAAACACTCCTATATTTCTTGCATATTTCAGCCGCATTCATTATGATAAACTATAGGGTAACCCGATAGTCAAGAGGAGATTTGAAAAAATATGGACCAGAGAAATGAGCTCTATTTTACAACCGGTGAGTTTGCGGAGATACTGGGGGTGAAAAAACACACCCTGTTCCACTACGACGAGATCGGCCTGTTTTCCCCGGCGGTGAAGGAGGAGAACGGCTACCGGTATTATTTTGTGTGGCAGATGGATGCCTTTGAGGTGATCCGGGCGCTGCAGCGCCTGGGTATGCCTCTGAATGAGATTAAGGATTACATGGAAAGGCGTTCCCCGGAGCTTTTCCTGCGGATGATGGACCAGCAGGAGCAGCAGATTGACCAGGAGATCAAGCGGCTGCGGTCTATGAAACAGTTTATCCGCCACGAAAAGCTGAATGTGCGGGAAGCGCTGGATGCGCGCCTGGACGAACCCTATATTGTCCATAAGGACGAGTGCTGGCTGCTTCTCTCTGAGGTAAAGGGCCGGGAGGAGCGCAGCCTGGCGGAAGAGATCGCCCTGCACGTGCGGCTGAGGGAAAAGTACCGGGTGATCCAGAGCGCAGTGGGGACCATCTGCCTGGGCTCGGACCTGGATCAGGGGAAATACAGCCGGTATGTGAGCGTTTACTCAAGGATCACCAGGCCTGTGTCCGGCCTCAAAACAGTCCGGCGCAGGGCGGGACGGTACGTGGAGGTCTGCTACCGCGGGTATGAGGACAGCATGGAAAAGCCGTACCATCTGATCCGGCAATACGGGGACCGGCTGGGGCTGCGGCTGGGGCAGGAGTGGTACGAGGACTTTTTGCTGGACGAGCTGGCTGTCAAGGGTTACGGGGACTATATCGTAAAGGTGGCGGTGGAGGCACTGTAAAGAGTGTGCCCGGTCCGCGGACACTTTACACCCCCGCCTTTGACGGAAAATGGCCGCGGCGGCCGAAACAGCGCGGAAATTGACTTGCGGTCAAGGCGGAATTTGCATATAATAGAGACATGTGTAAAAAAATGGCTTTGGGGCTGAAGGCGGAAGATGCGCTTTAATATGGAAGGAACATGGGCGAGGGCCTGAGGGAATGCTCCTGAGCCTTCTATATAAAAATAGGAATTGACATTTGCCCCGTCCAATGATATAAATAAAACCACACTAAGCTACTATGAATAGTGTAGTTAATCGCAGGAAGATACTGAATAACCTGGTGCCATCAGAGGAATCCTAACAGAAACAGCGGTTCAGAGCGGATGGAGCTGTAAATCCATGGGAAAAACGGACCGCTTTCCCGCAGCCGAACCCGGTTTTCTGATATGAAAGGGGAACTCTCAGGGGCGCGCACCTCATTTACAAAGTTTTGATGCTGAGAACTATACAACCGCCGTGGATCTTTGTCAAGAAGATGGGGGCATACGGCAAATATGAATGGAGGAATGATTATGAAGATGAACCGTGGGATCGCAAGGCGGGCCCTGAGTCTGGGTCTGGCCGCGGTGATGGCCCTGTCCATGACCGCCTGCGCCAAGAAGCCGTCCGGTGAGTCCGGAGGGCAGCAGGCCCAGTCCGCCGGGGACGAGAAGATCGTCAACGTGGGCGTCACCGACACCTTGAATACCTTAAATCCTCTGCTGATGGACGGCGGGGAGATCAACAAATACGCCACCGGTCTGATGTTCCTGCCCCTGATGGAGCTGGACGCGGACTTAAAGTTCGAGGGGATGCTGGCGGACTCCATCACTGCTGAGGACGACCACAATTTCCTGGTGCACATCGACGACCGGGCCACCTGGTCCGACGGCAAGCCGGTGACTGCGGACGACGTGGTTTACACCGCGCTGCGGCTGACCAGCCCGGTGATCGGAAACACTGCCATGATGTACTACGCCTTCGTGGGCGTGGGCGACGACGGTTACACCGAGAAGGGCGCCGACCACGTGGAGGGCATCGTCAAGGTGGACGACAAGACCGTGCGCTTTACCACCAAGGATCCCATGTCCCTGGTGACCTTCCAGAACTCCTACGCCCGCTATCTGATGACGCTGCCCAAGCATGTGATCGAGGGCATCGCGGAGGAGGATTTA
Organism: Enterocloster asparagiformis; assembly: GCA_018380885.1. Taxonomy (GTDB): domain Bacteria; phylum Bacillota; class Clostridia; order Lachnospirales; family Lachnospiraceae; genus Enterocloster. The sequence continues at coordinate 271,249 of JAGZSY010000004.1, forward strand.
AAGTCCAACGAGTGGTTCAACCATCCCGATGTGACCAGCGGACCCTTCCGGGTAACGGATTTTGACAAGGACCACTATATCTCCTACGAGGCCAACAAGGACTACTGGAAGGGCGCGCCCAAGATCGACCGCCTGAACATCAAGATCGTGGAGGGCAGCCAGCTTTACGCGGGCTTAAAGTCCGGTGAGATCGACGTCACCCAGAACACCATGAGCGCCATTCCCATGGAGGACTACGAGAGCATAGAGGCGCTGGAGAACGTGACGGCGGTGTACGGCGACCCGGTGACCAACCAATCCGTGTTCATCCAGACGGCCAATGTGCCGGACGTCAGGGTGCGCCAGGCCATGCTCTGCGCAATCGACCGCAACCGGATTCTGGATCAGCTGATGAAGGGGCACGGCGAAGTGATCGACGGCTTCCTGTCCTCGGCCAGCCCGTACTTCGACTCCTCCATCACCCCGGTTTCATACGACCCCGAGCGGGCCAAGGCGTTGCTGGCCGAGGCCGGGTGGGATTCGGGCAAGACTCTTAAATTCTATATCAACTCCGGCGACAGCACCTTTATCAACGTCGCTTCCGTGATCACAGCCCAGTGGGCTGAGGTGGGAATCAAGGCGAATATCCAGACTGTGGATTTCGCCACCCTGATGGCCACCGCCACCTCCGGGGATTACGACGTGCTGGCCGTGCAGTACACCTACGCGCCGGTGGATCCCTTTGCGGATATCAACTGGCTGATCAATATGAAGGACAGCTGGACCGGCTATGAGAACGCGGATGTAAACGACGCCCTCTCCAAGGTGCAGGGGACCAACGACACTACGGAGGTGGCAAAGCTGTACTCCGTTGTGGACAAAAGGGTGCAGGAGGACGTGCCCATGTTCTCCGCCTACGTGATCAGCTCCCTGGGCGCGGTGAATAAGCGCCTGACCGGGGTGCAGCCCTCTGTCTACGGGTTCTTCAACCATGTGGAGCAGTGGGATGTAAACTGATTCTCAGGGCCGGCTGCGACAAACGAACAAGAAAGTGACCTGTACTCCCGGAAAGCGGCCCCTGCGGGCTGTTTTCTGGGCGTCCTTGTTTGGAGGCGACGGGCCGGCCCTGAGGCCGGAGCGCCGCCTGCGCCAGAGGAACGTGCCGGCGACGGCAGTAAACGACATCAGAAAGGAAACAACATGTCCCATATCCTGGAAGTAGAAGGATTGACAACTGTATTTGACGGTGACGGCGGCCAGATGACCAGCGCCGACGGCATCAGTTTTTATGTGGACCCGGGAGAGATCGTCTGCATCGTGGGCGAGTCCGGCTGCGGAAAGAGCGTCACCTCCCTGTCTCTCATGAGCCTTTTGGGCCGGGGCGGAAAGGTAAAGGCCGGAAAAGCCCTGTTTGAGGGGAGAGATTTGCTGAGTATGTCCGAGCGGGAGCTGGACAAGATTCGCGGCGATGCCGTGACCATGATTTTCCAGGATCCGCTGACCTCCTTAAATCCGGTGTTCACCATCGGGCGTCAGATCACGGAGAGCATCCGCGTGCACATGCATCTGGACAAGGAGGCGGCTTTCAAGCGGGCCGTGGCCCTGCTGGAAAAGGTGGGGATGCCGGACGCCTCCTCCGTAATGAAGAAATACCCGCATTTGCTCTCCGGCGGCCAGCGCCAGCGCGTGATGATCGCCATGGCCCTGTCCTGCCGGCCCCGCCTGTTGATTGCGGACGAGCCCACCACGGCGCTGGACGTGACCATCCAGGCCCAGATCATGCAGCTATTAAAGGAATTGCAGGCGGACCTGGGTATGGCGGTGATCCTGATCACCCACGATATCGGCCTGGTGGCTCAGATGGCGGACCGGGTGCTGGTGATGTACGCGGGCCAGATTATCGAGCAGGCGCCGGTGTTAAAGCTGTTCGACGAGCCGGGCCACCCCTACACCCAGGCGCTCCTGCGCTCCGTGCCCTCCATCCCGCGTTTCGGCGGGAGCAGGGAGGAGGTGCTGGCAGCCCAGGAGGCCGACGGCGTGCGCCTGGAATCCATCAGCGGCGTGGTGCCGGAGCACTACGACAGGATCACCGGCTGCCGCTTTGCGGACCGGTGCCCCTATGAGGAGGAGCGCTGTCACGAACCCCAGAAGGACGTGGCCTGCGGCCCGGATCACAGGGCGCGGTGCTGGAAGGCCTGCCATCTGGAGCGGCTGGCGAAGAAGGAAGGAGGGGAGAGGGGATGAGAACAGAGCGGAACGACGAGCATAAAACAGCGCCCGGCCCTCAGACCGGCCCCGGCTCCTCCCCGGTTCCCCTGCTCACGGTGGAGCGGCTGAAAAAGTATTACCCCGTCAAGGGGGGCGTCATCACACACAAGATTGCCGATGTGCGCGCTGTGGACGATGTCAGCTTCACGGTGTACCAGGGGGAGACCCTGGGGCTGGTGGGGGAATCCGGCTGCGGCAAGTCCACCCTGGGGCGCCAGATCGTGGCCCTGGAACGGCCCACTGCCGGGAAAATCCTCTACCGCGGTGCAGATTTGGCGGCCATGAGCTGCAAGGAGATGGCGGGAATCCGCACGGAGCTGCAGATGGTGTTCCAGGACTCCTACTCCTCCCTAAACCCGCGCAAACATATTTATGAGATTCTCTCCGAGCCCATGCTCTACCACGGCCTCGCCGACAAGGGTAATCTGGACGCCCAGCTGAAGCGCCTTCTGGACATGGTGGGCCTGCCCTCCCATTCCCTGGGCAGATATCCCCACGAATTTTCCGGCGGCCAGCGCCAGCGCATCGGCATCGCCAGGGCATTGTCCCTGCGGCCCAAGCTCATGGTCTGCGACGAGCCGGTCAGCGCCCTGGACGTGTCCATCCAGGCGCAGATTCTCAATCTGCTGCGGGACCTGCAGAGGGAGCTGGATCTGACCTGCATCTTTATCGGCCACGGCCTGGGCGCGGTGAATTACGTCAGCGACCGCATCGCGGTCATGTACCTGGGCAAGATTGTGGAGCTGGCCGAGGCCAGGGAGCTGTTCACGAATCCCATTCACCCCTACGCCAAGGCGCTGTTTCGCGCGGTGCCCATCCCGGACCCCAGGGCTCGGGACGCGGAGATGGCGGTGCTTCAGGGCGAGATTGCCAGCAACACCAGACCGCCCGCGGGCTGCCGCTTCCACCCGCGCTGTCCCTATGCGGTGCAGAGCTGTTCCGAGATCGAACCGGAGTTAAAGCCTGCGTTTCCGGGCAGCGGCCATCTGGTGGCCTGCCCGGTGCTGGCAGGCGCGGAGAACGGAAAGGAGACGGTCTGACCTATGGGAAAATACATTTTAAAACGGCTTTTGATCGCCATCCCCACGCTGATCGGAATTACCATCATCGACTATGCCATCATGTGCATGGCGGGTAATCCCCTGGAGATGCTCCAGGGCGCCAGGGTGTCCCAGGCAGCCATAGAGGCTCAGAAAACCGCCCTGGGGCTGGACCAGCCCTTCTATATCCAATACTTTGTGTGGCTGACCAATCTGCTCCACGGCAATATGGGCTACTCCATCAAAACCTACCAGTCCGTCAGCGCCATGATCGGCAGCCATCTGGGGCCGACCCTGCTGCTCATGGGCGTTTCCCTGGTGGTAAGCCTGCTGATGGCGGTGCCGGCGGGAATCTACAGTGCCATTCACCAGTATTCCAAAGGGGATTACACGGTGGTGACCCTTTCCTTCTTCGGCAGCAGCATTCCCGGCTTTTTCCTCAGCCTGCTGCTGGTATACTTATTTACCGTGAAGCTGGGCTGGCTGCCCTCCGGGGGCATGACCACCCTGGGCTCCTCGGGAGGGGCGGGCGATATCGCCATACACATGGTGATGCCGGTGATCGTGCTGTCGGTCTCCATGGCGGGCACCAATATCCGCTACATCCGCAGCGCCGTGCTGGAGATTCTCCAGCAGGACTACCTGCGCACGGCCAGGGCCAAGGGCCTGGGAAACCGCAGAGTGGTGAACCAGCACGCCCTTCGCAACGCCATGGTGCCCATTGTCACGGTCATTGGTATGGAGATTCCCGTGCTGTTCGGCGGCGCGGTGATTGTGGAGCAGCTGTTCTCCTGGCCCGGCCTGGGACTCATGACCATGAGCGCCATCATGAGCCGGGACTACCCGGTGATCATGGGCGTGTGCCTCCTGTCCGCGGTGGTGGTGCTGGCCGGCAACCTGATCACGGACATTCTGTACGCGGTGGTGAACCCCACCATTCAATATCAATAGGAGCTGGCGATGAAGAGACAAACGGATATTACAAATGAAAGCTATATACAGACCGTCTGGCGGCGCTTCAAGCACCACCGCCTGGGCGTCGCCAGCCTGATACTGCTGACCATTATCTGCCTGGCCGCGGTGCTGGCCCCGCTGATCGCGCCCCACAACCCAGACGAGATCGTGGGCCCCTTCAGCGCGGCCCCCAGCCTTCAGTTCTGGCTGGGCACGGACCAGATCGGCCGCGACATGCTCAGCCGCCTGCTCTACGCCACGCGGATTTCCCTGCTGGTGGGCGTTTTGGCCACTGGGATATCCACCGCCATCGGCGTGGTCCTGGGACTTTTGGCCGGGTACTTCGGCGGCTGGCTGGATATGCTGATCATGCGCTTCACCGACATGGTAATGTCGTTTCCCTATATTCTGCTGGTGCTGGTGGCGGCGGCCATCTTTGAGCCGGGGCTGTGGAGCATCATTCTGATCCTGGGCTTTGTGGACTGGCCCGGCATCGCCCGGCTGGTTCGGGGAAATGTGCTCAGCCTGCGGGAGACCAACTTTGTTAAGGGGGACATCGTGGCGGGTATGCCCCTGCGGCACATCCTGTTTTCGGAGATTCTGCCCAACACCGTTGCGCCGATTCTGGTCTACGCCACCTCGGTCATGGCCCTGTCCATGCTGGACGAGGCGTCCTTAAGCTTCCTGGGCATGGGCGTGCAGCCGCCCACGGCCAGCCTGGGCAATATGCTCAACAGCGCCCAGTCCCTCACCGTGCTCACCAGGCAGCCCTGGCTCTGGATTCCGCCGGGCCTGCTGATCGTGATCCTGGTGGTTGCCATCAACTTTGTCGGCGACGCCCTGCGGGACGCGGTGGACCCCACCGCCACCCTGCGCCGGTAACGCTGCCGCGCCCCGGCGGGCCCCTAAAGGCTGATACGCCGGCGCAGCGCGGCTTTCACAACAGCGAGGTATCTGTCATGATCTATATTGAGAAAAAACACGTCATCCATACCTTTTCCCCGGATCACCCGGCTGTCTGCCGGGCGGAGTCCGGCGACACCGTGACCTTTGAGACCTACGACTGCTATATGGGCCAGCTCCTTCCCGGGGACGCCACCTTTGCGGACGTGGACCGGAGCCTGGGCAATCCCGCCACAGGCCCTCTGTACGTGGAGGGGGCGCAGCCCGGGGACGTGCTGCGGGTGGATATCCTGGATATCGCCCTGGACCCGGTGGGGATTCTGGATATCGGTCCCACCAGCGGCGCGTTAAAGCGGCAGTTTTCGCAGACCGTGATCCATCGGCTGCCGGTGCGGGACAACGTGATCCGCTACAAGGCTATGGACATTCCGGCAAAGCCTATGGTGGGCGTGATCGGCGTGGCGCCGGAGCGGGAGTCCGTCAGCACCATGACGCCGAAAAACCATGGCGGAAATATGGACTGCACCAGCATCGGGTCAGGCTGTTCCCTGTATTTGCCCGTGAAGGCGCCGGGGGCGCTGTTGGCCATGGGCGATCTGCACGCCATTATGGGGGACGGCGAGGCGGGCAACTGCGGCGTGGAGATCGGCGGCCGCGTGACCGTGCGGGTCTTTGTGCTTAAAAAGCTGGCGCTGGAATACCCCATGATTAAAAATTCCCAAAAATGGATTACCGTCGCTTACGGGGAAACCCTGGACGAGGCCGGGGACAAGGCTGTGCTGCAAATGTTTTCCTTCCTCACCGATCACGTGGGGGCGGACCGGGTGGACGCCGGCATGTATATTGATATGCTGGGGGATTTGGCGGTATGCCAGATCGTCAACCCGTTTAAGACCGTGCGCCTGGAGATGTCCCGCGAGGTTTTCCAGGCCGAGGGCTTTGCCGGCTTTGACCAGGAGGAGGCCCTATGACCATTCACCAGATCGAGTGCTTTCTGGAGGTGGCGCGGACGCTGAATTTTACGGAGGCGGCCGGCCATCTCTATATTTCCCAGCAGGGGCTGAGCCGCCAAATCTCTTCCCTGGAGCGGGAGCTGGAGATGAGGCTGTTTGAGCGGACCACCAGGGAGGTGCGCCTGACCCGCAGCGGGGAAATTCTGATGTGGAAATGGCAGAATATCCCGTCTCTGATCCGGGAGTCCGTGGACATGGCCCGGGAGGACAACAAGCGGGAGAAGGACCGCATCCACATTGCCGTTTTGAAAATGAACGGCGTGATGGACGTGTTGGGCCGTATGCTGGCGGAGTATACGGACCGTTTTCCACAGACGGAATTCCAGCTCAAGGAGTACAGCGACGTGAAGGACTTGGCCGGGATCAACGCGCCGGACGTGATCGTCAGCCTGAGCAACGGGTTTGATTACGGCAAGCTGAAGGATAAATTCAACTGGGCGGAGATTCACAGCTTTCCCCTGTACTATGTTTTTTCCAAGAAGAATCCCATGGCCGGCGCGGACCATCTAAGCAGCGCCCTGCTCCAGCAGCAGACGCTTCTGGCCGTGTTCCGGTACGAGGAGTCCGGCCTGGGCATGAAAATTTTGGAATTTATGGGAAATATAGGTTATCTGCCCAAGAAGGTGCGCTACTTCGACAACTCGGACAGCCTGGAGCTGGCCTTAAATGCCAACGAGGGCATCCACATCGGTTACCGGGAATACTATCACGATTTCGGGGACCGGCTGGCCATGTACCCGATCCCCACCCCTGAGAACCAGGCGATCGCCAAGATGGTGGCCCTGTGGCGGGTGGAGGATGAGGAGAAGCTGGGCAACCTGGTTACCTATCTGAAATCCGTTGATCAGCGCAGGAAAGAATAAAAACAAAAAGTCAGACTATTAACGCGCTTCGGTTGTTAATTGTCCGTTTTTTGATGTTAGACAATAAAGACATATATGTCTAAAATACAAATGGTTGGTTTGTAATGAAATGGGGGAGAGCCGTCGTTTTGCGACGGTTGATTCCCCTTGTTTTTTTAAGGTAACTAGGAATATAAAGCAGAAAGGAAAGAGGAGAAGATGAAAAAAGGAGTTAAACGCGCAATCTGGGCGGTTGTGATTGTGGTCATAGCCGTATTACTGTTTTTGCGCCTGACAAAGAAAACGGAATTCGCAGAGGCCACGGCGGACCCGGTGGTGACGGTTGAGAAACCGCACATGGGTGATGTGCGTCTGTCTACCCAGCTGATCGGCACCATTGAGCCGGCGGATGTGGTATATATTTTCCCCAAGGCCGGCGGCGATATCACCGCGGTGAATATCAAGGCCGGGGATACGGTGACCGCAGGTCAGGTGCTGGTGGAGATCGACACCAAGCAGGTCGAGGCCACCAGAACCTCCATGGAGGCAGCCAAGGTGTCCATGCAGAGCGCGCAGAACGTGCTGGACCGCATGACGCCGCTCTACCAGGCAGGTTACATATCCGCCCAGGACTACGACAATTACAAGGCCCAGGCGGACGCTTCCAGGCTTCAATATGAGGCGGCTCAGATCAATTATAACAATCAGATGGAATTCAGCCATGTGACAAGTCCCATAAGCGGCCGGGTGGAGCAGTGCAACGTGGAGCTTCACGACACCGTGGGACAGTCCACCCAGCTCTGCATTATCGCCGGGGAGAACGGCAAGGTGATTTCCTTCTACACCACCGAGAAGGTGAAAAACAATCTGAACCCCGGCGATCCCGTGGTCCTGAACAAGGACGGCGTGGAATACGACGGCACCATCACCGAGGTCAGCAACATGGCCGACTCCGATGTGGGCCTGTTCAAGGTGAAGGCCACGGTGGACGACGACAACACCATGACGCCCGGCACGGACGTGGAGCTTACGGTTCCCAAGGATTCCGCCTTAAACGCCATGCTGGTGCCTGTGCACAGCGTGTATTACCGCGGCGGTGATGCCTATGTCTACACCTATGAGGCCGGGGAGAGCGTGATCCGCGAGGTCCCCGTGGAGGTGGGCATTTTTGATACCGAGAATATTGTGATCAAGTCCGGCCTGACCATGGACGATCAGGTATTGACCACCTGGACTTCCGAGCTGAAGGACGGCTACAAGGTAGCGCTGGCGGACAGCCAAGCGGCCGCCGACGCAGAGAAGTCAGAAGCCGCGGCTGAGTAAGGAGGGCGCAAAACTATGGGTTTAACTAAACTAGTCCTGAAACGGCCGGTGACCACGGTACTGATGATCCTGTGCCTTGTGGTGTTCGGCCTCCAGGCCTTTATGTCATCACCTCTTGAGCTGATGCCGGAGATGAACATGTCCATGATCGTCGTGATGACGCCGTATCCCGGCGCCAGCCCCGAGGACGTGAACGAACTGGTCACCAAGACGGTTGAGGGCCAGGTGGGAACCTTGAGCGGCCTGGACACCGTATCCTCCATGTCCCGCGAGAACGTGTCCATTACCATGCTGGAATACAAGTACGGCACCGATATGGATAAGGCCTACGACGATCTGAAAAAGCAGATGGATCTGGCCAAGGTCAGCATGCCGGACGAGGTGGAGGACCCCATCATGCTGGAGCTGAACGCGAACCTGATGGCCAACATGATTCTGGCGGTCAGCAAGGACAACACCGATAACCTCTATAACTATGTAAACGACGATGTGGTGCCGGAGCTGGAAAAGCTGAACTCAGTGGCCGAGGTATCCATCAACGGCGGCAGCAAGGAGTATATCCGCGTGGAGCTGCTCCCGGAGAAGATGAGCCAGTACGGCGTGAGCATGAATTCCATCGCCACTGACATCGGCAGCGCCGACCTGGCCTACCCGGCCGGCGACGCGGATATGGGCGACCAGCAGCTGGCCGTGTCCACGGACCAGAAGTTCGACACCCTGGAGAGCCTTCAGGATATTCCGCTGACGGTCTCCGGAAAGAATACGGTCTATCTGGGAGATGTGGCTAACATCTATCTGGGCGAGGACGACACCAGCAGTATCGCCCGCTACAACGGTCAGGACACCATCGCGGTTTCCGTGACCAAACAGCAGGACGCGGCCTCCCTGGCCCTGTCCTCGGACGTACACGAGGTGGTCGACGAGCTGAAAGCCGCGGACCCGGATTTGAACATCACGGTGGTTATGGATACCAAGGACAATATCATGTCCTCCCTGACCGCTGTGTTCCAGACCATGATCGCTGCGATTGTGATTTCCATGATCGTTATCTGGCTGTTCTTCGGGGACCTGAAGGCGTCCCTGATCGTCGGAAGCTCTATTCCTGTGTCTATCCTGGCCTCCTTTGTGCTGATGAACATCATGGGCTTCTCCCTGAACGTTATCACACTCAGCGCTCTGGTGCTGGGCGTCGGAATGATGGTGGATAACTCCACGGTAGTGCTGGAGAGCTGCTTCAGGGCCACCACGGACACGGGCTTCCGGGAATTTTCCAAGGCGGCCTTAAACGGCACCGGCGTGGTATACCAGTCGGTGGTGGGTTCCACCCTGACCACCTGCGTGGTGTTCCTGCCCCTGGCTATGCTGAGCGGAATGACAGGAGAGATGTTCCGGCCCCTGGGCTTTACCATCGTGTTCTGTATGGTTGCGTCGCTGATTTCGGCGATCACCGTGGTTCCGCTGTGCTACATGAACTACAAGCCTGTGGAGAAGAAAACGGCTCCTCTGTCCCGCCCTGTTGAGAAAATGCAGGAACAGTACCGCAGGATCATGAGACGGCTCCTGCGCCATAAGGGGCTGGTCATGCTGGCCTCCGTGGCCCTTCTGGGCCTGTTGATTGTGCTGGCCTTTAACCTGAGAACCGAGCTGATGGGCGAGGACGACATGGGTCAGGTCAGCGTGACCGTGGAGACCAAGCCGGGCCTGCAGATGGAGATCGTGGAAGCCATCTTAAACAGGGTCGAGGAGGTTGTGAGCGCGGACCCGAACGTGGAGGATTACCTGACCCAGGCGGGCGGCGGCGGCCTGGGAGCCAGCATGAGCTCCAATCCCACCATATCCGCCTACCTGAAAAAAGACCGGGATATGGAGACGGACGACGTTGTAAAGCTCTGGAGAAAAGAGCTGGAGACAATTCCTAACTGTAACATTACGGTCACCGCCAACTCTACCATCGGTTCCATGATGGGAACCAGCGACACCTACCAGGTGATCTTGCAGAGCACTGATTACGATGCCTTAAAGGCGGACAGCGACCGGATCGTGGCGGCCCTGGATGCGCGCCCCGAGGTGACCAAGGTCCACTCCGACCTGGAGAACGCGGCGCCGGTGGTGAAGGTGCGCGTCAATCCCATCAAGGCCAAAGCCGCCGGGTTGTCCGCGGCGCAGATCGGCGGAAGCTTAAACAGCATGTTAAGCGGCGTGACCCCGGCCTCCCTGGAGATCGACGGCCGCGACGTGGATATCAAGGTTGAGTATGACAAGGACCGCTATAAGACCCTTGCTCAGGTTCAGAACATCGTGCTGCAGACGCCCTCGGGCGGCGCAGTCGCTCTGACCGACGTGGCGGATCTGGTGTTCGAGGACAGCCCGGCCACCATCCGGCGTCAGGATAAGCAGTACCGCGTGACCATCACCGGCACCTACACCGACAGCGCCACGGAAAATACGGAGAAGGATCTCCAGACCACGGTTGTTACGCCGCAGCTGACCAAGGGCGTGTCCGTGGCAATGAACAGTATGCAGAAATCCATGCAGAAGGAGTTCACCAACCTGGCGAAGGCCATCGCCATGGCTATTTTCCTGGTATTCGTGGTCATGGCCTGCCAGTTCGAGTCGCCCAAGTTCTCGATCATGGTTATGACCACCGTGCCCTTCTGTCTGATCGGCGCCTTCGGGCTGCTGTGGATCGTGGACAGCGCCATCAGCATGACCTCGCTGCTGGGCTTCCTGATGCTGGTGGGTACGGTTGTAAACAACGGTATTCTGTATGTGGATACGGTGAACCAGTACCGCCAGACCATGGACATGGAGACGGCTATGATCGAGGCCGGCGCCACCCGTCTGCGCCCGATCCTGATGACGACCCTGACCACAGTGCTGGCTATGCTGCCCATGGCTCTTGCGCTGGGCGATTCAGGCGAGACCACTCAGGGCCTGGCTCTGGTAAATATCGGAGGCCTGACGGCTTCCACAATCCTGGCACTGCTCATGCTGCCCGCTTACTATAGCGTGATGAACCGCGGCGGCAAACAGAGCTTGATGGCGGATTGATTTTAAATAGGGGGACCAAACGTGAATGCGCGCGGTCCCTTTTGATTTAGGGTGACGGTGGTTTTGACGGAATGTGTCAAAAAATAGACAAACAAAAACTTTTTGTACATCTAAAAAATATTTATGAAATAATTAGAAATTGCATTGAAAATAAAATGGTGATGAGGTATAATCTATTCATATTGTACAAAAAATAAGAGAATCCTAAAAAATGTGAAGGATTTATTCTCTTGCCTGCATTTCAGGTATGGATTCTTTTTAGAGAGGAGGATGGAGTTGGCCCAGGAAATCATTGACGCAATCCGTCAGGCGGAACAGACGGCTGAAAACCGGGAAGCCGAGGCAGCTAAACAGGCAGAGCAGATGATAGCGGAAGCCAAGACTTCCGCGGCTGCGCAGAAGAGTGAGCTAATCCGTCAGGCCCGGGAAAAAGCCGCCCAGACGGAAGAAGCCGCCAAAGCCCAGGCGGATCGGATTTTGGTGGATGCCGAACAGGCGGAAGGCGCTGAGCTTGAATCGCTGCGCAGCGCGGTAACAGAGAAGTCAGAGCAGGCAGTAAAGGCAGTTTTGGCTGAGCTGCTGTAGAAAGGAGGCGCGTAAGATTGGCAGTAGTGCCTATGAAAAAAGTGCTGATCTGTGGCCTCAAGAAGGACCGCAAACAGATCCTGGAGCTGTTGCAGCGCCAGGGAGCTGTGGAGATCAGCAACGTGCTGGAGGAAGACAGCATATTCAGAAAGACGGACGTTTCCTCTTCCAAGATGGTATTCGAGCGCAACGCCGCTGTGGCGGAGCAGGCATTGTCCGTGCTCGCGCAGTACGCGCCTGAGAAGAAAGGGCTTTTGGCCGGCTTCGAGGGGCGTGAGACACTGTCGCTGGAGGAGTACGAGTCCAGCGCCGGCAGGCACGACGAGATTATGAAGAACGCCTACCGCCTGCAGGAGCTGGAGAAGGAGATTGCCGAGAACGCCGGCATGATCCCCAAACTGGAGCAGCAGATCGTTGCCCTGGAGCCGTGGAAAAACTTTGATCTTCCGCTGGATTACCGGGGGACAAAGCAGACGGCGGCCTTTATCGGTTCCCTGCCCGGGGATATCCCCCTGGAAAAGGTGCATGAGCTGCTGGGGCAGTACGCTCCCCAGGTGGAAACCGTGGATGTCACCGGTATCGGCGGCACCGCCGAGCAGATTTGTCTGTTCATTGTCTGCCACCGGTCGGACGCGGAGGCGGTGGAGGATGCGCTCCACAAGATGAACTTTTCCCGTCCGCCCCTGTCCCACGAGATTCCGGCCAAGAAGCAAAAAGAGCTGGAGGAGAAGATCCGCCAGGTGAACGCGGCTATCGAGAAGGCCAAGGCCGAGGTGGTCGGGCTTGCCAGCCAGGCGGAGCAGATCAAGTTCGTGATGGACTATTACACCATGCGTGCCGAGAAGTACGGCGTGCTTGGCGGGCTGGTCCAGTCCCGCCGTGTATTTCTGATCACGGGGTACATTTCCGTACCGGAGGCGCCCACGCTGCAGCAGGCGCTGGAATCGCGGTTCGACGCGGTGGTAGAGCTCACCGAGCCGGCGGACAGCGACGACGTTCCGGTGATTCTGCACAACAACAAATTCGCCGAACCGGTGGAGGGCGTGGTGGAGAGCTACAGCCTGCCCGGCAAAGGCGAGCTGGACCCGTCGGGCGCAGTGGCCATGTTCTACTATGTGCTGTTCGGCCTGATGCTCTCCGACGCGGCGTACGGCCTGATCATGATACTGGGCTGTACCTATTGTCTGAAAAAGATCAAAAATATCGAACCCGGTTTTCGCAAGACGTTAAAGATGTTCCTCTACTGCGGCGTCTCCACCGCCTTCTGGGGCTTTATGTTCGGAAGCTTCTTCGGGGATGCGGTGAACGTGATTGCGACCACCTTCTTCAACCGGCCGGATATCCGTCTGGCTCCCATCTGGTTTGAGCCGGTGAGCCTGCCCATGAAGATGCTGGTGTTCGCATTTGCGCTGGGTATCCTGCACCTGTTTACAGGGCTGGGAATCAAGGTGTACAGCTGCGTGAAGGGCGGCAGCGTGACGGATGCCCTTTACGACGCGGGATTCTGGTACATGCTGGTGGGCGGAGCGATCCTCTACCTGCTGACGATCCCGATGTTTACCGATATGCTGGGCCTGACCTTTGTGGTGCCGGCCGCTGTGGGCAATGTATGCGCGGTCCTGGCGGTGATCGGAGCCGTGGGAATCATTTTGACCAGCGGCAGGGAGTCCAAAAACTGGTTCAAGCGTATCCTGAAAGGGCTGTACGGCGTTTACGGCGTCACCTCTTACCTGAGCGATATTCTGTCCTACTCCAGACTGCTGGCGTTGGGACTGGCGACCAGTGTTATCTCCACTGTGTTTAACAAGATGGGAAGCATGCTCGGAGGCGGTATCTTCGGAGCCATCGTATTCATCCTGGTGTTCCTGATAGGTCACAGCCTGAACCTGGCGATCAACGCCCTGGGCGCCTACGTGCACACCAACCGTTTGCAGTTTGTTGAGTTTTTCGGAAAGTTTTATGAGGGCGGCGGAAGGAAATTTGAGCCTTTTGCCATTCACACAAAATATTATAAAGTCAAGGAGGACATTTAGTTATGGGAAGTTTCGGAGTAGTATTCGCATTATTAGGAGCGGCGCTGGCAGCACTTTTGGCAGGAATTGGTTCCGCAATCGGAGTAGGTATCGCAGGTGAGGCCGCCGCAGGCGTTATCACAGAGGACCCCAACAAATTCAGTAAGGTTCTGGTGCTGCAGCTTTTACCCGGTACACAGGGTATCTACGGTCTGCTGATCGGCTTCATCACTCTGACCCAGATCGGTATCATGGGCGGAGATGCCAACATCTCCGTTGCCAAGGGCTTACTGTATCTGGCAGCCTGCCTGCCCATGGCGTTCGTGGGCCTGTGGTCCGCAATGAAGCAGGGCAAGGCTTCCGTAGCTTGTATCGGCCTGGTGGCAAAGCGTCCCGACCAGTTCGGTAAAGCCATGATCTTCCCGGCAATGGTTGAGACCTACGCAATCCTGGCTCTTCTGATCTCCATCCTGTCCATCTTCGGCATCGGCGGACTGAACATTTAAGTTCCGGCGGCGACGATAGAATGAACATAACGGGAAAGGAGAACAACGCATGGCGGGATTAGACAAAATTATCGCCCGGATTCAGGCAGAGTCTGAGGAAGCGGCGGCCCGTACTCTGGAGGCGGCAAAAGCCGAGGCGGAAAAGATTCTCCAGAACGCCAGAGAGGAAGCTGCCGCGGAGTGCGCTGCCATCGACAGAAAGGCGGAGCAGGCGGCCGCCAATACCCTGGAGCGGGGCCATTCTGCTGCGGAGCTTAAAAAGCGGCAGAGAATCCTGGCCGAGAAACAGGTATTGATAGGCAGAATTATCGGTGAAGCAAAACAGAAACTGAAGAATATGCCTCAGGAGGCGTATTTTGAGAATATCGTGAAGCTGGCGGTGAAGGCAGCTCAGAAGGGGCAGGGGACGATTCTGTTTTCCAAAACCGATCTGGACCGCCTTCCGGAGAATTTCGCGGATACCTTAAACGCAGCTCTGAAGGCAAGCGGCAGAGAGGGAGCGGTTCTGACCGTTTCCGGAGAGACGCGGGATATTGACGGCGGCTTTGTGCTCACATACGGCGGCATCGAGGAGAACTGCTCCTTTGACGCGCTGTTTGATTCCGCGCACGAGCTGCTGCAGGATAAGGTTCAGGAGATTCTGTTCGGCACGGTTTAACGGGAGGTTTATAAATGGCAGTAGAACAATATGTTTATGCGGTGGCCCGTATCCGTTCCAAAGAGCTCTCCCTGTTTTCCGGTTCCCTGATTGAGCAGCTTCTGGCTGCCAAGGGATACGACGAGTGCCTTCAGCTTCTGCAGGAAAAGGGCTGGGGCGACGGTGAGTCCAAGGATGCCGGGAGCATCCTGGCGGCGGAACGGGAGAAAACATGGCAGCTCATGGGCGAACTGGTGAAGGACCTCTCCGTGTTCGACGTGTTCCTGTATGCCAATGATTACCACAATCTGAAGGCGGCGATCAAGGAGGCCCGGATGGACACAGAATATCCGGGAATCTATATCGACCAGGGAACCGTGGACGTGAAGCGCATCCGTGATGCCGTCCGCACCAGGGACTTTTCCGCGCTTCCGGAAGCCATGGCCGAGCCTGCGAAGGAAGCCTACGAGGTGCTGCTTCAGACCGGGGACGGACAGCTCTGCGACATCATCATCGACAGGGCGGCCTTAAACGCCATCTACAAGGCCGGCAAGGCTGTGGGGGACGAGTGCCTGGGGCTCTACGGTGAGCTGACGGTGGCCTCCGCCGATATCAAGACAGCGGTGCGCGCGGCGCGTACCGGCAAGGACAAAGCATTTTTAGCGCGGGCTCTGGCCCCCTGCGATACGCTGGACGTGGGCCGTCTGGCCCAGGCGGCGGTGGAAGGCGTGGAGGCCATCTGCGCATATCTGGAACTCACGCCCTATGCCGAAGCGGTTGAGGAGCTTCACAAATCCCCGTCCGCCTTTGAGCGCTGGTGTGACAACCTGCTGATCCGCAAGATCCGCCCCCAGAGATTCAATCCCTTCGGGCTTGGCCCTCTGGCTGCGTATATTCTGGCGCGAGACAACGAAATCAAGACAGTACGGATCGTGCTTTCCGGCAAGCTTAACCACCTTCCGGAAGAATCCATCCGGGAAAGGGTAAGGGAGATGTATGTATAAGATTGCAGTTATGGGCGACCGCGACAGCATCTACGGGTTCGCGGCGCTGGGCCTTGAGCCGTTTCCCTTTACAGATCCGGCGGATGCGGGAAAGAAAATGAGGCAGCTTGCGGAGAGCGGCTATGCGGTTATCTATATCACCGAGGCGCTGGCGGCCCAGCTGGGACCGGAGATCGAGCGCTACCGCGAGGCGGACCTCCCGGCCATTATCCTGATCCCCGGCGTGTCCGGCAACACGGGTCAGGGCATCATGGCGGTGAAGAAATCCGTGGAGCAGGCGGTAGGTTCGGATATTATATTCAACAACTAGTGGAGGTAGAAAATGAGCAAAGGCGTGATTAAAAAAGTAGCCGGTCCGCTGGTTATCGCTGAAGGCATGCGCGACGCCAACATGTTCGACGTGGTGCGTGTGAGCGAACAGCGGCTGATTGGCGAAATTATAGAGATTCACGGTGACAAGGCTTCCGTCCAGGTATACGAGGAGACCTCCGGCCTGGGCCCGGGCGAGCCCGTTGAGTCCACGGGAGTACCCATGAGCGTGGAACTGGGGCCCGGCCTGATCGGAAGTATTTACGATGGAATCCAGCGTCCTCTGGACGCGATCATGGAGGTTACCGGCGGCAATCTGTTGAACCGCGGTGTTGAGGTGCCCTCCTTAAAGAGAGAGAAAAAGTGGGAGTTCGTGCCCACCGCCCAGGTCGGCGACAAGGTCACCGGCGGCGACATCATCGGTACGGTTCAGGAGACCGACGTGGTGCAGCAGAAGATCATGATCCCTGTGGGCGTAGCCGGCACCATCACCTATATCAGCGGCGGCGAGTACACCGTGACCGCTACTGTCGCGGTTGTGACCGACGACCGCGGCGAGGAGCATCCCGTGGGCCTTATGCAGAAATGGCCGGTTAGACGCGGACGCCCCTACAAGACAAAGCTGTCTCCGGATATGCCTCTGGTAACGGGACAGCGCGTGATCGATACCCTGTTCCCCATCGCCAAGGGCGGTGTGGCCGCGGTTCCCGGGCCCTTCGGCTCCGGCAAGACCGTGGTGCAGCACCAGCTGGCCAAGTGGGCGGATGCGGATATCGTGGTCTATATCGGCTGCGGTGAGCGCGGCAACGAGATGACCGATGTTTTGAACGAGTTCCCGGAGCTGAAGGATCCCAAGACCGGAAAGTCCCTGATGGAGCGGACGGTGCTGATCGCGAACACCTCCGACATGCCTGTGGCGGCCCGTGAGGCTTCCATCTACACCGGCATCACCATCGCGGAGTATTTCCGCGACATGGGCTATTCCGTGGCCCTGATGGCCGACTCCACCTCCCGCTGGGCCGAGGCCCTCCGAGAGATGAGCGGACGTCTGGAGGAGATGCCCGGCGAGGAAGGCTACCCCGCGTACCTGGGTTCCCGTCTGGCGCAGTTCTACGAGCGCGCAGGCCGCGTGATCTCCCTGGGAAGCGAGGGGAGAGAGGGCGCTCTGTCCGTAATCGGAGCCGTATCCCCCGCGGGCGGCGATATCTCCGAGCCTGTAACCCAGGCGACCCTGCGTATCGTCAAGGTATTCTGGAGCCTGGACTCCAACCTGGCCTACAAGCGCCATTTCCCGGCGGTTAACTGGCTGACCAGCTACTCCCTGTACGTGGACACCATGGAAAAATGGTTCAACGCCGAGGTGGAGAGCGACTGGACCGAGCTGCGCGGACGCCTGATGCTGCTGCTTCAGGAGGAGGCCGAGCTGGACGAGATCGTGAAGCTGGTTGGTATGGACGCCCTGTCCGCACCGGACCGCCTGAAGCTGGAAGCGGCCCGCTCCATCCGCGAGGACTTCCTGCATCAGGACGCCTTCCACGAGGTGGATACCTTCACATCCTTAAAGAAACAGCACATGATGATGATGCTGGTGCTCGCATACTACGATCAGGCGGGAGAGGCTCTGAGCAAGGGCGTGAACATCGAGCGCCTGGTGAACCTGCCGGTCCGCGAGACCATCGGCCGTTTCAAATATACGCCCGAGGGCGAGCTGGACGCGGCCTACGACAAGATTCTCGACGCGCTGCGCGCTGAAATCGGCGATGAGCTGAGCAGAAAGGAGGACTTCTAATGCCAAAAGAATACAGGACAATCGAAGAGGTTGCCGGTCCCCTTATGCTGGTTCGCGGCGTACAGGGAGTAACCTATGACGAATTAGGAGAAATCGAGCTGGCAAGCGGTGAGAAACGCCGCTGTAAAGTTCTGGAAATTGACGGTGGAAACGCTCTGGTACAGCTGTTCGAGTCCTCCACCGGTATCAACCTGGATTCCAGTAAGGTCCGTTTCCTGGGCCGTACCATGGAGTTAGGCGTGTCAGAGGATATGCTGAGCCGTATCTTCGACGGCCTGGGCCGTCCCATTGACGGCGGTCCCGATATCCTTCCTGAGAAGCGCATGGACATCAATGGCCTGCCCATGAACCCGGCGGCCAGAAACTACCCCCAGGAGTTCATCCAGACTGGCGTTTCCGCCATCGACGGGCTGAACACCCTGGTAAGAGGCCAGAAGCTGCCGATCTTCTCGGCGTCCGGCCTGCCCCACGCCAATCTGGCGGCGCAGATCGCCCGTCAGGCGAAGGTGCGCGGCACCAACGAGCCCTTCGCGGTTGTGTTCGCCGCAATGGGTATCACCTTCGAGGAAGCCAACTTCTTCATGGAGAGCTTCAAGGAGACGGGAGCAATCGACCGAAGCGTTATGTTCATCAACCTGGCCAACGACCCCGCCGTAGAGCGTATCGCCACCCCGCGTATGGCTCTGACCGCGGCCGAGTACCTGGCCTTTGAGAAGAACATGCACGTGCTGGTTATTTTGACCGATATCACCAACTATGCCGACGCCCTGCGTGAGGTTTCCGCCGCGCGTAAGGAGGTTCCGGGACGCCGCGGCTACCCGGGCTACATGTACACCGACCTGGCCTCCCTGTACGAGCGCGCAGGCCGTCAGAAGGGCAAGAACGGTTCCATCACCATGATCCCGATCCTGTCCATGCCTGAGGACGACAAGACCCATCCCATCCCCGACCTGACCGGATACATCACCGAGGGCCAGATCATCCTGAGCCGTGAGCTGTACCGCAAGGGCGTTACGCCGCCCATCGACGTGCTGCCCAGCCTGTCCCGTCTGAAGGACAAAGGTATCGGCGAGGGCAAGACCAGAGCGGACCACGCAAACGTGATGAACCAGCTGTTTGCTGCTTACGCGAGAGGTAAGGACGCCAAGGAGCTGATGGTTATCCTGGGCGAGGCGGCTCTGACGGATATGGATAAGCTGTACGCGAAGTTCGCGGACGCCTTTGAGAAGGAGTATGTATCCCAGGGCTACTACGCGAACCGCGATATCGAGGAGACCATGGAGATTGGCTGGAAGCTGCTGCGTATTCTGCCGAGAACCGAGCTCAAGCGTATCAAGGACACCTATCTGGATCTGTACTACGACGAGAAGTAACCGGTGAACTGGTAACGAAAGGAAGTTGACAGAGTATGGCTGCAAAACATGTGAACCCTACGCGTATGGAGCTTACGCGCCTGAAAAAGAAGCTTACCACAGCCGTGCGCGGCCATAAGCTTCTGAAGGATAAGCGGGATGAGCTGATGCGTCAGTTCCTGGAGCTGGTGCGGGAGAACAAGGCGCTGCGCGAGAAGGTGGAGGCCGGCATCGCGGCTGCGAACCAGAATTTTGTTCTGGCCCGCTCCGGCATGACGGACGAAGCTTTAAACGTGGCTCTGATGGCGCCCAAGCAGGAGGTCTATCTGGAGTCCGAGACCCGCAATGTC
Organism: Enterocloster asparagiformis; assembly: GCA_018380885.1. Lineage (GTDB taxonomy): Bacteria > Bacillota > Clostridia > Lachnospirales > Lachnospiraceae > Enterocloster. Next base: position 291,166 of record JAGZSY010000004.1, read on the forward strand.
ATGAGCGTGGAGATCCCGGTGTTCCATTACAAGACCAGGACCTCGGATGCCAACGACATCTACTCCTACGGATATGCGTTTACTTCCAGCGACCTGGATGGCGCGGTGAAAAGCCTGGCGGACCTTCTGCCGGATATGCTGCGCCTGGCCGAGATTGAGAAGTCCTGCCAGCTGATGGCGGCTGAGATCGAGAAAACCAGACGCCGCGTGAACGCGCTGGAGCACGTTATGATTCCGGAGACGCAGGAGAATATCCGGTATATTACCATGAAGCTGGATGAGAACGAGAGGAGTTCTCAGGTCAGGCTGATGAAGGTGAAGGATATGATGCTGGAGGAGGCTCACCATTACAGCGCCAGAGAAGTGGTGCCTGTGGTGGAGGAAGCGTAGAAAAATATTGAGATTAGAGCGCTGTTTCGGCCCTTGGAATGAGGGGAGGGGCGGCGCTTTTTTTAGTTTGTGGGGGAGGGGGTGAGATGCATCCGTCCGTGAGCGGCAGGGGAGCGGAGCCTCCAGCCCCGCTCCCCTGCCGCTCACCCATGACTGCGTCTGGATGTGCGACATTTTTTTCTTTAATAAAATATACTTGAAATTCTCTTTTGTATTGCTTGAGGGGCGCGGGGGTGTGCGGCCTGGCTATGGCCCGACGGCTGGACAGAGGTAAAGTATATTTTGAGTACAACGGCTGGGGAATCGACGGATTCTTCGGCGCGGGGCGATGCTGCGAAGCTTCTGTGAGATGCAGGACAAGGCCCGGGGCGGATTGATGATTAAGGCAATCTTAAGCTCCCGGGCCTTTGGAGGCCCTTGTATCGTTTGCCGGACTAGCGGTATCCGGGGGGTTAATAGATGAATTGGTTTAGGTAGCGTTTGCTCAGAATCAGGGACTGTTCGATGGCAGCGTCGCTGCTCTCAAAGGAGCGGTCCTCGATCTCAATGCAGGTGTAACCCTCAAAGCCGATATCCCGCAGCGCGGATACGTAGGACGCCCAATTGATGTCGCCGTGGCCCGGGATCTTGGGGGCGGTGTAGAGGGACGGGTTGGCCATGGTGCCGTAGTCGTCCAGCTTGTCCTTGAAGATCTTGATATCCTTGTAGTGGATGTGATAGATCCTGTCCCTGAACTCGTAAAGCGGTTTCAGGTAATCCATGTGCTGGAGGATGAAGTGGGAGGGATCATAGTTGATGCCCAGATTCGGGCTGGGTATGATCTCGAACATTTTTCTCCAAATGACAGGGCTTACCGCAATATTCTGGCCGCCGGGCCACTCGTCGTTGGTGAACCACATGGGGCAGTTCTCAATGGCGATGCGCACCCGGTGTTCCTCGGCGAAGGCCACGATATCCGGCCACACCTGGGCGTAAATTCGCAGATTTTCATCCATGTTCATGTCCGTCACGCGGCCGATAAAGGTAGTCACCATGTTGATTCCCAGCTTTTCCGAGGCCAGAATCACCTTTTTTAAGTGTTCTATGTAGTAGGCGCGCTTGGCGGGATCTTTGTCCATGGTGTTGGGATAGTAGGCCAGGGAGGAGATATCCACACCCTTTGCCGCACAGTAATCCTGAATGTATGCCGCTCTCTCATCGGTTACTCCGTCCACATCGATATGCGTCACGCCGGCATAGCGCCGTTCCGCCTTCCCCACAGGCCAGCACGCCATCTCGACACAGTCGAACCCCTGGGCGGCGGCGAAATCCACCACCTGCTCAAAGGTATAATTTGCCATCACCGAACTCACAAACCCCAGTTTCATAAAAATACCTCCTTTTTTGCACAAACGGGCCTGCATTTCAACGAAAATGCAGGCCCGTTTGAAATGATATGTAAAAGCATATCATTTACATGTAAAAAAATCAATATTTTTGTGTAAATAATGTAAATTTTACATTTCAGCGCATCAAAAGGCGCATCAGCGGTTGAATTTGGTGGACTGACGGACGATCAGCTCCGTATCCAGCAGGATCCGCTTGTCCGGACTGTCGGGATTGTTGATCTTCTCCACCAGAAGCTCGCAGGACTGGTAGCCGATCTGATAGCAGGGCTGTTCGATGGTGGTGAGCTGCGGGTCGGACATGATGGAAATCTCCACGTTGTCAAACCCGATGACCGAGACGTCCTCCGGCACCTTAAGGCCCATTTTCTTCGCCGCGTTTACCACGGCTACGGCGTACACGTCGGATACGGCGAAAAAGGCATCCGGGCGGTCCTCCTTGCTGAGTATGTAGGTGGCCTGGGACAGCGCGGACTGGTAGCTGATGGAGGAAATATGGGCGATCCAGTCCTGGTTGATCGGCAGCCCGGCCTCGGAGAGGGCCTCCGTAAAGCCGCGCTCGCGGTGCCTGGCGTAGCGGTTGTTGCAGAAGCTGTTGATCAGGCCGATTTTGCGGCAGCCGGTGGAAATCAGGTAGTTAATGGCGTTTTTCACAGCGGTGGTATCGTCCACGCTTACGAAGGAAGTGCTGCTCTCCTCGTGATATTCCGAGCACATCACCAGGGGACAGCGGGAGTTGAGTTCCTCGATCAGCTTGCTGCTGGGAATGGGGGAGAGCATGAGAATCCCTGCAATATCGTTGTTTTTCACAATGTTGATGTAGTCGCCGGCGCTGGTGTAGAAATCGTCGGCCTGCAAAAACAGCACGTCGTACTTGTGAAAATGGGCCGCCTTCTGCACCCCGCGTATGATTTGGGCGTTAAAGGGATTGTCGAAATCCGGAACGCACATCAGAATGATTTTGTTGCTGGAATTGGTGATGGGCGAGATGGTTTTGGGGACAAAATTCAGCTGCTCCATGGTGTCTAAAACTCTCTGGCGGGTGTCGGAGGTCACGGTGTCCTTGTGGTTGATAATCCGCGACACGGTGGCGATGGACACGCCGGCTTTGCTTGCCACTTCCTTTATTGTTACACGGTTGCTTTTCCTGCTCATGAGTATCTCCCTCAAAAAATTGTTGGTTCCATTATATATAAAAAGTAAACAAAAGTAAAGGTTACCCGAAATTCTTTCAGGAGGAAACAAGAGGGGCGGATAAAAGGTACAAATAATGGCGGAATGATTCGCAATAAAATATATAAAATAAACAAAATGCATTGACAAAGATGAAAAAACCGGGTAATATATGGATGTAAAGTTTACAGAAAAAAGTAAAATTTACAAAGAATAAATATCAGAACATCAAGAAAATTATCATAACAGTGTGTCAGGAGGAGGAAAACAGGTGAAGCAGTATTTAAACATCGCCATTGTGGGCACGGGGTTCATCGGCCGTCAGCACATCGAGGCAATCCGCCGGATTCCCTACACCAGGATCGTGGCCGCGGCGGACAGCAATGAGGCCATGCTGAAGCTGGTATGCGGGGAATTGGGAATTGAGCGGTACTATACGGACTACCGGGAGATGCTGGATCGGGAAGATATTCAGGTGGTACATAACTGCACGCCCAGCAATATGCATTTTGAGATCAGCCGCGAGATCATGAAGCGGGGAATCCATGTGTACTGCGAGAAGCCCTTGACACTGACCAGCGCTGAGGCGGACGAGCTGGTGGAGCTGGCCGGACAGATGAATGTGGCTGCCGCGGCCAACTTCAATTACCGCAACAACGCCATGGTGCGCCAGATGCGCCAGATGATTATGGACGGACAGATCGGGACGCCCCTGGTGTGCCACGGGGAATATCTGCAGGACTGGCTGATGTATGATACGGATTACGACTGGAGAATGGACCCCAGGCTTGGCGGGCCGTCCCGGGCGCTGTCCGATATTGGTTCCCACTGCTTTGACACCATCCAGTTCGTGCTGGGTAAAAAGATTGTGGCTGTCAATGCCAGCCTGATCACCGTTTACCCCAAACGCAAGCGCACCGAGCAGTCCGGCACCTTCAGCGCCTCCGGCGGAAAGGTGCTGGGAGAATATCAGGTGGATTCCGAGGACGCCGCCTTTGTGATGGCCCGGTTTGAGGACGGCACCCAGGGCGTATTCAATATCAGCCAGGTGTGCGCGGGCAAAAAGAACGGCCTGATGGTCAATGTGAGCGGAAGCCGGGCTTCCCTGGAGTGGCATCAGGAGCAGTCGGACCGCCTGCATATCGGCAACCGGGACCGGGGGAATGAGGAGCTTTACGTGGGAGCTCAGTACCTGGCCGACGAGGTGAAAGCCTCGGCCACCCTGCCCAACGGCCACCCCGTGGGCTGGGCGGACGCATTCCGGAACGGGATTGCCAGCTTTTACGATTCCATCAGGGACAACAGCTGGAACCGGGAGAACACGCTGTGGCACGCGACCTTTCGGGACGCCTGCTACATCATGAAGATCGTGGAGGCGTGCCTGAAGAGTGGCAGGGAAAAGCAGTGGGTGGAAGTGGAATAGACCGGTCCAAAGGACCGCTATCAATAAACTATTAAATTATGAGGAGGATCTGTAATGAAAAAAAAGTTATTAGCAGTTGGGGTATCGATGATCATGGCCGCCACCGTGCTGGCGGGCTGCGGCTCCGGGACAAAGGAGGCGGCGGTGACCACCGCGGCTGAGACTGCCGTCGGGACAACCGCTGCGGACACCAAGGCGGAGTCCGGGGCAGGGGAGACCACGGAGGCTGCCGCGGACAGCGGGAAGGCCATGGAGGGCAAGCTGGGAATCATCGTCCTGGAAGCGGATCACGGCTGGCTGGCCGGCGTTTCCTACTACGCGGAGCAGAAGTGTAAGGAACTGGGAATTGATTACCAGATCTATACGTCGGGAAATGTCAACGACCAGGCGAGCCAGATTGAGGAGGCCATCGCGGAGGGCTGCGCGGCCATCGTGCTCGAACCCCACACCGACGAGGTTTCAGTTGCCGCCCAGAGAATCGTGGACGCCGACATTCCGCTGATCCTGTTCGACCGCACCGTGACCGGAGATTACGACGCCTATGTGGCCGGGGATAACCCGGGAATCGGAACGGAAAGCGCCAAAGTGATCGGCGAAAAGCTGGAGGGCAAGGGCAACGTGGTCGTGCTGAACGTACCCAGCTCCGGCGTTGTGAGCACGGACCGCGTGGACGCGTTCAAGGCGGAGATGGCTGCCAGCTACCCGGAAATTAAGCTGATCGACATCACTGCGGACGACTTCACCCAGGAGAACGGACTGAAAACCGCCTCCGACGCGCTGGTGGCGAATCCCCAGATCGACGCTATCTTCTCCATCGATGATGAGTCCTCCCTGGGAATCCTTCAGGCTATCAAGGATGCGGGCAGAACCGACATCCAAATGCTGTCCGGCTGCGGCGGCTGCCAGGCGTACTTCAATAAGATCAATTCCGAGACAGACGTCAGCCTGTTTACGGCCACCTATAGCCCGATGATGATCCAGGATGCGATCGCCACCGCCATCGATGTGGTCAACGGCAAGACCGTGGAGAAGGACATCATCATCCCGCCCACCATCGTAAACAAGGACAATGTAGCGGATTACCTGGACGACACTTCACCATACTAATCGGCGGACGATAAGACGGATATGAGAGCAGGGGCATGTGACAATGCCCCTGATTGTATATAGGAGCATAGGATATGGCGAAAAATATTGTGGAAATGCGGGGCATAGAGAAATCGTTCAATGAGAACCGGGTGCTGAAGCAGGTGGATTTCACCCTTGAAGAGGGGAGCATCCACGCTCTGCTGGGAGAAAATGGAACCGGAAAGACCACGCTGATGAACATTCTGGGCGGCGTGATCAGCAAGGATGCCGGGGAGATCAGGGCCAATAGACAGGATATCGCATTTATTCACCAGGAGCTGTCCATGGTCAACGACCTGTCGGTCTATGAGAATATGTTCATGGGCTGGGAGCTGAGAAAAGGGCTGTTTCTGGACCGGGAGGCCATGAGGCGCAGGGCCGGAGAAATCCTGGAGCGCATGCAGGTGGAGCTGGACGTGAACATTCTGGTAGGGGAGCTGAACGCCTCCTACAAGCAGGTGGTGGAGATTGCGCGGGCGCTGATGAAGAACGCCCGGGTGATCATCATGGATGAGCCCACCACCGCTCTGACGGACGTGGAGATCCGGCATATCTTTGATCTGATGAAGGGACTGAAGGACCAGGGCGTCAGCTTTGTGTTCATTTCCCACAAGCTCAACGAGGTGGTGGAAATCTGCGACAGCTACACAGTGATGCGGGACGGCGTGGTGGTGGCTACCGGGGCTATGACCGGGGAGGTGACGGAGCAGAAGCTGGCCGGCTACATGGTGGGCAAGGAGCTGCGCTACGACGACCTTTACATCGAGCGGTCCCTGGGGGATGTGGTGCTGGAGCTTAGAAATCTCAGCCGCGACCGGGAGTTTGAGAATGTGAACATGACGGTGCGCCAGGGAGAGATTCTGGGCGTGACCGGACTGCTGGGAGACGGCAGAAGCGAGCTGTTCGCCACGGTCTACGGGTGTAATGATTCCTATGACGGGCAGATATTTGTCAAAGGGAGAGAGATGCATTTTAACACCACGTCCAAGGCCCAGGCGGCGGGAATCTCCTATGTTCCCAGGAACAGGAAAGAGAATGGTATTATCAAGGACATGTCCGTGGGGGATAACATGTCGGTCAACATCCTGAAGCGCATGAGCCGGGGCGGCCTGATCGACGGCCGGGCGGTCAGAGAGAACAACGAGGGTTACGTGAAAAGCCTGAATATCAAGGTGCACAGCCTGGACCAGCTGATCACCTCCCTTTCCGGGGGAAACCAGCAGAAGGTCGTGTTGGGCAAAGCCCTGGGTGCGAAACCGTTTCTGGTGATCCTGGACAATCCCACCCAGGGCGTGGATATTGGTGCAAAACTGGAAATTTACAATATTATCATGGATCTGGCCAAAGGCGGAGTCAGCTTTGTGGTGCTCTCCAGCGAGGCCCAGGAGATTATGATGCTCTGCGACCGTTCCTACGTGATGTTCCATGGACAGGTCAGGGGAGAGTTCAGCCGGGATGAATTTTCCGAGGAACGGATCATGGTGGTTGCCACCGGCGGAAAACTGTAAGAGGAGACCGATTATGAATAAGAAAAATAAAAATCTGAAAAAGTATTTGGGCGAAAACAGCGCATTGGTCGCACTGGTATTGCTGTTTGTGATCGCAGTTGCGCTGAAGGGGACCACATTTTTGAATATACGCAATATTACCAATATTTTCCTGAACAACTCCATTATCGGAATCGTGGCCCTGGGCATGACGATCATCATTATCACCGGCGGAATCGATCTGTCCGTAGGCTCTCAGCTGGCGGCCACCGGTCTGATCGCAATCTCCGTGATGAACGCCACCCAGAGCATTCCCCTGGGCATTCTTGCCGGCATCGGAGCGGGAACGGTCATGGGGCTCTGCGCCGGCGCGCTGATTGCAAAATGCAGCATCCCGGCCTTTATCGTGACCCTGGGCACCATGAGTATTTTCCGGTCCGTATCACAGTATTTTTTCAAGGGAGGCGGCATCCTGGCCAAGGGGGACTGCGCAGAGCCATTTATCGCGATCTCTAACACGCGGCTGTTTGGGGCGATACCGCTTCCGATCATATACTGGCTGCTGCTGGCCGCGCTTATGGCGGTCTTTACCAACAAGACTGCCATGGGGCGCCATGTGTATGCGGTGGGCAGCAACGAGAAGGCCACCAAGCTGTCCGGGATCAACACCGCCAAGGTAAAGATCGCCACCTATGTGATATCCGGCGCCCTGGTGGGAACCGCGGCCATTGTGGAGGCCTCCAGGCTGGGCAGCATGAACTCCGCCTCCTCCGGCACGTCCTATGAGATGGATGCCATCGCAGCGGTGGTCATCGGCGGAACCAGCATGTCCGGCGGCCGCGGGCGCATTATCGGCACTGTGTTCGGAACCCTGACGCTGGGCCTGATCAACAATATGATGAACCTTTTGGGCGTTCCCACCTTCCTGGTGTCGGCCATCAAGGGGGCCATCATCATCGGCGCGGTTCTGCTCCAGAAGCAGCTGGACACACGGGAATAAAAGGAAGGGACAGAGGAGATACATATGGGGGACAGATGGCATGCGGCCCTGGATATGGGAGGCACCAAGATTGCGGTGGGGCTGGTTAAAAATCAACGGCAGGTGGCGGAGCAGGAGCGCATTCCCAGCCGCGCCCCGGATCCGGCGGCCGCGGTGGCACAGATCGGACGGATTCTGAGACGGCAGTGCGGCCGGGCGGGCATCGAATTGTCACAGCTTAGCGGCGCCGGTATCGTCTGCGCCGGGCCGGTGGATACGGAGCGGGGGACCATTGAAAATCCTTACACGCTTCCGGACTGGGAGCATTATCCCATTGCCGCGGCCCTGCAGCGGGAGCTCTCCGTTCCAGTAAAGCTGGAAAACGACGCCAACGGGGCGCTGATGGGGGAAATCCGCCTTCAGGGGCTGTCAGAGCGGCGGGTGATGATGATCACCTTCGGCACGGGCATCGGCGCTGCGTTCTGGAACGGCAGGGAGCTGTACCGCACCGGTGGCAGATACCATCCGGAGCTGGGGCATATAATTATAGGAGGGGAGAGGAGCGGCTGCTACTGCGGCAGAGACGGGTGCATGGAGAGCCTGCTGTCCGGCACGGCCCTCCACAGGCGGGCAAAGCAGGCGGGCTATCAGGACTTTATGGAGGCTGTAAATGGGGCGGAAGCCGGGGAGCCGGCCGCAGCAGGTCTGCTGGCCCGGGTGGAGAAGGAGCTATGCAGCGCGCTGTGGAATTTCGGCCTTCTGTTCCAACCGGACGTCTATGTGTTCGGCGGCGGAATGGGGGAGGCGTGCTTTGACCTTCTGTCCGCCATGGCGCGCCGGGCCTCCATGGCGGAGGACTTTGTCAGGCCCTTTGAGATTCTGCCCGGGAGCCGGGACGTGAACCCGGCTCTGGTGGGAGGCGCAAATCTGTAAACGGCCGGGTCAGCCCGCACAGCCTATGAATCCCCAGGATTCATAGGCTTTACTTTCCGCCCGTCGGGTGTTAAAATGAAACCGGAACTGTGTCCGCAGGGGGATTTTCCGCCCTGCGGATTATGATTGAATGCAATGGGCCGCTGGCACAGCCTGCGGGCGATTGTTTGAATGCAATGGGCCGCTGGCACAGCCTGCGGGCGATTGCTTGAATGCAATGGCAGCGGCGGTCTGCGGCCCAATGCCGGCGGGTGAGGAACACGAAGATGGAGACAAAGCGAATTAAAATTGAAGATACAGCCAGAATACGGGACAAGGAGCTCCTGGAGGCGGCGGAGATACTGCGGGAGGGCGGCCTGGTGGCGTTTCCCACGGAGACGGTGTACGGCCTGGGAGCCAACGCCCTGGACGAGGCGGCGGCCAGGAAAATCTACGAGGCCAAGGGGCGCCCGTCGGACAATCCGCTGATCGCCCATGTGGCGAGCCCGGAGGAGGTGGAGCCTCTTGTGGAGTACATACCTGAGAACGGGCGGAAGCTGATGGAGGCGTTCTGGCCGGGACCGCTGACTATGATCTTCCCCAAGAGCGCGGCCGTGCCCTACGGCACCACCGGCGGCCTGGATACGGTGGCGATCCGGATGCCCAGCGATCCGGTGGCCAACCGCCTGATCGCCCTGGCCGGGGTGCCGGTGGCCGCGCCCAGCGCCAACACCTCCGGGCGGCCCAGCCCCACCACGGCGGACCACGTCTGGCAGGACATGAACGGGCGCATCGATATGATCATCGACGGCGGCCCGGTGGGCATCGGCGTGGAGTCCACCATTGTGGACGTGTCGTGCCGGATTCCCACCGTGCTGCGGCCGGGGGCCGTCACCATGGAGATGCTGCGGGAGGTGCTGGGCGAGGTGAAGGTGGACCCGGCGATCCTGGGCCCCATGAGCCCGGACGTGAAGCCCAAGGCGCCGGGGATGAAGTACAGGCACTATGCGCCCAAGGCGGATTTGACGCTGGTGGAGCCGTCGGAGGATCAGGGCGAGGCCGCGGAGGCTGTGGAGCGTATGATCCAGCGGGTGAACCAGCTGGCAAAGGAAAAGCTGGAGGCCGGGAACCGGGTGGGCATCATCTGCACCGACGAGTCCCGGGAGCGATACCAGGGCGGCGTGGTGCGCAGCATCGGCGCCAGGGCGAAGAAGGAGACGGTGGCCCACAACCTGTACGCAGTGCTGCGGGAATTTGACGATCTGAAGGTGGACTTTATCTTCTCCGAGAGCTTTTCCGAGGACCATCTGGGCCAGGCGATCATGAACCGCCTGTCCAAGGCCGCGGGATACCATATCGAGCGGGTGTAACGCAGGAGCGGCGAGGCCGGCCCGCGTTCTGAATGTCAAAACGCAGGCGGTATTAAAAAGGAGGGATCCATGGAAAAGCAGACGCTAGGAGAGATCACCGCCCAGAAGCTGGTGCGGATGATTCAGGAAAAGGGATATGTGCCCGGGGACAAGCTGCCCACGGAGATGGAGCTGTCCGAGGTGCTGGGCGTGGGACGCAATACTGTGCGGGAGGCGCTGCGGATTCTCATGTCCAGGAACATTGTGACCATCCGCCAGGGCTCCGGCACCTTTATCTCGGAGAAAAACGGCATTCCAGACGACCCCCTGGGCTTCTCCATGATGGAGGACACAGGCCAGCTGACCAGGGATTTGCTGCAGGTGCGGCTGATTCTGGAGCCGCCCATCGCGGCCCTGGCCGCCCAGAACGCCACCGAGGAGGATTTGGACCGGCTGGAGCAGGTTCTGGACCAGGTGGAGGCGCTGGTGCGGGAGCGGAAGGATTACGCGGAAAAGGACTCGCAGTTTCACGCGCAGATCGCCGCCTGCAGCCACAACACGGTGATGTCCAACCTGGTTCCGGTGATCACCGACGGCGTGCGGGTGTTCGCCAGCGCGGTGAAGGAGACTGAGTATGACCAGACCCTGGTCTCCCACCGGGCCATTTTCGAGGCGATCCGGGATAAAAAGGCCGTGGAAGCCCAGCAGGCCATGTATTTCCATCTGATGTACAACCAGAACCGGTATGTGAATGAACAGAATATTTAATAATTCATGGGATGAATAATGCGATTCATCCCATTTTTTTATTGACTAATGCCGACAAATGTGGTAAAAATAGACTATATTCATGGGATGAATGTATTGCCTATATTCAGAACAAATCATGAATGCCACAGAGATCAGGAGGGGCGGAAGAAATGGAACAACGGTATGATGTATTGATTGTAGGCGGAGGCGTGGTCGGCAGCGCCATTGCCAGGGAAATGGCCAGGTACCAGCTGAAGATCGGCGTGCTGGAGAAGAACCTGGATGTCTGCTACGAGACCAGCGGGCGGAATTCCGCGGTGGTTCACGGCGGTTTCGCCTACGACACCGGGACGCTGAAGGCGAGGCTCTGCGTGGAAGGAAACAGGATGATGGACCAGCTGTCCCGGGAGCTGGATTTCAGATTCCAGCGCTGCGGAAAGGTGCTGGTGGGCAATACCGGGGAGGATATGGAAACCCTGAAGCGCACGCTGAAGCAGGGAGAGGCCAACGGGGCCAGGGGGCTGGTGATCATTGACAAGGAAAAGCTTCATGAGCTGGTGCCCGCGGTGGTGGGAGAGTTCGCCATGTTTTCGCCCAACAGCGGTATCCTGGACCCCTTCAACTACACCATCGCCCTGGCGGAGAACGCCCACGACAACGGGGTGGACTACTATCTGGACCACCAGGTGACGGCCATCGACCGGGACGACGACGGTATTTACCGCCTGACGACCAACCGGGGAACGTTTTACACCCGCTGGGTGGTCAACAGCGCGGGCCTGGGGTGCGGCAGGGTTTCCGATATGCTGGGGATCAAAGGGTACAAGGTGATCGGTTCCAAGGGCGATTATATCATCCTGGACAAACGGACCGGGCCCCTTCTGCCCATGCCGGTTTATCCGGTGCCCAGCAACACCTACATGGGGATACATGTGACCAACACCACGGACGGGAACGTGATCATCGGGCCCAACGCTGAGACGGTGACGGATTTTAGCTATTACGGGGTTCCCCAGGAGAATATGGATTACCTGGCAAAGAGCGCCTCCGACCTGTGGCCCTGCATCCGCAAGTCGGACTACATACGCAACTATTCGGGTATTCTGCCCAAGTGGGTGGACGATCAGGGCGTGATCCAGGATTTTAAGATCGAGATTCGGGACGACCTGGCGCCCCGTGCCATCAACCTGGTGGGCATCGAGTCCCCGGGCCTGACCGCGGCCGTACCCATCGCGCGGTACGCCATTGAACTTATGAAGGAGCGGGAGGCGCTAAAGCCCAACCACGGCTTTAACCCGGTGCGCAGGGGCATTGTCCGCTTTGCGGAGCAGTCCCTGGAGGAGCAGGCCCGCCTGGTTGCGGAAAATCCCGACTACGGCGAGGTGATCTGCCGCTGCGAGAAGGTGACCAGGGCGGAGATACTCCAGGCCATCCACAATCCGCTGGGCGTGGACACCATGGTGGGCATCAAATACAGGACCCGCTCCATGATGGGGCGCTGCCAGGGCGGCTACTGCCAGATGCGCATCGCCAAAATGATCGAGGAAGAGCTGGGCAAACAGGAGACGGACGTGCGCTATGCCAGGCAGGGCTCACAGATGTTTTTCGGCAAGGTCCGCGGGGAGGTGCGGTGATGGAGATGAGAAATGTGGACGTAATTATTGTGGGGGGCGGCCCGGCCGGTCTGGCGGCCGCGGTAAAGCTGCATGAGCAGGGGATTGTCAACCTGCTGATTATCGAGCGCGAGAAGCAGCTGGGCGGAATCCTGCGCCAGTGCATACACGACGGCTTCGGGCTGACGCGGTTTAAGACCACCCTCAGCGGGCCGGAGTACGCCCAGCGTTTTATCGATCAGGTGAAGGAACTGGGCATCCCCTATGTCACGGACACCACGGTGCTGGAGGTATCCGGCGGCAAGGTGGTCACCGCGGTCTCGTCCGCGGGCCTGGTGCGATGGAAGGCCAAGGCTGTGATTCTGACTATGGGCTGCAGGGAGCGCACCAGGGGCGCCCTGGGGATTCCCGGGGAGCGGCCCGCCGGGGTGTTCACCGCCGGGGTGGCCCAGGCGTATATGAACCTGTACAATACCATGCCGGCCAGGGAGGTGGTGATCCTGGGGTCCGGCGATATCGGCATGATCATGGCCCGCCGCCTGACTCTGGAGGGAGCGCACGTGCAGGCGGTGTTTGAGATTCAGCCCTATCCCAGCGGCCTGCCCCGGAATATTGAACAGTGTCTGAACGATTATGCCATCCCGCTGTATCTGAGCCATACGGTGACGCAGATACACGGGGACGCGCGGCTGACCGGGGTGACGGTGTCCCGGGTGGACGAACATATGAAGCCAATCCCGGGGACGGAGCGGGAGTACACCTGCGACACGCTGATTCTCTCCGTGGGGCTGATCCCGGAGAATGAGCTGTCCCTGGACGCCGGGGTGACCTTGGACGGACGTACCAGGGGGGCGCTGGTGGACGAGCATTTCCAGACGGATGTGGAGGGCATTTTTGCCGCGGGCAATGTGCTGCACGTCCACGATCTGGTGGATTTCGTGTCCATGGAGGCCGAGGACCTGGCAAATAGCGCGGCCGAGTATGTGCGCGAGGGACGTCTGCCGGAGTGCCCCATCGCTGTGCACACGGATGGGAATATCAACCACACGGTGCCCCAGCGGGTGAGCGGCACAAGGTCCTTTAAGCTGTCCATGCGCGTGAACCGGCCGTTAAAGAACTGCCGCATCGTGGTGCGCCAGGGCGGGGCGGAGATCGCGGCAAAGAAGATGAAAAAAGCCATTCCGGCGGAAATGATCCAGATGACCATCAAGGCGGATCAGATGAGCGGGGGCAAGGATCTGGAGGTGAGTGTGGAATGCTGAGAGAGTTCACGTGTATTATCTGCCCCAACGGGTGCGAGATTTCGGCGGAGATTGAGGACGGCAGGGTGATTTCCATAGAGGGCGCCGCCTGTCCCAAGGGCAAGGACTATGTGAATCAGGAGCTGACGGACCCGCAGAGGAATATTGCGACCTCGGTGTTGGTGCGGGGAGGGGAACTGCCCCTAGCCAGCGTCAGGCTGACCAGAGCGATTCCCAAGGGAAAGATTTTTGCCGTGATGGACCAGATCAAACAGATCGCCCTGGAAGCGCCGGTGGAAGCCGGGACAGTGGTGATCGGGAATGTGCTGGGTCTGGGGAGCGACGTGATCGTGACTAAGACTGTGGAGAAGAAGTGAGCCGCCGCGGCCCGGCCGGCGGTGTGGGAAAAGAACTTGATATAGAAGGAATAAAAAGCGCCTCCATGAGCCGGACTAAAAAGCGGCCTGTGGAGGCGCTTCTGCGTTAAATCTGATCGGGCCTTGTCCGCAAAGGAGGGCGGGGCGTCCATGGCGGGGGCTTCTGCTGGAAAATACCTGCGATTTACATGTGATTGTAATTTTGCTAAAATTGTTCTATGATAGAGGGAAACGGTCCCGCGGCCGGCAGGACGATCTGAGGCCGGCGGCAGGCTATACTTGAAATAATGGATTGAGGAGGTAACGGCGATGTCAGGAAAACGCACGGATTATATTACATGGGACGAGTATTTTATGGGGGTGGCCATTTTGGCGGGAAAGCGGTCAAAGGACCCCAGCACCCAGGTGGGCGCCTGCATTGTGAGTCCGGACAACAAGATTCTCTCCATGGGCTACAACGGTTTCCCCAAAGGCTGCTCCGACGATGAGTTCCCCTGGGGAAAGGAGAGCGAGGGGGAGGACCCCTACAACGCAAAGTATTTCTACTCCACCCACAGCGAGCTGAACGCGATTCTCAACTACCGGGGCGGAAGCCTGGAGGGGAGCAAGCTCTACGTGACCCTGTTTCCCTGCAATGAGTGCGCCAAGGCGATCATCCAGGCCGGCATCAAGACCATTGTGTACGGCCAGGACAAGTATGCCGATACCCCGGCGGTGCGCGCTTCCAAGCGTATGCTGAACGCGGCGGGGGTGCGCTATTATCAGTATCAGTCCACCGGGCGGAAGATTGAGATCGAGGTGTAAGCCATGAAATTCCTTTTGGCGGCGGTGAACGCCAAATATATTCACTCCAACCTGGGAATCTACAGCCTGAAGGCATACGCAGAGTCCCGCAAAGCCGGTGGGGAGGTGGAAATCGAGCTGGCGGAGTACACCATCAACCACCAGCCGGAGCAGGTGCTGCAGGACATTTACCGCAGGCGGCCGGAGGCGGTGGGATTTTCCTGCTATATCTGGAATATATCCTTTATCCGGGAGCTGATCGCCGACCTGGCGCTGGTGCTGCCGGATACGGATATCTGGCTGGGCGGGCCGGAGGTGTCCTTTGACTGTCAAGCCCTGATGCGCTCCCTGCCCACGGTGCGGGGGGTGATGAAGGGGGAGGGCGAGGAGACCTTTTACCGGCTGGTGTGCGCCTATGAGCGCGCGCAGGCGGCGGGCGGGCAAAGGGGGGCCGCCCCGGGAACCGGGGACCTTGGCCTCACGGAGATTCCCGGCCTGGCCTTTCGCGGCCCGGACGGCGGCATCTGCGAGACACCCGCCGGGCCTGCGGCCGACATGGGAGCATTTCCATTTTCCTACGAGAAGCTGGGAACCGGGAATCTGGAACACCGGATCATCTACTATGAGAGCAGCAGAGGCTGCCCTTTTTCCTGCTCCTACTGCCTTTCCTCCGTGGACAAGGCTCTGCGCTTCCGGCCGCTCCCCCTGGTGGAACGGGAGCTGGACTGGTTTCTGGAGAAAAAGGTGCCCCAGGTGAAATTTGTGGACCGCACCTTCAACTGCAAGAAAAGCCACGCCCTGGCTATCTGGCGCTACATTCTGGAGCACGACAACGGAGTGACCAACTTCCACTTTGAGATCGCCGCCGATCTGCTGGGCGAGGAGGAGATGGCGGTTCTGGAGAAGATGCGCCCCGGCCTGGCGCAGCTGGAGATCGGCGTGCAGTCCACCAACTCGGAGACGCTGCACGAGATACGCAGGCGCACGGATATCGGGGGGATTGGCCGGATTACAGCCCGCATCAACAGCTGGCACAACATCCACCAGCACCTGGACCTGATCGCCGGCCTGCCCTATGAGGGCCTGGAGCGTTTTCAGGAGTCCTTTAACCAGGTGTATGAAATGGAGCCGGAGCAGCTGCAGCTGGGCTTTTTGAAGGTGCTTAAAGGCTCTTACATGGCGGAAATGGCGGAGTCCTACGGCCTGGTCTATTCCGGCAGGCCGCCCTACGAGGTGCTCTCCACCAGATGGCTGTCCTACGGGGAGCTGCTGGAGCTAAAGGCCGTGGAGGAGATGGTGGAGATACACTACAACAGCCGCCAGTTTGTCCACACCCTGGCCCTGCTGCGGGAAGAGTTTTCCACACCCTACCACATGTTTTTACACATGGCCGGGTTCTACCGGGAGCAGGGGTACGCCGGCGTAAATCACAGCCGGATCGCACGCTATGAGATTTTGTGGAGGATGATCTGCGGCCTCACGGAGGACGGCGGCCGGAGGGAGATTTACCGGGACGAGCTGGTTTTCGACCTGTATCTGCGGGAAAATTCCAAGAGCAGGCCGGAATTTGCCCGGGATCAGGGGCCGTTCAAGGAGCGGATGCGGGAGTTTTACCGGGCAGAGGCGGATGCGCCCCGCTATCTGAAGGGGTATGGGAGCTGCGACGGGCGCCAGCTTCAGCGGATGACCCACATGGAAGGCATGAGGGACGGCTCCCTGGTGCTGTTCGACTACCGCGACCGAGATCCCCTGGATTATAACGCCAGGACGTACTGCCTGAATTTGTAAGTCGACATAAAATAAACAGCGCCGCGCCGTAGCGCGCGGGCTGCGGGATTGCTGTAGAAAGGAACCCACATCAGATGGCGAAACGAGAGACAAAAGCGCAAAAGGCGGAGCGGATTCAGAAGATACTGGCCGCTCTGGACCGTGAGTACGGCACGGAATACCGCTGCTACTTAAACTATGAGACCCCGTGGCAGCTGCTGATCGCTGTGATCATGAGCGCCCAGTGCACGGATGCCCGGGTCAACATTGTCACCGCGGACCTGTTTCAAAAATACGACACCCTGGAAAAGTTCGCCGGAGCGGACTTGAAAGAGCTGGAGCAGGACATTCACTCCATCGGCTTTTACCACATGAAGGCCAAAAATATCATCGCCTGCTGCCGCGATCTGGTGGAAAAGCACGGCGGGGAGGTGCCGAGGACCATCGAGGAGCTGACGGCTCTGGCCGGGGTGGGCCGAAAGACCGCTAACGTGATCCGCGGAAATATTTACAACGAGCCGAGTATCGTGGTGGACACCCATGTAAAGCGGATTTCCCGCAAGCTGGGGCTGACCGCGCAGGAGGACCCGGTCAGGATCGAGCAGGATCTGATGAAGGCGCTGCCGGAGGATCACTGGATTCTGTGGAATATCCACATCATCACCCTGGGTCGCACCGTCTGCATTGCCAGGCGCCCCAAATGCGGCGGCTGCTTCCTGCGGGAGTTCTGCCCGGGCCGGGAGGACGAGAGCTGATGCGGCGCATGCTGCGCACATAAACAGATTAAAAGACAGAGGCACGGTCCCGTCACCAGCAGGTGATTCGCCGTGCCTCTGTCTTTTTTTGCGCGCCCGGCAGGTATGCGCCGGGGCGGGGAGCAGCCGTGCCGCTTAAGCGGCCGGCCCAGGGTGGGAAACTGCGGTTTTACAGCATCTTTTCCGCGATGGCCCAAGAGGTTTTCTGCTTATTTTTCTCCGCGTCCCCGTTCATTCTCCGAAACAGCTCCGCGTAGAGAATGTCCACCATGTACATCTGCGAGGCGATGGCCGAGATGGAGCCGCCCTGCATGGGGCCTTCTCTGGCTCCGCACTGCAGGAGGATGTCCGTGTAGGGCGCTGCCGGCGTTTTTAAGAAGCTGGTGATAAACACCGTGGTGGCCCCGGACTCTTTGGCGGATTTGGCGATCTGGATGCAGTCCTTGGTCATGCCGGAATTGCAGAAGATGATGGCCAGGTCCCCGGAGCGCAGCAGCGCGGCGGATGTCAGCTGCATGTGCGCATCGCTGGTGAAGGAGATGTTGGGCATAAGGCGCAGAAACTTGTTCTGCATCTCCAGCGAGGTGATGGCGGAGCCGCCGAAGCCGTACAGATAAATCTGGTTCGCGGACATGATCTGGTCCACGGTCCGGCTTACGGCGTCAAAGTTCAGATAATTGAAGGCATGGCTGAGCGCAGCCGTGTACACGGACAGAATTTTCTGGGAGATTTCCCGGATATCCTTGGAATCCGCCACATCCACATTGGCGTTGATATCCAACATCTCACGGGAATGGGTGCTGAGGGCTAGGGACAATTTGAAATCCTGGTAGCCGCCCAGCTTCAGGGAACGGCAAAAACGGAACACGGTGGTGTCTCCCACACCGCAGCGCTCCGCCAGGTCGCTGATGGTCAGATCCAGAACCTCCTGAGGATTTGCAAGCACGAAATCCGCTACTTTTTTTTCCAGCTTGGTGAAATGACTGTAGGACGAGAGGATTTTATCGATCAGGTTGACGTCCGCCATAAGTTACCTCCAAATGTAATATATGTCTTTTTACTGCCGGATGGCCTGCACAAAGCGCTTGGTGATTTCCAGGGGCCGGGTGATGGCGCCGCCGATCACGGCCGCGTGGATGCCGTCCATAGAGAGTATATCATGGAGCTGTTCCGGCGTCCAGATCCCGCCTTCGGCAATCACCGGGATCCCCATGGTCTGCCCCAGGCGGGCGATCAGATCCATATCCGGGATGGCCGTCCCGGCTGTCTCAGCGGTGTAGCCGCGCAGGGTGGTGCCTACAATGTCAAAGCCCATATCCCTGGCCGCGGCCGCGTCCTCGTAGGTGGAGCAGTCCGCCATAAACAGCTGGTCTGGGTACTTCCGGCGGATGGCGGAGAACAGGGCGGGCAGGGTTACGCCGTCCGGGCGGGGCCTGCTGGTGGCGTCCAGGGCGATCACGTCCACGCCGCAGGCCGCCAGTTCATCCACCTCGCGTTCCGTGGGCGTGATGAAAACCGGGCAGTCCCCGTATACGTGTTTGATGATGCCGATCACCGGCAGATCCACGGTCTCACGGATCGCTCTGATATCCTCCACCGTGTTTGCGCGGATGCCGGCCGCACCCCCCAGCATGGCGGCGTAGGCCATACGGGACATAATATAGGAACTGTGGAGCGGTTCATTTTCCAAAGCCTGGCAGGAAACAATCAGCTTTTTGTGAACCTGCTCTAAAAAATTACTCATTTTAGCACCTCCGAATTAAACATAATAGAATGTCGCATACGGGAAATGTATGGAGACCGACAATGCCAGAGCCGCTTTTATTATTATAAATTACTAAAAGAGAAAACACAAGAATAAAAGAAAAATTTATTTTTATATTGTAATTATATATAAAATAAAAAATTTTTTCGTCTTTTGTGTTGATTTTGCATAATTGGTATGATAATATAGGACTACGGGAAAGGTATGGCTGTGTTTTTTCAGACAGAGCTGGACATAGTCAACTATGATTATCAAAAGGAGGAGTTATTAGTTATGAAGAAACGTTATTTAGCAGGGGTATTGGCAGCGGTTATGGCAGCGGGTTTTACGGCGTGCGGCGGCGGTAGCACACCGACCACAGCGGAGACAAAGGCCGAGACACAGGCGGAGTCAAAAGCCGAGACAGCGGCCGAGAGCGCCGGAGAAGAGAAAACGGAGGAAGCGAAGACCACCGGAGGAAAGCTGGTCGTGTATTCCCCCAACTCCGAGGGCATCATGAACAACGTGATCCCAGGCTTTGAGGAGAAGTACGGCATCGAGGTGGAAGTGATTTCCGCAGGCGCCGGAGAGCTGATCAAGCGGCTGACCTCCGAGGCCAACGATCCCTACGCGGACATCGACTTCGGCGGCGTTAACTATGCGATTTACAAACAGAACCCGGATTTGTTCGAGGAGTATGTGTCTCCCAACGACAAGAACCTTCCGGAGGAATTTCAGAACACAACAGGCTTCTACACCAACTACACCATCAACGGCAGCTGCCTGCTGGTGAACAAGGACCTGATTGGAGATATCAAGATTGAGAGCTACGACGATCTGCTGAATCCTGAGTTAAAGGGAAAGATCGCCACCTGCGATCCCGCCACCTCCTCCAGCGCATTTGCGCAGCTGACCAACATCCTGCTGGCCAAGGGCGGATATGACGACGACGCGGCCTGGGATTTCGTGGGCAAGCTGATTGAGCAGTGGGACGGCAAGGTGCTGTCCGGCTCCAGCGCAGTGTACAAGGGCGTTGCGGACGGCGAGTACACCGTGGGCCTGACCTATGAGGATCCCTGCGCCACCCTGGTGGCGGACGGTGCGCCGGTTGAGATCGTGTTCCCCAGCGAGGGCGCGGTATACCTGCCCAGCGGCGCGGCCATCATCAAGGGAGCCAAGAATATGGACAATGCGAAGCTGTTCATCGATTACCTGATTTCCGACGAGGTTCAGCAGCAGTTTGGCGATAACCTGACCATCCGCCCGATCATCGCCTCCATCCCCAGCAAGACCCTGACACCCATCGGCGAGATTCACACCATCAACGAGGATATCGCCTACATCGCGGAGCACAAGAACGAGATTGTCGAGCGCTACAAAGATTTGTTTGCAAGTCTGCAGTAAATATAGAAATTAGGCCTCTGGAGGAGATATAACATGAGTGTTGCAATCAAGATCAGCCACGCGGTTAAAAAATACGGAAACAACACGGTGATTCCGGATCTGTCGCTGGACATTCGGGAGGGTGAGTTTTTCACCCTCCTGGGCCCCTCCGGGTGCGGAAAAACCACGCTTCTGCGCATGATCGCCGGCTTTAACAGTATTGAGGGCGGGGATTTTTATTTTAATGAGAAGCGGATCAACGACGTGGAGCCCAACAAGCGCAATATCGGCATGGTGTTCCAGAACTACGCCATATTCCCCCATCTGACCGTGCGCCAGAACGTGGGCTTCGGCCTGAAGAACCGCAAGTGCACCAAGGAGGAGATGGAACGCCGGACGGACGAGTATCTGAAGCTCATGCAGATCGAGGAGTACAAGGACCGGCTGCCGGAGCGCCTCTCGGGAGGACAGCAGCAGCGCGTGGCCCTGGCCCGGGCGCTGGTGATCCATCCTGACGTGCTGTTGATGGATGAACCCCTCTCGAACCTGGACGCCAAGCTGCGGGTGGAGATGCGCTCCGCGATCAAGGATATCCAGAACCAGGTGGGCATCACCACCGTCTATGTGACCCACGATCAGGAGGAAGCCATGGCTGTCTCCGACCGGATCGCCGTGTTCGACCACGGCGTGATCCAGCAGATCGGCACGCCCCAGCAGCTGTACCAGAGGCCGAAAAACTTGTTCACCGCCACCTTTATCGGGCGCACCAACATTGTGGAAGGCACCCTGACCGTGGGGGAAAACGGGACCGGCGGCTTGGTAATGGCAAAGACCTGTGGCGCCGATATCACGGGCCTGAAGGGCCTGAGCCGCGGTACATACCCTGTGAAGGTTTCCGTGCGCCCGGAGGAGTTTGTCATCCACGAGTCGGGACTGCCCGGAGCGGTGGAGGCTGTGGTGGAGAGCAGCATTTTCCTGGGCCTGAACACGCATTACAATGTGCGGCTTGCCACGGGCGAGCGCGTGGACATCATTCAGGAGTCCACCATTGACCACATTATCAAACCGCAGACAAAAATTTCCCTGACCGTGAAGCAGGAGAAGATCAACATCCTCTCCGAGGACGGCAGCCGCAATTACTTAGTGGGAGTGGAGGACGATGAAGAGTAAATTCAAACTGGACGTTTGGGGTTATATTACCATCGCACTGCTGGGAGCCTACGCGATCTTTCTGCTGTATCCCATGGTGAATCTGCTCCGGCGCTCCGTGTATGACCCCAACGGCGTATTCACGCTGGGATATTTCAGCAAATTTTTCGGCAAGAAATACTATTTCGGAACGCTGGTAAACAGCTTGAAGGTGACCCTGTGCACCACCGTCACCACGCTGCTTTTGGGCGCTCCTCTGGCGTATTTCTTTACCATGTACAAGATTAAGGGCAACGGGGTTCTGAGGATTCTGATCATCCTGTCGTCCATGTCCGCACCGTTTATCGGGGCCTACTCCTGGATTCTTCTGATGGGCAGAAGTGGTGTGGTGACCACGTTCTTAAAGAACACGTTCAACATCCAGGGAATCAATATCTACGGCTTTGCGGGCATCCTGGTGGTGCTGACCCTGCAGCTGTACCCCCTGGTGTTCCTCTATGTGTCCGGCGCGTTAAAGAATATCGACCAGTCCCTGATGGAGGCCTGCCAGAACCTGGGCTGCAGCGGCGTGAAGCGTTTTTTCAGCCTGATCATCCCGCTGGTCATGCCCACCATCCTGGCCAGCAGCCTGCTGGTGTTCATGCGCGCCCTGGCGGATTTCGGCACGCCTATGCTCATCGGCGAGGGCTACCGCACATTCCCGGTGCTCATCTACAATGAATTTATGGGCGAGGTCAGCGGAGACGACGGATTCGCGGCCGCCATCAGCATCATCGCCATCATCATCACGGCGCTGATCTTTATGGCCCAGAAGCACGCTTCCAACAAGCTGGCATTCACCATGAACGCCCTCCACCCCATCGAGTCCAAGGAGCTTAAGGGGGTCCGCGGCGTGCTGATCCACGTGTACTCCTACTTTGTGGTGGGGCTCTCCATCGTGCCCCAGTGCTATGTGATTTACACCTCCTTCCTGAGGACGGAGGGCCTGGTGTTCAAGGAGGGCTACTGGCTGGGCAGCTACCGCACGGCGTTTTCCAAGATGGGCAGTTCCATCATCAACACCTTTATGATCGCCGGCAGCGCGCTGGTGGTGATCATCCTGATGGCGGTGCTGATCGCGTATCTGGCGGTTCGCAGGCGCAATGCGGCTACCAACACCATGGATCTGATCTCCATGATGCCCTACATCATTCCCGGCTCCGTCATCGGAATCGCCATGCTGATCTGCTTCAACCGGCCTCCGCTCATCATCAGCGGAACCTTCCTGATCATGATCGCGGCCCTGGTGATCCGCAGGCTGCCCTATACCATACGCTCCAGCGTGGCGATTTTGCAGCAGATTCCCATCACCATCGAGGAGGCGTCCATCAGCCTCGGCACCTCCAAGATGAAAACCTTCTTCGCAATCACCATCCCCATGATGGCCAACGGCATCGTCTCAGGCGCGATCCTGAGCTGGGTGACTATGATTACGGAGCTGTCCACGGCCATTATCCTGTATACGGGTAAGACCAAGACGCTGACCGTGTCCATTTACACGGAGGTAATCCGGGGGAATTACGGGGTGGCCGCCGCGCTGTCCACGGTGCTGACCACGCTCACCGCGCTGTCGATCCTGATTTTCATGCGGATATCAAAATCAAAGGACATCACAATGTGATCACCTCATATATTCCCGCGGCTGTTTCCACGACGGCCGCGGGAATTTTTTGTGGGTATAAGCCCGTTTAATCGCTGTTTATCACCCTGTCTTATCACTAAATCGGTTCCATCGTGCAAGCGGACAAAAAAATTTTCAAGTGGTTGTGCAGTTGAACAAGATATTTATTTTGCGTCATATTTCGTTGAAAGAAGTCGATCAAAATGATATGATATCATCATAATAGACAAAAAAGCAACGGATATTTGGGAAGATACTGGACAATATGGTATCTTCCTTTCACGATAAGGAGGAAGCGCTTATGTCGGATGCCGTATTCGTCCGCTGCTCCTGCCGGGAGTTCACGCCGGACCCGGTGACGGAGGAGCAGATTAAAAACATGATCCGCGCGGGGATGCAGGCCCCGTCGGCCAGGAACGAACAGCCCTGGGAATTTCTGGTTGTCCGCTCGGAGCCGGGACGGCAAGCGCTGGCCGCCGCCAGCCCCTACGCCAAGAGCTGTCTGAATGCGCCGGCGGTGATCGTGGTGATGGCGGACCAGAGCAGGATCTCCCCGGAGAGCCCCTGGTGGGTTCAGGATATGAGCGCCTGTGTGGAGAACATACTCATCGAGGCCGTGGAGCTGGGGCTGGGCGGCGTGTGGCTGGGCATGTATCCCAGGGAGGACCGGGTGAAGGCCATCCGGGATGCGTTTGGACTGCCGCAGAACCTGGTTCCCTTTGCCGCGGTCCCGGTGGGACATCCGGCCGCAAAGCAGAAGGCCGGGGACCGTTTCGACCAGGAACGAATCCGCTGGGAGGGATGATAAGGCCCGCCGCAGAATACTAAAAATCCGCGCCCCGGCACCTGGAGGACGCGGCCCGCTAATGAGGATAAACTATGAGCGTATATTTGTCTGTAGCCCAGGCTCAGAACATTGTGTTTGAACTGATGGAGATCGTGCCCAAGGGGGTCAGCGTGGCGGACGAAAACGGCTGCATCATCGCCAGCTCCAGCGCCGCGTTCCTGGGTAAATCCTCCAAACTGGCCAAGGAGTGCATCGAACAGGCCAGCCAGCTTCAGTCCTACAATGAGCGCCATTACGAGGGAAATACCACGGCCACACCCCTGTTTTTCAGGGATATCTGCGTGGGGGCCATCATCATGACCGGGGACCCGGAGCGGATCAAGCGTTTGACCTCCATCGCCAAGGCGGTGGGAGAGAGCGTGATCTGCCAGCCCTATTTCAACAATCCCGATCAGACCAGCTATGTCATGTACTTCGAGTACCTGACCGAGTGGCTGAACAACACGGAGGAGTACAACCTGCCGTTTATCCGCCGGGGCGTGCGCCTGGGGATCGACGTGACCCAGCCCTACTATACCGTGGTGCTGGACGGAATCTGGAATCCCGTCAGCGCCCAGAAGGCGGTGGAGCGGATTTTAGCCAGTCCCAACTACTATCTCTGCCACAACAACAGCTGCCTGGTGCTGATTCTCAGGGAGGGAACCGACGAGTCGGTGCTCCGCCAGGTTGCGGCCCTGTTTCACGATATCAAGATCGCGGTGGGCAGCGTGGAGAACAGCTTAAACCGCTCCTTTGTGGTGGCCCAGAACGCCCTGTTCGCGGGCAAGCGCCTTCACCCCCAGAAGAACATCTACGATTACCGGGACTACGAGTTCGCCTACGCACTCTCGAAAATCCAGGATTTGAAGGTCAACAAGGGCGTGCTGGAGCTTTTTGAGCAGCCGCAGCACGGAGACCTGCTCCAGACGCTGGAGATGTACATCCAGGAGAGCGGAAACTCCGCGGAGGTGATCCAGAAGCTGTTCATTCACCGCAACACCCTGAAGTACCGCCTGGACAAAATCCAGGAACTGACCGGCAAGAACCCCAGAAGCTTTCAGGACCTGTTTTACCTCTATGTGCTCTACGTCCTGCACCGGTTGTCCAAGTGACGGCTGCGCTTTTATAAGGGATACAATATACAATGTACATAATCCGCGCCGCGGCGGACGTCCACGCGGGGCTTCGGCCGGTTTTTGGCCGGCAAGTGTTTGGCAATCAGGCAAGGTATTATTTGCCGTCGGCCCGTCGGCCGGCGGCAGGGTAAAATTAAAGGAGGATAAAGATGAAGAAGTGTGGAAAGAAGCTTATCGGTTTACTAATGGCGGTGGCGATGGTCTCGACCATGGCGTTAAGCGGCTGTAAGGAAAAGGCGCCTGAGACCACGGCGGCCGGGACAGAAGCCCAGACGGAAGCCGGGCAGACCGCGGCGGAGGCCGCTGGCGCTGAGAGCGGCGGGGAAAGCCAGGCTGCGGAAAACGGCAAGGACCCAAACCGTCTGATCAAGATCGGCTTTCTGTTCAGCAACGTGATCAGCACAGACGCCTGGGCTCAGACCAGCGAGAACGCCAGATTGTATCTGGAGGAGAACTGTGAGAACGTGGAGACCACCAAGGTGGAAAACATTGCCGGCGGCGCAGACTGCGAGCGCGTGCTGCGGGAATTTATAAACGACGGCTGCGAGATCATCGTGGGCACGTCCTTCGACTACCTGGACTATATGCTGGCCCTGGCGGACGAGTATCCGGACATCGTCTTTATCAACGGTTCCGGCTACGAGACCAAGGACAACCTGTCCGTGTACATCGCCAAGCTGGAGCAGGGGCGTTACCTGACCGGCATGATGGCGGGCGAGATGACGGAGGCCAATAAGATTGGCTACTGCTCCAGCATCCCCTTCCCGGACCCCATCAAGCAGTTGAACGGCTTTGCCGCGGGCGTGGCGTCCGTGAACCCGGATGCCAAGGTGGTTACCCTGTGGTCCAACTCCTTTAACGATCCCACCACCGACGCTCTGTGCGCCAACACCCTGATCGACCAGGGCTGCGATCTGATCTGTATCGATCTGAGCTCTTCCGCGGTGGCTCAGGTGTGCGAGGAGCGCGGCGTGAAATTCATCGGCAGCTCCGTGGATATGCGGGAATTTGCGCCCACGCAGCAGCTCACCTCCAACTGCTGGACCTGGGGGCCCTGGATGGCCAAGCAGGTTGAGGCGGTCCGCAACGGCACCTTCAAGGGCGCGTGGTGCGAGCTGGATATCAACGACGGAGCCATCAGCCTGGCGGACTACAGCGATGCGGTTCCCCAGAACGTGATCGACATGATTGAGGAGCAGAAGCAGAAATTCATGGACGGCGCGGAAGTGTTTGTGGGACCGCTGTACGACAACACCGGAAAGCTGCGCGTGCCTGAGGGCGAGTCGCTGACCGGCGAGGCGGCCAACAACATGCAGTGGTTCCTGCCCAACGTGGTGGACAACTGGGCGGACAAGCCGGTGGATTGATCGGACGGCAGCGAAAGGATCGGACGGCGCCGGGGAGGGAGAAATACAAAAGGGCCCGCCCCGGCATTTATTTTTTATATGAGCCGCAAGCAGGAAGGAAGAAGGTAAATGGCTGAAATTGCAACGGTAGAAATGAAACAGATCCGCAAGGAGTTTCCCGCCACGCTGGCCAACGATAACGTTGATTTCACCGCCTACAAAGGGGAAATCCACGCGCTGCTGGGGGAAAACGGCGCGGGAAAGAGCACGCTGATGAACATTCTCACAGGCGTGCTGAGGCCGGACGGCGGCGAAATCCTCATCAACGGCGCGCAGGTCTCCATGAAATCGCCGGGGGATGCCCTGGCCC
Source organism: Enterocloster asparagiformis (assembly GCA_018380885.1). Taxonomy (GTDB): domain Bacteria; phylum Bacillota; class Clostridia; order Lachnospirales; family Lachnospiraceae; genus Enterocloster. The sequence goes on from JAGZSY010000004.1 coordinate 318,292, forward strand.
TGGGAATCGGTATGATTTACCAGCATTTCAAGCTGGTGAAGCCCTTTACGGTGGCGGAGAACATCGTGCTGGGCATGGAACAGGTGAAGGTCCTCAAAAAACAGGCCCTGGAGCAGCAGGTGAAGGCCCTGTCCGAGGAGTATAAAATCGACATCAATCCCGCCTCCGCCATATGGCAGCTGTCCATCGGCGAGCAGCAGCGGGTGGAAATTTTAAAGGTGCTGTACCGCCGGGCCAATATCCTGATTCTGGACGAGCCCACGGCGGTTCTGACTCCCGACGAGGTGAAGGAGCTGTTCGGCACCCTGCGCAGCATGGCCGCCAGGGGCTGCACCATTATTTTCATCACCCACAAGATGAACGAGGTGATGGAGTTCGCGGATCGGATCACGGTGCTGCGGGACGGGCGCCTGGTGAAGGCGCTGAAAAAGGAGGAGACCACGGAGAAGGAGCTGGCTCAGCTGATGGTGGGGCGGGAAATCTCCATGGGGCGGCGCAACACTGAGAATACCACCCGGGACGAGGTGATCCTGAGGGTCGGCGGGCTGACGGTGCTCAACGACAAGAAGCTGAAGGCGGTGAATGACTTAAGCTTTGACCTGTATGCGGGGGAGATTCTGGGGATCGCCGGCGTGTCGGGCAACGGCCAGAAGGAGCTGATGGAAGCCCTGGCGGGCCTGCGGCCCATGGTCTCCGGCCGCCTGGAGGTCCGGGGCCGGGACATCTCCAAGGCCTCGCCCAGAGAGCGGATCAAACGCGGCGTGGCGTTTATCCCGGAGGACCGCTACGGCTTTGCGCTGATCAAGACCATGACCGTGACGGAGAACGCCAGCTTAAAGTGCTACCGCAAGCCGGAGTTCTGCAAGCGGGGCGTGCTCAATTACCGGAAGCTGGAGCAGCAGGCGGGACGGTTTATCGAGGAATTTGAGATCAAAGTGGGCGGACCGAAGAGCCTGGTGCAGAGCATGTCCGGCGGAAACGCCCAGAAGCTGATTCTGGCCCGGGAGACGGCGGAGAACCCGTCGGTCATCCTGGCCAGCTACCCGGTCCGGGGGCTGGATATCAAGGCTACGGAGAGCATCCACAAGATTCTGGTCCAGGAGAAGAACCGGGGAGCCGGAGTGCTGCTGGTGTCCGAGGATTTGGACGAGATTTTCCAGCTCAGCGACAGGGTGGCGGTGATGTACGAGGGAACATTTATGGGGATTCTGCCCGCGGGCGAGGTCGGTCTGGAGCAGATCGGCATGGCGATGGCGGGGGCGGCCCGGTTAGGGGGTGAGGCGTGATGGAACAGACAATCAAACGGCAGAGATCGCTGGCGTTAGTCAAGCGCATGGAGACGCCGGGCTGGTTTAAGCTGGCGGTGCCGGTGGCGTCCATTGTGGGAGGCTTCCTGTTCTCAGCCATCTTTCTGCTGGCGGCAGGGGAATCCCCGCTCAAGGTGTACTACGTGATGTTCGGAGGCGCCTTCGGCTCCCTCTACGGCCTGGGAGAGACCGTGGTAAAGATGATCCCGTTAATGATCATTTCCGTGGGCGTGTCCTTTGCCTTTAAGATGCAGATTTGGAACGCCGGAGGCGAGGGCCAGCTCCACATCGGGGCGGCCGCGGCCACCTACGTGGTGCTGCACCTCCAGGGATATGACAAGAAAACCACGCTGGCAGCCGCGTTCCTGGCCGCGTTTATCTGCGCCGGGCTTTACGGCCTGATTCCGGCCATCCTGAAAGTAAAATGGAAGGTGAACGAGCTGATCACCTGCCTGATGTTAAATTATGTGGGCACCCTGTTTGTGTCCTGGCTGATCCAGGGGCCATGGAAGGATCCCACGGGATTTGCCTTCCCGCGCACGGCGAAATTCCCCAGGGTTGGGGAGATGCCCACCTTCTTCGGGACGCGCATCCACGCAGGCGTGGTGATCGGCATTGTGATCGCGGTAATCCTCTGGTTTATCCTGGCAAAGACAAAATGGGGGTATGAGATCAAGCTGATCGGCACCAATCCCAAGGTGGCCGAGTACGCCGGTATCCCGGTGAAGCGCTATGTGCTGGCCGTGATGTTCGTCAGCGCCGGCATCGCGGGGCTATCGGGCATGTCCGAGGTGTGCGGCATCACCCACCGCCTCCAGGCCAACTTCGCGGCCCAGGTGGGCCCCTCCGGCATGACCATCGCCTATCTGGCCCAGTGCCACCCGCTGGGGGCGGTGCTGGTGTCCTTCCTGTTCGGAGCGCTGTTAGTGGGCGGCAACACCATCCAGAAGCTGGGGCTTCCGGTCTCCACGGTGCAGATGATTCAGGGTTCCATCCTGTTCTTTGTGGCGGCGGGAACCATGTTCATGAATTACCGGATTGTTTGGAAAGAAAGGTAGGGTTTGTCATGGTACAAGTGATTATATTGGCGACATTGACGGCCGCAGTGGCCCAGGGCACTCCCCTGCTGATCACTGCGCTGGGGGAGATCATGACACAGCGCTCCGGCGTCCTGAACCTGGGGCTGGAGGGCATGATGCTGATCGGGGCGGCGGCTTCCTTTATCGCGCTGGTCAACACCAACAGCCTGATCCTGGCGGTGCTCATCGGGGCGCTGTGCAGCGGCCTGCTGGCCCTGGTGCACGCGTTTCTGTCCATCACCTGCCGGGTCCACCAGGTGATCTGCGGTCTGGCCTTAAATATCTTTGCCGGCGGTTTGAGCGGTTATCTGGGAAAGGACTACAACGGCATCGCAGCGCCCAAGGTGCTGCCCAGCTTCCGGATTCCGCTGCTGGCGGACATCCCCTATGTGGGGGAAATCTTTTTTCATCAGAATCTGCTGGTCTACCTGTCCTACGGGCTGGTGATCGGCCTGACCTATATGATATTCCACACCCAGACTGGCTTAAAGCTGCGGGCCTGCGGGGAGAACCCGGCCGCGGCCTACTCCATGGGCGTGGATGTAAACCGCACCCGCTACATCTATGTGGTGTTAGGCGGCATGCTGGCCGGCATCGGCGGCTCCTTCCTGATCCTGAGCACCGTGCCCAGCTGGGTGGAGAACATGACCGGCGGCCGCGGGTGGATCGCGCTGGCCATCGTCACCTGCGCCATGTGGAAGCCCAGCGCGGCCATGGTGGCGGCCTATGTGTTCGGCGGCGTGGAGGCCCTGGCCTACCAGCTGCAGGCCATCAGCGTGAACGTGTCCCCGGTGCTGCTGAAAATGATGCCCTACGCGGCAACCGTGGTGGTGCTGGTGGCGGTATCCATCGCCAACCGGGACAAGGGAGCGGCCGGGCCCGAGGCCCTGACCACGCCCTTTGTGGCTGAGGACAATTAGCGCCGTGTAGGCGGGCGGCCGGCGTATCTGCCGGGCGGGAGAGGCCCGGCGGCCCGGACGCGAGCATGAGAACAGGAGTGTATATCTATGGAAGAGAGAGAGTTAACTGCGCAGGGGGAGACGTTTATCCGCGGCTGGTACCGGCGCATCGACGCCAAGGTTCCCTTTGAGGAGATCGCCGCCGACACAGCCGGGGAGGCAATGACTGTGGATTTCCCCGGAAATCCCCTGGATTTCGGCGGGTTTAGGAGCTGGTACGAGGGCCAGTGCCGCGACTTCACAGGACGGCATGAGATTCACACCATCAAGGTATCCGGGAATGAACAGGAATTGGAAATATTTTCCGAAATCACCTGGAACGCGGACCGGACGGGCGGGGGAACACTCACGCTCTACCCCAACGTGACGTTGAAGCTGGCGTGGGATGACGGCTGGAAGGTGCGCTATTACGGGTGTGTGGACCGGCAGTGATCATATAAAATAACGACGAGGAGTTTTGAGATGAATAAAAAGAAATTTGACGGCAGTATCAGTGAGATTATGGTGGCTTACAAGCCCAACGGCGATCTGGATTTTGAGCCTGTGAAAAAGATGGTGGAGTTTCAGGTGGAAAACCACATCGACGGCCTGTTTATGGGCGGACTTTCCACCCAGACCTATCTTTTGAGCATGGAAGAGAAGAAGCAGGTGTGCCAGGAGCTGATGAACGCGGCGGCGGGCCGTGTGCCGGTGATGATGAACGTGATGGAGGATTCCATGCGCGGCGCGAAGGAGCTGGTGCAGGCTTACATGGACATGGGCGTGGACGCCGTGTGTATCTCCCAGCCCTCGGTGTTCCCCTACACGGAGCAGGCTCTGTACGAGTTTTTTGACGAGGTGATTCCCGGAGAATATCCCACCTACATCTACAATGTGCCCCAGACGGGCAATACCCTGTCTCCCCGGCTGACGGCGCGCATCGCCAACGACCACCCCAACGTGCTGGGCTACAAGGACAGCACCCAGAACATTTCCGGGCTTCAGGATCTGATCAGCCAGGTGAAGAATCCAGACTTCCAGTATATCGCGGGCAGCGACGCCATGACCCTGCCCATGATGGCGCTGGGCGGCGTGGGCGTGATCTCCGCTATCTCCGTGCCCTTCCCCAAGGTGGTGCTGGACATCACGGACAAGTTCTTTGCCGGGGATTTTGAGGGCGCGCTGAAGGCGCACCGGTTCTCCATGAAGGTGCGCAAGCTGCTGAAAACCGCCACGGACATGAACGGGTATTACTATGCCTGCGAGCTGCTGGGCATGCCCTTCTTCGGCACCCGCATGCCCGGAAATATGACGGCGGTGACGGACGAGCAGAAGCGGATTATCAAGACCGGACTTCAGGAAATGAAGCTGATATAGGAGGGCTGGACAAAGTGGACAGACGGGTTGTAGTGCTGGGCAGTTGCAGCGTGTGCCATGTTTTCGCATCGCCGAACCTGCCAAACAGAGGAGAGACGGTGATCGGGGACGATTACCATATCGTAGTGGGCGGAAAGGGATCGGGCCAGGCCATCGTGGCCTGCCGCCTGGGCAGCGAGGTGTTCATGCTGGAGCACTTAGGCGACGACGCCTACGGGCGCAGGGAGAAGGAGGCCTACCGGGAGATGGGCATCCACACGGAATACGTGTACCTGGACAAGGATTGCCCCACCGGCACCGGCGGCATTTTCCTGGACGCCGAGGGGCAGAATAAGATTATCATCGTGCCAGGAGCCAACAGCAACGTGAGCTGCCGGGATATCGACAATATGCGGGAAGTGCTGCAGGGAGCCAAGATTCTGGGAACCCAGTTCGAGGTGCCGGCGGAAACCGTGGACTACGCCATCCGCACGGCGGACGAGATGGGGGTGCGGACCCTGTTGGACCCCGCGCCGGTGATGGCCTTTGACGAGAGCCTTTACCCGCACATTTCCATCATCAAGCCCAACGAGTGCGAGGCGGCGGAGCTGACCGGAATCCAGGTGGAGGACACGGACAGCGCGGCCCGGGCCGGGAAATGGTTCCTGGATCGGGGCGTGAAGGAGGCGGCCATCATCACCCTGGGGGAAAAGGGCGCCGTGCTGGTGACCAGGGAGGGCGTGAAGCATTTCCCGGGACTGACGGTGAAGGCTGTGGATACCGGCGGCGCGGGCGACACCTTTGCCGGCGCGCTGTTGGCGGCCCTGAGCCGGGACTGGCCCCTGGAGAAGTCCATCCGCTACGCCCAGTGCGCGTCCGCCATCTGCGTGACCCGCACCGGCTCCTACGCCATGACGCGCCAGGAGGAGGTGGACCGGCTGTTCGCGGAAACCTACGCCTGCGAGGCGATGGGGTGACCTAGTACCAGATAAAGGAGAGCGATTATGGAACGAGAGAAAATATATCAGGCTGTGGACCACACTCTGCTGGCCCAGACCGCCACATGGGAGGAAATCCGCCAGATTTGCGACGACGCGCTGGCGTATCACACGGCCTCCGTGTGCATCCCGCCTTCCTATGTAAAGAGGGCGGCGGAGTACCTGGCCGGGCGGGTGGCCGTCTGCACGGTGATCGGGTTCCCCAACGGATACCAGACCACGGCCGTGAAATGCTTTGAGACAAAGGACGCCCTGGATAACGGGGCGGATGAAATCGATATGGTGATCAACATCGGCGATCTGAAGGACGGGAATTACGCTGCCGTGGAGGATGAGATTCGCAGGTTAAAGGGAATCTGCGGGGAGAAGATTCTAAAGGTGATCATCGAGACCTGCCTTCTCACCGATGAGGAGAAAATCAAAATGTGCGGGATTGTCACCGCCGCCGGAGCGGACTTTATCAAGACGTCCACCGGATTTTCCAAGGCCGGCGCCACCTTTGAGGACATAGCGCTGTTTGCTGAGCATGTGGGCCCTGGCGTGCGCATGAAAGCCGCCGGGGGCATCCGCTCCTTTGGGGACGCGGAAAAATTCATGGAGCTGGGAGCCAGCCGCCTGGGCACCAGCCGGATTGTGAAATTGGCCAAGGCGGAAGAAAAACGCTGATCACTGGCCGCTTCCCGGCGGCCATGGCCCGGACGACCGGGCAGATCAAGCCGGACGCCCTGCTATGCGAGCAGCAGAGCGCCCGGGCCCGCAAATCCGCCGCTTTTTGCTGCGGCCGCGGGAATCAATATATCCTACCTACCTACCAAAATGGAGCCGCCCGGAGAACAATGCCGGGCGGTTTCCGCTTTGTGCGGTAAAACTTGCAACCTGCCTGAAAAAGCTGTATACTGGAGGGCATAAAAAATACGTGACAAAACGCATACTAAAAGAAAAGAGGACACAGTGACAAACTCATACGTTGCGATTGACATCGAGACCACGGGGCTGGAGCCCCGGCTGGACAAAATTACGGAGATTGCCGCCCTCAGGGTGGTGGACGGCGCGGTGGACGGCCGTTATGTGACGCTGGTAAACCCGCGGCGGCCGCTGGGGGAGCGGATCGTGGAGCTGACGGGGATCACCGACGGGATGGTGGCTTCCGCCCCGGCGATCGAGGAGGTGATCGGGCCCATGGTCCGCTTCTGCGGGGATCTGCCCCTGCTGGGACACAACATCCTGTTCGACTACAGCTTTTTGAAGCGGGCGGCCGTGAACGCGGGCCTGGAGTTTGAGCGGGAGGGCATCGACACGCTGAACCTGTGCCGGGCGTTTATGCCGCCCGAGTGCAAGAAAAATCTTTCCTCCGCATGTGCGTTTTACCGCATCGAGCAGGTGGAGGCCCATCGGGCCGAGGCGGATGCCCTGAGCGCCCATCTGCTTTACCAGAAATTGCTAACGGGCCGCGGGGAGGGCAGAGAGGAGCTGTTTGCCCCGAAATCCCTGATTTACAAGGCAAAAAAGGAGCAGCCGGCCACAAAAAGGCAAAAAGAATACTTGCAGGATTTAATAAAATGTCATAGAATAGACATAACTGTGCAGATCGATACCCTGAGCCGCAACGAGGCCTCCAGGATGATCGACAGGATTCTCTCACAGTACGGAAGAATGGCAAAGATCAAAGAGGTGAATTTACAATGATTAACATGAGCGATCCGAAGATGAAAAAGATCATTTCCACCATTATCGTGGTGGTGCTGGTACTGGCGATGATCGTACCGATGGCGTTAAGCGCACTGATGTATTAAGTTGTAAGAGGAGCAGTTATGAAAAAGAGAGTGTGGAAGAGCGGCTTCGCTGCTGCGGTCCTGGGTATGGGGCTACTCGCGGCAATGCCGTCCATGGCGTTCGGCGCCCAAGTACTTCCGGAGGGACTGTACGTGGGCGAGCAGAGCTTGGGCGGCATGACTGAGGAAGAGGCGGAAAAGGCAGTGCAGGCTTATATCGACAACCTGACCGCGCTGCCCGTATCCGTGGACATAGATGGAACCAGGGTGGAGACAACCACCGGAGAGCTGGGGCTCTCCTGGTCCAACCCCGATGTGGTTCGTGAGACTGCGGACCAGTACGAGTACGGCAGTCTGGTTAAGCAGTATATGGCGCGAAAGGATCTCGAGCAGTCCCCCGTGAAGTTGAATCTCGAAGTTCAGACCGATCCCGCCAAGGTAAAAGCATTTGTGGATGAGAAATGCCAGGGCCTCACCGCCCCGGCCCAGGACGCCTCCATCACCCGGGAGAACGGACAGTTCGTGATCACGGATTCCGTGGTGGGAGTGGCGGTGGACACGGCGGCTACGGAAGCGGCGCTTAACGACGCGATCACGGCGGCGCTGGCGGACGGCGGCAATACGCAGATCAGCGTGGCGGCCGTGGTGACCGAGCAGCAGCCCAGAATCAAAACCGAGGATTTGGCGACCATCCAGGACGTTTTAGGCACATTTACAACTGATTTTTCCAGCAGCGGCGCGGCCCGCTCCACCAACCTGACGGTGGGTGCGGCCAAGATCAACGGCCACGTGCTGATGCCGGGGGAGACCCTATCCGGATATGAATGCCTGCAGCCCTTTACCACGGCCAACGGCTACCGCACGGCGGCGGCTTATGAGAACGGCCAGGTGGTGGACAGCGTGGGCGGCGGCGTTTGCCAGATTGCGACCACCTTGTACAATATGGCGTTGAAGGCGGAACTGGAGATCACGCAGCGGCAGAACCATTCCATGATCGTCACCTACGTGAAGCCCTCCCAGGACGCGGCCATTGCCGGCACCTACAAGGACATCAAGTTCACCAACAACTACAGCACGCCCATCTATGTGGAGGGTTACACAGAGGGCAGGAAGCTGACCTTTACGGTGTACGGCAAGGAGACCAGGCCCAGCAACCGCAGGGTGGAGTATGTTTCCGAGACCCTGGGCTCCACCAGCCCGGGCGAGCCGCAGCAGATTGTGGACAATTCCCTGGCGCCTGGCGCGAGGGTGAAGGTGCAGTCCTCCCACACCGGGCTTCGCTCCAGGCTGTGGAAGGTGGTCTATGTGGACGACGTGGAGACAGAGCGCACGCTGCTGCACACGGATACCTACAACGCGTCCAAGGCCATTTACCGCGTTGGGCCGGCAGTGCCCGTGGAGGCTCCGGTGGAGACACCTGTGGACACGGCGCCTGAACAGACCCAGGCGGCAGAGCCCGTGACCGGCGTAAACGGAGGTCCAGGCGTTTCGCAGGCGGCGGAGCCGGCTCCGGAACCGGCCCCTGATCCAGCCCCGCAGCCGGAACCGGCGGGCCAGCCGGAGGCGCCCCAATGAGGACGGCAGGCCAGGGCCCCGGGGGCTTTGAAAAGCGGGACGGAAGCATGACGCCGGGCCAGGACCTGATCATGGCCGGGTACGCGGGCCTTGACGGCACCGCGGGGATTGCCCGGGCGCGCCGGGAGGAGCTGGAGCGCAGATTCTGCGCCGCATTCTTAAAACAGCTTGTGGTTCAGGAGGAGCTTTGCCCTGTTGTGTGGGCAGAGAGCCATCTGGGCACGGATATAACAGCTTATGAAGTATTGGGAGAGGGCGGCGTGTTAGCTGCCCTCTGGAATTTATCAGGGGTTTTTAACGCGGGCATCGAGTTTGACCTGCGGCAGATTCCCATCCGGCAGATCACGGTGGAGGTCTGCGAGCTCTACGGGCTGAATCCCTACCGCCTGCGCTCCGGCGGCTGTTTTGTGGCGGCCGCGGACAACGGCGGACGCGCGGTGCGCGCCATGGAGGCCGCGGGTATACCGGCGGCGGTGATCGGCAGCGTGATTCCCGGGACGGCCCGCAAGATGAGCCACGGAGGCGAGAGCGCAGGATTTCTGGAACGTCCTCAGCCGGACGAATATTACAAGATATTGAACGCAGAGTCGTATCATTGAGGAAAAGAGGAGAGGTCATTATGAGAGAACGTATACTTGCAGTTATGGAAAAAAACAGCAGAATCGATATAAAAGATCTGGCGATCCTGCTGGGCGAGAGCGAGGTGGCGGTTGCCAACGAGATCGCCCAGATGGAGAAGGAGCACATTATCTGCGGTTACCACACCCTGATCAACTGGGACAACACCAGCGACGAGAAGGTGGTGGCCCTGATCGAGGTGAAGGTGACGCCTCAGAGAGGCATGGGCTTTGACAAGATCGCTGAGCGGATTTACCAGTTCAGCGAGGTGGAGGCCGTGTATTTGATGAGCGGTTCCTTTGACTTTACCGTATTCATCGAGGGCAAGACCATGCGCCAGGTCGCGCAGTTCGTGTCCGAGCGCCTGGCGCCCATGGAGTCTGTTCTGAGCACGGCAACCCACTTTGTACTGAAAAAGTATAAGGACCACGGCACCATCATCAGCGATCCGGTGCAGGACGAAAGGATGTTGATTACCCCATGAGAAATCCATTATCAGATAAAATCGTGCAGATCCCCCCTTCCGGGATCCGCAAATTCTTCGACATTGTCAGCGAGATGAGCGACGCCATCTCCCTGGGTGTGGGCGAGCCGGACTTTGACACGCCCTGGCACATCCGCGAGGAGGGCATCTATTCCCTGGAAAAGGGGCGCACATTTTACACCTCAAACGCAGGCCTGCGCCCTCTGAAGGTGGAAATCTGCGAATATCTGAAACGCCGCTGCGACGTGCTTTACGACCCTGACCACGAGGTGATGGTCACCGTGGGCGGCAGCGAGGCCATCGACGTGGGCCTGCGCGCCATGTTAAATCCCGGCGACGAGGTGCTGATCCCTCAGCCCAGCTACGTCTCCTACATGCCCTGCGTGGTGCTGGCGGACGGCGTTCCGGTCATCATCGAGCTGGAGGAGAAGGACCAGTTCAAGCTGACACCGGAAAAGCTGCTGGAGAAGATCACCGACAAGACCAAGATATTGATCCTGCCCTTCCCCAACAATCCCACCGGCGCCATCATGGAGAAGGAGGAGTTGGAGGAGATCGCCAGGATCGTTGTGGAGAAGGACCTCTACGTGATCTCCGACGAGATCTACTCAGAGCTTACATACAGCCAGCGCCACGCCACCATCGCCGCATTTCCTGGCCTTAAGGAGCGCACCGTGCTGATCAACGGCTTCTCCAAGGCCTACGCCATGACCGGCTGGCGGCTGGGCTACGCCTGCGCTCCGGCCCATATTTTAGAGCAAATGTTAAAGATCCACCAGTACGCCATCATGTGCGCGCCCACCACCAGCCAGTACGCGGCTATTTCCGCCATGAAAAACGGCGACAGCGACGTGGCCATGATGCGCGAGTCCTACAACCAGCGCCGCCGCTACCTGCTCCACGCGTTCAAGGAGATGAACATCGACTGCTTTGAGCCTCTGGGCGCTTTCTACACCTTCCCCAACATCAGCCGGTTCGGCATGAGCTCCGAGGAGTTTGCCACCACGCTGCTGACCGAGGAGAAGGTGGCCGTGGTTCCCGGAACGGCCTTTGGAGACTGCGGGGAAGGCTTTGTGCGTATTTCCTACGCCTACTCCCTGGAGAGCCTGAAGGAGGCCTTGGGACGCATTGAGCGCTTTGTCAGGCGCCTGGACGGAAAGGCGTGACGGAAATGATGAACGTTGTGCTGCTGGAGCCTGAGATGCCGGCCAACACCGGCAACATCGGCCGCACCTGCGTGGCCACCGGCACCAGGCTCCATTTGATAGAACCCCTGGGCTTTAAGCTCAGCGAGAAGGCCATAAAGCGGGCCGGCCTGGACTACTGGGACAAGCTGGACGTCCAGGTTTATGCGGACTACGGGGATTTCTTAAAACGCAATCCCGGTGCCCCGGGCAACATGTATTTCGCCACCACCAAGGCGCACCAGCTCTACACCGAGCCGGCCTACCGGCCGGACTGCTACCTGATGTTCGGCAAGGAGAGCGCCGGTATCCCGGAAGAAATTCTGGTGGCAAACGAGCCCTACTGCGTGAGGATTCCCATGTGGGGCGAGATACGGTCGCTGAATTTGTCCAACTCCGTTTCCATTGTGCTTTATGAGGCGCTGCGGCAGAATGGGTTTGGGGAGTTGAATCCTGAGGGGCATCTTCATCGGCTGAGCTGGAACGGTGAGAACTGACGCAATTACAATACAACCTACACCCATACCCAAAGCGGGGCAGACGCGTTTCCGGATTGATCCGGCAAGCCGTCCGCCCCGTTTTTATCCCGCGGCGGATAGGGCGGCGTTCAAAATGTCTCCGGTCCATTCTCCACTATTCTCTCATATTCTCCCTTCTCTCCTCATACCCTAGAAGTAGCTGAAACGGCACTTCCCGTTTCGACTAGTTAGAGTGTGGAGGGGTTGAAATGAACGAGAAGTATGTGGAAGCGCTGGAACAATATGAACTGGAGATATTTTCCGTCCGCAAAGGCCGCGGCGCCTGGATCTGCGAGACGGAGGACGGCTGCAAATTATTAAAGGAATATCGGGGAACCGTCAAGCGGCTGGAATTTGAGGATCAGGTGCTGGACCAGCTGGACACCGGCGGCGCCCTGCGGGCGGACCGGTATCTGCGCAACCGGGAGGGCAGCCTGCTGTCCATCGCCGGGGACGGAACGCGCTATGTGCTGAAGGACTGGTTTCTGGACCGGGAATGCGATCTGAAGGACAACCGGGAGATACGGCTGGCGGTGTCGCGGCTGGCCATGCTGCACAAGGGTCTGCGCAAGGTGCCGTTCCAGGACGAGTGGAACATGGGCTCCATCCTGATTGAGCCGCTGGAAGCGGAGCTGGAGCGCCACAACCGCGAGCTGCAGAGGGCCAGAAACTATATACGGGGCAAGCGCAGAAAGTCCGAATTTGAGCTCTGTGTGATCGGAAACTACAATATGTTTTATGAGCAGGCGGTCCAGGCGGTGGACGGCTTAAAATGCCTGTGGGAGGAAACCAAAGCGGCCTCCCTGGACGGCGGGCCCTCCAAGCCCCTGTACCTTTGCCACGGGGATCTGGACCAGCACCATCTGCTTATGGGCGACGGTTACACCGCGATTATCGAGTACAACCGGATGCATCTGGGCGTGCAGTCCACGGACCTATACCGCTTCATGCGCAAGGTCATGGAAAAACACAGCTGGAACGTGGAACTGGGCCGTTCCATGCTGGACGCCTACCAGCGGGTGCTGGGCATGAGCGCCAAGGAGCTGCGCTGCCTGTACTATATGTTTTTATATCCGGAGAAATATTGGAAGCAGATCAACTTCTATTACAATGCCAACAAAGCCTGGATCCCGGCCCGCAATATCGAAAAGCTGCGCAGCCTGGAAGAGCAGCAGCCACTGCGAAACCGCTTTTTGGAGCAGATATTTGCGGGGATTTGAGAAATGGCAAAGCTGCGGGCTTGACAAAACCTGGTATGGATGGTAATCTGTTGATGACAGACAATGAAACGTCAATGTAAGACAATGAAACGAGGATAAAATGAAACAGGAGGAACAAGGGGATGAGAGATGCATTGCTGGCGCTGGCGGGCGGTGTTGGAGTGGGAATATTTTTCGGTTTTATCAAGGTTCCGATTCCCGGGCCGCCCACGCTGGCGGGAGTGTGCGGGGCAATCGGGCTTTTTGCCGGTTCCCTGCTTTATATGAAATTTTTGGGATAATGCGGGGGCGAATTTGTACTTCCTTTTTCTGGTGGGGTATAGTATAATCGTAATCAGAAATACCCAGCGGAAAGGCTGAAAAAGAAGGGAGTATGATGCTATGAAGGATTACATGAAAATCTATGAAGAGTGGTTGAACAACCCCTATTTCGACGAGACGACCAAAGAAGAGCTTCGCTCCATTGCGGGCGATGAAAATGAAATCAAAGAGCGTTTCTATATGGATCTGGAGTTTGGAACTGCCGGCCTGCGCGGCGTGATCGGCGCGGGCATCAACCGCATGAACATCTATGTGGTGAGAAGGGCGACCCAGGGGCTGGCCAACTACATTATCAAGCAGGGCGGCGCAAAAAAAGGCGTGGCCATTGCATACGACTCCCGCCGTATGTCGCCGGAATTTGCCATGGAGGCCGCTATGACCCTGGCTGCCAACGGCATCAAGGCATATAAGTTCGAATCCCTTCGCCCCACCCCGGAGCTGTCCTTCGCAGTGCGCGAGCTGGGCTGCATCGCCGGTATCAACATCACCGCCAGCCATAACCCGCCGGAGTACAACGGCTACAAGGTATACTGGGAGGACGGCGCTCAGTTCACCCCGCCCCACGACAAGGGCGTAACCGAGGAGGTTCTGGCCATCGAGGATTTGTCCACAGTCAAGACCACGGACGAGGCCAGCGCCACGGCGGCCGGTCTGTATCAGGTGATCGGCGCGGACATTGACGACAAGTATATCGCTCAGGTGAAGGCCCAGGTGGTGAACCAGCAGGCCATCGACGAGATGCAGGACCAGATCACCATTATTTACACCCCCCTTCACGGAACCGGCAATATACCGGCCAGAAGGGTGATGAAGGAACTGGGCTTCACCCACGTTTACGTGGTTCCGGAGCAGGAGCTGCCCGACGGAGAGTTCCCCACCGTCAGTTACCCCAACCCAGAGGCTGCCGAGGCCTTTGAGCTGGGACTGAAGCTGGCCCGGGAGAAGGATGCGGACCTGGTGCTGGCCACCGATCCCGATGCGGACCGTCTGGGTGTGTACGTGAAGGACGCCAAGTCTGGCGATTACATTCCGCTGACCGGCAATATGTCCGGCTCTCTGCTGTGCGAGTATGTGCTCAGCCAGAAGAAGGCTGCGGGCAAGATTCCCGCGGACGGACAGGTGATCAAGTCGATTGTTTCCACCAACCTGATCGATGCCGTGGCCAAGGCTTACGGCGTGGAGCTTATCGAGGTGCTGACCGGATTCAAATGGATCGGCCAGCAGATTTTGAAGAATGAGGCCCAGGGGCACGGCACCTACCTCTTTGGCATGGAGGAGAGCTACGGCTGCCTGATCGGCACCTACGCCAGGGATAAGGACGCCATTTCCGCAACCGCCGCCCTTTGCGAGGCAGCAGCCTACTACAAGAAGCAGGGTAAGACGCTGTGGGATGCCATGGTGGACATGTATGATAAGTATGGCTATTACAAGGATGCGGTGAAGTCCATCGGTCTTTCCGGCATTGAAGGACTGGCCAAGATCCAGGCGATCATGGAGAATCTGCGCCAGAATACCCCCACCGAGGTGGGAGGGTACAAGGTACTGTCCGCAAGGGACTACAAGCTGGACACCATCAAGGATATGGAGACCGGGGAGGTGAAGCCCACCGGACTTCCGGCGTCCAACGTGCTGTACTACGATATGAACGACGGCGCATGGATCTGCGTGAGACCTTCCGGCACAGAGCCGAAGATCAAATTCTACTACGGCATCAAGGGCGAGTCCCTGGCGGATGCGGAGGCCAAGGCGGCCGCGCTGGGCGAGGCCGTGATGGCTATGGTAGACCAGATGATGTGATGAAATGAAGCGGCCTGTGAACGCAGGCCGCAGTACAATCTAATCGCTGAAATGACCTGACAGGGCATTGCAGAAGGGAAAATGACGAATTCCTCTGCAATGCTCTGTTTTTTGTTGTGAAAAGTGCTTGACATTTTGAATGTGTGATGATATGATTTCATTGTAAGACAATGAAATGCAGATGATCGATCATAGTCATACTATTAAAAAGTTAATCTTACTCTATTCACAATATATGAAAATGTGATATGATAATAAGAAAGACTAAGCGCAAGGGAAGGTATGAATATGGAAAACAAAATGAGATTGTCTGACACTGTGATGAAAGAACTGGAGACGATTATCCTGAATATGAAGCCGGGGGACAAGCTGCCTACGGAGATGGAACTGGCGGAGCGCTTTTCCGTGGGAAGATCCACGATCCGCGAGTGTATGAAGGTTTTCTCGGCTCGGAAGATGATTGTCAGGAGAAACGAGGGGACCTTTGTCTCCAGCCAGGTAAAGGAATGTCTGGTGGATCCGCTAAATATCCTGGTCAGCATGGACATCGGGAATCTGACCGAGCTGATCGAGCTGCGGGAGATTCTGGAGACCGAGGCGGTGAAGCTGGCGGTTCAGCGGGCCACGGACGAGGAGATTAAAGCCATCGAGCGGGCGGACTGGCGGATGGACGAGCCTGGGATCTCTCCTGAGGAAATGCAAAACCGGGATTTCGAGTTCCACAACGCGCTGGCAATGGCCTCCGGCAACTCCATTCTGACCGAGCTGATCAAGGCGATCCGCAAGGTGATTGCCGGCAAGCTGGAAGATTCCACGGAAGCGCTTCCGATTTCCAACGAAGGCTCGCTGCTCCACAAAAAGATCATTAAGGCGGTCAAGGAGCGGAACCTGGAGGAGGCATTGGAGGCCATGGAGGAGTATCTGATCATCACAGACTATAAGGCATAGGACTGATTGGGATTTCCTGTGCCTTCCGAACACAAAATAAAATGGAGGAGGACTTACAAATGAATCAGGAACTGCTTGAAATTCTCAAAAAAGAAGTGAAACCGGCGCTGGGGTGCACCGGACCTATCGCAGTATGCTTCGGAGCGGCGCAGGCCTACGATGCCATTGGGGGCGAGATTAAACGCATCGTAGCGAAGATCGACTGGGGTATGGCCAGCAAGATCGACGACGTGGCATTTCCGGGCACTGAGATGCTGGGAGTGGAGATGGCCATTGCCCTGGGCGCAGTTTGCGGAGATCCCAAGGCAGGCCTGGAGGTGCTTCACAGCGTGACCCCGGAGGGGGAGCTGAAGGCGCGGAAGGTAGCCGAGCTGGTTGAGGTGCATCCCATGTGGGAGCGCAAGGATATGAACATCTACATCGACATCACCATTGAGACCGACCGGGGAACCGGGCGTTCCGTGACCGCGGAGCGCAGCGACGGCCTGATTTTGAAGGAGCGCAACGGCGAAGTCATCGAGCAGTATGAGAAGGACAAGGGCGCTCAGGATGCGGCCTCCCCCATGCTCAAGTATAAGATCAAGGATTTTTACGAGTTTGCGGCCACCACGCCCATCGAGGAATTCGATCTCCTGTTAAAAGCAGCTGAACTCAACACGGCGCTGGCGAACGAGACCATTGCCAACAACCTGGGCGCAGGGATTGGCACCGCGCTTTACAACAGCCAGGACGGCAACCTGATCACCAAGGCCAAGGCCTACGCCGCGGCGGGCTGCGAGGCGCGTATGTCCGGCGTAAACCGTCCGGCCATGAGCTGCGCCAACAAGGGAAATGTGGGCATCGCGGCTTCCATGCCCATCGTAGCCCAGGCCAGAGAGCTGGGGCTGGGGGATGAAGCTATGCAGCGTGGAATCGCGCTCAGCTACTGCCTGGCCATCGCTATCATCCATCGAATCGGCAAGGATCCGTCCATGTGCTCCTGCGAGGTGGCGGCGGCGATCGGCGTTGCGGCCGGCACGGTTCTGCTCCACGGGGGAACGGAGCAGCAGGTGGAGAACGCGATCCAGAACACCATCCCGAACATTTTCGGCGTGGTGTGCGACGGTGCGAAGCTGGCCTGCGCCCTGCGCATCTCTTCCGGCACAGGCATCGGCATTGAGGCGGCCAACCTGGCGCTGGCTGGAGTGCGCCTTGCCAACAATCAGGGAGTGCTGGCTGCCAGTGCGGACGAATCCATCAATATGATCGGCCATACCGCGCTCTACGCGATGGTGGACAGCGACCGGGAGTTGAGCCGTCAAATATTCGCCAAGCGCAAACCGTTTCCGCTTACGCGGTTTGAGGACCGTCAGAAGCAGTAATACAGGGAGGGAAAACGTATGAATTATCTGGATATTGCCAACAGTGGATTTATGTTTATACTCTGCGCTGTTCCGGTATGTGTGATTCTGGTACAGACGATCCTGTTTATCCGTCTGGCTTGGAAACAGGGCATTGAAATTGGTTTTGATGAGGAGAAGATGAAGCAGTGCGTAAAGACGTCGGCCACCTTCTCCATTATCCCCAGTCTGACGCTGGTCACCCTTTTGGTGGCTCTGTCCGTCAGCATCGGCAAGTTCTTTCCCTGGCTGCGCCTCAGCAACATCGGGGCGGGCGCCTATGAGGCGGTAGCCGCCGGAGTGGGCCTCTCGGCCACCGGAGCCACGGATTACAGCGAGCTGACTCTGGCCGGTTTCCTGACCATCATGATGTGTATGAACCTGGGAATGTCGGTTGCGCCGCTCAACACGCTGATCACGCTCAAGTCCTACGACAAAACGCTGCGCAAGGCGAAGAAGTCCAACCCATTCATGGTCATCGGCACCGCGGCCGCCTTTACCGGCATCATCGCGCGCCTCACGATCCCGTACTATGTGAATGTGACGGCTGTGCTTCCCTTTATCGCCACCATCACCGGCGCGATTGTGATGTTCACCTGTAACCTGATCGGAAAGAAACACAGTATGTTCAAGGAATTCGGCCTGTCGTTCGGAATCATCGCTGGTGTGCTCATGTGTATCATTGTGTCAGCGGCCGGGATTGTAAAGTGATAAGGAGGATATGAGCATGGGAAAGAAGCAGGAAAATGCGGCTGAGGGTTCCATTTTCAGCGCATACGACAATAAAGTCCACTATTATGGCCGGGTGACCATGGCGCTGGCCCTGACGACGATGTTTCTGCCCGTTTTGGGCGTGGCGCTGCGCTACCAGGTAGCTATTGACTGGGCGGAGGTAGCGGTGGCCACGGGCGGCATCCTGGCGGCCTTCGGGCTGAATGGGCTGGTGGAGCCGTTTACCTTCGCCCCGGTGCTGGGAGCGGGAGCCACCTATATGGCGTTCACCACCGGCAATGTGGGGCAGATGAAGGTCCCCTGCGTAGTCAACAGCCAGGGAATCATGGGAGTGGAGGCTGGTACCAAGGAAGGTGACGTGGTGGCCACCCTGGCGGTGGGCGTCTCCACGCTGATCTCCACCATCATGGTGGCGCTGGCAATGGTGTTCGTCACCATTATCTATCCGGTGCTGTCCCATCCGGTGATCGCACCCGGCATCAACAACGTTATGGCGGCCCTGTTCGGAGCCCTTGGCGTGATGATTTTTATGAAGGACCCCAAGGTGGCCTCCGTGCCTTACCTGGTGGGCGCCGTCATCGCGGCGGTTATGGGCGTGGGCTGGTTCAACGCTCAGGCGCTGTGGATGATGCTCCTGCTCATCGTGATCGCGGTGGTGTGGGCATACCAACTCTTTAAAAAAGGAGCTTTGAAGAAATAATATGGACCAAAAAATAGCAGTTATTGGAAGCGGCGCCACAGGCTGCGCCACGGCCGCGTACCTGGGATTGAACGGGTGGGAGGTGACTCTCTGCGACACGGAGGAGCAGGCGGAGGATTTCCCGGCGATCCGTAGCCAGGGAGGGATTTATCTGGAGGGAGCCCTCGGGGCAAAATATCCATATATGCCCTGCTGCATGACCACAGATTTTGAGCAGGCGCTCAGGGAAAACCGGCGGATTATTGTCTGTGTTTCCTACGGCAGACAGGAGGAAATCGCCCGTCGCTGCGGCCCGTATGTGAGGGAGGACCACGTGTTTTTGCTGTCGCCCGGCAATCTGGGATCGGTGATCATGCGCAGGCATTTTAAGGAGAACTCGGCGATCGGGGAACTGTCCGGGAACCTGTGGGCCTGCCGCAGGAAGCGGGCCGGTGTGGTCACAGTGGCCCTGCCCCTTGGAACCGTGCGTGCAGCGGCCTACCCGTCGGAGGATTATCCGAGGCTGGAAAACGCATTTGGCGATGTGTTTTCCATGGAGAGGGGAGAAAATATTATAGAGGCTGCTCTGAATTCCCCCAATGTGACCAGCCACCTGGCGGGCGCTGTGCTCAACGCGGTGTCCATCGAGCGGAAGAACAAGGAGTTCTGCCTGTTTATGGACGGAATGGGCCAGGTGCTGGTGGAATGCATCGACCAGCTGGAGGAGGAGCGGGACCGTGTGCTTCGGACGGCGGGACTTCAGATTTACAAGGACCGCTCCCGGGGGTTGATGGAGCGCATTATGGAGTACGGCAGTCATCCGGAGCTGGATATATTCCGCTCGCTGGACGGGCCGTCGGATTTCAGCCACCGCTACGTAGCCGAGGATGCGTCCTGCGGCGTGGCGATGCTGATCTCCCTGGCCAGGCATTACGGCGTGCCGGTTGCGCTCACAGAAGCCTTTTTCCAGATATCAGGAAGAATCAACCGTACGGATTACGGAGAGACCGGGCGGACGCTGGAGAATCTGCGGCTGCAGCCGGATTGCATGTAAAATAGTTCTGAATAAACAGAAGGCCGGATTCGCATACTCGCGAATCCGACCTTCTGTTTATGTTGATGGCAGATCGGTCTGTCATATCCGGCTTGCCGTTGCGGTTTCTGCTTGCGTCCCGCATTTTCACGTAGCTCCTTTGAGTCTCCCTTGATTTTGGGAAACAGTCCGCAGGCACAGCCTGCAGCCGGCACGTTTCACACCCGCGACGCCTATTTTTTCTCCCTCGCCTTTTTCCCCGCATTCTCCCGCAATTCCTTCAGGGCCTCGCCGAACCGCGACGAGGAGGCCGACGGGTTGCCCTTTAAGAGGCTGCGGCGGTAGAAATCCATGTGAGAGGAGAGTTGGCGGCGCTTCTCGGTGACAGCGGACAGTCTTTGACCCAGGGCTTCCAATTTTTCCCTGTACTCCTGCTCCCGGACTCTGTGTCCAGCCTCCCCAGCGGCTTCCCTGCCCGGGTCAGCTTCCAGCCGCTGGGCCAGCGCGCTGGATACACGTGCTGCCGCGTCCTCGGTGAGAGAGGAGAGGCGTTCCGCGGTCCGGGCCACCTTGTCGGCAGTGTCGCCCACCAGTTCGCCCATGCGCTCCGCAGTATCCTCCACAAACTCGCTGATGCGGGCCGCTTTGTCCTCCATGCGGCTGACAGTGGATTCGCTGATGGTGCTGGCCTTTGCTACCGCACCGGTCTTTAAAAGATCCAGCCGCTGGGCTGCCTCATCGCGCACCTCGGATACCCGCTGGCTGGTCTCGCTCTTGAGCAGGGCCATCTGAACCTGGATGTCGTCCAACTCGGCGCGCATCCTGGTCATGGTATCCAACACCTTGGCCAGATCCAGAGCCGCGCGCACGGACTGCACGGAATCAGCTGTGAACATGACGGTGACCGCCCCCACCGTGATCAGGGCTGGGATGGGGTGGAGCAGCAGTATCAGCCGGGAGATCGGCGGATGTACGACCTCCGTGAGAAAAATGGTCAGAAATCCCCAGGCGATGGAGGAGCTCAGGCAGATATATCCGTTCAGATTAAAGCGCTGGTTGCTGTAATCCCAGTATTTCATCTTGAACAGCCGCTCCATAGCCCAGCCGGTGACGTACTCCAACACCGTGGCGGCGATCATGCCGGAAATGTACACCAGAAACACGTTGTGCTGCAACGGCAGGGAGACCCACAGCATCATCACGGCCCCGGTGCCGTACAGCGGCAGCATGGGCAGGCGCAGAAAGCCGCGGTTCACAAAACGCCGCGTCTTGCAGGACACATAGGTGGACTCAAAAATCCAGCCGAAAAAGCAGTAAGTGTAAAAAATCAGCAGCCATTGGTACCAGGTATAAGTATACATTTCAATCCATCCTTTATTCCGTCGATTAAAATACTGTTATCATCATACTTTGTTTTGCAGAAAAAATCAACGTATGTTCGCCGGCACGGCTTCTGGTCACCAGTCTACGACCCGGTTAAAAATATTTGCCTGTTCCGTGCTGGTCCGCCGCAGATAAATGTGGGTGGTCTCTATGCTATCATGCCCAAGTAAGTCCGAAAGAAATGCAATATCGCCGCCGCTTTCAATAAAATTTTTGGCGAAGCGGTGGCGGAAGGAGTGGGGATATACTACTTGCGGATTCAGATTATATCGGACAGCAAAGGTTTTTAACTGGGTGCGGACCCCGGAAATAGAGATGCGGCGGCCTAGATGGCTGATAAACAGCGGGCCGGAGGATCTCTCCTCCCAGGCCAGCCAATCCAGGCAGGTTTTGCGCAGGGAGGAGGGGATATAGATTCGCCTGATTTTATTTCCCTTTGAGTAGAGGTCCCGATAACCCGTCTGCACGTCCTCTGCGTTCAATTCCACCAGCTCGCTGACGCGCACGCCGGTGGCAGTGATCAGACGCACAATAAAGTAAAAGGTGTACTGCTCGTCCTCCCAGAGGCGGCGTTTCAGGTATTCATAGTCGGCCTGGCTGATAACGTGGTCGATATAGGGCTTCTGCTGGAGGCGGACAGCGGGGATTTTATAGTCGTGGATATCCTGCGATTTCAGGAAACAATTCAGGGCGCGGATGCGCATGTTGACGGTCTGGGGGCGGTAACGCTCCATCAGGTAGACCTTATAAAGACTGACGTTATTGTGATCCAGCACAGGGTAGCGGGAGAAAAAGGCGCTCACGCCGTAGAGGTAGGCTAAGATGGTATTGGGCGACAGATTGTTCGCGGTCATGTACTGGCGGAATGTCCCGAGCAACGCGGTAAGGTCCCCGCGGGGCAGGATGGGAGAGGGAGGGGAATCAGAGGGGAATACGCCCATATTAAGCTGCTCCTTTTCGATTTTGCCACAGTGATGCGCAGATAAAGGCATCGGATAAAAGAACTGCACCATAACATTTTACGGTTATGGTGCAGCGCTTTTTAGCAATTAGAATTTTCTGACAAACTTATGAATTAGTCCTCGAGGACGATCTTGGTAATAGCGTAGTCACTGTTTACCGTGATCTTATAGCCATCGCCGTCTTTGACGGTCTTGCCCTTGGCTACGGTACCGGAGGCATTGATTACGCGGCAGTCCTTGGTTACATCGGTATCGAATACCCAGGTTTTCTGATCCTTCTTGTAATCGGGGTCGCCGCTCTTCTGGAGCTCTCCATCAAATTTTTTGATGAAGTCTGAGATGTCACGACGAACCTTGCCGTTGTCTGTATCACCAACTACAACATCATCTTCAGTTACTACGATATCATATTTGTCTTCCTTGTCAGCCTTGATTAATTTACCGCCGACATAATACTTCTTATCGTCCAGACCGGTAATGCCAACACCCTTTTCATTGCTGGTGGTCTTGAACTTGAAGGTGAAGGTATCGCCATCCAGATTGATGGTCTGCTTGCCGGTCTTCATAGCACCGTCGTCAGAACCGCCGAAATAATAGAATGCGTATTTGCCATCCTTTAAGTCTGAACCAAGTTTTGCAACAGTTGTGTTGAACTCGTCTTCATTCTCGTAAGGAAGATCAGCGTCATCGCTGGCAATCTTCTGTACAATCTTAGTATTATCCGTACCATCCATCTCCAGGAGAGCCAGTCCGCTGATCATGCGGCCATACTCGTCAAAGGCATACTTTTTGCCCTTATAGCGCTCGATGGTATTGGTGTAAAGGTTGCCGTCGGAATCCGCATAGTACCAGTACTCAGCATCTTCTTCATACTTATCCTGGTGCAGGTAATAACCGGGAACCACCTTGAACCAGCTCTTGGAATAGCGTGCGCCGTCCTCCGGGCTGCTGTAATACATGAAGGAACTGCTGTAGGTAGCGCTTCCCTGAGTGGAGATGATCGGATTGCCATCGCTGTCGGTAGCGGTATTGGTCTTTTTAGTACTCTTATCAACCGGACTTAAATTTGTATTCCAGGAGGCGATCATACGACCATACTTATCAAAGCCATATTTCCGGCCGTTGATGTTCTTTCCTTTGTGCTCGCCCTGCTTCTTACCGGAAGCCTTGAAGTAGAAGTATCTGTCCTGTTCCTCATCCCAGAAATCGTCTCCGGGCTGAGCCTCATCGGCATCCTCATCAGTGATGGAGATCAGAGCAAAGTCGCCCGCTACCATTGCACCGTCATCTTCGCCGCCGAAGTAGTAGTCACAGGTCTGCCAGGCATCGTCCTCGTCGTCTCTCTCAAAAGAGGAGTTAACCCATCCGAACAGCATCTTGCCGTCTGTATCAAAGGCATATTTCTTGCCGTTGATTGTTTTGGGGGAAATGGTGGTAGAGGAATCGCTTCTCTTGTAAGCTTTACCATTGGCCTGGAAATAGTACCAGTAATGATCCGGCTCGTCATCTTCGCCGGCGTCCTCGTTCTCAATCGCTACCCACTGGTTGCGAACCATAGCGCCGTTGGCATCTACATAATAATAGTCGTCGTCATCCTCGATCAGCATATCGGTGGCCATCTCGCCGCTGTCATCCAGCCAGAACCAGTTATCACCCGATTTTTTCCAGGAATCCGTCACCCGATCGCCATTCTTGTCATAATAAACCCAAGTCCCATCTTCCTCAGCCCAACCCTGAGCCGCGAAAGAGGTCATGGATGCACCAATGGCGAGCAGTGCTGCTGTGGATAATACAGCAACTAATTTTGTCTGCTTTCTCATAATTAATGCACTCTCCTTTTTC
>JAGZSY010000021.1 GCA_018380885.1 Enterocloster asparagiformis
CAGGGAGGCCAGCCGGGCCGCCCGGTCCAGCCAGGAGCCTATCCCCAGGGAGGCCAGCCCGGTCAGCCGATGCAACCCGGCCAGCCCTCCCCCTATCAGCAGCAGGGCTACAACCAGCAGGGGTACAACCAGAACCGCTACCAGCCCTCCAACGGCTACAACCAGCAGGGCTACAATCAGGGGCCTCAGTATCAGACGGAGATCAAGCCTGCGCCCAACGGCATGGCCACAGCTTCCCTGGTGATGGGCATCCTTTCCCTGGTGTGCTGCTGGTGCGGCTACGTGGGCATCGCCTTCGGTTCCCTGGGTATCATTTTCGCCCTGCTGTCCAAGCGGGATGAGTCTATGAGCGGACAGGCAAAAACCGGCCTGACGCTGTCCATTATCGGCCTGGCGCTGGCAGTGGTGGCGATTGTTCTGTTACTGCTTATGAACGCCTCCGAGCTTGTAACGGAGGTGATCGGATCATGAAGAAAGCAGCTGTATACCGCGCGCAGGCGCGAAACTCCCTGCATGGCCGGTACGGCAATTTGGTCCTGGCCAGGGTTTTAGGACTTTTGATGGTACTCGTGGCGTCTGTCATAATAGTGGTCATGCTGATGTACACTGTGGTTTTCACAGGGGCCTCCCTATACGGCCGCTTTGGCGGAGGAATCCCCTTCAGCGTGGTGCTGATGTCCATTATGATCGCGCTGCTGTTCCTGCTGCTGATGGCAACGGAAGTGCTGCTGGAGGGCGGCAATCTGAAGATGGCCCACAAGGTATTCCGCGGCCAGGAGACCAAGCTGGGGGATATGTTTTACGGCTTCAGGAAAAAAGCGCCCTGGCGTATCCTGGGGATCGGCATTGTCACCGGCCTGATCCAGCTGGTGTTCATGATTCCCTATTTTGTGTGCAGCATCCGGGTCAGACTGAACTGGACCATGACCGGCACTGTGCTGCTGGTGCTGTCCTGGCTGCTGTTCCTGGCAGCCTCCGTGGCCATTTCCCTGTTCCTGGGCCTGGCGCTCTACGTGATGATCGACTGCCCGGACCTGGGGGCCATGGCCTGCCTGCGCGCCAGCGTAAAGCTTACCAAAAGGCGCAGGTGGCAGCTGTTCTGTTTCCACCTGAGCTTTATCGGCTGGCACATCCTGGGGCAGCTCTCCTACGGAATCGGAATGCTCTGGATTATGCCCTACATCCAGTGCGCCACCTTCGGCGTCTACCAGGATTTAAAAGCTGAGAAGGAACAGCTGGGAATCAGATGGCGCCCCGATCCCGCCGCAGAAAATCATACCGCCGCTTCTTAAATGCGTCCCATCCTCATATAGTACAGTGAGGAAGTATTTGAGGGCGTGGGTTTATGCGAATCAGCGAGCTGAAACAGAAGGAAGTAATCAACGTAAAGGACTGTAAACGTCTCGGATTTGTGGGGGACGTGGATTTTGACATGAAAACCGGCTGTATGCTGGCGATTATTGTCCCGGGACCGGGCTGCATCTGCGGCTTTCTGGGCCGGGAAAAAGAATACATCATCCCCTTCTGCGACATATGCCAGGTAGGGGATGATATTATATTGGTGGATGTGAAGCCCAAGGAGGTGTCCGAGTCGATCAAGTGCTAAGCGCATTTGAAGGTTCGCTCGCGCCGCGGGCCGGGCGCGTTTTCCAGGCGCGCTCTAATACAATCTTAATGCGGCAGATTTGAATCCATATGGAATCTTTAACAGCTTCGGGCTATGATGGAGTTATAAAAGAAAGGATCAAAAGGAGGTCTGTCGTATGAAGCATAAGATTGTCATCCGCGAAATCAAGGAGCTTGTGATTATGAGCCTGGTGATCATGGCGGCGGTGGGAATCCGCTATGCAATATGGCTGGTATAAATCAGAGAGCAGGGCGGTCCGGCGGTCTCCCGATGGAAAGAGAGGGAGGCTTTTCGGGCCGCCCATTTAAAAAACATCCCCGGGTCACGGCCTGGGAGCCATAGGCGGCGCGGATCTGGTCAAGAGCCAGTTCCAGCCGCCTTAATTTTTCCTCGCGCCCCGGGGAGAAGAGCGTGAGCTGGCTGTACTCCTCCCGCGCCACCCGGCTGGTGTGGACGCCCAGCTTTCGCAGCGGCGTCCCGTCCCAGCAGCGCGTCAGGAGACGGCAGGCGGTTTGGTAGATGGGTTCCGTGAGGTCCGTAGGGCGGGTCAGGGTTTCCTGGCAGGAGCAGCGGCTGAAATTGCAATCCACCAGGGACAGGCTGACACAGGAAATCTTCGCCTGGTCGGCGCGGATCCGGGCGCTGACCGTCTCGCTCAAAAAGAGCAGGAACTGCCGGGCCTGCGAGGCGAGGGCCACGTCCATCGGCATGGTCATGCTGTTGCCGAACCCCTTGTTCCGGTCCAGAGGGATCAGATAGGGGGAAGTGTCCAGGCCGTTGGCGTACTCCCAGAGGACCAGGCCCTGATGCTTCAGATGGGCGCTCAGCAGCCCTCTGTCGGTCCGGGCCAGCTCCCCGATGGTGTGAATGCCCAGGTTTTGCAGCTTGCGCTGGGAGGCCGGACCGGCGAAGAACAGGGCGGAGACGGGCAAAGGCCACATTTTTACCGGAATCTCTTCGGGGAACAGCGTGTGGCATTTGTCCGGCTTGCGAAAGTCGGAGGCCATTTTCGCCAGCAGCTTGTTGGAGGAGATGCCGATGTTGACGGTGAATCCCAGCTCCTCCCGCACCCGGCTGCGGATGGTCTCCGCCGCGGCCAGGGGAGAGCCGAACAGACGGAGGGTCCGGCTCATGTCCACAAAGGCCTCGTCGATGCTGTACTGGAACACGTCCGGAGAAAACTGGGAGAGCAGGTCCATGAGGGCTTGGCTGCACTGGGCGTAGAGGCCATAGTCCGGGGGCAGCACCAGGAGCCCGGGAGCCCGCCGGCGGGCCAGCGCCAGGGGCTCGCCGGTGTGGATGCCCAGGGCCTTGGCGGGCAGGCTTTTGGCTAAGACGATGCCGTGCCGGGAATTTTCGTCCCCGCCGATGACCGACGGGATTTGGCGGATATCCCGCCGGACTCCGTCCACCAGGCGCTCCCGGGCCGCGGTCCAGCTCAGGTAAGCGCTGTTTACATCGATGTGGAAATAGACGGCGCTCATAGGACGCGGTACAGGCACCAGCGATGCAGGGAAATGTGATAGCGCAGCTCTGCCAGATGGCTGCGCTCCTCCGAGCCGATGCGGCAGATGTAGGAGATCATGGGCTGGCCCGCGGGCCGTATCTCCTTGTCCGAGAGAATTTGCAGGACGGAAAATATCTGCATGGTGTGATTTTCCTCCAGGCGGAGCCGGTATGGCCGCAGTCTGCCGTCCGCCCCGCAGGAGGAAATCACATCCACGGGCATGTTGAGAATGGGATTGAGTTGTTCCATAAGGGCTGATTTTCCTTTCATGTGTGATTGCTTAAATACATTGTACAGAACACATGTTCGAAAAACAAGAGGGAAAAATTGGCAAGTATTAATAAAAAAACAAGAAAATTTCTTTATTATTTTCCGAAATTACGATATGATAGTGGGGAGGCTAATTGGAAGGAGACAAATATGAACGTTTTGAAGTCGATTAGAGCACATGAGCCCCTTTCCAGAAATGCCAGGTTTGCCCTGCTGACTCTGGTTCCCATCTATTTTATCGTGGCCGGACTGGTGATTCAGCCGGTGAGCGAGATCGTTCCCGGCATCATCAACATTTTCCGGGAGCCGGACTTTCTGATTACGGACTACTTTCTGGTGGGCGGCATCGGAGCCGCGCTGATCAACGCGGGGATTTTGACGCTGATCAGCATTGGAATCATCTATTATCTCGGCAAGGAGATGGATGGACATACCATCACCTCCTGCTGCCTGATGTTTGGATTTTCGCTGTTTGGAAAAAATCTGTTGAATATCTGGACAATTCTGTTCGGCGTATACCTCTACGCCCGCTACCACAAAACGGCGCCTTCGCGCTATATTTACATCGGACTTTACGGGACAAGCCTTTCGCCCATCATCACCCAGGTGATGCAGATCGAGACCCTGGCCGTGCCTCTGCGCTTTGTCATGTGTCTGGTGGTGGGAACCGTTATCGGTTTCGTGCTGCCGCCGCTGTCCACCCACGTCCACTACGCCCACAAGGGATATTCCCTCTACAATGTGGGCTTTGCCTCCGGAATCATCGCCACGGTGATCGTCTCCATGCTGAAGTCCTTCGGCATCGAGACCAAGGCCAGACAGATTTGGGCTACCGGATACGACCGCCTGTTTTTGGTGCTGTTAGGCATCCTGTTCGGGGGCATGATTCTGGCCGGAGCGCTGGCGCGGGGGCCGGAGATTTGGGCCTCCTACCGCCGGATTTTGCGAACCTCTGGCGTGTCGGGCACCGACTATCTGGCGGACGAGGGCGGAGCTTCCACCATCTTTAACATGGGGGTGAACGGAATATTTGCCACCCTGTTTGTGCTGGCGGTGGGCGGGTCCTTAAACGGCCCCACCATCGGCGGAATCTTCACCATCGTGGGCTTCAGCGCCACGGGAAAGCACCTGCGCAATATCGCGCCCATCATGATGGGCGTGGTGCTGGCCAGCATGACAAAATACTGGAATATTTCCGATCCGTCCCCCATGCTGGCGCTGCTGTTCTCCACCACCCTGGCGCCCATTGCCGGTGAGTTCGGCATCGTGGCCGGTCTGGTGGCCGGATACCTTCACTCCTCCGTGGCCCTGAACGTGGGTATTATCTACGGAGGGATGAATCTGTACAACAACGGTTTTGCCGGCGGTATCGTAGCCATCTTCATGGTGCCGGTGATCCAGTCCGTGCGCGACCGGAGAGCACGCGCCCGGGGCGGAATTTCGCTGTAACAATGCGGCGCGGCTTTTGGCCGGAAATGAACTGGAAATTGAATGTATGACGCTTCGCAGCCGCCGCCGGGCGGCTGCGGTACGGGCATTTGGAATCCGCGGGTTTAGGCCTTTGTATCTGCGGACTTCGGATGCCCTTTTGCGTGGCCAAACATATGGGGAAGCGGTGGAGAGGGCTCCCGCACCCATATAAAATGTAACGATTTGGAGGTATCGGATGGAACAGAAGGTGGGAAAGACGTTTGGAAAATATGTGGCGCTCAATGTGATGGGCGCCCTGGGGCTGTCCTGCTATATTTTGGCGGACACCTATTTTGTGGCGGCAGGAGCGGGGGCCCAGGGGCTGGCGGCTCTGAATCTGGCGATCCCGGTGTACAGCTTTATCAACGGCCTGGGGCTGATGGCGGGCATGGGCGGAGCCACGGCCTACGCCATTGCAGGCGGTCAGGGGGACCACAAGAGGAGGAGGACGGTCTTTACCCAGGTGGCCTGCATGGTTCTGGCCATATCCCTGCTGTTTTCCCTGGGCGGGCTTTTTTTCGCCGTCCCACTGTCCGCCGCTCTGGGAGCGGACAGCCAGGTGCTGGAGAAAACGTCGGTGTACCTGCGGATTCTCATGATATTTGCGCCTATGTTCATGTTTAACAATCTGCTGGTCTGCTTTGTGCGCAACGACGGCAATCCCAGGCTGTCCATGGCGGCCATGGTGCTGGGAAGCTTGTCCAACATTGTGCTGGACTACGTGTTCATCATGATATTTCACTGGGGAATGTTCGGAGCCGCTGTGGCCACGGGGATCGCCCCGATTGTGAGCATGCTGATCCTGAGCAGGCATCTGCGGAGTAAAGCGTGCGGCTTCGGGCTGCGCCGCGGCCGTTTCAAGCCGCGGCTGATGGGAGATTGCGCGGCCCTGGGCCTGTCCTCCCTGATTGTGGAGGTGTCCGCCGGCGTGGTGATGATCGTGTTCAACGGCCTGGCGGCAGCGGCGGCGGGAAACACGGGCATTGCGGCCTACGGCGTGCTGGCGAACCTGGCGTTGGTGATCACCTCCATTTTCACGGGGATCGGCCAGGGAATCCAGCCCATTTTAAGCCGGTATTACGGCCAGGGAAATAAAACGGCCATGAACCAGGTCTACGGCCTGGCGGTGGCCGTCTCCGCTCTGTTCGCCCTGGGGATCTACGCTGTCTGCGCCGTGTTTGCCCACCCGGTGGCGGGGGCGTTCAACCGCCAGGGGGATCCGGTGCTGGAGGCCATTGCGGTGCGGGGGCTGAGAATCTATTTTACCGGTTTTCTCTTTGCCGGGATCAATGTGGTGACCGCGGCGTTTTTCAGCGCGGTTTCACAGCCGGGCCGGTCCTTCGCAGTGTCCGTGCTGCGCGGCTTTGTGGTGATTCTGCCCATGGCGTTTATCCTGTCCGCCGCCCTGGGGCTGGATGGCGTGTGGCTTTCCATGCCCGCGTCGGAATTGGTGGTGGCGGCGTTCTGCCTGGTTTTGTATGTGAGGGGAAAGCGATAGGCCTTGAGGAAAAAGAAAAAGGCGCCCCGGGGGCCCCTTAAACGGAGGAGTGGCCGCCGGGATGCACGCCCGGCGGCCGGTTTGTGAGAAAAAGTTGTATGAAAAGCATTCGCTTTAACGCTTTCTAATATAAGCCGGAAATGTGATCAATTTGTGGGGAAATTATGAAAAATTTGTGAAGAGGCTGAAAAAAAGGCTTGACGGGGCAAAGCCATGTGCGATATACTGTCAACGCAAAGGGAATGAGGTTCTCCCGTGGCGTTTGCCAGAACCGCTTGTATGGTAGATTATGAGCTGATGACTTCTGTGATGATTTTGATCGCAGGGGCATTGGCTTTTTTTGATGCCCTGCGGAAAGGAGAGAGTATGTTATTAAGTCTTGCGATGATTTTTTTGTGCGGAATGGGAATGGGGGCCATATTCAGGCGCCTGAACCTGCCGCAGCTTCTGGGCATGCTGCTCACAGGGATTTTGCTGGGGCCATACGGGCTGAATTTGCTGGACGGGTCCATCCTGTCCATCTCGGCGGACCTGCGGCAGATCGCGCTGATCATGATTCTCACCAGGGCTGGTCTGAATCTGGACGTGAAGGATTTAAAGAAGGTGGGAAGGGCGGCGGTTCTGATGTGCTTTGTGCCGGCCTCCTTTGAGATTTTGGGTATGCTGGTGCTGGCGCCGCGGATTTTGGGCATCAGCCTGCTGGACGCGGCGATCATGGGCGCGGTGGCCGCGGCCGTGTCCCCGGCGGTGATTGTGCCGAAGATGCTCAAGCTGATGGAGGAGCGGCGCGGCACTGGGGAGAGCATACCGCAGATGATCATGGCCGGCGCATCGGTGGACGACGTGTTTGTGATCGTGCTGTTCACGTCCTTCACCGGACTGGCAGGGGGAGGGAGCGCCTCCGCCCTTGATCTGCTCAGGATTCCCACCTCCATCGCCCTGGGGCTGGCCGGCGGCGCGGTCTGCGGCGGTCTGCTGGCCTTTCTCTTCGGGCGGATTCACATGCGCGACAGCGCCAAGGTGATCATCATTCTGAGCATCTCATTTTTGCTGGTGACGCTGGAGCACTCCCTCAGCGGAGCGGTGGGTTTTTCAGGTCTGCTGGCGGTTATGGCCGTGGGCATCACCCTGCAGAGGCGCAGGGGGGAGGCGGCGGCCCGCCTGTCCGCCAAATACTCCAAACTGTGGGTGGCGGCGGAACTGCTGCTGTTTGTGCTGGTGGGCGCCACGGTGGATGTGGGCTACGCCCTGGCCTCAGGCGCGGCAGCGGCGCTTTTGATCCTTGGCGCGTTGGTGTTTCGTATGGCGGGCGTGCTTTTGTGCCTGGCCGGAACCAGCCTGGATACCGGGGAACGGCTGTTCTGCATGATCGCCTACATGCCCAAGGCTACGGTCCAGGCTGCCATCGGGGCGATCCCGCTGTCCATGGGCCTGCCCTGCGGGCAGATCGTACTCACGGTGGCGGTGCTCTCCATCCTGATCACCGCGCCCCTGGGCTCGTTTCTCATCGACAGGACCAACCGGAAGCTGTTAAAGCCTCAGCAGGATTAGCGGGCCCTACAGGCTTTCGTGCAGCAGCTCCAATGTCCGCCTCAGCTCCGCCACGCCGATCTGGCCCGGAGCCGAGGCCTGGCCGGCGGAACCGAAGGTCAGGGCGGAGCCGAATACTTCGCCCGACAGGCGGCTGATCACGCCCAGGCCGGCCATGGACATGGTGATCACGGGCCGGGAGAAGCGTTTTTTTGCCTGACAGGTGGCGCTGAGAAGCGTCAGCACATCCTCCGGGCAGCGGGGCATGACGGCGATCTTCAAAATATCCCCCCCGCTCTGTTCCATCCGCTCCAGAGTGCCTAACAGGTCGGGGAGCTCTGGGGTATGGGAAAAATTGTGGTGGGAGAGGATTACTTTCACCCCGCGGTCGTGGGCGCGGGGGATGAGATCACCCAGAAAGCCGGCCCCGGCGGCCAGCTCGACGTCCACCAGGTCCGCCAGCCCGCTGTCAGCCAGGCAGCGGACAAGGCGCTCGTAGCGGCGGGAATCAGTCTTTTCACAGGCGCCGCCCTCGGCGAAGGTGCGGAAGGTGGCAAGCAGCGGCATGTCGCCCAGGGCCTCACGCAGCCCGGACAGCAGGCCGCGGATTTCATCCAGGTCAAAACGGCCGTCAAACCAGTCCAGACGCCATTCCGCCAGATCCGCGGGGAGGGAGGCGATGCGCCGGGCTTCCGCCAGGATGGCGTCCTGGCCGGGGGCTACGATGGGGACGCAGATTTTAGGGATTCCTTCGCCGATGGCGATATTTCTCACATGTACGGTATTCATAATTTGGGATATCCTTTCTGGCGGGGCTGTCCCGCCGAAAATACCACAGCGGTTGTGGCATCGTAACGCTATTACTATATAAAAAAAACGCCGGTCTGTCCAGTGACAAGGCAGGAATTGTAAAATCTCCTTGCACATCCCCGTGTCCTGGGTTAAAATAAATTCAATCAGAGAGAACAGGCCCCCCGCCGATGGCAAACAGCGGGAGTACAAGGAGGTATACAAGGATGAAATGCCCATACTGCAACGAGGCAGATACGAAGGTAATCGATTCCAGACCGGCGGACGACAACAGCTCCATCCGCAGACGCCGCCAGTGTGAGCGCTGCGGTAAGCGTTTTACCACCTATGAGAAGCTGGAGACCATGCCGCTCATGGTGATCAAGAAGGATAATTCCCGGGAGGCCTACGACCGCTCCAAGATCGAGGCGGGGATCATCCAGTCCTGCCACAAGCGGCCCGTGTCCACCCAGCAGATCAATTCCGTGATCGACGAGATCGAGAACCGGATCTTTAATATGGAAGAGAAGGAAGTGCCCACCTCGGTTATCGGAGAGCTGGTCATGGACAAATTAAAGGAGCTGGACGAGGTGGCCTACGTCCGCTTTGCTTCCGTGTACCGGGAGTTCAAGGACGTGAACACGTTCATGGAGGAACTGGCCAAGCTTCTGAAAAAATAGCGGGAGACAGACAATTTATGCTGGAACAATTTTATCCCCGCCTGTACCTGGATTCCGCCTACCAGGTCCCCTATGAGGACTTCCGGGCGAAAGGGTACGGGGGGGTGATTTTTGACATCGACAATACGCTGGTACCCCACGACGCCCCGGCGGACGCCCGGGCGTCCGCTCTGTTTGAGCAGTTGCGGGACCTGGGGATGAGCACCTGCCTTTTATCCAACAACAAGGAGCCGCGGGTGAAGTCCTTTGCCGGGCAGGTGGGAAGCCCCTATCTGTACAAGGGCGGGAAGCCGGCCATAAGGGGATACCTGGCGGCTGCGGAGAAGATGGGGACCAGCCTGGACACCACCCTGTTCGTTGGGGACCAGCTCTTCACCGACGTGTGGGGGGCGAACCGCGCGGGGATTTACAGCGTCCTGGTAAAACCCATCAATCCCCGGGAGGAGATTCAGATCGTGCTCAAGCGCTATCTGGAGAAGCCGGTGCTGCGGGCCTATGCGAGGCATCTGAAGAAAACTGGAGAGAAGAGAGACTGGAAGCGATGAATGGAAAGACGAGAGTATGCGGTGTGATCGGGTGCCCGGTAGAGCACTCCATGTCGCCGCAGATGCACAACTTTTACGCGGAGCGGACGGGCATGAATCTGGCCTACGTTCCGTTTCGCGTGGAGCCGGAGGCCGTGGGAGACGCCGTGAGAGGTGCCTGGGCCCTGAACCTTCTGGGGATTAACGTGACGGTGCCCCACAAGCAGCGGGTGATGGAGTATCTGGTGGAGATCGACGAGGAGGCAAAGGCCATCGGCGCGGTGAACACCCTGGTGCGGGCGGAGGGCGGCTACAAGGGCTACAACACCGACGCGGCCGGCTTAAAGCGGGCCATGGACCGGGCCGGCATCGCGATCAAGGGACAGGACTGCCTGCTTCTGGGCGCCGGCGGAGCGGCCAAGGCGGCAGCCTGCCTTCTGGCCAGGGAGGGCGCGGGACAGGTGTTTTTGCTGAACCGGAACAAGGAACGGGCGGGGGCGCTGGCGGACAGCGTCAACGTGGTGGCCGGCCGTGACGTGATCCGGCCCATGGCCCTGTCGGACTACGGACAGCTGCCCGGCACGGGAAAGGATTTTCTGTGCATCCAGTCCACCAGCGTGGGCATGTACCCGAACGCGGACCACGCGGTTATCGAGGATGAGGCCTTTTACCAGCGGATTCACACCGGGGTGGATATTGTGTACACGCCCAGCGAGACCAGATTCATGAAGCTGGTGAGAGCCGCCGGCGGCAGGGCCGTGGGCGGCCTGGACATGCTGCTCTACCAGGGCATCATTGCCTACGAGCTGTGGAATCCCGGCACGGTGATCGACGAGGAGACGGCTTCCATCGCCAGGCGGATGCTCCTGGACCAGCTGGAGCCGGAGCGGGCGGGCAGCGTTGTGTTGATCGGCTTTATGGGCGCGGGCAAGACCAGCGTGGCGGACCGGTACGCGGCGGACTACGGGCTGCCGGTGGTGGACACGGACCAGCGGATCGAGGAGTTGGCCGGCATGCCCATCAAGGACATTTTCGCCACCCGGGGCGAGGACGCGTTCCGGGCTTTTGAGACGGAGATGCTGCGGGCGCTTCTGCGGGAGAAGGGCCCCAGGGTGATCTCGGTGGGCGGAGGCCTTCCCATGCGGGAGGAAAACCGGGAGCTGTTAAAGCAGCTGGGCACCGTGGTGCTGCTGGACGTGTCCGTGGACACGGTGCTGGAGCGCTTAGGGGAGGACGTATCCTCACGTCCCATGCTCCGCGGCGGCGACGTGCGGGCGCGGGTGGAGGAGCTGCTGGCCCTGCGCAGACCCGTTTACAGGGAGGCCTGCCACCGGGTTGTGGACGTAAACAGCCGGACTGTGGGGGAAATTGCTGCTGAGATCCATAAAATTTGTCGATGAATAAAAAAGGGCTTGAAAATACAGCATACATAGTATAAAATAATAAAGATTAGAGACATTGAACGAGTTGAGGAGGAATATCTTTATGATATCAGCAGGAGATTTTAGAAACGGTGTTACGCTGGAGATTGACGGACAGGTTGTACAGATTATGGAGTTCCAGCACGTTAAGCCGGGCAAAGGCGCTGCTTTCGTGCGCACCAAATTGAAAAACGTAATCAACGGCGGCGTGGTAGAGCGCACCTTCCGTCCCACCGAGAAATTCCCGGCGGCGAGAATCGACAGAGTGGACATGCAGTATCTGTATGCTGACGGGGAGCTGTTTAACTTCATGAACCAGGAGACCTACGACCAGGTTGCCCTGAACAAGGACATCATCGGCGATGCCTTGAAGTTCGTCAAGGAGAACGAGGTATGTAAGGTTTGCTCTTACAACGGCAATGTATTTTCCGTTGAGCCTCCGCTGTTCGTAGAGCTGGAGATCACCGATACGGAGCCCGGCTTCAAGGGCGACACCGCCACCGGCGCCAACAAGCCCGCTACCGTGGAGACCGGCGCGCAGGTATACGTTCCCCTGTTCGTGGAGACCGGCGACAGAATCAAAATTGATACCAGAACCGGTGAGTACCTGTCCCGCGTTTAATCTGCAGAATCCCTGATAGATGTTTTGAATTGCTCCGGCGTGCTTCCGGAGCAGTTTTTTTCTATAGCGGCTGTTCGGCAGGCCTGGGGCCCGCTCTGCGGCTGCGTTCTATAATCCAATTTGAAAAAGGAGAGTTATGTCGTGAAAAAGATTCTGGATCTGATGGAAGGACAGCTGAAGCCCGCTTTTTTGGCCTGCGGCTACGATGAGACCTTTGCCAAGGTGGTTCTGTCCAACCGGCCGGACCTTTGCGAGTACCAGTGCAACGGATCCATGGCGGCGGCCAAGACATACCACAAAAAGCCCATCGACATTGCAAACAGCGTGGTGGAGCAGCTGGGCGACGGCCAGGGCATGTTTTCCATGGTACAGGCAGTGATGCCGGGATTTATCAATTTAAAGCTCTCGGAGCAGTTCCTGGCGGACTACATGAAGGGCATGGCGGAAGGGGAGAAGCTGGGCCTTGAGAAGCCGGAGAAACCGGAGACCATCATTGTGGACTACGGCGGGGCCAATGTGGCCAAGCCGCTGCACGTGGGCCATCTGCGCGCGGCTGTGATCGGCGAGAGCATCAAGCGCCTGGGCAATTTCCTGGGCCACCACATGATCGGCGACGTGCATCTGGGCGACTGGGGCCTGCAGATGGGCCTGATTATCGAGGAGCTGCGGGACCGCAAGCCGGAGCTGGTCTATTTTGATGAGAGCTACACCGGGGAGTATCCCCAGGAGGCCCCCTTCACTATCAGCGAGCTGGAGGAGATATACCCGGCCGCCAGCGCCAAGTCCAAGGAGGACGAGGTCTTTAAGGAGCGTGCCCACCAGGCGACCCTGAAGCTCCAGAACGGCTATGCGCCGTTTCGGGCCATCTGGAACCACATCATCAATGTGTCCGTGACGGATTTAAAGAAAAATTACAGCAATTTAAACGTGTCCTTTGACCTGTGGAAGGGGGAGAGCGACGCGGAGCCCTATATCCCCAAGCTGATCAGCCTGCTGACGGAAAAGGGCCTGGCCTACGAGAGCCAGGGCGCGCTGGTGGTGGACGTGGCTGAGGACACGGACACCAAGGAGATTCCGCCCTGCCTGGTGCGCAAGTCCGACGGAGCGGCGCTCTACGCCACCTCGGACCTGGGCACCATTATCCAGCGCCAGGAGGATTTTCACCCGGACCGGTATATTTACGTGGTGGATAAGCGCCAGGACATGCATTTTGTCCAGGTGTTCCGGGTGGCGAAAAAGGCCGGAATCGTGGACAAGGACGTGCCCATGATTTTCCTGGGCTTTGGCACCATGAACGGCAAGGACGGCAAGCCCTTTAAGACCAGGGAGGGCGGCGTTATGCGCCTGGAGCGGCTGATCTCCGACATCGACGAGGCCGTGTATCAGCGGATCATGGAGAACCGCAACATGTCCGAGGACGAGGCCAAGGAGACGGCGGCCATCGTGGGCCTTGCCGCCTTAAAGTACGGCGACCTGTCCAACCAGGCCTCCAAGGACTATATTTTCGATGTGGACCGCTTTATCTCCTTTGAGGGAAATACCGGCCCCTACATCCTCTACACCATTGTGCGCATCAAGTCCATTCTGGCAAAGTACCGCAGCAACGGCGGGCAGGTGGACGAGACGGCCGGCGGCAAGGTGATCCTGCCGGCGGCGGGGGAGACGGAGAAGGCGCTGATGCTGCTGTTGGCCCGGTACGGCGAGGTGCTGGAGGCCAGCTTTGCGGAGACGGCTCCGCACAAGATCTGCCAGTACGTGTTTGAGTTGGCAAACGCATTCAACAGCTTTTATCACGAGACAAAAATCCTGTCCGAGGCGGACGAGGCCAGAAGAGACAGCTACATCGGCCTGATCACACTCACCAGACGGGTTCTGGAGGCCTGCATCGATGTGCTGGGCTTTGAGGCGCCGGACCGCATGTAAGGGAAGGCGGCATGCCGGAGGAGCGTTGATTTCATGGAAGTCGTAAAAATGCAGACCAACAACTTCTGGAAGGGAGAGGTTGGTGTGAAGGGCCTGGTTCAAGACCAGGCCCAGACCTACAATGTGAGCTTGTACGTCAAGGGTGGCCAGGTGAAAGACTACTCTTGTTCCTGCGCGGAGGGGAATTCCTACAAGGGCATGTGCGCCCATGGGAAAGCCCTTTTCGCGTATTATGAGAACTATGCGAAACGGGCCGGACAGCCCCCGGTGCACACCTCACAGGAGGTTCACACCATGATCCGCGAGTACACGAACCGGCAGGTGTCCCGGATTATGGCCGCGGAGGAGGCGGGTAAGACGGAGCTGGTGCCCGTGCTGCTGCTGTCCGCCCGCCGGGTGCAGCTGGAATTTAAGGTGGGCAGGGAGCGGTACTATCTGGTGAAGGATCTGACCGCCTTCGCCCGGGCGGTGCGGGAAAATTCCTACGTGGAGTACGGCAGAAGCTTCGGCTTTCACCACTGCGCCGCCGCCTTTACCCCGGAGAGCAGAGGGCTGCTGGAGCTGGTGATGGAGCTGGCGGAGCTGGTGAAGCCCCAGCGGGAGGCGGAGCTGGCCCCGGTGCATCGGGACCGCTTTTTCAATCTGGTCATGGACCGGGCCATCGAGGTCCAGCTGCCCGGCGGGACCAGAACCCGCCTCTGGGTGGAGCAGAGAGACCCCAGGCTGCAGCTGACCGCCCGGAAGTACGGGCGGGACGGCATCCGCATCAGCTATGACGGCGCTGTGGACGGGGATGAGACCAGACAGATCACCGCGGGGTTCGGCGGTGAGCGCCATCTCTATCTGGTGCATGGTGACCGGCTCTGCCGGTGCAGCCGGGATTTCACCCAGGCGGTTCAGCCCTTTCTGGAGCAGATCAACCGGGAGAGCAGCCGGGCGGTGCTGGTGGGGGAGAAGGATATCCCGCTGTTTTACACCCGTGTGATGAAGAGCATCGCCCCCTACGCAAGCGTGCAGGACGAGGATGTGGACTGGAAGTCCTATGAGCCCTGTCCGCTGCGCGCCCAGTTCAAGTTTGACAGCCGTGGCTTTAACGAGCTGCTGATGGAGCCCTGCCTGTCATACGGGGATTTCAGCTTCCATCCGGTGGAGGATGAGAATCTGCCCAGGTCCGTGTGCCGCGACGTGCCCGGTGAGTTCCGGATCAGCCAGGTGATCAACCGCTATTTTCGTTACAAGGAGCCGGACGGCATCCGCCTGGTGATCAAAAATGACGAGGAGGCGGTGTACCGCCTGCTGACAGAGGGGATTGAGGAATTTCGCAGCTTGGGAGAGGTGCTTATCAGCGAGGAGCTGAAGCAGTGGAAGGTGCTGGCTCCGCCCAAGGTCAGCGTGGGCGTGTCCATGAACAAGGGCTGGCTGGATTTGACGGTGGATACCGGCGGTCTCTCCGACCAGGAGCTGGCGAAAATCCTTGCCGCCTACAGCCAAAAGAAGCGGTATTACCGCCTAAAGAACGGAGAATTTTTACAGCTGGGCGAGGGCGGCCTGTATACGGTGGCCCGCCTGGCAAAGGAGCTGGGGATCAGCCGCAAGGATTTGCAGTCCCGGACCATGAAACTGCCCGCCTTCCGGGCCATGTATCTGGACAGCGTGCTGAAGGAGGGCCCCGGGGTGGCCTATTACCGGGACCAGCTCTTCAAGGCCCTGGTCCGCGGCCTGCGGTCCGTGGAGGACAGCGATTACCCGGTGCCGGAGCGCCTGCAGGGCGTGCTCCGGGAATATCAGAAAACAGGCTTTCACTGGTTAAAGACCCTGGACGGGTTTGGGTTCGGCGGCATCCTGGCCGACGATATGGGACTGGGCAAGACAATCCAGACCATTGCCCTGCTGGAGGACGAGTACGGCGGGGACAAGGGGGAGCCGGACCCGTCCCTGATCGTCTGTCCGGCGTCCCTGGTCTACAACTGGGAGCACGAGATTCGCAAGTTTGCCCCAGATCTGTCCATCTGCTCCGTGGTGGGAAACGCCGGGGAGCGGGAGGCGCTTCTGCGGGAAGCGGCCGCATGCCCGGAAAAGACAGCGGTATTCATCACCTCCTATGACCTGTTGAAGCGGGATGTGGAGCAGTACGCCCAGATACGGTTCCGGTTCCAGATCATCGACGAGGCCCAGTATATCAAAAACGCGGCAACCCAGAGCGCCAGGG
Source organism: Enterocloster asparagiformis (assembly GCA_018380885.1). Lineage (GTDB taxonomy): Bacteria > Bacillota > Clostridia > Lachnospirales > Lachnospiraceae > Enterocloster. The sequence goes on from JAGZSY010000021.1 coordinate 16,071, forward strand.
CGGTGAAGGCCGTCACGGCCCGCACGCGCTTTGCGCTGACCGGAACCCCGGTGGAGAACAGGCTGAGCGAGCTGTGGAGCATCTTCGACTATCTGATGCCGGGCTTCCTGTTCGGAGCCCAGCATTTCCGCAAGGAATATGAGCTGCCCATTGTCCGGGACCAGGACGGGGAGGCTCTGGAACGCCTGCGCCGCATCACAGGCCCCTTCATCCTGCGCAGGGTGAAGAAGGACGTGCTGAGGGAGCTGCCCGACAAGCTGGAAACCGTGGTCTACTCCCGCATGGAGGAGGAGCAGAAGAATCTCTATGCGGCCGGGGCCGCCAGGCTGAAGGAGCGCCTGGAGCGCAGCGGGAGCGAGGGGCTGGGCGAGGAGCGGTTCCAGGTGTTGGCGGATCTGACCAGGCTGCGCCAAATCTGCTGCGACCCGCGGCTGTGCTATGAGAACTACAAGGGCGGCTCCGCCAAGCTGGATACCTGCATGGACCTGGTGCGCCGGGGCGTGGAGGGGGAACACAAGATCCTGCTGTTTTCCCAGTTCACATCCATGCTGGAGCTGATTGAGGCGCGCTTGAACCAGGAGGGCATCGCCAGCTACAAGCTGACCGGCGCCACCTCCAAGGAGGAGCGTATGCGCATGGTGGGAGAGTTTGCCGGGGACGGCACGCCGGTATTTTTGATCTCCTTAAAGGCCGGCGGAACGGGATTGAATCTCACAGCGGCCGACATTGTGATCCACTACGATCCCTGGTGGAACGTGGCGGCCCAGAACCAGGCCACGGACCGAAGCCACCGCATCGGCCAGGAAAAGCAGGTGACGGTGTTTAAGCTGATCGCCAGGAACACGGTGGAGGAGAACATTCTGACCCTGCAGGAATCCAAGAGCAGGCTGTCGGAGCAGGTGATCACCGGGGAGGGCGGGAGCTTCGGCGGCCTGACCAGGGAGGATATTCTGCGGATATTGGTATAGCGGAGGGAAACCGCCGCCAGGCCGTGGGGCCGGAGGCGGTTTTTTGCGGCCTGGGAGGGGAAAAAACGTTCATTTTCAAAATCAATCGATTTTATCGGAACAAACGTCACATTCTATATAAGAACAAGAACAACGCGCGTTTTCGCGGAACAGATGGAAAGGAGCGGTAACATGAAGCGGTATCGCAATTATATCAGGCCGTACCTGGCGGCGTTTATCGCAGGTCCGATCCTGATGCTGACGGAGGTGGCGGGGGAGATCGCCCTGCCCAAGATGATGTCGCTGATCATCAACAACGGGGTGGCCAACCACGACGTGGGTTACATTATCCGCATCGGAATCGCCATGATCGGCTTTGCCATGCTCATGCTGTTAGGCGGCGTGGGGGGAACCTTCTGCGCGTCCAAGGCCTCGGTCAGCTTCTCGGCGGACCTGCGAAAGGACCTGTTTCTCAAGGTACAGCGGTTTTCATTTAAAAATATCGACGATTTCAGCACGGGCTCCCTGGTGACCAGGCTGACCAACGACGTGCAGCAGGTGCAGATGGTGCTGCGGATGGCCCTGGTGATGATGTTCAGGGCGCCGGGCATGTTTGTGGGGGCGCTGATCATGGCCTTTACCATGAACGCCCGCCTGGCGTTTGTGATCCTGGTGGTGATTCCCCTTTTGTCCGTGGGCATAGGGGTGGTGCTAAAGACCGCGTTCCCGCGCTTCACGGTGATGCAGAAGGCCATTGACCAGCTCAACTCCGGCGTGCAGGAGGCGCTGACCAACGTGAGGGTGATCAAGTCCTTTGTGCGGGAGGATTTCGAGGAGAAAAAGTTTGAGGCCAACAACAAGCGCCTGAAGGATATGAGCCTGCATGCAATGAACGTGGTGATCGTCACCATGCCCATGATGACCCTGGCCATGAACGTGACCATGCTGGCTGTGGTCTGGTACGGCGGAAATATGATCATCGGCGGCACCATGCAGGTGGGCGATTTGAGCGCGTTCACCACCTACATTGTGCAGATTCTCATGTCCCTGATGATGCTGGCAATGATCTTTTTGCAGGCCTCCCGCGCCATGGCTTCACTGAAGCGGATCAACGAGGTGCTGGATGTGGATATCGACCTGACCGACGATGAGGCTGGGCGGAAGGAGCTGAAGGTGAGCCGTGGCCTGGTGGAGTTTAAGAACGTGAGCTTTGGCTACGGCAAACGCGGGAATGAGCTTGTGCTGTCCGACATCAGCTTTACGGCCAGGCCGGGACAGACCATCGGCATCATCGGCTCCACGGGCAGCGGCAAGACCAGCCTGGTGCAGCTGATTCCACGGCTCTACGACGTCACGGCCGGGCAGGTGCTGGTGGACGGCGTGGACGTGCGGGACTATTCGCTGGAGCACCTGCGGGACGGCGTGGCCATGGTACTGCAGAAAAATGTGCTGTTCTCCGGCACCATAGAGGACAATCTGCGCTGGGGCGACGAGGAGGCCACCATGGAGGAGATCCGGGCAGCGGCGGACAGCGCCCAGGCCGACGGCTTTGTCACCTCCTTTGCCAAGGGCTATGAGACGGAAATGGGCCAGGGGGGCGTCAATGTCTCCGGCGGCCAGAAACAGCGTCTCTGCATCGCCAGGGCCCTGTTAAAGCAGCCTAAAATCCTGATCCTGGACGACTCCACCAGCGCGGTGGACACCGCCACCGAGGCCAGGATCAGGGAATGCCTGGGCACCGACTTAAGGGATACCACCAAGTTTATTATAGCCCAGCGCATCGGCTCCGTGGAGGAGGCGGATCAGATCCTGGTAATGGACGAGGGGCGCGTGGTGGGGATGGGAACCCACCGGGAGCTTCTGGCCTCCTGCGAGGCCTACCAGGAGATTTACTATTCCCAGAAGGACCGTACCGAGGAGGTGAGCGCCTGATGGCAATGACCCAGAAGGAAGAAAACAAGCTGCGGGATTTGAAATACCGCTATGAGAGTAAATCGGGCAGCGCCCAGGCACCGCCGCGGCGCATGGGGCCCGGGGGCAGGCACGGCGGCGCGCGGGGCGGCGGAAAGCCCAGGGACAGCCGCCGGACTGTGGTGCGCCTTCTGCGCTATCTGGAGGAGGACCGGGCGAAAATGGTCCTGGCTTTTGTCTGCGTGATCGCCAACACGGTCTGTATGCTGGCCGGCTCCTACATGCTCCGGCCCATCATCAACACCTATATAGCGCCGGTGAACGGAAGCCGCGGCGATATCAGGGGGCTGGCTCATGCCCTGATTGCCCTTGGCATCGTGTTTCTGGCCGGGGTGGCGGCCAACTATTACCAGGCCAAGGTGATGCTGACCGTGGCCCAGAACGCCCTGCAGAAGATCCGCGACGACCTGTTCACCAAGATGCAGAAGCTGCCGGTGCGGTTTTACGACACCAACAGCAACGGCGATCTGATGAGCCGCTTTACCAACGACGTGGACACCATCGGGCAGATGCTCAGCTCCACGCTGGTACAGCTGTTTTCCGGGGCCCTGAGCCTGGTGGGCACCCTGGCGCTGATGATCTACACCAATATCTGGCTGACTCTGGTAACCCTGGTGATGATTCCGCTGGTTATGCGGGCCGGCGGGGCGGTGGCCGGCCGGAGCCAGAAGTATTTCTCAGCCCAGCAGTCCTCTCTGGGCGCGGTCAACGGCTATGTGGAGGAGATGATCACGGGCCAGAAGGTCATCAAGGTGTTCTGCCATGAGGATACGGCAATGGACGAGTTCGGCCTGCTCAACGAGGACCTGAAGCAGAACCAGATACGCGCCCAGTTTTTCGGCGGCGTGATGGGGCCGGTGATGAACAATCTGAGCCAGATCAACTACACGCTGACCGCCGTGGTGGGCGGCCTGCTCTGCGTGCTGCGGGGGTTTGACGTGGGCGGACTGACCGTGTTTTTAAACTTCTCCCGGCAGTTTTCCCGGCCCATCAATGAGATTTCCGCCCAGGTCAGCAACGTGTTCTCCGCCCTGGCGGGCGCGGAGCGCGTGTTTGCGGTGATGGACGAGGAACCCGAGCCGGCGGACGGACCTGAGGCCGCGGTGCTGGAGCCCATGAAGGGCCATGTGGTGCTGGACCGGGTGACCTTTGGCTACGATCCCGGGAAAATCATCCTAAAGGATGTGAGCCTGTACGCCAGGCCGGGGCAGAAGATCGCCTTTGTGGGCAGCACCGGCGCTGGTAAAACCACGATCACCAACCTGATCAACCGTTTCTACGACATTCAGTCGGGGTCCATCACCATCGACGGCGTGGACATCCGGCAGATCAACAGGGACAACCTGCGAAAGAACATCGCCATGGTGCTCCAGGACACCCACCTGTTCACCGGGACCGTGATGGAGAACATCCGCTACGGAAGGCTTGACGCCACCGACGAGGAGGTGATCCAGGCGGCGAAAACCGCCTCCGCCGATTCCTTTATCCGCCGGCTGCCCGAGGGATATGACACCATGCTGGAGGGCGACGGGGCCAATCTCAGTCAGGGTCAGAGGCAGCTGCTAAACATCGCCAGGGCGGCCATCTCCAAGGCGCCCATCCTGATTCTGGACGAGGCCACCAGCTCGGTGGACACCAGGACCGAGAAACATATTGAGCGGGGGATGGACCGTCTGATGGCGGACCGGACCACCTTTGTCATCGCCCACAGGCTCTCCACCGTGCGCAACGCCAACGCCATTATGGTTTTGGAGCACGGCGAGATCATCGAGCGGGGCGATCACGATGAGCTCCTGAAATTAAAGGGGCGCTATTACGAGCTGTATACGGGTTTGAAGGAGCTGGATTGACCGGCGGGCCGGGCCGCATAAGCGGGGTAACGGGCCGGCCTTCGCCCGAGACGTATGGGCCGGGCCGTGGAAGGCCCGGCCCTTGCGAAACGGAAAGGCCGTATTGAGAGCGCAAATCCCACGAGTGGTATACCAATACGGCGTCAGGCCGCCTTCAGGCCGTAGGCGTGAGGGAGGCCCGGCGCCCCCGGACGGGGCGGAGAGAGGGCGGACGGTCTGAAATTGCTTATAAAATGAGGGATTTCGGCCTTTTTTTCGTCCTGGGCTTCCGGAAGGAGGCTGCGCGGCTGGCCCTGCCCTACAGCGCTGGAAAATGCTGGTATACCACGTCCGGCCGGGGCCGGGGGCTCTCTGGGATACCACTTTTCAGGCGAAAATTACATAAAAATGACGGAAAATCGTTAAATAATAGGCAAAGTATGACGGACCATGGCGAAGAAAAAAGGGAAGCTTGTGGGACCCGAAGGGCTTATGGAAATTTATGGAGCTTGGCGCCGCATTGTATTTTTTGAGATGCAGAGCGCGAAATATTTGAAATTGAAGGAAAAACTTTGACAATAACAGACAAAAATGGGATTGAATTTGCAATTTAGTAAAAAATTAACGACATAAATAAAAAAATAACGATTGAAAATTAATTGTATACAATTTTAAATTGTGGTATACTATGAAAGCATGTATACACATAGGTAAAATTATTGAAGAAAGAGGGTTAGAATTCCATGGGTTTGGCAACTTTTAAAGGCGGCATCCACCCGTACGAGGGCAAGGAACTGTCAGAGAACAAACCGGTTCAGATTCTGGAACCTAAGGGCGAGCTGGTCTATCCCATGTCTCAGCACATCGGCGCCCCGGCGAAGCCGCTGGTCGCTGTGGGCGACCACATTCTGGCGGGCCAGAAGATCGGAGAGGCGGGCGGATTTATCTCTGCAAATGTAATTGCTTCCGTATCCGGCACCGTGAAGAAGATCGAACCGAGGCGCATGGCGAACGGCGCAATGGTACCTTCCATTGTCGTGGAAAATGACGGGGAGTACAAGGGGATCGAGGGTCTGGGGGAAGATCGTGATCCGTCCGCGCTCTCCAAGCAGGAGATCCGCGACATCGTCAAGGAAGCGGGCATTGTGGGACTGGGCGGCGCAGGCTTCCCGACTCACGTGAAACTGACTCCCAAGGATGAGAATGCAATCGAGTACATACTGGTAAACGGCGCAGAGTGCGAGCCGTACCTGACCAGCGATTACCGCATGATGATCGAGGAGCCGGAGAAGATCGTGGGCGGCTTAAAGGTGATTCTGCAGCTGTTCGACAACGCCAAGGGCGTGATCGGCATCGAGAACAACAAGCCGGAAGCCATCGCGAAGCTGACCGAGCTGGTAAAGGACGAGCCGCGCATCAGCGTATGTCCTCTGCTTACCAAATATCCTCAGGGCGGTGAGCGCTCCCTGATCTACGCCACCACCGGCCGCAAGGTGAATTCCTCCATGCTTCCCGCCGACGCGGGCTGCATCGTGGACAACGTGGACACGGTGATCGCCATCTACATGGCGGTCTGCAAGCGCACCCCCCTGATGCGCAAGATCATCACCGTGACCGGAGACGCGGTGACGGATCCCAGAAACTTCAGCGTGAAGCTGGGAACCAACTACCAGGAGCTTCTGGAGGCTGCGGGCGGCTTTAAGACCGAGCCGGAGAAGGTCCTGTCCGGCGGCCCCATGATGGGCCAGGCCCTGTTTGATCTGAATATTCCGGTGAGCAAGACCAGCTCCGCGCTGACCTGCTTTACCAAGGACCAGGTGGCGGCCATGGAGCCCACCCCCTGCATCCGCTGCGGCAAGTGCGTCAGCGTGTGCCCCAGCAAGATCGTGCCGGTTATGATGATGGAAGCGGCGCTTCACAACGACTGCGAGAAGTTCGAGAAGCTAAACGGTATGGAGTGCATGGAGTGCGGAAGCTGCACCTATGTATGTCCCGCAAAGCGCCCGCTGACGCAGGCGTTTAAAGATATGCGGCGGACCGTCGCAGCAAACCGCAGGAAGAAAGGGTAGGAGGGGACAACTGTCATGAGTAAATTATTGAATGTATCATCATCCCCGCATGTGAGAAGCAGTGAGACCACCCAGAGTATTATGATGGATGTGGCGATCGCCATGATTCCCGCAACCGCTTTTGGCGTGTTCCACTTCGGCTACTATGCGTTGCTTGTAGTGCTTGTAACCGTTGCGGCCTGTGTCCTCAGCGAGTACATATTTGAAAAATGTATGAAAAAGCCCATCACCGTGGGAGATATGAGCGCGGTTGTGACGGGTATGATCCTGGCGCTCAACATGCCCCCGGAGATTCCGCTGTGGATTCCGGCCCTGGGCGGTGTGTTCGCCATCATCGTGGTGAAGCAGCTCTACGGCGGCCTGGGCCAGAACTTTATGAACCCGGCGCTGGCGGCCAGATGCTTCCTGCTCATCTCCTTTGCGGGAAAGATGACGGATTTCACCAGCAAGAAGGGCAGCACCTTCCAGTTTGACGGCATCTCCAGCGCCACCCCCCTCGCGGCCTTAAAGAGCGGCGGCGTGGTGGACGTTCCGGCCATGTTCACGGGCAATATCGCCGGCACCATCGGCGAGGTTTCCGCAATCGCGCTGCTGCTTGGCGCGGCTTACATGCTGGTCAAAAAAGTGATCACCATCCGCATCCCGGCGGCCTACATCATCACCTTTGTGGTCTTTATCGTGCTCTTCGGCGGACACGGACTGGACTTTAACTTTATCGCGGCTCACCTGTGCGGCGGCGGCCTGATCTTCGGCGCCTTCTTCATGGCGACCGACTATGTGACCAGCCCCATCACTCCCAGGGGACAGATTGCCTTCGGCGTTCTGCTGGGCGTGCTGACCGGACTGTTCCGTCTCTTCGGCGGTTCCGCCGAGGGCGTGTCCTACGCGATTATCATCAGCAATATTCTGGTTCCGCTGATTGAGAAGGTGACCCTTCCCAAGGCATTTGGAAAGGAGGGCAAGTAATATGAGCAAGTCAGGATTTATGAAGGACGCTGTGATTCTGTTTGCAATCACCCTGATTTCCGGCTTTCTTCTGGGCGGCGTGTACCAGCTGACCAAGAAGCCCATCGAGATTGCCACCATCAAGGCCAATAACAAGGCTTACAAGTCCGTTTTTGGCGAGGCTGAAACCTTTGACCAGGACGATGCGCTGAACGCGGCCATCGAGAGCTGCAACGCGGCCCTGGCCACCATGAACTACGGCAACGTGGCCGTGGACACGGTTCTGAAGGCCAACGACGCCAACAAGAACCAGCTGGGCTACGTGATCGTCTCCCACTCCAACGACAGCTACGGCGGCGAGGTGAAAATCTCCGTTGGTATGAAGGAGGACGGCACCGTGACCGGTATCGAGTTCCTGACCATCAGCGACACACCCGGCCTGGGCTTAAAGGCCAAGGAGCCGGACTTCAAGGATCAGTACGCCGGCAAGAACGCGGAGGCCCTGACCGTGAAGAAGGGCGGCGGCGCAGGCGAGACCGAGATCAACGCCATCAGCGGCGCGACCATCACGTCCAGCGCGGTGACAAACGCGGTGAACGCAGCGTTATATTTTGTGCATAACTGTATCAATCAGTAGGAGGTGGGAAGATGAACAAATGTACAGAACGTTTATATAACGGTATTGTGAAAGAAAACCCAACCTTCGTGTTGATGCTGGGCATGTGCCCGACCCTGGCGGTTACGACCTCCGCGGTCAACGGCCTGGGTATGGGACTTTCCACTACCGTAGTTTTACTGTTTTCCAATATGATTATTTCCGCGATGCGTAAGATTATCCCGGACCGCGTGCGTATTCCGGCTTACATCGTGATCGTGGCGTCCCTGGTTACCATCGTGCAGCTGCTGCTCCAGGCGTATGTGGATTTCCTGTATTCGGCACTGGGTATCTACATTCCCCTGATCGTGGTAAACTGTATCATCCTGGGCCGGGCGGAGTCCTATGCGTCCAAGAACGACGCCATTTCCTCCACGTTCGACGGAATCGGCATGGGCCTGGGCTTTACCGTGGCTCTGACCTGCATCGGCCTGGTGCGTGAGCTTTTAGGCTCCGGCGCCGTGTTCGGCAAGGTGCTGATCCCCGAGGATTTCCACATCGCCATCTTCGTGCTGGCTCCCGGCGCGTTCTTCGTGCTGGCGGTCCTGACCGCGCTGCAGAACAAGTTCAAAGCGCCGTCCGCAACCAACGGTTCCGTGCCCCAGTCCAGGCTGGCCTGCGGCGGAAACTGCTCCACCTGCACCGGTTCCTCCTGCATGGCCAACCATGAGATTCTGGACACCAGAAAGCGTCAGGCGGAGGAGGAGGCCCTGGCCAAGAAGAAAGAGGCCATTGCCAAGAAGGAAGCGGAGCTCAAGGCGGCGACAGCCAGGAAAGAAGATTAAGGAGGGTGGATAGATGAAAGAATTATTGTTAATTGCCATTGGGTCCGCTCTGGTCAACAACGTGGTTTTAAGTCAGTTCTTAGGACTTTGTCCGTTCCTGGGCGTTTCCAAGAAGGTAGAGACCTCAGCCGGTATGGGCGCGGCCGTTATCTTCGTAATCACCATCGCGTCGTTTGTGACCAGTGTGGTTTACAAATTCATCCTGGCCAACGAGCACTTTATCATCAACGGCAAGCCGGTGGATCTGGCATTTTTGCAGACCATCGTGTTCATCCTGGTGATTGCGGCTCTGGTTCAGTTTGTAGAGATGTTTCTGAAAAAGTCCATGCCCTCCCTGTATGAGGCGCTGGGCGTGTACCTGCCCCTGATTACCACCAACTGCGCGGTGCTGGGCGTGGCTCTGACCAACGTGCAGAAGGGCTACGACATTCTGACGAGTGTTGTGAACGGCGTGGGTATCTCCGTGGGCTTCACCATTGCGATTATCATGCTGGCCGGCATCCGCGAGAAGATTGAGCACAACGACGTACCGTACTCATTCCAGGGTTCTCCTATCGTTCTGATTACCTCGGGACTTATGGCAATCGCATTTTTCGGATTTTCCGGATTAATTTAGAAGGAGGAGAAGGAAAATGGTTACAGGCATTATTTTAGCGGCAGCGGTCGTCGGTATTCTGGGTATTCTGATCGGTATATTCTTAGGCGTTGCCAGCGAGAAATTTAAAGTGGAAGTGGACGAGAAGGAGATTCTGGTCCGCAACGAGCTGCCGGGCAACAACTGCGGCGGCTGCGGATACGCGGGCTGTGACGCGCTGGCCAAGGCCATCGCGGCGGGCCAGGCGGACGTGGGCGCATGTCCGGTGGGCGGCGCTTCCGCGGCGGAGAAGATCGGCGCCATCATGGGCGTGGCCGGCGGAGCCGCCGACAAGAAGGTGGCCTTTGTCAAGTGCTCCGGCACCTGCGATAAGACCAAGGTGCAGTACAATTATTACGGCGTGGACGACTGCCAGAAGGTTTCCGTGGTGCCGGGAGCGGGCGAGAAGGCCTGCGCCTACGGGTGTATGGGATACGGCTCCTGCGTGAAGGCCTGCGCTTTCGACGCCATCCATGTGGTGGACGGAGTGGCCGTGGTGGACAAGGAAAAATGCGTTGCCTGCGGCAAATGCGTGGCCTCCTGCCCCAACCACCTGATCGAGCTGGTTCCCTACAAGGCGGAGCACCTGGTGCGCTGCAATTCCCACGACAAGGGCAAGGACGTGAAGGCTGCCTGCGCGGCGGGCTGTATCGGCTGTACGCTGTGCACCAAGCAGTGTGAGTTCGACGCCATCCACATGGAGAACAACCTGGCCGTGATCGATTACGAGAAGTGCACCAACTGCGGCAAGTGCGCCCAGAAGTGCCCGGCCAAGGTGATCCAGTAACAGGGCTGGGCCGTTAGGCAGAATGGTTTTTTATATCGGTAATATGTGACAAAATTAGAAGCCAGAGCGATTTGATATGCGCTCTGGCTTTTAAGATGCAAAGCGGACAAGAGAACGTCCTTCTTTTCGTCTGATTTTGTTTCATGATACCGGTACAATGGGAAAAACAGGATGACCGGCGCCTTATAAAATGCTATGATGGTACAAAGAAGAAACATATACCTCGATTTGCTCGGCGCATTGACAACCTACGGTTTGCCGGATTGTGAAACAGGGCGCAGAAAAAGAAGAATGTGAGGGATGGGCTGTATGGACATAAAAGAGTTTTGGAAAGCAGTATTGCAACAGGACAAGGCAGCGATTAAGGAGTTCTTTCATGCGGCGGCTTATGTGAATTGGCATTGCACAAATGAACATTTTACGGTGGATGAGTTTATTCAGGCAAATTGCGAGTATCCGGGAGATTGGGACGGAACAGTTGAGCGCATTGAGCGCATGGATGACCTGATCATAACCGCAACCCGCGTATTCCCAAAGGACAGGTCTGCTTCGTTCCATGTAGTCTCATTTTTCCGGATAAAGGACCAAAAAATCATGTCCGCAGATGAATACTGGTCTGATGATGGGGAAGCGCCGTTGTGGCGTAAGGAGATGCATATCGGTAATCCGATTGATTGCGACTGCAAATATATGAAATTGTGATGGCTGTCTGAATTGACATTCATGTTTTTTGGGGAGGCACACCATTTCCGGTAATTGGACTGCCGAGTGTCAGACCGTATGATACCGCCGGCTGCTGCTGAGTCATTAAAAAATGTAGGGCATACAATTCTTGGCTTTTCGGGAAAAGCAAGGACTGTTATAATGCAAAAGAAGCAGTAAATACTGTCAGACAATGGAGATAGAGACAGGAAATGGAGTGGCAGGAATGGAACAACGAGGGCGGAGCAGAAAAAAGCCGCAGATGAGACCGGTATTGGAGGCGGAAAGGGATCGCAGGAAGGCAGCAAGAAAAACAAGAGGTCCCATGTGCGGGAGAAAGCGAAAGCGGAGTAAAGTGCGTTCGATTAAAATGATCGTAGGCTTTGTGCTATTACTGACGATTGGATATATGGCGGTTGGCTTGCATTATAAAGATTCCTTTCTTCCCAACACGGTTATCGGCGGAATGGAAGTAGGCGGGATGACAGTGGAGGAAATCCAAAGCTGTATGCGGGAGGGGGTTGAACGCTACCAGCTTGTGATTAGAGAGAGGGATGGCCGTGAGGAAGTGATTGAGGGGAAAGACATTGGGCTTCAACCGTTGTATGACGGCAGCCTTGAGCGCATTTTAAGAGGACAGAATCCGTTTTTATGGGGAATGAAGTGGATGACAGGCGAGGCATACGAACAAAATTGTACGATAATGTATGACAGGGAGCGGTTGGAAGCGCTTGTCTCCGGCTTAGAATGCCTGAATCCGGAGAAAATGACAGAACCGGCCAATGCCTCCCTGGTCTGGCAGAAGGATAAGGGCCTTGTGATTGTGCCGGAAAAAAGAGGAAACGAACCTGTTTATGAGCGTCTTTTGGAAGCGATAGAAACAGCGGTGGCCGGCTTGAAACCCGGGATTTCTTTGGAGGAGCTGGGGATTTACAGGGAACCGGAGATTAGGGCAGATGATCCGGCTTTGCTGAATCAAAAGGAGCAGTGGGAACAATATACTTCGGCGAATGTGACCTATCGGTTTGGAAGCCGTTCGGAGGTGGTGGATGGATCGATCATTGCAGGTTGGCTGACAGCGGATGAAAACGGAGAAACGGTGATTGACCGCATAAAGGTTGAGGAATATGTGAAGGGGCTCGCAAAGAAGTACAATACGGCTTACCGCGCCAGAGAGCTAAAAACTTCTTATGGTCCGACTGTAAAAATCACAAAGGGACACTATGGGTGGATAATAGACCAGAAGGCGGAGGCGGAGAAATTGATTGAGATGATAGATGCAGGCCAGAGCGGAGAGCGGGAGCCGGTTTACCTTCAGACTGCCAACAGCCACGATGGGCCGGATTATGGCGATACATATGTGGAGATGAATCTGACGGCCCAGCATCTGTTTTACTATAAGAAGGGGGAATTGCTTGTTGAATCAGATTTTGTGTCCGGGGATGAGGCAAAGGGCTGGAGCACTCCTGAAGGGAGCTATGAGTTGACTTATAAGCAGAAAGACGCTATCTTAAAGGGGAGCAATTACAGAACGCCGGTGACCTATTGGATGCCCTTCAATGGAAATATCGGAATGCATGATGGCTACTGGCGTTCCAGCTTTGGCGGAACAATTTACAAAAAGAACGGCTCTCATGGCTGTGTGAACCTGCCCCCGGCGGTTGCAAAGACTATTTTTGAGAACATTGAAAAGGGGACTCCGGTCCTCTGCTATCATTTAGATGGCACGGAAACCAATCGGACGACAAGGGATGCCTCTGCAAAGGACGCCGGCCATGTGGGGAAAGAACAGGAGTCAGCACCGGCAATCTCACCGCCGGCGGAGACGGCGGCAGAAGCGGCGGAGACGGAAGGGACGGCGCCGGAAGAGACCGTTCCGGCAAAGCCTGATTTGGAGGAAACGATTCCGGCGGGACCCGCTCAGACGGAAAGCGCGCCCGCCCCGGAAGCGGGGGCGGCGGAGCCGGGGGTACGGACAGAGGCCCCGACGGAGCCGGCCCCTTCGGATTAAAAGCCCATAGGGATTGCCGGGCCTCTGTTATGATGAAATTATCTTGGGGAACCTGGAGGATAGTACCATGCCTGTAAATTCATTTGAAGATTATCCCATGTCCTGGAAACCGGATCGAAATAGATTGACGCACCCGCTTTATTATTGCCTCGCCGATTTGATGGAGCAGGATATAAAAAGCGGTAGACTCCCGGCGGGAACAAAGCTGCCGCCTCAGAGGGAGCTGGCTGATTTTTTGGATTTGAACCTGAGCACGATTACAAAGGCCTATAAGCTGGGAGAGATGCGGGGGCTGATCCATGCGGTTACAGGGAAAGGGACATTTGTGACGCCCTATGCAGACGCTCCCACGTCAACCGTGGAGAAAAGCACGCGGGCAAAGATTGAACTGGCTGTGATTCATCCGTTTTATGAGTCGAACAGGGATATTCGTGACTTGACCATAGAGCTTTTGAAAAAGCCGGGGGCGGAACGGCTGTTTGAATATTCCCATCCTCTGGGGGATAGAGGGCAAATCATGACAGCCGCCCGGTGGCTGAGGCGAAGCGGAATTGGAGCGGATGAACATAACACGATGATTGCAAGCGGCGCTCAGAATGCACTGGCAACCATTCTCTCGTCTCTGTTTGAGGCTGGGGATTGTATTGCGGTGGATACCTACACTTATCCCAATTTTATTAGTCTGGCAAACCTGCTTTACCTGCAGCTTGTGCCCATTGAAAACGACGAAGGGGGAATGCTGCCGGAAAAACTGGAAAAGGCGTGCGCTCTGCGCAAAATAAAAGGCATTTACATGATGCCGGCGGGAAGCAATCCCACGAACATTGCTTTTACCAGCGAGCGGAAAAAAGCAATTGGTAATATAATCCGAAAAAGAAATTTAATTGCGATTGAGGACGATAATTATGCGGCCCTCCTGGAGGAGCCTTATGCGCCGGTGACGCTGGAGGCGCCGGAACATTGCATTTATCTCAGCGGGCTGTCAAAGCCTCTTTGCCCGGGACTTCGGATTGCCTATCTGTATTTGCCGGAACGGTTTATTGCGACAATGGAGCAGGGGATGTTTAGCCAGTATCTAAAAATCTCTTCTTTAAATATAGAAATAGCTGCGGAAATGATACGGAGCGGGCTGGATCAGAAGATTATTCGAAGAAAGCGGAAAGCGGCGGCCAAAAGAAATCAAATTTATGCTTCGTTTTTCCCGGAAAGTGAGGTGTATCCAAACTCCTATTATCAGTGGCTGCAGCTGCCGGAGACCTGTACCGGAAGGATGTGCGAGATAGAGCTGGCAAACAGAGGCATCAGCGTGTTTGGCGCGGAGCGGTTTTTCTGCGGAAATACGGAGAGGGCCAACGCTTTGCGAATTGCGACCTGCTCGGCAGAAAGTGAAAGCCAGTTGAAGGAGGGACTGAGGGAGGTAAAACAGCTTATAGATAAACAGAAAAGCAGGGCGCCGGTTTTTATTGTGTAAAAGGGTGAAAAATTACAATCAGGATTGGAGGAACATATAAGGATGGAAAAATGCGATCATGAGCTTGTTGAAGCCTTTGTAAAGGCTGTGGGCAATTCCCTTTCTTCTTTAAAAAGTACACACGACGAACAGTTCTACTACTATGCGTTTGTCTTTGATTCGGGTTTGCATCCCTATATTTCGGCATGGTCTTACGAAGCCTTGGAAAAATCAATGTGCGAAAACGAGATCGTTGAGGAGGACGAGAAAAACTGGTGGAAATGGGATTACGCAGACTCCCCGTATGTGGTTTACGGGTATGAGGAATTTTTTGGCGAAGTAAACGAATTGCTGGATCAAAGGGCGGAAGGATTATCGGAAGAGGCGCTTTACGGACGTGAATGGAACATACGAATTGCATCCATGGAGGAAGCGATGAAAAGACTTGACCGGACGGGATTTTTTGGAACCGGCAGTGAGCGGAAAAACGTGGTCGTCAATGTGGAGGCCGCGCCGCCTGATGGCGAAGAATACGACAGGGCGCTGCGCTTAAATCCGGGCTCCCCGCTGTTGGACGAATATTTAAATTGCTGTGAGGAGCCGGACAGCGATTGAGCCGTTTGCCAATGGATCTTCCGGCCTGAGCGCGCGGCATGTCGGAGGGGGCCGGATTTGGCCTCAGAGGCGGCCAGGCATTCTCGGCCCGGGAAGCCGCAGAGGGGACGGAGTCACAAAATTTAACGCGAAAAAAGAGGGTTTGCAGTGTGGTGTCTGTGCTGTAAACCCTCTTTTTGCGTTTGGTGGTTATTTGCGCTTCCGGAATGCCGGCGAATCAAAGTCCTTGTCCTCCGGCAGCACCTTACGGCTGGTTGCCTCCACCAGGTCGTTGTAGCAGGAGAACACTTCCTCGGTCAGCTCCCGTTTCAGTTTCGGCGTGACCAGGGATACCAAGGGCACTGCGATCAGCCCGGCGACCATGGCGATTGCGCCCGCGTTGATCGGCGAGGCTATATAATGAAGGAACAGGTTCGAGACCGTAATTCCCACGCCGATGAGGAAGCTGATCCAAACAGAGGCGCGCGTCACGCCTTTCCAGTAAAGCCCGTACAGGAAGGGGGCCAGGAAGGCTCCGGCCAGCGCGCCCCAGGAAATCCCCATCAGCTGGGCGATGAAATCCGGCGGGTCCAGGGCCAGCACCACGCTGATCACGATAAATACCAGGATCAGCCCCTGCATCAGCACCAGCTGCGTGCGGTCCTTCATGTCCTTGACCAGGTTGCCCTTGATGAAATCCAGGGCCAGGGTGGAGCTGGAGGTGAGCACCAGGGAGGACAAGGTGGACATGGAGGCCGACAGCACCAGCATCACCACAATCCCGATCAGCAGATCAGGCAGCCCTGAGAGCATGGCGGGGATTACGGAGTCGTAGGCCACGGTCCCTGCGGCCGTGTACACCGCCGGGCTGTCAAAGAGCCGCCCGAAGCCGCCCAGAAAGTAGCTGCCGCCGGAGATCACGATGGCGAACACCGTTGAGATCACTGTGCCCGTGGCGATAGCCTTCTCGCTGCGGATCGTGTAGAACTTGTGGATCATCTGCGGAAGCCCCCAGGTTCCCAGGGAGGTCAGTATCACCACGCCCAGCAGGTTTAAGGGGTCGGGTCCGAAGAAGGAGGTGTACGCGCCCGGCTGCCCCAGAGTGCCCGGCACCTCGCTGGGAATCTGCGCCAGCTTGCCCACCGCTGCGGTGAAACCGCCCTGTCCGTTCAGCACGCTGAGGATAATCGCCACGATTCCGGCCAGCATGATGATGCCCTGGATAAAGTCGTTGATTGCAGTGGCCATGTAGCCGCCCAGGATCACGTAGACGGCGGTGAGACAGGCCATTGCCACCACACAGGCCGTATACGGCACGTCGAAGGCCATTCCGAACAGCCGTGACAGACCGTTGTACACGGAGGCGGTGTAGGGGATGAGGAATACGAAAATAATCGCCGAGGCCACGATTTTAAGCGCCTTGCTGTCAAAACGGCTGCCGAAGAACTCAGGCATGGTGGCGGCGGACAGATGCTTTGTCATCACCCGGGTGCGCCTGCCCAACACCACCCAGGCCAGCAGGCTGCCGATCAGCGCGTTTCCCAGGCCGATCCAGGTGGAGGCCAGGCCGTATTTCCAACCGAACTGCCCGGCATATCCGATGAACACAACTGCGGAAAAGTAGGATGTCCCGTAGGCGAAAGCCGTGAGCCAGGGGCCCACGCCGCGTCCGCCCAGCACAAAATCATTTACATTGGTGGCGTGCCGGCGCGAGCAGAATCCCACCACAATCATGATGGAAAAAAAGATGACGAGCAGCGCAATTTTGATAAACATGGAACCTTCCTCCTGGGTTTTGGCAGACTGCCCGGAGCCTTCCGACAAGTCTGCTTTAATGGTTAAAACTTCTGAACTTTAATGTATCAAAGTATCGGCCATAAGTCAAATACTTTTGAAGGGCAAACACACATTTTGGAATAAGTGCACAAAATATGTGACGGAAATTTGACAGATCAGCCAGCGCAAATTCCGGGCATAAAACGTGGGGGTTGTGCAGTTGCCGCAGCCTATTTTATGGAAAAAATGCCAAAAGTGGGGGATGCGCACTTTTTTGCCGACAGGAAGCGACAGGAAAAACCAGGATTTAAAATGTAAAATATATACTGATTTAGTAAAAAAAAGTTAACATAAATTAGGAATCAAAAAAACCAAATTTTATAGATCGATTAAAAATTAATAATAATGTAACATTATTGTAAAATATATATGGGATAAATGCATGACAAAACTCTTGAATATAGTAAAAATCATGTAATAAATGTATAATAGAGACAGGGGGAGAAAAAACCTTGCGAAAAAATGTAACAAATATGTTAAATCACCATTGACAGCACGGGATCAAATCCCATATAATTACCCATACATCCCCGGAAAATGAGGCAAAAGTGGGAGAAAGCCCACAATTATGGAAAGCGAGAAATAAGAAATTTCGACTTTCAGGAAAGAGGAGTATGTATGCTGACATTGCGTTCATTCTTTGAGTCCGTATTTCTGTTTGTAAAGTCCCTTGCAGTTAAAGTGACGAAACAGATGTACCGCTCCTCCTCCGTGATCGTCACCGGAGTTATGGTGGTAGCCGTGATCTCTTTTTCAGCCAATGGATTTGGCGGCAGCGGCAAAAACGCCATGGCGGCCCCTGTTATAGAAGAAAGCGGCGAAGGTGAGACGGAAGCGGAGGAAGAGCCTGCGGACCTTGGAATCACAGGTACTACAGAAGCAAAAATACAAATCGGACTCACAAACGCGGGTAGTGTCGGACAGCAGCTGGCTGGCGACCTGCTTGCGCAGAGCGTCCGACAAAAGCAAGAGGAAGAGAAAGCCGCCCAGGCGGAGATCGAAGCCCTTAAGAAACAAATTTTAAAGCAGCAGCAAGAAGAAAAAGCGCGCAGAGAAGCAGAGGAAGCAAAAAAGAAGGCGGAGGCGGCCAGGCGTGAGGCGGAAGAGAAGCGCAGGGCGAAAAGGCGCATCAAGTACACGGAGGAAGATTACCAGGTACTTCTGCGCATTGTCCAGGCCGAAGCCGGAATCTGCGATGCGCGGGGAAAAATACTGGTGGCGGATGTGATCATCAACCGGGTGCTGTCGGACGAATTTCCGGATAGCGTGACCGCGGTGGTCTATGCGCCCTCCCAGTTCCAGCCCGTATCCAACGGAAGCATCAATTCCGTGAAGGTGACGGCGGAGACCATCGAGTGTGTGAACCGCGCCCTGGACGGGGAGGATTACTCCCAGGGAGCCCTGTTTTTTATGAACAGGAAGGGCTCGGGCAGCGCGGCCTCCTGGTTTGACCGCCATCTGGACTATCTGTTTGCCCACGACGGCCACGAGTTTTTCAAGTGACGCCCGTTTTCGGGAACGTGACTTTTTTGAATCCGGGGATTGAGTTTGTCCGTGGTTTGGGTGTATACTGGATATGGTCCGGAGCGGCAGCGGTTTCCGGGCACATGGGATAAAGGAGACTGGGACGATGATTTTTGATGAGAAGAAGAACCTGGATTTTTACAAAAACTTAGGAATCGAAGGCAGATACGCCAAGGCGGTTGCGTTTTTGCAGAACACCGATCTGCAGGCGCTGGAGCCTGGCAAGTACGAGATCGACGGCAAGGATGTTTACGCCAACGTGACCGCCTACACCACGATTCCCTGGGATGAGGCCAAGTACGAGGCTCATGAGCACTACACCGACATCCAGTATGTGATCGAGGGCAGCGAGATTATGACGTATGCTCCGGTTCACGAGATGACGGTGAAAACGCCTTATAATCCGGACAAGGATGTGGTGTTCTTTGAGAACTCCACCCAGGGCGTGCAGATTGTGACAGGCCCCGGCCAGTATCTGATTTTTAATCCATGGGATGCACATAAGCCCAAGGCCATGAACGGCCAGCCGGCTCCGATCAAGAAAGTGATCGTTAAAATTAAAGAGGACTGAGGAACATAAGAGATGCCGCCGGCGCGCTTTGCGAACCGGCGGTATTTTGCGCTTAAAAGCGGGCCAAAAACGGGAACTGTGCGGGCCGGGGCGGTAAGTCCCGGGCCCGCGTCTGAGCGTTTGTCCCAACTGATCCGTATAAACCATCCGGAGACTGGAAACAATAGGAAGAGAAGCGGCTGCTCCGGCAGGAGCCGCCGCCGTAAATCAGATTGAGAGGATGGATGAAGCAATGTTGATGAAAGAGCGCGCTATGGTTCACTTTTTTGACCGCTTTTCAGATTATCCCTTTGTGATCCGCTGGGAAGGGCATGAGGACAAGATCGGGGAGGGAACCCCGGCGTTTGTGGTAAATATGAAACGGCAGATTCCGGTGAAGGACCTGGCGGCCAGCACGTCCCTGGCCCTGGGCGAAGCTTACATGCGGGGGGATTTGGAGGTGGAGGGGGATCTGTACGCGGCTCTGGATCATTTCCTGGGACAGATGAGCCGGTTCGAGGCCGGGGCGCCGTCGCTGAAGAAGCTGCTATTCACCTCCAGCTCCAAAAAGAACCAGCAGAAGGAGGTCTGCTCCCATTACGACATCGGCAACGATTTTTACCGCCTGTGGCTGGATAAGACCATGAACTATTCCTGCGCATATTTTAAAAACCAGGACGACACCCTGTACCAGGCCCAGGTAAATAAGACGGACTACATTCTGGAGAAGCTGGCGCTGAAGGAGGGGATGAGTCTCCTGGACATCGGCTGCGGCTGGGGATTCCTGATCATGCGGGCCGCCAAAAAGTACGGGGTGAGGGCCACCGGCATCACCCTGAGCAGAGAACAGTACCTGGGCTGTAACCAGCGCATTCGCCAGGAGGGGCTGGAGGATCTGGTCAAGGTGGAATTGCTGGATTACCGGGATGTGAAGCGCCTGGAAACGGCTTACGACCGGGTGGTTAGCGTGGGAATGGTGGAGCATGTCGGAAGGGACAATTACGAGCAGTTTATCCGCTGCGTGGACCAGGCGTTAAAGCCGGGCGGCGTATTTCTGCTTCACTTTATCAGCAGCCTGCAGGAACACGCCGGGGACCCGTGGATCAAGAAATATATTTTTCCGGGCGGCGTGGTGCCCAGCCTGCGGGAGATGATCTACTATATGGGAGAGCAAAACTTTCATGTGCTGGACGTGGAAAACCTGCGCAATCACTACAACCGCACCCTGCTCTGCTGGGCGGATAATTTTAAGGAGCACCGGGAGGAGGTACGCGCTATGTTTGATGAGGAGTTCGTCCGCATGTGGGAGCTGTACCTGTGCTCCTGCGCCGCCACCTTCCACAACGGGGTCATCGATCTGCACCAGGTGCTGGCCACCAAGGGCGTGAACAACGATCTGCCTCTGGTGCGCTGGTATTGAGTGAGGGAGATCAGGAGACAGAGGTCAAACTGAAACGGGAGACGGGACGCGCCTGCGGGGAGAAAACCCTTTGCCGCAGGCGCTTTTTGGCATTTGTAAATATTTCCCAAACACTTTTTGGAAAAAAATTTAAATTTTTTTCAATTTACCTCTTCACAGATGGAAACTTTTGTGCTATACTAGCTTTCGTTCGGGGCATTAGCGCAGCTGGGAGCGCGCCACACTGGCAGTGTGGAGGTCACGGGTTCGAATCCCGTATGCTCCATTGAGACAAGCCATTCCTATGCGGATGGCTTTTTTTATTGCACAGGGCAGCGCCAAGCTATGCCGGACGCAGACGCGAGAATCCAGAAGTTGGGATTCTTTTTTTTATATGGCGGAGACAACGCCAAGCCGGCAACGTTATTCTGTAATAGGAAAGTCTGTTTTGTCCCATAAAAAATGAAGCCTGTGCGGACAGAGGCTTCTGCATATGGTGCTTTTATAATTTCTGGTCTCTGTCCGACGGCATGTAGCGCATCACCTCGTGGATGTCACAGTTGAGGATTCGGCAGAGGTCGTTGATGGTTGTGGTATTGATCGGTTTATCTTTGCGCAGGCGATCAATGGTGGAGCTGGAAATGTGGTGCTTGTAGATCAGCGTGTATGTGGATTCTCCGGACTCCTTCAAGGTTCGCCAGAACGGCTCGTATGTAATCACGCAGGTTCTCCTATTCTGATCAGGCTATATAATAGCATAAAATGTAGGTGTAATCCTGACCATAGTCGAAAGGACGACTATATAGAAGAACGTTTGAAAATGTAAAATTCCCGGAATTTCGTGAGGCCGGGGGATGAGAGGCAAGAGAAGGGCCGCCCGCCGCACAGTGAAACAACTGCGCGGCGGGCGGCCTTTTGGGATGCTGCGGTGTAGCGGAAACAGCGGTTCTAAGCGGTTTTGCAGGAGGCGGCCCCGGGCTCGCTTTCGGCGGCCTGGGCGGTGCGGGCGTAGAGATTGGCCAGCACGGCGCCGGAGATATTGTGCCACACGCTGAACACGGCGCCGGGAATGGTCGCCAGCGGATAGGCGGCAAAGTGGGTGGCGGCTAGGGAGGTGGCCAGGCCGGAATTTTGCATGCCCACCTCGATGGAGATGGCACGGCATTTGCTGGGAGACAGCTTCAGCAGCCTGCCTACGGTATAACCCGCGGTGTAGCCCAGCACGTTGTGCAGGATCACCACGCCCACGATCAACAGACCGCTGGTCAGGATCTTGGCAGAGTTGGCGCTGACAACCGCGGCCACAATGGCCACGATGGCGGTGGTGGAGATCAGAGGCAGGATTTCCACCACCTGCTGGGTGAAGCGGGAGAAAAAGTGGTTGATCACAAAGCCTGCTGCGATGGGCACGATCACAACCTTGATGATGGACATGAACATGCTGACCATATTGACATCCACCTTGGCGCCTGCGTACACGTAGGTGAGAAGCGGGGTGAGGAAGGGGGCCAGCACGGTGCTTACGGCTGTCATGCCCACGGACAGGGGCACGTCGCCCTTGGACAGGTAGGTCATCACATTGGAGGAGGTGCCGCCCGGGCAGGTGCCCACCAGAATCACGCCGATGGCCAGCTCAGGGGACAGGCCGAAGAGCTTGGTCAGCAGGAAGGCCAGCAGGGGCATCAGGGTGAACTGGGCGATGCAGCCGATGATCACGTCCTTGGGGCGGGAAAACACCACCTTGAAATCGCCGGGCCTTAAGGTGAGCCCCATGCCGAACATGACGATTCCCAACAGCGTGTTCACGTAGGTGGTCTTGATAAAGCTGACCGACTGTGGAGCGAAGAGGGCCAGCGCCGCCACGGCGATCACGATGACGGCCATGTACGTTCCGAAGAGATTGCTAAGCTTTTTCAGTGCATTCATAATTATGTTTCTCCTTTCAGGTTCCATTGATTTGCAGCAGCAGGCGGGCGGGGGAAAATGGCGGTAATGGAGTGAGTTCACCCTGGGGGCATTTTTTTATCGCGGGAGAGCTTGGGGGCCGTCCGCCCTCAGGAGGCGCGTGGGCCTGCGGGGCTTTTATGGTTTAGCGGATTTGGTTTCCGGTAAAATAAAAAACGCCCTTGCCCCCATATTCTGAGAGACAAAGGCGTTTGCTTCCTCTGCGGTACCACTCTGATTGCTGCCACAGGCAGCCCCTTAGCCACATCCAACAATGTGTGACGGTGTAACGGCCGTCGGCCGCCCGGACCTACTTTCAAAGGTTCAGCCCGAAAGCTCAGGGGTGATTTTCACCGGATACTCCTGCTGCCTTTCACCTGCCGGCAGCTCTCTGTGAGGAGGCGGTCCGCATACTTTTCCCCGTCATAGCCTGCTGTAGCTCTTCAATTTGTTGTGGCAATTTTACCGCGTTAATAAGAAAAAGTCAATTAAAATTTTGCACAATTTTTATTGCGGTTTTTCAGCCCTGTTTGCCAAAGGGCCTGTGGGATGCTATAATGGATTCCGGATAAGCAGGGAGGGATGGCCATGGAGTTAAACTACAAAAAGGCGGAAGCCGGGGATCTGGAGGAGCTGGTGCGCTCGCGCCTGATGGTGCTGCGCGCGGCCAACGGACTGGATGAGAATACAGAGCTCCCGGAGGTGGAGCGGGAGTCCAGGACGTATTACCGGAAGGCCCTGGAGGACGGCAGCCATGCGGCCTATCTGGTCTACGAGGGCCACGTTCTGGTGGGCACCGGCGGCGTCAGCTTTTTTCAGGTGCTGCCCACCTGCCACAACCCCAGCGGGCGGAAGGCATATATTATGAATATGTACACCCACCCGGGGTACCGCAGGCGCGGAATCGCGCGCCGCACGCTGAAGCTGCTGGTGCAGGAGGCCAGGAGCCGGGGCGTGGCCCATATTTCACTGGAAGCCACCAGGATGGGGCGGCCCCTTTACGCGGCCTGCGGCTTTGTGCCGCTGCCGGATGAGATGGAGCTGGCGGGTGGAGAGATGAGAGCTGGAGAGAACGGGGCGGAAGAGATATAGCCAGGGGATGCCGCCGGCATGGAGGCGCTCAGGAGAGAGGCCGCCGGCATGGAGGCGTTCAGGAGAGGGGCCGCCGGCATGGAGGCGTTCAGGAGAGAAGCCGCCGGCATGGAGTCGGTCGGGAGAGATGCCGCCGACAGGGCTGCGGCCAAGGGAAAAGCCGCCGGCATGGATATGGCCATGAGCGCTGGCCCCGCCGGGCGGCGGGGATTCCCGGCCCCGGCGGTAAAGACAGAAAGAGGAGATTGCATGGGAAGAAAAAGAACAACGGACGGAATGACAAAATTTATGTATCTGTTTGGCGGAATCTGGGCTGCCATGGGGATGATCTTTCTGGTGGCCGGGCTGGTGGGGCTTGTGACGATGAGATCACGTCCCTGGCAGTCAAGCCTGGTGTTCCTGATATTCGCCGGCCTGGGCGGCGTGTTTGCGGCCGTGGGCTTCACCATTGTGCTGCTGCAGGCAGCGCGGGTCCGCAGGAGGAGACGCCTGCTGGAAAACGGCCGGAGGGTCTACGCCGAGTTGGGGGAGATATACCAGGACACCTCCGTTACGGTGAACGGCCGCTGTATGTGGCGGGTAACCTGCCGCTACATGGACGAGCGGGGAACCATGCACATTTTCCGCAGCGGCGGGCTGAATTTTGATCCCAGCGGGCTGCTGACCGGCCTGATGATTCCGGTGTATCTGGAGGAGGGGAGGCCGGATCACTACGCGGTGGACCTGGAGGCCGTGCTGCCCAGGATCGAAGTCCATTAGGAAAAATTTGGGTTTTAAGGAAAATGTAAGGTTGCGTAACCAAAAAGGACTTGCTTTTTCTTCGAAAGTTTGTATAATGAGAGACGGACAAAGGGTAAGCAACTCAAAGGTGAGGCTTATGCATCCAGGAGGCAGAGGGATATGAAAATCCGTAAAATACTGGGCGGTATGGCCTGGTTTATACTGGCGGCCGGGCTGGTGCTGTTCAACGCCGTGGCGGCGGACGCACAGGTTTGGGAAACTTCTGAGGTTCAGGAGACCGCGTGCCGGACATCCGATGAACCCTTATGATGTCAAAGGTCGAAATGTAGTTGGGAGCGCAGGAATTGCGCTCCCAATTTTTTTTGAATGGAATGGGCCGCCGCAATACTGCCGGCCGCTGCGCGCGATGGGCCGGCGGTATTGCGGCGGCCCATTTGATAAAATATTGATTCCGGGGAAGCCTATGATCATAGCACAACTTTTGCAATGTAATCAACAAAAACGGATATGGATTCCCGGGCGGCGAGGTGGTAAGATAGAACCATCAGAAACAGGGAGTTTTAACAACGAGAAACAGGAGGAAAAGGTTATGCGTTTACTGGACAGTGAGTTGAAAGACAAGAGCGTGTGGGAGAAGGCCGGCATTGAGCTGCCCAAATTCGACCGCGAGGCGATGAAGGCGGAGACCGCAAAGTGTCCTCGGTGGGTACATTTCGGAGCGGGCAACATTTTCCGGGCATTTCCGGCGGCCCTTCAGCAGAAGCTGCTGAACGAGGGCGTGGAAAAGACCGGCATCATTGTGGCGGAGGGTTACGACTATGAGATCGTGAAAAAGGCGTACCGTCCCCAGGACGACCTGAGCCTGCTGGTGACCCTGAAGGCCAACGGGACCATTGAAAAGACCGTGATCGGCAGCCTGGCCCAGTCCCTGACCGTGGACCGCGGCGACGAGGCGGACTGGAACCGCCTGAAGGAGATTTTCGCAAGCGCGACCCTGCAGATGGTCAGCTTCACCATCACCGAGAAGGGCTACAGCCTGACAGGAGCGGACGGAAGCTTCCGCGCGGACGTAACTGCGGATTTTGAGGCCGGCCCGGACAAGGCCGACAGCTACATCGGCAAACTGGCGGCGCTCTGCTATCACCGCTTTGTGAGCGGAAAGCTGCCCCTGGCCCTGGTGAGCATGGACAACTGCTCCCACAATGGCGACAAGCTCTACGCAGCCGTACACGCCTACGCCGAGGAGTGGGCCAAGAGAGGGCTGGTGGACGAGGGCTTCCTGGCCTACATTGAGAACCCGGCCAGCGTTTCCTTCCCCTGGAGCATGATCGATAAGATCACCCCCCGCCCGGACGACAGCGTGAAAAAGATGCTGGAGGACGTGGGCTTTACGGACACCGAGAGCATCGTGACCAGCAAGAACACCTATGTGGCTCCCTTTGTGAATGCGGAGGAGGCTGAGTACCTGGTGATCGAGGATGCGTTCCCCAACGGCCGTCCGGCTCTGGAGAAGTCCGGCGTGATGTTCACCACCCGGGAGACCGTGGAGAAGGTGGAGCGCATGAAGGTCTGCACCTGCTTAAATCCCCTCCACACCACCCTGGCCGTATACGGCTGCCTGCTGGGCTACACCAAGATCAGCGAGGAGATGAAGGACGAGGACCTGGTGAAGCTGGTGGAGATCATCGGCTATCAGGAAGGCCTGCCGGTTGTGACCGACCCGGGTATCCTCTCCCCCAAGAAGTTCATCGACGAGGTGCTGCAGATTCGCGTGCCCAACCCCTTTATGCCGGATACGCCCCAGCGCATCGCCTGCGATACCTCTCAGAAGCTGTCCATCCGCTTCGGAGAGACCATCAAGGAGTACGCCTCCAGGCCGGAGCTTCAGGTTTCCGATCTGAAGTTCATCCCCATGGTGCAGGCGGGCTGGTGCCGTTACCTGCTGGGCGTGGACGACGAGGGCAAGACCTTCACCGTCAGCCCGGACCCCATGTACGAGTCCCTGGCAAAGCAGCTTGAGGGCGTGAAGCTCGGTCAGGCTTGCGACGTGCACAAGGTTCTGGAGCCCATTCTGAGCAACGCCAAAATCTTCGGCGTAAACCTCTACGAGGTTGGCCTGGGCGAGACCGTGGAGGGCATCTTCACCGAACTGACCGCCGGCCCCGGCGCCGTGCGCGCAACGCTGAAAAAGCATTTGGCAGAGGCGTAAAACCTCCATGTTCCAGGCGTGATTCGCCGGCAGGCTGTGTTGATTACAGAGGAATCTTTTCCCGCGGGAGGAGATTCCTTTTTTTGTAAAAAACAGGTGATAGTGGAGGATAAAGACCTGAAATGAGCTGTTTTTAACAGAAATGTGGGATGTTATTAATGATTTTGTAATGAATTTGTCATATTTTCATGTACAAATTGGAAAAACTGTGATATTATATTGAGAAACGACGGATGGGGTGAAAATCCGCTTGAAAATACAGGCGTTTGCCTTTTAATATAGATTTCAAATGCCCTTCGGGGCGGAATAGAATATTGAGAAAGACAGAGGTTACGTATGAGAAAGTGGATAGCGGCAGGCGTGCTTGCGCTCGCCTTGACCGGCTGCACCCGATACGAACCGGTGGAGGAATTCCCAGACATAGAGAACGACAGCGCCGCCGTCACGACGGCCCCGGAGGAGAGTACCGAGGCTGAGACGGAGGGCGGGGAGGAAGCGGTGATCTCCATCTCCGCGTACCCGGACAGGGAGCGCGTGAAGGTGAAGGGGATTTATGTCTCGGCCTATGTGGCCGGCACCGGCGATATGATTGACCGCATTATTGAGCAGATGGATCAGACGGAGTTAAACGCCATGGTCATCGACGTGAAGGACGACCAGGGCAGGATCACCTTTGCCATGGATTCCCCCACGGTCAATGAAATCGGGGCGAGCAAGGTGTTTATCAACGATATGCCGGCTCTGATTCAAAAATTAAAGGATCACAATATTTACCCCATCGCCCGGGTGGTGGCGTTCAGGGACCCCTACCTGGCGGAGCAGAAGCCGGAGTGGAGCCTTCACGAGGCCGACGGAAGCATTTACCGGGACAGCAAGGGGCTGGCCTGGGTGAATCCCTACCGCCGGGAGGTGTGGGACTACCTGGTGGAGGTGGGAAAGAAAGCGGGGGAGATCGGATTTTCCGAGATCCAGTTCGACTACATCCGTTTTGCTGTGGACCGCACCATGAAGAATGTGGTGTTTGACCAGGAGGACACCCAGGGGCGCAGCAAGGAGGAAGCCATCACTGAGTTTATCGGCTACGCCTACGACCAACTGGCCAGGGAGGGACTGATGGTGTCGGCCGACGTGTTCGGGACCATCATCCGCAGCGGGGAGGACGCGCAGGCCGTGGGCCAGGAGTACGGCGAGATGGCCAGGCATCTGGACTATCTGTGCCCCATGATCTATCCCTCCCACTATGGGGATGGGAATTTCGGCATCGAACACCCGGACATGCAGCCCTACGATACGATTTTGAATGCCTTAAAGGGCTCTAAAGCGGTTCTGGCCAAGGCGAAAGCGGAGAATGAAAATGGCAGGCAGGCCATTGTGAGGCCCTGGCTTCAGGACTTTACGGCCTCCTACCTGAAGAACTACATTGATTACGGCGACGAACAGGTGCGCGCCCAGATCCAGGCGGTTTACGACGCGGGCTACGACGAGTGGCTGCTGTGGGACGCCGGGGTATCCTACCACTACGGCGGTCTTTTGACGCCGGAGGAGGCCGCCCGGGAGGAGAAGGAGATTCAGGAATCCAGAGCGGAGGCGGACCGGATCGAGGAGAGCCTGGCGGCTGAGTCTGCCGCAGCGGCCGAAAGCGGCGGCGAGACTGCCGGTGCGTCCGGCGCCGGGACATGAGAAATGATTGCCATGATATGGAGCCGACAGGGGGATTTCAGGGAAATCCCCCTGTTTCTTCCGCAGCGGTTAAAAATGGACAGAGAGGAAGGACACAGATGGAGAGAACACCCAGGCCGGGAGAATTTTACCGGCATTTTAAAAACAAGCTTTATCAGATTATTGGAATTGCATCGCACTCGGAGACAGGGGAGGCCATGGTGGTGTACCAGGCTCTCTACGGGGACTTCGGGCTGTACGTGCGCCCGCTGTCCATGTTTGTCAGCGAGGTGGACCGGGAGAAGTACCCGGACGCGGGCCAGAAATACCGTTTTGAGCGGGTGATACCGGGAGCCGCCGGGGAGGCGGAGGCCCCGGCGCGGGAACGGACTGCCAAAGCGGCGGGCCTGGCGCAGGAACGAATGGCCGGAGTGGCGGCGGATCCCGCGCGGGAACAAGCCGCCGGAGCCTTCTCGGTGTCCGCCTCTTCCGTGGACGCGCCCGGTCCCGGCTGGGAAAACGCCCGGCCCGGTGAGTCCGGGCCGGACGAGCAGGCGGCGCCCAATCCGTATCTGATGGCGTTTCTGGAAGCGGAGAGCGTGAACGGCCAGTTGGAGGCTCTCAGGGCCATGGACGGCCATGTGGGACAGGAGGAGGTGGACTGCCTGCGGGTGGTGCTGGAGATGGCCCCCGGCGGCGGGAGCATATCTAAGCAGCTGACAGATATCAGGAAATATCTGGAAATGCAGCGCCGCTATGACGGTTCCCGCTTGCGGGATTCCCGGGAATAGGGTAAGATAGTAGAGGGTGATGAACAGTTGTTTGATTTAGAAGAAGAGTTAAAAAAGCTTCCGGCCTCGCCGGGAGTCTATCTGATGCACAATAACCGGGACGAGATAATCTATGTGGGCAAGGCCATCAGCCTGAAAAACCGGGTGCGGCAGTATTTCCAGAGCAGCCGCAACAAAACGGCCAAGATTGAGCAGATGGTGTCCCACATCGCCTGGTTCGAATACATTCTCACGGACTCGGAGCTGGAAGCCCTGGTGCTGGAGTGCAACCTGATCAAGGAGCACAGGCCCAGGTACAACACCATGCTCAAGGACGACAAGACGTATCCATACATCAAGGCCACGGTAGGCGAGGAATTTCCCCGGCTGCTTTTTTCCCGCGACATGAAAAAGGACGGGAGGAGCCGGTATTTCGGCCCCTATACCAGCGCGGGAGCGGTGAAGGACACCCTGGACTTGATCCACAAGCTGTACCGGATCCGCACCTGCAACAGGAACCTGCCCCGGGATGTGGGAAAAGAGCGGCCCTGCCTGAACTATCACATCAAGCAGTGCGACGCTCCCTGCCAGGGCTACATTTCCCGGGAGGACTATCTGAAATCCTTCAGCCAGGCCCTGGACTTTTTGAACGGCCGCTACGCTCCGCTGATCAAATCCCTGGAGGAGAAGATGAACCAGGCCAGCGAGGCCATGGAGTTTGAGCGGGCCATCGAGTACCGGGAATTGCTGAACAGCGTCAAGCAGGTGGCCCAGAAGCAGAAGATCACCAGCAGCGGCCGTGAGGACCGGGACATCATCGCCATGGCCAGGGACGAGCAGGACGCGGTGGTGCAGGTGTTCTTTATCCGGGAGGGAAAGCTGATCGGCAGGGACCATTTCCACCTGCAGGCGGCTACGGCGGAGAACGACGGGGAGATACTGGACAGCTTTATCAAGCAGTTCTACGCCGGCACCCCCTTCATCCCCCGGGAGCTGTGGCTGCAGACGCCCGTGGCGGACGAGGAGGTGATCAGCCGGTGGCTCACCGAGCGGCGGGGCCAGAAGGTGAAAATCGTGGTGCCGAAAAAGGGCGAGAAGGAGCGGCTGGTGGAGCTGGCGGCCCGCAACGCGGCGCTGGTGCTCTCCCAGGACAAGGAGCGCATCAAGCGGGAGGAGCTGCGCACCATCGGGGCCATGAACCAGGTGGGCGGGCTGATCGGCCTGGAGGGCGTCCGGCGCATCGAGGCCTTCGACATCTCCAACACCAGCGGCGTGGAGTCCGTGGGTTCCATGGTGGTCTACGAGGACGGCAGGCCCAAGCGCAGCGACTACCGGAAATTCAAGATTCGCACCGTAAAGGGGCCGGACGACTACGCCTCCATGCGGGAGGTGCTGACCAGGCGCTTCTCCCACGGCCTGCGGGAGGTGCAGGAGCACCGGGAGGCAGGCGAGGATTTGACGGTCGGCAGCTTTACCCGCTTCCCGGACCTGATCATGATGGACGGCGGCAGGGGTCAGGTGAACATCGCCCTGGAGGTGCTGGACGCGCTGGGCCTGGATATACCGGTCTGCGGCATGGTGAAGGACGACTTCCACCGGACCAGGGGGCTCTACTACAACAATGTGGAGGTGCCCATTGACCGGCACAGCGAGGGCTTTCGCCTGATCACCAGGATTCAGGACGAGGCCCACCGGTTCGCCATCGAGTACCACCGCAGCCTGCGGGGCAAGGGTCAGGTGAAATCCGTGCTGGACGACATTCCCGGCATCGGCCCCGCCCGGCGCAAGGCGCTGATGCGGGAGTTCAAGGATATCGAGGCCATCCGCGGCGCAGATGTGGAGACCTTGGCCAAGGTGCCTCAGATGAACGAGCGTGCTGCCCGGCAGGTCTACGAGTTTTTCCGCCGCCCGGCCACGTCCGAAGAGCCCCGGACTTCGGAAAATGTATGAAACACATGACAAGCATCACAAGTTGTGATAGTATGATAGAAGAAAATCAAGTTTTGATCAAAGGGGGTAAATTCATGCATGGAGTAACCATCGCGGAAGTGATTGAAAAATTCAAACTCAAGAATACGACGCCGGAAATCGACGCTGAGAAGATTGTACTGACGCACCCGGATGTGAACCGTCCGGCATTGCAGCTGACCGGTTTTTTTGACCATTTTGACCGGGAACGGGTTCAGATCATCGGATACGTGGAGCAGGCATATATTAATACCATGGAGCGGGAGCGCAAGCGCCAGATGTACGACAAGCTGACCTCCAGCCAGATTCCCTGCCTGGTATTTTCGCGCGGCCAGGACCCGGATGAGGACCTGCTGGAATACTGCAACTACTACGGCGTTCCCTGCCTGGTTTCCGACAAGACCACTTCCTCCCTGATGGCGGAGATTATCCGCTGGCTGAATGTGAAGCTGGCGCCCTGTATCAGCATTCACGGCGTGCTCATCGACGTGTTCGGCGAGGGCGTGCTGATCATGGGCGAGAGCGGCATCGGCAAGAGCGAGGCGGCTCTGGAGCTGATCAAACGCGGCCACCGTCTGGTTACCGACGACGTGGTGGAGATCCGCAAGGTCAGCGACGACACCTTAATCGGCTGCGCCCCGGATATCACCAAGCACTTTATCGAGCTGCGGGGCATCGGGATCATCGATGTGAAAACCCTGTTCGGCGTCGAGAGCGTGAAGGATACCCAGTCCATCGATATGGTGATCAAGCTGGAGGATTGGAGTAAGGATAAGGAGTACGACCGCCTGGGCCTGGAGGACCAGTACACGGAGTTTTTGGGCAACCAGGTGGTGTGCCACACCATCCCCATTCGTCCCGGCCGGAATCTGGCGATCAT
Source organism: Enterocloster asparagiformis (assembly GCA_018380885.1). Classification (GTDB taxonomy): domain Bacteria; phylum Bacillota; class Clostridia; order Lachnospirales; family Lachnospiraceae; genus Enterocloster. Next base: position 48,022 of record JAGZSY010000021.1, read on the forward strand.
CGTCGAGTCCGCAGCCGTGAACTACCGTCAGAAGAAGATGGGCTACAACGCGGCCCAGGAGCTGTACAAGAGAGTGCAGGCCAATCTGGCTAAAGTTGAATGATGGAGTGAGTAAATCGGATGGAAGATTTGAAACAGAAACTGGAGGCCATACTGGTCTCTGAGCGGTCCTTCGTGAAGGAGATGGAGCCCATGAGCCGGCACACCACCTTCCGCATCGGGGGGCCGGCGGCGTTTTACGCGGCTCCGGGGGATGAAGCGGAGCTGGCGGCGCTTCTGCGGCTGTGCCGCCGGGAAAACGTGCCCGTGCGGATTTTAGGCAACGGCAGCAACCTTTTGGTCAGCGACCGCGGGCTGGACGGCGTGGTGGTCGCAATGGAAGAAAACTGGAACTACGGTGGGCTTTCCGGGGAGAATACCCTCCGGGCCGGCGCCGGGCTGCTGCTCTCCAGAGCGGCCGGCCTGGCGCTTAAGCATTCCCTGACCGGCCTGGAGTTTGCCGCCGGGATTCCCGGCACGGTGGGCGGGGCCGTGATGATGAACGCGGGCGCTTACGGCTCTGAGATGAAGAATGTGATCCTCTCCGTGCGGGTGATGGACCAGGAGGGCCAGGTCCGCGTCCTGGACGGCGGCCAGATGGAGTTCGGCTACCGGACCAGCTGTGTGGCCAGCTCGGGCTACGTGGTCCTGGAGGCCGTCATGGCCCTTGAGCCGGGGGACGCTGGGGAGATTCGCGCCAGGATGGACGATCTGGCGGCCAGACGCAGGGAGAAGCAGCCTCTGGAGTTTCCCAGCGCGGGCAGCACCTTCAAGCGGCCGGCCGGCTACTTCGCGGGAAAGCTGATTCAGGACTCCGGGCTGCAGGGCCAGGTCCGGGGCGGCGCCCAGGTGTCGGAAAAGCACTGCGGCTTTGTGATCAACCGGGGCGGGGCCACTGCGGCCGACGTGCTTGAGCTGTGCGGCCACGTGCAGGCCACGGTGAAGGAAAAATTCGGCGTGGACCTGGAGATGGAGGTCCGCCGCTGGGGTGAATTCTGACCCGTCAATGAGATTAAGCGAAACAGAGGTGAAGAAATGTCGTTTTCTTCAGGAGTAAAGGATGAGCTGTCGCGCCAGTTAAACCCGGCGCGGCACTGCCAGATCGCGGAGATCGCCGCGATTTTAAGTCTTTGCGGGAAAATAAAAATATCGGGCCAGGATCATTTTTCCATTGAAATTCACACAGAAAATGTGGCAGTTGCAAGAAAGTACTTTACATTATTAAAAAAAACATTTAATATAGGTACTGATGTTTCAATTCGGAGAGGTGCATATCTGAAGCGAAACAGAACATATATTGTAGCAGTCCGGGAACATGAGGATGCCATCCGGGTGCTCCAGGCCACCAAGCTGCTCGACGAGCACGGGGAGGTGTCGGAGAACCTGTCGGTGGTGCGCAACATGGTGGTGCAGAATACCTGCTGCCGCCGGGCGTTTATCCGCGGCGCGTTTTTGGCTTCCGGTTCCATCAGCGATCCGGAAAAGTTTTACCATTTCGAGATTGTGTGTGCGACCAATGCGAAAGCAGAGCAGCTTAAGGAGCTGATTGCCACCTTTGATATAGAGGCGAAGATCGTCATGCGTAAGAAGTATTACGTGGTCTATATCAAGGAAGGCAGCCAGATTGTGGACATCCTCAATGTGATGGAAGCGCCTGTGGCTCTGATGGAGCTGGAGAACATTCGGATTCTCAAAGAGATGCGCAACAGTGTGAACCGTCAGGTGAATTGTGAGACTGCCAATATCAATAAGACCGTGTCTGCGGCGGTGAAGCAGATGGACGACATCCGCTACATACAGACGACGATCGGTCTGGACGGGCTTCCTGACAATCTGCGGGAGATGGCCCTGGTCCGGCTGGAACTGCCGGACGCAACGCTGAAGGAGCTGGGAGAGGCGCTGAATCCGCCGGTAGGCAAGTCCGGTGTGAATCACCGGCTCAGAAAGCTGGGAATTCTGGCGGATGATCTGAGAGAGCGTTCTGAGAAACAGTAGGAACGGGTACATTCAGTAGAGGCATCAGAATGGGGGGCATGTGTAGCCCCGGCCCATTCACAGCAATGAGGAGGATAATTATGTTAAAGAAAGTGATCACAATCAATGGACAGAGTGGTTTTGATGTCAAGCCGGTGGCGATGCTGGTACAGGTTGCAAGCCAGTATGAGAGCACGATCTATCTGGAGACAGGTTCCAAGCGCGTGAACGCCAAGAGCATTATGGGGATGATGACCCTGGCGCTTGCGAAGGGGGATGATATCCTGGTGGAGGCGGACGGCAGCGACGAGACCGCCGCTGTAGCTGAAATTGAAAAGTATCTGAGATAACCAGTGAATCTGATAGATGGAAAAGGCCGTGCCGGTTCAGGCAAGGCCTTTATTTTTTGCCTGTTTTATGGTAGACTTTATTTCATAAGTTGCTAAGGAGAGAAAACGAATGGCATTTACACATCTGCACGTCCATACGGAGTACAGTCTGCTCGACGGTTCCTGCAAGATCCACGAGCTGGTGGCCAGGGCCAAGGAGCTGGGCATGGACAGCATGGCGGTCACGGACCACGGTGTTATGTATGGCGTGATTGATTTTTATAAGGCGGCCAGGGAGGTGGGGATCAAGCCCATTTTGGGCTGTGAGGTGTACGTGGCCCCCGGCTCCCGCTTTGACCGGGAGAATACAAACGGCGAGGACCGCTACTACCATCTGGTGCTGCTGGCCGAGAACGACAAGGGTTATCAGAATCTGATGAAGATCGTGTCAAAGGGTTTTGTGGACGGCTTTTACTACAAGCCCAGAGTGGACTATGAGCTGCTTTCCGCCTACCACGAGGGGATCATCGCCCTTTCCGCCTGCCTGGCCGGCGAGGTGCAGCGCTACCTGTCCAGGGGAATGTACGAGGAGGCGGGGCGCACCGCGCTGCGCTACCAGGACATTTTCGGCAAGGGGAATTTCTTCCTGGAGCTGCAGGACCACGGCCTGGACGAGCAGAAGCAGGTGAACCAGGGACTGCTGCGCTTAAGCCGGGACTTGGGCATCGATCTGGTGGCCACCAACGACATCCATTACACCTACGCGGAGGACGAGAAGGCCCACGACATCCTGCTGTGCATCCAGACCGGCAAGAAGGTGGCGGACGAGAACCGCATGCGCTACGAGGGCGGGCAGTATTACTGCAAGTCCGAGGAGGAGATGCGCGCGCTGTTCCCCTACGCCCCGGAGGCCCTGGAGAACACCCACAAGATCGCGGAGCGCTGTAACGTGGAGATCGAGTTCGGCGTGATCAAGCTGCCCAAGTTCGAGGTGCCCGAGGGCTTTGATTCCTGGACCTATTTGAACCACCTGTGCATGCAGGGCTTTAACCGGCACTACCCCGAGGACGACGGGACCCTGAAGGCCCGGCTGGACTACGAGCTGGACGTGATCCGCACTATGGGGTATGTGGACTATTTCCTGATCGTGTGGGATTTTATCAACTACGCCAGGTCCAGGGGAATCTCGGTGGGGCCGGGGCGCGGCTCCGCGGCCGGCAGCATCGTCAGCTACAGCCTGGGGATCACCAACATCGATCCCATCCGCTACAACCTTCTGTTTGAGCGCTTTCTGAACCCGGAGCGCGTGTCCATGCCCGATATCGACGTGGACTTCTGCTATGAGCGGCGCCAGGAGGTGATCGATTATGTGGTGGAAAAATATGGAAAAGATCAGGTGGTGCAGATCGTCACCTTCGGTACCTTGGCGGCCAAGGGCGTGGTCCGGGACGTGGGCCGCGTGTTGGATCTGCCCTACGCCCTGTGCGATTCCATTGCGAAAATGATTCCCAACGATCTTGGGATGACGCTGGATAAAGCCCTGGTCATGAATCCCGATCTGAAAAAAGCGTATAATGAAGATGAGACGGTGCACAACCTGATCGACATGTCCAAGCGCCTGGAGGGATTGCCCCGGCATACCTCCATGCACGCGGCCGGCGTGGTGATCGGCAGCCGCTCCATCGACGAGTTCGTACCCTTGTCCAGAGCGGCGGACGGCACCATCACCACCCAGTTCACCATGACCACCATCGAGGAGCTGGGCCTGCTGAAGATGGATTTTTTAGGTCTCAGGACCCTGACGGTGATCCAGAATGCGGTGAACATGGTGGAGAAGGACCACCATGTAGCCATCGATCTGGACAGCATAGACTACAATGACAAAAATGTTCTGGATTCCATCGGCACGGGCAAGACCGAGGGGGTGTTCCAGCTGGAAAGCGGCGGCATGAAGAGCTTTATGAAGGAGCTAAAGCCCGGCAGCCTGGAGGATATCATCGCCGGCATCTCCCTGTACCGCCCGGGCCCCATGGACTTTATCCCCAAGTATATCAGGGGCAAGAACGACAGAAGCGCCATCACCTACGACTGTCCCCAGATGGAGCCTATCCTAAGCCCAACCTACGGCTGTATCGTCTACCAGGAGCAGGTGATGCAGATCGTGCGCGATCTGGCGGGCTACACCATGGGCCGTTCGGACCTGGTGCGCCGCGCCATGAGCAAGAAGAAGGCCTCGGTGATGGAGAAGGAGCGCAAGAACTTCGTCTACGGAAATGAGCAGGAAGGCGTCAAGGGCTGTGTGAACAACGGCCTGGACGAGCGCACGGCCAACCACATTTACGACGAGATGACGGATTTCGCCAAGTACGCCTTCAACAAGTCACACGCCGCGGCCTACGCGGTGGTTTCCTACCAGACCGCGTACCTGAAGTATTATTATCCCCTGGAATTTATGGCGGCCCTGATGAGCTCGGTGATGGACAATGTGACCAAGTTCTCCGAGTACATTCTGACCTGCCGCCAGATTATGGGCATCCCCATCCTGCCGCCGGACATCAACGAGGGGGAGAGCGGCTTTTCCGTGTCCGGGAACGCCATACGCTACGGCCTCTCCGCCATCAAGAGCGTGGGCAAGTCCGTGGTGGACACCATTATCGCCGACCGGGAGGCTGGCGGGCCCTTCCGCTCCATGGAGGATTTTGTGGGCCGCATGACCCACAAGGAGGTCAACAAGCGGACCCTGGAGAACTTTATCAAGTCCGGGGCATTGGATACCCTGCCCGGCACCCGCAAGCAGAAGATCGCAGTGATGCCCATTTTGCTGGAAAGCAAGGCCAGGGAGCGCAAGTCCGTGATCGAGGGCCAGCTCAGCCTTTTCGACATCGCAGGCGAGGAGGAGCGGGACAACTACCAGATCACCTTCCCGGAGGTGGGGGAATACACCAAGGAGGAGCTTCTGGTCTTTGAGAAGGAGATTCTGGGCGTGTACATCAGCGGCCATCCCCTGGAGGACTACAAGGATGTGTGGCAGAAAACCGTCACCGCCAACGCCTCGGACTTTATCGTGGACGAGGAGGCCGGGGGCGCCCGGGTGACGGACGGAGCCCGGGTGGTGATCGGGGGCCTGGTGGCCGGAAAGACGGTCAAGACCACCCGAACCAACCAGCTCATGGCCTTCATCACCCTTGAGGATTTGATGGGCTCGGTGGAGGTGATCATTTTTCCCAAGGATTACGAGGCCAACCGGGAGCTGTTCGTGGAGGACGCCAAGCTGTTCATCCGAGGCCGGGTTTCCATCGGGGACGATCCGGTGGGCAAGCTGGTCTGCGAGCAGGTGGTGCCCTTCTCCAAGATTCCCCGGGAGCTGTGGATACAGTTTACGGACAAGGAACAGTATGTGGCCCGGGAGAAGGAGCTGCTGGAGACCTTAAAGACCAGCGAGGGAGCTGACCGGGTGGTGATTTACCTGGGAAAAGAGCGGGCGAAAAAGATGCTCCCGGCCTCCTGGAATGTGGACGCGGCAGGGGTTTTGGTGGAAGAGCTTTCCAAAAAACTTGGTGAAAAAAATGTCAAAGTCGTGGAAAAACCACTTGCATTGCAAGGGAAAATGCATTAGAATAGCGTTGAGCATTTAATGAGAAAAGAGATTCATGTCAAGAAGGCATTGGGAGCGCACGGCGCTCATAGAATCAAAGGAGGTAAATTGCTATGGCAAAGGCAGTAAAGACCATCGGTGTACTCACAAGCGGCGGGGATGCGCCGGGAATGAATGCGGCCATTCGCGCAGTGGTGCGGGTGGCGATCAGCAAGGGTCTTAAGGTAAAGGGAATTATGAGGGGCTATGCGGGCCTGCTGGAAGAGGAAATCGTGGATATGGACAGCACCAGCGTTTCCGATATCATCAACCGCGGCGGCACGATTCTCTATACCGCCAGATGCAAGGAATTTACCACAGCGGAAGGCCAGCAGAAGGGCGCGGAGATTTGCCGCAAGCACGGCATCGACGGCATGGTGGTGATCGGCGGCGACGGCTCCTTCCGCGGCGCGGGAAAGCTTTCCGCCCTGGGAATCAACACCATCGGGCTTCCGGGCACCATTGACCTGGACATCGCCTGCACGGACTACACCATCGGATTCGACACCGCGGTGAACACGGCCATGGAAGCCATCGATAAGATCCGCGATACCTCCACCTCCCACGAGCGCTGCAGCATCGTGGAGGTAATGGGGCGCAACGCCGGCTACATCGCCATGTGGTGCGGCATCGCCAACGGAGCCGAGGACATTCTGCTTCCGGAGCGCTACGACGGTAACGAGCAGGCGCTGATCAACCGGATCATCGAGAACCGCAAGCGCGGCAAAAAGCACAATATCATCGTCAACGCCGAGGGCATCGGCCACTCCACCTCCATGGCAAAGCGCATCGAGGCAGCCACGGGCATTGAGACCCGGGCCACGATCCTGGGCCACATGCAGCGCGGCGGCACCCCCACCTGTAAGGACCGTGTGTACGCGTCCATCATGGGTTCCCGGGCAGCGATCCTGCTGAGCGAGGGCAAGAGCAACCGGCTGGTGGCTTACAAGCACGGCGAGTTCGTGGATTACGATATCCAGGAGGCCCTGAACATGACCAAGGACATCCCGGATGAGCAGTACGAGGTTGCAAAGCTGCTGGTGCGCTGACGCACGCCGGCACAAATAGAACACGATAAAGTCCGCCGCCTCTGGCCGCGGGCTTTTCAAGCATGAAGGCGGTTTATATATGGAAGAAAACACAGTGCTCTGCGGGGCCAATTCCTACGAGCAGAAATATTATTTTAATCAGGACTTCGATTCGCTGCCTGATTCGGTGAAGCGGGAGCTGCAGATCATGTGCGTGCTCTATACCGAGGACGTGGGCGGAATCCTGACCCTGGAGTTTGAGCCGGACGGGAACCTGGAGTTCAAGGTCACGGCGCCGGAGGAGGACTACCTCTTTGACGAGATCGGAAGCGTTTTAAAGATCAAGCAGTACCAGGAGGAGAAGCGTGAGCTGCTGGAATCCCTGGAGCTCTACTACCGGGCGTTTTTCCTGGGCGAGGATGTGGACGCCCTGCCGGAGGCGGAGGAAGCATGAGGCTGAAGATCGGGAATGTGACGCTGGACAACAATGTGATATTGGCGCCCATGGCAGGAGTTACGGACCTGCCATTTCGTTTGCTTTGCCGGGAGCAGGGCTGCGGGATGGTGGTGACGGAGATGGTCAGCGCCAAGGCCATTTTATATAAGAACAAAAACACCAGGTCCCTTCTGACCGTGGAGCCGGAGGAACGGCCCGCAGCGGTGCAGCTGTTCGGCTCGGACCCGGAGATTATGGCTGAGATCGCGGCGCAGCTCGAGGACGGCCCTTACGATGTGATCGACGTGAACATGGGCTGCCCGGTGCCAAAGATCGTGAATAACGGCGAGGGCTCGGCGCTGATGAAGGACCCCAAACGGGCCGAGGCGGTGCTCTCCGCCATGGTGAAGGCGGTCAAAAAGCCGGTGACGGTGAAGTTTCGCAAGGGCTTTAACGATCAGTGCGTCAACGCGGTGGAGTTCGCCAGGATGGCGGAGAGCTGCGGCGTGGCTGCGGTGGCCGTGCACGGGCGCACCAGGGAGCAGTATTATTCGGGCAAGGCGGACTGGGATATTATCCGCCGGGTGAAGGAGGCGGTGAAGATCCCGGTGATCGGCAACGGCGACGTGTTCACGCCCGAGGACGCCGGACGGCTGCTGGAGGAGACGGGCTGCGACGGGATCATGGTGGCCAGGGGCGCCAAGGGCAATCCCTGGATTTTTAACCGCATCAACCATTATCTGGAAACCGGTGAGGTGATTCCAGGCCCCACGGTGCCTCAGATTCGGGAAATGATCCTGCGGCACGGCCGGATGCTGGCGGAATACAAGGGAGAGCGGGTGGCCATGAGGGAGATGCGCAGCCATATGGCGTGGTACACCACGGGCCTTCCCCACTCCGCGGCCATACGGCGGGAGATCAACGGAGTGGAGACAATGGAGGGGCTGACACGCCTGCTGGATCAGCGGTTTTGACCTGTGAAAACGGCTTGACAATGCGGTTTTTTTCTTATATAATACACTGAATGTATGGAACATGAAAACAATCCGGAGGTTAAGGGATTTCCGGGAAAAGCCGTCTGTCCGGGCAAGCCCCGTACAGGGCGGAAGCATTAAAGCACGGCAAACTGCGGGGCAAGCCCCGCGGGCAGTGGCCAAAGCCGGCTCGCGCGGCTTTGGCTTGTTGCTTTCGCGAGAATAAAAAAGGAAGAAGGAAGGAAACGAGGGATTATGGCGGATAAGAAACATATTTTAACATATGCCGGATTAAAGCAGTATGAGGATGAATTACAGAACCTCAAGGTAGTAAAGCGCAAGGAGGTCGCCCAGAAGATCAAAGAGGCGAGAGAGCAGGGCGACTTGTCCGAGAACGCCGAGTACGACGCGGCCAAGGATGAGCAGCGCGATATCGAGCTGCGCATCGAGGAGCTGGAGAAGCTCTTAAAGAACGCCGAGGTGGTGGTTGAGGACGAGATCGACACCGACAGGATCAACATTGGCTGTAAGGTTAAGCTGCTGGATGTGGAGTTTGACGAGGAGATGGAGTATTTCATCGTGGGTTCCACCGAGGCCAACAGCCTTCAGAACAAGATCAGCAACGAGTCCCCCGTGGGCCACGCGCTGTTAGGCAAGGGCGTGGGCGAGACTGTGGATGTGGAGACCCAGGCTGGCGTGATCCAGTACAAGGTATTGAATATTCAGAGAGTATCTTAATCTTTTATTTTATCACAAAGGAGTGTAAAAAGTGGCAGAGCAGCAGAACCAGAAGCAGGTTGAGGATTTAAATCACGTATTAAAGGTCCGCCGGGAGAAGCTGGCGGAGCTTCAGGAGGCGGGGAAGGACCCGTTCCAGATCACAAAGTACGACGTAACCGCGCACAGCACGGATATCAAGGAGCATTATGAGGAGTGGGAGGGGAAGGAAGCGTCCGTCGCCGGCCGCATGATGTTCAAACGCGTGATGGGCAAGGCTTCTTTCTGCAATGTTCAGGATTTAAAGGGCAGCATCCAGATTTATGTGGCCAGGGACAGCATCGGCGAGGAGGCGTACAAGGGCTTCAAGAAGATGGATATCGGCGATATCATCGGCGTGAAGGGCACAGTGTTCACCACCAAGGCTGGAGAGATTTCCATCCACGCCACGGAGCTGACCCTGCTCTCCAAGAGCCTGCAGGTGCTTCCTGAGAAATTCCACGGCCTGACGGACACGGACCTGCGCTACCGCCAGCGCTATGTGGACCTGATCATGAACGCCGAGGTGAAGGATACCTTTGTGAAGCGCTCCAAGATTATCGCGGCCATCCGCAAGTATTTGAGCAGCCAGGACTTTATGGAGGTGGAGACCCCCATGCTGGTCTCCAACGCCGGCGGCGCCGCCGCCAGGCCCTTTGAGACCCATTTTAACGCCCTGGACGAGGACTTGAAGCTGCGCATCTCCCTGGAGCTGTACTTAAAGCGCCTGATCGTGGGCGGGCTTGAGCGGGTGTACGAGATCGGCCGCGTGTTCCGCAACGAGGGCCTTGACACCCGGCACAACCCGGAGTTCACCCTGATGGAGCTGTACCAGGCCTACACGGATTACAACGGCATGATGGAGCTGACCGAGAACCTGTACCGCCATGTAGCCCAGGAGGTGTTAGGCACCACCACCATCACCTACAAGGGTGTGGAGATGGATTTATCCAAGCCCTTTGAGCGCATCACCATGGTGGATGCGGTGAAGAAGTACGCGGGAGTGGACTTTGACCAGATTGGGACCACGGAGGAGGCCAAGGCCATTGCCAAGGAGAAGGGCGTTGCGTTTGAGGATCGCCACAAGAAGGGCGATATCTTAAGCCTGTTCTTCGAGGAGTTCGCCGAGGAGCACTTAATCCAGCCCACCTTTGTGCTGGACCACCCGGTGGAGATTTCCCCGCTGACCAAGAAAAAGCCCGGCAAGCCCGACTACGTGGAGCGCTTTGAGTTCTTCATGAACGGCTGGGAGATGGCTAACGCCTACTCCGAGATCAACGATCCCATCGATCAGAGGGAGCGTTTCAAGGCCCAGGAGGAGCTTCTGGCCCAGGGCGACGAGGAGGCTAACCACACGGACGAGGACTTCTTGAACGCGCTGGAGATCGGTATGCCGCCCACGGGAGGCATCGGCTTTGGCATCGACCGCATGGTGATGCTGCTGACGGATTCCGCCGCCATTCGCGACGTGCTGTTGTTCCCCACCATGAAAACGCTGGGCGCCTCCGACAGCTCCAGGAAGGCGGAGAAGGCTGCCCCCGAGGCTGCCGCAAAGGCTGTGGAAGCCATCGACTTCTCCAAGGTCAAGGTAGAGCCGCTGTTCGAGGAGATGGTGGATTTTGACACCTTCAGCAAGTCCGATTACCGGGCTGTGAAGATCAAGGACTGCGCGGCTGTTCCCAAGAGTAAGAAGCTGCTCCAGTTTGTGCTGGACGACGGAAGCGGCCAGGATCGCACGATTTTAAGCGGGATTCACGAGTATTACGAGCCCGAGGAGCTGATCGGAAAGACGGCCATCGCCATCGTCAACCTGCCTCCGCGCAAGATGATGGGCATCGATTCCTGCGGCATGCTGATCTCCGCGGTGCACGAGGAAGATGGGAGAGAGGGACTTCACCTTCTGATGGTGGACGACAGGATTCCTGCGGGGGCGAAGCTGTATTAAACGCAGGCGGTTTGGGCCCGCGGCCCGCCGCATTTATAGATCGAAATTTGGGATAGGCAAAACAGGCAAGAGATGAAGGAACGGTACGGTTCATCTCCTGCCTGTTTTTTGCGCTGCAGGGGCGGTTGCAGGGAGGCGGGAGGCGGAAAAAACTGGAGTATGGCTTGGAACTATGGTATACTGGAGGCCAGAGCGGAGCTGGCGCAATGCCCTTTCAACACGTTCAGAACCGTTCTCAACCGGCCGGCCGAAATGCGCGCTGTACCGCTGTCTTTGGGGCGGCGCAAAGCAGGAATGTTTTCAGGCTGCGCAGCCGGCGGAAAACAGATTGAAGGGAGTTTGTCCGATGGATTTGAAAGAAAGTTTGCTGCGAATGGGTAAAAACAGCATTTGCCTGGAGATCGCCGGCGAGGCGGAGCCCCGGGCCGGAGGCACGCGCTTCGGCGGGGCGCCGGACGTGCCGGCGGATTTTGTCTGGCCTGAATTTGAGACGGCCGGGCTGGGGGACGATGAGGTGAGGCCCCGACCCCTCAGCTTTATGGCCCAGTTTAACTGCGCTGAGCTGGCGCCCTTTGATACGGAGAAGCTTCTGCCTTCCACCGGCCTGCTCTCGTTCTTTTACGAGATGGACTCCCAGCCATGGGGATTTGACCCCGGGGACAGGGGCTGCGCCAGAGTGTTCTGGTTTGAGGATACCGCCGCCCTGGCTCCGGCAAGGTTCCCGGAAACGCTGGGCGTGGATTTCCGGTTCCCCAGGGTGGGGATCGCCGCGCGGGCGCGGGAATCCTACCCTGGCTGGGAGGATTTTTGCACCGTCCGGGAGGTGCCCGACGAGGACTGCGACCTGTTCGATCAGCTGCAGGCCGAGCTGGGTGCGGAGGAGCCGGAGAATTGCTCCAAGCTGCTAGGCTGGCCCGATGTGATCCAGAACAATATGACCATAGAGTGTGAGCTGGTCTCTCGCGGGTACTATTTAGGCGGCAGATGGGACATGATCCCGCAGGAAGAACTGGCGGAGGCCCGGGAACGCTCCCTGGACAGGTGGCAGCTGCTGTTCCAGCTGGACACGGTGGAGTATGGGGATGATTTTGAGCTGTCGTTCGGGGACAGCGGACGGCTGTACTTCTATATACTTAAGGAGGATCTGGCGGCCCGCCGCTTTGACCGGGTCTGGCTGATCCTGCAATGTTTCTGACAAGAGGGCTTTATGAGGGAGACTTGGCGGTTTGAAGCTTCCGGTGTGGACGGGCAGTGCAGTCTGTTCGGCGTCAATATTTTTGATTATGAGTGGGAAGCCACAGGCGAGCGGGTATTGGTCAGGGATCCGCTGTACGGACAGGACCATGTATTCTGCGTTTACCGGGCGCAGATCGGCGGGGAGAAGCGCCGGTTCGCGGCAGGAGAGTTCTCCAACTGTGTATGGGGATTCTACACCGAACCGGCGCCCGGACTCATCTGATGGCCTGCGGCGGCGGGAATTTGGCGGACTGTCAGGGGGGACACGGCGCGGGGCGGTGACGGGCTAACCGCGCAGAAAGCCCTCGATAATCCGCGCCTCGGCCTCAGCCTCGGTCAGCCCCAGGGTGAGCAGCTTGACAATCTGTTCCCCTGCGATCCTGCCGATGGCAGCCTCGTGAATCAGGGCCGCGTCCGCGCAGCCGGCGATGAGCTCCGGCGAGGCGTCCACGGCTCCCCCGTCCATCAGGATGGCATCGCACTCCGAATGGCCGCAGCACCGGCAGTTCCCGGTGATGCGGGAGCGGTATCGCTGGCGGGAACGACCTTTGGCCACGGAGCGGGAGATGAGGTCCACGGCGGAGCCGTCCCCGTCCATGGAAACGGTGAAGTCAGTCCCGGCCGTCTCGCGCCCGTCGGTCTGAAGGCGTTCCCGGATGGTCAGCCGGGCCGCGGCCCCCAGACTGGCGGTGGTCTGGCGCGCCGTGCTGTCCACGCCGCCCAGCTGGACGGTGTCGATCTCCAGCGCAGCGCCCTCGGCCAGCTCTGCAAAGGTTACCGGATCGATGCGCCTTGCGCCGGAGCCGGCTCCGACGCCTATGTGCGTTTCCCGGTAAACCACATGGGAGCCTTTTTCCAGGAAAAAGCGATGGACCCCGTTGTGTCCGACGGATTCTTCGCCGTCCGTGTGTACGCCGCAGCCGGCCACGATGATCACGTCCGCTCCGGGGCCCACATAGAAGTCATTGTAAACCAGATCGTCCACGCCGCCGCAGGTGACGCAGGCCGGTATGTAGACGGTCTCCCCGCGGGTCCGTGAGCTGATATGGATTTCTAACCCCGGGATATCCGCCTTGGCTTCGAGGCGGATGTTCCGGCTGGACTGCCTGACCGCGCACTGCCCGTTTTCGCGGATGCTGTACGCGCCGGCAAATCCGTCCTTGATATCTGCGATGATCTTTAGCAGCGCCTCCGTAATTTTGTTCATCTGCACATCCTTTCTGAGTGTCCTCCTGTCCGGGGCACCATCCCTATCTCAGGCTGTAAAATGCAAGAACCGAGCGGAAAAAGCCCTGGGGCCGGTTTCTGTTTTCCCCGCCCTCCATAGGCTTTTAAAACGCCTGTTCGTACGGCGGAATCGAGGTCCGGCCGGTATTTTGGTGATTGTTGATCCAACTGCCGCCGCCTGTTTGACATTGACAACGGAATGACCGCTCAATTATAATATGCTTAAACCGGGCCTCCTGTGCGCCGGCGGTCTGATTTTTTACAGGGCCGGGGCGCGTGCCGCCGTCCCGGCCGCTCCCGGGAAAACGGTGGAAAAACCCCGTAAAACCGGCGTTTTCAGCGCGTTTTACCTGACTGGGAATCATTACGAAATATTAAAAATTCGTATAAGGTGTCGCAAAAACAAAAAAGATGTGGTATACTAAAATGGTATGTCAAGCGATATGCGACTACCGATTGTAAGGAGTACCTATGCTGAATGAGGACAAGGTCAGATACATGACGGAGCTGGCCATCTTTGAAAAGAATAAAGGCAGGGAAATGTTTTCCATAAACCGTTACTTCAAGGGAGACTATGTCAGCGGGCAATTATTCCGTTCCTTTTTCGCTTATACGTTTTCCTATCTGCTGGTGATGCTTTTGTGGGTGCTTTACCGTTTGGAGGACCTGCTGGGGGCGATCTCGTTTGAGGAGCTGACCGCCCTGGGAAAAAAGTGGGGCTTCTGGTACCTGGCCGGACTGGCCGTGTACCTGCTCATCACCCGGACCGTCTACGCCAGGCGCTACGATTACGCCTCACGGGTCCAGATCATGTACTCGGCTAAGCTAAAACACCTGGCCAAGCGCTATGACAGGCAGGAAAAGGGGAATCATAAAGGAGGGAAGACCGTATGACAAGTCTCCTCGTAATGAAGGAACATCTGAAGGCCTTTTACGCTAAATACAATATTGTGATACAGCCGGTTCTGCGTTTCCTGCTGGGAATGTGCACCTTTATGAGCCTGAACGCCAACCTGGGTTACATGACAAGGCTGAAAAATCCTCTGGTGCCGCTTTTGCTGTCTCTGGCGGGGGCGCTTTTGCCCTACGGGGCGGTTGTGTTTTTCGCCGGTTGCTTTTTGATCGCTCACATCTATGCGGTTTCCTTCGAGATGGCGCTGATCGCACTGGTGCTGATCCTGATTGTAGCCATCCTTTACTTCGGCTTCAGGCCCGGAGACTGCGTCCTGATGCTTCTCACACCGCTGGCGTTTATGGTGAAGATCCCCTACGCGGTTCCGCTGTTGGTGGGGCTGGGCGGAAGCCTGGCTTCGGTGATCCCGGTGGGCTGCGGCGTGTTCATCTACTATATGATGATGTATGTGAAGCAGAACGCGGGAGTGCTGACCAACGATACCTCGGTGGACATTGTCCAGAAGTACAGCCAGATTATCAAGTCCGTGACCTTCAACAAGACGATGATGGTGATGATCGCCACCTGCGCGGCAGGGATTCTGGTGGTGTACCTGCTCCGCCGCCTGTCCTGGAATTATTCCTGGAGCATCGCCATAGTGGCGGGCTGCGTGGCGCAGCTGCTGGTGATTTTCGTGGGTGATTTCGTGTTCGGCGTGTCCGTGCCCACGGGACAGCTTCTGGTCGGCATGGTGGCCTCGGCGCTGCTGGCGCTGGTCTATGATTTCTTTATCTTCTCCGTGGACTACAGCCGCACGGAGTACGTCCAGTTTGAGGACGACGATTACTATTATTACGTGAAGGCCGTGCCCAAGATGACGGTGAGCACTCCCGATGTCAAGGTACAGAAAATCAGCACCCGCAAGCGGAGTGGAAGAGAGCGGGCATAGAGAATGAAGAAAATTTTTGAGATAGAGAAGGAGGTGAGAGCATGGCGGAACTGATGGAAAAGGCGTCCTCCTGGCTGTCGCTGCTACCCAGGATTACCACGGTTAACCTGTTGGAAGTGGCAATTATTTCCATTTTGGTTTACGAGATCCTTTTCTGGGTGAAGAACACCAGGGCCTGGACCGTACTGAAGGGTCTGGGAGTTATACTGATATTTGCGGTGTTTGCTGCTGTGCTGCACCTGAACACCATCCTGTGGATTCTGGAAAAGACCACGGGCATCGCGGTGACGGCGCTGCTGGTGGTATTCCAGCCGGAGCTGCGCAAGGCGCTGGAGCAGTTGGGCAGCCAGAATATTATATCCAACATCCTCTCCTTCGACGACGCGAAGGAGCACAGGGGATTTGACGACAAGACGATCAACGAGCTGGTGCGGGCCACCTTTGAGATGGCCAAGGTCAAGACCGGCGCGCTGATGGTGATCGAGCGGGCGGCCTCCCTAAAGGAGATCGAGCGCACGGGAATCGAGGTCAACGGGCTGGTGACCAGCCAGCTGCTGATCAACATTTTTGAACACAACACGCCGCTTCACGACGGCGCCGTGATCATCCGGGGCAACCGGGTGGCGGCCGCCACCTGTTACCTGCCGCTGTCGGACAACATGTCCATCAGCAAGGACCTGGGCACGCGCCACAGAGCGGCGGTGGGAGTGAGCGAAGTGACGGACAGCGTCACCATTGTGGTCTCGGAGGAGACGGGCAGGGTGACGGTAGCAGAAGGGGGAACGTTAAAGAGAGTGACCGATGCCGAGGGCCTGCGCACCATCCTGGCGGGGGTGAAGGGCCAGGTCGAAAGCGGCGGCAGATTAAAAATATGGAAGGGAAGGCTGAAGAATGAAAGAAAAGCTGACGAATAATCTGGGCCTGAAAATCATCTCCGTCTTCCTGGCGTTCTTTGTATGGCTGGCCGTGGTCAACATCTCCAACCCGGAGGTTTCGGACTACCAGGAGGTGCCCTTAGAAATTTTAAATGAAGGCGTGCTGGAGGCCAACAACCTCTCCTATGAGATTGTGGGCGGCAAGAGCACGGTTACGGTCAGCTACAAGGTCCAGACCCTGGATACCGGCACGATTAAGCCGTCGGATTTCCGCGCCTACATCGATCTGGCGGAGATGTATGAGCCAACCGGCGCGGTGGCGGTGAAGGTGGATGTGCTGCACCACAAAAACCTGTTGATCGGACAGCCGGTGGCGAGACCGGGCGTGATCCGGGTCAGCACGGAGGAATTGCAGCGCAAGCGCTTTGACCTGCAGGTGATGCGCATCGGCACCACGGAAGAGGGGTACAAGGCGGGAACCGCCACCATCAGCCCCACCTACGTGTATGTCAGCGGGCCTGTGTCCAAGGTGGGCCAGATCAGCACAGTGGGCATAGAGATCGATGTGGACAACGCCAACTCTAACCGGGTTGGAACCGCGACGCCGAAATTCTACGATGCCAACGGCAATCAGCTGGTGGATTTGGAGAATGATGACCGGGTGACCTTAAACCACTCCGAGGTGGACTATGAGCTGGCGATTCTGAAAGAAAAGCGCCTGGCCCTGGACCTGAAGGTGGAGGGAAGGGTGGCCGACGGCTTCCGCTATACGGGAGTGGAGAGCAGCGTGAACTCTGTGGGCGTGGTGGGCTTAAAATCCACGCTGGCCGATGTCTCGACCCTGACCATCCCGCCGTCTGTGCTGGATATGGACGGGGCTACGGGCGATAAGCAGGTGACCATTGATCTGACCAAGTACCTGCCCAGCGGGATACAGCTGGCCGACGACGAGAGCAAAGAGATCACGGTGACCATCAAGGTCGAGCCGCTGGAGAGCCGGACCTACGTGCTGCACACCAGCCAGATCAAGCAGGTGGGCGCCTCCAGCCAATATGAATACGAGTATGACCGCAACACGATCAACGTGGTGATCCGGGGACTCAAGGAGGACCTAGATCAGCTGACCGCCGACCAGTTCGGCGCGGAGATCGATGTCAGCGAGATGCTGCCCGGGGAGAACGAGGGGGAAGTGACGTTCCAGGCGTTCTTTGACAACTCCGCCTACGAGGTGGTGTTCTACGACCACCCGCAGATCACGGTGCAGGAGGTGGGACCCGGCGCGGGGACCGGCGAGACGGACGAGGGAGAATCCGCGGCGGAGGAGACGACGGCCGCCGATTAAGAATATGGCAGTAGGTAAGGAGAGATAGCTTATGGTAAGTGAAGTGACAGTGATTAAAAATCCCTCTGGTCTGCATTTGCGGCCGGCCGGCATCCTGTGCAAGGAGGCGCTGCTGTTCCGTTCCACCATCACGTTCAAGATCGGCAGCACCACTGCCAACGCCAAGAGCGTGTTGAGCGTGTTGGGGGCCTGTGTAAAATCCGGCGACGCGGTGGAATTTATCTGCGACGGGCCGGACGAGGAGCAGGCGCTGGCTGCGATGGTGAAGATTGTGGAGAGCGGATTGGGTGAGTAACAGCGGGCGGGGTGTCGATTCGGCACCCCGAATGCTGTGAGTATAAATATTTAATACAATAAGGAGGTAATCATTATGAAAAAGGGAACAGGCGCATCATCCGGTATCGGGATCGGCAAGGCTGTGATTGTGGAAGAGGCCGAGCTGGTCATCAAGCGGGAGACTGTTGCGGATGTGGAAGCCGAGCTTGGGCGTTTTAAGGGGGCGCTGGAGCAGAGCGTGAAGGACACGGAGGTGCTGGCGGCTGATCTGGCTACCAGAGTGGGAGAGAAGGAAGCTGAGATTCTGCAGGGCCACATCATGCTGCTGTCCGATCCCATGCTCACCGGAGAGATTGAAAATTCCATTAAAAACGACGGGGTCAACAGTGAATTTGCCATTGAGACCGTGTGCAATATGTACGCCGATATGTTCGCCTCCATGGGGGACGAGCTCATGCAGCAGAGAGCCACAGACATGCGGGATATCAAGACCAGAATGCAGAAGATCCTCATGGGCGTGCGCTCTGTGGATATCTCCTCCCTGCCCGCCGGCAGCGTGATCGTTGCCAAGGACCTGACGCCCTCCATGACGGCGGGCATCAACCCGGCCAATGTCACGGGAATTATCACCGAGCTGGGCGGCCGCACCTCCCACAGCGCCATCCTGGCCCGCGCCCTGGAGATTCCGGCGGTTGTGGCCATCGAGAACCTGATGGAGCAGGTGAAGGACGGCGACGATCTGGTGCTGGACGGCAGCACCGGCGAAGTGATGGTG
This sequence comes from Enterocloster asparagiformis, assembly GCA_018380885.1. Taxonomy (GTDB): domain Bacteria; phylum Bacillota; class Clostridia; order Lachnospirales; family Lachnospiraceae; genus Enterocloster. The sequence goes on from JAGZSY010000021.1 coordinate 66,709, forward strand.
AATCCTGACGCCGCGGTGAAGGCCGAGTACGAGACAAAACGCGATGCCTTCCTGAAAGAGAAGAAGGAGCTGGAGCAGTACATCGGCAAGCCCTCCGTGACCAGGGACGGCGTGCAGGTGGAGATCGTGGCCAACATCGGCAAGCCCGAGGACGCGGAGAAGGTGCTCCAGTACGACGGCGAGGGCGTGGGCCTGTTCCGCACCGAGTTCCTGTTTATGGACCGCACCTCCATGCCCACGGAGGAGGAGCAGTTCGAGGCATACAAGAAGGTGGCGATCGCCATGAACGGCAAGCCGGTGATCATCCGTACCCTGGACATCGGCGGCGACAAGGAGATCCCCTACATGGGGCTGGAAAAGGACGAGAACCCGTTCCTGGGCTACCGCGCCATCCGCTTCTGCCTGGACCGCAAGGAGGATATCTACAAACCCCAGCTGCGCGCCCTGCTGCGCGCCAGCGCTTTCGGCAACATCCGCATCATGGTGCCCCTTGTGACCTGCATCGAGGAGTACCGCGAGGCCAGAGGGCTGGTGGAGGAGCTGAAGGCGGAGCTGGACGAAAAGGGCATCGCCTACAAGAAGGACATCCAGGTGGGCATCATGGTGGAGACGGCGGCAGCCTCCCTGATCGCGGATATCTTCGCCAGGGAAGTGGACTTCTTCAGCATCGGCACCAACGACCTGACCCAGTATACTATGAGCGTGGACCGCGGCAACAAGAAGGTGTCCTACCTGTATTCCACCTTTAACCCCGCGGTGCTGCGCAGCATCCGCCACATCATCGCCTGCGGCCGCGAGGCCGGCATCATGGTGGGAATGTGCGGCGAGGCGGCCAGCGATCCCATGATGATTCCGCTGCTGCTGGCCTTTGGCTTAAACGAGTTCAGCATGAGCGCGTCTGCGATCCTGAAGGCGAGAAAGATGGTGACCGAGTACAGCGTGGAGGAGCTTCAGAAGGTTGCGGACAAGGCCATGAGCTTTGCCACCGCGGCTGAGGTGGAGCAGTATATGAAAGAATTTGTGGAGAAGGCAGCGGTTTAATGACAGTTTACCTGATTTGCTATGCAATAAGTTACTTTTTGGCCCGGCAGCATGTTTACATGCTGTCCGGGCTGGTTTTGATTACAGCGGCCCTGTGGCTGTACTGGAGGGACTACCGGGCGGGCCGGGACCTGATCCATCTGCGGGGCCTGTTCTGCCTGGCCTTTGTGGGCGGCCAGGGCGTCTCGTGCTTTAAGCTGAGCCGCCTGCAGACCGACTGGGCAGGGGAGACCTGGCTGTGCTTTCTGCTGGCTGTGACGGCGTTCTGGCTGTCCTTTGAGCTTTTGCAGCGCCGTATGGCGCAAAAACAGGAGAAAGCGCCTCGGGGAACGGAGGGCGCGGCGGCCTGCACGGCAGACGCCGGGCGGATTCTCGTCTCCATGGCGGGGATCACAGGGGTCTCGGCGGCGGCCTTTGTGTTCGAGGCGGTCAAGCTGGGATTTATTCCCATGTTCTCCTACGGCGTGCCCCACGCCTACTCCTATTTCCACGTCAGCGGCGTGCACTATTTCACCGTGTCTTGCGTGCTGGTGCCCAGTCTGCTGGTGCTCTATCTGTTTTCGCGGGCAGCGGAGGGCGGGATTGGAAAACGGGACCGCGGCCTCTGGCTGGCTGCGCTGCTGACCGGCATCTCCATCCTCATCCCCCTGCTGTGCGTCTCCCGCTTTCAGCTGATCCTGGCGGTGGGCATGGCGGTGTTCACCTTCATCTCAGTCCGCAGGACCTTCCGTCTGAAATATCTTTTGGTTCTGTGCGCCCTGATGGTGCCGGCCTACCTGGCCCTGACCGTGCTGCGCAGCCACAGCGTGGCCTATTTGAACGGCATCTTTGAGATGAAAGACCCCCACACCCCGATCTTTGTAACCCAGCCCTACATGTATATCGCCAACAATTATGACAATTTTAACTGTCTGGTGGAGCAGCTGGGCGCCCACAGCATGGGGCTGCGCATGATGTTCCCGGTGTGGGCCCTGACCGGCCTCAAATTCCTGGTCCCGTCCCTGGTGAGCTTTCCGATCTTCGTGACAAAGGAGGAGCTGACCACGGTTACGCTGATCTACGACGCCTATTACGATTTCGGGGCGGCGGGGATCGTGCTGTTCGGATTTCTGGCCGGGGCGGCCTGCGCGCTGCTCTACCGGCTGCGCGCCCGGGCTAAAAATCCCCTCTGCCATGTAATCTACGCGCAGATTGCCATGTACATGGCCCTGGCGTTTTTTACCACTTGGTTCTCCAACCCGTCCACCTGGTTTTATCTGGCGGTGACGGCAGCGGCCTATTGGTATGTCGGTCACGGATTGCCTTTTTTTGGGAGAAGTGTATAAAATGTGTAAAGAAACTAAAATTTTCATAAAGAAATAGTTGACTTTTTTCTTACGGCCTGCTATAATTTGGATTAACAGATGAGAGTTATCTCATTTTGACCAACAATTTGATACTTGGATTGTTACTGTTCGGCAGGCAAAACCAATTTTGTGAAGGAGATAGGCTACTCGTTTCTCTCTTTGGCAAAGTTGGTTTTTTTAATTTTAGAAGGCTTATCCGCAGCGCTGTGGACTGCTGTACAGAAGGGGGGAAGAATATTGCAGAACCCGTTGACAGGCAAAAGCGGTATGAAAATCAGCAAAATTATCAACAACAATGTGGTCAGCACCTTTGACGAGGATGGAAGGGAGATCGTCGTCATGGGACGGGGAGTGGGCTTCAAGGCCAAAGAGGGAATGGCCGTGAATGAAGATAAGGTGGAGAAAATATTCCGCCTGGACAGCCAGACCTCGGTGGACAAATTCAAGGAGCTGGTCGTGAATCTTCCGATCGAGCACGTCCAGGTTTCCGCCGAGATTATCAGTTACGCAAAGAGCGTTTTAAACCGCCCGATCAATCCCAACGTGTACATCACGCTGACAGACCATATTAATTTTGCGCTGGAGCGCTTCAAACAGAGGATGATGTTTTCCAATCCGCTGATCCATGAGGTCAAAAGCTTCTACCACGAGGAATATCTGATCGGAGAGTACGCCATTGCCATGATCCACAGGGATCTGGGCGTGAAGCTTCCGGTAGATGAGGCGGCTTCCATCGCGCTTCACATTGTCAACGCGGAATATGATGCGCCCATGAGGGACACCATAGATATTACCAATCTGATTCAACAGGTGAGCGAGGTGGTGATCGAATACTTCGATATTCAGATCGACGAAGATTCGCTGAGCTACGAGCGGTTTATCACCCATCTGAGGTTTCTGGCCCAGAGAATTTTTACAGGGGAGCACATGGAGTCGGATAACCCGGAGTTTCGGGAGATGATCGCAAAAATGTACCCGGAGGAATATGTTTGCAGCCAAAAGGTTCAGGTGTTGATCAATCAGCGTTACGGGCACAAAATGACAGAGGAAGAGGCGGCGTATCTCGCGCTGCACATTAAAAGAATCCGCACCCGTTAGCGGGGCGGAATACTGGAAAGGGGATATCATAAATGTTTAAAGGTTTAAAGGGACTGTTTGGAGGAAAAGAAAAAGCGGTGGTCGGAGCGCCGGTGAGCGGCAAGGCGATTCCCATGAGCCAGGTAAATGATCCTACCTTCAGCCAGGAGATTCTGGGCAAGGGCGTGGCGATCATTCCCAATAAGGGGCGCATCGTGGCTCCTGTGGATGGAATTGTGACCATGGTGTTTGACACCAAGCACGCCATCAGCATGCAGGGCGATAACGGCGTGGAGCTGATCATTCACGTGGGGCTGGATACCGTTGAGCTGAAGGGAGAGCACTTTACCGCCCTGGTGAACGCCGGAGCGCATGTGTCAAAGGGAACCCCTCTGCTGGATTTCGACATGGAAAAGATCAAGGCGGCAGGCTATGACACGGTGACCCCGGTGATCGTGTGCAACACCCCCAATTTCCCTGAAATGACCACTAAGAGCGGCATGGATGTGAGCGAAGGGGACACTGTGATCGAGCTGAATTAGCATCCCGGCGCCGCGGCGGCATTCAGGCAAAAGGAGGATGGTATGCTGGAGGAACGTTTTGTGCTGGAGGATTCCATGGGGCTTCATGCCAGACCGGCGGCGGAGCTCATGATGGCGCTCAGAAATCTGGAGTGCCGGGTCACAATCAGCGGAAAGGGACAGACGGTGAACGGCAAGGACGTCATCGATATCCTGTCGCTGGGCTGTGTCCAGGGCGATGAGATCACGTTTCAGGCGGAAGGGCCGGACGAGGGGAAAGCCATGGAGGCGATCCGCCGGATTATGAAGGACCTGGACCGCTGATCGTCCAAAGTTGATTTGAACCCGCGATGGGTTTAAATAGATGAAAAAGTTTAGAACAAAGAAAGGGGATTTATTATTATGATGAAATGGTTACAGAAACTTGGCAAATCGTTGATGCTGCCCGTTGCTGTTCTACCGGTTGCAGGTATTCTGTCCGGTATCGGCTATTTCCTCTGCCCGGCTGTTATGCAGGGCGGCGATATTACAGGAACGATTCCGATGATCGGTTACTTCCTGACCCAGGCGGCGCTGGCGCTGCTGGACGGCTCAATCATTGCACTTTTGTTTGCAGTGGGCGTGGCGGTTGGTATGTCGGATGACCATGACGGAACCGCAGGCCTGGCAGGTCTGGTTTCCTGGCTGATGATTACGCACCTGCTCTCTCCAGGAGTGGTTCAGACTTTGGCCGGTATTGCCCCGGACACCATTCAGGGCATGGCGTTTGCCAAGATCCAGAATGCAATGATCGGTATCATCGCCGGTATCATCGGATCCACCTGCTACAACAAGTTTAAGAACACCAAGCTGCCGGACTGGCTGGCTTTCTTCTCCGGCAAACGCTGTGTTGCCATTATCACAGCACTGTTTTCCATTATCGCGGCTGCGATCCTGCTGTTCATCTGGCCGGTAGTGTTCGGCGGACTGACTGCACTGGGCCAGTCCATCGCAAAGATGGGCGCTGTAGGCGCAGGTCTCTACGCATTCCTGAACCGTTTGCTGATCCCGTTCGGTCTGCACCATGCGCTGAACAACGTATTCTGGTTTGACACCATCGGATTAGGCGATTTAAGCAACTTCTGGGCCGGCAAAACCAGCGCAGACGTTACCTGGAGCCTTGGCATGTATATGTCCGGATTCTTCCCCTGCATGATGTTCGGCGTTCCCGGCGCTGCCCTGGCTATGATCCACTGCGCGAAGAGCAACAAGAAGAAAATTGCCATTGGTATCCTTGCTTCCGCAGCACTCTGCGCATTTGTCTGCGGCGTTACCGAGCCCTTTGAATTTGCATTCATGTTCATGGCTCCCGCACTTTACTTAGTGTATGCAATCCTGTACGGAATCTTTACCTTTGTGACCGTGCTGCTTGGCTTCCGCGCCGGCTTTTCCTTCTCGGCCGGTGCAACGGATCTGCTGTTCTCCTCAGTACTTCCGGCTGCCGCTAAAACATGGATGATCATTCCGCTGGGCATCGCCGCGTTTGCGGTATTCTACCTGGTATTCAGATTCATGATCACCACCTTTGACTTAAAGACTCCCGGACGTGAGGACGATGACGACGTGGACGATTCGTCTGCGAAGCTTGCCAACAACGACTACACCAAGGTTGCCTCCATCATCCTGGAAGGCCTTGGCGGCAAAGAGAATGTGAAGAGCGTTGACAACTGCATCACCAGACTGAGACTGGAGATCAACGACTACACTAAGGTGGACGACAAGAAGATCAAATCCGCCGGCGTGGCAGGGGTGATCCGTCCCAGCCAGAAGAGCGTGCAGGTAATCGTCGGCACACAGGTTCAGTTTGTGGCGGATGAGTTTAAGAAATTGTTATAAGCGCAGAGCGCGCATTGTCTAACGGCCCGGGGCCGGGAAATCAGTGAAATGATTTCCCGGCCCCGGGCTTTTCCGGATTATCCCATTGACAAACCCCGCCTCCCGGTGGTATTCTATATTTAGATATTTAGAAAAATATCTAAATGATAATCACAGGTCCAACGAGAGGAGGCTGCCATGTCGTTTGGGGATACCTTTAAAGCGCTGTCCGACCCTACCCGACGGGAGATTTTAAACCTGCTAAAGCAGGGGAAGCTCACGGCCGGGGAGATCGTGGCCCACTTTGACACCACGGGAGCCACCATCTCCCATCACCTGTCCATCCTTAAAAACGCCGGATTGATAGACGACCGCAAATCCGGCAAGTATATCTACTATGAGCTGAATCTCTCGGTGTTTGAGGAGGTATTGGCCTGGATTCAGGATTTAATGGAGGAAAAAGATCATGAAGAAAATTAGCGAGCGCATGAAAAATATGACATTTGCCGACTATATTTACTGGGGAATGACCCTCGTCCCCTTTGTCATCTCGCTGGCCTTCTACAGCAGGCTGCCGGACCGCGTTCCCACCCACTGGGACAGCGCCGGGCAGATCAACGGTTATTCCAGCCGCCTGATGGCCTGTTTCGGCATACCGGCCTTTATGCTGCTCATGGCGGTGGTGGTCAACGTCTCCTTCTGGGCGGACCCCAAGCGGGCCAATATCGCCCGCTCCGGGGAGTTGAGGCAGATCACCCGCTGGTTTATCGTGCTTCTGGCGGTGCTGGTCCAGTCCATCATTATGCTGGCCGGGGCGGGGGTGGAGCTCAACGTGGGACTGCTCATCAGCGTGCCCATCGCCGTGCTGTTCGTGGCCATCGGCAACTACATGCCAAAGTGCAAACAGAACTACACCCTGGGCATCAAGCTGCCCTGGACCCTGGCGGACGAGGACAACTGGAACAGGACCCACCGCCTGGCCGGGTATGTGTGGACGCTGGGCGGACTGGGGATGCTGGTCTGTGGACTCATGGGGCGTTCGGGACCGTATTTCGCCATTGCCGCGGCGATTGTCCTGATTCCGGCGGTGTACTCCTTTATTTTGTATCAGAAAACGCATTGACACCCTGCGGCAAATATGTTAAATTTATAGTCAGCATAAATACTGAGACGGGGAGTAGTAGAGGGATTCCGAACTTCAGAGAGCCGGCGGACGGTGCGAGCAGGCGGGAGGGATTCTTTGAACTGGCCCCTGAGTAGCTTTCCGAAGGGCGAACAGGCCTGCGTAAGAAATGCCGGTCCCTGACCGTTATACAAGGAAACGAGCGCATGCGCCTTTTCGGCGTGTGAATCAGAGTGGTACCGCGCGGGGAGAATCTGTCCTGCGTCTCTAGCAATAGGGGCGCAGGGCTTTTTTAGTTCACGGAATATCCGTCCTGTGAATCAGAACATGCACCCCCCTTACGAAACGCAAAGAGAAGAACAATGGAGGAATCAAGCTATGGCTACACAGTACAATCACAGCGCCATCGAGAAGAAGTGGCGCGAAAACTGGGAAGCGAAGCCCATCAATGTAAACGACGGCAAGAAGGAAAAATATTACTGCCTGGATATGTTCCCGTACCCATCCGGCAGCGGCCTGCATGTGGGCCACTGGAGAGGCTACGTGATCTCCGACGTCTGGAGCAGATACCAGCTCTTAAAGGGCAAATACGTGATCCATCCCATGGGCTGGGACGCCTTCGGCCTGCCCGCTGAGAACTATGCCATCAAGATGGGCGTGCATCCGGCGAAATCCACGGAGGAGAACATCAAAAATATCAAGCGCCAGATCAAGCAGATCGCGGCGATATACGACTGGGATATGGAAGTGAACACCACGGATCCCGGTTTTTACAAGTGGACCCAGTGGATTTTCGTGCAGATGTTCAAGAAGGGCCTGGCCTACGAGAAGGAGTTCCCCATCAACTGGTGTCCCTCCTGTAAGACGGGACTGGCCAACGAGGAGGTGGTCAACGGCTGCTGCGAGCGCTGCGGCACCACGGTGACCAAGAAGAACCTGCGCCAGTGGATGTTAAAGATCACCGCCTACGCGGAGCGCCTGTTAAATGACTTGGATAAGCTGGACTGGCCGGAGAAGGTCAAGAAGATGCAGACCGACTGGATCGGCAAATCCTACGGCGCGGAGGTGGAGTTCCCCATCGACGGCAGAGAAGAGAAGATCACCGTCTACACCACCCGCCCCGACACGCTTTACGGCGCGACCTTCATGGTGCTGGCCCCCGAGCATGCCCTGGCAAAGAGCCTGGCCACGGACGAGACCCGGGAGGCGGTGGAGAAATATATCTTTGACTCATCCATGCGCTCCAACGTGGACCGCATGCAGGCCAAGGACAAGACCGGCGTGTTCACCGGCAGCTACGCCATCAACCCCTTAAACGGCGCTAAGACGCCCATCTGGTTGTCCGACTACGTGCTGGCGGACTACGGCACCGGCGCCATCATGTGCGTGCCGGCCCACGACGACCGCGACTTTGAGTTCGCCAAGAAGTTTGGCCTGCCCATCGTGCAGGTAATCGCCAAGGACGGCAAGGAGATTGAGGACATGACCGAGGCCTACACGGAGGCCAGCGGCATCATGATCAACTCCGGCGACTGGAACGGCATGGAGTCCGCGGTGCTCAAAAAGGAAGCTCCCCACATGATCGAGGAGAAGGGCTTTGGCCGCAAGACGGTGAACTACAAGCTGCGCGACTGGGTATTCTCCCGCCAGCGCTACTGGGGCGAGCCGATCCCGATCATCCACTGCCCCAAGTGCGGCTGCGTGCCAGTTCCCGAGGACCAGCTGCCCCTGCGCCTTCCGGAGGTGGAGAGCTATCAGCCCACCGGCACTGGCGAGTCGCCGCTGGCGGCCATCGATGAGTGGGTGAACACCACCTGCCCGGTCTGCAAAGCGCCAGCCAAGCGTGAGACCAACACCATGCCCCAGTGGGCCGGTTCCTCCTGGTATTTCCTGCGCTATGTGGACAGCCACAACGATGAGGAGCTGGTGTCCAGGGAGAAGGCGGACAAGTACCTGCCCGTGGATATGTATATCGGCGGCGTGGAGCACGCGGTGCTGCACCTTCTGTACTCTCGGTTCTACACTAAGTTCCTCTGCGATATCGGCGCCATCGACTTTGACGAGCCCTTCAAGAAGCTGTTCAACCAGGGTATGATCACCGGCAAGAACGGCATCAAGATGAGCAAGTCCAAGGGCAACGTGGTGTCCCCGGACGATCTGGTGCGGGATTACGGCTGCGATTCCCTGCGGCTCTATGAGCTGTTCGTGGGACCGCCGGAGCTGGATGCGGAGTGGGACGACCGGGGCATCGAGGGCGTTTCCCGCTTCTTAAACCGCTTCTGGAATCTGGTGATGGACAACAAGGACAAGGACGTTGCGGCCACCAGGGAGATGATCAGGGAGCGCCACAAGCTGGTGTACGACATCGAGCAGCGCTTCAACCAGTTCAGCTTGAACACCGTGATCTCCGGCTTCATGGAGCACAACAACAAGCTGATCGAGATCGCCAAGAAAGAGGGCGGCGTCGACCGGGAGACCTTAAAGACCTTTGTGATCCTGCTGGCCCCCTTCGCGCCCCACATCGGCGAGGAACTGTGGCAGCAGCTGGGCGGCACGGACACCGTGTTCCACGCGCAGTGGCCTGAGTTCGACGAGGAAGCCATGAAGGACGACGAGGTGGAGGTGGCCGTTCAGGTCAACGGCAAGACCAGAACCGTGATCAGCGTGCCCGCCGACATTTCCAAGGAGGACGCCATCGCAGCCGGAAAGGCCGCGGCGGCCGACAAGCTGACCGGGAATATTGTGAAGGAAATCTATGTTCCGGGACGGATTATCAATATTGTGTGCAAATAAGATGAAATAGGAAAAAATAGGAAAAGCCGCTGCATGGCCGGATCGAGGGCTGTGGGGCGGCTTTTTTGCGGGCGGGGCAGGCTCCCCCTCCGCTAGTACTGGCCGCCCTGCCTGGGAACTGCGGAGGCGACCCGTTTTGCATGGGGAAATCAGAAAATGTAAGAAAAAAGAAATAAATAGCGCGGCACTGGACGTTATAATGTTTATGACAGTAAATGATCTTGGGATCGGGAGGAAAGAAGCGGTATGAAAAAAGATATCCGACAGTGTGAGGCAAAACAGCGGGCCGGAGGCGGGAAAGCAATGAGGGCGCTTCTGCTGGCCGCAGCGCTGTGCGCGGCAGCCGGGACCGCGGCGGGCTGCGGGAACGGCAAGCAGGCGGAGGAGGAGCAGGCGGTTGCCTGGAAAACGCCGGAGAGGGACGGTGAAACGGAGCCGGAGACCGCAGGGGACGGGACATCCGGAGCAGATGAGAGCGCTGAGGCGGGAGAGGCCGTGGCCGCCGGGGCGGAGCGGCCAGGAGCCGCCGGGGAAGCCGGGGCGGAGCAGTCCGCGTCGGCTGAAGCATCCTATCATCTCTTTTCCGCGCGGGTGGAGGCCTCCCAGGTGGAAAATATGGTGCAGGAGGTCCGGGCCTCCTGGACCAGGGACCGGGAAGCCATCGAAGCCGGGCGGTATGAAAAAAACACCGAAAATGGGCTGGCTGCGTACTGGAACGGCGGGGAGCTGGTGATGGTCGAGATTCCGGCCGGATACGAGAAGAGTCCATATTCCAGGACCTTTGAGTATGAGAACGGAAAACTGATTTTTGCCTACTACGCGGGTGAAGGGCAGGAGTACCGCCTGTACTTTCGCGATGACTCCCTGTTCCGCCTGAATATGCGGGTGAACGGGGTGGAGACGATAAAGGACGCCGCTTACGAGGACGAAGAATTTTATCAGTGGCATCAGAACGGTTTATTTGGGGGCCAGGCCGCGTATCTGGACGCGGGAGGATACATTCCCACCGACGGAGAACGGTATGGCGGCGCGGCGGCGCAGGGCGCGGACTTCAAGTTCCGCACCGATTACAGGAATGCCCTTGGAAACAGCGAAGCGTATCTGATCAGCACCTTTGGCCAGCCGGACGACTTCTACTATGGAGAAGGAGGAGAGGTGGCGGGCATCAACTGGTATACGTACCAGAACCCGTACTGTTTTTTCGACCTGCTGCGGTCCGCCGACGCGGTTTGCAGCCTGATCAGCAATGCGGGCACGGTGTTTGAGCTGTCCGCGGATTCTTACACCATGGACGAGGTGGAGACCCTTCTGGGCGCTGTGGGCGGCGACACCTACGAGGGCGAGAGCGTGGAGGGCTCCTTCTCTGAGAACGGGGACCTGGTTTTCTACTGCGAGGACAAGTCGTACCACTATGAATTTATTCTGGAAAACGGCAGGGTGACAAAAAACAGCCGCTGCGAGATATACCTTGTGGAGTAGCGGACCCGGCGGCCGCAGCGTCCGCCGGGCCCACGGCTAATTTCCAAAAAACGTAAGAAAAAAGAAATACATCAGGCCGTGATTAACAGTATAATGTTACAAGACAGGCTGCTGTACCGCGACCATATCCGGCCGTCACGGGGCAGCGTCGGAAAATTCACGAAATCGAGGTAATACGGAATGAAACGCAGAACATACAAGATCGCCGTGGGCGCGGCTTTGATGGCGCTCAGCATGGCGATGACCAGCTTTGGCGCCGGCAGGGCGGACCTTGAAGCGGGGAAAACGGCCGCCGGCGGACCGGGAGCGGTTGATACAGCCGCGCCCGAAGGCGCCGGGGATACGGCGGAAAATACCGGCAGCCCGGTGGAGAACGGTGAGATCGTCCCCGGGAACCTGGGCGCGGCGGACCAGGCGGACCAGATGGTGGTTGTGGTCGGCACCGGCGGCTGCAGCGCGGACGTGTCTTACTACCGGAAGGATGAAACGGGCGGCTGGCAGCTGGCCTGGAGGGAAGCGGGCATCGTGGGCAGAAACGGCATCACGGACGAGAAGCGGGAGGGGGACGGCAAAACCCCGGAGGGCACATACCGTTTTACCATGCCCTTTGGCTTGAAGGACGATCCTGGCGCGAAATTGCCGTACCACAAGGTGCGCCAGGGGGACTACTGGGTGGACGACTCCCAAAGCGCCCACTACAACCGTCTGGTGAACACGTCGGAGACCGCCAGGGACTGGAACTCCGCGGAGAACCTGGCCACGGCCTACACGGTATACAACTATGCGCTGGCGCTGAGCTACAATGAGGAGTGCGTTCCGGGCCAGGGCTCGGCCATCTTCCTGCACTGCTTTACCGCCAACCCGGACAACGGCTCGGCTGGCTGCATCCGGCTACCTGAGGAGCGGGCCAGGGAACTGGTGGTGTCCGCCACGGAGCAGACCAGAATTGTCATTGCCAGGGATTTGGAGCATCTGCGCTGAACAGAGAAATTATGGAAATAGTAAGACTTTGTTAAGAAAAAGTCATTGCTTTAAAAGTGATTATACCGTATGATGGTAATACAGTATTATTAGCAAATATTCAAATAGTGGAGGAGAAAGATGAGAAAAAGTGTGAAGCGCGCTGCTATTATCGCAGTGAGCGCCCTGCTGGCGATGTCTATGGCCGGCTGTGCGAAGAAAAAGGACCCGAAGGAGCTGTACACCGAGGCGGTCAAGAAGAACCAGGAGCTGTCCAGCATGGATATGTCCTCTGTGGTGAAGATGACCATGAGCCAGGGCGAGGAAACCATTGACGTGGATGTGGATATGGATATCCAGATGGCGGATGTGAATACGGATAAGATGAAATACGTGGCCAACGGTTCCACCTCCCTGATGGGCCAGACCATTGAGACCAGCATGTTCTATACCGACGGCTACTACTACATGGAAATGATGGGACAGAAGATGAAGTACGCCATGGACATGGATAAGCTGATGGAGCAGGTAAAGCAGACCACGGACAACGGAAACTTAAATGTTGAGTACATGAAGGACATTCAGGCCAAAAAGGACGGGGACAACACGATTTTGACCTTCACGGCGGATCCGGCTAAGATGGACGATTACATGAAGGAGATGATGGAGTCCATGGGCGGCGTGATGCCCGGAGCGGATGCGGCTGAGTTCACCATCAAGAGCGTTGAGGGCGAGCTGACCGTCAACAAAGAGGGCTACTACACCAACATGAAGATGAATATGGATATGGACATGACCATGCAGGGCGAGACCATCGGCCTTAAGATGGAGATGACTGCAGATGTCCACGATCCGGGCAAGACGGTAGAAGTGAGTCTGCCGGATACCGAGGGATACCAGGAGATCGACGCGTCTTTACTGAACGCAGGTTAATGTGATACCCACTGGCAGGGAGCGCTGTTTTTCAGCGCGGCCCTGCCTTTTTGAATGTAATGGGCCGCGGGCGATTGTTGCGTCAAATGCCTCATCTGCTGCCCTGCGCCGGGAACATCAAGGATTGTCTTGACTGGCCCGGGGTGATGGACTACAATGAAATAAGCGGCAGGGATTGCCGGATTTTAAACGGGAAATGTGATGAAATGGGGGAAGAATATGGGTGATAAGCGTTTGGGCTTGACAAAAAACAGGAGATGGCTGCGGGCACTATTGCTGGCCGCCGTTCTGTGCGTGTTCTCGGGTGCCGTCTCAGGCTGCGGCGGCAGCGGCCAGGGAGACGGGGAGATGGCTTGGGAAACTTCAAAGAAGGACAGCAGCAAAAAGAAAAAGAAGAAGGACCCCAAGGAGCTGTACGCCGAGGCGGTCAAGAAAAACCAGGAGCTGTCCAGCATGGATATGTCCACTGTGGTGAAGATGACCATGAGCCAGGGCGAGGAAACTATTGACATGGATGTGGATATGGACATCCAGATGGCGGACGTGAATACGGACAGGATGAAATACGCTGCCAACGGTTCCACCTCCCTGATGGGCCAGACCATTGAGACCAGCGTGTTCTACACCGGCGGCTACTACTACATGGACATGATGGGGCAGAAGATAAAGTACGCCATGGACATGGGTCAGCTGATGGAGCAGGTAAAGCAGACCACGGACAACGGAAACTTAAACGCTGCGTACATCAAGGACATACAGGCCAAAAAGGACGGGGACAACACGATCCTGACCTTCACGGCGGATTCGGCCAAGATGGACGGCTACGTGAAGGAGATGATGGGGTCTATGGGCGGCGTGATGTCCGGCACGGACGGGGCTGAGTTCACCATCAAGAGCGCTGAGGGTGAGATGACCGTCAACAAAGAGGGGTACTACACCGACATGAAGATGCACATGGATCTGGACATGACCATGCAGGGCGAAACCATCGGCCTTAAGATGGATATGACCGCGGCTGTCCACAGCCCTGGCCGCCCGGTGGAGGTGGTGCTGCCGGATACTGAGGGATATCAGGAGATCGACGCGTCTTTACTGAACGCGAATTAGGCTGGATGCCGACTGGCAGGGAGCGCTGTTTCAGCGCGGCCCTGCCAGTTTTTTTGACAACATTTTTAAGACATCCAGCTTTTTCTTTTCCTCCGGCGGCATACCTGAGGTGAGGATGGAAACGATCAGATTTGTCTCCTTATCGTTGAATTGTAAACCGCGCTGTTTTGCTTCCATGTTCATGGCCATAAAGGCCTGCATCAGCTGGTTCTTTTCCGTGTGCTGCACCCGATCGGCAAAGTGCTCTAAAAGTTTGACTTTTTCCGGGTTCATTGCTTTTAAGCGGGGATCTTTCTTCCAATCTGCTTCCATAGGTTATGTAATTCCTTTCTTCTATTAAAATAGTGGCGGAAAATGGGGCCATGGGGCAAAGCGGCCCCGGGAACGCGCGGTACGCTGCGCCTCAGGGCATGGCCTGAAACGCCTGCATCAGCATCTGCATGGTTTCAAAGCGGGACTGCTGCTCAGGGCTGAGCAGGCGCATGAGCTGGTCCATGGGGGTGTGGCCGTCCATAAAGCTCTCGGCCATATCGATCATCTCGCGTTCGGAGGGATTTCCGTAGGGGCGTATGGCTTTTAACATATCCCGCATGGAGCCCGGGGTTTCCTGGCGGTCCAGGGAACAGATGCCCATGGAAGCCACCTCCTCGTTTTTAAACAGCTCGTAGGTGCGTCTTAGCTCCTGAAATTTAACCATCAGGGACAGGGTTTTCTGCTCCGGCACATTTAAGTACGGCAGAGCCGCCTTCATCATTTGCAGGTGGTGGTCTCCGACCAGGTAATCCAGATCGGTGAGTTTATAATCGTCAGATGGGCTCATTGTCATTCCACCGGCCTTTCAAGATCCTTTGCTCCAAATATATGATCCCCGGCTGGAATTCATGCGGGGTTTCTGCAAAATAAGCGCACCGGGCAGGGCTTTGCATATATTATGGTATGGCGGGACGCCCGTCGGACCGCCTCTATGAAAACGGACAAGAGGAGATGAACACACCATGTGGTACAGGTTAGTGATAGATGACAATACGGTGTATGAGATCGATGAGGAATGCGTCAGCCGCAAGCAGGGCAAGAGGGGAAACGGAGGAACGCGCGGCGCGGGTTCTGAGATTTCCGGCTGCAGACGCGAAAACCGCGAATCATAACACCGGCCGCCGGGCGGGGGCGCAGCTGCGTCCCCGGAGCCGGCAGCAAAAAAAGCTGCTTTCCGGGCGGGAAAACAGCTTTTTTGAATGCCGGGGCCGCCGTTGCAGCCCTTGGCGATGGCGCAGCCCGCAGTGGGAGAGGCGGCAGAGGGGCCGCCGCCTTCCCGGAGCGCGGGCTGCGCTCCGCTGCAGTACATTAGCAGCAGAAGCCGCCGCCGTTGCCGCCGCAGCAGCAGCACAGGATCAGGATCCAGATCAGATCAAATCCGCAGCCGCCGCCGTTGCCGCATCCACATCCGCAGTTGTTATGTTCAAAACATCCACCGTTGCCGCCGCCACAGCAGCAGCACAGGATCAGGATCAGGAAGATCATATTGCACCCGCTTCCTCCTGTTCCACACCCGCATCCACAATCACAACCGCAGTTTGTTGCCGCTACATCACTCATTTTAGTTCCTCCATCATCAATGTTTGATTACACTGCATCATATGACCCCCAGCTTGCCAGAGTTTCTATGTTTTAAAAAAAATTTAGAAAGTTTTTCTTGGTACGGGCCGCCATCTGTAGTATAATAGGAGCATTTAGCAGGATCTTTCTAATTATATATAAAAAGGAGCAGCAACTATGGACAAGTCACGCCTGTATTATCAACTGCCATATGTCAAGTCGTTTATGTGCACGGTGGAGGAGTGCCGCCCCGGAACGGACGGCACCTGGCTGGTCGCCTTAAACCAGACCGGCTTTTACCCGGAGGGGGGCGGACAGCCCTCGGATACCGGAACTCTGGATGGTATACCGGTCAGATATGTCTTTGAGAAGGACGGGCGGGTATGGCATCAGGTGGAGGCCCCCATGGAGCCGGGGCGCCTGGCCGAGGGAGTCATCGACTGGGAGCGGCGCTACGACCACATGCAGCATCACACGGGAGAGCACATTCTGTCCGGCCTGATCCACCGCTGCTACGGCTACGACAACGTGGGATTTCATATGGGAAAGGACGAGGTGACCATCGACGTCAGCGGCCCGCTGACCATGGAACAGCTGGAGGAGCTGGAGGACGAGGCCAACCGGCTGATCTACGACAACGTGCCGGTGGAGGAGCATTTCCCCACGCCCCGGGAGCTTGCGTCCATGGATTACCGGAGCAAGAAGGAGCTGACCGGCGATGTGCGGATTATCAACATTCCCGGAGGCGACACCTGCGCCTGCTGCGGGACCCATGTTACAAATACCGGGGAAGTGGGCATAATCAAAGTGACTGGCATGATCCACTACAAGGGCGGCGTGCGCGTCTCCATTCTGTGCGGCCGCAAGGCTCTGTTAGATTACCGCCGCCGCGTGAACGTGGACACCAGGATTTCCAACCTGCTGTCGGCCAAGCCCCAGTCCATCGGGGAGGCGGTGGAGAAGCTGAAGGCCGACGGCCAGGAGAAGGACGCCGTGATCGGCGGCCTGTATCAGAAATTGTTTGCCTTCAGGGCGCAGGCGTGCCCTGAGAGCGACGAACCGCTTCTCTGCTTTGAGGAAGGCCTTACGCCCGTGCGGGTGCGCCAGCTGTGCACCCTGCTCTACGAGCAGGGCAAGGGCGGCGTGGTGCTGGTGTGCTCCGGGTCGGACGAGAAACAGGAGTACGCCTACGCCCTGGGCAGCGGCCGGGCCGATATGCGGACGCTGAGCAGGGCGCTAAACGGGCTTCTGGCGGGCAGGGGAGGCGGCAGCGCGCTGATGGCCCAGGGGACCTTTCGGGCGGACGCCGGGGCGATCCGGCAGGCGTTTCTGGCGGAGGCTGAAAAGCTGTCCGTTGAAGAATAGAGGAGTGCGAGAAAAAAGATATGGATTTAAATCGCGAGACAATCAACAAATTGAGATGGCTGATCGTGTTTACGGTGGTCGTGGTGGTGGCGGGAGTCAATTACCGGAAGCTCCTGGAGCTGTTGGGCAGCCTGGTACACATCGCCTCCCCCTTCATTCTGGGAGCGGCCATTGCCTTTGTCCTCAATGTGCCCATGCGCAACATTGAGCGGCACCTGCGCTGGCAGGGGCGGATGGAGAAGCTGAAGCGGCCGTTTGCCATGGCGGCGGCCATCCTGGCGGTGGCAGGCGTTTTGTTTCTGGTGACCTTTGTGGTGGCGCCGGAGATGTTCAACACCTTCAGCAGCCTGCAGAGAAGCGTGCCCGCTTTCTTCGCCGGGGTGAAGGACGAGGCGGAGCAGCTGTTTGCCAGCAATCCCCAGATTCTGGAATATCTGGGCAGCGTCCAGGTGGACTGGGACCAGATTCTGAAAAATATGGCTGAGTTTCTGAAAAACGGCGCCGGCTCCATGCTGAGCACAACCATGTCCGCGGCCGTTTCCATAGTGAACGGGGTGTCCGCCTTTGCCATCGGCTTTATTTTCGCCATTTACATCCTTTTTCAGAAGGAGGTACTGGGCAGACAGCTCTGTTCCCTGATGAGCGCTTTTCTGCCGGAGCCGGCGGTTCAGCGGACGCTGTACATCGCCGCGCTGGCGGAGCGGACGTTCTCCAGCTTTCTCACCGGCCAGTGTGTGGAGGCGGTTATCCTGGGCGTCATGTTCTTTGTCACACTGTCCGTTTTACGGCTGCCCTACGCGCTGCTGATCGGCGTGCTCATCGCCTTCACGGCGCTGATCCCTATTTTCGGGGCATTCGTGGGCCTGGGTATAGGAGCGTTCCTGATGCTCATGGTCAACCCCATGGACGCGCTGATTTTTACCGTGGCCTTTTTCGTGCTCCAGCAGATCGAGGGGAACCTGATCTATCCCCACGTGGTGGGCGGCTCCGTGGGTCTGCCCTCCATCTGGGTGCTGGTGGCCGTTACCGTGGGCGGCAGCATGATGGGAGTGGTGGGGATGCTGCTGTTCATCCCGCTGTGCTCCGTGCTCTACGCCCTGCTGCGGGAGGCGGTGCACGGCCGCCTGGAGAAAAAGCGCTGCCGGGAAATAAGTGGAGGCGCCGGGGAATAAAAGGGGCTGTTGCAAAAGTAGATAAATAATCTACTGGAGCAGCGGCTCCTTTTCTGCATCAAAAAACAGAAAAGCGGGCTCCGAAGAGTCCGCCATCC
>JAGZSY010000005.1 GCA_018380885.1 Enterocloster asparagiformis
GGAGGAAGTCAATCGAGAATGATTTTCTCCTGATTTTTTTCTATATACAGAGCGAGGGTGCCGCTCAATCATCTATTTTGATGATTTTGCGACACCCTCATTCGTCCATTCCGCTATACCGTTTCCTGTTTTCCTACAGCTCTCAGCTCTTTCGCCACACATCTGCGGTGCAGCACCATGATCACGCCCAAAAGCAGCAATAGCGCCGAGCCCAGGGTCAGCCACACATTGGCCCGCGTAAATCCGGCCACCAGGTACCCCACAAAGCAGCAGCCCGCCACCAGCCCGGCGTAGGGCATCTGCGTCGAGACGTGTTCCAGGTGGTTGCAGCTGGCTCCGGTGGACGAAAGGATCGTGGTGTCCGAAATCGG
The DNA here is from genome assembly GCA_018380885.1 of Enterocloster asparagiformis. Taxonomy (GTDB): domain Bacteria; phylum Bacillota; class Clostridia; order Lachnospirales; family Lachnospiraceae; genus Enterocloster. The sequence goes on from JAGZSY010000005.1 coordinate 372, forward strand.
CGAGCAGTGATCTCCAAATACGCTTCCGGACAAGGTCGCGGACAGGGCCACCACCATAAGCTCCGGCGCAACCGCCTCCGCCACCGGCACCACAATGGGAATCAGGATGCCGAAGGTTCCCCACGCGGTTCCTGTGGAAAAGCTTAAAAACGCCGCGATCACGAAGATCAGCGCAGGAAGCAGGGCGCCGGGAATGGAGCTTCCCGCCACCACGTTCTTTACAAAATCAGCGGTCAGCAGCAGATCTCGGCAGACGCCGCTGATCGTCCAGGCCAGCATCAGGATCGCGCAAGCCGGAAGCATGGACTTCATGCCCTCTGTGACGCCGTCCATAAACCCCTTAAACGACATCAGCCTGCGCGGTACGAACATAACCATCGCCACCACCAGCGCGCCGAAGCACCCCCAGGCCAGCGCCGGGGCCGCCGTGCAGTTTCCAAAGGCTCCGCCGATGCTGTGGAACGCCGGATCCTCGCCCCAGTAGCCGCCGTTGTACAGCATACCCAGGACGGAGAAAATGATCAGCGAAACGATGGGCACCAGCATATCCAGCACGGTTCCCCTGTCGGAAATTTTAAGCTTCTGTTCCGCCTCCAGCTCGATAGCCCCCAGATCGCCGCGGGCGGCCCGCAGCTCGCGCTCCTCCATGGGGCCGAAATCCAGGTCCTTCAGACACAGCGTCAGCACCATGACCAGGGACAGGATCGCGTACAGATTGAAGGGGATAGTTGCGATAAACGCTGAGAAATCGCTCTCAAAATGACCTGTGGCCTGCAAATTGCTGCCCACGGCGGCCGCCCAGGACGAAACCGGCGCGATGATACAGACCGGAGCTGCCGTAGAGTCGATAATGTAGGCCAGCTTTGCCCTGGAAACCTTATATTTATCCGTAACCGGCTTCATAACCGTCCCCACGGTCAGGCAGTTAAAGTAATCGTCGATGAAGATCAGCGCTCCCAAGGCGCTGGTCGAAAGGAGCGCCGTTTTTTTGTTGCGGATCTTAGTCGTGGCCCACCGCCCGTAGGCGCTGCTGCCGCCGGCCATGGACACCACAAATACCAGGGCGCCCAGCAGGCAGCAGAAAATCAGAATGTTCAGGTCAGCCTTGGCGGCCATCACGTCAAACGCCGTCTCCACCGTTCCAACCACGGGATTCAAACCGATCCCCACCGCGTAGATCAAGGTTCCGGTTAAAATACCGCACATCAAAGAGGTCAATACCTCTTTTGTCACCAGCGCCAGCACGATCGCAATGATCGGGGGCAGAAGGGACAGCCATCCCGCATAATACGCTTGCACAGGTCAACACCCCCAATCCGGTTCAGACTGAACCACATAACCCGGTTTTCGTTTCCCATCTCTCATCTCAAACACCAATTCCTTTCCCCTGGTACGCCGTATCATAAGCGCCGCCGCATGGGCTGGCGCTTTATAATATGGTGTACGAAACACTTTTTTGGATTTACGGCTGTTTCCCAGCCGCACGCAACACGATCCCAATTCTCCAAACATTCTTTATATGTTATCAAAAAATAGGACCACTTTTGTTGGACCCATTATAGCATTGCACCTCATGTGAGTCAATTACAAATTTGCCGTCAAAATGTATTCACGTACCCCTGTGAAATCGGTTATTTATTAGGAATAATTACCATGTTTCCTTGTTTTTCCCCTATCTGCGTGGAACAAGCCGTCTTTTAATCTGGTTCACTTTCTTTTCAACTTGTCTTTTGAACAAGTCATTTTTTCCGGTTTTCGCGCATATAATTATGCCAAATGCACAATGTTTCTCCGGTTTTATCCCGGTATTTTAAAATTATCTTTGTGCATTTTCCCCTTTTTTTAGAATTTGGATATATTTTTTTAATACTTGTATTGTAATATACAAATCTACGTGATATAATGCACCATGTGGTACATGAATTTAAAATCTTGTATTCTAACATACAACTTTTTAAATTTATAAAAAAGCAAAGACTATTTGAAAGGAGTTCATGTCATGTCAAACAACACGCAAGAATCGAACGGGACAGAACTGAAACGAAAATTGGGGTTGGGAACCGCCATCGCGCTTGGCGTTGGTACAACAATCGGCTCGGGAATCTTCTCATCTGTAGGTGAGGTTGCGGGGGCGGCCGGATCCGGAGTAATGGTTATCCTGTCGTTTTTAATCGGCGGCCTTATCATGATTCCCCAGAACCTGCTCTACACCGAATACTCCACGGCAATCCCGGAGGACGGCCTTTTCGTGGCTTATCTAAAGAGAGCTGGCTGGCCCTTCATGTCGTTCCTGTCCGGCTGGCTTTCCTTCTGGGCAACCGATCCCACCGGTATTGCCATTTCCTCTCTGGCGGTTGCCAACTACCTGGCTTTCTTTACGGGATTCAGCCAGTTGACCGTCCGCATGGTTGCGGTTGGCGTTATCATTGTGTTTACCGCGCTTCACATGATCAAGATGGAGGCCGGCGCCAAGTGGCAGAACTTCATCACCATGTTTAAGGTACTTCCCTTCATGATCCTGATCGGCATGGGCCTGTTCTATATGAGAGGCGAGACCATGATGACCCCCGCGGCAGTGGGCGCTCCCACCGGCATCGCAGCCCTGCTGGCCGGTATCTCCGCCACCACCTGGTCCTATGACGGCATGCAGTCCGCATGCGTAATGGGCGGCGAGATCAAGAATCCCAAGCGAAACATGCCCATCGCGCTGATTTCAACTGTAATTGTAATCACGCTGCTTTACACGGCTCTGTCAACCGCAGCCGTTGGTTTACTGCCCGCAGCCGAGCTGGCCGCTTCCGATGCGCCCATCGCGGCCGCAGCCGCCAATATCCCCATGATCGGACAGTCCGCAGGCGTTATCGCCGCAATCCTGGCGATCATCATCGTTACCGGCTCCGTATCCAGCCTGATCATGTTCCAGGCCCGTATCGAATATAAAATGGCGCAGGAAGGTATGTGGTTCAAATCCTGGGCAAAGGTTCATCCCAAGTGGGAGACCCCTTACATCTCCATGCTGTGGCAGAGCGGTTTTGCTATCGTGCTGGTTTTCGCAGGCACCATCAACGACCTGTTAGGCTATTTCACCGTGATCTGCCTGCTGCGCAGCGTTGTGACCTTTATCGCCGTGTTCAAGCTCCGCAAAATGCCTGACTACAATCCGACCTACAAGATGCCCTGCTGGAGGCTGATGGCTCTTCTGGCGGTTGTTCCCACCGCAATCCTGCTGGTTTCCACCTTCGTGTGGACTCCCGGACAGAGCGTAGTGGCCGCTGTCATCGCAGTCGGCACCGGCTACCCGGTATACCTCCACTTCAAGAAGCAGAACAACATCACCGCTCATACCGGCAGCTAAAGCATTGAGACGGCAAGCCGTGTGACCGCCATACATAATCCGGTATGCCCCCACGGCCAAAGGGGGCATATCTTTTCGGTTCAAATCATTCTTAATATGATATAATGGTAACTGTTCGGCAGGCCCGCGCCTTTGCGTCGCCGGCCGTAAAAAAAGCGTGGGAAGGCCAACAAGACTTCCCCTGCCGCAGGCGATACCGCATGTATTTTTGCTCATAACTGTGAGGGTACCGAACAGTTGCATATTAATGTATAAAAAGGAGAACACAGACAATGGATTTCAAAATTTCAAGAGAAGAACTGTACCGCTGGTGCTCCATTCCCTGGCAGGATCTGGAAAAACAGCCAGATCTCAAGACCAAGCTGGTGATCAAGGAGGACCGCGCCTCTATGATGAAGATTATCGGAAACATGATGGCGGACGAGGTCATCCAGCACAACGCCGAGGGAACCCTCACCAAATGGGTGCTTCCGGCCGGGCCCACGGACGAGTACGACATTTTCATCGACCGCGTCAATAAAGAGCGCATCAGCTTAAAGAACCTTTGGGTATTCCACATGGACGACTTCCTGGACTGGGAGGGACGCCCCTTCCCGGTAGGAGACACCTACGAGAGCCTGGAGGGCACCATGAACGCCTGCTTCTACGGGCGCATCGATCCCGAGCTCAACGTTCCTGAGAACCAGCGCATCTGGACCCGCATAAACGACCTGGATTATCCCGACAAGCTCTGTCAGGAGCTGGGAGGCATCGACACGCTCTGGGCGGGCGTGGGGTGCAAGGGCCTGGTGGCATTCTGCGAGCCGCCCCGCCGCTACTCCTGCCGCCTCTCCATCGAAGAGTACGCCAACTCCAAGACAAGAATCGTGGATTTAAACGAGGACACCATCGTGGCGTTAAGCCAGCGCACCTTCGGCGGCTGTTACGACCGGGTGCCGCCCAAAGCGGTTACCCTGGGCTTTAAAACCATGCTCTCCGCAAAGCGGGCCGTGTACATGATCGCCACCGGCTCCTGGAAGCAGACCGTGGTGCGCGTGGCCCTGTTCAGCGAGCCCACCCTGGAATACCCGGTGACCCTGCTTCCCAAATATATCCCGGATGTGACGCTGTTCTGCAATGTGGACACCGCCGATCATCCCATGTCCCATGAGATCAAAGGATGGTGATTCAGATGAGCAAGAAAGATGTAATTGTACTCAACAGCCACGGCGTAGGCCAGTACGCTTACGCGGACCATATGCCCGTCTGGGGCGAGACGCTGTGCGTAACCAAATGGCATGTGGCCGAGGACGGGGGCAAAGGCTCCAACGTGTCCGTGGCCCTGGGACGCCTGGGCATCGACACCGCCTACATCGGCAAGGTGGGAAATGACCCCTGGGGCGATTTGGGCGAGAAATGGATGCAGGATGCAGGTGTGGACACCACCTATTTGTACCGCACCGACGAAGTTTCCACCGGCACCGGCCTGATCCTGATCGGACCCGACGGCCAGAATACCGTGATCGACGGGGACAGCTCCAGCGTGAAGCTGACTCTGGACGAGGTAAAAACCGCCCTGGACGCGATGAAGGGCACCAAAATGTTCGTCACCGGCTTTGAGGTGCCGGAGCAGCTGTCCCTGGACGCCGCCCGCTACGCCAAAGAGCTGGGAATGACTACCCTGATCAACCCCAGCCCCCTGCCAGAGAAGCCCATGGGCCGCCTGGACTACGTGGATTATCTGTTTATCAACGAGGTGGAGGGCCGCTACATCCTGGACCTGCCCCAGGACAGTCCCATCCTGCCCCAGGATATGCTGAACGCGGTGCAGGAGAAATACGGAGTCCACAACATCATCATGACAATGGGAGGCGACGGAAGCGCCGTGTTAAGCGGCGGCGAGTTCTGGACCGTTGACTCGGTCAAGGTGGAGAACGTGGTCAACACCGCTGGCGCTGGCGACGGCTTCATGGCTGCCACCGTGGCCCAGCTGATCCTGGGCATGGACCTGCGGGAGGCCACCCAATGGGCCAGCAAATATGCCGCCCTCTCCGTCACCATCGACGGGACCATCCCGGCTTACCGGCCCATGGACGAGGTGGAAGCATTTATCCGTTCCCTGGGCTAAAACCGGAGCTTGCGCCAAAAGGGCCTTCAGCCCCCTGTCCCAGAAGATCAACCTTGTCTGCAGTCCGAAAATGCCGCGGGAAAGCGTTTGCTTTCCCGCGGCATTTTCCGCGCTTTCGCCGGTTTTTGCCTGGCCGGGCAGGATCAAACCCTGGCGGCCGCTGCGGCTTTACCGGATAAAATTCGTCTTAATCTTCGTCTCGGCAACAGGCTCTGCGACGCCCGCCTGTCTGCCCGCCTCGAGACATTTTAAGAGCCAGGCCATATTGTGGCCGATGGTGCGCATGGTCTGCATGCCCTCCTCGTCCTGACGCGCCTCCTCAGGGGTGTTTCCGTGAATGATATGGAAATAATTGGAACTCACAATAGGCATACCGGAGAGGGAGAAATACTTGTTGATGGCGTCCACCGTGGCCGTGGTCCCCGCCCTCCTGGCCGAGGCTACGGCCGCCGCCGGTTTCAGGCGGAATCCCCCGCCGCTCATGAACAGGCGGTCCAGAAACGCCAGGATCGAACCGTTGGGGGAAGCGTAATAGACCGGGGAGCCCACCACCAGGCCGTCGGCCTCCCGCAGCTTTGCCGCGGCCTCGTTTACCAGGTCGTCAGCAAACACGCAGCCGTTCCCCTGCTTGCAGTGCCCGCAGCCGATACAGCCGTGAACCGCCCCTGTGCCGATCTGAAGGAGCTCCGTCTCCACCCCGTCCTCGTGCAACGCCCGGGCCACCTCCTCCAGGGCCGTGTATGTACATCCGACGCTGTGAGGGCTTCCGTTGATCAATAATACTTTCATCTCAAACACTCCTTTTCTGCTCTGATTCGGCTCTCGCCGTCCCGCTGACTTCCATTTTAAGGCATCTGAAAACAAAAGTAAAGGCTGCGGGTCTTAAGGCCTGCAGCCCGATATCGCCGGAATCCCGTTATCTCCGGCGCCAAAGAGGATTACAGCGCCCGGACGGCGGTCTCTCCCACCTCTGCCGGGCGGCGGCTTCCGTCCGCCGGTACTGATCCGTTACATGATCCGCACATTTTTTAAGGCTCCGGTCCGGGAGAACTGGGTCCACTCGCACACGTTGACCGCGTGATCCCCGATACGCTCCAAGTATTTGGCGACCATCAGAAGGTCGATGCCCTGGTCCGCCTGGTCCGGCGACACCCGCAGCAGCTGAATCACATCTATTTTCACCTGGTTGAACAGGTTATCCACCTCGTCGTCCCGCTTGATGATGGAGACCGCAGCCTCTAAATCCCGGGCGATAAACGCCTCGATGGCGTCGTGGACCATCTGCCCCGCCGCCGCGGCCATCACCGGCAGGTGCTTTACGATGTGGTAGGCGTGATCGCTCTTAATCCGCAATATCAGCTCCGCGATGTCCGAGGCGTGGTCCCCGATGCGCTCTAAGTCCGTGACCACCTTCAGGGCGGTGGACACCTGGCGCAGGTCCCCCGCCACGGGCTGCTGCCGCAGAATCAGGGACAGACAGCGCGCCTCGATGGCCCGCTCCATGTCGTTGACCGTCCGGTCGCCCTTGATAATATCCTCCGCCATCTGGAAATCCTGGTCCTCAAAGGCCACGAAGGTCTGCTCGATGGCCCGCTCCACCATATGGGCCATCTCCTTCAAATCCTGGTTCAGCAGCCCCAGCTCATGCTCATATGTCACTCTTACGCTCATTTATAACCCCTTTCCCGCCGCTCATCCGTCATCCGAACCGGCCCGTGATGTAATCTTCCGTCCGCTTATCCTGAGGCACGGTGAACAGCTCATCCGTGGCGGCGTACTCGACCACCTCCCCCACCAGGAAAAATGCGGTGTAATCCGCGATTCTCGCAGCCTGCTGCATGTTGTGGGTGACGATAGCCACCGTGTAACGGCTCTTCAAATCGTCCATCAAATCCTCGATTTTGAGGGTGGAGATGGGGTCCAGCGCCGACGTGGGCTCATCCATCAGAAGCACCTCCGGCTCCACCGCCAGCGCCCTTGCGATGCACAGCCTCTGCTGCTGTCCGCCGGAGAGTCCCAGGGCCGACTTTTTCAGCCGGTCGGAAACCTCATCCCACAGCGCCGCGCCCCGCAGGCTGCGCTCCACAATCTCGTCCAGATGCGACTTGTTCTTGATTCCGTGGATTCTGGGACCGTAGGCCACGTTGTCGTAGATGCTCATGGGAAATGGGTTGGGCTGCTGAAATACCATGCCGATCTTTTTGCGCAGCAGCGTGGTATCCACCTGGGGATCGTAGATATCCTCCTCGTCCAGCAGCACCGTCCCGTCTATTTTCACACCCGCCACCAGGTCGTTCATGCGGTTTAGTGTCTTTAAAAATGTGGACTTTCCGCAGCCGGACGGCCCGATAAACGCGGTGATTTTATGTTCATACAGGTCCAGGCTGATATCCTTTAACGCGTGGTTTTCACCGTAATACAGATTCAGGCCCCGGGCCGAAATTTTTGTTTTCGCTTCCACGTTGTTCTCCTCCCCGGCCCCTACAGGCCGGACTCTACATTGAATTTACGGGACAGATACTTGGCCAGGCCGTTGATAGCCAGCACGATCACAAGGAGCACCACCGCCACGCCGAAGGCCTCGTTGTACTTTGCCTTCTGCATGAACAGGTATAATTGGATGGTCAGGGTTCCGCCCGGCTCCATCACCTTGCTCAGCCAGTTTTTCGGCATATAATAGCCGCTTCCGGCGGTGAACAGCAGGGCCGCCGACTCCCCTACGATCCGGCCGATGGCCAGGATTACGCCGGTGAGTATCCCCGGCATGGCGCTGGGCAGCAGGATTGTGCGGATCATGTACCACTTGGTGGCTCCAATGCCCAGAGCGCCGCTGCGGTAGCTGTCCGGAACCGTCTTTAACGCCTCCTGGGTAGTCCGCGTGATCAGCGGCAGGATCATCAGGGTCAGGGTCAGCGCGCCGGTCAGGATGGAATACTTAAGGCCAAGGGTATTTCCGAAAAACACCATGCCGAACAGGCCGAATATAATGGAGGGGATTCCGGAGAGGGTCTCGGTGGTGAACTCAATGGCCTTCACCATCCGGCCCGGCTTCGCGTACTCGTTTAGGTAAATCGCCGCGCCGATTCCCAGCGGCGTGGCGATCAGCAGGGTGATCACCACAATGTACAATGTGTTTACAATATTTCCCAGTATACCGAAGGTACCCTTGGTGGCGCTGGTAACTGTGGTGAGGAACCGCCAGCTCACGTGGGGGATGCCCCGCACAAACACATAACCCATAATCCCGGCCAATATGGCGATGGAAAGCCCCGCGCACAGGTAGATCAAGCCGGTGAGGATCAGGTCCGAGACCCGCACATGCCTGCCGTAGATGCTTCTTCGCACCACCGACTGCTTATGAATTGCGATTGCCGCTTCACCCGTCATTCCGGTTTACCCCCTTTTTCAGCAGCCCGGTCAGGCTGGCATTGATTATCATGATAAATGCGAACAGCACCAAACCGATGGTAAACAGCACCTCCCGGTGCAGACCCGAGGCGTATCCCATCTCCGACACAATGGCCGTGGTCAAAAAGCGAACGGAGTTAAAGGGCAGCGGCAGGTTCACCGAGCTGCCCGACACCAGGCTGATGGCCATGGCCTCGCCGATGGTCCGCCCGGTTCCCAGCACGATTGCGGTGATAATGCCGGACTTTGCCGCGGGCAGCACCACCTGGAAGATCGTCTGGATCCTGGTGGCTCCCAGGGCCAGGGAGGCGCTCTTTAACTGGGCCGGCACGGCCCGCAGGGCTGATTCGCTGATATTGATCACCGTGGGCAGGATCATCAGGGCCAGCACCAGCACCGCGGAGATCAGATTGGCGCCCCCGGTAAACTGGTGGCTCTCCGATCCCTTAAATACAATCAGCTCCAGCTTATACATCAGGGGATTTAAGATCAGGATTCCCAGCAGGCCGTAGATCACGGACGGGATTCCGGCCAGCAGCTCCACCGCGGGCCGCACTGCTTCCGCCACCTTTGGCGGAGCCACCTCGGCCAGGAACACGGCGGTCATCACGCCGATGGGCACTCCGATCAGGATCGCCATGGAGGTTCCCACAATGGAGGTCAGGATCACGTACAGGATGCCGAAGGAGGCTTCCGCCGCATCCGGCCGCCACACGCTGCCAAAGAGGATTTCCAGTATCCCCACCTTAAACAGCGCCGGTGTTCCGCTGACCACCATGTACAGCGCAATGGACGCCACCGCCAGCACTGCGAAAAATCCGCAGGCCGTGAAAATCGCCTGGGCGGCCTTCTCAACCGCGGATTTACTGCCGTGGTGGGAGCGGATGGAAATAGTTTCCGTGCTCATGCAGTGTATCTCCTTTCAATCGTTCGGCGGGCCGAAAGGTTTTTCCCTCCGGTCCGCCGCTACACTCAGTTCAAATCGCCGCGCCCCTCAGGGGAATATATCCGGCGTATACCGTATTATTCCACTGTAATCAAGCCTACGGACTTCACCAGCTCAGCGCCCTCGTCGGACTGGATATAATCAAACAGCGCCTGCACCAGCTCGCTCTGCCCGGCGATCTCGCCCTTGGTCGCCATCACAAAGGGACGGCTTAAGAAGTAGCTTCCCGCCTTGATGTTTTCCTCGGTAGGCTCAGCGCCCTCCAGGTTCAGGGCCTTCACGGTGTCGTCCAGCACGTCCAGGGACACATAGCCGATGGAACCGGGTGTGGAAGCGACCTTGGCCATCACGGCGCCGGTGCTGTCCAGCTCATTGCTGTACTTGCAGGCGTCCTCCAGGCCCAGAAGCTCCTCGAAGGCGCCGCGGGTGCCGGAGCCGGACTCGCGTCCAACCACTACGATGGGAGCGTCGGAACCGCCCAGGTCCTTCCAGTTGCCGATCGTTCCGGTGTAAATGTCAGAAAGCTGCTGCTTGGTCAGATCGGCAACCTCATTGGCCGGGTCCACCACCACTGCGATTCCGTCGATCGCCACAATGTTCTCAACAGCGCCCTTTTCCTTCTCCTCGTCCTTCAGATTTCTGGAGGAGTTGCCGATGTCCGCGGTTCCGTTCAGCACCGCCTCAACGCCTGCGCCGGAGCCCACAAACTGGGCGGAAACCGTTACGTTGGGATATTTTTCCATAAATGCCTCGCTCAGCGCGTTGGCAAACTTCTCCATGGAGGTGGAGCCCACCATGCTGATGGAACCGCTTAAGTCCTTTGCAGCCTCAGTCTCAACCGCCGCCGTGGTATCCGCCGGCGTAGTATCCGCTGTGGTTCCCGCCGTGGTGGGAGCTTCGGTTGCCGGAGCCTCCGTTGCGGCCTGTCCCGCGGAACCGCCGCAGCCCGCCAGAGCGCCTGCCGCCAATACTGCAGTACCGATCATTGCCAGAATCGCTTTACTGTTCTTTCTCATAATACTTTGCCTCCAAATGAATCCGCGCCCGGTCACGTCCCGGGGCTGTTTTATTTTCTCTTGTTGTTACAGTTTGGAGTATACAAAAATTAGACCGCGGGAGAAAGCACGGTAAGGTATAGATTCTGTAAAATCTGTGTAAAGCCGCCTCCGGACCGCGGCGGCGCTTGGCGCGCAGCAATAGGCCCCAGGCTTTGCCCCGGCCCATTGCATGCAAAAAAGCCGCCGGGCTTTTTTAGGCCCCGGCGGCTCTGTGGTTGCTATGATATTTTCAGATCAGCTCTCCCCCACTACCTTGTAGGTTTCCTCCACAATACGCTCCATAGCGTTTAGAATATTTTCGTACCCTGTACACCGGCACAGGTGGCCCGAGATCAGTTTGCGCAGCTCATCCCGGTTGTACCGCTTGCCCGTGCCCACGATCTCCACCGCGGACATGATCAGACCCGGGGTGCAGAAACCGCACTGGACGGCCGCCTCCTCGATAAACGCCTTCTGGATGGGGCTCAATTCCCCGTTAGGGCCTTTTAAGCCCTCCACGGTCATGATCCTGCGGCCCTCGGCCCAGACGGTCAGATAGATACAGCTGTCAATGGCCTCGCCGTCCACCAGCACCGTGCAGGCGCCGCACTCGCCGACCTCGCAGCCCTTTTTCACGCTGGTCAGCCCCAGACGGCCCCGCAGGGTGTCCAACAGCGATTCCCTGGGGTCGATGGCTACCTCCACATCCTTCCCATTCACTGTCATATGAACGATTTTAAGCATTCCACTCACCCCCCGCATTCCTTACCGCCTGCCTGAAGGCGCGCTTTGCCAGCTCTTCCACCAGCTGCAGCCGGAATTCTTTGGAGGCCCGCCAGCTGGACCGGGGATTCACTTCTTCCAGAGCGCCCTTGCCGATCCGTTCGGCCAGCGCCTCCCCGGCCTCGCAGCCCACGGCCTCCGCCTCGATCTTGCCGCAGCGGATGGGCGTGGGGGCGGCAACCCCATATGCCAGACGCAGGTCGGCCACATGGCGGCCGTCCTCCGCCAACTTCACGGACACTGCGCAGCCCAGGGTGGCGATCTCCATAGCGCCCCGCTTGCCGTATTTGATATAATGTCCGCCGAAGCCCTCGTAATCCTCCTTGCGGATTCGGATCGCGGTCAACACCTCCTCGTGGCCTCTGACCGTCCGCCCCGGACCGGTGTACCACCGGCTGATGGGGACCTCCCGGACGCCCTCCGGTCCCTGAAGAACCAGCAGCGCGTTGTAGCAGCACAGGCTGGAGGCGCTGTCCGCGCTGGTCACGCCGTTGCAGACATTTCCGCCGATGGTGCCGATGTTGCGCAGCTGGGGGCCTCCGGCCTGATCCACCGCGTCGCCCAGCATTGGCACGTGCCTGCGGATGATCTCATCATTGGCAATGTGTGAGAACGTGGTGCAGGGGCCGATCACGATGGTGCCGTCCGGCTCCATGGAGATGCCCTCCAGCTCCCCGATCCCGTGGATGCTCACCAGGGAGCACCCGGCCAGCTTGCCCTCGCGGATCTTGATCAGCACATCGCTTCCGCCGGATATCAGCACCGCTTCCGGGTCCTCTGCCAGGGCGCGCACCGCATCCGCCGTATCCTTTGCCTGATAATATTTCTCAATATCATACATGATGTCTCACCGCCCTTTCTATATGAGCCCGGCGGCCTTGAAATGCGCCACCAGCTTCTGCGGGTCCATGGGCAGACTGTCCACCGCCACTCCGGTTGCGTTTAACACCGCGTTGCGGATGGCGGGCGCCACCGGAATCGCGGGGGGCTCGCCCAGCGCCTTGTTTCCAAAGGGCCCGGTTGGGTCCTGAAGCTCCACGAACTCCACGTGAAGGTCCGGCGTATCCATCGCCGTGGGCAGCTTGTAATCCAGCAGGTTGTCGTTGAGCGGACGACCCTTGGCGTCAAAGAGCAGCTGCTCGCTGAGGCCGTAGCCCAGCCCCATGCTCATGCCGCCGTGCACCTGAGCCTCGGCCAGCTTGGGGTTGATGAGAACGCCGCTGTCGTGAACGTTGACGATATTGGTCACCTTCACCTTGCCCAGGGGCATATCCACCTCCACCTCCACAAAGCAGGCGCCCGAGGCAAAGGTATTGTCCTTGCAATGGCTGGTGGCCTCCGCCGTGATATGTACGGAGCGGTCCAGGCTGTAAATCGCCGTTGTGGCCAGCTCCTCCATGGAAAGAAGCTGCTCGCCCGTCTCCCGGTCCACCACGCAGTTTTCCTTTACATCCAGAGCGTCCATGGGACGTTTCAGCATGTAGGAGGCGTAGTCCAGTATTTTCTCTTTAAACTGCTTTCCGGTTTTCACCACCGCCTTGCCGCTGACGTAGGTCTGCCGGGAGGCGTAGGCGCCGGTGTCAAAGGGCGTGATATCCGTGTCCTGGGTGGACAGGACGTTGACCCGGTCCACCGTGATTCCGGTGGTCTCGGCGGCCATCTGGGCGAACACCGTGTCCGCGCCCTGGCCGATCTCGGTCGCGCCCATCATCAGCTGCATGGAGCCGTCCTGGTTTAAGACCATCCGACAGGAGGCCGTCTCCAGGGAGATGGGGTAAACGCCGGTCTTATAACAGAAAATCGCCATTCCAATTCCCTTGCGCACCGGCCCGGTCTGGTTGGCGTACGCTCTGCGCAGCTCATCCCAGTGTATATATGCTCGCCCCTTTTCCATACACTCCCGCAGACCGTAGGAGTTGAATTTCACATGGGTGTGGGGGTCCACATAGCCGTCCTGCATGCAGTTCTTTTTGCGGAATTCCAACGGATCCATTCCCAGCGCCAGGGCCAGGTCGTCCGCCATGCACTCCGCCGCGAAGGCGGCCTGGGGAATTCCGTATCCGCGCATGGCGCCGCCGGTGGCGATATTGGTGTACACCGTGTACGCGTCGGCTTCCAGCGCTTTTTCATCGTGATAAATCTGTTTAAATTCGTTTGAAGTGTTGGCCACGATGGCGTGGGCGTGGCTGGCATAGCCTCCCTGATTGGAGTAGGCCGTGAGCCTTCTCGCCACCAGGGTGCCGTCCTTCCTGGCCGCAGCCTGCACGTGAAGGTCCATAGCGTGGCGGACTCTGGTACAGGCCAGGGTCTCCTCGCGGCTGATCTCCATCTTGACGCAGCGCCCGCCCACCAGGGTGCAAAGGTAGGCGTTTAACGGTTCGTACAGCACATCCTGTTTATTGCCGAACCCGCCGCCGATATACGGCTTGATCACCCGGATCATCCCCATAGGCACGCCCAGCGCCTGACTGATCACACGGCGCACGATATGGGGGATCTGGGTTGAGGTAGTTACGACAATACGCCCTTTTTCCATGTAGGCAAAGGAAACCGGCGTCTCAATATGGCAATGCTGCACGCTTTGGGTCTGGTACTCCTTGTCGATCACGATCAGGCCTTGCTCTGCGGCGGCCTCATCGTAGCTGGCCTCTCCCAGCTTGAATCCGGAGTGGGCGATCAGGTTGCCCGGCTTCTCCTCGTGCAGCTGGGGCGCCCCTTCCGCCAGGGCTTGCTCCGGGGTGAGAAGCGGCTCGTACTCCTCGTACTCTGCCTTCACCAGCCGCGCCGCCCTGGCCGCGGCTATCTCATCCTCCGCGATGACGGCGGCGATATCGTCGCCGTATACGCGCACTCTTTTGTTCAACAGCTTGCGGTCCGCGATGTCCTGATGAGCTGTCTCCACGGACCATGGGTGCCCGGCGGTGGGGAACTGGTAGTCCGGCACATCAAAACATGTGACGATCTTCACAACTCCCGGCACCGCCAGGGCCTCCTCCAAGTCAAATCCTTTTACGATCCCGTTGGCAATGGTACTTCTGACCACCTTCGCGGTCAGAGCGCCCTTAGGTTCCAGATCGGCCGTATACTTGGCGCCGCCCGTCACCTTCTCGCATGCGTCAACGCGGAATATGCTTTTTCCAACTGCCATTGACAATACCTCCTGGTTCTAAACCAACGCCTTCAGCCTGATCCTCAGGTTAAATCATCACGTATTTGAGCACGAACAGCACGGCCAGGACATACATCAGCGCGCTGATCTTCTTCTCCTTCGCACGTCCGGTTACCAGATTGATCACAACGTAGGAGATAATACCCATTGCGATGCCCTCGGAGATGCTGTACATAAACGGCATTGCGATTACTGCAATATATGCGGGGATCGCTTCCGTAAAGTCATTGAAATCCACTTTCAGGATTGCGGAGATCATCAAAAATCCTACCACGATCAGAGCCGGAGCCGTTGCAAAGGACGGGATGGCTAAGAAAATCGGGGACAGGAACAGGCTCAGCCCGAAGAAAGCAGCCGCGGTCACTGCGGTCAAACCGGTTCTTCCGCCTTCTGCCACGCCGGAGGCGCTCTCTACGAAGGTGGTTGTGGTGGAGGTGCCGAACAGTGCGCCGAGAGCCGTACCGATGGAGTCGGACAGCAGCGCGCCGCGGATTCTCGGCAGCTTTCCGTCTTTATCCAGCATATCCGCCTTGGAGGCAACGCCGATCAGGGTGCCCAGGGTATCGAACATATCCACGAACAGGAATGCGAACATGACCACCAGGAAATCCAGGGAAAGCACCCTGCTGAAATCCACATGCAGGAAGGTTTCCTTCATGCTGGGGATGCCAAAGCCGGAGGTGAAATCCGGGATTACGCTGAACATGCCTAACTCTGCGTTGGGCTGATACAGGCCGGTGACCTCGCACAGAATACCTAAAATCCAAGTGATCAGGATGCCCCACAGAATATTTCCCTTCACGCCCTTGACAATCAGAACCGCGGTGATCAGCACGCCCAAGAGAGCCAAAAGCACCGTGATACCCTCGGAGTTGAAGGTTCCGGCCGCCAGGGAGCCCTTGAACGAGTACATGGAAACCAGAGTTGCGCTTCCCACTACGATCTTGGCGTTCTGAAGTCCGATGAACGCGATGAACAGGCCGATACCGGCGGACACCGCGTGTTTTAAGTTGATGGGGATGGCGTTGAAGATCGCTTCACGCACATTGGTCAGAGACAGCGCGATGAAAATGATACCTTCCACGAATACTGCGGCCAGCGCCATCTGCCAGGTATATCCCATCTGCAGCACTACGGTGTAGGCAAAATACGCGTTCAAGCCCATGCCGGGAGCCAGAACGAAGGGATAGTTGGCAAACGCCGCCATCAGGAGGGTCGCCACCAGGGAGGCCAGCGCCGTGGCGGTGAAAACCGCGCCCCGGTCCATGCCCGCATCGCTTAAAATGTTGGGGTTAACCGCCAATATGTACGCCATGGTCATAAACGTGGTGATACCGGCGATTACCTCTGTCTTGACGTCGGTGTGATTCTCCGACAGGTGAAACACCCTTTCCAGAAATCCTTGATTGTTCTTTGTTTCCATACTTCCTACCTCCTTAAAAGTTGAAACATAAAGTTTCTTTTTTCAGGGGGCCCGCTTCCCGGGCGGTCCCCCAGACCTACCTATAAGACTCTCTGTCCTGCCACAAACTTCCCGGCGATGTGCCGGTCGTCCGACAGATAAATCAGGCGCTCCAGCCGCTCGGCCAGATCCAGCTCCTGCGGGTGCTTTAACCCGGAATCATCCAGAACCACCGCGTCCAGCTCGTAGCCCGCCTCAAAGCTTCCAACCTTTCCGAAGAAAGCTCCGCCGCCCTTGGTGCCCAGATAGAACGCCTCCTCCGCTGTCAGCGGCTTTAAGCTCTGGTCCGACAGCCTCCAGCGCAGCTTCGACACCTGGATGGCATCCGCCATAGCCCGGAACACGGATTCCCCGCAGCCTCCCGCCACGTCCGTCCCAAGGCCCACGTTTATGCCCTCGTCCAGATACCGGCGCACCGGCGCGATGCCGGACGACAGGTTGGTGTTGCTCTGGGGGCAGTGGGCGACGTACACGCCCCGCTCCTTCATGCGCGCGATCTCCGCCTCGGAGGGCCACACGCAGTGGGCCATCACCGTGTTCACCTCTCCGCCGAAGAACCCGAAGTGATCGTAGGCGTCCCCGTAAAACTCAGACCAGGGGCACAGCTCCTTCACCCAGGCGATCTCGCCCTGGTTCTCGGACAGGTGCGACTGGGCCGGCAAATCAAACTCCTTCTGAATCTCTTTCAAACGTCCCATCAGCTCATCCGTACAGGAGGGGATGAACCGCGGCGTCAGTATGGGTTTCGTATTCTCGTAGCGCCCGCGAATCTGTTCCAGCCAGGCGAGGGTATCCCGGGCGGAGGCTTCTGCGCTCTCCTCAATCAGGATATCCGGGCTGTTCCGGTCCATATTCACCTTGCCCACCATGGTTTTGAGCCCCGTCGCCTCCATCAGGTCCATGAGCATAACCGTGGACTCCCGGTGGATGGTGGCGAAAATGCAGGCTCTGGTGGTGGCGCTGCGCTTCATATTCTCAGCAAAAATTGTGTAAGCGCTCCTGGCGTACTCCGCATCCGCGTACTTGGCCTCCTCCGGGAATGTCCGCGTGTTCAGCCACTCCAAAAGCTCCAGGTCCATCCCCAGGCCGCGGAAACTGTACTGCGGCGCATGCAGGTGGAGATCGGTCAGCCCGGGGATGATCAGACGGTCCCCGAAATCCTCCAACGGCCAGCCGGCGTACTGCTCCGGCAGCTCCCGGTATACGCCGGCGCTCTTTCCGTCCTCACAGACCAGATAACCCGCTTCTATGGTTTCCAGCTTCGTCGGATTCAGGCTGTAGCAGATGTGGCCCTTTAGCACAAAATTTCGTGTTTCTTTCATAGGCATCCTACTTCCTTCCATTTTCTGCTCCCTGCGAAACAGCGGTCAGCCTTCCGGACGGCTGGGATCACAATTAAAAAACCAACTACCGCTGTTTGCGCAAGTTCACACCCCCGTCTTCCGGTCTCCAATGGCCGGACGGCAGGGATGCGAAAACTCATAGTCAACTATTGCGGTAGTTGGTAGAAACACTCATCCAATTATGAGCATATATAAGTTTTCTACATGAATCTAAATTTTTTTGTGATTGTTGGTACTTTTATGGTATCACATTGTACAACTGTTTGTCAATTACATTTTTATTTTTGTGCACTTTCCCGTTGTTTATAAAAACTTTGTTAAATCACATAAAAAAATTTTGAGGGATCGTTCTTTTTGTAAAAGAATATCCCTCAAAATCATTTTCAAATTCAGTCGGTTTTTACTGCTGGCGCACGCCCGTCATGGTCTGCTGCACAATGCTTTCCATGATGTCTCCGGTCAGGCTGCCGGAGGCGTAGCCAAATACATTTCCGTCCTTGTCTATCATAAACGTGGTGGGGAACGCGCTGATCATGTACTGGGAGAAGGTCTCTCCGGTAACGTCCATGACCACCGGGAAGGTGTACCCGTTGTCCTTCAAGAACTGTTCCACCACATCCTGGGTCTCGTCGCTGTTGTTCGGGTGCTCGGCCGTCTTGGGGTTTGCAACTCCCAACACGATCAGATCGCCCTCGTTCTTGCCGTAGCGCTCATAGAGCGCCTGAATCTCCGGCATCTCGCGCTTGCAGGGCGGGCACCAGGTCGCCCAGAAGTTTAAGAACACGGTCTTGCCCTTGTAATCGGACAGGGTGTGGGTGTTTCCATACTGGTCCGTCAGCGTGAAGTCAAAGGCCGGCATCACCTCCACCTCCGCCTCCGCGGTAGTTTCCGCCGCGGTTGTGGCGGGCTCTTCCGCAGTCGGGGCAGTCTCCACCGCAGTTGTATCGGGCTGCGCCGCGGTCTCACCGGAGGCCATGCCGCCCTCGTCCGCTGTCTCTGTCCCGCCACCGGGCGTCACGGGAGCGGACTGCTCCGTCTTGGGCGAATTGCCGCTTCCGAAGGAGGACAGGTAACTGGTGATGCCGTTCATGTAGCCGGTGAAGGTCATAAGGCCCATGAGAATCAGCAGAACGCCGCCGGCTTTAACCGTATAGCGCACCACGCTCTGGTGATTGCGGAAGAAGTCCAGCACCGAGCCGGTGAACAGTCCCACCGCCAGGAACGGGATCACAAATCCCAGGGTGTACACACCGATCAGCCACAGCCCCTGGCTCTTCTGGCCCGCCGACGACACCATCAGCAGCACGCTTCCCAAGGTCGGCCCCACGCAGGGGGTCCAGGCAAAGCTGAAGGTAAAGCCCAGCAGCAGGGCGATGACGGGGTTCATGCTGAAACGGCTAAGGTTGAAGGGAAGGCGATGCTCCCGCTCAATGGCGCCGGAATGCCCCAGGGCTCCCAGCTGGTAAAGGCCGAACAGCACCATGATAATACCGCTGATTCTCGCAAACCAGGTCCGGTTGTTGCTGAAGAATCTGCCCAGCGCCGAGAACCCGAACCCCAGCACAAAGAACGTAAAGCTGATTCCCAGCACAAAGAACAGAGTATTCACCATCACACGCCGGCGCGGATAGGTCACCCGCCCGTTTTCATCGACGGTTTTGGCTCCTCCGGCCAGATAACTGATATACAGGGGCACCAAGGGAAGCACGCAGGGTGAGAAAAAACTCAGCAGCCCCTGAATAAATACGGTAATGACCGGAACCCCGGTTCCTATCGAAAATCCCATAAACAACTCCTCTCATTATTTCAAGTCCGCTTAGCAGCTTATGTTAAATTATACTAGATTGCAAACAGGTCGTTCATTCCTTCGCTCATGGTCGGATGGGTGTAAATGCCGTCCCGCAGCACCGTGTAGGGAAGCCCAGCATCCATGGCCATTTTGATCATATTGATCAGCTCCTGGGACTCCGAGCAGAACAGCTGCGCGCCCAGCACCAGTCCGGTGTCCGCGTCCACCACGGCCTTCATCAGCCCGGTGGTCCTGCCGAGCAGCTTCGCCCGGGGCATCGTCCCCACCACCAGGCGCCCCACCTTTACCTTGTGGCCCTTTTCAACGGCTTCCGCCTCGCTTAAGCCGACTCTGGAGAAGGGCGGGTCCACAAACACGCTGAAGGCCACCTGTCCGCGGTTCTCCGTGGTGCGCTCCCCATTTCCCAGAATCTGGGACTTCACAATGCGGGAGTCGTCCAGGGAAATGTAGGTAAACTGCAATCCGCCCTTCACATCGCCCATTGCCCAGATATGGGGCACGCTGGTGCGCAGGCCGGCGTCGGTCTTTACCTCGCCGCGGGCGGTCAGCTCCACCCCTGCGGCCTCCACGTTCAGGCCTTCCAGGTTGGGCCTGCGTCCGGTGGCTACCAGAATGGCCTCTCCCACAAGCTCCGCGGTTTTACCGTCCGCCTCGTAGCGGATAACCGCGCTGTCTCCCTGATCCTTCACCTCGGTGATGCGGGCGCCGGTGACGACGCGGATGCCGCGCTCCTCAAAGCTGGCCAGAACCGCCGCCGCAACCTCCTGGTCGTCTCTCGGCAGGAACTTGGGGCCGTCCTGGATGATGGTCACCTGGGAGCCGAAGTTTGCGAAAATGGAGGCAAACTCCAGTCCGATGTAGCCGCCGCCGATGATCACAAGGCGCCTTGGCAGCTCCTCCAGCTCCATCATGGACTCGCTGGTGTACGCCAGAGGGCAGTCCGCCAGTCCGGGAACCGGCGGGATAAACGGCCGGGAACCGGTGTTGATGAAGATACGGCCGCCCTCCAGCAGCTCGGTACTGCCGTCCGCCATAGTCACCTGCACGTGGTGATCGTCCGCGAAGCTGCCCATTCCGGTGATAACCTGGACCTGATCCAGCACATCCAGCTTCTCAAAATTTTTCCGGCGCAGCCCGGCCGTAAGCGCGCGCTTGCCCTCGATGGCTTTGCGGTAGCGCTCCCGGCGCTCCTCAAAGCCGCCGCCCAGCGCTTCCGACGCCGCAGCCTGGTTCTCCAGGTACTTGGTGGGAATGCACGCCACGTTGATGCAGGTGCCGCCGTACATTTTGTCGGAACGCTCTATCATTGCCACAGTCTGCCCGGCCTTTGCCAGCGCTCCTGCCAGTGTTTTTCCGCCTTTGCCAAAACCGATGATGATATTGTCAAATTTCTTCATAAAGATAACCCCTTTCCGGATTTTATTTCGATTCCTTCCGATTGCCGAAGATGCGCTGTTCCAGCGTATCAATGGTGATTTCCCTCAGCCGTTTCCGGCACTGTTCATTTAAATCGTCAAAGACCTCGTCCATCAACGCGGCCATACCCGAGGCCACCAGACACTTCATATCCGTGTCCCCGCTCTTCCACGCGGTGTCCACAAACTTGATCTCCAGGGCTTCCGCCACCTGGTCCAGCGTGACCTTCTTTGCGTCCTGGTCAAAGAGATAACCGCCCTCACTTCCTTCCTTGGTCTTTACAAAACCGGCCTTTTTGAGTTTTGCCATGACTTTGCGTACCCTGGCCGGGTTGGTGCAGATATTCTCCGCCAGCTCTTCACTGGAAAGCACCTTTGCCTTGTGGTTTAAGTACACCAGCGCATGGACCGCCACGCAGTAATCACTCGTCATTCTCTGATTCCCCCTTGTTTCTTCCTCTTTTCTTTTTTAACTGTAATTTTTTTCTTTACATTTCATGCTGTAACTATATCATGTACAGTTCGCTTTGTCAACATATAATTAAAAGCTTTTTCCAGCGGTTTTAGGGCAGGGCGCTGGCGGGCATTTCTTCAGCCCATTAAAAAAATGCGGCCGGGGCGCGGCCGCAATGACTTCAACTCTTTTTAATAAAATCCATCCCGCACTTCGGGCAGTGGATGCTCACCTTCCCGCGCCCCCTGGGGATGCGGATCTTCTGGCTGCAACCGGGGCACTTGTAGATGTGGTAATGCCTGCGCTCCTGAAAGCGGAACTTCCATTTTTTAAACGGCTCGCTCACCCGGTAGGACAGCCGCAGAAAGGCCTGGTTCTCCTGGTAACGCCTGCCGATATTTCTGGAGAACATCCGGAAATACAGAAATACGATGCCCGCCAGCTCCAGCGCCTCGAGGGGCCATATCCTGGTAAACAGATTGATTACGATCACCGCCAGCACGGCGTAGAGCAAAAACTGGTTCAGCTGATCCATTCCGTAGCGCCCGATCATAAACCGCTGCATCTTTTCCCTGAATTTTCCCATAAAATATCCCCCTTGTCGCAACATGCTCGAAGAATACTATATCGGCGCGGAGCGGGAAAGTCAATGGAGGCGGGCGAGATTTTACCGTTATTTAAGAATTGGCCGCCCGTCCCGGGCGTATTTACAGCCCCGCCCGGCACAGGCGCCTCTCCCTAGTCCGCCAGGTCCAGCAGCTTGACCATCAGGCCTACGCTGCCCACGTTGTAGCCGCTGCAGCCGTAGATTGCCCGCAGGCCGGGCTTGGTGACGAGCAAAAGCGGCAGCTTGTCCGGGTCCACATACATCCGCCTGGCCAACGGCTCCACCGTCTCGTCGAAGTCCGCGTAAACCGTGGAGATCGCGGGCACATCCTCCAGCACGCGCTTTAAGGTCCGGTTCTCCAATGCCTCCGGAGTCTGCAGCACGAACAGAATCTGCGCATCCAGCCGGTTTAACAGCTCCTTCTGCTCCAGCATCTCGTTCAGCACATGTTCCGTGGGCTCCTGGCCCTCCGATAAAAACGCCAGAATATTGGCCTTCCCCTCCGTCAGAGACGAGGCTGAAACCGTCTGCTCCCCGTCCCTCAGATCAAAATCGTCCAGCAGGTTGGACACCAGCATATCCCGCGGTTCGCCCTCGCGCAGGCGCAGGGCGATCTCCCGCTCCTCATTCCCCGCAAGGCCAAACACGTACTCGCCGGCCTGCTGATTTCCGCTGGGCAGGCGGCTGGAGGTGATCAGGCGGTAAACCCCCGGCTCCAGCTCCAGGCGCAGGAATCCGCCCTGGGGCCTGATTCCCGTATAGTCCAGGGTGACGAACCGGTTGTCCTGTTTCCTCGCGATGGTCCACGTCTGGTAATAGCTCCAGCCGTCGTCCCCGCCCGTCACAAGCTTCAACACGGCGGACTCCCGCCCGCAGGGCTTTTCCTCCTCCGGTCCGGACACCTTAAAAAACGCTCCGTCCCTGTAGAACTCCGCCTCCAGGTCCACCGGGTTGATTCTGGCCGGAATCCCAAAGGTCCGGCAGATCGCGGCAAACAATAGCTTGCGGCTCATGAAATTGCCCTGGCCAAGCTTTAAGCAGCCCGCCGGCGTGGAGCAGATGGTCTTGTAGTCCAGCTTGGGATCGTAGCCGATGTGCTCTTTGATCCAGCTCCAGACCGACCGCGGATCGCTCTGAAACTCCGCCTGGAATTTTGCCGGAAAATACGCCCGGATGAAGCCGCGGTAATCCGTCATCTCCTCCAGAAACAGCCTGGGGCAGAGAATGTATTTGCGGTACACATCCGCCTGTCCGGCGGCCGTCCAGCCCTCGCGGAAGGGGGCCGCCTCCTCCAGATGGCGCTCCAGCACGGCCGCCTTTAAATCCTTGTAGTCCTTCACCGGCAGGCTGTGCAGCAGCGCGGCCCGGTCGGGATTCTCATCCCGGCTCAAAAAGCCGTATACCTCTTCAAAATTACCGGCCGCAAGGCGCAATATCTCCGCCTCTGCCGGATAATTCGCCGCCCGGTCCGCGTCGTAGTATCCCTCGATCCGTTCCTCCCGCCTGCGGTTCGCCTCCTTCAAGCGCCGCCGGTTGGTCTCCTTCTGCTCCCTGGTGGGCTTCACCGGGTGCATGGGGTAGTCCTCCGGAGCCTCCACGTCCGCGTCCGCCCAGCAGTCCTGCGCCGCCTCCGCGCCGCTCATTAGGGTCAGCTCCAGCCGGTCCGTGTAATTGGCCCGGGCCCAGGCTTCCGCCGCCAATCCGTCCTTCATGGCGCGCACATGGAAATCCCCCAGCCCCACCGTGATGGATACAAGGCCGCTTTCATCCGTGAACAGGCTGGCCACATTGCAGTATTCCGCCATGTTCAGAATCTCCACGGACACCTCGGCTCCCGGAACAGGCTGGCCCTGGACGTCCTTCACCAGGATTTCGTAGAGCTTGGTCCGCCCGTACCGGGACGTCTCGTTGTAGTACACCAGAAGGTCCTCCTGGCCCAGACACTCCTCGGACTCCCCTCCGGCATAGTCGGAAAAGGTTCTGGTGTGCACCAGCAGGGCCCGGGAGGAGGCGTTGGTGAACCAGCCCCGGTCCAGCACCTCCTCGGGCTCGCAGGCTCCCAGGAAATGCCAGCCGCCGTCCGCGTATACCTCCACCCACGCGTGGTTGTCGTCGCAGTGGGCCCACCTGGGCGTGTAGACCTGCCTGGCCGGAATTCCCACGCTGCGGAAGGCCGTCACCGCAAAGGTGGACTCCTCCCCGCAGCGCCCCTTACCGGAGCGGTAAACCGTCATGGGGGAGATGGTGCGGTTGTCCGAGGCCTCGTAGGTGCCGTTCTCAGCGCACCAGTAGTTGATCTCCAGCACCGCCTCCCTGGCGGACATGCCCTTTACGCGGTCCGCCAGCTGTTCATAAAAGAAGCCGCGGCAGTCCTCGATATTCTCCGAGTTGACCCGGTAATACAGAATATAGTGCAGAAACATATCCTCCGGTATGTCCCGGCACCAGTCCATGGTCCTGTACACCATCAGTGAGTGCCTGACGAACCCCAGAAACACGTCAAACCCATACTCTCCCGCATCCCGCAGGGGCATGGTGCCGTACAGAAATTTCATCAACAGCTGTTCGTCGCCGGCGCACCGTTCCATGGCCGTCTCAATTTCCTCCCGCAGCGCGCCGAGAGACGGCAGCCGCCGTTCATATTTGTCCTGCGCATACTGCTGTAAACGTTGTGAAAACATCGCAATATTCTCCTATCCCGTTAATTTGCGAGCGCGGCTGTCCCGGCTCCCGCGATTCAGAACAATGTCACGCCCGAGGCGTACAGCTTCTTCGCCGTGGCCTCGTCGGGCATCGAATCCGTGATAATCCCGTCAATATCGTCAAGAAACGCGAATTTATAGGAATCGTTGAAATAAAATTTGTCCTTCTCCATCACCAGGTATTTGTGCCTGCTGCTGGCGATGGCCGCCTTCTTGGTCAGCCCGTCCTCCACCCCCAGGGTGGTGATGGCGCCGTCCGTCAAATCCAGCCCGCAGGTGCCGATAAACGCCTTGTCGAAGCTGTACTGCTTGATAATCTCGATGGCCGCGGCCCCCATAAACCCGTTGACCGTCCGGTACATGACCCCGCCCGTCCCGATGGTGGTCACATCCGGGTTCACGGCCAGCTTCTGCATGATGTCGATCATGTTGGTCACCACCGTCACCCGCCTGCGGGACTGGGCCAATAGCTCGGCTACCATGATGTTGGTGGTCGATATGTCCAGGAAAATGGTTTCGTTGCTTCCGATCTGGTCAAAGGCCTTCTGGGCGATCACCCGTTTTTTTTCAATGTTGGTGTCCCGGCGGTCGATCACGTCCCGCTTTAAGGGATAGTCCTGGGAGAGCAGCGCCCCGCCGTAGGTCCGCTTGAGCTTGCCCTCCTTCTCCAGACTCTTCAAATCCTTGCGGATACAGTCCTCGGTCACCTGAAACTGGGCGCTCAAATCCTTTACCTTCACGATGCCGTTGTCAAACAGCATCTCCATGATTTTGTCTAGGCGTTTTTCTGTAAACATAACCCCTCCTCCAGAATATTGACCGCCTCCCGTATCTGCGCTTCATCGGTGCGGAAAATGTCGTACTCCCCCAAACCGGAAACGCCCATGCTCACGTCGGCTTTCCGGTAGACCATGCCGCTGTCCACCACAAGCTTGCCGGACATGTGAAAGCTCGTAGCCCCCAAGTCCCGCAGCAGGCAGGCGATCACGCCCGCGTTCACGCCGCTTCCGATGAGAATATCCAGCCGTCCGGCCGCCCGGGCGATCAGCTCCCGCAGCATCTCCCTTCCCTTCATGCAGGTGTCCTGCTGCCCCGAGGTCAGAATCGTGTCCACCCCCACCTCCACGGCTTCCTCCAGCGCCTCGAAGGGGTCGCGGCACATGTCGAAGGCCCGGTGGAGGGTCATCTGTCCGTTTCCGGCCACCTCCCGCAGCCTCCTCATCCGGTCCAAATCCAGGGTGCCGTCCGGCTTCAGACAGCCCACCACGATGCCGTCCGCGCCCATCTGGCGGAACATTTTCGCATCCTCCGCGATCATTTGGAATTCATGTTCCGTGTACAGAAAGTCGCCGTACCTGGGGCGGATCAGAACGTTGATCGCCACGTCGCACGCTCTGCGTATCTGCTGAAACTGGCTCACTCCCGGGGTAGTTCCCCCGATCACCAGGTTTGCGCACAGCTCCAGGCGGTTGGCGCCCCCGCGCTGTGCGGCCACGGCGGACTCCACAGAATCCACGCACGCCTCTAAAATAAACGGTTCCATCATTTCCTCCCATACATTCCTTTTCTGTATTTCAGTCTAATCAGCCTCCCCCACCAGGTGGCAGGCCACAAAATGCCCTTCCCGGACTTCCTTCAGTTCCGGCGTTTTGCTCTTGCAGGCCTCGCAGGCTTTGGGACACCTGGAGGCGAACCGGCAGCCCTCCTTCCAGTTGATGGGGTTGGGCAAGCTCCCCTCCAGGATGATCCTGTGCCGCGCCTTCTCCACATCCGGGTCCGGCAGCGGAATGGCGGACAGGAGCGCCTGGGTGTAGGGGTGAAGCGGTTCGTCAAAGAGCGTTTCGCTGTCCGCCAGCTCCGCCAGGACGCCCAGGTACATCACGCCGATGCGGTCGCTGATGTGCTTGACCATGGACAGGTCGTGGGCAATGAAGAGATAGGTCAGCCCCCGCTTCTGCTGAAGCTCCCGCAGCAGGTTGATCACCTGGGCCTGGATGGACACGTCCAGGGCGGAAATGGGCTCGTCGCAGATGATGAACTCAGGGTCCACGGCCAGGGCCCTGGCGATGCCCACGCGCTGCCGCTGTCCGCCTGAAAACTCGTGGGGGAACCGGTTCGCGTGCTCTTCGGACAGCCCCACCGTCTCCAGCAGCTCGATGACCTTCGCGGCCCTCTCCCTGCCGCTCAGCAGCCCGTGGGCGTCGATCCCCTCCGCCACAATGTCCATCACCTTCATGCGGGGGTTTAAGGACGCGTAGGGGTCCTGGAAAATCATCTGCATTTTCCGGGTGTAGGAGTGGCGCTCCGCTGCGGACATGGTCTTGTCGATGGCTTCCCCATCGTAGATCACCTGCCCTCCTGTGGGCTCATACAAATGGATCACCGTGCGTCCGAAGGTGGACTTGCCGCAGCCGCTCTCCCCCACCAAGCCCAGGGTTTCGCCCTTGTAGATATTCAGGGTGATGTCGTCCACCGCTTTCAGGGTCTGGTTCTTTCCCACCTGAAAATATTTCTTTAAGTGTTTCACTTCCAACAATGGTTTTTTCACTTCTGCCATAATGTCCTCCCCCTAATCTCTGAGAGCTTTCGCCCGCTCGTCCAGCAGCCAGCAGCGCACGTGGTGGCTCTCGCTGCACACGGTGTCCTCGGGCGGGTATTCCTGGCACACCCGCATGGTCTTGGAGCACCTGGCCGCGAAGGGACATCCCTTGGGCGGATCCATCAGGTCCGGCGGCGTCCCGGGAATGGCCGTCAGGGTATTTCCCTTGTCCGTGGCCTTGGGGATGGAGGCCAGAAGGCCTTTGGTGTAAGGGTGCCCGGTCTCATAAAACAGTTCCCGCACGTCCCCTGTCTCCACCAGCTGGCCGCCGTACATAACCGCCACCCGGTCCGCGATATTGGCCACCACCCCCAGGTTGTGGGTGATAATGATGATGGAGGTTTCGATCTTCTTCTGCAAATCCTTCATCAGGTCCAGAATCTGGGCCTGGATGGTCACGTCCAGCGCCGTGGTCGGCTCGTCCGCGATCAATATCTTGGGGTCGCAGGCCAGGGCGATGGCGATCACGATCCTCTGCCGCATTCCGCCGGAGAGCTGGTGGGGGTACTGGCCGAACCTGGCCTCGGGGTTGGAGATGCCCACCAGGGAAATCAGCTCCACCGCCCGCGCCTTCATCTGCGCCCTGCTCATGTCCTTGCGGTGTTCCTTCAACACCTCCACAATCTGCTTGCCCACCGTCATGGTGGGGTTGAGGGACGTCATGGGGTCCTGGAAAATCATGGAAATTTCAGAGCCCCGCACACTCTGCATCTGCCGCTCGCTGTATTTTGCCAGATCCTTTCCCTCCATGAGAATGCTGCCCTCCGTCACCTTGCCGTTCTTGGGCAGCAGGCCCATGATGCTCTTGACGGAGATGGATTTGCCGGAACCGGACTCCCCCACGATGGCCAGGGTTTCCCGCCGGTCCAGATGGAAGTTTACCCCGCGCACCGCCTGCACCACGCCGTGCTGCGTCTTGATCTGCACATGTAAATTGTTGACCTCTAATAATCTGCTCATGTACGCTCACCTACTTTCTCATTCTGGGGTCCAGTGCATCCCGAAGTCCGTCTCCCAGAATACTGAAGCAGACCATGATCAGCACGATGACGATTGCCGGGTAGATCAGGACATGAGGGAAGTTTCTCAGGACCTGATAGCCGTTGTTGATGAGAACGCCCAGGGAGGCCGCGGGCTCCTGCATGCCGATGCCGATAAAGCTCAGGAACGCCTCGGTGAAGATCGCGGAAGGGATGGTGAACATGGCGTTGATCACGATCACGCCCACGGTGTTGGGGACCAGATGCTTTAAAATGATCTGGGGCGTCCTGGTTCCCAGAACCTGAGCCGCCATGACAAATTCCTGGTTCTTAAGCTTTAAAATCTCCGCGCGCACCAGACGGGCCATATTCACCCACCCGGTGATGGACAGAGCCACCACGATGGTCCAGATGCCCGCGGGCATCACCATCATCAGCAGGATTACGATGATCAGATGGGGGATTCCCACCAGCACCTCCACGATCCGCTGCATCACCGCGTCGACCTTGCCGCCGCTTAAGGCGGACACGGCCCCGTAGGCCACGCCCACGGTCAGGTCCAGCACCGCCGCCACAAAGGCGATCAGCAGGGAAATCCTGGTTCCCATCCAGGTTCTCACCCAGAGGTCGCGCCCGAACTGGTCCGTGCCGAACAGATGGGTCAGGGACGGCGTCTGATAGATTATATCATAATTTGTCTCTTTAAACGAATATTTGCTGAAAATCGGGGCGAACACTGCCAGCAGCCCGATGGCGATCAGGATAAACAGGCCCGCCACGGCCGCCTTGTTCTTTTTAAGCCGCAGCCAGCCGTCCTGCAGGGCGGTCAGGTTGGGGCGGGCGATGTGCTCTTTTTCCGATTCATCCACATGAACCTTTACGAATAATTCATCCATTTGCGCTTACCCCTCCTTGTTGGCCGACAGGCGGATTCTGGGATCGATCAGGGAGTAGGCCACGTCCACCACCAGCACCACGAATATGTAGAAGGCGCTGTAGAAGATCGTGATTCCCATGATGGTCGAGTAGTCGTTTGCCTTGATGCTGTCCACAAACAGGCTGCCGATGCCCGGGATGGTGTAAATGTTCTCCACCGCCAGCGAACCGGTGAGCAAATTGACCACAATGGGGCCCAGGATGGTCACCACCGGGATAATGGAGTTTCGCACGGCGTGGCGCATCAGCACCTTCATGGCGCTCAGCCCCTTGGCCTTGGCGGTGATGATGTAGTCCTGCTCCAGCACCTCCAGCATCTCCGTGCGGATAAAGCGGGCCACCATGGCCGTGGCAGAGAAGGACAGAGCCACCGAGGGCAGCACCGAGCAGCGCCAGTCGGTCCAGAAGCCCACCGGCAATATGCCCCATTTCAGGGCCACATAGTATTGGAGCAGGGCGGCGGCCACAAAGTTGGGCACCGACACCCCCAGCACCGCCACGATCATGGTAAAGTAATCGATACCGCTGTTGTGCCTCCAGGCCGCGATGATGCCCAGGGTGAGGCCCACCGCCAGCCCGATTAAAACCGCCTGCAGGCCGATCAGGGTGGACGGGCCCAGGCGGCCGCCGATCACGGTGGTCACCTTCTGGCCCATATAGGTGAACGAGGTGCCGAAATTGCCGTGAAGAATGTTGTTCATATATTTCATGTACTGTCTGGGCAGGGTATCGTTCAGGCCGTACTGCTCCAGAATGACCTCCTGCTGCTGGGGCGACATCATGTTGAAGCGCTCCGCGTCAAACGGGGTGCCCGGCAGCTTCTTCATCAGAAAGAATGTGACGGTCACGATCACCCAAAGCGTGAGCACCAGATAAACCAGCCGTTTGCAGATGTATTTGACCATACTGCTGTCCTCCTTGCTGTGTACGCCCGGCGGCCATTCGCCGCCTGCGGCGCGGGATAAAATGGGGCCGGCCCCCTTCTTGTGAAAGGAGAAGGCCGGCCCCGCGGGTTGCTGTTAGCGCTTACTCAAAATAGGCATATTTAAACTCTACATCCGGCCCGAAGGGATGGTTTACGATCCCCTTCACATCCGGCTTTGTCAGGGTGGCGGAGCCTCTGTGGAACAGGGGCGCCACGATCACGTCGTCCTCCACCAGAATCTTCTCAGCCTGTAACAGCATATCCAGGCGCTTTGTCTCGTCGGTCTCGGTTCTGGCGTCGGTGATCAGCTTGTTGTACTCCTCGTTCTGGTAGGAACCTCTGTAGGGCGTCCCGTTGGTCCACAAATCCAGATAGGTCATGGCGTCGTCGTAGTCCGCGCCCCAGGCCGTGGAGGCAAACATGAAGCTGTCGTTGTCCATCAGGGCATTTCTGGCCTGAAGGGTCTTGGTGTCGATCACGATGTCGATGCCCAGGTTCTTGTTCAGCTCGCTCTGGATATAGGTGGCTTCTGCCTTGGTCACGGAATCGTCTCTCACCAGCAGGGTCAGGGTCGGCGTCTCGCCCAGCTCCTTGCAGCCCTCCTCCCAGTATTTCTTCGCCTGCTCCGGGTCGAAGGGGCTCAGGTTGCCGTTCAGCTCGCGGAACGTCTGATCGCCGTTGCCGTACATGCCCTCGGCGATCAGTCCCACGCTGGGCGCGGAGCCGTCGGCCAGAATGGCTCTCGCCAGGGTGTCGCGGTCGATGGCCATGGAAACGGCCCGGCGGATGTTCTTGTTGGCCATCACGGGGTTGGTTAGGGAGAACTGGAGGTACTCGGTCCTAAACTCGCTCTCGGAGCTGAACTCCGGGCTGTCCTTGTAGGCCGCCACATTGGAGGAATCCAGCTTTACCTGGCTGAGCTCGCCGGCCAGATAGGCGTTTAATGCCGCGGAGGCGTCCTTCATCACGCGCACCTGGGCGTTCTCCACCTTTACATTGGCCGCATCCCAGTATTTGTCGTTCTTTTTCAGGGTTGCTCCCACCGCCGGATCGTAGCTGGTGATCACGTAGGGGCCGCAGTAGATCATCTTGTCCGCGCTGAGGCCGTACTGGTCGCCCTGGGAATTGACCCACTCCTCGTTCAGCGGGAAGAACTGGCACAGCACGGTCAGACGCGCAAAGTAAGGGGTGGGGGCCTTCAGGGTCACCTGGAGCGTCTTGGCGTCCAGGGCTTTCACGCCCACGTCCTCCGCCTTGGCCGTACCCTCGTTGTACTCCTCCCCGCCCACGATGTAGTCCGTCATGATAAAGCCGTAGCCGTTGGTGGCATCCGGGCTCATCTGCTTCAGCCAGGAGAACACAAAGTCGTCTGCGGTCAGCGGCGTCCCGTTGCTCCACTGGAGGCCGTCCCGCAGGTGGAAGGTGTAGGTCAGCTTGTCGTCGGACACCTCGTAGCTCTCCGCCAGGGCGGGCTGAGCCTCGTGGTTCGCATCCAGGCGCAGCAGCCCCTCAAAGGCGTTGTTGTTGACCATGGACGACTGGCTGTCGGAGGCGTCCCACTGAACCAGGGTCTTGATCTCGGCGCTGGCGTAGATGCTCAGCACCCGGCTGTCAGCGGAAGCCGACGGCGCAGCGGTCTCTCCGGCGGAAGTCTGTCCGGCCGCGGTCCCGGACGGCGCGGCGGGCTGTGCGCTGTCTCCTCCGCCCGTAAAGCCGCAGCCCGCCAGCAGGCCGGCGGCCAGGCAGAACGCCGCGCCGAATGTCACGATTCTTTTTTTCATGAATTTTCCCTCCTGTGAATTGTTTTTCTTGTTTTATTGGCTACTTCGTCTATATATATAACTAAATCATACTATTTTTTAGCGCTTTCGTCAATACAAATTTCTTGTTTTTTATTGTTTCAATTCTTGTTTCCTCTTGATGACCGTTTTCCGCTCCGGCATATTTTTACGGGTGCTGAGGATTGTCTCCCTGCAAAGCGAAAAACGGCATAGCCGAAGCTATACCGTTTCCCAAAAACATACCTATGCTGTTTTATGCGCGCCGCCCACTCCGCGGCCCGCTCCCGTATGACGTTTGTTAGCTGGCCGTCTCAGGACACCTTGCTGCCGTTGGCCACCAGCTTGAACTTCAGCCCCAGCGCCTCGGCCGCCCGGCGGCACATCATCATGCGCTGGAGAAAGATTTCGAAATAATCCATCACCGTGCTCATGGTATCGTCCAGCTCCAGATCCATCTGGATTACCTTCTTCTCCGTGTTCACCTTAACCGCGGAGGAGAGGGCCGCGTAGTTCACCCGGTCGTGGGCGTCAAAGCTGGCGATGATGGGATTGCGCACCCGGTTGCGCCGCACGTCCGTTTTATCCGCAAGGATCAGCGCCGCGGACACCACGTCCACGGCGGTGCCCGTGGCCTCGTCGTGGTGGCCGATGGCCCCGGTGATTGTGACAATGTCCTCCAGGGGCATCCCCAGACCCTTCAGAATCTGATAGGCCAGGATCGCGCCGGTGTGGGCGTGGTCGTGGCGGTTGATGCTATTGCCGATATCGTGCATGTAGCCGGCGATCCTGGCCAGCTCCATCTCGTGGCTGCCGTAGCCTAACTCCTTTAAAATCCTGGCCGCCGTCTCCGCCACCTTGGCCGCGTGCTTTTTTGAATGCTCCGTGTAGCCCAGAACGCCGAGAATCTCATTTCCCTTCTCGATCAGCAGATTGATTTCCTTGTTGCCGCGTATCTCTTTATAAGTTATGGTTTCCTTCACTGGCCTTGTTCTTCCTTTTTTATGATTAATATTCCTCCCTTTGAGGCGCTTTATACCCCGGGCAGAAGCCGTTTGACCGCGTCTGCCGCCAGCGCCGAGCGCTCGCACTCGTCCGCGGTCATCGTGACCTGCCAGCACAGCGGGCTGCCCTTCATGCGCTCCGAGGCGTAGCTGAGCCCGTTGGTCCGCTCATCTAAAAACGGGCGGTCGATCTGGCAGGGATCGCCCAGCAGCACGATCTTCGTGCCGGCCCCGGCCCTGGTGACGATGCCCTTCACCTGGCCGGGCGTCATATTCTGGGCCTCGTCGATGATCAGATAGGTCTTGACAATGGAGCGGCCCCGGATAAAATTCAGCGCCTCCGCCTGGATCAATCCCCGGTCGAAAATCTCCTCCACCTTGCCCTTCAGCTCCCGCTCGTCCTCGTAGCGGCGCTCCTCGTTGGAATCGATCAGCTGCTCTAAATTGTCGATCACCGGCCGCATGAGGGGTGATATCTTCTCCTGCTCGTCGCCCGGCAGAAAGCCGATGTCCGCGTCGAACTGGGCGTTTGGCCGGCTGATCAGAATCCGGCGGTACTCCCCGGTGGGATTGTTGAGCACCTTCTCCAGCCCCACGGCCAGGGTGTAAAAGGTCTTGGCCGTGCCCGCCATGCCCTTTACGATTACCAGAGGCGCTTTCTCCGCAGTCTGCATCAGCGCCTCCTGGAGAAAATACTGGCCCGCGTTTTTAGGGCTGACGCCGTAGGGCTTGGATTTTTTGAAGGCCAGGGGCACGATGCGGCCGTTTTCCACCCGGCCAAGCACCGTCTTTTTGGCGGACTGGTCCCCTTTGAGGACCACGAACTGGTTTTCCTCCAGCCTGGGGCGGCCGCACTGCCCGGAGTCGTCCGATGTGTAGGCCAGTTCCGCCGGGATGCCCTTTTTCTTAAATTCCTTGAAATGCTCCTCCGGCGCATAGACGGTAATCCGGCCGCTGTACTGTTCCTCGCCTGCGGACGCCTGCTCCGCCGTGAAGTCCTCGGCCCTCAGCCCCAAAATCTGGGCCTTCAGGCGCAGCAGAATATCCTTTGTGACCAGGATCACCGGGCTCTCCTCCCCGCCCTGGCGGGACAGCCCTAAGCAGACCTTTAAAATCCGGTTATCCATTTTGTCCTCCGGCAGATCGGGAGGCAGGGCCACATCCACAAAATTCTTCTCCACCCGCAGGCAGCCCCCGCTCTTTAGAATTACCCCGCTCAGCAGGTCGCCGCCGAGGCGCAGCTGTTCCAGCAGCCTGATGGCCGTCCTGGCGTTGGCTCCCTTCTCCCCCTCCGCCTTCTTCAGATTGTCCAGCTCCTCCAGCACCGCCACCGGCAGGACTACCCGGTTGTCCTCAAAGCAATGGATGGCGTGAGGCTCCTGAATCAGTATGTTGGTGTCAATGACATAAGTTTTGATCATCCGCAGAGCTCCTTTTCGTGGTGTTTTACCGTTCTGAGGTCAAGTATACCGTTCCCCGGCCCCAACAGATACCACGCTGCGGTAAATTGCGCGTAAAATGGACGTAAAACGCGGCCTTCCGGCGCGCCCAGGCTCACGTCCCCGGGCGCTGCAAAAAGGGCCCTTGGCTTATACGTTTCGCCAAAGGCCCCTCTGCTTTGATACCGCCGGGCAGTACTCTTAAATTTTTAAAATCAGCGATGCCAGCAGCGCGATTCTCGGCACATACTGGTCGATGAGGATATGCTCGTTCACCGCGTGGGCGCCGTCTCCCCAGGCTCCCATTCCGTCCAGGGTGGGAACGCCCATGGCGCTCACCTTGTTGCCGTCGCTGCCGCCGCCCACAAACTGGTGGGAGAACTGAAGGCCCAGGGCTTCGCCGCATTCAGCCGCCAGCTCGTAGAGCCCCAGGTTGCCGGGCGTCTGCTCCATGGGCGGCATGCCCTCGTCCACAACCACCTCCCTGGACGCCCCCGGCACGCTGACCGGCAGCTCGGTGAGCAGCTTGCGGATGCGCTCGCCCTCGGACATCTTCATATAGCGGCAATCCACGGTAAATACCGCCAGATCCGGCACCACGTTGGCCTTTGTGCCGCCGCTGCAGATTCCCACGTTCAGGGTGGTTCCCACCTCGTAGTCGGTCAGGCTGTGCACGTACTGGATTTCACGGGCCATCTCCTCGATGGCGTTGATTCCGCCCTTGTGGTTGTTGCCCGCATGGGTGGCCTTGCCGTGGATGGTGATCTCAAAGCCGATGCTTCCCTTGCGGCCGGTCTTTAAATCGCCGTTGCTGGTACAGGGCTCGCACACAAGGGCCGCTTTACAGTCCTCGGCCTGCTGGCAGATGATGGCGCTGGACTCCGGGCTGCGAATCTCCTCGTCGCCGTTGATCACCATGCGCAGCCGCTTTCCCGGGTCGATTCCCAGGTCTTTATACGCCTTCATGGACCAGATGGCCGAGACCAGGCCGGACTTCATATCCAGCACGCCGGGGCCGTGAAGCTCATTTCCCTCCTGGCGCAGCTCCATGGAGCCGATGGGGCACACGGTGTCGTAGTGGCCGATCAGAAGCACGGTGTCGTCCCCCTGGCCGAACTCGAACTTCATGGGATTGTGTCCGCCCGCAGCCTCGTAGACAAAGGTCTCCGCCCCGGTACGCTCCTTGATCAGCCGGATCAGCACCTGGCGGACATGGGCCAGCGCGGCGATGTCCGAGGAGGACGCCTCAGCCAGTACCAGCTCCTGCAAATCCGCAAAAATCTCCGCCTCATGCTCTTTTAAGTACGCTAAAATTTTCTGTTCCATATGCCATTTCCTTTCTCTAATAAGATATCCTTTAGTGATATCCTATCATAACTGCGATGATAATCGCAACAGTACAGATCGCCGTCCAGATCAAAAACAGCGGCACCTGGAATTTCAGCCATTTGGAGAACGGGACGCCGGCCACGCCCAGAGCGGCCATCAGCACGCCCGAGGTGGGGATAATGGTGTTGGAAAGGCCGTCGCCGTACTGGTATGCCAACACCGCAACCTGACGGGTCACGCCCACCACGTCCGCCAGGGGCGTCATAATCGGCATAACGATAGCCGCCTGGCCGGATGCGGAGCTGACGAAGAAGTTGAATACCAGGTTGATGTAGAACATGGCCACCGCCGCCAGGGCCTTAGGCAGCACCCGCAGGGGCAGGGACGCGGCGTAAATGATGGTGTGAATGATATTGCCGTCCGTCAGCAGCACGGAGATAGCGCTGGCAAAGCCGATCAGGATCGCGCCGTAGGCCATCTCGCGGCAGCCCTTCATGAACGCGTGGGCGATCTCATCCGGTGACATGCCGGCGATAAAGCCGGAGATAACGGAAGCGGCCAGCATGTAGGCGGCCATGTACTCCTGGCCCCAGCCCTTGGTGACGGCTCCCCACACGTAAAACGCCAGGCTGCCGAACACGATGATCAGAACCAGCATATCCTTTTTGCTGAAGGAGTGCTCGTCTTCCATCTCGTCCAGCTCGCCAAAGCCAGCGTACTCGGTGCCGTACAGGATACTCCTGGTGCTGTCCGTGCGGATCCGCTGGCAGTAGCGCATCACATAGATAATGGTCACGACCGTGACGATGGAGGTCACGATAAAGCGCAGCCCGATGCCGGACAGCACGGGAATTTCCGCAATCTGCTGGGCGATCTGCACGGAGCCGGCCGCCATGAAGGACGTGCACCATCCCGCGAAGCAGCCCAGATAAATGATGGCCATTGCCGAGATTCGGTCCATCTTCATCTGCTGGGCCACCACCAGGCCGATGGGAATGAAGGCCACCACCGGGTTGATCAGAACGCCGGTCGCGCCCAGGAACGCAAAGCAGAGCATCACGATCGGGATTGCAATCAGCGCTTTGCTCTTCAGGCGCTTGATGGCAACTGCCAGGCCGTTGGTGATTGCGCCGGTCTCGTTGACGATTTTAAAGTAGCCGCCGATCAGGGTTACAAAGAAAATTGTTGAATAATTCTTGTTCAGGCCTGTATAAAAAGCCATCAAAAATTGCAGGATCGTGGTGGGCGTCCTCTGCACGTAATGGAAGGACGTGGCGTCAACCACCTGTTTTCCGGTCGTCTCATTTGTAACCATGTCGTAGGTGCCCGCCGGAATGATATACGTCAGCACGGCCATCACAATCAGCATAATTGCTACCAATACATATGTATCCGGCAGCTTAAAACTTTTTTTCTTCTTCTCTTTCATGCTCTACCTCCTTGTTGCTTTATGTCTTTGCCTCATAAAATGCAGCCAGAGAACCCCCCGTTTTCTCTGTCGCGTTAATATTTTATTAATATAAATTATCGACGTGAAAAAGTCAATGGTTTTTTCATATTTATACAATATGCCGAATATATATTCCCAGAATAATACAAATTGCCTTAAAAACAAGCCTTGACACGCCGCCCATTGTCGTATATAATCGGGGCAAATTTAAATGTGAAGGGTGGCAGACCGAAGAATGATTATTAGCGAATGATGAGACGGCAGCAATTTTAACAGCGAACCACGGCCCCGTGCGTACCATGAGGCGTGTTGTTTGCGTGCAGTCAGTCATTTCGTTCAGTCATTCACCTGGTCGCCCTTTAAAACCGGCGGCGTTTGAGTTCCCGCGAGCTCAGGCGTCCTGTTTTTTGCATGGAGGCTTTTTCTGTGAATCCGTTCTGAACGAGATGCGTTTGGGAGGGATTTTTTTATGTTGTTGAGCGCGCAGAATCTGCAAAAAGAATATGGAATACAGAAGGTTTTAGACATTGAACGCCTGGAGATACGCGATGGGGACCGGATCGGCCTCATCGGCCGCAACGGAACCGGCAAGAGCACCCTGCTGGGCGTGCTGTCCGGCCGCATAGCCGCCGACCGGGGCGCGATCCGCCGCTCCTGCCAGATCGCGGAAATTCTCCAGACCGGGGAGACCAAAGATGAGGCGGAGGACCGGCTGATCAGCCGCATGGGGCTGCGTGGAAGCGCCGTGAAGAGCGGCGGGGAGCGCACGCGTATGGCCATCGCGGCGGCGTTCTCCAAACGGGCGCCCCTGCTGTTTGCGGATGAACCCACCACCAACCTGGATATAGACGGCGTGAAGGAGCTGGAGCGGATGCTGTCCGGGTACCGGGGCGCCATCCTCATGGTGTCCCACGACCGCAAGCTTCTGGACCGGGTCTGCAACCAGATTTGGGAGCTGGAGGACGGGGCCGTGCGGGTATTCGACGGCAACTACTCCCAGTGGGCAAAGCAGACCCAAAGGGAGCGCGAATTTAAAGAGTTTGAATACCAGCAGTACCTCCGGGAAAAGCGGCGTCTTAAGCTGGCGGCGGATGAGCTGGACCGCCACAGCAGGCAGATGCGAAAGCCGCCCAAGCGGATGGGCAGCAGCGAATGGATTCTTTACAAGGGCACCGCCTCCATCCAGCAGGGCCATGTCCAGAGCAACGCCCGGGCCATCGCCTCCCGCATGGCGCAGCTGGAGCCAAAGGAACGGCCCAGGGAACTGCCAGACGTGTCCATGAAATTGCCGGACAGCGGCAGGATACGGGCGCGCTGCGCCGCCTCGGTTCGGAATCTCACCGTGTACTACGGGGAGCGCGCGGTGCTCTGCGGCGTCAATCTGTCCGTGGAATCGGGCAAGCGCACCTTTATCACCGGCGGCAACGGGGCGGGCAAATCCACCCTGATCAACGCCCTGATGACAGGCGCGGAGGGCACGTTTATCACCTCGGAGGCCAGAGTTGCCTACTTCTCCCAGAATCTGGATACATTGGATCCCAAAAAGACGGTCCTGGAGAACGTTACAAGGGAGGCCGCCTACCCCCAGCACATCTGCCGGGCCGTGCTCTCCAACCTTTATATGAACATGATGGACATGGAGAAGCCGGTGGGTGTGCTCTCCGGCGGCGAGCGTGTCAAAACAGCCCTGGCCCTGGTGCTGGTCAGCGGCTGCAACTTCCTGGTCCTGGATGAGCCCACCAACCATATGGACGTCTACACCATGGAGGGGCTGGAAAAGCTGCTCTCCGGCTACGACGGAACGCTTCTGGCGGTCAGCCACGACCGGACCTTTATCGAGCACGTGGGGGACGTGGTATACGAACTGGAGGACGGATGCTTAAAGCCCGGGGACGCGCCCCGGACTCAGCCCGGAGACTAAACAGGCTCGCCTGTGACAGTGGGCTGCCTCACGCCCAACCACGCGGTCTGTCTTGCCGGCCGCTATTTCCTGGCATCCCGCCCGAAGAGGGCGTGGAAAGGAGGAGCCGCCGATCATCCTCTCGGTATCGGCGGCTCTTTACTAAAAACGCATGAACAGGAACGCAGCCTCCAGGAGCGTCAGAATCACACTGATCACCAGGGCGATGCGGCACAGGACCAGGGGCGGCGTGTGTGTATTTCCAATCCGGCCCTGTTTTGCCTGGCGCAATCCGATGAGACTCAGGATAAGCCCGGCGGGAGGGAAAAAGATGCTGAATACAATGCTAAAGGCTCCCAGAATAGACGCTTTGCGCGTACTGCTCTCCGCGGCATGGACCTGTGCCCGCAGTTCGGCGTGATCCCGGTTAACCCGGGCAGCTATGGAGCCAATCAACCGGCCGAACCGGTCGCACTCCTCCTCTTGGATGATATTCACATGATGGTAGCTGTCCTTCCTGGTGTTGCTCACCTCCACGATGCAGTCCAGCAGGGACACACCGTTTTTATCATATAGCGTACAGTCTACGCGCCTGGCCCTGCCTTCCTTGTCATTTGTGGTGCGAACCTCGGCAATGCCCAGCATATCGCCGGCGATCAAAAACGGCTCCCCCGGAATCATAATCCCTTTGTCAAAGGCCAGGGGAATGATCCAGATACGGCTTGCGTCAAAAGCAAGGCCATAACAATAGTAGGTGGTGATGGTCTTGCGCCCATAATGCTGCACTTTTTCATAATGACCATAGGCCACTTCATAGCCGTTCTCCCCCGGCAGAACCTGTGCAACGGCTTTTTTAAGCCGTTCCTTGTCCTCGCCGCCGGACGCCCTGCGCAAATTGATTTTCTCCCGTACAAAAAAGTAGATTGCAACCACTGCCACAATAGCCACAAGAATCAATATCAATTTGGTATCCATATGTAGATGACCGCCTCCCTTCATATAATTTATCTTTCCAAAAATATCCGCTGTGTGCGATGGTTTTAAGCACACGGTCTATAACAAACAAATCCCAGTTTTCCTATCTCAACAGCGGCAGACTTCCGGTCAGCCTGTTGACAAGCTTTTTCTCTCCGCAAATCCCGATTCCAAAGTAGTGAAAGCTGCTCTCCTCCACCCCGGCGGCCTTCTGGATATAATCGTCATACACATTGCAGCTTTGGGCCACATCGGAAAAATCAACCACGATCAGGCCGGCGAATTCCGGCTCGTAGAGCCGCCGCCTGATTTCCTTGATTTTTTCGCTGTCCGCCTTAAGGACCGGCACCGGAATCTGGATGATTCCCAGGTGGGCGCGGCCGCTCTTGTCCAGCACCTCAGGGCCGATGGTTTCCGGAATGTGCTTTCCCAGCGTTAGCCCCATAATGCCGGCGGTATTGGCAATAATACCAAGAGGCAGCGCCTCGTCCATCACCATCACACATTTATTCGCAGTCAGTTCCATGACTAAACTCCTCCTTGTTCTGAACTCTTTTTTCTGATAGAAATAAACCCGACAGGGTCAGTACAATGCCGCACAGGGCTGTGGACGTGATCGTTTCGTGCAAGATCACGGCGGAGGTAACGGTCGTGATCACCGGCACCATGTAAATGTACACGCTGGTTTTCACAGACCCCAGATGCTTCACCGCTGTGTTCCACGTCACGAAGCAGAGCGCCGACGCTCCCAGGCCCAAAAACAGCAGGTTAAAAATCACGCCCAGGCCCGCCATATCCCGAAGCTCCACATGGACTCCCATCGCGCATGAGATGGGCACCATAAAAATAAGTCCGTAAAAGAAAATCCGGCGCGTGGTCAGAATCGTGTGATAACCGAATCCGCTGATTTTCTTTGTCAGGATGGAGTACGCCGCCCAGATCACCGCGGCGGCAACCCCCAAAAGGTCTCCCAGGGGATTGATCTGCAGGCTGGCGTCCTTGCCGAAGCTCAGCAGCAGTATGCCGGCCATCGCCATGAGAAAGCCCAAAAAGAAGCGGGCCCCAGGCCGTCTGTCACGCAGAAACAGCCAGGCGAAAATCGCGGTGAAAAACGGCGCGATGGAGATTATGACGCCTACGTTGGAGGCCAGAGTATAGGTTAACGCAATGTTCTCCAGCAGGTAATACAGCGTGATGCCGCACAGGCCCGCAGCCGCAAAATACCACTCCTGCTTTTTATCCTCCACCCTCAGCCCGCGAGGCCGGACGCACCACAGGGCGGCATAGCCGATCAGAAAGCGGGTCAGCAGAATCTCTATGGGGGAAAAGACACGGAGAAGCACTTTTGTGGAAATAAAGGTGGTGCCCCAGATCAAGATGGTCACAAAGGCGGCCAGATGGCCGCGGGCCGCGTCATTCTTCATGGTCCGTGCCCTCCTCGTCCGCGGCGGACGGCGACGGCCCGTCGGTAAAGATTCTTTGATACTGCTTGGGCGTCAGCCCAATGAAGGATTTGAAAAAGTTGGTGAAATGGCTCTGGTCGGAAAAGCCCGTCCTGTCCGCCGCTTCAATGGGTTCGATCCCCTGCTCCAAGAGCTTTTTCGCCTTGTCGATCCGGATCGTTTGCAGGTAGCGGTAGGGCGAAACACCGAGCTGTTTGGTAAACGACCTGAGCAGGTAGGTCTTGCCGAAGCTGGTCATAGAGAGCAGGGTATCCAGCGATATATTTTCCGCATAGTGCTGCTCCATGTAGGAGCAGAGCTTTTGAATCTGTTCGTCGGGCTCAGAGGGTTCCGGGCTTTCAAAGGGCGCCGCATATTCCTGCAGGACCTGTTCCAGCAGACAGAAAAACGCTTCCTCCTTCTGCAGCCTGGGGGCATCCGCAAGAATCGCGTCGTA
This sequence comes from Enterocloster asparagiformis, assembly GCA_018380885.1. Taxonomy (GTDB): domain Bacteria; phylum Bacillota; class Clostridia; order Lachnospirales; family Lachnospiraceae; genus Enterocloster. The sequence goes on from JAGZSY010000005.1 coordinate 42,184, forward strand.
CATATCCCCCACTAAGGCGGCTGCTTCGCTTTGGTACACGACATTTTGCGCAAAGCGGGGCGCGCTGTCCTGTCCCGTGATCTCCCGGGCCGCGCCAAGCATGATCTCCGGTTTGATGTTCACGGCGCGATAGTCAAGCAGTTCCTCCCCTATGGGCGAACAGTAATGGTTATCCCTGGGATTAAACAGGACGAGATCGCCGGCGCTCAGGTCATACTCCCGGCCTTTGCACCAAAGATGGCGTTTCCCGCCCTCGATAAAGCCGACTACATAAAAATCATGAAAATGATTGGGGAACTTCTGGACGACACCGCTCAACTGATAGGCTTCGATCCCTATATCATGGTCGTAATAAACATGCCGCTGTTCTTGGTTTCGGGACATGGGGTTATTTCCTCCTTGTGTTGATATGGAGTTATTTTACCACCTCAGCGCAATTTTTTCTTGCAAGATATGTCACCAATTTATAATTTCCATTTATCCCCGAAACCGCCGTTTCATTTCCTCACCAGATAATACATTCAGTTCACCCTCATCTATGGCATAGATATGGGTACAAAGCGTTTCCAAATCGTCGTAATTGTGGGAGGTCATCAGAATAGTCCGCCCTTCTGCCTGGAGAATTCGGATAATCTCTTTTGTGTCGTTGTAGGTCTTGTAGTCGAGCGCGTTAAAAGGCTCGTCCAAAATTAAAATATCCTGATTTTCCATAATGGCCTGTGCGATGCCCAGCTTTTGTCTCATGCCCAGAGAGTAGTGCTCCACCTTTGTTTTATCCTCCGGGTCCAGCCCCGCCTTTTGCATAGCGGTACGAATCTCTTTCTCACCGGCCACGCCGCGAATCCCGGCCAGATACCGCAGATTCTGCAATCCCGTATTGAGACCGATAAAACCGGGGGCGTTTATCAGCACCCCCACGTTCTCAGGGAAATCGCGGCCCTTGCCCAGGGCCTGTCCCCTCACATAAACCTGTCCGCTGTCCGGGATTAAAAAGCCGCAGATAATATTGAACAGGACCGACTTTCCGCTCCCATTGGCTCCGACGATGCCAACGGTGCTTCCCTTTTCGATATCCAGGGAGACATCGGACAAAACGCGCCTTCCGGAAAAACTCTTGCACACTCGATTTAATGAAATTATAGGTTCCATAGGTTATCCTCCTTAATGATTGAACAGACGCCTGATGCCCCGGATGTAAAGCCAGAGAAGCAGGGCCAGTGAAAGGGCAGCGAGCAGCACGGCCGCGGCCGCTCCCGGAACGGTTCCGCCTGTCTGAGGAAGGTTCAGCCATGCCAGGCTGGAAATTCCTGCCGGGAGCCATGAAATGGGCAGCAAGCAAAGAAAATGCAACATCAGGACGGCCACAAATCCAGCCGACGCCTGGCCCGTCACGCAGAGGGCGGACAGGATCAGCAGGAATTGAAACACAACATCTAAAAGCTTCAGCCCCACTGCGGCCGCAGTCAGGTTCATATCCGGAGAAACGTCCAGCAACAAGGGGGGCATCACAGCGGCAAGGACCAACAGACAGCCATATAGAAGCAGCCAGAGAATCCCGGTATAGAGCAGCGCCCCCAAAAGCTCTGTGCGCCGCCGCAGGCGGACTGTCAAAAATACGGTGCGTTCCCCGACGGCCTGGGTGCAGAATACCCCCAGCGGCCACAGGGGAAGTATCTCCATGGCCAGCAGCGTTAAAAGGCCCATGGGGTAGAAATATCCGGTGCCGTGTCCTGCAAACAGCCGGACCAGCCAATCCGTGCCGTCCTCCGGCGCTCCTCCTGCAATCCAGGTCCAGGCCGTCACAAGGACGACCAGGCCGGCCAGGAGCAGCCCGTTTTTTCCGGTAAACAGAACCCGGCGGTAATAGGATGCCAGCCCTTTCCCCCTGTGCCCGGGAACAGAAAACCGCCACCGCCATCTCCTGGTCACAAGCCAAACCATTCCGGACGCCACAGCCGCAGTGGTCGCAGCGGTCAGCGGCAGGCGCCAGGGATAAGCCAGATTGTGGAGCAAAAAGACCCAATGGTTAAATCCCGTCAAAAACACAAAGGGCGGGCGGGACATAACCGGCAGCTTGATCCAGAGCACCGCGAATAAATAAAGCGCCACGAGCAGCCTGATCGCCAGGGACCGGCTGCAAAAGTGGCCCAGGCAGAGCGTTGTCAGGGCAATCAGCCAGTACCCCAGAAGTATTTGCCCGGAGCAGCTAAGGATTGCGGCCCACGGCGATGGGAAGATTCCTTGCAGCAGCGTAAATACCTCCTGCCACTGGCCTCCCGACGCTCCCGGCCAGCTTCCGGCGATGGGAAGCCCCAGACCGGAGAGCAGAATCGCGGCCATCTGCCCAAGCCAAAACAATGCCGCGATCACCGACAGCGCCCGCCATTTGTAAAAAAAGTACCGCCCATAGGTTCTATACCGCACCAGCACCAAAAGCGTGTCGTCCTCCATCACGCCGGTACAGAGAAACAGGAAAACAGGCAGTACGGCGAAAGTGAAATAGTATTGGTCATTCAGGACTGCCAGTAAATGAACCGGAAGGACGTTCTGCGCGCTCACCCGCTCACTCAGTCCAAACAGAAGCGATAAGCCGAAAAGCAGTAAAAGCCTTCCCAGGCCGGCCTTGCCCCACATATGGCGCAGCATGGGATCACACCTGGTAAATGGAGCGTTTCTTTACTTTTTGAAAATAGAACGCCGCCAATCCCATCACAATACACATCAGCGCCGGCCCCGCTATGAATGACGTGGCATGAACTGCCGGAGCGCTTAGGCTGGTAGGTTCAAAGGCCGTTACAAAGCGCAGTCCCGGCGCGCCAAGGATCGCCCAAAAGAAATTCTCCAAAATGACATAGATAAACGGGCCTGTCAGAATGACGAATATATTGCTGCCATAAAGCGCCAGCACAAAACCAAAGGTCATGGTCAGTACGCCCAGCAGCCCCTTCCACAGGGAAAGCAATAATGCATAGAGAACCGGGGTTTCGGCATAAAGGTTTGAGAATACATGGGCGTAGCCCTCGGGGATTGGCCAAAGCTCCTGCGGCGCCCTGACATACAGCGCAAACACAGCGGCGATAAAATAAGGGATCACCATTATAATAAATGCGGATACCGCACACGCACTCCATTTTGTAACCAAATAACGGCGCCTGCCAATCCGGGGAAGCGTGTAGGTCAGAAAACGGTCCCGGCGCTCATAGTAAAGCTGCCAGCAAATCGGTATGGTAACAAACAGGGGAAACAAAAGGCTTAAAAACTCCGTGCCGATTTCCCATGGATCGAGTTCAAAATGGAGGGTATACCCCCGATACAGGGTGCAGGAAAGAATACAGGTCAGCAGCGTGAGCAGACACGTTGCGATAAGGACCGGTTTGGCTATTTTCTTCCCTTCTAATATAAAGTTTCGCATGTCAGCACTTCCTTTCAGTTGATTTTTATCTATTTGCACCTTTATATTAGCATCCGCCGCCACAAAAACAAGGCCGTGGGAACAAACAGGGGTTTTATGGGAACGAAACGGCTCTCCCATAAAACCCCTGCTATTCTATACTTTAATTTTCAGGAAACCAATACCCCAATGGTGATATAGGGGATTCCGTTCAGCCGGTCGTTTCCGGTAACGATCTTTCCTCCGTGCCGTTCCACAATCTGGCGGACATTATACAGGCCATAACCATGCCCTCCCCCTTTTGTTGACCAGCCCCGCCGGAACATCCGGACAAACTCCAGGTTGGACAGAGCCGCGTGCGGATTCAAAACAGAAAAACGGATGCCCTCGGCTTCCCCCATTGCTCTGGCGTACAGCACGTCTCCCGGCGAGGCCGCCTCAATGGCGTTGTCCAGCAAAATAGCAATCAGCTCCACCCAGTCGGCCTCAGATAAGGACCGGCCAAGAAACGCCCCTGCTATCGTCACTTCCACACGGACCCGCTTTAATTCCGCCTGCTTTATTTTTCCAAACAGCAGGCCGCTGATTACTTTACTGTCGCATTTTAATAATTCTTTATCCGCGCCGTCCAGCCTTACATGCTGGAGCAGAGAGGTCACAGCTTCCTGCGCTTCCTGCAAATCCTGCGCAGTGGAAACCGCCGCCGCAACCGCCATCATCTGGTTGTTAAAGTCATGTTGGCGCGCCCGCACCTGTTCAATCAGCTCCTCCACCAGAGGAAGATACTGCTCCAGCATCGCGGTTCTCCGCCGGACCTGTATCCGGTGCTGCCGAAGCAGCATGGCAATCGCGTCGCAAACCGCCAGCAGTCCCACCGCCCCCATCGTCGCCGTCAGCCGGCCCAGCATAGCGGAGAAGTCAAACCGAAACAGGAGGAGCAGCAACAAAAGCAGCAGCGCCGTATTGCTGCACACCATACAAATAACGATATCCCCATCCGACAGCTTGTCCCTCAGCCACCGGAGCGCCCCCGTGCTCCAAAGCGCCAGCCAGAGGCAGAGGGGCAGCACCCGGCCCACATAGAGATACCACACGGGTTCCGCCAGGCCGCACAGGGCCAGGAACAGTAGACACAGCTCCCTCAACAGGAGATACAGCGCAAAGGCCGCAACCGTGCCGAATAGCGTGTGACCCTCGCTCTTTTGAAACCACAGGCTGTTCAATAACAGCACACCGAGAAACAGGAACAGAAACGCAACGATATGATCCACCGGCAGCACGGCATATGCCATTTCGGAATCGTTGTCCCCAAGCCCCAGGCGGGAGAGCAGGCAGACGCCGGCGAACAGCAGCGGATGCAGACGATCCAGCGTTCCCCTTGACCGGCCCAGCAGCCCCAGACTGGAAAGAGACAGGAGAAGCCCGTCCAATACGCTCTGCAAAAAGATAGAAATTGTCATGGCTTTTCACGCTCAAACACTGCCTTCTGATATTTTTCACCAATCGGGATTGCTGTTTGGCACCCCTTCAGGTAAAGCAGGCGGTTTGTCTTGTCTATTTTACAAATATGAACCGGATTGACCAAAAAGCTTTTATGGCATTGCAGCAAACGGTTTTGCGGCGCCATGTCCAGCAGCTTTGACAGACTATAACCCGAAATCCGATCTGTTACTTCGCTTCCGCCGTTTTGCGCGGCATGAATTAAAAGCCTTTTTCCAAAAGATTCAATGTAGAGGATATTTCTGATCTCGTATTCAAACAGAAACTGCTTCTGCTCAATTCGGAGAATTTCCGGAGCCGCCTGAATTTGTGCCCCCATCTCAAGGGCCGCTTGAAGTGCCTTTTGAAATTCAGCCTCCGTAAAAGGTTTCACCAGGAAATCGTAGCATTTGATTTCCCGGTAGGCGGGCAGCTCCTCCCCAGCCAGCTCCGTGGTAAAAAGGATCGGTGTAAACCGGTATTCCGGTATGGAGCGCAGCTGCCTGGCCAGTTCGGTCCCCCGATAATCCAATAGCTGTATATCTAAAATGAATAGGTCAACCTTGCTTTTCAACGCATAAGAAAGAGCCTCGGCCGCCTTTGGAAAAGTTATAAGTTTGTGCTTAAGCGGGCTGTTTTCAATATATCTGCCCATGAGCGCCACAGCGCCCGGCTCGTCTTCCACTAATAAAATAAGTCCCATGGGCCTCCTCCCATCGCACGATCTTTCAATACAGTTGTAATTAATATTTGTATTCTCCATCAGGTACATTATAATTCGGTTGCTTAAACAATACAAGCGAAGAAGTGAATTAACCGCAGACGGGAGCGGGGCAGCCACCGGGCCCTCCTTTCCACAAAAAAACAGGGCGCTCCCGGGAACTTCACCGCTCCCAGAACCGCCCTGTTAATGTTTACTCCTTCATCAACCCTTCGTCGATCACCGGCACCACCTCGCCGCTTTTGATCATCTCGACAAAAATCGGCACCAGCTCGGGGTCAAACTGGCTCCCGGCGCCTTTTTCCAGCTCTCCCACCGCGAAATCCACGGACATGCTGGGCTTGTAGCACCGCTTTGACACCATGGCGTCAAAGGAGTCCGCCACGCAGAGGATCCGGGCCGCCAGCGGGATGTCCTTGCCCGCGATCCGGCGGGGATACCCCTTGCCGTCAAACCGCTCGTGGTGACCCAGCACCGCCGGGATTACGTAATCCATGGAGGGCAGGTGGCGGATGATCTCCACCGAGGACTCCACATGGCGCTTCATGGCGTCGTACTCCTCCGCGGTCAGCTTTCCCTCTTTATTTAAGATATTCTCCGGGATGCCGATCTTGCCGATATCGTGCAGCAGCGCCGCCTCCTTCAAAATTTCCCGGTACTCGTCGCCGGTGCCGATGGCCTTGGCGATGGCCTCCGCGTAGTAGGCCACGTTCTTGGAGTGCTGGAACGTGTAGTGGTCCTTGGCGTCGATGGCCGCGGTCAGGGCGTAGATCGTGGGAGCGTACTCGGAGTACATGCTCTTGTGCTTCTTATCCAGCCCTTCGTCCGTCTCCCGTCGGCCGATGATGCCGTCTGAGTACACCAGAATCCCGTTTTTGCCGGAGCGCTTCACGTGGTACACCGCCCTGTCGGCATTGGAGACCAGCTCGTTCAGGGAGGCGGCCGCATAGGGCACGGCGCATATTCCGCAGCTCACGGTCAGCGTTTTCAGGTAAATGTCCGTGGAAATCCGGTTCATATTCTGAATCTGGCGGCTGATATTCTCAGCCAGGTTCTGGGCGGAATAGATGTCGAATTCCGGCAGAATGGCGGCGAACTCCTTGCCGCTGTAACGGGCGCAGTAGCCGTTGTCCCCCACCGTGCCCTTGATGATCTTGGCGATGTGGACCAGGGCCTTGTCCCCCTCCTGGTTGCCGTAGAGCTCGTTGTACAGCTTAAAGTCGTCCACATTGAAGATCACCAGCGCCAGGGAGGTCTTGGAGTATCTCTCATAGCTCTCCTCCAGCACCTCATAGAAATACTTGCGGTTGAGAAGGCCCGTGAGCTCGTCGGTGCGCGCCTCCATGTAGGCCTTCTCATAGAGCCGGGAATTTTTCACCGCGATGGAGCTGACGGATTCCAGGGAATTTAAAAAGCTGATATCCTCTGTGGAATATCCCCGCTGGAACTTCCCCTTTTTCTCCTTCCGGCCCAAAAGCACGATTCCCACCAGGTCGTCGTTGTCCTTGAGCGGCAAAATGCCCTCGATTTTCATGGTGTCCAGGCGGTGCTTTTCTTCCTCCCACATGGACTTGTATTCCACGGTCCGCTTGAAATCCCGGATCAGCAGGCAGGTGTCGTGGCTCTTAAGCCACGATACCATGGGGTGCCCCGGATCCATGGAAAAGTTCCGGTCGTCCAGTGGGCTGCTGCTGTAGGTGGCCGGATAGCTGCCGTCCGCCTCCCGGATGCAGATGTAAATCTTTTTTACGTTCAGCGTGTCTTTGATCACGTCCACCAGCGCCCCTAAAATCTCGTTTAAGCGCAGGCTGCGGGACACCTGGGTGGTGTACTCTCCCAGTCGCTCCGTCTGGCTGACCTCCTCCCGCACAAAGAGCCGGTCGAAAAAACCGCGGGTGACCAGGTAAATGCACATGGTGGCCAGCATGGTCAGCACGGCCACAATCATCACGCTGGAGGAAGCCAGCATGGGAATCTCCACGCGGATCAGCGCATCCAGGGACTGGGCCAGGTTGTAGAAGGCCACCACGCTGATGCCCATGGCGATGATGATGCAGTTTCCCTGTGACATCAGCATGGTCAGGCGGAACATCCTGCGCGTGTACAGCGTGTAGAACATCACCACCGCGTTGCCCACTCCTGCCAGAATATCGATGGGGAAACCGTTGAATACCGGCAGCGCCAGGTTTCCGAGAAACAGGATCATTTCCCCGAACAGCAGGGGAAGCACCTGGGACATCATGCCCTGCTTCTTTCGCGAGCGGATCACGAGCAGCAGCGTGTGCAGCACGATCAGCAGGCAAAGGCCGTACATGATTCCCACCCGCCACGTCATGTCGTAGACAAACCGTATGCCCTTGCCGGCCTGCACAATGTGGGGCGCGTCCAGCAGCCAGCCGGTCTTTAAGTTCACCAGACAGCCGGCCAGGGACAGAAGCAGCCACACCCGGTGCGCGGTTTTCGCGGGTTTTCCGCAGAAGTCGCGGATAAAGCAGAAATACGCGTAGGGCACCAGCCAGATTCCGGCCAGGGAGAAGTGATACCACAGCCGGTAGCCGGGCCAGGCCTGAAGGCGCATGAGCAGAGAGCCGCCGGTCCACAGGATCATGGTGAACAGCACGGCGATAAAGTCCCCGATCAGCTTAGATTTTTTCGCCGTCAGGAATGCCAGCATGAGGAACGCATAAAAATACAGCGCCGTTATGGAAATGAATACAAAACTGCTCATAGGCTAATAGGTCCTCCGTCCGTCAGGCGTTTCCTGCAATTTCAACATCTCCTGCACATCGTGAACCGATGGGTTGATATGCCGCAGGACCTTGCCTGTCCCCCGCTTAAAGGCGGCAAAGGTGCCGCAGCGCAGGATCGTGACCTCCAAGGGGTCCATTCCCAGAATCCGTTTCAGGTCCTGATAATCCTGATCCACATATTTGAAATAAATGGTCAGCTGCTCTTTTAACAGCTCCCTGCTCACCGCCCGGTTCACCACCGCCCTGGAGGACAGCTCCACGTACAGGTGCAGATAGGGCCGCCCTTTGTCCTGGGTAAATTCCTTCAGGGCCACCCAGTCCTCCACCTCCACGCCGGAGAGCTCAATCACATTTTTGATGGAATTTTCCGAGATGCGGGTGAAGCCCGCGATATCGATAATGGTGGGAATCCTGTCAATGTACTCGAAACGGGGGATTTTCGTCTCATCCTCCTTGCTGGTGAGGCCCAGGCAGCGGTACATGTCGCCCACCCGGTAGCGGGCGAAGGCGCCTCCCTTCAGCACGGTCAGCGCGATCTCATAGACCTCCCCGGGAACTACCTCGTCCATGCACACCGTATTGGGCGTGTAGGATTTGTCCTCCATGTTCTTGTACATCTCGCTCTCGGGAATAAATTCATAAAAGCAGGCGTCCGGAAAGAAATACAGCCCTTTCCTGTTCCAGGTCTCGGTGCCGATGCAGCTGGGCTCCGTACCGGAAAACACCTCCACCGGGCGCACGCCCCACAGATCTTCCAGGTCGTCCTTATAGCAGCGGTTGTCCGTCCCGGCGCACAGAAAGCCTTTGAGCTTGAAAATGTCCTTGGGCTTTAAGGGGCGGTTCTCCCGCTTGCACTCCCGCTTGGCCTTCAGGTAACGGGCCATCATGGACGGGGACATGGAGCATATCTGTTTCAGCATAGACGCGCCCTTTTTGCTGCCCTCCGACAGGGAAGCCACGCTCAGGCTCACATAGTAGGCCACGCTGCCCAGGCCGAAAAAGAAGTCGATGCCTTTGCTCAGGCCCATCTTGAAGCCCCGCTTGTTCCGCTCCGTAAAAGTCATATTCACCGCCTCGCTGACCGGCGGCAGAAACTCGATGTCCACCTCGTCCGTCAGCGCCAGGGGAATCAGGCCGGTGGTGTACGGCAGCGGCGCCAGGGCGTAGAGGAACGTGTCCCCGGCTTCCACGTCGAATTTGCCCTTGGCCGTGCTGGTGGACAGCAGCATACAGGTGAGCACGTTGTTCTTATAGGTCTGGAGCATGCCCTTTGTGTAGGGGGCTACCTTGATGGGATGCTTTCCGCCCTCCCAGGTGGTTTGAATCCAGATAATGGGCTTGTCCGGCAGCATGTCCTCCCGCTTCAAAAGCAGGACGTCCGCGTAATCCTCATAGGTTGTCAGGGGCACGATCTTCCGAAATTCCCGGATATCCCGGGGTATACGGCCCTTTAAGATTTTCTTTCCCAGGGGACTCGCACACCACAGGCGCATCTGTTCCTCCAGCAGCCTGTTCTGGATCCCCATGTACGCCTCCATGTCCAGCTCCAGAAAGCCGCAGTATTCCTGCCAGATCCGGTCGTATTCCTGGTTCTTTAGTTTCTCCTCAAATGTCATCTGTCTCCTCACCACCATTTCTCATCTTTGGTATTAAAAATGGCACCGTTTTACGGTAATCCTCGTAATCCGAAAACTCTCTGACAAAAATCAGCCGGTCCTGATACCAGGCGTATCCCAGATTCAGGGCGGACAGCGTCAGGCACAAAAGCAGCCGTTCCCACCCGCCGCAGGCAAGTCCCAGGCAGGTGAAACAGCCGAAAAACCACCAGATTCCAGGGTGGCGGCAGCGCCCGTAAGCCCCGGTCCTGCATACCTTATGCCCGTCCGCCTCCTGGCGGTAGGTGTCGTCAAAGGGCAGGATAAAAAACAGCGTGTGGATCAGTCCGGCCAGGAAAAACGCCGCCGGCAGCAGCCACAAACGCACCCCCGCCGTCCAGGCGGCCGCGATCAGCCTCAGGCCCACCCCTGTCAGAAGCAGGCTGCCCGCGGCGAAAAACGGCTTCATCCAGCCGTTTTTGCGGTATACCCTGTTCCAATCATATAAAAAATACAGCCCAAAAGCGGTCAGCCCCGCGATCCACTCTCCCATCCGCCCTACGCCTCGCCGGCAAAGGCGGCCAGACCCATGACGCCGGGCCCTCCGTGACAGGAAATCACGCAGCCGATGTCCGCGGTCAGCACCTGCTCAAATCCCATCTGGCGGCAGCGGTTTTGCAGCCGTTCCAGCAGAGCCATGGAAAATCCCTCGGCGTAAAAGAGAAAGATGGCTTCCCTGGACGGGCTGTGGGTTTTCACAAAACCTTCCAAATATTGGAAGGACACCTTTTCCATGTCGCCGCGGTACTTTTTCGAGGCCACCAGCTTGCCGTCCACCATGTTGATCAGCACCTTCAGGCGCAGCAGGGAGGTTCCCAGGTAGGCGGCGTTTGAGACGCGGCCTCCGGCCCGCAGGTATTCCAGCGTGTCCGGCAGAAAGGAGACCCGCTCCCGGCGGATCAGGCCCCGGATCATTTCCTCCGCCTGGTCCGCGCTTCGGGCGGATTTGATCACCTGGGCGGATTTCCACAGCAGCAGCGCGATGCCGCTGGACACCGTCTCGGAATCGATCAGGCGGATGCGCCGGTCCTTCAGATCGTCCAGCGCGATTTTTGCATTCTGGTAGGTGCAGGAGGCCTTGGAGGAGTATGCGATGTGGATGATCTCCGCATCCGGATTCTCCTCCCTCAGCTTCAGGAAAAAGACGGCGTACTCCTGGGGGTTCACCGCCGACGTGGTAGGCATCTGTTTCGTCCGCTTGAAGAACGCGAAAACATCCGCAACCGGAATGGACCGGTCCGGATAGCTCTCGCTTCCCAGGATTACATGCATCGGCGCAATGCGGATTCCCAGTTCATCCGCCATGGCCTGCGGTACATCCGATCCGCTCTCAGTTGTCAGAATGATTTTCTCCATTGCTCCCCTCCCTGCTAGACACAAAATGACTAATAAACTTTTGCCGATTAAATCCCATTTTATCATAATCCTACCAAAAAAGAAAGAGCTTTTGTCTGGTTATATTTATTGTTTTCTATATATATGGAGATAATTTTTGTAATTGTTAGACATTTCCAGTAAATATTTGCAAAAAAAGGGCTTTGCCCTGCCAAAAATTTTGGCTTTTCTTGAAGGTTGCCCGGCAATATGCTATTCTTTAGCTATCAGGAACAAAACATCAGGGCAGGGGTGAAATTCGCGTTTAAACGGCCGCGCGCCGCGCGTTTACAGCCGCGCCCAGGAAAGGGGATTAATCATCATGGAATCAATCACAGAAATAAGAGGGAGGCTAGAACGCCTGGGCAAGCTGCATCTGGGCTTTTACCCCACCCCCCTGCACCGGCTGGACCGGATCTCCGAGGAATACGGCGTGGAGCTCTATGTAAAACGGGAGGATTTCTCCGGCATGACGCTCTTTGGCGGCAATAAGATCCGCAAGCTGGAATATCTGCTGCGCGACGCCATGGAAAAGGGCTGCGACACCGTGGTTACCTACGGAGCCACCCAGTCCAACCACGCCATGGAGACGGCCACGGCGGCGCGCAAATGCGGGCTGAACCCGGTGCTGTTCCTGGCGGCCATCGTGACGCCGGACGAGGCGGATATCCGGGCCAATCTGCTGTTGGATACCATCCTGGGCGCCGAGATCAACATTATCCCGGCAAACGGGAGGAGCACCAAGCAGACCATGGAGGAGTCCCAGGACCTGATCCAGGGCCGCATAAGGGAGCTGGAGGCCCAGGGCCACAAGGTCTACAATATCCCCACCGGCGGCTCCCTGCCTCTGGGCGCCTGCGGGTTCGTGGATGCCTTTGTGGAGACCATGGAGCAGGCCGGGGCCATCGGCCTGAAGCCGGACTATCTGTTCACCGCCACAGGCAGCACCGGAACCCTGTCCGGCCTCTGCGCGGGCAAGGCTCTGATGGGCAGCGGCACGAAGCTGGTGGGCATCGCGGTGGGCCCCAAGCCGGCTGACTACGCGGGTGAAGTGGTGTCCCTGGCAAACGAAGCCCTGGGCCTGCTGGGCGCAAAGGAGACTGTGACCCCGGACCTGTTTACGGTTTGCAGCCAGTATTACGGGGATGGCTATGAAGTTCCCAGCCCCGCCGCCAACGACGACATCCGCTATCTTGCGCGGACCGAGGGAATCTTTACCGACCCCGTGTATTCAGGGAAAAGCTTCCACGGCATGATGGAACACATCCGCGACGGGCGCGTGCCAAAGGGCAGCACCGTCATTTATCTGCACACCGGCGGCGCCACCGCGCTGTTCTCGGAGAGCGGGATCATCGGGGATTTAAACTGCCGGAAGCCTGATCGCAGCGCCCGATAAGAATCAGCAGACGGGATCTGCGGCCGGCCCCGCAGGCCGGCGGTCTGTAAACTCCCTGGCCGCGCCAAACCTTCAATTGCATCAAAATAAAACGCCGGTTTCCTTGTACCCGGGCCTTCGCCCTCTGGAAACCGGCATTTCTATTGATTGCGGCGGAAATGATTCCCGCCTTTCTATTCAATTGTCAAAGAGGCTGATCAGCCGATCTCCACCCCGCAGGCATGGCGCGGAGTCTCGTCGTAGTCCCGGTCCCCGGCAATATATTCGTAAAACCGGTAGCCGCCGGAGAAGTTGTAGCAGTCGTACCCATTCCCGGTCAGGATGCGGCAGGCCAGATAGCTGCGCAGCCCGCTGTGGCAGTTGACGTAAACCGGTTTGGCCGGATCCAGCTCAGACAGCCGGTCCCGCAGCTCATCTAACGGAATGTTCACACTTCCCCGGAAATGCCCCTGGGCGTATTCCCGCTCCGTCCGGGTGTCCAGAAGCGTGACCTGGCCAGCCTCGTTCCGCCGCTGCACATCTTCCAGTTGTTTCCAATTAAATTGCTTCACCAGACCGCTGCGGATATTCCCGATCACGAATCCAGCCATGTTGACCGGGTCCTTGGCCGAGGAGTAGGGCGGCGCGTAGGCCAGATCCAGCTCCTCCAAGTCCGCGGCTGTCATTCCGGCCCGGATGGCGGTGGCCAGCACGTCGATGCGCTTATCCACGCCCTCGAAGCCTACGATCTGCGCGCCCAGTATCCTGCCGTTCTCCGGGTTAAACAGCGTCTTAACCGTCATGTCCCTGGCGCCCGGATAGTAGGTCGCATGGCTGGCCGGGCAAGTCACCACCGCCTCGCAGGGAATGCCCGCCGCCTGGGCGGCCTTCTCGTTAAGGCCGGTGGAAGCGGCCGTCATGTCAAAGAGCCGGATAATGGAGGAGCCCTGGGAACCGTCGAAACGGCTGTGGCGTCCGCAGATATTGTCCGCTGCGATGCGCCCCTGCTTGTTGGCCGGACCTGCCAGGGCGATCAGCGCATCCACTCCTGAGACAAAGTGGCGCACCTGGACCGCATCGCCCACCGCGTAGATATCGGAATCCGATGTCTCCATCCGCTCGTTGACCAGGATGGACCGCCGCATCCCCAGCTCCAACCCGGCCTCCTCCGCCAGATGGGTCTCCGGCGCGACGCCGATGGCCAGAATCACCAGATCGGCCGCCACCGGCTTCCGCCCCTCCAGCTGCGTCCACAGCCGTCCATCCTCCTCGTAAAACCCAGTCACGGTCTGGTTCAGCCGCAAATCCACGCCGCGCCCCCGCAGGTAGCTGTGGAGCTGGCAGGCCATATCGTAGTCCAGCGGGGCCATCACCTGATCCCCCCGCTGGAGCAGCGTGGTCTTAACGCCGGCGTGGACCAGGTTTTCCGCCATCTCCAGCCCGATAAAACCGCCGCCGATGACCACCGCGTTCTCAGGCTTTGCCTGCTCGATCTGCTCCCGGATGGCGAAGGTGTCCTCCACCGTGCGCAGCGTGAATATGCGACGGTTGTCGATCCCCGGCAGGGAGGGCCTCAGCGCCTTTGCGCCCGGGGACAGGATCAGCTTGTCGTAGGGCTCGTCGTACTCGCTGCCGTCCGAAAGCCGCTTCACCCGAACCGTCTTTTTCTCCCGGTCAATGGACAGCGCCTCGTTTTTCAGGCGCACGTCGATATGAAACCGATTCCAAAAGCTTTCCTTTGTCTGGAGCGTCAACGCCTGCTTTTTCTCAATCACCCCGCCGATATAGTAAGGCAGCCCGCAGTTTGCGTAAGAGACGTAGCCGCTCCGCTCTAAAATGACGATCTCCGCCGATTCATCCAGGCGCCGCAGCCTGGCTGCCGCTGTGGCCCCTCCGGCCACTCCGCCGATAATCAATACCTTCATTGCTTTCCCATCCTCCATGTGTTGATTTTTATGATTGTTTTAATTATAACAAAGATTTGGAGGTTTTCCGTAACTTGGTTACACACAGAGCCGTCACAAGCGTATAAGGCCAGGTGCGGCACCGGCCGCCTGTCTGCGTTTTATAAAAATCGGAACCGCCCCATCCAAAAGCCATAAAGCCCATAGCCACTTCTATAGAGATTCTGTTAATTTCCGCTGCCCCTGTGGCAATCCCACGAAATCCACATACACTAATCATAACTTCACTATTAAGGTTAACCGATGAACGAATATGATGCTTTTCCCCTCTACGCGGCGCAAGACACGGACGATGTGATCGACCCTGATTTTTCCTACCCGGATTACGATATGTCCGTGCCGCCCTACGACGACGATATTGACCCCGATTTCTCCGTGATGCCGCCTTACGCCCCCGACGGCGGCGTAATTCCGGACTATCCCCCGTATTTTCCGGGCGTGGGGGCGCCCTGCTTTTTCTGTAACAACAACCAGTGGGTCCGCGGCGCGGTCCGCCTGCTGAACGCAGCCGTGGGCTACAACCCCTTTACCGTTCTCATAGACGGCCGGATTGCCTACACGGGCCTGGATTCCCCCGAGATCACCGGGTACCGGCAGGTCACCCAGGGTTACCACACCTTTACCGTCATCGATTCCAACCGTTACATCTATCTCCAAAAGTCCATATACGTGGGCGACGGCATGGCAACCATCGCCATTGTCAATTCCTCCAGCGGCCTGGACCTGATCTCCATCCCGGACACCGCCTGTCCCACCACCAATGCCACCTCCTGCTTCAGGGTATGCAATCTGGCCTATTACACCGGGCCCGTCAACGCCTCTCTGGGAAATATTTACTTTAACTCGGTGAACTTCTCCCAGGCCACCAGCTTCAGCCCCATGGCCTCCGGCAGCTACACGCTGAGAGTCGCCCGCTCCGCCCGGCCGGAGAACGCGCTGATCACCATGGGGGTTAACCTGAATCCACGCAGAATCTATACGCTCTATGTCCTGAACTGGAACCCCTCCCCGGACACCATCCGCACCCTGCTGGTGGAGGACAGAAGAAACTAGACAATCGGCGCATAACCAGCAAAAAAAGCCATCCCGCGGCGCAGCTGCCTGCGCGGGATGGCTTTTTTTGCTGTGGCGTTATTTGATGTACCGGCTGAATACGGCTCTGGATTTCTCCACCGCCACTCCGCTTCCGCCGTCATTCTTCACATCCTCCACCATGCTCACCATGAGCAGGGGATTTTCCAGGTTCAGATCCGTGGTGTACACAGCGAACCAGCCCAGCTCCGTACCGCCGGTATCATCCTTGGACGCCTTGATCTCCGCCGTGCCCGTCTTGCCTGCCAGAACCACGTCGTCCCGCATGGCCTTGTGACCTGTCCCGTGCTCGGAGCTGATCACCTTCACCAGGTCGCTTTCAACAATCCCGGCGTTTTCCGCCGTACAGGCGTTTTCAATCCAGGCCTCCGGGGCGGGATCGTCCCGGTACAGGAGATACGGCTTCAGCACCGTCCCCCGGTTGGGGAACATGGTGTACAGGCACGCCAGGTGGACGGGATTGATCAGCACCTGCCCCTGCCCGTACCCGCTGTCCGCCAGCTGGATTTCCGTCTCAATGGTCTCCGTGTTGGAATACTGGGCCTGGGCCAGCGTGATCTCAAAGGGGACCTTCTGGTTAAAGCCCAGGGCGTCCAGCCCGGCCGTAAAATCCTCGCGGCCGATCTTTAAGGCCGCTTTGGCAAAGTAGATATTGTCGGAATAAATATAGGCGTTCTCCAGGTTTACCGGGCTATAGCCGTGCAGGGTGGTCACATAGTAGCCGCCCCAGCCCGCGTCCTTCTGCCAGCTTAAGCCAGCCGACGTCTCGCCGAAATTTTCCTCCGGACTCAGAGCGCCCGTGGAAAGGCCGATGATGCCGGTGATGGGTTTAAAGGAGGAGCCGGGGGCAAAGCGCTGCCGGAAGCGGTTTAGCATGGGGTTCGCCTCATCCTCGTTGAGGGCCGTCCATTTTTCCTGGGACATGCCCAGAATAAAATCATTGTTGTCGTAGCTGGGCGTGTTCACCAGGGCCAGGACTTCCCCCGTACGGGGATTCATGGCCACGGCGCAGCTCTTGCGGTCACGGTAGGTATCGTAGATATCCTGCTGGAGGCGGCTGTCGATGGTCAGCCGGATGTCCCGCCCGTCGGTTCTCGGAACGGAAGCCAGCACCAGCTTTTCCTCCCCGTCCGCGGTGACGATGGCGATGCGCGTGCCGTTCTGCCCCTTCAGCTCTTTCTCGTAAAGGCCTTCCATGCCGTTTCTGCCGATCACGCTGTCCGTCAGATACCCCTCCCCCGGATGCTTCTCAAGGTCCTCCGCGGTCACGTTCTGGACATAGCCCACCAAATGGGCGGCCTTTTCGCCCAGCGGGTAGGAGCGCACCGTTGTGTCCGTGATCATGACCCCGGCGACGGTCAGAAGCTCCTCCTGGAGCGCCTGATTCTCCAGATTGGAGGCGTCGGGCTGATCAGACAGCAGGTTCAATTCATCCACGTGCTTTAGCGTTTTCAAGGGCACCAGGGAATCGTCCTTCACCCATCCGGCGGAAAGCTTTTTCGTGATCGTCTCCGGGGAGAGGCCCAGCAGTCCGGAGAGCCTCTGCAGATCCTCCGCGGAATATCCGCCCTGCCCGTCCGCATCCCGGTTCATTTTCCCCGGCACCAGGCCCACCAGGGACGCGGTCCCCTTGCCCGCCAGGAGATTTCTGTCCCGGTCCAGGATGCTGCCCCGCTCCGCCTTGTCGGTGCTCACCCGGACCTTGTCGGTACGCCCCAGCTGAGGAAAGATAACCCAGTCGTTCCAAATCATCCTGTACTCCGCCGTCCCCTTGCCGTTTCCCTCCACAGGTATCTCCTCCTGCCGGAAATCCACCTGGTTGAAGAAGCTGATTTCCCCCGCCAGGCTGTTCATGGTAGTCTGGTAATTGACCGCCTCGGACCCGTTTTCCTTCTGCTCCGTGCCCTTTATCTCCACCCGGATATCGGACGCGCCGATTCCCTCGTATATGTTCTTGTTCCTTGTGACAAACTCCTCCCGGCTGATATTCACCTGGCTCTGGGCGTTCAGCATATCGTACATGGCCTCGTAATTCCCGGCTGAAAGAAGCTGCATGTACTCTGTCAGCAGCTGGTCCGGACGTTTCGGCTCCGGCTGCGCGCGCCTGTGCCATATAAACAGGAAAATACCTGCCGCCGCGGCAATTAACAGCACTATCATCACGGCCCGGACTGCGATACCGGCCCCTGCCCTTCTTCTGCGTCTCATATTCCGCTCCCTTCTGATCACCGGCTCTGTCTCCGGTTTGCCCTTAATTATTACACATGTAGTATATAAAGTCAATCAAAAATAAGGCGCCGCTTTCCCGGCATTGACAACGCCGGAAATCCTGCTTATAATTTTTATATTACAACTGTAAGAATCGGAGGTTTTTATGAAACAGCTGCCACAGATTTCAGAAGCTGAATACCGGGTGATGAAGGTGGTCTGGGAGTCAGCCCCCATCAGCACCAACCAGGTGACGGACCGCCTGACCCAAACCACGGACTGGAGTCCCAAGACTGTCCACACCCTGCTGAAACGGCTGGTGTCAAAGGGCGCACTGTCCTACGAGAAGCAAAGTCGCGTGTTCATCTACACCCCTCTGGTGGAGGAGGCGGATTATCTGAAACAGGAAAATTCACACTTTCTGCAGCGGTTTTACAACGGAAATGTCTCCGATATGCTGACCGCATTCATCAAAAACGACCAGCTTTCCCAGGAGGACCTGGAGGAGCTGCGCCGTCTTTTGCAAAGCAGCTGCGGGGAGGAGCGCTGATTATGATAGTTTCGCTGATGGTCCGCCTGTGGACGTGCAGCGCTGTAATCCTGTTTATGGTTATCCTCATTATTGCCATAAAATCTTTGTTGAAACGACGGCTGTCCCCCAGAGCGCTCTACCGGCTCTGGTTCCCCTTTCTGCTGCTCCCGGCCGCGCCCTTTCTCCCGCTGCGCCTGGGTTCTCGCTCCGGCGCGCTCCCATGGACGGCACCGCTGCAGGCGGCTGAACACATGATTTCCAGGGAACTGACCGGCTCTGCCCAGGACGCGGCCGCGGGCTGGCTGCGGGATTTTTCCGTATCCGTAAGCGGCCGGGCGCCGGCGTGGTTCTACCAGATCGCCTTCTCCGTGTGGATCGCGGGCGTCGTCCTCATGACGGCAGCCGCCCTGCGCTCCCTCCTCGGCGTCAGCCGCCTGAAACGCGCTTCCCTGCCCCTGCAAAACAGGGAGGTCCGCGCCTTGTACGACTCCTGCAGGCGGGAGCTTGGCATCCGGCGGGATATCCCTGTTTTGAGCACCGCGTATTTGAAAACCCCCGTCACGGCCGGAGTCCTCCGCCCCTGTATCCTGCTGCCCATCGAGGCTGTCGGCAGATTGTCCCCGGACGAGCTGCGTTTTATCCTGCTCCACGAGCTTCTCCACTGCAGACACCGGGATACCCTGGTCAATCAGCTGGCCTGCATAGTCCGGATCGTGTACTGGTTCCACCCCGCCGTGCGGATCGCCGTAAACCAGCTCAGGAGCGATGGGGAAGCCGCCTGCGACGCGGCTGTTCTCTCCTGCCTGGAGGAACAGGATCGCATCCCCTACGGCAGCACCCTGATCCGGTTCGCCGCCGGAATCTCCGGAATTAACCGCACTCCCGCCGCCGGGCTGGGCGGAAGCGCCAGAGAGCTGCGCAAACGGATATTGGGAATCAAGTCATACCGCCCGGAAACCCGCCGGGACAAGGTCCGGGGCGCTGCGGCGTTTGTGCTCGCGGCCGCCCTGTCCTGCTGCGCCGTGCCGCCTGTGGCCGCAAGCGCGGAGGCGGACGACTACTACCGCTTTAGCGCGGCCAACGAGACGGAGGTGGATTTAAGCGCCTGTTTTGAGGGGTATGAGGGGAGCTTTGTGCTGTACGACACGGGCGCGGACCGGTATTACATTTATAACCGCAAGGAAGCGCTGACGCGGATTTCCCCCGATTCCACCTACAAGCCCTACAGCGCCCTGGCCGCGCTTCAGGCCGGCGTGATCGCGCCGGATTGCACCGCCCTGGCGTGGGACGGCGCTATGAACCCCTTTGAATCGTGGAACCGGGATCACACCCTCTCCTCCGCCATGAAAAATTCCGTAAACTGGTACTTCAATTCCCTGGACCAGTCCTGCGGCCTGGACACCCTGCGGCGGACCTTTCACGCGCTCCACTACGGAAACGAGGATTTGTCCGGCGGTATTGGAAAATACTGGGTTGAATCCACGTTAAAGATCTCTCCGGTAGAGCAGGTGGAGCTGATGACCCGGCTGGAGGCGGAGACGCTGCCCTTTGACCCCGGACAGATTCGCGCGGTAAAGGATGCGCTGTTCCTGTCCGAACCCGGCGGCCTCCCCCTCTGGGGAAAGACTGGGACCGGAACCGTGGAGCACCGGGACGTCAACGGCTGGTTCGTCGGGTACGCCCGGCCGGCAGAAAACACCTGGGTGTTCGCGGTGAACATACAGGGAAAGGACGGCGCCAACGGCGCCGCGGCCGGGCGGATTGCGCTTCGGGTTCTGGAGGGCCTGCCCGGCCTCATCGACGGGCCACAAGCTCCGCCCCAGGCCCATTGCCTTCAAGAAAAAGCGGCGGGAACCTGACCTTCCGGCCCGTTCCCACCGCCTGCGCTTTATCAGCTGATGTTCTTTGTCACAATCACATTGGCGCCTGTGCCCAGCACGTCGGAGATCACCACGTCCCCGATGGCGACCGGGGCTTTCAGGCGCTTTTTTTTGATCTCCTCCATCACCTCAAAGATCTTCCCCTTGGGGATCGGCCTATCCAGGCGCACGCTGGCCAGCGGCAGCTCCCCGCCCTCCAGGAGCACGGAGGTAGCGATATTGCGCATGGGCTTCACCAGCTCCTGGATCACGTAATCCCGGCCCTTGGGGCAGAGATTTCCCTCAATGGACCGGATTTCCACACCCTCGTAATCCGCCTCGATCTCGCATCCGTTGGGGCAGAGGATGCAGGTAAACGTCTTATTCATTGACAATCACCACCTTTACCGGTTGATCGGCGGCCAGCCCGGCGCAGGGCAGCTTGATCTGCTCCATCTCGGCCGGAAGGGCCTTTTTCAGCCTTCTGGAGGCCAGCACCGCCTCCCCCTGGCGCACCTCCAGGCGGCAGTTTTTCAGGGGCTTTCTCACCCGCAGGGAAAGGGTCACGTCCCTTGTCCCGCTGACAGACTGGGGGATGGTGTGTCCCACCAGGTCGTCCGTCTCCACCGGAATCCCGCAGGGCGCCGTTTCTTTGCCCTCCACGTAGGCGGCCACCGCGTCCGCCAGGCGCTCCGCCTCCAGGGACACAAAGTCCACCAGATCATGGACGTGGAGCACGTTGCCCGCCGCGAACACCCCTGGCGTGCTGGTCTGGTAATTCTCATCCACCACCGGTCCCTTGGTGCGGCCGTCCAGCTTCACACCCGCCTTTAAGGACAGCTCGTTCTCCGGGATCAGGCCCACGGAGAGAATCAGGGTGTCGCAGGGAATCTCCCGCTCCGTCCCCGGGATGGGCTTCATGTGCTCATCCACCCGGCTGACCGTGACGGCCTCCAGGCGGGAGCGGCCCCTGATATTTGTCACGGTGTGGCTTAAATACAGGGGAATATCGTAGTCGTTCAGGCATTGCTCGATGTTGCGGGCCAGTCCGCTGGGATAGGGCTGTATCTCAAATACCGCCAGCACCTGCGCCCCCTCCAGCGTCAACCGCCTGGCCATGATCATGCCGATGTCCCCGGACCCCAGGATCACCGCCCTGCGGCCCACCATGGTGTTCTTCAGGTTGATGTAGGTCTGGGCAACCCCGGCGGTGTACACGCCTGCCGGCCGCTCGCCTGGAATGGACAGCGCGCCTCTGGTGCGCTCTCTGCAGCCCATGGTCAGGATCACGGCGTCCGCCTGGTACCGGGTCAGACCACCGGCGTTAACCGCCGTCACCAGCCGGTCCGGCGTCACGTCCGTCACCGTGGTGTCCGTGACAGCTTCGATGCCCAGCTCCTCTGCCTGGCGGATAAAGCGGTCCGCGTACTCCGGCCCGCTTAAGGTCTCGCCAAACCGGGTCAGGCCGAAGCCGTCGTGAATGCACTGGCGCAGGATGCCGCCTAAATGGCGCTCCCGCTCAATGACCAGAATGTCCCTGACTCCCTTTTTATGCAGCTCCACCGCGGCCGCCAGACCGCCCGGGCCGCCGCCGATGATAATCACTTGTTTATGGATTGGTTTCATATTCGTCCTCCCGCTTCGCGTAAAATACCGGGTCAGCGCACGGAACCCGTGAACATCCAGCCGTCCGCCCGGTTGTAGCGTATCTCTTCCCTGGACATGCCCGTCTCCTGCATCACCAGCTCCGCGATCCTGGTCTGGCAGTATCCGCCCTGGCAGCGCCCCATCATGGCGCGGCAGCGGTATTTGACGCCGGTCATGGTGTGAACCCCCAGGGGATTGCGGATCGCAGCCAGCACCTCCGCCTTGGTGATGCTCTCGCAGCGGCAGATGATCTCGCCGTAATCCGGGTTCTGCCGGATCAGCTCGGCCTGCTCCTCGGGCGTCTTGTCCCGGAAGGTTACCACGCGCCTGCGGATGGGGTCGAAATCAGGGTTGGGCAGAAGCTTCTCCACCTCCTCCATCAGCCGCACCACCTCCCTGGAAATGGGCACCGCGCTGGTCAGTCCCGGGGACTCGATTCCCACCAGGTTCACCGCATAAGGCGCGCTTTCCCGGCGCTCAATCACGAAATCGTGGTAGCCTCCCTCCTCCTTGGGAGCCAGCTTGGGGCGAATCCCCGCAAAGTTGCGGATAAAATGCTCCCGCTTCAGGTAGGGGAATATCCTGGCCCCGTCGGCGATCAGCAGATCCATGGTGTGCTGGGTCACCGAGTAGTCGTCGTCCGCGTCGATGTACTCCGAACTGGGCCCGATGAACACGTTTCCGTCCACGGAGGGGGTCAGGTGGATGCCCAGGCCGCCCTCCCTGGGGTTGGGCACCGGATAGGCGGGCACGGGGAGCAGGGGCCCCACCTTCTGGTCCAGGATAAAATACTCGCCCCGGCATGGATAGATGGTATAGCCGTCAATACCCAGCATGGAGGAGACCCGGCCGGAGCCAAGACCCGCGCAGTTGACGATCCAGCGTGACCGGAAGCGCTCCGCCCCGGCGGCGATGGTGTAGACCCCGTTCTCCCGGACGATTCCCGTCACCTCCCGGGAAAAGTAGTAGGACACGCCGTTTTTAGCCGCGTTCTCCGCCAGACCGACGGTGTACTGGAAGGGGTCTAAAACGGCGGTGGAGGGCGACCACATGGCAAACTCCCCGCCGACGGCGGGGGCGATCTGATGAATCCGCTCTTTATCGATCAGCTCCAGGCCCGGCACTCCGTTTTGGTCCCCCGTAGCCTTCATCTGCTCCAGCCGCTCCCGGTCCTGGGCCGTAAAGCCCACGATCAGCTTGCCGGTCCTCTTATAGGGAATGTCCAGTTCCGCGGCCACCTGGTCGAACATCCTGTTGCCCTCCACGCAGAACCGCGCCATCAGCGAGCCCGGCTTGTTGTTGAACCCCGCGTGAAGCACGCCCGAATTGCGCGCGCTGGTCTCGCAGCACACGTCCGGCTCCTTCTCCAGCACGCCCACACGCAGCCGGTAGCGGGCCAGCTCCCTGGCGACGGCATTTCCAACCACGCCCGCGCCGATAATAATCACATCAAAGATTTCACTGTTATGGTTATAATCTGCCAACGCTATGCCTCCTTGCAAACGAATTGAATCAATTATATGCACAGTAAAATCTATTTGTCAATTTGTTTTCGGCCTGTGCGGCGAAAAAACATTCCACAGTTTAAAAGTTGTTGCTTTAACAGTAAAAATATTGTAAAACCTATTGACATTTGCCAAAATAGCGATTATAATTTGCAAAAAATGAATGAAACAAACAACACGGGCAATGGCGCCCAGAGATTTCCCTTTATTTGGGAGCACTCTGGGCGCCGTTCTTTCACCCTAAAAGGAGGCGGCTATGACACTGTGGACTGTATTTACCGACGTATGCCTGATGGCGGGGCTTCTGCTGATCGGCCAGATTTTGAGAGCGAACCTTAAAATATTCCAGAGGCTGCTGATTCCCCCCTCTCTGATCGCGGGGTTTCTGGCCCTGGCCTTCGGGCCGGGCGGCATGGGCCTCATCCCCTTTTCCGGCAGCCTGGGCACATACGCCAGCGTGCTGATCGTGCTGATATTCGCGGCGATGCCCATCGGCGACAAACCGGCAAAGGAACAGATGACCGGCAAAGCCATCGGCGGAATGTTCTTCAATATCACGGGCATCGCGGTGCTGCAGTACGGCGTGGGCATGCTGCTGGGAATCTACGTGCTGAACCGCTTCTTTGACCTGCACCCGGGCTTTGGCCTGATGATGGCAACCGGATTTTACGGCGGCCACGGGACCGCCGCCGCGGTGGGCTCCACCTTTGCAGGGCTGGGCTGGGCCGAGGCAACGGACCTGGCCATGACCACCGCCACTGTGGGGATCGTGGGCGGCATCATCGGCGGCGTGGCCATTATCAACTGGGGCACCCGCAAGGGCTACACCCACTATGTGACCGATCCCAAGAGCCTGCCCAGGGAGCTGAGGACCGGCCTGGTCGACCCCGATCAGCAGAAAAGCGGCGGCAAGATCACCATTTCCAGCATCTGCCTGGACCCCATGGCCTTCCATCTGGCCATTGTGCTGGTCCCCTCCCTCTGCGGATATTACCTCTGCCAGTACTTAAAAACACTGATTCCGGCGGAAATTCCCGCCTTCTGCATGGCGCTCCTGTTCGGCTTCATCGTCCAGGGCATTTTAAAACGCACCGGCGCCGTCAAATACATCGATCGAAGCACCATCAGCCGTATCAGCGGCACCTCCACGGATTTCCTGATCATCTCAGGCGTGGGTTCCGTCAAGATTGCGCTGGTTGTCAAATACGCCGTTCCGCTTCTGGTTGTCTGCGCGGCAGGCTTCCTGATCACCTGGATCTGGTTTATGGCGGTAGGTGCCAAGAGCTCTCCCTACGACTGGTTTGAGCGCAACATGATGGTATGGGGACACGCGACCGGGGTTGCAGCAACGGGGGTGCTTCTCCAGCGCGTCGTGGACCCGGATCTGAAATCCAGAGGAATCGAGGATTCCGGTATTTCCGATCTCTTCAACCGTCCCATCATCGTGGGACTCCAGGTGATTCCGCCCATCGTCATCGCCCAGATGGGCATGCTGGGAGCGGGGATCGTCACCTGGGTGATCATGGGCGGCGTGGCCCTCATGTTCGTCGCGGCCTATCTGCTGAAATGGTGGCGGCCTGAGAATCCTGTAAAGGTCTACCATCCAAGCGGCACGGCGGACGAAAGCCTGGGCGTTGCGGCTATGCAGGCGGAGGGATGAAGTTCATGTAAAACAGAAGCGGCGGGAACTGACTGAATGGCCAGTTCCCGCCGCTTCTGTTTTTGACAGGACATTTACCGGCGGCAGACCCGTTTCTAGGACGTTTCGCCCTTGGCCTCCTCCGCCTGCGCCGCGGCGCATTTCCGTTTCATATCCGCCTTGTTTTGATACATGGCATCGTCCGCCCGCTTAAACACATTGGAGAACACCAGGTCGGTTTCACTGTTGTAGATCGCGATCCCCCGCGCAATAGAGAGGTGATTGTCCTGATGGTTGTTTTCGTTGTAGTCGATCACGGCATTCTTGAAATTTTCCAGCAGCTGCTGGTAATTTTCATAATCCGCCCCCTCCAGAATCACTGCAAATTCGTCTCCGCCCACCCGGTAAACCGGGCTGTGGGCAAAGCTCTTGCAGATCAGCTTGCAGGCGTCGATGATCAGCATATCGCCAAAATCGTGTCCGAAGTGGTCGTTGATGTGTTTGAGGTCGTTGATATCTAATACCACCACCGCAAATTCCGGCCGCCCCCGCCGCATCTGCTCCTCCAGACGCCGCTCCGCATCCTGGTACGCGGCTTTGTTCTTCACTCCTGTCAGCGCGTCCCGGTACGCCAGGCTGTTGATATAATTGATGTACTTCTGCAAATGGTTGACCGTCTGCTGGAAGCTGTCCGCCAGCGTGCCTACCTCGTCCTTGGACTGCTGGGTAAGACAGATGCTCAAATCCCCCTCTGCGATTTTCTTTGCCGCCGTGTTCAGTTCCTTGAGCGGCCTGATCATCCGCCTGGTAATCTGAACCGTCACCAGCACGGAGAGCGGCGCGATGACCAGAAACGATATCACGATCTGCAGCAGCAGCGTGTTCTTGCTCCTGTCTATTTCCGTGAGGGGCGCGGTCACCGCCAGCCGCATCCCATTGCGCAGTGTGCGAAACGCCATCTTCTTTTTCACATCATTGTTTGTGTATTGAAAAAGGCTGCTTCCGCTGGTGCCGTTTTCCAATTCTGTGACCAGGGGAATCAGGCTCTTATCCACGCTGCACATGGATATGCCAAAGGGATATGTCTTATGGCACATGACGTTGGCCTTGTCGTCGGTTAAAAAAGCATACCCGCTGTCATAGATATGTACGTCGTTTATCATATCCTTTATAATGTCAAAATCGATATCCATACCCACCACGCCGACTGTTTCGTTGTCCTTGTAAATAGGAATGACATAGGAAATCATCTGTACATTGATATTTTCATTGGAATACGGGGCCAGCCAGGTCGCTTTTCCATTTTTTACCGGAATATAGTACCAGCCCACGTGCTCCGTGTCCGTCGGGCTGTACTTGGAAAAATCCGTGGGAGTGAGCCGCTGGAAGCTGCCGTTGAGGTTGGTTTTGCTCCAGAACAAGCCTGATGTCGGGGGCGTAAAGGCCGGGTTAAAGCGCACATATACCGCCACGGCGCCTTCCGTATTATTCGCCGCGTTGACCGCCACGGACTCCAGCTGCTCGGTGAACTTTTGCTGGTAGGACTGATCGTTTTTCAGGCGATCCACGCTCTCCAAATGTTCATTGGTAAACACGGTCAGGGTTTTGACCGATAGCTCAATCCGCGAAAACAGCGCGTTCAGCTCGGACGCCAGCTCACTGCAGCGGTAATTCATCATCATGGCCGCGTCCTGATCCACCACCCGTTCCGCATTGATAATCCCCGCCCCGCCGATCACGGCCGAGCAGATAAACACGCAGCTTAAAATTAATATGATAAATTTTGTCTGTATGGATTTCATAACTCATCTCCCCTTGGTTTGGAATTATTTGGAATAAAAAAACATTTCGTCCGCAATCTTCGCTCCCAAATTTCATGGTCTGCCAATATCCGCTTCCGGATATCCTCGGCAATCAACGGGCGCGTAAAGCAGCCGATGATGTCCCTGTGCGCCGTATTGCGCGTCTGCGCGCCTGCGGCGGTTATAAGATAAATCATGGCCTCCGGCCGGAAAAAATGAATCCCCTCGGCCACCTGAATCCCGTCAAGGCGGCGCATTGCCTGCTCGGTAAACACCACGTCCACATGGTTTTTGAAGCTGTACTGCACAGCCAGCCCGGGGGCAGTAAATTCCACTATCTCTGCTCCCGGGAATGCTGTTTGCAGACAAGCCGCCAACTCCTTAAGACGGTCCGGCCGGTTATCTACCGCCAACACTTTCATCGTTCCACCTCCCTATTTCGATGCAAGACGCCTGGTATTCCTCATTTTATATACCTTCTATAGCATAAAAATAGGCATTGTGACCGGTTTTGTGGCGAATTGTGCGATTCCTGTGGTAAATAGACGGCCGTGCGGCGGCGCGGGCCGTCGATGCAAGTTGACAATTCTTGCGGCCAATGATTAAAATAGTAGCAGAATGATAAAGCGGTTAAAAACAGGGGGCGGATATAAATGAATATCAAAGTTGCAGTGTGCGAGGATTGCGAAAAGGATGCCGGAATTCTCTGTGAACAGATCTCCCGGTACTGCTGTGAAAACGGACTTCCGCCCTATCAGGTAGATATCTATCAAAATGGCTTGGATTTTTTTAAAGACTTTGTTCCGGAACGGTACGATTTGATTTTTATCGATATTTATCTGGAAAATGAAGATGGGATGCAGATCGCGCGGGATTTGCGCAAGCGGGACCGGGAATGCCCGATCGTCTTTTTTACCCGCAGTACGGACCACGCCGTGGAGGCCTTTGAGGTGAGCGCGGCTCATTATCTGACAAAGCCCCTGGTGTACGAAAAATTGGTTGACGCGTTAAACCGCTGCCAAAAGCTACTTGAAAAGCAGTCAAAATTCATTATGCTGTCAACTGAAAAAACCTTGCGGAAAATACGCATCGCGGAGATTATATTTATAGAGGTCTTTGACAACACCAGCGTCATTCATCTGGACGGGGAGAACATCCCGGTCCGAATCCCTTTAAAAAGCTTGGAGGAGATGATCCGGCAGGCCGGAGGGTACTCTGATTTCCTGCGCTGCCACAGAAGCTATCTGATCAACATGAGCTGGATTATGGCGCTGCGCAGCGATTTCTTTCTGACGGATACGGGGATTCCGATTCCAATCTCAAAATATACCAAAAAACAGGTTGTGCGCGCCTACGAGGACTATGCGCTGAAACGGATACGGGACACGGCCGCATTGCGGCCCACCCCGGGGGAGGTGCATTAGTATGCGGGCCTATTTTTCTCTTCTTCTGATATCAGGGCTTCTGATCGGCGGGATGTCTGTCGCCTCCGTAGGACCGGAGGGCGGCGCGGCGTTCGCATCAAAACAGGAAGCTCTTTTATTTACGCCTCAAAAGTCTCCGAACGGACAGCGCGGCCAACTGGTTACTGCTACGGATTCCAACGCCACGGAGCACGCCGCACAGCCGGAACAGCCGGACCCACCCCAGGTGCGGGAACCGGAGGCGGCTGATGAAGCCGCGGGCGGTCACGGGGCGGCTGAACATACGAAGCCGCTGACGGATGCCGGGGACTTTAGCAGCGCGCAGGAATTGAAGCCTCAGACCGGGTCCGCTGACTCCTCCGGCGCGCAGGAGTCAAAACCTCAGACCGGCACGGCCGGCTCACCAGGCGCGCAGGAGCTGATTCCGCAGACCGGCGCGGCTGGCTCCCCAGGCGCGCAGGAGCTGATTCCTCA
The DNA here is from genome assembly GCA_018380885.1 of Enterocloster asparagiformis. Taxonomy (GTDB): domain Bacteria; phylum Bacillota; class Clostridia; order Lachnospirales; family Lachnospiraceae; genus Enterocloster. The sequence continues at coordinate 71,075 of JAGZSY010000005.1, forward strand.
GACCGGCACGGCCGGCTCCTCAGGCGCGCAGGAGCTGATCCCGCAGACCGGCACGGCCGGCTCACCAGGCGCGCAGGAGCCGATACCGCAGACCGGCGCGGCCGGCTCCCCAGGCACCGCAACATCCTCCAGCGCGCAGGAGCTGAAACCTCAGGCCGGCTCTGCTAACTCTCCCGGCGCCCAGGAGCCGCACCTGCGGCCAGGCACCGCCACGTCCTCCAACGCCCTTGGACAGCCCCCGCTGCTTGATGCCGCAACTCCTGCGAACGCAGCGCTGCTGGCCGCGCAGCCGGACATCACGCCTATTTCCACCGAGGAAGAACTCATGCAGTGGGTCGACGAGCTCGACGACCTGGGCGGCGAGGCGATCCTGGAAAGGCCCATCACCATCACGGACCCGAACTGGTCGTGCACGTTTTTGTATCAACCGGCCGTGATCCACACCGGCGCCTTCGGCCTGATATATGACGGAAGTTATATCTCTGCGTCGTCCCTGGAGCTGGTGGGCGACGGCGTGGACATGCCGGTTCTGGAAATCAAAAGCACCGGCGAGTACAGCCCCTGGTTCACCTCCCCAGACTGGAACCAGAATTTGAACCGGATAAATGTCACCGCTGCCGGGCGGGACGGCCTGGGCGGTGTGGCCGTTTTAATAACCGCCGACAGGAAAGAGCGCTCTCCCATCTACCAATATAAAGGAGGCGGAAGTATCCGCTCTTACGGAAGCGGAGCGGTAGGACTGAAATTCGCGCCGGATATCTCCCCCAAAACCTACTTCCTGAGCATAGACGTCCAGGGAGAGAACGCCTGTGCCGTAGCGGCTCCCGGCGGGGCGGACCTGTTCGGCTGCAGGCTGTCCGCGGAAGGAAACGGCGCGGTTGTGGCGGATGCGGGAGTTATTTTGGACACCTGTGTCCTGTCGCCTGAACCCGATGGGAACACCGTGATCCGGCAGGTCATCGAACGGCGCGTGGGAATCGATCCTCAAATTAAACAAAACGCCGATTCGACCACGACCTACAACGCGGTGGGGCTTTTTGACATCCAGCGGTATGTCCTGACCGACGGACAATATTTGGACATTCGTCTCCTCTACGACGACCAGGCGGTAGAGCAGCTTGACACAAGCGCGCTGGGTAAAATCGATATCCCCGTTTCCCTGCCTACATATATGCAGGGCCTGGGACTTGAAAACGGCGAGGATTTCACATTCCCTGTGTGGATTTGCGATCCCACCCTGCCGATATTGGAGTCTGTCACACAGGACGACAACGTTTTGACCTTCTTCTCCTGGTACGGTTCGGTCATAGAGCCCGGAACCATTCTCTGGTGCTCTGAGGACGGCGGGACTACCTGGACAGACGTAACCGATTGGGATGCCGTTCAATGGCAGGAGCGCCCTCTATTTGGAGATCTTTTTCAAATGAATGCGGACAGCATCACCAAGCCGCTTTTACTTGCGCTGGAGAACCACGCGGGCTGGGGCAATTTGATCTCACTCATTCCCGGCGAAGAGGGCGTAATCAATCCCGGCTCCGGCGGGGACCGGGATGGCGGAGACCGGGATGAACAGCCCGGCTCCGACGGCGGAGAACATTTTCCCGACGATCCCCCGCCCGGGCCTGATACAGAGGATCCACCCCAACAGCTGCCGTCCGAATCGGTCCCGCCCGTCACCAATCAGGGCTCCGGCGGCAGCGGCGGTTCCGGTTCCTCATCGTCCCACGCCGGTTCCGGCAGACCGGGCGCGCATCAGACGGCGGATGAGACGCTCCAAGCAGGACCTGCTTACGGTTCAATAGCTGCGGACGCCGCATTGCCGGAGAATGCCGCCGGGCCGGCTCACGGGGCAACAGACGCGGGCGCCGCATTGCCGGAAAGCGCCTCCGTACCTACGGGCCCTGGCGCAAAAGGAGATCCCGATATCCCGCCCGCAGGAGCGCAGATTCCGGTCGATGAAAATCCGGGCGATGGCGCTTCCACCGCGCCGGCCCCCGGTTATCCCGCTTCCGCCTCACCGCATGCTGACGAAACGCCGTCCAATCCCTCGGAAGCGCCGTCCCAGACGGACCTGCTCCCCGGGGCCGGTCCTGAGACAGAAAGCGCGGCGGCGGACGCAGTCCGGCCCGCAAACGCCCCGGCTTCTCACGGCTGGGGCCTGTCCCTGACCGCGCTTTGCGCCGCAGGCGGCGTAACGGCCCTGGCCGCATTTCGGACAAAACGGAGGGACCGCTGATGGAAAAGCCCAAGGAATCCGCGGCCCCGGAAAGACGCAGCCGCCTGAAGCCCGGTTTACCGCTGCTCCTACTGCTGCTCTGCGGCCTGACGGCGGCTTTGTGCCTATTTCTGTACCGGCATGATAACAAATATACCGCTCCCGGACCAGGCGCCGCCTACGGCCGCATGGAGCTGGACAGCGCAACGCTTAAGCGGCAGGGTTATGTCTGGCTGGTGGACGGCTGGGAATTTTACGGCGGCGCCCTGCTCACTCCCGAGGATTTTTGTTGTTCCTCTCCCGCGCCGGACCGCTATGTGTTCGCAGGACAATTGGGCGGCTTTGAGACCGCGGGCGGGCAGCCCTACGGCAGCGCAACCTACCGGCTCACCGTAAAGCTGCCAGAACAGCCCCGGACCTACTCCATTTACCTGCCGGAAGTATTTTCCGCCTGCCGCTTATATGTGAACGGCCAAGAGCGGCTGAGCCTGGGGCAGATCTCCCCCGGGCACTACAGGACCGGGACCGCTGAAAAAATCCTCTCATTTGAGGCGAACGGCCAGGCGGAGCTGCTGCTCGCAGTTTCCAATTATTCAAATTCCTACGGCGGCCTTACCTATCCCCCGGCGCTTGGAACGCCCGATTCCATCTACTCCATGACGGCGCTGCGGTTGAATCTGCGCGCGGCCCTTTTGACCATGACGCTGCTGACCGGCCTCGTCTCCCTGATGATCTGGGCGGCAAACCGTAAAAATCCGCTGCCAGCTCTGTACGCTCTGTTTTGCCTGCTTTTTTTCGGATACACCTGCTATCCTGTAATCAAGACATTTTTTCCCTCGCTGTATGGGTTGTACCTGGTGGAAAACCTGTCTTTCTGCGGGATGATTCTCATGGTGTTTATCATCCAGAGAAAGCTCTTTTCACTGAATCACCATTTGGATACCTTCGGCATCGCCTTTGGGGGCTTTGTGTGCCTGATCTGCATCGCCTATCATCTGATCCTGCCGCGGGCCGGTCTGGAAATCATGCTCTCCTACTCCAGGCTGATCGCCCTGTACAAGTGGCTCGGCGCGGCTCTGCTGACCGCCAATACGCTGCGGACGCTCAGACGCGGGTCTGAGTCCGAACCGCACGGAAAAGTCCTCCTCTGCGGTATGGTTATTTTTGACTGTACCCTGGTCATGGACCGCCTGCTGCCCCTCTACGAGCCCATCTACTCCGGCTGGTTCCTGGAAATTTCCAGCCTGTGCCTCGTACTTCTGATCGGGACCGTGATCCTGCGGGAAATCTACAGCCGCTCTGTCACAAACCTGGTGCTGGAGGAGAGCATCCGCCTGACCCGTCAAAACCTGGCCATGCAGGAGGAACAGCACCAGGCCATGATGGAGGCCATCGCCTGCGAGCGGACCTTTCGCCATGACCTCCGGCAGCACATATCCGTTCTGCACGAGTTTGCCGACGCAGACGACATCCAGGCGTTAAAAAGCTATTTTACGGAAATGGAAGGCAGGCTGCCGGAAAAATTGGCCGGCGTTTTCTGCGAAAACGCGGCCGTAGATGCGATCATCCGCCATTATGAGGAACGCGCCAAGGCCGCCGGAGTGGAGTTTACCGCTGCTGTACAGGCCGGCAGCGAGCTGCCAATCAGCGATGTGGATTTGTGCGTCGTCTTTGGAAACTGCCTGGAAAATGCGCTGGAAGCCTGCAAACGGCAGAAGGACAGCCAAAACTACATCCGCGTGAATGCGGGGGTATCCGTAGGCGTCTTTGCCATCACCGTTGAAAACAGCTTTGACGGGACCGTTCAGCGAAACGGCGACGGCTTTCTCTCAAGCAAAAGGCCGCAAACCGGCATCGGGACCGCCTCCGTACAGGCCATTGCCAGGAAATACGGCGGCATGGCTTCATTCAAAACGGACGGCACAGTGTTTTGCGTCTCAGTTGTCTTGCATTTATAAAGCTTATAATCCTCTGCAAAGTGCACGGCGATTTTCTGAATCGGAAAATCGCCGTTTTTATTTTGTGCTGACACGACATGTTCTGCCCTTTGGAGAAAGAAACCGCCCTGCCAGAGGGCCTCATTGCCCTAAAAATTGGTATAAAAAATACAGCCTTAGAATCCACATTTTTCCAGCTAAAACTAAGGATTTTTGATAAAAATGATTTTGACTTTTGGGTGGTACTAGGCTAGAATTAATTTAATCTTTTTTCTGAATTCACCTCTTCGATCTTAACACAAATCGAATCAAAATTGGGCTGTTACACCTAATTGACGCGCAATTACACCTAATTGACATCTTGGCCGTTTTTTATGTTACAACCGACAGGCCTCATTATTTTGGAGGAATCACATGTTAAAAATCGCAATCTGTGATGATGATTTATCGGACCTGCAAAGGATCTATGATCTGATCGCTGAATATACAAAAGACCATTCCGAACTGGATATTTCCGTCACCGCATTTGAGACCTCGGACGCCCTGCTCAAACAGATCGGCTCGCAGCGCTTCCATATCTACATATTGGACGTTATGATGGATGGACTGGATGGCATTGAGGTGGGTGCGGCCATCCGGAAAGCCGACGAGTCCGCCGCCATTATCTATCTGACCGTTTCCCCGGACTACGCGCTGGCCTCCTACACCGTGGACGCGCAATACTATTTCTTAAAACCCGTTGAAAAGGCAGAGTTTTTCCGGATTCTGGAGCGGGAACTGGCCAAATTCGAGAAGGAGTCGGAAACCCGCGTGACCGTGCGGACCAGGGAAGGAATCCACTCCATTCCGGCCAGCCTTGTGATGTATGTGGAACTGCACTACCACATCTATACCTATCACCTGACAAACGGAACAGTACTGGAAAGCGTTACCAGCCGCGTTGGCTTTGACCAGGCGCTGGAAGTGTTTCTGCAAGATTCGCGGTTTGTAAAAATTTCCTCCTACCTGATTGTCAATCTGCGCAGCATACGAAAGATTACGCCAAGAGGATTCCTGATGCAAAACGGGGTGGAGCTGTTGGTCAGCCGGAACTATTCGGCGGCCAGGCGGCGGTACCTGGACTATATGCTAAAGGGCATGAAGCCGGATCACCTTTAAATCGCGCTGTTACAGCGCAAACGCCTGGAGATACGCTATGAAAAAAAGATGTCAATTTCTCTGTTTTTTGATTCTTTTCTCAATCTTTTTGATATTATCCCCGGCCGAGTCCCCTTCCATGGAACGGACAGGGACTTTTAGCGCTACCCCTTCCGAGGCGGTGGAGGGTACAACGTCCGATGGCACAGCAGCGAATAACACGGCAGCGGGCGGTACGGTGTCGAATAGTACGGCAGCGGATAACACAACGCCAGACAGCACTACACCAAACGGCACTGCGCCTGATAACACTACATCAGACGGCACTACGCCAGATAACCCGGTGCCAGACGGTACTACACCAGATAACGCCGCGCCAAATGGCACGTCCCCGGAAAACGCCCCTCAGGAGGGCGTATTACCTGAGCCCATACCTTCAGACCCCGTAATCCCTCAAAAGGCGACGCCTTCCAGCCCCCAGGTCTCCGCCGTGGCCGCGGCGCAAACCGGCGTCGTTTCCCGGAAAGCCCCTCTTGAAGTTTTGAAGGTGATCACTCCTTACTCCGACAGTCTCATTCTGGCGGACTGCAGGAATGCCAGGGAATTGATTTGTAAAAAATTAGAAAAAGGCGATTACACCACCGCGGTAGCTATATTAAGTGACAACAGCAGAATTTTTTGCTCCATTCAATATGATTTGGACTCTGTGGATTCGGCAGGGACCGGACTTTTTTACCTTGCCGGGACCGTGGAGATCCCCGACGACGGCTCCGTAACCATTGATCCGGATCTTGCCAAGACCTCCCTGCCCTTCTTTCTCTACGATCCCCAGGCTCCCTGCGAGCTGCCCGTTCTCTCCTGCGATCCGCCCCGCGACAGCCAGATTGCGCTGCCCCAGGGGACTTCGCCCGAGGACCTGCAAAGCCAGTTGATGTATGATAATGTTACATACTTTTATCTGGACGACGGCCTTTCTCTGGCCCTTTCCCTCTCCTGGGACCTGAGCGGGGTTGCATTTAATACCCCGGGCACCTACCGGATATACGGACGCCCGGATATTCCCGAGGGACTCCGTTTATCCGATCAGTTCTCCTCCTTTCCCTGCGACGTAATTATCCAGGAAAATGGGGCCTTCTCCCTGACGCCGCCTGCGTTTCGCGGGATTTATTTTGTTACCTACTGGACGAAGCCGACGCCGCAGCGGGAAGAAATCCGCAGGTTTTATGCCGTGGGAGACGATGGGGAATGGCAGGAAGATGTGGACGGAAGCTTTATGCACATTAACAGCTTTGATGCGCAGTATATGTACGTATTTTACTACGACGACGTGCTGTTTGAGGTCCCCTACTATTTCCGCCTGGAATATAAGGGAATGTTTTCAAACACGCTGAAAATTTACCTGACAGCAGACCAACTGCACTATGATCTCATCGAGGGGGACAGGGACGGCGGGGACCGCGGGGAACAGCCGCCTCCTTCCATTACCCTCCCCGTACCTCCCTCAAACCCGGCGGAACCTGAAGTGACAACACCGCCACAGGGGGATACTCCGGGAAAAGCCCCGTCGTCAGACCGCGGCGACTCCGGCCACAGCGGTTCATCCGGCACGAGCAGCGTCCCCTCCGGCCAAAACAATTCGTCCGCCACAGGCAGCGGCCCCTCCGGCCATACCGGTTTGTCCGGCGGTCCGGGTGTCCCTGCCGTCCCGGATTCCCTGTATTTAATTCCAGCGGATGCGCTCCCGGACGATCCCCCGCCGCCGCGCTCTGAGCCGCCTGAACAAGAAACGGCCGCCGGCCAGGAAACGCCGGCCGCAGCTTCCGCCGTATCCGGCCCTGAATCCGACCTTTCCGTTTCACCGGCGCAAGAGGAGGATACTGCCGATTACACCGTCCTGTCTGGTAAACGCATCCGAAAGGAATTGGAAGTGAATCCCGGCAGGCCCCTTGTCATCACCAAGCATCACATACGGCTGGAGATTCCCACCGACACCGGGCTTTTTTCCGATATGCCGGATCAATCCCTGTTCCGGGTGGACCTGACGGCTCCACACAGCGGCAGCCTGCGCGTAGCCCTTTCCGTGGACGGCGTGCCGCTGTCTAAACCGCCGGCAATGACCGTCACAATCCCCTGGAGGGCGGCCGGCAGTCAGCCGGTTCTGGAAATCTTAAATCAGCGGGGAGAGGTTCTCGGGACGGCCGTCTGCTCGGCAGACACGGTCACCTTTTGGCTGCACGAAACAGGCACGTTCACATTGAGAGCGCAGGCCTCCCCATCGGAGGCCTCGGCGGTCGGGACGTCAAGCGGACCTGTTTCCCCCGGTTCCCAATCCCTGCCCCCCGGAATCTACGCGCTCGCCTCAGGTGTTCTGTTTTTTGCGCTTTTTATCTTGCAGCGGCGCAACCGCGGAAGGAGGGATAAGGTATGAGTCAGCGGATAAAACCGCTTGCGGCGCGGTTCCTTGTCCTCGCGGCCGCCTTCCTGGCCTCCATGGGGATTTTTACGCTATCCTACCGTTTGGACAACAAATACGCACTCCAATCCGTTCAGCCGATCAATGGTATTCTGTTCCTTAATTCGGATCAGGGCGATCCCTTGTACCTGATCAACGGCTGGGAATATTACCGGGGCAGGCTGCTGTCCCCGGAGGATTTTTTGCACGATCTTCCCCTCCCGGACGATCACATTTTTATCGGACAGTACCCGGGCATGGAGGCCGGCGACCCCTACGCTTCCCCCCACGGAAGCGCCTCCTACCGGCTGGTTCTCTCCCTCCCGGAGACGCCCGCCTTCTACACGCTGGAGCTTCCGGAAATCTATTCTTCCTACCGGCTCTACATCGGCAGCCGGCTGATGGCCGTCCGGGGAAATCCTGATCCAAACCGCTATGAGCCGGCTCTGCGCTCCGGGTCCGTGACCTTTGAGGCCTCCGGGGATGTGCCGCTCCTATTTGCGGTCTCGGATTGGTCACATTTATACAGCGGTATGGTTTATCCGCCGGCCTTCGGAACGCCGGACGCGGTGGCCTCTCTGCTGGGCCAACGATTTGCCGCCAGTCTGAGCGTAACCGTGCTGGCCGCAATCCTGGGCTTCTTCCAGATTGCCCTGGCGTTCCTCCTCAGGAACCGGCGTTCCCTGCTGGCCGGTCTGATCTGCGCGGCCTTTGCCGTCACCACCAGCTCGCCGGCCGTCCATCAGCTGATCACCACCGGCATCGTGCCCTTTTACAACATTGAAATTTTCTGCCGGTATGCGGTGTACGCGCTTTCGCTGCTCCTGGTCCTGGAGCTGTGCGGGGAGAAAAATCACCTTTCAGCGGCCTTTTCTTACATAGCCGCCCTGTTCCCCTTTGTGGCTCTGGCGGTGTCCCTGGCGGCCCCCGGCATGACCTACCGCGGTCTGGTCCTGTTTTCACGGGCAGCCGGGGCTTATAAAATCATCTGCGCCGTCTGGCTTCTGGCTGCCGCCTTCCTGGCGGGCCTTTCCAAGGAGACCGCGGAAACGGAGACCGACCGGCTGATCCTGCTTGCCGGTATCTGTATTTTCTCCTCCTCCCTGGCGGCGGACCGGCTGTATCCGGCCTTTGAACCCATCCGGTTCTTCTGGTTTTCCGAGATAGCGGGCTTCCTGTTCGTGCTGCTGTTGAGCTTTCTGCTGCTGCGCAGTTCGGCCGGGCTTTACCGGCAGAAAACAGCGCTGACCCGCGAAAAGCAGTTTATGGAGGATCAGATTCTGATGCAGAAAAAGCACTATGGGGAGCTGGCTTCCCAGATCGAGACCATCCGCGCCATGCGCCACGACATCCGCCATCACCTTACCCAGCTGTCCGCTCTTTTAAAGGAGGGAAACGCGGAAGCCGCCGTCCGGTATCTGGATAAAATCACGCACAGCACATTGACCTCGTCCCCCCTGTCGTTCTGCGGGGCTTATTATGTGGACGTGCTGCTCCGGTACTGCTATTCCCGCTCGGAAGAGCTCTGCATCCCCATGGAGATCCACGCCGATCTCCCCGCAAATCCGGGCATTCCGGAGGAGGATTTATGTGTAATCCTGGGAAATATCCTGGAAAACGCCATTGAAGCCAGCCTGCCCGTTTCGCCCGGGAAGCGCCGTATCTCAGTATCCATCGCCTGCCGCAGCGACGCCATCGGCATGGAGGTCACCAACCGCTACGCGGGCGAGCTGGTCCCGGACGGCGAAAACTTTTATTCGTCCAAGGAACCCGGCCGCCATGGAATCGGGCTTTCCTCCATCCGCTCCACTGCGGAAAAGTATCAGGGGGAGGTATGGCTGAAAACGGAACCGCATGAAAATGGAATCAATCTATTTACCATACAGGTCCTCTTGTTGAAAAATATCACCCCATCGTGACGCGGATATTCAAAATCAGCCCGCAGCTTTTGGCAATGTGAATTTGTTCCGCAAAGCAAAAGGAAGGAACGGCGGTTTTTCATCACCCGCCATTCCTTCCTTTTTCCGCCCTCCGCCCGGGACGTATGATTTTTAACCGGCGTCTCCTGCTGCCGGAAAGCCAGGAACCGCTCCCGGTTTTATTTCCATAACGCGGTGCCATCGTAGACCTGCATTGCGGCCTCGTAATACCCCAGCCGCTTGCATTCCTCCGTTATCAGGAGATAGATACTCTCAAAGGCCTGCGCGGCCTTCTCGGCGAACATCGCCTGGCTGCCGGCGAAAAGCGCCTCCACCGCTTCGGCACACTGCTCATGGATTTGACAGTTGGCCGGCGTCTTTTCCCTGTTTAACAGCCCTGGAATCGTGCGGCCGATGCGCAGATTTCTTTGCAGCAGCCCATAAATGACGTCGAACGCCTCAATCCTGATATGCTCGGTGATAAAATCCAGCAGGATGGCCGGTGTGCGCCCATATAAATAGTCCACATTCCACAGGCGGTTGATTTCAGCCTTCACCGCCTGCACCTCCGGCCAGGTAACCGTTGAAGCCGCGCAGGCGGCCGCGCCCTCTATGGTCAGCGCCAGCAGCTCCAGCGTGTCCAGATAGCGCCGGACGTGGCAGGCAATCAGATGGGGCGGCACCTGAACCTTTTGAATATCGTTTTCATCCATCTCCACAAAGATCCCATTGCCGCGAACCGTCTTTACAACGCCCCATTCCTGCAAAATCTGTATGGCCTTAACGGTAGTGTCCACACTGACGCCGTAAATCCTCTGAAGCTCTTTGTGTTTCGGAAGCTGATCCCCCTTCCGGTAGACGCCGACGGCCACTAACCCGACAATATCCATATATACGGCAGAGTACCGCACCTCGGAGACCTCCAGAAGCTTCTCAAGCTGCTTTCTGCCAAGCAGAACCGTGGAGTCGGGGGGGACATTAAAAGCGGGAGCGGCCCCGTCGGCCATTCCATAAATATCGGACATATCGTCAAAATGGACGCTTTCCGGCGCTCCGCCTGTTTCGAGGGCCCTCATGAACATTAGCATCTGTTCATAATACCGGCTCCTGGCCGCTATATTGTCGTGCAGCGGCCTCAGGTCGGAAAGCCCCAGGCTGTCTACGGCTTCCAGAATCAACGAATTCTCATTTCGCGCGACAAAAAACCGGTAAAACTGTTTGGACAATTTCCAAAACTCCGGCACATTTTCGATTTTCATATTGCTCAGGATTTTTCGCGGTATTTCCAAATCCGCCAGCGTGCAGCGCGAGATGCCCCTTTTTATCACCGGATAACACAACAGCACGCCTGTTTTCAGCACATCGCCGGTAACGTCTTTGTCGATCTTCTCCAGGGCGAGCACGGTGGTCCTGTGACCGGCATTCCGTTTGGAGCTTACCACAGGGCGTTTCCTCTGGGATGTTTCAATGAGCCCCTTTTCCTCCAGCATGGCTAAAGCCCGCCGGATCGTTTTTTCTGAAGTTCCAAACTCCAGGCACAAATCCGCGCGTGAGGGGAGGCTGGTCCCCTCCGGCAGCAATCCGCATTCGATTTTATTCTTTAAAATTTGAAAAATCCTGTCATACATTAGCATTTCTTAACAATCCTCATCTTTTGCAGCCCTTTTTAGCTGTCAATTTCCGTTTTGCGGGCATAGTCTCCCTTTGCCTGTCCCTGCAGGGCTTCCACATAGGCGTCAGTGATGTCGCTCATCATAAAGGGCTTTGCAATATGCGCGTTCATGCCGCAGGCCAAACATTTCTCCACGTCCTCGCGGAAGGAATTGGCGGTCATGGCAAAAATGATGATGCGTCCCGCGTCCGGGCGGGCAAGCGCGCGGATCGCCCGCGTTGCGCTGTAGCCGTCCATCACCGGCATCTGAATATCCATCAGGATCAGGTCATAAAAGCCCTCGGGCGCTTCGCAAAACCGGTCAACCGCCTCCCGGCCATTTTGAGCTGTGGTGACAATGGCCTGGGCGTCCTCCAGCAGCGCAACAGCGATCTCCAGATTGAGTTCATTGTCCTCTGCCAGCAAAACATGCGCGCCGGCCAGGGCTGTGGACTGCGCTGTTTTCGGCTGGTCGTGGCTTTGTCCCGTCAGACCCGCCACGACCGCCGCCAAATTTGAACGGAATACCGGCCGGCACAGGGTGGCGTCGGCGCCGCACACCGCGGCCGCGTCGTTCAGCTCATCCTTGTCCTGTCCGGTCAGAATAATTTTCAAGGCGGGACTGCTTGCCGTTTTGCGAATTTGAGCGACAAACAGCTGCATATCCTCAGATGTATCCCACTTTATAAAGCACATTTCAAAGGGAAGTCCCCTTTGCGCCGCCGCGCCCAGCTTGCGCAGGGCGGTCTTAGCGTCGGACGCTTCGTCCACCCGGAAGTTCTCCAACGCCAGCACGTCGCAGAAATGTGTTCTTAGTTCTTCCGTCCGGTTTACAACCAATACCCGCTGGCCGTTCCCACAGCGCTCCGGGCTTCCGATCAAATCATCCGGCGCGTAGGCGAAGGGCAGGTCCACGGTAAACACGCTGCCCGCGCCTGCTTCGCTGGAGACGGCAATCGAGCCGCCCATCATTTCCACAAAGCTTTTGGTGATTGGCAGGCCCAGCCCGGTGCCGCCGTATTGCCGCACAATCCCGCTGTTTTCCTGGGTGAAGGGCTCAAAAACGCGTTCAATATTTTCCGGTGCAATTCCACGCCCGGTGTCCTTCACCTCAAATCGAAGCCATACCTGTCTCTCCTCGCGGCGCAAGGTCGCTACGTTTAGACTAACATATCCGTGGGCAGATGTAAACTTCACTGCGTTGGAAAGCAGATTTGTAAGAATCTGTTCCAGGCGAAGCGCGTCTCCAACCAGATGCTCCGCAACCTCGCCGCGGAGGAAAATTTGAAAATCAATCTGCTTATTCACCGCCTGCACATGAAACACAGTCGTCAGCGCCCGCAGAAGCCTTCCCAAGTCGAACCGCTCGGGGTGGAGCTCGATTTTTCCGCTCTCGATCTTGGACATATCCAGAATATCGTTGATCAGGGAGAGGAGATGTGTTGACGAAAGGGTGATCTTATCCAGGCAGTTGCGCATCCGGCCGGGATCGTCGATATGGTTTTTCCCAAGCTCGACCATTCCCATAATGCCGTTGAGAGGCGTGCGGATTTCGTGAGACATCTGGGACAGGAAGTCGCTTTTCGCGCGGTTGGCGGCCTCCGCCCGTTCCTTTTCCATCCGCAGCAGTTCATTGCTGCGCTTTTCGCTGCGCCTGAACAGCCAGAAGAACGTGATCACCGTGACGAACACCACGAAAAAGATCCCCATGCCTACCACCGCCATAAACTGGCTTAAATAGACAATCTGATCGTTAACTGTCTCGAACGCCATGCTGGTTACCATGTACCAGTCCGTCCCCTCGATCGGCATATAATAAAGATACACGTGATGCGTGCCCACTGTCAACAGCGTCAGCCCGCTTTCACCCCCATCGATGGCTGCGCGGAAGGACTGGAAATCATAGCCCTGGTCAAATTTCGCCTGATTTTCATAGACCGTAAGCAAATTAGCCCCGTGTATCACGTCCTCTGAAAAGACGCTTTTGATCACAAAATCCCCATTTCGGGTCACGATATTGGTGTAGGAATTTGTCTCCGTCTTACTGTCCATCCCCAGCCTTGCGCCAATATCAGAAGTATGGAGCCCCACGATTACAGCGACCAGCCGGCTGTCCTGAAACCGCATGGGGGCTATGCTGGTGCCCAGCAGGATCGTGCCGCTTTCCCAAATATTTTCGTTGACTGAGATCAGTTCCCCGGAGCCGGACAGCAATTTGTCAAGTCCGGAAATCTTGGACATCGCAGGCACGGAGCCTTCCGGAGAGTAGGTGATTCCCTTGTCGTTGATAAATGCGATGTGCGTGAAATCATTGTCCGTCTGCGCCTGTGCAAGAAAATGTCTCAGGCTGTCCTCATCCTTCAGGTCATTCTCCGATATGGCGTTGGTGATCGTACGAATTTGGGAAAACTGGCTGTTTAGGTTGGTTTGGAAATGGCTGCTGATCTGCGTTGTCATTTCCCTCAGGTAAACCCCGCTGATATTGGTCACCGTGTGCTCTGATACTCTATGGTATACTGTGATGGCAAAGACGCAAAGCCCGGCAACCATCAGCAGCAATGCGGGAGCCAAAAACAGTATTATGCGCTTATCATTCTTTTCTATGAAAGTTTTCAATGTCCCTCCATCCTCGCCGCCTGCCAGGCCTTTATTTGTCCTCCGCCAAATCCGTAATTCTTCCTTCCAGCTTTACGTCCACAACACTATCCCGATGCTGTTCAAAATGCTGCGCCAAGGCGTCGCGGTAAGTCAGACCCGTTTCCTTTATGAGCTTCACGCTTCCCTTCGGCGCGGCTTCGTCGTAGTAATTGAGCATCGCATAACCGTCCCCATTACCTTCGGCATAGGTTTTGGAACCGGCCATATAGTCCGTCACCGCAACCTGATAGCGGGCCCTGGGGTCCAGGTCCGTCCCGTCGGGCATTTTCACGCTCACCAGCCGGCTGCCCACCGGCCGGCTGCTGTCAAAGGTATAATGGATCCCCGAAACCTGCAAAAACCGCCCGCCCGGAAACTCGTCCGAACAGGTAGACAGGCCGTTTTCCAGCATATCCCACAGGGTTTGTCCCTCCATCTCAAGCACAATAATCTCGTTGTCAAAGGGGCACACCACGGCGATATCTCCGCCATAGACCACGCCCTCATAAAAGCTGGCTCTGATTCCGCCGCCGTTAACCACCGCAATGGGCGCTCCGGAGGCCTCGGCAACGGAGTCCGCTATAAAGTTGCCCAGCTCTGTCTCCCTGCGCCGGACATTAAAGTTTTCCAACAGCAGGTCGCGGCTTACCATCCCAATGACTGAAAAATCGTAGGCGGCCTCGTCCGTTCCATCACAATAGAACTGGTCGATGGACCGCAGGGCTTCTTCCACCGAGCATTTGCCGGACATAATGTTTCTCACGTAGCCGCCCAGGTATTCCACCGTTTTGCTTGGAAACAAAACATTGTAAATATATCCCGATTCCACGTACGGTTCTACGCCGCTGGGAATCAAAGCTTCCTGCTGCTGGTAATCCGTAAGGCAGGACATGCCCCCGCCTATATCCTCAATTAAAGCGGTCTGACCCTCGGGTGTGGAGAGCAACTCCATAATACGCTTGCAGGCGTCTTGCTTTTCTTCACTGATGCTATTGTTAACGCCCATTAGGGCCGACGGCGAGAACAGAAACCAGGGTTCATTCCCCTCGTTGCTGAAAAGCGGGAGCATCCGGTAGGTATACGCCTCCGACTCCCCTTCCTTTACCGCCTCCCGGTTGGCGGCGACGCACTCATAATAGAGCGCGGAATCTCCAAAAGCGGCCGCAAGCGTCCCGTTGCTCAAACGGTTCTTGCATAGGACGGTATTGCGCTGGCGGGCAATATCGGCGGGGTCCATGACGCCGGCGGCCACAAGGGCATCCGACAGGGCGAAGCTCTGTTCCCAGACGCCGGTGAAGGTCGCCTCTTTATTTCTAAAATCCGCCAGCCATTTCACGCCCTCAACTGTTCCCAGAAAATCAGGCACCATGTTGCCCACATAGAACAAGCCCACCGCCGTATTAAAGTCGCTCATGATGGAAAAGCTGACGCCATCTTCCCCGACGCCAAGTCCCTTTGCCTTTAACTCGGAAAGCGCGGCAACCAGCTGCGTATTATCGGCGGGCAGGGGCAGACCCGCCTGCTCGAACAGCGTCTCGTTGACCACATATCCGCTGTACACGCCGGGGAGCGGGAGCATATAGGTTTTCCCATCGGTTTTCCAGGCATTCATAATGGTTCCGTCATAGGCGGCGCTGGCCCTTGTGTCGCTGATATCCAGCAAATATTGTCGCACCAGATTCGTATCAGGCTGCGCTGTGATCAGCAGATCCGGACCCATCCCCCTGTCCAGACGGCGAAGCTGCTCGCTGGGGTAGAGCGACAGCTCCACCTGCAAGTCAATATCCTCATAGGTGGATTCCACCAGTTCCTCCACCTGCTTAAAATTCACGTTATAAAGAATTTTGACCACGGTTTTTTCCTTTGGCGCTTGCTGGCCGCAGCCTGCCAATACCCCTGAGGCTATAATAACGCCCAATATCCATGCGATCCCCTTGCCTGCACTGCGCTTCATATGTGTTCCTCCTCGCTTTTAAGAAAGACTGCCAGGTATGGGCCGGTTAATCCCCCAATGAGACAAACAGTTAAAAATAGGCAGTAAATTTCTTTTTTCTTGGTACCTTATCAGAATAATTATAATGCAAGAAGGCCTTTTTTACAACGGCAAACCACACTCAAACGTTTGTCATTTCAAAACACCCTCCATACGTCATTTCCGGGGAGTATGCGCGCTGCTTTTTCCATGTCTTTGTCTGAAATCCCGCCGCTGTAATTCCAAAAAAGGGCCGCCCACTAAATTTAATTAGTGCGGCGGCCCCGCTGTGCTGCGATTATAATACTGCGGCCAATTCACAGGCGCTCCAGGTGGCATTTAACAGATTGGAAACCTTCTCACAATCTCCAATGAGATGTACCTTGTCTCCGTATACAGATTTAATTTCATCGTAAAGTTCTTTGTTTGCGTTATATCCGATGGAGGAGACCACGGTATCCGCCTCTATCCATTTTTCCTCACCGCCGACGGTAAAGTAAACTTTTTTATCTTCAAACTTTGTAATGTTTGCGCCGGTGTGAATGGGGATATGATAGTATTTGATAATCTGCGTGAGCATTTGCCCGTTTGCCGCGCATAAATCCGGCATATCCAGAACCTTGTCTTTCATTTCCACGATCTCTGCCTTTTTGCCGGATAAGGTCATGTCGTAAGCCATCTCAATTCCCGTAAGTCCCCCGCCGATGATCACAACCTTGTCTCCAATTTCATTTTTTCTGGTTGTAAGGGCCTCAATGGCGTTGATGATACCGGCCTCCCCGATACCGGGAATATCGGAAAGCTCCCTGGCTTTGGCTCCGGTTGCCACGATGATCTCGTCCGGGTTTAACTGAACCAGCAGTTCCTTGGTAACAGGCGTGTTCATGTGAATTTCCACACCGGCTTTTTTCACCTCGTTCTCAAACCAGGTGATCAGCTTCTTATCCTGCTCCTTAAAGCTCATCGAGCTTGCGGCAATAAATGCGCCGCCAACCCGGCCGGCGGCCTCGTACAGAGAAACCTGGTGTCCCCGGACCGCTAAATCCTTGGCAGCCTCCATACCGGCTATGCCGGCTCCGACGACCACGATATGCTTTGGCCTATCCACCGGTTTTAATTCCAGTTCTTTTTCAGAACAGGTCTGTGGATTTACGGCGCACCCCATACGTTTTCCTGCAAACAGCCTTCCAAGACAGCCGATCTGGCAGCCGATGCAGGGACGGATTTCGTCCGCCTTTCCCGCCGCGGCCTTGTTCGCCCATGCCGGTTCGGCAAGCAGCATGCGGGCCATGCCCACCGCGTCTATCTTCCCGTCCGCAATCGCCTGGTTGCATACCTCCGGTTCCTCCATTTTGCCCGCGCAAATAACCGGAATCCCCACATGCTTTTTGATAAATGCGCAGTCCTCCAGATTGCAGTAAGCCGGCATATAGACCGGCGGATGGGGCCAGAACCAGGAGTCATATGTTCCGTTGTCCGCATCCAGCGCGGCGTATCCAATTTTTTCCAGATACTTTGCAACCTCGATACTATCCTCGTAATCGCGCCCAAATTCAGTATACGTTTCCCCCGGGAGGGCGCCGTCATTGAAATTTTTCATCTTGCTCACAACTGAGTAGCGCATCATGACCGGATAGTTTTCCCCGCAGGATTCATGAATGGCATCGATAATCTCCTTGCAGAAGCGGAGACGGTTTTCAACAGAACCGCCGAATTCATCCGTCCTGTGATTCATGTTCTTGATGGCAAACTGGTCCAGCAGATATCCCTCATGAACCGCGTGGATTTCAATCCCGTCAAAACCGGCTTCCTTTGCCACCACAGCGCCTTTGCGGAACCCTTCCACATAATAGGTCCTGATTTCATCAACGGTCAGAGCCCGGTGTTTGATGGCGGGATTCCACACATTGGGCAGCCCGTCGCTTGGCCCGATGGGGTCGCTGTTGTCGGACAGCCAGTACGGCGCCTGTCTCCCCGTCCCTGCCGTCAACTGGGTTACAATCTTACAGCCATATCCGTGGACGGCATCGGTCAATGGCTTCATGCCTTTCACATACGCCTCCCCCGCTGTGGATATGGTTGTTCCCTCATGATCCGCTTCGAATTGATTCTGCACCTGCATAGCCCCCGTGACAATCAGGCCGGTGCCTCCCTTTGCGCGCTCAATAAAGTAGTCGATTCCCCTCTGCGTATAGCTGCCGTCGGGATTTGTCAATTCTTTATAATGGATCCCCATCGCAGCCATCACAATCCGGTTCTTGATTTCCATGGTACCGATTTTCATCGGCTGGAATAATGCATCGTAATGTCCCATAAAATTACCCTCCTAAAATTGGTTGCTCTGTACTTGTGATATTATTTTAACAACAGTTGAAGCGGACATCAATTCTTGCTATAATACCATGGATACAATAATCCAAATATTTTAGAATAGAGTCTAAAAAATATGAACGTTGAAAGAGAAATTATCGAATCCGGGATTGAGCTGTTCAAAGAATTTGGGTATGACAACACAACGGTCGGCATGATTTGTAAGAAAGCGAACATCAGCAAAGGGACCTTTTACTATCATTTTCAGAATAAAAATGACATCATCTACGGTTATGTTGATTCTTTCATCTCAGATATCAACTCCGCTCTGCCGGAGATTTTGGAGCTGGATGAGCCCAAGGAGCAGCTTTGGGCGCTGTACAAATACGCGTTTGAACATATTATATCTATGAATCCCAAATTATTGCTGGCCTATTACAAGGCGGACATGGACAACCATTTAAAACAGTTATCACCGACCTCCAGCGGGACCTATATGTACCACACAAACGCCTATGTGAAGATTCTTCACAGCTTGATTAAAAAATGTCAAAAATCCGGCAGCATCTGCCCCGCCTACCCGGCTGAAGATTTATTGATCAGTTTTTCATCTGCAATCGTGGGAACGGGACTTGACTGGGCGTGCAATAATGGAGCGTTCGATGAAATTGAGCACCTACGGAAGATTTTTAATGTGATATTCTCGGAGTAGGGTTGGGTCGGCGTTACAGGTTTTATTTTTTATACAGCCCGCTGTGTCCCATGCTGGTTTCCATCTAAACCGGCGGCCCCGCATAAAGCATAAATAATTGTTCTTCGTGAACAGAAGGATACGTATCGCTTGCCCACTCTTGCCGGCAAACCGAAGGACCAGCGCAGGTCATATGAGGAGCCTGCTCGCAGCGTGTTGGATAGAGATCGGCCGGCCCTTTTACATAGCCCTCACCACAAAAAGGGCATTGTTTATATTTTATATGATCGAAGAAATGACCATTCAAGCATCTTGCCAATGCCACCACTATCCCTCCCTCATACAATTTGGATGCTCGTACAATGCTCCATGGAAAGCGTTAAAGCTGCGGCAGCCGCCCGCACAGACATCTCCCTTATCACATCGCAGACAGTTTCCAGTCAGCAGATTGGGGATAAATTTCCGGTTATAGGCAAAATGCTCCGGGGATTCCCAAATCTCTCGCAGGGTAATCTCTCGCAAATTACCCTCTATAAACCGGTCGTCATAAAGAGATTCACAGCCGCGCACATTCCCTTCGCTGTCCAGCCCAATGACACTTAATCCGGCGGCGCAGCCGTGGAACCTGTACAGGAGCCGGTTGTCCCGCTTCACGTAATAGCCGAGATTATCCCCCAAAACAATCCGCGGCCCTCCCTGGCGTTTCGACAGCTTGGCATAAAGGTTGAAAACTTCAGCCACATCCTCCCGGCGCAGAGACAAAGCGGCCTGCTCTCTGGCATTTCCCATAGGCGAAACCTGCTGCCATTGCCAGGCACAGATTCCCCGCGTCCCCATCCAGTCAAACAGTGCCTTCAAATCCCGGAGGCAGTCGCGGGTGATGGTTGTCACCGCCGTCAGCGGTATCCCGGTATCAGCCATTTTGCGGCAAAAATGATCCGTCTCATAGAAGGCATCCCCACGGCCGCGAATCGTATTATGAAGTTTCTCCATCCCGTCCACAGATACGGCCGCCGATGCGATATGCGAATTTTGTATTTCTTTAAAGTCCTGTTCTGTTTTGCGGTAACCGTTGGTGACAATATCGCATATCACTCCATTTTCTACAAAAAAGCGAGCCAGACGGCCCCAATAAGGGCAGAGAGTCACCTCGCCCCCAATCAGAGTTACGCGCTTGCAGCCTAAGTCAATAAGCTGTCCGGCTATGCCAAGGGCCTCCAATTCGTTTAATTCCCTTTCCCGCCTGTTTCCGGCCTGAGTACCGCAGTGGAGGCAGCGCATCGTACAGGCACGGGTAACCTCCCATACACAAAACTTCAGTTGATACATAGTCCCTCCTTTGCAGACAGAGAAATTTTCCATACTCTACGGCATACCATTTTTCTGTTCAAATACTGTGGCCCATGCGAGAAATAATCGGGCCAGCTCCTGATCAAACCTTATTTTTGCCGTTTCTTCTCCACCCTGGCCGGACTCCTTTAAATACGCTTCGCCTTCTGCCGCTAGTTTTCGCAAAAAGTCATCCGTATATCCCCTTCTCTCCTCCTCCAGAGCCCTTACCAGCGATCTGGGCCAATCCTCGATATGGAAAGAATACAAGTACAGTGAAATACGCTCCCGCAAGTAAGAACAAGTAGCACGAAAGGCAAGCTCCCGGCGGCCGTAGATTCTTTGCAGGGCCTGCTCCCCGGGTCCGTCGGCAGCTCTGGCAATCTCCGCCTTATGCTGGCCCGGGTCGAAAAAATACTGGTGTACATCAATCCCATGGTCCTTCATTATTTCTTTTTGTACTGACGGATATTTAAGCCGCACAATACGATCACCTGACACAGGAATCTCCACCTGCTTTCGGTAGCTCTCCACAGCTTGAAGCAGTGACGACAGCAGCTCATCTTCCTTTGCGTTTGTCCACGTTTCATCCTCCCCACAGGCGCCGCACACTTCCCTTATCCTATCTATCAAAACGGTTTCAGGCGCGCCCGGTAGCAGAGCAGCACTATCACGGGTGTCATACCAGGACAGGAATTTCTTCCATAAAAATTTTAGATACCTGTTCGGACCATCATAGTCCTTCGGCCTCTCATGGAGCAGGGGAATCACGTGTTCCAATGCTTCCCTGCCTGGCGGCGGCAGCGTATCCTTTTTCAGCATCAGCATAGCCTGAGCCATCGTAAAATCCCACGGTTTTACCATGTATTCCCCTTCCTCTCAAAAACCTGCCGTTTTGCCAGCCTGTTTTCCATCCAATTTTCCGCCCTGTTTGACCTGCTCTTTCATCTTCTGGTAGACCAGACGGATTTTGTTCTGATAGTGCGGCCCGAGGGAACGGTAGTATGCCGCGGCCCTCTCCGCGTCCTTCTTCACGCCAACGCCCAGATCATAACAGAGCCCCAGCCGCGCACGCGCTTCCTCCACCCCCTGTGCGGCCGCCTTCTGGTACCAGCCGGCCGCCTTCGTCAGATCCCTTTGAACCGCATCGTTGCCATAGAGGTAAAAATGCCCAAGGCGGCATTGGGCGTGTGGCTGTCCCTGCGCGGCCGCCCTCTGATACCATTGAAACGCCTCCGGAATATCCCGCCCTGCAAAGGCGGGTCCAATGCCCCGTTCCCGGAGAAGTCCCATGCGAAACTGTGCGTCCCGATGGCCGTGCCCCGCCGCCAGCCGATACCATTTTTCAGCCTTATACTTGTACTCCTGCATATCCGCGCGATACGTAACAATCGGAACAGCGTCGTCCGGATTGGCAGCCATATTTTGGTAGGCATCCTTCCCTTCCTGAAGCAGCAGGCGCATCGGATTCCGCTCGTAATACCAGCCGAGCTGATACTGCGCATCCACATCGCCAAGAGCGGCGGCCTTCTCAAGCCACTTTACCGCCTGCGGCTCTGAAGAGCAGAGATCGGCGGTCTGATGCTCACAGTAAAGCCCCAGATAATACATTGCCTTAATATGCCCTAAGTTTGCCGCCATGCGGAAATAAGTGGCCGAATCCTGATTTCCCCAGCCGTTTCCCGCCTTCTCTAATTCGTCCAGGCCCTTTTGAAATAATTTTTCCCGTTCCATGCCGCCCCTCCTTTAGCCGTTGATGGAATGATAAAAGTCCATATCCTTCAAATTCTGCTCCGCACGACTGCCGTAGACGTCAGCCATACCGTTCAGGCCGTCGGAGAAATAAGAATCCGCCATACTCTGATTAAAGTCAAAGTCCCGCATACTCTCTTCCGGAGTGGGGACATATCCCACATAGTCCGGCGCATCCATCGTCATCATGCCGCAAAAGGCGTCCATAACCGCCATGCTGCTATCAAGGCCAGCCGGGTCATGATAGGGGTTGCTGACAAACCCGTCATATACGGGTGGAAAAATACCGTGTTCCCAGTTGTATTCTATCTGCTCCTCTAACTTGGCATTTTCCGTCTGCAAGTCGCGGGTCAGCTCATCAATCGCCTGATCGGCCGCAGCATTATGGATAATTCCCGCGCCGTCTATCCACACCCCCTCTCCGTAAGCATCCTTTAAGCTCTCCATCTGCTCATCCATAACTTTCCCCACATCACTGTCAATCTTACTGTCATGGATAATCCCCGCGCCATCCATCCAGGCGTCCGGGCCATAGGATTCTTTAAAGCTCCTCTGAAAATCAGACATAAGATCATTGTACAGGGTGTCTACGGCACCGTTGTGGATGATTCCCGCGCCGTCCATCCAGGTGTTTCTGCCAATCTGTTCCGCATCGGCGGGCAGGTCTGCGGAACAGTCACGGATGCCTTCCAATTTTCCACCTTCTGCCGCCCCCTCCAGATGGCCGTCCACACTTTTCCGTATATCGCTGAGGTCTTTTACACCTCCTGTCAGCTCATCCAACGTCTTTCCCACATGTTCAATCGTATCGCCCAACTGCTCTAACCCCGCCTGGATTCTGTCGCCCAGAGCTTCCATTTCTCCAAAAAAATCTGACATTTTCAACGCTCCCTTCCATTGTTGGTATGCTCCTCCGTCTGTGTCGCAATTCCACGCTCCATCAGCTTCTCTCCCTGCTTCCAGCAGGGTTTCTTTACTTTAAGGCGGTTTCCAGGCATCACATCTTCCCCATCCATTGAAGAATACCAGTTTCCCGTGGAGGAATCGGCTGTAAAAGCCCTCCGCGTATCCCGCAGTATCCCGGCACTCTCAAAGCAGGAGAGGAGGAATGCGGCCCGCCGGACCGTAATCTTTTCATCCCATGCCTCCGCATTGGAAAAAAGAGCAAGGAATACATGGGAAAATTCATCATCAAGCTCTAAATTCTCCACCCGCAGGCACCATTCTCCGAATACAGTCGCCCCAAATCTCACAGCGCCCCGGCTTACCTGGTACACCGGCTCATACAGGCCCACGAAACTGCCGGCTCTTGTTTTCAGGCCCTCAGTAACGGTATTGAGCTCCGGCATCCATTCCCATTGGCCAGGAAAACTCCGAAACCACCAGGCGGCGCAGCGCTCCTTCGCTTGCTCCGCAGTCTTTCTTACCCGCAAGGGGATGGGTTTTCGCTTCTGCTTCATCGCTACCACTCCTTTCACTGAGGCTTTTTCAGCCTGACCCAGGCGGCCGCATCATCCATATCTCCGCAGATGATGGCATTGCCTACTCCTAATGCGGAAATCAGCGGCCTCTGATCCGGCCGGAGGGCCAGGCCGGCGGCCATCACTTCACAGTCATCCGGGGAGGTAAGACGATGAACAATTTTAAGGTTCGTATTTTTTATAGCGTCTGGTATCAGACGGGTGGGCACCTGATCCACAATCATCAGACCCTCGCCATAGCTGCGTATCTCAGAGAGCATATTTCCGAACAATTCTGCTACCATCTCCTGGGGATTCCCACTGCCGTTAAAATCCGCCTGAGGTTTGCGCAGCACATTGTGCGCCTCCTCTACCAGGGTTAAGTGCATCAGCTTATTCTGCTGGGCCTGTTCCCGGTAGGATGCATCGGCGTTGTAGGCGGACATTCGGTATTCATATAAGTCCTGCATTAAAATAGACATGATAAGCGCCTTGTCCTTCTGGCCTGTAATTCGGCTGAGATTAACGACTGCCGGCCGGTTGAACAATTTCTTAAATGGCGTGGAAACAGGCACATTCAGGAGTTTGCCGCGGCTGCCGCGGGTTAAATAGCTGAAACGCGTTGTCAGGGACGCGCCAATATTTTCCTGTACCTTCTGCTCATAATTGCGGGCTTTTAATACCTGCTTCGCCACATAGATCAGGCCGTCCAGCTTTGGGTACTGATGCGGCTGTTCCATAGACTCTGCCAAAAAATCTTTTTTGTAGCTCATATAAAGGTAGGTGTAAACAGTCTCGTCGATGATGACCGGCAGGATGTCGCTGACCGGCAGGGAGGCATTCAGCAAGGCCGTGAGTGTCTCTCCGCGGGCCATCATATCCACTTTTGCCCCCGGCACGGCTCCCGGCTGAAATGGATTGAGCGCCAGCTGTTCCAGCTGCACGCCGTCAAATTCGGAAGCCCCCGGCATATAAAGGCCGAACCGTTTTTCCGGCGGCAGCTTTTTATTGAGCTTTATGGCCCATCGGAGGTAATCGTCCTTGGCCGGCTCGATAATCAACACCGGGATATCACGTTTCAGGATCTCGTTTATCATCCCCTTACAGGTAGTGGACTTACCGGAGCCTGTGCTGCCTGTCACCAGCGCGTGCCGCACCAGCGCATTGGGATCGATCCGGTAGTCATTGGTCTGCACCACGCCGGTGTCCACCACCTTTCCCAAAACGATTGAGTCTCCGGCAAGTACGGCCGGATTGTTGGCAAAACGCACGGCGGTCTTTACGAACCGCAGCCCCGGTACGTCCCGCCGGGGCAGAGACGTCGTGAGGGATAATTCCTCCGTGTTCATCGGCGTGCTTAAATACTGATACTGTCTGCCAAAAATGTGCCACTCCGACTGGGCGTCAATTCCCTGCTCCTCCTGGGCGTCGCTGTCCAACAGTGGGATAAGATCAAATCCATATTTGACGATATCCAGCGCCCCGGAGTGTTCATCCAAAAGATGAAGCCGAATGGGCTCCAGATATGTCTGGTCCCCGGAATAGACGGATCGCAGCATTCCGGTAACCGTAGTCACGTCCTTTCGGGTTGAACCCAGCACATAAACTCCGGCATTCCAGAATCCCAGGTTACGGCCCTTCTTCAGCCGTTCAATATGCTGTTCTGTCAGTTCCTCCGCATACTGGGCGAATTTGTCCAGGTATTGGGTGGAGACGGTACGGGAGAAATTCATGGTGACCTGCTTATTAAGGCCGGCAGCGGTGCCGAGGCCGCTTACTATGCCTCCGATGATAGGGAAACCAGTGCAGGACCCCAGCAAGCTGCTGACGACGCCCAGGCCGGCGCCCTTGCGCTTTGACTCGCCCTGGTTTTCCGTCTCCGACACACTGCGGTTCACATCCAGATGGATCTCGCTGCCAAGTTTTCTCATCCGGCTGATAGTATCGGCAATCTGCCCGTCCTCCAGTGGGTCGGCGATAACCAGCAGCGCATAATCTTTTTCATACCCGGCCATGTCGCGGATACCGAAGGAGAGCTGATCTAAAGTCTGCAGCATCCCCTTATTCTGGTTGCTTCGGAAAGAGGGGATGCCGGTCACCGCCCCGATCGCTCCGTAGGAAGAAAAGCCCCCGTTTATTTTCTCATAAGCGTCCTCTGAGGAGAGCGGACAAAGCTCAATACCGGGCATATTGCCGGTGGCGGACTCCCTGATCTGTTCGATGGCGTCCGCAGCCCGCACGCTCTTGGAGAGGGAGGTCGTACCCAGGTATATATTCGTCTCCCCCTCATGCCGCTGCAAAAGGAACAGAAGCCTGTGTCCCCAGGCGTGCATGGAGGAGAGCACCCCCTGCCAGCGGGATAGGAGATCATAATCCTCCATGTTATCCGGATGAACAGGCAGGCGGGTGATCTGAAGCCACGTGATCCCCTTGTGCCGCGGCGGAAATGCCACAAACTTACGTCTTTCGCTCACACGGTTTAAATAGCTTCGCTCCATGGAGTAGTCCAAAAGATTCTGGTAAAACTCATTGGGAACTTTGATCTCATTGGGTGTCTTTAAGCTGTCCATGCTGACGCCCTTGAACAGATCCTTGAACAGGATGTCTCTTGTGACGTTGCTCATAAAGATTTTCCTCCTCCTTTAAAGTTAAAAAATGGGAATATGCTTCCTTTCCTCTATCGCCTCACTGCCCCTCCGGTTTAAAGCCCTTAGGCGCGTCTGTCATCTTCATATTATAGGGATCCAGGCCGTTATGCTTTCTCCATCGAAGATAGAGCCCCAGATAAATGCGGTAGGTGTTATACGTTTCCTTCAGGGAGGCCGCCACAAACCCCTTAAAGCCCAGCGGCTTTTTTATGAACATTAACCATGCGCCGTATCGAAAAAAGCTGCTAACCTTACTAAATTCCAGTTTCTCTGTGACAACAAAGCTCCTGACCAATTTTTTTTCTATATGAAGCCAGCGCTGGGACGTGAGAAACTGAAGGTCCCTTCCCTGCCCCAGCATGGTGTTGTCAAAATAAATATATGGAACCTCTCCCGGCAAAAGTGGGGCCGCCTGTTCCAGCACTTTCCGCTTTTCTGCATCCACGCGGGACGCGGACCGAAAGCAGCCCGCCAGCCAATCGGCATACGCCTCATCCGGCGCATCCATAATCGCCCCATACACCTCATCCAGAGCAGCCTTTAAATCTCCCCCGGCAGCGTTCAGCGCGGCCGCGGCATCCGCCCGGCTCCTGGCAGTCATATAAACGTATCGGGAAATTTTTTCATTCAAATTCGCATCGGAACCGTTTTGCCGGGCTGGTACGGCCCCCAGATCCACACTTGACCCCTGTTTCGACGCCGATCTCACCTCACGGTTTGTTTCCTGCCCTGCCGTCCGGCGTGCAACCTGTTCTGCCTCCCGGTTCGCTTCCTGTTCCACTCTCCGGCTCGTTTCCTGCCTGGCCTCCCGGTTCATTGCCTGCCCAGATCTCTCTCCCTGATTTGGCCTCTGCTGCTGTCTTGTTTCCGATTTTCCCGCCCCATCCCAAGAAGGCGTTCCGCCTGATTTTCCTTCTCTCCGATTTGATGCGGTTTGCCCCCTCTGCGAAGTCCAAAATCCCTCCGCAAACATATTCCCCTTCTCAAACTGCGGGCTGAACACCAAGCCGGAGGAAACCGTACCCTGTGGCTGGGTAAGACCTACCACCTGATTCTCTGACAAACGCACGCCCACGCCGCCCTCGTAGCCGGGCAGGGAACAGCACAGCATATCCTTCGCAAAATACCATTGGCTGTGGCCCCCTGTCAGCACTGCCAAGGACAAATCCCCTGCATTAAAATTCGGCTCCACCTGACGGGCGTGAGCCATGGCCTCCACAATCAAGCCGGCATAGCGGCTTATGTAATCCCTGCAGAATTCCTCCAGCACCGCGCGGTTGATAGCAGGAAATGGAAGTTCCTCCACATCACTCATCATAAATAGCTGGCTGACAAAACCGCAGCCATTAACTGACCTATGGTTTTTCAGAGCCAGAGAAACCGAAGACTCCTTCCAGCCTTTACAATTCTCCATATTTTGTTTTTCAAAGTTCTTCAGTTGTCTTTCTCCAACTCCACAGCGCTTTAAATAATTGAGCAGATATTGGATTAGGAGTTCATCCATCTCCCTCCCGCCAAACAGTACCTTGCTGTTAGCCGGAGGCCATGTATCAATAATTTTGTTTTCACCTCCCGGAGTATACCGGCACAATGCCAGATCGGTGGTGCCCGCCCCCATGTCGATCATCAGCACATAGGCCGGCTTCCCGGGCGTCAGATACTTTTGCTCCACCAGCCGCCCGGATTCCTGCGCCATAACAGTGTAGAGCGCGGCGGTGGGTTCATCCATGCCTAAAACATTTTTAAATCCCGCTTTCGCAGCAGCCTGAACCATAAAATCCCGTGTTTCCCGCGTCCATTTAGCCGGATAGCTCACCAGCGTGCGTTGGGTGTCAAACTGGCCGAAATGTTCACTCTGACCGGCATACCGCTCATACAGAAAGCGGAAAAATTTCCGTGTCAGCTCTTCCGCCTGCGCCCGGCTGGCACGATCCTGGCTTTGTAAATCCAGCTTAAAATTCCGGTACATGCTTGAGCCCGGTATCGTCTGATTCGCATCGTAACCATAATATTCATCCGCCCCCGCAAAACGGATCAAAGTCGGAACCATGTTTCTTCCATCGAACTCCACATAATGCGCCAGAGTAGGATCTCCATCCACCGGTTTTCCGTCCCGGTAAGATTTCACCTTCACAAGTGAGGTACTGGTTCCAAAATCAATTCCAACAATTCGTTCAACTGGCATAGTAGCTTCCTTCCCCCGTATCATTTACTAAAAATTATTTTCACATATTGATCCCCTTTAGCGGAGTTTTTCCCATGTCCGAGCCCTTTACCTGCAATTCTCACAACCTGGCCGCTTTTAATACCTTTCGGCAATTTCAAAAGAATCCTGCCGCTCACAGTGGAAACCAGCACTTCCCCGGCTGCAAGCTGCTCCGGTGAGACAGTCACATCGCACCATACATCATCCCCCTTTACTTTGAAAAATGGATGCGGAGCGATATGAACCTTGACAAGCAGATCCCCTGCAGGCTCCCCTTCTTTTCCCGCGCTTCCCAGTCCTGACGTTTTCATTAAATATCCGTCGTAAACTCCCGCAGGTATCGTCACCTCAGCGTTCCTCTCCGACATCACCGGCCCGGTTTCCCCACAGGTATGGCAGGGGCCTGTAACTTCATACCACACGGTCCGCTTACACCCCCTCACAGCCTCTTCCAGGCTGATCTCAACCTCTGCGCTCACATCCGCGCCTTTACGGAGCCTCTTTTTCTCCGCAGCCTGACGGATCTTTTCCATATTATCCGGCGTAAGCTCAAATTTAAGAGCATCTTCAAAAAAGTTTACAGTGACCTTGATTGTAAAATTTGTATCAATATCAAATGTTATCTCAACCAGCCCGTCCGTATTCTTATCCGTATCCTCTTCGTCTGACAGTGCCGGACAGCGCTCAATCTCAAAAGGCAGCTGAAGCAGCTTTTCGTTTCCATAGTATACGCCGCCGTATTCCTGTGTCCCGGTTATCCGAAAAGCCTGGCCTTTTTTCGCCGGAATCGTAGTTCCCGCCTCAATCAGCCATTCTGTTTTTTTCCATGCGGCGCTGCGCACTCCCAGCCGTTCCGGAACTACGGTGAGCAGAAGGATGTTCTGCCCCAAGTTCTCCCCTGTGAGCACCCCCGCCTGAACAAACGCGCCCAGCAGATGTGCGGTTTCCCCTAGCTGTATTTGTGTTGGCCGTTTTCCTGTTGTCTGTTCCAGCTGCTTCATTACTTCTTCCTGATATTCCCGTCCTGTCCCACCCACGAAAATAACAGAGCGGAAGCTGGTTTTATCCAGCCAGTAACTCTTTAACACTTCCGAAACCTGCGGCTCTGTCTGCCCATCCGCAGCCTTCTTCTCAACCTCAAAAAGCATTTCCAAAACACCGGCACCCCACTCGAATGCGGCAATATTTTCCCTGTCGCCGTCCCTTCTGTAAATCAGGCAGCAAAATGCCTCGTCCGGCGCCTGATTCCTACAGTAACTGAGGGCGGCCGCGTCCATTTCCCAGACAATCCGCAGCAGCCGCAGGCCACAGCCCTCTGTCGCCCTGATAAGCGCAGTCCGTCTCTCCATGGTAAACGAACAGGGCATGGCAAACACCGCCTCCTTCATCCGTTCTCCGCTCTCCTGCTCCGCTGCCTCTACAATCCGGGAAAGTGTATCCTCCCTCACCTGTGACTGGGAATCCTCCGTGATAAGAGGCGGCAGATTACTGCCGCCGGACATATTCCGAAGCATGCGCAGACTCCCATCTTCCCAATAACCGGCCATCGTGCGGGACGACATGACCCACAGGCAAAGCACGTGAGAAAGAGCGCCCCCGTCCCCCTGCTCCTGTTCCGGCTCCGAAAACTGCACGCTGAACACCAGGCCGGAAGAAACCGTGCCTTGGGGCTGGGTGAGGCTGATCACCTGATCCGGCAGCAGACGCACCCCCACGCCGCCTTCATATCCGCGGAGGGTGCCGCAGAGCATATCCCTGGCAAAATACCATTGGCTGTGGCCTCCCGTCAGCACTGCCAGGGACAATTTTGCTCCGTCGAATTCCGGATCGATCTGACGCGCATGGGCCATGGCGCATGCAATCAAATCCGCATACCGCCCTATATAATCCTTACAGTAGCTTTCAAGCACGGTCCGGTCAATTCCCGGGAAAGGAGGCTGCGTCGAATCGCTTATCATCAGCACGGAGCTTAAAAATGAGCAGGAATCCACCCGTTTTCCGCGCTGCAGTGACTTGGAAACCGAATTTTCCTTCCAGCTCTTACACGCTTCTATGCTTTGCTTTTCAAAATTTGCGATTGTCCTCTCATTGATATCGCATTGCCGCAGATAGTCCATTAAATATCTGCTGAGTAATTCATCCATCTCCCGGCCGCCAAACAGAATCCTGCTGTCGGCAGGCGGCCACGTGTCGATAATCTGATTCCGGCCGCCCGGTGTATATCTGCAAAGGGCCAGATCCGTCGTGCCAGCGCCCATGTCAATCATCAGCACATAGGCAGGTTTTCCCATAGTCAGATATCCCTGCCGGACCAGTTGACCGGACTCCTGTGTCATAACGGCATAGAGGGCCGCAGTCGGCTCATCCATCCCGGTCACATTGTGGAATCCTGCATCCTTGGCAGCCTGCACCATAAATTTCTGCGTCCCCCGCATCCATTTTGCCGGATAACTTACAATCGTCCGTTCCATGTCAAACTGCCCGAAATGTGTACTCTGCTCCCCATACCGCTCATGGAGAAAGCAAAAAAATTTCTTAGTCAGTTCCTGCGCCTGCATACGAACTGCGGAATCCGGATTCTGTAAATCCAGCTTAAAATTTCGATACAAGACAGAATCCTGTATGGTCTGATTCGTATCATACCCATAATACTCCTCTTCCCCTGCAAAACGGATCAGCGTGGGAACCATGTTCTGGCCGTCAAACTCCACATAATGCGCCAGAGTAGGATCACCGTCCACAGGGACTCCGTCGCGATATGATTTCACCTTCACCAGCGATGTGCTTGTTCCGAAATCGATTCCTATTATGCGTTCAACAGACATAGTATTTCTTCCTTTCCAGCCAAAATCATTCTATCGCCGTGAAGCTTACTCTGCGGCAAACGGGATTCCATTCTCACGGGCATAACTCTCCGCCAGGCTTCCGGCAGGCCCGTAAATCACAGCATTGGGACTTCTATAAAATAAGTCATTCCCAATGAACGTAACGCTTCCCGGTATTTTAACCCTGGTAAGGTTAGGGCATTCTATGAAAGCGTTGTGACCCAGACTGGTCAGGCTGTCCGGGAGCGTAATGCTCGTCAAACTGGTACAAAGACCAAATGCATTGTCTCCTATCCGGGTTACCCCGTATGGAATCTCAATACCCGTCAAATCATAGCAATAGTAAAAGGCGCTGTCCTGAATCGTCGTAACACTTTCAGGCAGTCTGATGCTGGTGATATGGTTGTTGACACTTGGCATACCGGAAAAGGCGCTCTCTGCAATGGTTGTAATACCATCTGGTACCACAACATCGCCGCCGGCCCCCTGATAGCAGACCAAAATATCATTTACTCTGGCGAACTCACCAAGTGACGCCAGCCATGGAGTCCCTTTAAATGCAGACTGCCGTATTTCTTTGACGCTGCCTGGTATGGATATATGTTCCAGACTGATGCAGCCTGAAAACGCCTCCATCTCAATTTTTGTAACCCCGTTCCCAATCGTGACATTGGTCAGGCCGGTGCACCCTGTAAACGCCGGCCCAATCGTCTCAACACTTCCGGGAATGGTGACGCTTGTAATATCTGTACGATTCTCAAAGCCGCAGCTTATCCATGTAACTCCGTCCGGAATCACCACGTCCCCACCAGGGCCGTTATATCCAAGGAGCCATGAGCCAAACTCGTTCTCGTCGATGTCAAAGCCTCCGCTTGCCGCCAGGGAATTAGTCTGCATGGAAAGCGTCAGTCCGGTTATCAAGGCTGCTGTCAGTGCCAATGTTAATATATTTTTTTTCATTACAAATTCCTCCTGTCAGTTAAAAAATCACCTGCATATCGCTTACGTTTCCAAACAAAATCAAATCATCAAACGTTTCAACTCTTTTTTATATCGAAAAAGTAAAATATTATTGCGCGCGATCCGCTTGCGCGCGCCGCTAATGGCTGGACTGTAATTACCGGCAGACATGATGTTCTCTTTCTCTATTAATTCCATATCCTCATAAATTTTTTTCTCTGTAGCGGAGATTTTACCGTTTAATTCATTTATCTTTTTCTGATTACTGTCTGCCAAATGGTTTTTCCCCATAGTATCAAGCTCTCCGTTCAATAAGGGACCCTCCTTTCCCAACATGATTTCTATGTTAAAATATAACAGATACACGAATCCTTCTAAGGCAACTTTTTTCCGCTCTACAAAGAACCCCAGGACAACAATACGCTGTCCTGGGGTTCTTGATTATTATGTGTTAATATGAAAATTGAGGATTTTCCTTCACATAGACCAACATTTGTGTCTGTTTGATTTCACCCGTGTCTTTGTTTTCTATACTGACTGTTAAAGTAGCAGTCCCACGCCTTAACGCCTGGATATGTCCTTTGTCATCCACTGTGGCAATCTCCGGATTATCGCTCTCCCACCTCACCTCCAAAATTGAATCCAGAAAGCCAACCGCCGCATCGACGGTCAAATTTCCGCCGTAAATCTCTTTAAAATCACTTACTACCTCTTTATTCTGCATAGTCAGAAGATTCCACTGCCAGTCGTTTTCATCAAAAAAGATCACATGGCTGCCCAGCAGCTCAGTCATCTCATAACTGTTTCCGGCCCCGTCCGTCAGGGTACATTTTGTAATATCCAACAGCGCTGATGTCTCCGTATAATTGAAGTTAGCAAAAACCACGCCGAGGTATTCCAAATCAAAGTCGTTGGTGTCCTGAAACGGAAGCACCATATGCATTGTATTATCTGGTGTAAAGAAAAAATCATAATACAATTCAGCGTCCTGCCATCCCCTTTTATCATCCCTTCCATTATAAACACAGTAGATAAGATATGTTTCAAATACATCGGATAAATCCCTGGAATACTCATAATCCTTTAAGTTTATCTGCACGGCGGCGCGGTCCCTCACCTGTAATTGAAGAATATTCTGATCCAAGGGACGCCGCGCATTTTTTTGCGACAGCATAATTGAATCATCTATTTCCAGAGGGAATTTTGTCAAATCCAGTGTCGTGTCCTCCATCGCTTGTTTCTGCCTTAAATAATGAGGGTATACCAACAACCCGGTTTCTACACTCAATGCAGCCGCCAAAACTATAACTAACCACGTCTTTGCCCTGCCGCGCTTTGGCTTATCGGTCATGTTTGAATTATTCCCCTGTCTGCCGCCTTTTGGCGGAAATTCCGACAACCGGATCAGTCCGTTTAGTTCATCTAAAAGCTCCTGTATATCTTTCAGCATTTCATCAGTGCCCTGATATCGTTTGGCCGGCAGGATTTGAAGCCCCTTCTTTAAAATGCGGTTCACATGCTCTGCCGACCGCTCTTTTTCATGCAGAAGTAATGGGGAGTATGGGGAAATCAGATTCGTTAAATCCAGCAGCTCCCTGTCGGCAGGCAATTTCTCCCCCGCCAAAATCTCATAAAATACAGCGCAGACTGAATAAATATCGGTCCAAGGACCAAGTTCTTCCTTTTTGTGGAGCGCCACTTCCGGCGCCATATAGTCCTTTTTTCCGAGATAATACATGCACTCCTGGTTAAGCTCCGAACCCAGGGAATATACGCTGTTAAAATCCAATAGCAGGACGTCCTCGGGAAATTTTCCGTCTGTTTCCGGAGATAACAGGAAAATGTTATCAGGACTGACATCCAGATGCAGCAGGTTATGTGTATGAAAAGGCGTCAGGGCCAGAAGTAAATTTTTAATAAACGTCACTGCCTCCGTCAGCGCGGGAAACTTCTCCCCATTCTCCTGCATCTCCGACAGCACCTTCCCTTTTCGCGCTGCCAATACTGTATACAGTGTCCCGTTTTCCTCAAAAGAATCCTGATTCTCCGCAATATAACCGCTTCCACCATCTGATAATACCAGATGCGCCTGATTTCCCAGCAGGAAACTGGTTTTATGATATGCAAAGAACGCCTCCGCTTCCGGCTGCACACACAAATTCATAGATGCATCCCTGGTAATTCCTCCTTTGAGATCCAGGGGATACAGCTCTTTAATCAATACGCTATGCACGTGTTCAGGCATTAACGTATCCTCATACCCCGCCTGATATACAATAGAATTAGAACCCGAGCTGATATATTTTTCGATTGTATAAACACGGCTCGCGCAATAAAGCTTAAATCCTTCCGGAAGTCTTTCTCTATTGTCCACTTAACTTAACCCCTCTCCCTTTACTGAAATATATGCCGGCCTTTGTCTGCCTCCAAAAAGCCTGTGAAGCATCCACTCCATACGGTAGCTCATGCAATCTTCGTCATTTTCCTTATTAATTGCCTGGAGGACCAGGTAGTCAAAAGGGCTGTGTGGGTTCAGCCCCGCCATTCCACACTCAGACAGCATCAGATTTATTCTTCTGAAATGCTCCCGTATACAGGACTCCTCCGCATCATCTCCTGCAGTCATGCCTTCTGTGGCGAGATACAAAAGCATCAGGGTTTTCCGATCCACATCCGCCTTCCTGCTGCACATATCATTCACCGCTTTGGCGGTGGGCCAGTGTTTAATAATATCCTTTTGCAGTCGGTTATATTTTCCATGCCTTTTGTCGTAAGGAACATCCATTCTCAAATACTCCTCAACCACCCGTTCCACACTATAGCTTTTTTCTGCCGGCAGCTCTGGGATTTCATAATCCGGAAACAAAAGATAATTCAGCATTTTCATAAATTTGCGGTAAGCAGTATTGTGATGAATCCCAAAGCAGGCTCGATAATCCTTCAGAAAAAGCTCTAATTCCGCTTCCGTCTCGATTCTCTTAAATTCATTTCGTATAAAGCCTGTCATGTTTTTTGACGACTCGCTCAGGCGTGTGGCTTTTTCCTGTTCCCGGTACTCCATCACTCCTGTCGGGAGAGGCCCGCTCCACATCCGTTCCACCATTTTTCTGGCCTCGCAATAGTCAATATGGCGGCGAAGGCAGAACGCATAAATCAGTTCTCTCGGATTTCTGTAATGAATTCCATTTTCCGCAGTAACCCCCAGCAGGCATTCCGCGCGTTTTTCATCCAACTCCAATGCAAAACAGATTTTAAAAAGCTCCTCTCTGTTTCCGGGAAGATTACGATTATGAATCCAGTTTCTAACCTTTCTGGCTATCTGCTCCCGATTCCCCTCACCTTCATAATTAACTAACTTCTCCGTAAGCCTCCGGGATAGAACATCATTTCCCGTATAAACGTTTTCCAGCAAGCGGGAAAACGTCCACATTATTACTTTATCACCTAAAAACTCCTCAATCTGATTAATATCAATTAGGTTATCTTCAAAGGTGTATTTTTGTTTCATATTAGCAAGGCACCTGCTTTCCACAACTTATCTGCACGGATATATTTTACATGCCTAGTATCTCATAGCTGTTATCTATCATCGCGAAACATTTTTCCGGAAAAATGTTATCAGATGGGGCAGATTTACTTGTTTCTATTATACCTCTGCGATTTGTATCTCGCCATAACCCAAACGATCAAATAGAAGGTATACCATAAAACAAATACCATGCTGCCAGGCAACTGCCCGGAGTGTGGCACTTCCATGTTGGTTTTAGAAGTTTACCACAAAAAAACTGCACTCTTTGAACGCTATCGAAAGGTTATGGGATATGGATAGCTCCATACTCCTTATTCTTTCTCTACCGTCAGATCGTGCAGCCTAAACCAAAAACAAAAAACCACTTAGTCAACGTCATGGCGAAGTCCCATCTTCGCTCTTTTGCTATGTCAATTTTTATATCCAGTCTACTATGCACCATCTTTGACGATTTTCAAAGTTTCCTATAAAGGTACAAAAAGAGCAACTACATAGTGCAGTTGCTCTCAAATTGATTTATGAAATTGTTCTCTATCCAATCAATGTCAAGTCTTTACTTTTTATATCCACATTTAGGACAAACACCGTTTTCATTTAATGCAATACCGCACAACGGACAACGATCAATCGTCCTTACAGTTTGAAACTCTTCACTTGCAGCATTAACACCGCTGCTAAAGGTGATTTTTACGATATTCAGCTTATCTTTCAACAAATCATATACAATCTTAATCATACCTTCAACTGTCATGGTTTCTTTCGTTACAACCAAACGGCACTCAGGGTAGGCAGTTGCAAGTTCTGTTTTAAAAGCGGGGCCCTTCATTTTGTTGGTAGGAGCACCATTTCGAATCCCCTGTTCCTCATAAACCTTAAGGATTGCAGGAAGAAGCGGATCATCTTCTCTTAAAATAAGCGCATGGTCAAAATTCTTCAGAACCTCCCATGCAGTTTTCTGAATTTCATTGCACGGAAACACCATATTAACACCAGGTTCTATGGAATCTTCCACTTCAATGGTTAGAATTCCTGTGTGTCCGTGTAAATACTGCGCTTCCCCTTTAAATCCAAAGAATCTGTGTGCATACTGAAGATCAAGTGTTGTAATACTTCTCATATTCCTTCTCCTTTTCTCTGCGATCAATTATTTGCAGGCTGCTTATTTGAGCTGAAACCGCAGTATTGTATAGTATGTATTATTAATAACGATACTAATTACTGTTATTGTTATTATATACCACTAAACATTCAATGTCAATAGAAGATATGCAAAATGTTTAGTGGACATAGAAGTACGCTGTCTTCAGTTTATATTAAAAACGCCTGGCAGTTCTCTTAACTGTCAAGCGTTATGCATTCACGTATTCAGTTGTAAATCGTCCAGGCCAGGGTGATTGCCGTGGCCGAAAAGGTGGTCCGCGTGGAGATCTTCGGTGTGGAATGCTCCATCCTTGCCAGGGGTCTTTCCTGGGACTGGCTGGGTGACGCCAATGAGCGGTTCCACGTCGGGGATCAGATTCTGGTTCGTATCCTGTCAGTAGATGCTCCAGATATCCAGAATATCTCGGTGAAAGCCGATGTGAAGAGCGTCAACGGCAATACCCGCAAGGCCAACCTGGCCCGGTGCAAAATCCAGGGCAAATATGCCGGAACCGTAACCGATATTCATAAGGGGACGGTATTCGTGCGGCTTAGTATCGGAGTGAAAGCAATCGCCCACTCCTGCTATGACAACCGGCTCCCTGGGAAAAAGGATGATGCGAGCCTCGTTGTCACCCGGATTGATGAGGAGCGGAATGTGGCGCTTGGATTGATTTCAAGGATAATAAAGCAAAACTTTTAATTATATTATTCTTTCCAGCTGTGTCCACGTAATATCCATGGCACCAAAAATGACTGTTTCCGTACTTATACTTTAGGTTCGTGTGCTTCTCGAATATCATGAGTGAACTTTTTCCC
Organism: Enterocloster asparagiformis; assembly: GCA_018380885.1. GTDB lineage: Bacteria > Bacillota > Clostridia > Lachnospirales > Lachnospiraceae > Enterocloster. The sequence goes on from JAGZSY010000005.1 coordinate 108,664, forward strand.
TTGAGATATCCCACCACCTCTGATACAGAATATTTAGGCGGAATGCTTACCAGCATATGGATATGATCTGGCATACATTGTGCCTCGATTATCTCTATCTCTTTTCTTCGGCATAAGACCCCCCATATTTGGCCTACATCTGCCTTAATATCTTTATATATTATCTTCCTGCGATATTTTGGTGCAAAAACCAGATGATACTTGCAATCCCATTTTGTATGAGCTAAACTACTATTGTCCATTTTGGACCTCCTGTGCTTTTTTATTTGTGGTTTGCAGACCTACTTTTATTTTAGCACAGGAGTTTCTTATATCTATCTAAAGATCTTCCCTCCCCCCGCATAGCAAGGGGGTATTTTTATTGTGACACAACAAAAAAGCCGAAAACCTAGTAAAATCAAGGTTTTCGGCGTTGTGTCTGGTGTTCCTGAGCGGATTCGAACCGCTGGCCTTCCGCTTAGGAGGCGGACGCTCTATCCTGCTGAGCTACAGAAACACGTATTAAATTTTTCGGGGCGAATCCCCAAAAAGCGAGCGCTCTAAGTTCTCTTAGGAGGCGTGTGCTCTACCCAACTGAGCTACAAAAACATTCCTGAATTTCATACGGATCACATGGCAAATACCATGTGGTCCGCTTTATATACTATCCTATTTTTAAGAAAAAATCAAGTCAAAATTCCACAGTCCCCTGCATCCATACCTGGCCCTTGAACCTGCGGCCCGGCAGCGGTTCGCCCAACAGGTCCTTCTTGTTGATCGCCACATGAAAATCCATGTCGTTGCAGTCCAGGCGCATGTTGTAGACCTCCTCGCCCGTCATGCGGTTCGTCTTGATCTCGATGTCCATGATCTCGCCGATCACTGAATACTGGTCGCACTCCACGCCGCAGGGCATAAAGCAGGTATCAATGATGGAGTAGACATCCTCGTGGGCAATTCGCCGGGAGACCATGGAGTAGAGGTCGATATCCTCGATGGTCAGCGTCTCGATGGCGTCCTCGTCCCCGTTCTTCGCCGCCTCGATGAGACGCGTCCGCTTCTTGGACGCCTGGCGGCTATTCTCCTCCTGCTGCTTTGTCTTGAGCACCGGCAGCAGAACCTTTCCCTGAACCGCCAGACCGGTCAGGGAAACACCCTTGACCTCCGTCACCTCGCAGTTCTGTCTGCGCAGGCGGTACTCCAGCGAATTTTCCATATAGAAAATCAGAGAAATGCCCACTCTGTATTCGTCTAAAAGCCCGGCGTAGGTCTCTTTCTCCGCGTGACGCTGGATGGAACATTCCGCGCCGGAGCTGATTCCGGTATTCTTCACATAGGGGAAGTAATACTCCTGGCTGAAATTGCCTTCCTCGTCCATCTCACCGGCCATCACCACGCCCATACCGTCCGCCAGCTCGGCCCGCAGCTCGCAGAACATGCTGCCTTCCTTTTCCGCCAAACGGCCGGTCCGCGCCGCCTGCCCGGCCAGGTCCTTTAACAGCGCTTCCATATCCCGTTTTTTCTGGTACATGCTGAAACCTACCGTCCGCATAAACTTGTGCATCCACGTCACCTTCTTTCTTCTATATACAGTGTACGCTATACCTAACAATAAAGAGGCGATCTGATTGATATCCGTCGCCCCCGTGTTCCTCCGCTCATTATATACTACTTCTCCCCGGATTACCAGCCCTTTTTTGAAACGTATACGGAAATTTTAGGCGACCTTTTTTTACAAAAGTCTCACAATGTATATATTGACTGAAAATCCATCCTATGATAAGATTAATTTATAAAAACCGCATAATTTCGGATGATGGATCTGGGAGAGGCCGGGCGGAATTTTTGCCCCGGAGCCGAAGGGGAAGCGAAAAACTCTCAGGCAAAAGGACCAGATACCGTACGAAACTCTGGAGAGCGATGACGCACCGACGAAGCCCAATCTTTCAGGTTAAGAGACAGAGCGCACAGACAGCCATTTCGTTGTCTGAGCGCTTTCGTTTTTATTTTAACAAACTTGGGCCAAAACGTGAATACGCGCGGCAATTGCCTGCTCCCCTGCGGTCAATCAAATCCGAACATAAAACAAGGAGGTTATTATATGCCAACCGAAACCAGTGGTTTAAAAACGCCCCTCTATGACATCCATGCAGCCAGCGGCGGCAAGATCGTTCCCTTTGCCGGCTATCTGCTCCCGGTCCAGTACGAGACAGGCGTGATCGCGGAACATATGGCAGTGCGCACCAAATGCGGCCTGTTCGACGTCTCCCACATGGGCGAGATTATTTTGGAAGGCCCGGACGCATTAAAGAACCTGAACCATCTGCTGACCAACGACTACACCGTGATGGCCGACGGCCAGGCCCGCTACAGCCCCATGTGCAACGAGAAGGGCGGCGTGGTGGACGATCTGATCGTCTACAAGGTCCGGGACAACTGCTATTTCATTGTGGTCAACGCGGCCAACAAGGATAAGGACTATGAGTGGATGAAGGCCCACGTAACCGGCGACGCCGCGCTCACCGACATCTCCTCCTCCGTGGCCCAGCTGGCGCTCCAGGGCCCCAAAGCTCTGGATATTCTGAAAAAGCTGGCAAAAGAGGAGGACATCCCGGAAAAATACTACACCTGCAAATTCAACTGCATGATCGACGGCATGAGATGCATCATTTCCAAAACCGGCTACACCGGCGAGGACGGCGTGGAAATCTATCTGGCCTCGGAGGAAGCGCCCAGACTTTGGAATCTGCTCATCGAGAACGGCCAGGACGAGGGACTGATCCCCTGCGGCTTAGGCGCCCGCGACACCCTGCGCCTGGAGGCCTCCATGCCTCTGTACGGCCATGAGATGGACGATACCATCACTCCGAAGGAGGCCGGGCTGGGAATCTTCGTCAAGATGGATAAGGAGGACTTCATCGGAAAGAAAGCCATCGAGGCCAAAGGCCCTCTGACCCGCAAACGCGTGGGCCTGAAGGTAACAGGCCGCGGCATCGTCCGCGAACAGCAGGCCGTGTACGCCGACGGCAAACAGATCGGCATCACCACCTCGGGCACCCACTGCCCCTATCTGGGCTATCCCGTGGCTATGGCGCTGTTGGACGTCAACTACAAAGAACCCGGCACCGCAGTTGAGGTGGACGTGAGAGGCCGCCGCGTGGCCGCCGAGGTGGTAAAACTGCCGTTTTATAAGAGATCGTAAGCTTCACAGCACGCACCATTCAAGTACCCCGCGGACGGCTGCCAAAGTCGGGCTTGTCTGGCCCCGCCGCACCGCTAAAATAAAAACAATATCCCAGGAGGTAATACCATGAATTTTCCGAACGATTTAATGTACACAAAATCCCATGAGTGGGTAAAAATGCAGGAGGACGGCACCGCGCTGGTGGGCTTGTCCGATTACGCCCAGGATGCGCTGGGCGATCTGGTCTTTGTCAATCTGCCCGAGGCGGGCGACGAGGTGCAGGTGGGCGAGTCCTTCGCGGATGTGGAGTCCGTAAAGGCCGTGTCCGACGTATATTCCCCGCTCACAGGCGTGGTCGCCGCCATCAACGACAACCTCTTAGACACCCCCGAGGCCATCAACGAAGCGCCCTACGACGCCTGGTTTATCAAGGTTGGGGACATCACCGACAAGGAAGAGCTGATGGACGCTGAGGCTTACGAGGCATTTTTAAAGACAATCGAAGATTAAAAGGGGGACACAACATGGGATGCTATATACCGGGCACCGAACAGGAGCAGCTGGAGATGCTGAAATCCATCGGCTATGACAGCTTCGACGACCTGTTCTCCCACATTCCGCAGCAGGTGCGCCTGAAGGGCGGCCTGAATCTGCCGGAAGGTTTAAGCGAGCTGGCGGTCATCCGGAAAATGACGGAGGCTGCCGACAAAAACACGTTTTTCCGCCACATTTTCCGCGGAGCCGGGGCTTACAACCACTACATACCGGCCATCGTGAGCAGCGTAACCGGCAAGGAAGAATTTGTCACCGCCTACACGCCCTACCAGGCTGAGATCAGCCAGGGCATTCTCCAGTCCATTTTTGAGTACCAGACCATGATCTGCGAGCTCACCGGAATGGACGCCTCCAACGCCTCCGTGTACGACGGAGCCACCGCCGCCGCGGAAGCCGCCGCCATGTGCCGGGACCGGAAGCGCAGCACCGTGTACATTTCCGCGGCCTCCCACCCGGATGTAATTCAGGTGGTAAAAACCTACTGCTTCGGAAGCAACGCCAAGGTAGTGGTGGTGCCGGAATCGGACGGCGTCACGGACGCCGAAGCGCTGAGACAGCTGCTGGCCGATGATCCGCAAGCCGCCTGCTTCTATGTGCAGCAGCCCAACTACTACGGCTGTCTGGAGGATGCGGACCGCTTAGGCGAGATCACCCATGAGGCGGGCGCCAAATTTATCATGGGCTGCAACCCCATCTCCCTGGCGCTGTTAAAGACTCCCGCCCAGTGCGGAGCCGATATCGCGGTCGGGGACGGACAGCCACTGGGAATGTCCCTGGCCTTCGGCGGACCTTACCTGGGCTTTATGGCCGCCACCGCGGCCATGACCCGCAAGCTGCCGGGCCGCATTGTGGGCGAAACCACGGACGACAAGGGCAACCGGGCGTTCGTGCTGACGCTGCAGGCCCGTGAACAGCACATCCGCCGGGAGAAAGCCAGCTCCAACATCTGCTCCAACCAGGCGCTGTGCGCCCTGACCGCCAGCGTGTATATGACCGCCATGGGCGCGGACGGCATGGAGGAAGCGGCCGGACAGTGCATGTCCAAAGCCCACTACCTGTGCGACCGCCTGAGCGAGGCGGGACTGGCCCCCAAATACGGCCGTCCCTTCTTCCACGAGTTTGTCACCACCGGTCCCGAGCACTCCTCGGACGCCGTGCTGGCGGCCCTGGAAGCTTCCGGAATCCTGGGCGGGCTTCCCCTGTCGGACCATGAAATTCTCTGGTGCGCCACGGAGATGAACACCAAGGAAGAGATGGACATGGTAGCTGAAACCGTATCCCATGCCCTGGCAGCCGGCAAAAAGGAGGTGGACTGATCATGAAGCTTGTATTTGAAAAAGGGGCCGAGGGCCGTCATTTGAGCGTGCTTCCTCCCTGCGACGTTCCTGCCTGCACCATTCCGGACGGGATGGGACGCAGCGTCAAACCGCGCCTTCCCCATCTGTCCGAAAATGAGATCAGCCGCCACTATACCCAGATGGCGGGCCGTACCCACGGAGTCAATGACGGGTTTTACCCCTTAGGCTCCTGCACCATGAAATACAATCCCAAAATCAACGAGGAAGCGGCGGCCCTGCCGGGCTTTAAAAAGCTGCATCCCCTGCAGCCCGCGCACACCGTGCAGGGCGCTATGGAGGTGCTTTTGTCCGCGGAAGAGCTTCTGTGCGAGATCACCGGCATGGACGCCATGACCTTTGAGCCCGCGGCGGGCGCTCACGGAGAATTTACCGGCCTGCTGCTGATCAAGGCCTACCACGTGCACCGGGGCGACGAAAAGCGGACAAAGATCATTGTGCCGGACTCCGCTCACGGCACCAACCCGGCCAGCGCCGCCATGTGCGGCTACCAAGTGGTCAGCATACCCTCCCGGGCGGACGGCTGCGTGGACCTGGATAAGCTAAGAGAAGCGGTGGGCGACGACACGGCCGGACTTATGCTGACCAACCCCAACACCGTTGGCCTGTTTGACAAAAATATTCTGGAGATCACTGAGATCGTCCATCAGGCCGGCGGCCTCTGCTACTACGACGGAGCCAACTTAAACGCGGTCATGGGCATTGTCCGGCCCGGCGACATGGGCTTTGACGTGGTGCATCTGAACCTGCACAAGACATTTTCCACGCCCCACGGAGGTGGAGGCCCGGGCAGCGGCCCGGTGGGCTGCAAACAGTTCCTGGCCCAGTTCCTGCCCGGCAGCCGTCCGGTAAAGGGGCCTGACGGCAGCCTGCGCTTTGCGGCTGAGGAGCACTCCATCGGCAAGGTGAAGCAGTTCTACGGCAACTTCCTGGTGGTGGTAAAGGCCCTCTCATACATCCTGACCCTGGGCCGGGAAGGCATACCGGCCGCGGCTTCCGGCGCGGTGCTCAACGCCAACTATATGCGTGTAAAGCTCTCCGACGTCTACCAGATGGCCTACGACGAGACCTGCATGCACGAGTTCGTCATGAGTCTGGAACATTTAAAACACCAGAACGGCGTGACGGCGATGGACATTGCCAAAGCGCTGCTGGACTACGGCATCCATCCGCCGACGATGTATTTCCCGCTGATCGTCCACGAGGCTCTCATGGTGGAGCCCACGGAGACGGAGGCCCGGGAGACTCTGGACGAGGCCATCGAAGTTTTCCACAAGATTTACCAGGAAGCCCTAGACAATCCACAGTCCCTGCACAGCGCTCCACACACCACCCCCATCGGGAGGCCGGATGAAGTGACCGCCGCCCGCAAGCCGGTGCTGCGCTACAGCTGGGAAAACGATAACTGATTCAACCCATAAAATTCTAAACGCCCGCCGGAGCGCAGACTGCAAACCGGCGGGCGAATCATACACGACAGGCAGGTAGAACATGATTCAAAATTTAACCTGGATTGAGACAGAAAACACATGGCCTTACCGGAACCTGGCCATGGAGGAATATATGACGCTCCACGCAAAGCAAGGGGAATGCGTCCTCTTTCTTTGGCAGAACCGCCGCACCGTGGTCATCGGAAAAAACCAGAACTGCTGGAAGGAATGCCGGGTGAGCGCGCTGGAGGAGGACGGCGGCTTTCTGGCCCGCCGCTTATCCGGCGGCGGGGCCGTGTTCCACGACCTGGGAAACCTGAATTTCACCTTCATCGCCAGGCGCGCGGATTACAACGTGGACCGGCAGCTGCAGGTGATCATCGAGGCCCTCAAAACGCTGGGCATCCACAGCGAGAAAACCGGCCGCAACGACGTGACCGTGGAGGGGCGCAAATTCTCCGGCAACGCATTTTACCAGAGCGGCGACTATTGCTGCCACCACGGCACGCTGCTGGTGGACGTGGACAGCGCGCTGATGTCCCGGTACCTCAACGTTTCGCGGGAAAAGCTGGCGGCCAAGGGCGTTTCCTCAGTCAAGTCCCGGGTGGTAAACCTGCGGGAGCTGCTGCCGGAGCTGACGATCGCACAGTTAAAGGAAGCGCTGGTAAACGCGTTTTCCCAGGTCTACGGTCTGACGCCCCGGCGCATGGACGAGACGGAGCTGCCCGCCGGTGAAATCGACCGCCTGGCCGGCCGTTTTGCCTCGGATCAGTGGAAATACGGGCGGAAAATGTCCTTTGACTACGAGTTCTCCCGGCGCTTTGACTGGGGGGACATCCAGCTTCAGCTTCACGTGGACAGAGGGATTGTCCTGGAAGCCGCCGCTTACTCCGACGCCATGGACCCGGAACTGATCGGACGGCTGCCCGAGGTACTGAAGGGCTGCGTCTGCGGCCGGGAAGCGCTGTGTGAGGCCGTGGATCATCTGAGGGACAATGGAACAGCCGCCCAACCCCGGAACGGGGGCGGCGGGAATTCGGACGGCGAGTTTGGGGGTGGCTTGGGCGCCAGCAGTGGCAGCACTAATTCGGTCACCACCGGATTCGGCACAGCCTCAGGTACCACCGGGGGCGGCGGGGCCCCAGGCAGCGGCGCGTGCGGCGGAGGCGCAGGCAGCGGTGACTTAGGCACCGGTGAACTTGGCGCGGACTCTGGCCCAGGCGGTTCCGGCGCGGCGCCTGCTGCCGGCGGACCGGAGTATCCCCTGTCCTCCCGCATGCTGTCCGACATCAAAGCCCTGATATCCGAGAGCTTTTAATCAAACCGCTACCATTTTCTAAAATAAAATCAATCAGGAAAGGCAGACACATATGGCAGACAGATACGATCTCATTGTAATCGGCGCAGGCCCGGGCGGCTACGAGGCCGCCATTGAGGCCGCCAAATACGGCATGAAAACCGCTCTTGTGGAGCGGCGGGAGCTGGGCGGCACCTGCTTGAACCGCGGCTGCATCCCCACAAAAACCCTGCTGCACACGGCCGAGCTCTACCGCGAGGTGAGCGGCGCTTCCACCATCGGCCTGGAGGCCGACGGACTCCGCTGCAATATGGAGCAGCTCCTGGCCCGCAAGAACCAGGTGGTGGAGCAGCTGCAAAAGGGAATCGCTTCCCTGATGAAAACCAACCGGGTCACTGTGATCCACGGCTCGGCCTCCATTGTGGACTCCGGCCGGGTACGGATTAAACCCATTGACCCGGAGCCGGGACCGGCAGAGACAGTGCCAGAAACCGAGCTGGAGGCCGGACACATTCTCATCGCCACCGGTTCCGCCCCGGCGGTTCCCCCCATTCCCGGCGCAGACCTGCCCGGCGTGATCACCAGCGACGAGCTGCTGGACCGCGCCTCGCTTCCCCGCCATCTCATCATCATTGGAGGCGGCGTCATCGGCATGGAATTTGCTTCCGTATTCAGCGCCTTGGGCTGCCGGGTGACCGTGATTGAAGCGCTGGAGCGCATCCTCGCCAACATGGACAAGGAGATATCCCAGAACCTGAAAATGATTATGAAAAAGCGGGGCGTGGACATCCACACCTCTGCCTCGGTCCAGGAGATCGTCCGCGGCGGGGACGGCGAACTGATCTGCCGGTACGCGGAAAAAGAAGCGTCCGTCCAGGCCCAGGGGGATTGCGTGCTCATCGCCACCGGACGGCGCGCCTGTACGGAAGGGCTGTTTGCCGGCGACGCCGCCCAGACCGTGAAATCCATGTCCATGGACCGGGGGCGGATCGCGGTGAATGAGCGCTTTGAGACCAGCGTGCCCGGCATTTACGCCATCGGAGACGTCACCGGCGGCGTTCAGCTGGCCCACGCGGCCACCGCCCAGGGGCGAAACGCCGTGGCGGTCATGGCTGGAAAAGAGCCGTCCATCGACCTGTCCGTGATTCCCGGCTGCGTATACACGGACCCGGAGATCGGCTGCGCCGGGATAACCGCGGACGAGGCCAAAGCGGCTGGCATGGAGGTCATTTCGCGCAAATATGTGATGGGCGCCAACGGCAAATCCATTCTGTCCGGCCAGGAGCGCGGCTTTATCAAAGTGGTTGCCGCCGCGGACACCCACCGCATCCTGGGCGCCCAGATGATGTGCGCTCGGGCCACGGACATGATCAGCCAGTTCTCCGCAGCCATCGTAAACGACCTGACCCTGGAGGAAATGGCGCGGGTGATTTTCCCCCATCCAACGTTCAGCGAGGCGATCGGGGAGGCGGTGCGCTGACAAGGGAAATCCCGCGGACTCCTTCTAGGGCCGTTGGCAGAGCGCCCATCGGGACTGCGCTGCGCCAACAGCGAAAGCCTTGCGGCTGCTCACGGCATCCCGCAGCCCCCACGAAACCCTTTTCCGGGCGGCCATCGTCACCACGATGCGCCGGCAGCTCACGCTGCCGTCCTCTTCCCCCGGCCAGCGCGGCAGTAATACAACCGCGCGCCTTCAGCAAATTTGCAAAATATTGGAAACAAAAGTACCAAAAAGGACAGGATTCCGAGTCAAACCGGATACCCTGTCCTTTTTATAAAATATCCCACTGTCATAAACCGCCTGCGTTCCGCTAAATCTCATCCACCCAGAGGGTTCCCTTCATGATGGTGTTGGCGGTTCTCAGCACAGTGCCGCGGATGACCTCGTCCCCTTGCACCTCCATCTGTACCTCCGTGCAGCCGCCCGCGTGGCCCAGCACCACCCCGGGCCCGCCGGAGCCGGGCCGCGCCTCCTCGTAAGCCACGGTGCCCGGTATGCGGGCGGCCGCGGCCGTTGCGATAGATGCGGCGATGGGGTAAGCCCGGTGCAGCCTGGTGATGAACGAGCGGCAGCAGATGTCCATCTCCTCCGCCCCAATCCGGTTCCCGTCCATATCCGCGTAGCTCTGCGGCTGCGAGACGATCCCCACAAAGGGCATATAGGTGGACTTTGTCGCCGCATCCTCCCAGCGGTCCACCAGTCCGCACAGCTGTGCGGCCATTCCCCGCACCCGGCCCACCAGCTCCACAAACTCCTTGCGGTAGTTCAGCTCTGTCAGCTCCGTGCCCGTGAGACCGGCGTCCCTCGCTTTAAACAGAATCACCGGGTTCGCGCAGTCGATCAGCGTCACGGGCAGATCCCCGTGCCCGGGAATATGAAAACAGTCCGTCTTGTTTCCGGTGGGAAAAAGCTTTCCGGTGAGCCCGCCTCCCGGCCGCTCAAAGGACAGCCAGATGGGCGAACCGCTGCCGGGCGCGCCGTGGATCACGGCGTCCCCCTCCGTACAGCTCTTCCCATCCTTCACCTGCACCCGGCTGGTGATGATCCTTCGGGTGTTGGTGTTAAAAATACGCACCACGGTCTCAGGCTCCCTCGCTTCCACCATGCCCTCGTCGATGGCAAAGGGCCCCACGGCGGACGACATATTTCCGCAGTTTCCGCGGTTGTCCACATAGTAATTTTCCGCATCGATCTGGAAAAAATTGTAATCCACATCCGCATCCGTTCCCTGGTGGGGCGACAGTACCGCCACCTTGTGGGTGGGGAAATCCACCCCCATTGCGGAAAGCCCCGCGGCCGTCCTGCGAACCCCCAGCGCGTTTATAAAGAGCTGGGGCCAGAGGGATTTGTCCTCCGGCAGATCGCATTCTTTGAAAAACAGCGCCCGGCTGGTGCCGCCGCGGATATAGGTACAGGGTATTTTTCTCATGGCGTTCATCCCTCAAATTTTACAGAACATAAGTGCAGTATTCCCCGGTACAGGGCGGCCCCGCGCACACATGGATCACTCCGGCCTCGAAATCCATAATCTCGTTGGAAACGGTGATCGATCTCATGCCCAGGGGCTGGGTGGGGTCCGTGGGATGGCGGCATAGGGCCTGGGGATAATTCACATGGTCCGCCATACAGCACTTGATGTAGTTCACGTCGATCTCTCCCTGCCTCTGCATCAGCAGCTCGCGCAGCCTGTCTCCTCTGGGAGAGCGCTGCAGCGCGTGAATCTCCGGCTGCACAATAAAATGGTTGGCGTGGGTCACAATGCCGTTCTCGGTCTCGATCATATCCGCTCCGCCGGGATACACTTCAAAATCCACCGCCTTCTTCTCCTTGTATCCGCCGATCATGATGTTGCAGGACACCGCCCGCGGAAAGGTGAGGATAAACTCTTTGATCTCGTCAAAGGTTTTGTACTTTAAAAGCTGCCTTCTGGCAAATACCGTGGGCAGTCCCACCGCCCAGGCGTCGTAGATGGACTGAAGGTTGTTGCTGACCGAGCCAAGGCCATGGCTGTTCATACCGCCGCGGATCACCTGCCCGGCCTCGGTGAGGCCCATGATGCGGGTGCCGTCCGGCTGGGTGATATGGATGATCATCACGTGATCCATAATTCCCACCCGGTAATCCCAGTTTTTGATCAGGTACATCTTGCCGTCTTTGGCGGCCTCCGGCAGCACCGCGGCCGTGGTGCACTCGTTTTTCTGAGGGAATTTGGTGATTTCATAGCGGCAGTTGACCACCATGATGTCCGCGAGCGAAAAGCCGGAGCCCTCCGCGATGCCCTCCACCTCTTCCATAACCTCAGGCGTTACCTTGCGCGTAATATCCACAAAGGACAGGGCAAACTGCTGGATCTCCTCCCAGGAGCGATCCGAGCTTCCGGCAAATACCTGCTTGTAATCGTTGATCGCGTGAGCGATCAGCTCTCTGGCCTGGCGGCCGTAGTCCTTTCCGATCTCATAATAGGTGGAACCGGATACTTTGATAAAGGGATAATGCAACATACCGAGACTCCTTTCTCAACTATAATTGATAGGCAATATACTCGCCCTCACAGGGCGGGCCTGAACAGATATAGGCTGTTTTTTCCGCAAAATCGACAATCATGGATGCCACTGTGATGCCCCCGGGGATATAGGTTCTCTTGTCCCCCGCAAAGGTGGGATGGCTGCAGATGGCCTTGGGCCAGTACTCGTGGTCCTTCATGCACTCCATGATGTAAGGCACGTCAATATCCCCGCGCCTCCTGGCCAGAAGCTCCATCAGTCTCACATCCCTCACTTTAGGCCGCTGGGGAAACGCATCCGCAGCCGCGTCCACCACAAAATGGTTGGCATGGGTGAGGATTCCGCCCTGGGAATACACCTGGTCCATCCGCTCCGGCTGCACCTCAAAGTCCAGCACCTGACCCTTCTCTCCCACCAGCATAATGTTGTTGGAAACGCAGCGCTTATAATTTTGCACCAGCCCTGCCGCCTCCTCAAAGCTGCGGCAGGACAGCACCCTGCGCCGCAGGAAGGTCACCGGAAGCCCCTCGCCGTAGCTGTCATGGATCGACTGCATTCCGTTGTTTACGATGGCGATTCCGAAGGAGTTGAAGCCCTCCCGAGGCATCTGCCCCGCCTCGGCCCATCCGATCGCGGAATATTCCTTTGTGCGGATGCGCAGCAGTACGATATGAGCCATTGTCTCCACATAGAAATCCCAGTTTTTTACAGCATACGTTCTTCCATCCCTGGAGGCCTCCGGCAAAACCGCAGCCGTGGTGCACTCTTCCGGTTTAGGCAGCTTGCTGATCTCGTAACGGCAGTTAACCGCCATAATCTCGCCCAGCTCCCGCCCGGAGCCGTAAGCCAGCCCCTTTGCCTCCTCCAGAATCTCCGGCATGTCCGCCTCAATCACAGGCACGTAGCCCATGGCGTATTCCTTTGCCTTTTCCCAGGTAAAGCCCTGCTTTTCGAAGGACTCCTTGTAATATTCCACACACACCCCGATGCGGCCGGCTGCCTGGCTGCCGTACTGGACCCCGCGCTCAAACGGGGTCTCGGCGGTAATCTCAATCAGTGGATACGGCTCTCTCTTCTCCATTCCCACGATGTGCTCCTTTCTGTTCGTCATTTTTTCTGCCCTACTCATGAAGGCGGCAGGCAACGAAATGCCGGGGCGCAATTTCTTTGAGCTCCAGACCGTCCTCCCTGCAATGGTCCGTCACATACGGACACCGGTCGGCGAAACGACAGCCGGGCTTTGGATTAATGGGCGAGGTCACCTCTCCTTTGATAATCTCCAGCTTCTTCCGATGCTTAAGAGACGCGATGGGAATCGCGTTCAGAAGGGCTTTGGTGTAAGGATGCTGCGGGTGGGCGAACAGCTCTTCTTTGGTGGCCAGCTCCACGCACTGGCCCAGGTACATAACCGCAATGTTATTGCTGATATGTTTGATCACGCTCAGGTTGTGGGTGACGAACATGTAGGTCAACCCCATCTCATCCTGCAAATCCATCATCAGGTTTAAAATCTGCGCCTGGATCGACACGTCCAGCGCGGATACCGGCTCGTCACAGACGATAAATTCCGGGTTCACGGACAGGGCGCGGGCGATGCCGATCCGCTGCCTGCGGCCGCCGTCCAGCTCATGGGGATAGGAGTTGATAAACCGCTCCGCAAGCCCCACCGTCTCCATCAGCTGGTACACCCGGTCCATCCGCTCCGCGGGATTTCTGTGGGTCCTGGTGGTGATCATTGGCTCCGCGATGATCTCGCTGACGGACATTCTGGGATTTAAAGAGGTGAAGGGGTCCTGGAAAATGATCTGCATCTTCTTGCGCATCTCCTTCATCTGCCTGGACGAATATCCCACAATGTCCTGGCCGTTATACAGGATTTCCCCGGACGTAGGCTCCAGCAGGCGTAAAATGGTTCTGCCAAGCGTGGACTTTCCACAGCCGCTCTCGCCCACAACGCCCAGCGTCTCGCCCTTCTGAATGCTGATATTCACGTTGTCAACCGCATGAAGGGGACCGCGTTTGGTATTAAAATATTTGACCAGATTTTTTGTTTGAATCAAAGGTGTGTCCATTTACTCTCCCTCCCCGCTGCTTTTTCCTTCCGGCAAATAGAGGAAACATTTGATCTGATGGCCGTCAAAATCGGCCATCCCCGGCGCTTTCGTATTGCAGATTTCCATACAGTGAGGACAGCGGTCCGCAAACCGGCACCCGGGAATTGGTTTCGTGGGGTCCGGCATCAGGCCGTCGATGGGCGTCAGCCTCGCCGCGGTGCTGGTGATATCCGGGATGGACCCAAAAAGCCCTACCGTGTAGGGGTGATGCTTGTCCCCCTCATAAATATCCTCAATCATTCCGTATTCCACAATCTCGCCGGCATAGATAATCGCGACCTTATTGCATACCTGCGCCACAACGCCCAGATCGTGGGTGATCATGATCATAGCGGTATTTAACCGCTCTTTCAGATCGTCCATCATTTTTAGCACCTGGGCCTGAATCGTCACGTCCAGGGCCGTGGTGGGCTCGTCCGCCAGCAGCAGGCGCGGCGTGCAGGATAGGGCCATAGCGATCACGATCCTCTGGCGCATTCCGCCGGAGAACTGGTGGGGGTACTCGATTTTGCGCTCAGCGGGGATTCCCACCAGCTCCATCATCTCATCCACCTTTTTCTCAATTTCGGCGTGACTCATGCCCGTGTTGTGAAGCTCGATTACCTCCGCAATCTGGTTTCCCACCGTATGAAGGGGGTTTAAGGCGCTCATGGGGTCCGCGAAGATCATGGAAATATCATTGCCGCGCAGCATGCGCATTTTCTCTTCCTTCATGTTGACCAGGTCCTGGCCCTCAAACAGAATCTCACCCTGGGTGATGAAGCCGGTGCGCTCGGGAAGCAGCTTCAGAATACTGAGCGCGATGGTGGTTTTACCCGCCCCGGTCTCCCCCACAAGCCCTAAGGTCTCCCCCTTGTCCAGGTCCAGGTTGATCCCGTTTAAGGCGTACACATCGTCCTCGTCGGTTTTATACATCGCATGTAAATTCTTAATTTCCAAAAGTTTTTCAGACATACATTTGCTCCCTTCCCTGTAATCAGTTTCTCAGCCTTGGGTCCATGGCGTCTCTCAGGCCATCGCCGGCCAGGGTAAGTGACATAACGGACATCACCACCGCGAATCCCGGGAACAGGGACAGATAAGGATAATACCTCATCTGGGTCTTGGCAAAGGAGAGCATGCTGCCCCACTCCGGCGTAGGCTCGGAAACTCCCAGGCCCACAAAGCTTAAGGAGGCCACGGTGATCACGGAACGGGCCACGGTCTGGGTCACCTGCACCAGCACAGGGCCCATGGCGTTGGGAAGGATGTGCCGCATGATGATGCGGGCATCGCTGGTGCCGCAGGCGCGGCAGGCTTCTATGTACTCCTGGCCTTTTACGCTCATAACCGCCGAGCGCACGATGCGGGCCATTCTGGCGATCTGGGACACGCCCATTGCCACGATCATATTAAACATGCTGCTGCCCAGCGCGGATATAATGGTGATGGCCAAAAGCGTGCTGGGGATCGCCATCAGGACGTCCATGCAGCGCATGAGAATATTGTCCACCCGGCCGCCGTAATAAGCGGCCATTGCGCCGATCAGTCCGCCAAAGGTGAGGGACACCGCCACGGTTGCGATGCCCACAAACATGGAGATGCGGCCGCCGTAGATGACTCGGGTAAAATAATCCCGCCCATACTGGTCGGTGCCGAAAATATGCGCCGCGCTGGGGGACTGGTAGGCATTGGCGATATCCATGGTCAGCGCGCCCTCTTTATAGTTCAGCCACAGGCTGGCGCTGAGAACCGTAGCCGCCATCAGTACAAAGACGATCAACCCGGCAAGGGCCAGCTTGTTCTTTTTAAACCGGAGCCAGATTGTTTTCCACTGGCTTTTTTTCCTGGCTACATTGTATTTGCTTTTTACATCGCTGTTCGCTGTTGTGGTGACTGTAATCATGCCTTCTTCACCCTCCTTTTCACAGAAGTAAACTGGGATGCCAGTCTCGGATCGATGTATGTGTAGACAATATCAACCAGAAGGTTAATGAGGCTGGCGAAAATCGCCGTGGTCATAACCGCCCCCATGACAACCGGTGTATCCTTCTGGCGGATGGCGTTGATCATCAGCTGTCCCAGGCCGGGGATGGTGAACACCTGCTCCAGAACAATGGAGCCTCCCAGAGCAAAGCCAAAGTTGGTGCCGATTACAGTGACAACCGGAAGCAGGGCGTTTCGCAGCGCGTGGCCGTAGGTCACTTTATTGGGAGTAGCCCCCTTGGCCTTTGCGGTGCGGATATAATCCTGGCGGATCACCTCCAGCATCGTGGTCCTCGTCATTCGCAGCAGCGCCGCCGTAGTCGACGAAGCGGAGGCAATAACCGGCAGGATAAAATGTTTTGGCGTGGACAAGCCCATCATGGGAAGCCAGCCCAGCTTGATACAGAAGAGCATCATCAGCAGCATGGCCAGGAAAAACGCCGGCATGGAGGTGATGGTGAGGGAGACCGCCAGGGTTAGGTTGTCGGTGAGGGAGTATTGTTTGATCGCGGACAGAATGCCGATTGGCAGTCCCACGATCACCGCCACGCAGATGCTGAAGGTGGCAAGGCTTAAGGTATAAGGCATTCTCGTTATAATTTCATCAAAAACAGGAAGATTGGAGGTATAGCTTTTTCCCAAATCCCCGTGGGCGGCGTCAAACACGTACCGTCCGAACCGCACAAGGAAGGGATCGTTAAGTCCCATTTCCTCCCTGAGGGCTTCCTGCGCCTCGACGGGAGCGCCTTCTCCCAGGATCATCATCACCGGATCGCCCGGGGTGAGCTCCATGATCGCAAAAATGATGAATACAACGCCTATGATAACAGGAATCATCATCAGAAGTCTTTTTCCAATGTATTTGAGCATAAACATCCTTTCCACAGTCCCCTGCGGCCAACCGCGAATTTTCCGCTGTTTATAAAAGCCGGGCGCTCGGTGAACGCCCGGCAAGCCGTCGACTGTTTAATTATAAAGTCATTATTCCTCTACAAGGTAAGCGTTCGCCCACACATTGCGCTCCAGGGGATGGAAGGTCCATCCGTGGATATTCTTATTGATCACGATGGTCGTGCTCTGGGTGTAGAGCGGAATCACCGGAAGGTCGTCCTTGATCATCTGATAGCACTGGCGGAAAATATCCATGCGCTTTGCGTTGTCCGTCTCCGTTACGGACGCATCCACCAATTTATCAAATTCCGGATTCTGGTAGCCGGAGTAGTTGTTGCCACCGCCCAGCATTTCGGTGGTCAGCCTGCGGCGCAGCATATACTCCGCATCGTTGATCACGTGGTTTGTCATACGCAGGGAAGCCTGGAACTGGCGGTTTCCGGATACGGTTTCGATCCATACGGAACGCTGAAGCTTCTCAAAGGTAACGTTGATGCCGACCTGGGCCAGCTGGGCCTGCATAACCTCGGCAGGTGCCATATAGGTGTCCGAGCTGTCCTGGGTGAACACAATATCAATGCCGTTGGGATAACCGGCCGCAGCCAGGCATTCTTTTGCCTTGTCCAGATCCTGCTCGTACCACTCAAAATCGCTCAGATAACCGGTGGCGCCGGTAGCGCACCAGCAGTTGTTCACTTCGCCCAGTCCCTCGGCGCCGCCCTGAAGAATCTCCTGACGGTTGATGGCGTAGGCAACCGCTTTTCTCAGGTTAATGTCGGTGAAGGGGCCGTCGGTGGTATTGAACGTAATATCATACAGGCCGAACCCGCGGTTCTCAACCACTGTGGTGAGGTTGGGCATCTCCGCCAGGTGAGCGTAGTCCGCCTTGCTGAGCCCGTAGTAATAATCGATCTCGCCGGCTTCCAGAGCCATTGCGCCTGCGGATGCGTCGGTGATGATAGTCCAGTTGATATTTTTCATTTTCGGCGTCCCGCGGTAGTAATCGTCGTGGCGCTCAAACTCCAGACGGTTTCCGCTCTGCCAGCTCTTCAGCTTGTATGCGCCCACGCCTACGGGCTCGCGTCCGAAATCACGTCCGGCAGCCTCGCATTCCTCCACCGCCTTCTGGCTGACGATGCTGTACGCAGGGTTGGTCATGATCTCCAGAAACGGGGCGTAAGCATACTTCAAAACCGCCTTCACATGGGTATCGTCAACCTTCTCAAAGTGATCAATGCAGGCGTTGGTCTGAGCCGTAAACGATGAGGCAATGGCGCGGTTTAAGGAGAATACCACGTCGTCGGTGGTCATGGTATCGCCGTTGTGGAATTTCACGCCTTCTCTGATGGTAAAGTTGTACTCCATGCCGTCGTCGCTCTCTGTCCACTCGGTGGCGATAGCCGGCTCGTATTCCTGGGTTTCCCAGTTAAAATAAAGCAGGGAATCAGAAACATTGTACATGAACATCCAGGTTACCAAATCCTTAGTCTGGGCAGGGTCCAGAGATGTTGGCTCAGATTTGCAGGCCATGTTAAGGGTATCGCGGCTGCTGAGTTTTTCCTCGCCGGGTGCAGCCGAGCCGCCGCCTGCCTCCGTGCTGTTTCCTCCCCCTGATGAAGCAGGTGCGCCGGAACTTCCACATGCAGTCATAGAAATTGCCATAGCAACCGTCAGGAACATCGCCAGGAGTTTTTTTACGCTCTTTTTCATTGCTCTCTTCCTCTCTTTTCTAAAATGTAAACTGTTATTAAACAGTTTTTTTCTGTTAATGGCCTTATGTTGATCCATGTCGGTGTACATTTCCAACGCAACTGCAAAATATGACAAATTTATGTAAAATTAATGAAATTTTTTTGCAAAATTCTTATTTTTTAGTATAATAGAAGAAATCTTGTTTGTCTAATGACAGATAAACCATCGGCCTATAACATTTTGTCATATAGAAAGGAGCCTTTATGCAGTCTACCGCATACGAATATGTATTCGCCATTGCCAAACATCATAGCATATCAAAGGCCGCCCAGGAGCTGTGTATCACCCAGCCTGCCCTGACCAAATATTTAAAACGGCTTGAAGAGGACCTTGGCACGCAGCTTTTTGACCGGACGGTATCTCCTCTGGCCCTCACCCTGGCCGGCAAAAAATTCGTCGAAAAAGCTGCGCTGATCCTGGAGATCGAGCGCAGCCTGCAATATGATTTGAATTTGATTTCCACCGATGTTCGCGGCAAGGTAACCGTGGGCATCAACACGGAATTTTGCAATATCACCATACCCTATGTCCTTCCGGAGTTTCGCTTCCGGTATCCGGAGATCGAGGTAAATCTCTACGAGGGAAACAACCAGCAGCTCTTTACCGAGCTGGAGGCCGGACGGATCGATATCGTATATTCCGCCTACAGCATGTCCACCAAAGCATTTACGTATGACCGCCTGTGCAGCGAGCCGATCCTCCTGGCCATACCCGCAGATCACCCTCTGGCAAGGGATCTGGATTTGTCCAACAATTCACCGCTGACCCCCTATTACATGAATCCGGAACGGATCAAAAACTGTGATTTTATCGCATTGATCCCTGAGCAGGGCATGGGCGCCATTGCCCGGGACTTCTTCCACAAATACAACTTAAACCCGCATATTGTCATGGAAATTCAGAAGCACGAGACAGCCATGCGCCTGGCCTCCGCGGGAATGGGCATGGTGTTCACCCCGGTGCGCACGCCGCTTCGCATCCCTCTGGTGAAACCCATGGCCTACTTTTCCATTGAAAATCCCCTGTTCACCCGCAGCAGAGGCGTCTACTACTCCAAATACGTGCCCCTGTCCGACGCGGCAAAATGCTTTGTCCAGGTGTTCAATGAAGTCTATAACCACGAAAGCACCCTGCGGCTTCCGGACTGCCACCTGATTGTACCTCCGGCTCAAACGCTCATAAGCAACACCGGCATCGTCTGACCGGCGCAGGGGCATCAAAATAAGGGCGGCCTGCCGCCGCCCTCATCGCCTCACTTTATAAACAACCGTTCAAACTCATCCTCCGCCATGGGCTTCCCGTACCGGTATCCCTGGCCGATCTCGCAGTTGCTCTCGCGCAGCATGCGCTCCTGATCCTCCTCCTCCACGCCCTCGGCCACCGTGCGTATGCGCAGGTCGTTGCACATGGAGATCACGTGGCGCACCACCTGGCGGCTGACGCGGTTGTCGCAGCTCTTGCTCACCAGGCTCTTGTCCAGCTTCAGCACATCGAACCGGATATCCGAGAGCACCGCCAGATTGCTGTACTTTGTGCCGAAATCATCCAGGGAAATCCGATAGCCCAGATCCCCAAACCTGCGCAGCACCTTGTAGACCGTATCCTTGCCCAGCTCCCCGATGCTCTCGGTGACCTCGATTTCCAGCCGGCTTCTATCCACCTGGTATTTTTTTACAATGGACTCCACGCTGCGCACGATATCGTTGGAAAGCAGCGTGAGGCGCGAGAAGTTGAAGGAAATCGTCATCGCGTGGCCGTTTTTGTTCCAGCGCTCCATCATCCTGCACACTTCCTCCAGCACGAACAGATCTATGTAGCTGATCAGATTGTCCCGTTCCAGAATTTCCACAAACGCAGCCGGGGGAATAATCCCCTTTTCCTCGTCGTAGTAGCGGATCAGCGCCTCGGCGCCTGCCAGGCTGCCGCTGTTTAAGAACACCTTCGGCTGTAAATATACCCGGAAATGCCTCCGCTCAATGGCCTGCAGCAGCTGTCGCATCGACTCCATCCGCCCCTGCTTCCTGGCCCTGGGCTGATTTTCGTAGTAATGCTGTTTTTCCAGGCGCATGAGCTCCACCGCTTGCTTCTGCACATCGTCCAGGTTTCGCTCCTGATCGTCCCAAACGCTTCCCAGAGAAACAGACAGACCGGCGGCGGCCGACAAGCCCTCCCGCACCTGCCTGGTTCTCTCCTCAAACGCCTCTTCCGAGAGGCCCTCCAGTATAATATCAAACTCATTGCTGTTTAAGCGGAACACCTGCTGCTGGGGAAAATGCTGTTTGAGCAGGGAAGCCAGACGGCAGATCAGCTCGTCTCCGGCCTTTGTGCCCTGGGCTTCGTTCACCGCCCGCAGATCGTTGATATCTGCGCAGATCACCCCGATGGAGGGGTTGTTATCGCGGTCGTAATCTCTTCGGTAACAGTCGTAGCTGCTGCGGTTGAGCAGTCCGGTCAGAGAATCGTGGTAAATACTGTGCTCAAGCTGTTTGGCATCCCGCCGCCGCTCAATCTCCCGGCCCACAAAGTAGCACAGCGTCTCCGCCATCTGCAAAAGCTGCTGTTTGTCCCGGTCCAGCATCACCAAATATCCCAGTTCCCTGTTGGCGATCTCCATGGGCACAACCGCCATGCTGCCGATGCGCTGGCTCTCCATATCCTGATACAGCTCAAAGGACTCCGAAAGAATCTCCTGTGAACCGTTCACCTCCCTGCAAGCGGCGGGCAGCGTGCGGCTCAGCCACTCTTCCAGATGCTGCTCCATCGGACGTCCCAGTTCCCCGCAGTCGCGGCTGTCCCGTCCGCTCACGCAGGCATATCCGAAACCATTCTCCCGCGGCAGCACAAACCGCAGGTGGGACGGGCGGTAATGTGAGGACAGCACATCCGAGGCAGCGCGCAGCGCGGCCTCCCCGTCCTGAGCCTCCGCCATAGAATACAGGCAGCTGATAATGCGGCTGTTGGCCTCCCCGTCCAGCCGGGAGTGCTCCCCCTCGATCTGCTCCTTTATCCCGGAGATATCGATGGCGAAGGTCAGGAGCAGGGTACGCCCCTCCCACTCCACCAGCTGGCTCTTCATCAGAAAACGCTGGTTCAGGTGAGGGTTGTAATTCTCCCATATACCCAAGCGCTCCTGCCTTCTCTTCAGATTGGGGCAGAACACGCAGGGCAGGGTGCGGTCGTAAAGCAGGTCATAGCACTTCCGTCCGGCGCACTCCCGGCCGGTCTTTCCCAGCCTCCGGTAAAAAGCCAGATTGCCGCAGATCAGCTCGTAGGTGACCGGGTCCACCAGATACGCCATATCGGATACCTGCGACAGGAAACGGTCAAAAGCGCTCTCAACGTCGGTGTTCTCCCATGTCGCGCTTCTCTGCCCCCTGGCCGCCTCCTCCATGCGTTTCTCCTTGTCGATGCTCACAAGGCAGTTTAAGGCCATCACGTCCCCGCTCAGGGGGTCGCGGTACAGGTGGATGGTGTGGCGTACCCAGCACACCTGATTCTGGTCCGTCAGACTCCGGTACTCGCATTCCAGCTTTTCACTACCCCGCCGGAAAGCGTCCAACAGGCTGTTCCTCTCCATGTACTCCAGATACCTGGGGCGGTCCTCCTCGTAAATCTTGCGCAGGGCCCCCTCCCGGATGATCTGTTCATAGCTCCTGGTATCGGTGATTTTTTCATAGGACAGCCAGATTCCACCCGCCCGCTCCACACGGCCCTCGGTGATGTCAACCTCCGCGTAAGCGGACGCGGCGCCCAGTAGGACCTTATTCAGGCGGCTTGCGCGTATGTAGGCCGTTTCCATGGCCTTCTGTTTGGAGATGTCGTCCAGCCGGCCCAGTATGATCTCCGGGCTTCCCTCCTCGCTGCCGGTCACCTCCAGCTCCATGCGGAACCAGCTGTATTCCCGCTCCTGGTTCTTCAGAAGCAGCTCGCAAAAGCTCTGCTCCTCGCCCTTTTTCACCGCCTCAAAGGTCTGGAGAAACGCCTCCTGGAAACCAGGATGCACGATGCCGTCCTCCACCCAGCTCTGGGGGAAATTGCGAATCTGGCGCTCGCCGCCGTAGGTCAGCATTCGGTCCGTGTATACCAGCGCCGTACGGCTGGTCACATTGTACTCGAATATCTCCTGCCAGCCCATATTTAAGGACCACCGTTTCATCTGGTCCAGATTAGCCATGTTCTGATGATAGCCGGAAACGAGGAACGTATCATTTTCCATCTTCCGCACTTTTCCCGCGCACCGGACCGGAATATCACCCCACTCCGGATGATTCCAGGTGTACTGCACCTCGCACAGCTTGTCTGTGGTAAACATCCTTCCCAGGGCCTCGTTTACATAGGAATAATTTCCTCTGTTGATCCGTTTATACCAGAACTCAAAGCAGTCCTCCGGCGACAGATCCTCCGGCAGCCCCAGAAGCTTCGCCATTGTCCGGTCTACATACATCCTGGTCTCCCGCATCTCGCGGTCTGTGACCATACTCCACAGGCCCGTGGACGAGGTATCTAACACATACTCCGACCATTCCTGGTTGCCAAATTTATAACAGCCTGTTTTCTCCTCGCGATCCATTCTCCCAGTCCCTCACATATTAATCACAACAAATATACATGTTCAGTATAGCACAGGAGCACTTTGACCAGCAATGTATATTTGCGATGATTATATCCGGGTCTCCAGAACCGTCACCGCCTTGAAGGCTTCCTCCAGGTCCTGGAGAATATCCGCAATGTGTTCCGTTCCTATGGACAGACGGATGGTATTTGGCCGGATTCCCTGGGCGGCCAGCTCCCCGGCGCTTAACTGGGAGTGGGTGGTGGAAGCCGGATGGATCACCAAAGACTTTACATCCGCCACATTGGCCAGCAGGGAAAACAGCTCCAAATTGTCGATAAATTCCATGGCTTCCCGCCGTCCGCCCCTGATCTCAAAGGTAAAGATGGACCCTCCGCCTGCGGGGAAATACTCCCGGTAGAGCTTCTGCTGAACCGGATCGCTGCTGACCGAGGGATGATGCACCGCCTCCACCAGGGGATGCCTCTGCAAATACTGCACCACCTGAAGGGCGTTCTCCACGTGGCGCTCCACGCGCAGGGACAGCGTTTCCAGCCCCTGGAGAAGCAAAAACGCGTTAAAGGGGGACAGAGTCGCGCCCATATCCCGCAGCAGAATCGCCCTGATCCTGGTGACAAAAGCGGCCGGCCCCACATCCTGGGCGAAGCGGATCCCGTGGTAGCTGGCGTTGGGCTCGGTGAGCCCAGGGAATTTGCCGGAGGCCGCCCAGTCAAAGCGCCCGCCGTCCACGATCACGCCGCCCAGGGTTGTGCCGTGGCCCCCGATGAATTTTGTGGCCGAGTGCACCACAATGTCCGCGCCGTGCTCAATAGGCCGGATCAGATAGGGCGTGCCGAAGGTATTGTCAACCACAAGGGGAATCTGGTGGCGGTGGGCAATATCCGCGATAGCGCGGATATCGGTGACATCCGAGTTGGGGTTGCCCAGAGTCTCAATAAATATCCCTTTGGTGTTTTCCCGAATGGCGTGTTCCACGGACGCTAAATCCGCCGGATCCACAAAGGTGGCGGTGACTCCGTAGTCCGCCAGGGTGTGGGCCAGCACATTGTAGGTTCCGCCGTATATGTTTTGCGCCGCCACCAGGTGATCCCCGGCCCTGGTCAGGTTCTCAAAGGTATAAGCCAGGGCAGCCGCTCCGGAAGCAGTGGCCAGGGCAGCCACGCCCCCCTCCAGAGCGGCCATGCGCTGCTCAAACACGTCCTCCGTGGGATTGGTGAGCCTGCCGTAAATATTGCCCGCGTCCGTCAGGTTGAACCTGGCCTCCGCGTGGGCGCAGTTGTCAAACACAAAGGAAGAGGTCTGGTAAATCGGCACCGCCCTCGCGCCGGTAGCCGGATCCGGCTGCTCCTGGCCTGCGTGCAGCTGGATTGTTTCAAAGCGGAAATTTCTTTGGCCTCTGTTAAGTTTTTCTCCCATATCGGTCCCTCCGTCATGCCTTATCATTCCTAGTATTTCTATAGGTTTAATTGATGATAGCACGCGGATACGGACCTGTCAAGAATAAAATTGCCATAATTATCCACCCACCGCCTGCGGGCCGGAAAAGCAAAAAAGCGGGGAGTTTCCCCGCTCCGCGCTCTAAAACGCTCCGCTCTGGTCCATATCCGGCAATTCAAGGGCCCGCTTATCCGAGGGCGGATAGCCGAACATTTTTTTGTACGCCCTGAAAAAGCTGGAGTAATCGCCAAAGCCCGCCCGCGCGGCAGCCTCCGCGGCCGGCGTTCCCTGGGAGAGCTCTTTTCTCGCCGCTGCCATGCGTTTGTACAGAATATAGCTGGCAACCGTAGTCCCGGTGGCTCGTTTAAATATGGCGGTCAGATGATTTTTGCTGACATAAAAATCCCGGGCCAGCCCTTCTAACGTCAGCGGCTCGGCCAGGTGGCTGTTAATATAACGAATGATATCCTGCGCCTGGTTTTTGGCCTGGTTCTGCCGAGCCGGTTCCTTATCGGATATTGCATATATTCTGGTCAAAAGCGCGGTGATACTTGCGCGAATTGCAATATCCTGTAACTCCTTTCCGTACTCACGGCACTGCTCCACCGCCCGGAAATACCACTCCAGGCCAAACTGCTCGTCAAAGCGCCTCCAGCCGCCGCAAAAGGGCTCAAGGAGCATGCGCTCGCCCTGGCCCAGCAGTTCCTCCGTAAAGTGCAGGCGGATGCGGTGGTACACCTGTCCGTCCAGCACCTTGAGCCCGTGAAAGCAGTCGGGCGCGATAATAATCAGCGTTCCCGGCCTTGGCCGGCAGTCCCTGCCCTCCAGGAGATACTCCACGTTGCCGGTAATCATATAGTAAATCTCATAGCTGTTGTGACAGTGCATCCGGTAGTCCATATCCGCCTCGTCGCTGCGGGTGTGGGCGTAGATCATCCGGTCCGTTTTCAGGCTGGTCTCCTGATACATTTCCACATTCTTCCTCTCGTTAGACGTCCTGTTCTGATTGTATCATATCATGGGCGATTTGCAATATTTATCTTTCTTCCAGCAATGGAATTTGCAATATTTTCAGCGTATAATATGACCTGTAAATGAGAAACAGATGAATCGCCGTTCATCTGACCTCCCTTATAGTTAATATATAAATCCCCCCATATTGTAGAAACAAAAACCAGGCTTGTATCCCCCTCGCCTGGTTTTTGTTTTTGTTTATTCTGTTTTTTCCGTTTTCCCCATGCCCAGCTTCCGGTAGTCCACCAGATGGCCCGGCTGGGTCATATCCTTTAAGTTCAGACAGCGGTCCAGCTGCTCGGAGGTCATCAGGCCCTCCTCCAGCACAATCTGCCGCACCGGAGTCCCAGTTTTCAGCGCCTTTTTGGCGATCTCCGCGGAGAGCTTGTAGCCCAGGCTTGGACACAGGGCCGTGGCCAGGGCGGAGCTGGACTCCACCATCCGGCGGCAGCGCTCGCGGTTGGCGGTGATTCCCAGGACACAGTTGTCGATCAGGGTGGTCACCGCGCCCCCCAGCGTGTCGATGGACTCAAAAATCTTGTAGAAAATCACCGGCTCAAAGGCGTTTAACTCCAGCTGTCCGGCCTCCGCAGCCATGGTCACGGTCACGTCGTTGCCGATGACATTGAACGCCACCTGGGAGACCACCTCGGGAATCACGGGATTGATCTTGCCAGGCATGATGGAGGAGCCGTTCTGCTTTGGCGGCAGATTGATCTCGCCGATACCGGCGTGAGGGCCGCTGGAGAGCAGACGCAGATCGTTGCATATCTTGGACAAACTGGAGGCGCAGGTCTTGAGCGCGCCGGATGTGTGCACAAAGCAGTCCAGGTTCTGGGTTGCATCGAATAAATCGTCCGCCTGATAGCAGTCTGTTCCGCAGATCAGGTTAATATTCTTGATAATCTGGAACAGGTAGACCGGGTTCACGTTGATCGCCGTGCCCACCGCGGTGGCTCCGATGTTTAACGCCCTCAGATCCTTTTTCAGCCCCTTCAGGCGGCTGATATCGCGTCCCACCACGTTGGCGTAGGCCTCAAAGGACTGTCCCAGACGGATCGGCACCGCGTCCTGAAGCTGAGTCCTGCCCATCTTCACCACGTCGTCGAACTCCACCGCCTTGTCGCTGAACGCCTTCTGCAGCCGCTCCAGCTCCTCAATGAGCCGCGGCAGCAGACCCATCATGGTCAGCTTGCCCGCGCAGGGGATCACGTCGTTGGTGGATTGGGCCATGTTCACATGGTCGTTGGGATGTACAATGGAGTAATCCCCCTTCTTGCCTCCCAGAATTTCAATGGCCCGGTTGGCGATCACTTCATTGGCGTTCATATTTGCTGAGGTTCCCGCTCCGCCCTGGATGGCGTCCACGATAAACGCCTGATGCAGCTTCCCGGAAATGATCTCGTCACAGGCCTGGATGATCGCGTTGCCGATGTTCTCATCCAGCACATGCGCCGCCATATTGGTCATGGCCGCCGCCTTTTTGATGCGCACCAGGTTCTTTATAAACTCCGGGTGAAGCGGCCTTCCCGTAATATGGAAATTGTTCCGCGCCCGCAGCGCCTGTACCCCGTAGTACGCTTTTTCCGGGACCTGCATTGTCCCGATTGAATCAGATTCCTCTCTGGTCATCATTGTTCGTTTCTCCTCCTGTTATCTGGCCCTTTCCCCCAGAATTTTTGATTCCCGCGCAAGCAGAACGTCAAAACGGCACGCTCATCTGCCTCTCACCGCGGTGGGAAATCCCCCGCGTTTTGCCGCGGCGCATTTCACTCTACGGTGAGCATAACACCAAACGGCAAAAAGGTAAATGGGGTAGCAAACATCTTTTGTTTGTTAATTAAATTAATGAAAAACTTAATATAATAAATAAAAATCGCCATTTGTATTTATTATATTAAGTCGCTTGTATTTCACAACCATTTTTAATGGGTGAGCTTACAAATTTTTCGTAACGTAATATTTCATTTCAGGCTCATACTAATCATGAAGCTTCAATCCGCGCAAGCTGACTTTTATGATGAAAGGAGTGTTAAAAATGGATATTTGTAAAAATTTAGAAATGGCGCAGGACATACTGCCACTGGCCATCGCCACCGTTCCCATGCAGCCCTGGGAAACGCCCTACGACGCGGCAACCGCTCTCAAACAGGGAACGATTTTTCCCTGCCTGGACAAACCTTTTTATGTGACGGGAGGTGGAAAGAATGCCTGACCGCAATCAGATGTTAAAGGAAATCAATGAGGTAAGCTTTGTCATTGACGATCTGAAGCTGTTCCTGGACACCCACCCCCTGGATGAAGCCGCGCTGACCGCTTTCAGCCAGGCGATGGAACAGCGCAAGCAGCTCTTAAAAGAATTTGCGAAGCAGTTCGAACCCCTGACGCAGGACTGCATCTGTCCCGACACCAACAATCAGACCGGAAGCTTTACCAAGCATCCCGGCCAGAAGCATTTCACCTGGTCCGACGGACCGCTTCCCTGGGAAGGAGGAACTTTATAATGTGGACTTATGAAAAACGGCTTCAGTTTCCTGTCAATATCACCAAGACCTGTCCCAAGACGGCTTCTCTGATCATCTCCCAGTTCGGCGGCCCGGACGGCGAGCTGGCCGCTTCGATGCGGTATCTGTCCCAGCGTTATACCATGCCCTGCAAGGAAGTGGGCGGGCTTTTGACGGATATCGGCACCGAGGAGCTGGCGCATCTGGAAATGATCTGCGCCATTGTCTATCAGCTGACTAAAAACCTGACTCCTGAGCAGGCCAAGACCGCTGGGTTCGACGCTTATTATATCGACCACACCACCGGGCTCTGGCCCACCGCGGCCGCGGGCGTTCCGTTTAACGCCTGCGAATTCCAGTCCAAGGGAGACGCCATCACGGACCTTCACGAGGATTTGGCCGCAGAGCAGAAGGCCAGAACCACCTACGACAACCTGATCCGGGTGATCGACGACCCGGAGGTGCTGGAGCCCTTAAAGTTCCTGCGCCAGCGGGAGGTGGTCCACTTCCAGCGGTTCGGCGAGGCTTTGGAAAAGATCAAATCCAATCTGGACGCTAAAAACTTCTATTATTTCAATCCGGAGTTTGACAAGCAGTTCGTCAAGAAGTAAACATCTGTTTATATGATTCAGGCAGGGTCGGGAAAATCCCGATTCTGCCTTTGTCCATATTTATTTTATCAGGTTCTTATTGTATAATTGATGGAAACGCGCTTTTGCAGCGCTGTTTTATAGTAAACAAATGAGGAGGGCTTTCGTGAAAGCTTCAGTGAAACAGCAGCGTGATTCGTGGAAATCAAAATGGGGATTTATTCTGGCCTGCATCGGCTCGGCCGTGGGAATGGGAAATATATGGATGTTTCCCACCAGAGTTTCCAAATATGGGGGAGGCACATTTCTGCTTCCCTATTTTCTCTTTGTCGTCATTATCGGCCTCACCGGCGTGATCGGCGAGATGTCCTTCGGCCGCGCCACCCGCTCGGGTCCCATCGGAGCCTTTGGCAGGGCGGTGGAGAGCCGCGGATGGAACCGAAGGCTGGGGGAGGCCGTGGGGCTGATCCCGGTAATCGGCTCCTTGGCTCTGGCCATCGGCTACTCGGTGATTGTGGGCTGGATTCTGCGCTACGCTGTGGCGGCCATGGACGGCTCCGTGCTGGCGCCGGAATCTGTGGAGGGATTTGCAAACTCCTTTGGGGGCATGGCGACGGCGTTTGGAAATAATTTCTGGCAGACCCTGGGGCTGGCGGTCACCTTTGTGATCATGGCGCTGGGAATTTCCGGGGGAATTGAGAAGATTAACAAGGTGATGATGCCGCTGTTTTTTCTGATGTTTCTGGGACTGGCCGTTTACATGGCATTTCAGCCTGCGGCGGCCGGCGGGTACCGGTACATTTTCCGAATTGACCCGGACGGGCTGGCGGATCCCATGACCTGGGTGTTCGCGCTGGGGCAGGCGTTTTTTTCGCTGTCCCTGGCCGGCAACGGGACGCTGATCTACGGGTCCTATCTGAGCGACCGGGAGGACGTAATCGGGGCTGCCCGCAAGGTGGCGCTGTTCGATACGCTGGCTGCGCTGCTGGCTGCGTTTGTGATCATCCCCGCCATGGCCACCACCGG
Organism: Enterocloster asparagiformis; assembly: GCA_018380885.1. Classification (GTDB taxonomy): domain Bacteria; phylum Bacillota; class Clostridia; order Lachnospirales; family Lachnospiraceae; genus Enterocloster. The sequence goes on from JAGZSY010000005.1 coordinate 138,335, forward strand.
TTCCCAGCTGGACCAGGGCGGGCCGGGGCTGATCTTTATTTTCCTGCCCAACCTGTTTAAAGGAATGGCGGGCAGCCGGGCGCTGGTGATCGTGTTCTTTGTGGCGGTGCTGTTTGCGGGGATTTCCTCGCTGATCAACCTGTTTGAAGCGCCCATCGCAACGCTGGAGCAGCAGATGAAGCTCGGGCGGAAAACGGCAGTGGGCCTCGTGACCGGCGCGGCGCTGGTGATCGGGCTGTGCATCCAGGGCATCGTGGCGGACTGGATGGATTTTGTGTCCATCTACATCTGCCCTCTGGGCGCGGGGCTGGCCGGGGTGATGTTTTTTTGGGTATTTGGGGAGAAGTTTGCGGTGAAGGAGGCTGGAAAAGGGAGAGATAAGGAAGTGGGGAGATGGTTTGTGGTTATGGCGAAGTATGTGTTTTGCGGGTTGACGGGAGTGGTGTTTGTGCTGGGGGTTGTGTTTGGGGGGATTGGGTGAGGGGGAGTTGAATCATGTAATCGCGTGAGAGGGCGCGGCCCGGGGAAGCCTGGCTCCGGTCTGCGCGATGGCAGGGGCTAAGGCGCAAGGGCGGCGGAATTCGGAGGATCGCTCCGAGCTCCGGCGCAGGCCTTATGCCTGCCCCTCCGCCTCCGCTTTGCTCCGGGCGCTGTACGCCCTGCGCAACCTCTCGATTTCCGCCGCCCTTCCGCCTAAGCCCCTGCGAATCGCTCCGACATGTCGCCTGGCTTCCCCGGGCCGCGCCCTCTCACGGGGTAAGTGATTCAGGGAGTAAGAGTAAAAAGGAAAAGCCCGCCAGGGGTTGAAATAGATGGGGCGGGCTGGTTTATTGTGATTTGGTTTTAGATTCGGTTGATGATCCAGCCGATGACGTTGCCGATTACTTCGTCGCGGCAGTATTCGTTGAAGATTTCGTGGTAGAGGTTGCCGTAGACTTTTAGTTGGCGGTCGGCGGAGGCGGCGGCTGAGAAGAATTCGTAGGTGTCGCGGACGCTTACAAGGCCGTCTTTTTCGCCGTGGAGCATGAGAACCGGGTATTTGAAGTCCTGTTTTTTGGAGGCGAACCAGTTGAGACCGTCTACCAGGGCGTAGCACAGGCCGAAGGTGAAGGTCTGACGGTTGTCGGGGTCTTTGCCGTACCAGTCCACCACCTCGGCTACGGAGCAGACGCCGCTGCCCAGCTCGTTGGGCAGCTTGCCGTGGGGGTCCTGGCCTGCGGGGACGCCGGTGATGAGGCCGCCGAAGTCGTGGGTCAGGGCGCCGCTGGTGACGATGCCGCGCAGGCGTTTATCCGGGTATTTGACGCCGTACAGGGATACGGCGAAGCCGCCCATGCTGTGGCCGATCAGAAATACCGGAAGGTCGGGATGGTTGGCGATCGCCATGTCCACTACCACGTTGACGTCGTCCAGCATCTCGTTGAAATCGCCGTAGTAGGTGTCCTCGCCCTCTGAACGGCCGTGGCCCCTGTGGTCGAAGCGGTAGGTGCCGATTCCGCTCTCATGGAGGCATTTCGCCATATAGTCGTAGCGCCCCTGGTGCTCGCAAAGCCCGTGGACGATCACCGCGATGGCGCGGTTGCCTGCCTCGGTCTCCCGGTTCAGATACAGCTTTGTTCCGTCGAATGATGAGATCATAGTTCCTGCCATAATTAACCCTCCGTTTTTTTGATATTGAGGCGCCGATGCCTTTTTCTTAATTGTGTGACAACTCCTGGGTTGGGACGCCTGTATACCTTTTTATTATAACGGTTTTGGCTGAAAATGTCATCTGGATTGAGATAGATTTCTGAAAATTTGTGGAATGGATCAAGCTGATTTTTGTTTTGCGGTTCTTGACGCGGATTGTTTTTCGGTAGTATACTAATGTTAATTGTAAGCAGCAGATTCCCCGCCAGCGGAACCTTTTGGCAGGGGGGTCTATTTATTTTTCTGCCATTCTACGCGAAAGATGAGGTATTTTTATGTCGAGCAGTTCACAGAACCGGGAAAATCCATTGGGGAGCCAGCCGGTCAACCGTTTGCTGGTGCGCTTTGCCGTTCCCAGCGTCATCGCTATGCTGGTCAGCGCCCTCTACAATATTGTGGACCAGTTTTACATCGGCCGGAGCGTGGGGATTCTGGGCAACGCGGCCACCAACGTGGCCTTTCCCCTGACCATCACCTGCACCGCGGTGTCCCTGATGTGCGGCATCGGAGGCGCGGCCAATTTCAATCTTTCCATGGGGCGCGGAAAACGCGACGATGCGGTGCGCTACGCGGGCAACGCCATCTTTCTGCTGTTCTCCATCGGCGTGGTCCTCTGCCTGACGGTCCGGCTGTTTCTGCGCCCCATGATGGTGCTCTTCGGCGCTACGCCGGACGTGCTGGACTACTCCCTGACCTACACCGGGATCACCTCCCTGGGATTCCCCTTTCTGATTCTGACCACCGGCGGCTCCAACCTGGTGCGGGCGGACGGAAGCCCCCGCTTTTCCATGCTGTGCACCCTCACCGGCGCTGTTTTGAACACAATTCTGGACCCGCTCTTTATCTTCACGTTCAACATGGGCATGGCGGGTGCGGCTCTGGCGACGATCATCGGCCAGATCGTGTCCGGCACCATGGTGATCGTGTACCTGTGCCGTTTTAAGACGGTCAAGCTGACCCTCAAAGCTCTGATCCCCTCTCCCGTCTACTGCCGGGCCATCGTCTCCCTGGGCATGGCGCCCTGCTTCAACCAGCTGGCCATGATGGTGGTGCAGATCGTGATGAACAATATCCTGCGCCACTACGGGGCACAGTCCAACTACGGCAGCGAGATTCCCCTGGCCTGCGCCGGGATCATCACCAAGGTGAACATGATCTTCTTCTCCCTGGTGATCGGGCTTTCCCAGGGGCTTCAGCCCATTGTCAGCTTCAACTACGGCGCGGGCAAGTACAAGCGGGTGCGGGAGTCCTACTTAAAGGCGGCGGTGATCGCCACCGCGATCTCCACCTGCTCCTTCCTCTGCTTCCAGCTGTTCCCCCGGCAGATCATCCGTATCTTCGGCTCCGGCAGCGAGGAGTATTACCACTTTGCGGAACAATATTTCCGCATCTTCCTGTTTTTCACCTTCTTAAACGGCATCCAGCCCATAACGGCCAATTTCTTTACCTCCATCGGCAAGGCGAAAAAAGGTATCTTCATCTCCCTGACCCGGCAGATTCTGTTCCTTCTGCCGTTGATCATCATCCTGCCGATGATCATGGGCATCGACGGCGTCATGTACTCGGCCCCGGCTGCCGACTTGACCGCGGCTGCGCTGGCTCTGGTCTTTGTGACCCGGGAGATGGGCAGCATGAAAAAATTGCAGATGGCGGAGGGGGCGGACTGACCGCAGCCCGCCCCTTACGCCCCTTAAACGGTCAGGTCGGACTGTATTACCCCGTCCTTCACCCACTGGCCCTGCTCGTTTACCTGAAAGCCGTCCGGCGTGGTGGTATTTTCGTACATCACGCCATTTTCGTCAAAGCAGTAGCACTTGTGCTTGATCCAAGCCCACTCTCCAATGACGTAGGTGCCGTTGTCACGGACATAGCGCCAGCCCTGGTCCTGAACCCAGCCCCTCTCCTTAGCCGCTCCCACGGACTTGGCGTAGGCCGCGCCGTTTTTCACCAACGGCCTGCGCGCCAGGGGCATTTTCGGATCGGACACGGTTCCGAAATCGTAGGCATAGCTGGAAACAAAAGCGCCCACCTCGTCTGTACGGCGCTCCTGCACCACTCCGTCCACGGTCCAGGCGCCCTCCTCGTTCACCTCAAAGCCGTCCGGCGTCACCGTATCGGTCAATATGCTGTATACCTGGAAATAATAGCATTCCGCCAGGCCGTCTCGGTTTCCGTCGATCCAGTACCAGCCGTCCCGCAGGTTGTCCGCCCTGTCTCTCCCCGCGTTATAGCCCCAGTCTCCCGGTTGATTCACCCACCAGTATCCCTCCGCATAGGCGTTGAACCCCATAAACAGGGACATAGCGGCGCCCAGCAGCAATGCCTTTTGCAATTTTCTCATAGTCTCCTCCTTCTTTTTTGTCAGATCAGATTTTTCCTCGTTTCATTTATAGTTTAATCCATCCATTTCCGAAATTCATCTTACAAATGGCGGCTTGATTCTTAATTTTTTCGCAGCGCGTATTGCAGTCGCCCGCCGGCTTGCGCCCGCGCCCCATTTCATCCAACCAAAAAAGGAACCGCCGTTGGAGATTGTCCCCTTCGGCAGTTCCTCTGTTTTAAATTGTTTCGCTCAATTTACACAATTCCCTGTGCCATCATGGCTTCCACGACCTTCTCAAAGCCCGCGATGTTGGCGCCCGCAACGTAGTTGCCCGGCACGCCGTAGCGCTCGGCTGCGTCGGCCGCCTTGGCAAAGATGTTGACCATGATGCCGTGCAGCTTCTCGTCCACTTCCTCAAAGCTCCAGGACATTCTTAAGGAGTTCTGGCTCTGCTCCAGACCGGAGGTGGCTACGCCGCCCGCGTTGGCCGCCTTGCCGGGCATGAACAGAATCTTCTTCTCCACAAACAGCTCGGTGGCTTCCAGGGTGGAGGGCATGTTGGCGCCCTCTGCAACCGCGAAGCAGCCGTTGGCCAGCAGGGTCTTGGCGTCCTCTCCGTTCAGCTCGTTCTGGGTCGCGCAGGGAAGGGCGATATCGCAGGGGATGGTCCAGATTCCCTTGCCCTCGGTGTAAACCGCGGTGGGAACCGCGTCCACGTACTCCTTGATGCGGCCTCTCTTGACTTCCTTGATCTCCTTCACCACATCCAGCTTGATGCCGTCCTTGTCGTAGATGTAGCCGTTGGAATCGCTCATGGCCACCACCTTGGCGCCCATCTGCTGCGCCTTCTCAGTGGCGTAGATGGCCACGTTTCCGGAACCGGACACCAGCACGGTCTTACCCGCCAGCTCCTTGCCGTTGTGCTTGAGCATCTCGTTCACAATGTAGATCAGGCCGTAGCCGGTGGCCTGGGTTCTGGCTAAGGAGCCGCCAAAGGTCAGGCCCTTGCCGGTCAGCACGCCCTCGTACAGTCCGGTAATTCTCTTGTACTGACCGAACAGGTAGCCCACCTCTCTGCCGCCCACGCCGATATCGCCGGCCGGAATATCCGTGTCCTTGCCGATATGGCGGTACAGCTCGGTCATAAAGCTCTGGCAGAACGCCATCACCTCACGGTCGGATTTGCCCTTGGGATCGAAGTTGGAGCCGCCCTTGCCGCCGCCCATGGGGAGACCGGTCAGGGAGTTTTTCAGAGTCTGCTCAAAGCCGAGGAACTTCAGGATGCCCTGGTTGACGCTGGGGTGGAAGCGCAGTCCGCCCTTGTACGGTCCGATAGCGCTGTTGAACTGAACGCGGTACCCCTTGTTCACCTGCACATTTCCCTTATCATCCACCCACGGAACGCGGAAGGAAACCACCCGCTCCGGCTCGACAAAGCGCTCCAGAACGCCGGCTTTGCGGTATTTGTCCTCATTCGCATCAATCACCAGCTTTAAGGAATCCAAAACCTCCTTAACGGCCTGGTGGAACTCCGGCTCACCCGGATTCTGCGCTACTACTCTCTCGTAAATCTCGTCAACATAAGACATCCTCTAGCCCTCCTTATAATAGGTATGTAGTATCTTCCGTGCCTACTTTTCAATCCGTCACACACGTTAGGAAAAATTATAACAAGTTAACTTGTTAAAGTCAATAAATATGTAAACAGAATTAATTGCCCAATTTCACTTTTTTACCGTGAAATTTACGTTTTTAGGCACCGGACGCCGCAGTTAGAGCGATTTCCGTGTGGATATCTCGTTATTTGGACAGTTTGTGCTCCGTCCGCCACTGCCGCGGCGAAACCTGATATACATTTTTGAAAGCTCTTGAAAAATGCAGCTGGCTGGGATACCCCACCGCGTTGCTGATGTCCCCGATGGTCAGATCCGTCAGCTTTAACAGCTCCGCCGCCTTGGTCATCCGGTAGCTGATCAAAAACTCCTGAGGGCTTTTTCCCATGGCGTCCCGGAAAATCTTTCCAAAATAGCTTCTGTTCAGATTGCAGAACTGGGCGATGTCCTCCACCGTGATATTGTTCTGGAAATTCTGCTCCACAAAGGAGATGGCCTCCCGGATATAGAAGTCCCGTATCTTGCCGCTCTGCACCATCCTGCGGCTGGCCGAGGACCTGGTCAGATAGTCCATAAACAGGTACAGGTGGCCGATCAGGTGAAAGGGCGACTGGTCGGAGTGCCTGGCAATATAGAGCATCTCGTTCATCAGCTCCGCGCTTAAGTCCTTGGCGTTGGATCGGTAGATCGGCTGGTCCATGGTGAGCCCCGCCAGCTCCAGGGCCTCCTTGGCCCGCAGTCCGTCAAATTCCAGCCACACGTACTCCCAGGGGTGATCCTTGTCCGCCAGATAAGTATTCACCTGTTTTGGATAGATCAGAAAGCCCTGCCCGCTGCGAATCTGATACTCCGTGGTAACCCCCTTCGAATCCGTGGACTGCAGCCTGCCCGTGCCGGAGATCACATAGTGGAACAGGTAGTGGTTCCGGGCATGAGGCCCGTAGGAGTGCAGCGGCTCGCACTGCTCCCACCCGTACTGGTACAGCCCCAGATCCACAAATCCCTCGTTGGGAAAGATTGAAAACAGCCAGTTTTTTTCTTTTTCGTCCATCATTCCACCCCCCCTTTTTTCATTATATACCAAAATGCCGCCTGACATCAATCCCATGGCAGAAATCAAGCATTATGGCATATAATTACCGTTTTTCAACCATTTACCCTCGCATATGCCTGTGATACTATAGAATCAACAAGCAACACCGGGATTTTTAAAAATAGAAAAATGTATGTTTTATGTGGGGATTCTAGTGCAGTCAAAGGAGGCAAACATGTTGAAACTTATCAAAAAGATTGCTGCTGCATGCTGTTTTTCACTGGCCGCGGCAGCGCTGCTGTCCGGGTGCTCGTCCAATGCGGACAGCGGAGGAAAATTAAAGCTCACCTTTCAGATCTGGGACGACGCCCAGCGCGGCGGTATGCAGGATGTGGCGAACGCCTACATGGCGGAGCATCCGGACGTCTCCATCGAGGTGCAGGTGACCAGCTGGGACGAATACTGGACCAAGCTGGACGCGGCGGCCGAGTCCAACCAGCTGCCGGATATCTTCTGGATGCACACCAACCAGATTTTAAAATACGCGGATTACGGCAAGCTGGCGGACCTGACCGACCTGTACCAGAGCGAGGACCCGGAGTACTATGAGAAGCATTTCTCCGACATTTCCTTAGACAACGCCAGAGGCAGCGACGGGCGGATCTACGGGGTGCCCAAGGACAAGGACTCCGTGTGTCTGGTTTACAACCGGGAAATGTTCGACGCCGCAGGTCTGTCCTATCCGGACGACACCTGGACCTGGGACGATCTCATAAGCGCCTCCCAGACCATCTACGACAAGACCGGAAAATACGGTTACATGGCCTACGCGGACGAACAGCTGGGCTACTGGAACTTCGTCTACCAGGCCGGAGGCTACATCTTAAACGAGGACAAAACCAGGGCCGGATTCGACCAGGAGGCCACCAGAAAGGGCATGGATTTCTACATCGGCCTGCAATCCTATGAGTGGTGCCCGGATCAGAACTACTTTGCCGAGACCAATCCCGGCACCGCCTTCATCTCCGAACAGGGGGCCATGTACCTGGAAGGCAACTGGAACCTGATGTCCATGATGAAAAACAACACGAACCTCATCGGCAAGTGGGACGTGGCCGTGCTTCCCAAATGCCCGGACCCATTAAACGGGGACGGCAGGGCCACCATCTCCAACGGCCTTTGCTACGCCACCGGCGCGGAGGACAAACACTTAGAAGCGGTCAAGGACTTCCTGCGCTTCGCCGGTTCCGAGGAGGGCCAGCGGGTCCAGGGGCTTTCGGGAGCCGCCATCCCGGCCTACATCGGCCTGGAGGACACCTGGATTCACGCCTTCGACCAGTTCGACTATAAGCTGGATGTACAAAAATGCGTCGACATGCTTCCATACGGCGTCCAGAGCGTGAACAACGCCTCCCGCCCCAACTGGAAAACGCAGATCAACGACCTGCTGCTGAAAATCTACAGCGGCGAGCTGACCCTGGATCAGGGGCTGGCCGACATGCAGACACTGGTTGACAGCGCCAAAGCGCCGTAATTTAAGGAGGGGAACTCATGGGAAAAAAGCGAATTCTTACAGACGAAGCCAAATGGGGGTACATTCTGGTGGCTCCCACCATCATCGGGCTTATTATATTGAACGTGTACCCGTTTATCCAGACATTGATTTTAAGTTTTTCCACCACGCACCCCTTTGGGATTTACGAGATAACGGGACCTCAGAACTACGTGCAGATGTTTGAGAGCAAGGAATTCTGGAAAGCCACCTGGAACTCCATTTACTTCTGTATTCTCACCGTGCCGGCCGGGCTCTTCCTGTCCCTGATCACGGCGGTGCTCTTAAACGCCAAGCTGAAGGGCAAAACCGCGTTCCGGGCCATCTACTTCCTGCCCATGGTCGTGGCCCCGGCGGCCATCGCCATGGTGTGGAAATGGATTTTCAACGCGGAGTACGGCATCATCAATCAGATGATCGGCACAAAGGTCAACTGGCTGACCAATCCTTCCCTGGTGCTGCCCGCCTGCGCTGTGGTGGCCATCTGGAGCGCCATCGGATACGACGCCATCCTGCTTTTGTCCGGCATCCAGAACATTTCCAAGAGCTACTACGAGGCTGCCAGCTTAGACGGCGCCACCAAGGTCCAGCAGTTCTTTAAGATCACGCTGCCCATGGTGAGCCCCACCCTCTTTGTGGTGCTGATCATGCGCCTGATGGCCTCCCTGAAGGTGTACGACCTGATCTATATGATGGTGGACCAGACGAACCCGGCTCTGACCAGCGCCCAGTCCCTCATGTACCTGTTCTACCGTGAATCCTTTGTCGCCGGCAACCGCGGATACGCCTCGGCCATCGTGGTGTGGACCGTGCTGCTGATTGGAATTGTCACCGCCCTTCAGTTCTGGGGCCAGAAAAAGTGGGTCAACTACGAAGTCTAAGGAGGTCAAACCATGAACCAGTCGTTAAAAGCCAACCGCAATACCGGCACAATCCTGATGTACGCCGTCCTGGCCCTGGGCGCGGTCCTGATGATCTTCCCCTTCGCCTGGATGCTGCTGACCAGCTTCAAATCCGCCGGCGAGAGCGTTCAGATTCCGCCCACCATTCTGCCAAAGCAGTGGCTTGTGGACAATTACCGGAGAGCGCTGACCAGCCTGCCCTTCCTGCACCTGTACGTCAACACCACCCTGTTAATCTTCTTTCGCGTGATCTGCGCGGTGGCATTTTCCTCCGCCGCAGGCTTCGCGTTTGCCAAGCTGCACTTTAAGGGCAAGAACCTGCTGTTTTCCCTGGTGCTGGTGCAGATGATGCTGCCCTCCCAGATCTTCATAATTCCACAGTACCAGATGCTGGCGAAAATGGGACTGACCAACTCCATGTTCGCCCTGGTATTCCCGGGACTGGTCAGCGCCTTCGGAACCTTCTTCCTGCGCCAGGCCTACATGGGAATCCCCGACGAGCTGGGCGAGGCCGCTTACCTGGACGGCTGTACCCAGTGGCAGACCTTCACCAAAGTTATGCTGCCCCTGACCAAGGCTTCCATGGCCGCCCTGACCATTTTCACCGCCGTGTTCGCCTACGCGGATCTGATGTGGCCGCTGATCGCCAACACGGATTTGAATAAAATGACGCTTTCCGCCGGACTGTCCACCCTTCGGGGCCAGTTCACCACCAACTACCCGGTGCTGATGGCCGGTTCCCTGCTGGCCATGATCCCCATGGTCGTGCTGTACATCATGTTCCAGAAGCAGTTTATCGAGGGCATCGCCATGACGGGAGGAAAATAAGCTATACACGTAAACGGCCAAATATTTTGCAGCGGAGGACATACACTATATGGCGATTCAATTTGACGAGACAACGAGAATCTTTTCCCTGGAGACAGACGGTTCCACCTACCAGATGCAGGCAGACAGCCACGGCTGCCTGCTGCATCTCTACTACGGCGCCCCCATAAGCGGCCCGGCGGATTATCTCCTGACCTTTTACGACCGCGGATTTTCCGGAACCCCCTACGACGCCGGCAAAGACCGCACCTACTCCCTGGACGCCCTTCCCCAGGAATTTCCCGTCCAGGGAACCGGGGACTACCGCTCCACCTGCCTGACCGTAAAGCACCCGGACGGCTCCTGCGGCTGCGACCTGCGCTACAAGAGGCACTCCATCCTGCCGGGAAAATACAGCCTGCCGGGGCTGCCTGCGGTGTATGAGGAAAATGCGGACTGCAGTGCCGCGGTTCGGAAACACGCGCCTGAGGGCGGGGACGGCGCGCCAAAAGGCTCCAACAGCGGCGTTTGCAATGACAGGAGGGACGGCGGAACGGATGCTGAGGATAACGGCGCAATAGCTGCTGGGCATAACGGCGTGCAGACCCTGGAAATCGAGCTGGAGGACGTCGGAGGCGATTTGTCCGTCACTTTGCTGTACGGAGTTTTTCCCCATCTGGACGTGATCACCCGCAGCGCCGTTGTCAAAAATCTTGGAGCCGGATCCATTTCTCTGGGGGCAGTACAAAGCGCCTGCCTGGACTTCATGGGCGGGGAGTACGATCTGATTCAGTTTTACGGCCGCCACGCCATGGAGCGCAATTTCCAGCGCACCCCCATACTCCACGGCGCCACGGTAATCGGCAGCCGGCGCGGCACCTCCAGCCACCAGTACAATCCCTTTGTGATCGCGGCGGAGCGCGGCGCAGGGGAGGATTACGGGAGCTGCTACGGCATGTCCTTTGTGTACAGCGGTGGTTTCACCTGCACGGCGGAGCGCGACCAGTACGATCAGACCCGGCTCACCATGGGCCTGTCCGGGGAACAGTTCTCATGGCCCCTGGAAGCGGGCGGCAGCTTCACCGCCCCTGAGGTGATCCTGTCCTACTCAGGGGAAGGCCTCACGGCTCTGTCCCACAACTATCACCGCACCCTGCGCCGCCATGTGTGCCGCGGCAAATACAGGGATATCCCCCGACCTGTGCTGATCAACAACTGGGAGGCCACGTATTTCGACTTTACCGGAGACAAGATACTGGAGATCGCCCGCCAGGCTTCCCGTCTGGGCGTGGAGATGATGGTGCTGGACGACGGCTGGTTCGGCGACCGCGGGGATGACGACCGCGGCCTGGGCGACTGGCAGGTCAACGAAAAGAAGCTGGGCCGTCCCCTCAAAGAGCTGGTGGCGGACATCAACGGCCTGGGCATGAAGTTTGGCATCTGGATGGAACCGGAAATGATCTCCGAGGACAGCGGCCTCTACCGCGCTCATCCCGACTGGGCCTTCGCCCTCCCGGGCCGGAAGCCGGTGCGCAGCCGCTGCCAGCTGGTGCTGGACTTCTCCCGCCCCGAGGTGGTGGATCACATCTACAGCCAGCTGTGCCTGGTTCTGGACAGCGCCAATATCGAGTACGTGAAATGGGATATGAACCGGAGCATCTGCGACGTCTGGTCCGCAGCAGGCGGCGGCTCCGGCGCGGTGCTGCACCGCTATGTGCTGGGGCTGTATGGCCTGCTGGAACGGCTGAACCGCCGCTATCCCGACCTGCTGATCGAGGGCTGCTCCGGCGGAGGCGGTCGCTTTGACGCCGGTATGCTCTACTACACCCCCCAGATTTGGTGCAGCGACAACACGGACGCCGTGGACCGCCTGTCCATCCAGTACGGGACCTCCTTCGGCTACCCCGTAAGCGCCGTGGGCGCCCACGTCTCCGCGGTTCCCAACCATCAGACCGGGCGGATCACTCCCATGAAAACCAGGGGCGTCACCGCCATGGCCGGGAGCTTCGGCTACGAGCTAGACCTGTCCAGGATTACGGAGGAAGAAAAAGACTGCGTCCGCGCGCAGATCGCGGATTTTCACCGGTACTGGAAGCTGATTCACGACGGCGACTATTACCGTCTGAGCAATCCGGCCGAGTCCGGCGGCACATCCGGCGCGGCCGCCTGGGCCTTTGTCTCCGGCGACAAAAGCGAGGCGCTGGTCAACCTGGTGGCCCTGGAATGCCACGGCAATCCGGTCAACTATTATGTGAAGCTGAAGGGCCTGGACCGGTCGGCCCTGTACCGCGATTCGGACAGCGGCAGGATTTACCCCGGCGGCGCGCTGATGACGGCCGGGCTGCCTGTCCCGAGGCCAGAGGTTGAATACGAGGCCTGGCAGATTCATCTGTGCAGAGTCTGACGGTCCCCCATACAGGCTTTGCCACAACTCATCAAAAAGAACTGTTCTTCCCACCGGCGGCGGCCGTCTGGGCGAACAGTTCTTTTTGTGTTTTGGAAATCCGGCAGCTGGTGAATTGTTAACTTTTATTTTTATTAAGTTGACAATTCACGAAAGGCGTGTTATTTTATATCTGAACTGAACATCAAAAACCGCGCCTGGACCCGCCTATGTTTTGGCCGCGCCTGTATGGCTGCGGTTCACAGGATGCTTTGTACATAAAGGCCGGACCGAATACAGATCGTTTGTCTGTCCGGCCGCCATCATACCTCAAATTCGCCACAAGAAAGGACTTTCACCATGAATACTACCGCCGCCGCCAACAACAAAACCGTAAAATCCGGCATGTCCACACGGGACGTGGTGCTGATCGGCATGTTTGCCGCGCTGCTCGCCGCCATATCCCAGGTATCCCTGCCCATGCCCACCGGCGTTCCCATCACCATCCAGGTGTTCGGCGTCACCCTGGTGGGCGTGGTCCTGGGCTGGAAGCGCGCGCTGTTCGCAACCATTGTGTACGTGCTGCTGGGAGCCGTGGGGCTGCCGGTGTTCGCCGGTTTCCAGGGCGGACTGCACGTGATCACCGGCCTGACCGGCGGCTACATTCTGGGCTGGCCGGTGATGGCGGCCCTCTGCGGCGCTACAATCCCGCTCAAAAAGCCCAGCGCGGCCATTAGCCTGCTTTTCTCCATCATCCTGTCCGTAGCCGGCATGCTGTTTGTGGAGGCCGCTGGAGGCCTTCAGTGGGCCATGCTGGCCGGCGACAAGTCCTTTGGAATGATTATGGCCTACTCCTTCGCCGCGTTCATTCCCAAGGACACCATCCTGACCATTGCCGCAGTGATTGTGGGACGGCAGATTCGCCGGACACTGTCCCGGGGCGGTTTTATCTGAATGAACTGAATTGATTGACCGGACGCAAAATACCGGCCGGGCCATTGAGGCCGCGGCCGGTATTTTGCGTCCAATGGGACCTCTCTACTTCTGCCCATAATATGCGTTGGGCCCGTGCTTTCTCAGATAGTGCTTATCCTGCAATTCCTGTGGAGCGGGCTGTACCTGGGGATTCACCATCTCACAGCGGCAGGCCATCATAGCCACGTTCTCCAGCACCACGGCGTTGTGGACCGCCTCATGGGCGTCCTTGCCCCAGGTAAAGGGGCCGTGGTTCTTGCACAGCACCGCGGGCATTGCCACATAATCCTTATCCCTGAAATAGTCCGCGATCAGGACGCCCGTATTCTTCTCATAGGCCTCCTCGATCTCCTCCTTCGTCAGGTTCCGCACACAGGGCACCTCACCGTACATATAGTCCGCGTGGGTTGTCCCGTAGCAGGGAATCCCGCGCCCGGCCTGGGCCCAGCTGGTCGCCCAGGGCGAGTGAGTGTGAACAATTCCGCCAATGCCGGAAAACGCCTTGTAGAGCTCCACATGGGTGGCCGTGTCCGAGGATGGGTTCAGCCTTCCCTCCACCCGGTTTCCATTCAAATCCACTACCACCATGTCCTCAGGCGTCAGCTTGTCGTAATCCACGCCGCTGGGCTTGATCACGAACAATCCGCTCTCCCTGTCGATACCGCTGACATTTCCCCAGGTAAAGGTCACCAGATTGTACCTGGGAAGCAGCATATTGGCCTCGTACACCTCTTTTTTCAGTTGTTCAAGCATTCCTTTATCCTCCCTGTCATTTAATAGACGGCTGTCAAAAAACGCCGCAATGCCCTTGGCCGGATGGGCCCCAATACTCCCGGTCCGTTTTTATTATCATACCCGGCAGATCGTAAAAACTGGAGAGCACGGAAAAATCCCCCGTGCGTCCACTGCCCTCAGCCTCATGTTCCCCGGCTCCCTCCTCCTGCTTTTCCCCGCGTCCGGGCGCGTACAAGCAGGCCTGCATCCCTGCCGCCAGCGCGCCCCGCACGTCTTTTATCAGGCTGTCGCCCAAAAACAAACATTCCCCTGCCGGGACTCCAGCCTTGCGGATACACTGGCCGAACAGCCTGGCGTTCGGCTTCTCCGCGCCCACCTCCTCGCTGGTGGTGACGCTGTCGATCCACCTTGCCACTCCCAGCCGCTCCAGCTTTTGGTACTGAATATCCGCCGTCATATCCGTCCCCACGCCCAGGTGCAGCCCGGCCTTTTTGAGCGCCTCCATGGCCGCCGTCAGACCCGGCTCCGGCTTTGCCGTCCCCAATAACGCCTCCCAATAACAGCGGTGGAGATTCTGCGCGTGGGGAAACGGCGGCCTGCCCATCAGCTCCAGAATCACCTGCATACGGATCAGCCGGTTGTGCTGGGCCGCCGTGTCTGAGCCCACGCGCTCACAGACAATTGCCTTCGCCCTGGCAAACAGATCACGAAACCGCTCCTCCGGGCAGTCCAGAAACCGGGCCGCATACCCGCACAGAGCTGCGGTACCGGCCCGATCCCCGGATGTGTAGTCGTACATTGTGTTGTCGATGTCAAATATAACCGCTCTCACCATACGCTCACCCAGCTTACCGCCTCCACCTTCATTTCCATTCCCCTATCACGCATACCGGGAAGTTACGTCTGCAGCCGCTTTAAAACCTTGGCCGTACCAACCCAAGACGATTTTCAAGCCCCGCGGGCCCCTCCTCCGGCTTCGCGGAAGCCGGCTCCATGGAAACGCCCGATGATGTCCCGGCAATCCTGTTTTGCGGAGAACAGCCCGCAGTCACGCACAGCGTTAAAACCGTTAAAAGCACCTATATGCCCGATAACATCCTGCGCCTAATCCGAACCCTTTTATCAACACACAATACTGCAAGCTGCCTTCTCGATTATACCACGCCGCATCCGGGTCCGTCCACAATCCTATAGCGCCTGAAACGAACATTTTGCCGCAGCGCCTTCCTGCCCGCAGCCTCCATCACATGAACAGGCCGCCTGTCATACGACAGACGGCCTGTTCCAAACACAAAGGATAAAGGTATTTCCCAAATGGGAATCGGATTATTTACCGTAGTAAGCTCTTAAATACATCTCCTTGATCTCGCTCATCAGCGGGTATCTCGGGTTCGCGCCGGTGCACTGGTCGTCGAATGCCTGCTCAACCATGTCGTCCAGTCTGTCTAAGAAGTCCTTCTCGTCGATACCGTATTCCTTGATGCAGGGCTTGATACCAACAGCCTTCTTTAACTCCTCGATCTTTTCGATCAGCTTCTTCACAGCCTCGGCGTCGTCCTTGGCATTGATTCCGCAGAAGCGCGCGCACTCCGCGTATCTGGCCTGGGTGTGAGGATACTGGTACTGGGAGAAGGTTCCCATCTTGCGCGGATTCTCATCCGCGTTAAACGCAACCACCTCGGACAGCAACAGCGCGTTGGCTACGCCGTGGGGCAGATGATGGAACGCACCCAGCTTGTGCGCCATGGAGTGGCAAACGCCCAGGAACGCGTTGGCAAACGCCATACCTGCCATACAGGAAGCGTCGGCCATCTTCTGGCGGGCCTCAACATTGGACGGCTCGTTGTAGGCAACGGGAAGATAATCGAATACGTTCTTCATCGCCTTGAGCGCAAGGCCGTCGGTGTAATCGGTGGCCATCACAGATACGTAAGCTTCCAGCGCGTGTACAAGAACGTCCACGCCGGAGGCGCTGGTAAGACCCTTGGGCTGGCTCATCATATTGTCAGTGTCAACGATAGCCATGTTGGGCAGCAGCGCATAGTCTGCCAGCGGATATTTGATACCGGTCTCCTGATCGGTGATAACGGCGAAGGGAGTCACCTCGGAACCTGTGCCGGAGGAGGTGGGAACCGCGATAAAGTATGCTTTCTCGCCCATCTTCGGGAAGGTGTATACACGTTTGCGGATATCGATAAAGCGCATTGCCATATCCATAAAATCTACTTCCGGATGCTCATACAGAACCCACATAATCTTGGCCGCGTCCATTGCGGAACCGCCGCCCATTGCAAGGATCACATCCGGCTCAAAATCTCTCATCAGCTTTGCGCCGGCCTGGGCGTTAGCCAGAGTCGGATCGGGCTGCACATCGGAGAACACGGTGTAGGTGATCCCCATCTCATTCAGACGATCAGTAATTACATGCGTATATCCGTTCTTGTACAGGAAGGAGTCGGTTACAATGAACGCTCTCTTCTTGCCCATCACGTCCTTCAGCTCTTGTAATGCCACCGGCAGGCAGCCCTTCTTAAAGTAAACCTTCTCAGGTGCACGGAACCACATCATGTTCTCTCTCCTCTCAGCAACGGTCTTAACATTCAGCAAGTGTTTCACACCGACGTTCTCGGAAACGGAGTTGCCGCCCCAGGAACCGCAGCCCAGCGTCAGGGACGGGGCCAGCTTGAAGTTGTACAGGTCGCCGATTCCGCCGTGGGAGGAAGGAGTATTGATCACGATACGGCAGGTTTTCATACGCTCTGCGTGCTGCATGATCTTCTCGGTTTCATTTACATTCACATACAGGGAAGCGGTGTGGCCGTAGCCGCCGTCAGCCACCAGACGCTCCGCCTTTGCAAGGGCCTCGTCGAACGTCTTGGCCTTGTACATAGCCAGCACAGGACTCAGCTTCTCGTGGGCGAACTCCTCGCTGATGTCCACGGACTCAACCTCTCCGATCAAAATCTTGGTGGCCTCGGGAACCTCCACGCCGGCCAGCTTCGCGATTGTGTAAGCGGACTGTCCAACGATCTTCGCGTTCAGCGCGCCGTTTACCAGAATGGTCTTGCGGACCTTGTCAATCTCTCCCTGCTTCAGGAAATAGCAGCCTCTGTATGCAAATTCTTTCTTAACTTCATTGTAGATGGACTCCATCACGGTCACGGACTGCTCGGAAGCGCAGATCATGCCATTGTCAAAGGTCTTGGAATGGATGATGGAGCTGACGGCCATCTTGATATCAGCGGTGTCGTCGATGATAACCGGGGTATTTCCGGCGCCAACGCCCAGGGCGGGCTTGCCGGAGGAGTAAGCCGCCTTCACCATGCCGGGGCCGCCGGTTGCCAGGATCAGGTCCGCGTTTCTCATAACCTCATTGGTCAGCTCCAGGGATGGAACGTCGATCCAGCCGATGATTCCCGCCGGAGCGCCGGCCTTAACCGCTGCTTCCAGAACAATTCTCGCCGCCTCGATGGTGCATTTCTTTGCACGGGGATGTGGGGAAATGATGATGGCGTTGCGGGTCTTTAAGCAGATTAAGGACTTAAAGATAGCGGTGCTGGTGGGGTTGGTGGTGGGGATAACCGCTGCGATCAGGCCGATGGGCTCTGCGATCTTTTTGATTCCGAACGCCTGATCTTCCTCGATCACGCCAACCGTCTTGGTGTCTTTATATGCATTGTAAATGTACTCAGCCGCGTAGTTGTTCTTGATTACCTTGTCCTCTACCACGCCCATGCCGGTCTCCTCAACCGCCATCTTCGCCAGGGGGAGACGCATCTTGTCAGCCGCGCTGGCTGCCGCAAAGAAAATTTTATCGACCTGCTCCTGAGTGTAGGTCGCGAAAATCTTCTGCGCCTCGCGCATTGCGTTCATCTTCGCAACAAGTCCGTCTACGCTGTCAATGATTTCGGGAACAACCAGTTCTTTCATCTTTGCCATTTCCTTTTCCTCCATTTTCCTTGTGTTTGTGCTCGGCTTTTTAATATATTGCTAATTGATAATTAATTAACAATCTCACTGTTTGCATTATAATTCATTGTTAAAAAAATGTCAATATAAAATTTATAAAAATTTGAATTTTTTTACCGCCTGTATTTGAAACGTTTCAGCACGTGGCCGCCGGTACCGCGCTCTGCCGCTGAATTGCACGCCCGGATGGGATACCGTGTGACTGTCGCGGTACCGCCCTTTCCAGCAGGGCCATAAACAATCATAATACCAAAAACCCGCCGCTGCGGGTCAGGGGGGACGGATCAACGCCAATTTGGCAAAACAGGTTATCTTTGCTACTGATGGAAAATATCCTGCCTTTATGCGATAATATCAATAAACCATAACTGATAAGAAAGCGGGGGGTTATATGGCAACTGAGGAGAGACGGATACTCAAAATGTTTTACCTGCTGTCAAAAACCGGCGGGTACTTAAAATCCAACGAGCTGGCGCAGATGCTTCAGCTCTCCGAGCGCACGGTCAAAGGCGATATGGAACAGCTGAAGGCATTCGCAAGGGAAAGCGGCGGCTCCCTGGAATCCGTCCGGGGCAAGGGCTACTGCCTGAGATCGGTCGACGCCGTCCGGTTCCAGCTGGCCAGGGAGCGCGTGGAAATCCTGTTCAGCAATATCGACAAGGGGCATAAGGAAAACCAGGTCTACCATATCGCCCGGGCCATCATGCGCTTTGAGGGCGCGGACGAGGAGGGGTATTTCCGGCTGGAGCAGCTGGCCGATCGGCTTTACCTTTCGGCCAGCGCGGTAAAAAAGGAGATGCCCGGCGTGCGGGAGTTTCTCGGCTCCTTCAATCTGACCCTGCCCGCCAGGCCAGGAAAGGGAATCCGGCTGACCGGCGAGGAATTATATCAGCGCCTCTGCCTTCTGGAGCTGTATGAAAACCATTTCCGCAAACGAGTGGTCACCTTCTGCGACAGCTCCTACGAGCAGGCCTTTGCCGACCGCGGCGACAAGGACCAGGTGCGCCGGGCGACGCTGGATATCCTGCGCGCCTCGGACAACGAGGTATTCGACATCTATGTGAACCGGCTGGTGGACTATCTCCTGCTGATGCGCAACCGGGTGAAGGACGGATACGGTATGGGGATGGACGGGCCTGAGTGGGAAGCGTGGAAAAAAGAAATCCACGGCTGCCGCGAGTTCTGTCTGGCCGGTACGCTGGCTGAAGAATTAAAAAACTTTTCTGATTTCACCTTTGATGACAATGAATTGACCGCCATCGCACTCCTGCTGCTTCTGTGGGGGGACTGGGACAATGTGGATGGGCTGGACCAGCGGTTCCCGGACCTCTACCCCCAGGCGGTCCGTTTGACCGGCGAGATTCTGGGGATGTTAGGCGTCCAATGGAATATTCCCTTTGTTGAGGCCTTTCCGGAATTTTCGGACAAACTGATCCCTGGCCTGCTGCGCATCCTGATCCAGATGCATTTCAATCTCAGCCAATGCCGTCTGGTAGGCAATTCCGTGTCGGAAAACGCCATCCAGGACTCCCCGGTGGCCATGGCGCTGGCGGACCATTTGGCGGAGCTGCTGTGGGAACGCTGCGGAAAGCAGATAAACGAATACAGTATACAGCTTTTGGCGGTGAGCCTGTACGGGCTGATCGACAGCATCTCCTACCCCTACCTTCCCCGGAGAATCCTGATCTGCGCCCGGAACGGAAAGGACAGCGCGCGGGTGATTGCGGACGGAATCAGCCGCCGCATGGGCACATGGTGGATTGGGACAATGACGGTCAGCGAGCTCTATGAAGCCCGGAAATATCCGCCCGGGGACTATGACTGCCTCATCGGCAGCTTCCGCCCTTACGCCTACCGCTACTGCTGGCCTTATACCGAGGTGCATCCGATTTTACAGCTCCAGGACTACGACCGCATCCACCGGGAAATTCTGCAAAAGGGCTACGATCTTTCCAGCGTGGTCTCGCAGTGCGGCTGGGATGTGGTGCAGGTGCACAGAGATTTCAGCGGCGGCAGCATCCAGGCTATTCTCCAGCTGCTGGCCTACCAGTGGGGGCTGGATCTGGCCCAAAAGGAAACGCTGGCCGCCTGCCTCTGTGAAAACCGGCGCAGCCGCGTTTACCGGCAGATTCTCACTGTCCTCGTACCCGCGCACTGTACGGGAAAACAGATTTTCGAGGTCTATATTTTGAAAAAGGCCGTTCTATATAAAGAAGATAATGTGAAGGCGATTATCTTTACTGCCGTGGACTTCCACGGCTGCCCGGCCGTGCTCCGGTACTTAGAACACGCGGTCCGCTATCTGTCGGACCATTTTGAGGATTTAATCCCGGCCATGTCGTCGGAAAACCTTATGGATACTTTAACCGAAATCATCCGCGACAACCTGTAGGTTATATCAATTTTGCACTACGTCAAGGGCAAAAACCTGTTTTACAGCTGACATAATGCATATGTTTGGATGGAACTTTTTCCCCGCCGTACTATAATAAAAGACATCAAACACAGCAGCTGTCCGGATATGCCGGACAGCTGCCAAATATCTACCAACAGAAGGGGGAACTAATTTATGGTACAAAGTGGTTTGCTGTGCGCGCTGGTCTGGCTGATTGTCCAGGGCGTCGACCGTCTCATGTCATGGCAGACGTTCCAGCGTCCGATCGTGACCGCAACATTAACCGGACTTCTCCTGGGAGACATACGGACCGGAATGATCATGGCCGCCTCCCTGGAGGCAATCTTCATGGGTATCTCAGCAATCGGCGGCTCCATCCCGGCCGACGCCTGCGCCAGCAGCATCATCGCGGTGGCCTACACCATCCTCACCGGCGCGGACGTGGAGACCGGCTTAGCCCTGGCAATGCCCATCGGCACCCTGATGGGATCGGCCAATGAGATGTGGAAGCCGGCCCTGGCGGCTCTGGCTCCCTACTGGGAGCGCCTGGCCGGAAGCGGCCGCGTGAAGGCTTTCCGTGCTCAGGTAATCGGCTGCGGACTGTTCTTAGACCGCCTGCCCCAGACCATCATCATGTTCGCGGCCATCGCCTTCGGCGTCCAGGGTCTGGAGCATGTGATGAGCGCAATGCCGCCCTTTATCATGTCCGGACTGTCCGCCGCCAGCTCCATGATGACCGGCATCGGCTTCGCCATTCTGATCTCCATGATCTGGAACCGTGAGATCGGCTGGTTCTTCTTCATCGGCTACGTGTTCCAGAAATACATGCAGCTGCCCACCGTGGCGATCGCAATCATCGCCGGCGTGATGGCCTTTACCTATTTCTGCATGGAAAAGAAGCTCAACGACGTCAAGCGCCTGGCTGAGAACAGCGCGGTGCAGTCTGCGGGAGAGGAGGATTTGTTCTGATGGCAAAGTCTACATACACGGCGCAGGAGAAAAAGACCCTGCGGAAAATGTTCTGGAATTCCGGCCTGGTTTTCTCAGGCTTCAACATGGTGAAAATGGAAGGCAACGCCTTCGCCCTGACCATGGAACCGGCCTTAGAAGAGCTCTATGAGGACAAAAAAGAGCGGGATGAAGCGCTGCGGCGCCACAACGGCTTTTTCAACACCCACGCCGTTTTCTTCGCGCTGATCGCGGGGATCACCTACGCCCTGGAGAAGCAGAAAAAAAACGCCGGAGGCGTGGACGACGATGTGATTGAGAACATCAAGGTCGCCCTCATGGGCCCCACCGCCGGCATCGGAGACGCATTTTTCTTCAACTGCCTGCGGGTAATCGCAGCCGGAATCGCCATCGGCCTGTGCGCCCAGGCGAATTTTCTGGGAGTTATCCTCTTTGTGCTGATCTACGGCTTCTCCCAGGTTGCCGCCCGCTTTTACCTGCTGCGCATGGGTTACCGCTACGGCACCTCATTTATCGACTCCGTCTTTGAATCCGGCCTGATGGAGGCGCTGACAAAGGCTGCCGGCGTCATGGGAATCACCATGGTGGGCGCAATGGTGGCCTCCTCCGTAAATGTAAAGCTGGCCTGGACCATCAACGTTGGGCAGACCTCCGTGGTGGTGCTGGACATCTTTAACTCCATCATGCCTGGTATCCTCTCCGTGCTGCTGGTATTCGGCCTGGTGCGGCTGATCAAAAAGGGATATAAACCCATCACGCTGGTATTCGGAATCCTCATCATTTCCATTGTGCTGGCATTCTTCGGAATCTTTTAAAAGGGGAGTATTTGCGATATGAATCAAACGACATGGAAATCAAAACGGATTCTGACGGAAAACGGCATGGTGGACGGTTTTATCACCATTGAGGACGGGTATATCCGGGAAATCTCCGACCACTGCGAGGGGGCTTACCAGGATGCCGGGGAGCTTGGCATTTACCCGGGTATCATCGATATCCACAACCACGGGTTCGGCGGCTGGTCCATGACCGATCCCTGCGGGGACGAGGACATACGGGGCTACGTGAAAGCCCTGGCCTCGGTGGGTGTGACGGGCATCCTGCCTACCGCCAAGGAGGAGGCCTTTGAGGCCATCGCCCGGGTGATGGATCAGGACTACGAGGGCGCGAAGATCTATGGAATCCACAGCGAAGGCCCCTTCTGGGCCAGAGGCGGCGAGAACACCGTGGGCATGAGCTGGCCTCTGCCTGACATGGAGGAGACAAAGCGCCTGACCGCCAAGGCAGGCGGAAAAATGGTTATGATGGCCATCGCCCCCGAGCTTCCGGGCGCTTACGGCGTGATCGAATATCTGCACTCCCAGAACATCAAGGCGGCCTGC
The DNA here is from genome assembly GCA_018380885.1 of Enterocloster asparagiformis. Taxonomy (GTDB): domain Bacteria; phylum Bacillota; class Clostridia; order Lachnospirales; family Lachnospiraceae; genus Enterocloster. The sequence goes on from JAGZSY010000005.1 coordinate 161,062, forward strand.
TGCCACACGGCGGCCCATTCCCAGGAGATATACGACGCGCTGGAGCAGGTGGGCTTTGACATCGCCACCCATCTTGGCAACGGGATGCGGGGAATCCACCACCGGGACGTGGGCGCTCTGGGCGCTCTGCTGCTGTCGGATAACCTGTACTATGAGGTGATCACCGACTTGAACCACATCTGCAAGGACATGTTAAAAATCATGTTCCGGCTGCAGCCCTGTGAAAAATTCTGCCTGATCTCAGACTCCAACTATATCGCCGGGCTTCCAGCAGGCACCTATATGCGGTACGGCCGGGAAATGTACGCGGATGAGAAGGGCCTGATCTTAAATTCCGACGGCCGCATCTGCGGCAGCGGAAAATGGGTGCTTTTCAACATCGGACAGCTGGTAAACCATGTGGGCGTTCCCCTGGAAACCGCCCTCAGAATGGCTTCCCAAAACCCCGCCGGGTTCCTGGGAATCCAGGAGAAAACCGGCTCCATCCGCGAGGGAAAACGGGCGGATCTGATGTTCGTGGACGACCGCTTTATCTGCCACCGCACCTATGTGGGAGGCAGAGTCGTATTCGACCGGTCGGTGGACACCGGGGAGCGCATCTTCAACCAGGAAGCCATGAAACGCCGGATAAAATAACTGTCACAATCGCCAGGAGGTAAGAGCATGATAAAATTATTCCGAATCGATGAGCGCCTGATCCACGGTCAGATCGCCATCAAATGGTCCCGCCACACGGGCGTGGACAGCATCGTGGTGGCCAACGACCACGCCGCTGAGAATGTAATGATCCAGAAATCCTTAAAAATGGCTGCGCCTCCGGGAATCAAAACCGTGATCAAAACCCTGGATGCGGCCATCGCCACCTTAAACGACCCCAGATGCGAACCGCTGAAGGTTCTGGTTCTGGTAAACAGTCCAATGGATGCGCTGAAAATGGTCCGGGCGGTGAAGGGCATCCCCTTTGTCAACATCGGCAACTACGGCCGCGTGGCCCCGAAAAAGCCCGGCATGGAACGGACCCGCTTTGACAATAACCTGTACTGCGATGAAACCGAGATCGCGCAGTTTAAAGAGCTGATGGGCTGCGGACTGGACTGCATCTACCAGACCACCCCGGAAGAGCCTGCGATCGCTTTGAAAAAGCTGATTCCCCTGGATTAGGAGGAGATGGACCGATGAAATTAATCGTACAATCCGACGATCTGGGCATCACCGAGGCGGTGAGCTGCGGCATCGAGAAGGGCATCCGGGACGGGGTTATCACCTGCACCGGCCTGTTCAGCAACATGCCTGCCGCCGCGTTTGCAGTCCGGCTGATCCGCCCCTACGGCCATGTCTGTCTGGGCCAGGACATCAACCTGGTGGCCGGACGCCCCTGCGCCAATCCGGCGCGCATCCCCTCCCTGGTACAGGAGGACGGCTCCTTTAAAACCTCGGGCATGCACCGGGCCGTCGATCAGGCGGACGGAAACCAGGAACACGTAATCCTCGGGGACTGCCTGATCGAGGTGGAGGCTCAGATTAAGCGTTTTATAGAGCTGACCGGCAAAAAGCCGGAATATCTCCACGGACACTCCTACAGCACGCCGGCCGTCTGGCAGGCCCTGGAGATCATGGGGAAAACCTACGGCATTCCACTGGTGCGGGATATGCTGGCCAGGTACAAGGTACGCCGTCTGGCCGCCACCTGGAACAAAAAGCCGTTCTCGCTGGAGGAGCAGATAAAGGCCGATCCCATGGCGTGTATTCTGGGCGATCCGGAATTTCTCTCAAACAAAATCGGCTTTATCGGCACGCACTGCGGGTACGTGGACGACGCACTGTTTGACGTATCCACCTACACCATGATCCGCACCCGGGATCTGGCCGCAGTCACCGGGGCGGTTATGAAGCAATGGATTCATGAAAATTCCATTGAGCTTATCAGCTACCGGGATTTGATTAAACAGGAGGAGGGGTTAGATGGTTAAATATTTTCTTTCATCCCACGGCCATCTGGCCAGCGGATTAAAAAGCTCCATCGACGTTCTGCTGGGCGGCTGCAGCCGTCTGACCGTGTTCGACGCCTACGTGGACGAACGGTCGCTGGAGGAAGTGCTGAACGGCTTCTATACGGAGGTAAATCCGGACGACCAGGTGATCCTGCTGTCGGATATGTACGGCGGCAGTGTGAACAGTATTATGTATACATTTCTCGACCGGCCCAACACAACGCTGATCGCAGGCGTCAACCTGGCCTTGGTAATCGGCCTGGTGATTAACGACAGGGAGCTTACCAGAGCGGAGATTGAGGACGTGGTGAGACAGAGCCGCGAGGCGCTGCGGATTGTGGATTTAGATGAAACCTCGCAGAACGGCGGGGATGAGGAATTGTTTTAAATGGATGGAAAAAGGATGGGGTGCCCCAAAAGGGCGCCTCATCCTTTTTGTTGAATGCAATGGGTCTGAGATTGTAAAATTACAGATACGCCTTCAGCAGTTCCACCTTGTCCAGTCTCTCCCACGGAAGATCCAGGTCGTTGCGGCCAAAGTGCCCGTAAGCGGCGGTCTGCTTGTAGATGGGTCTGCGCAGATCCAGCATCTTGATGATTCCGGCCGGGCGCAGATCGAAATTGGAGCGGATGATCTGTACCAGCTTCTCGTCGCTGACCTTCCCTGTGCCGAAGGTCTCCACCATGATGGAGGTGGGATGCGCCACGCCGATGGCGTAGGACAGCTGAATCTCGCACTTGTCCGCCAGGCCGGCCGCCACGATGTTCTTAGCCACATAGCGGGCCGCGTAGGCCGCGGAACGGTCCACCTTGGTGCAGTCCTTGCCGGAGAACGCTCCGCCGCCGTGACGGGCGTAGCCGCCGTAGCTGTCCACGATGATCTTGCGCCCGGTCAGGCCGCTGTCACCCTGGGGGCCGCCGATCACAAAACGTCCGGTGGGGTTGATAAAGAACTTGGTGTTCCCGTCCACCATGTCCGCGGGGATAATCTCGTCAAACACATATTTCTTGATATCCGCGTGAATCTGCTCCTGGGTCACATTCTCGTCGTGCTGGGTGGAGAGCACCACCGCGTCCAGGCGGACGGGCTTGCCGGCCTCATCGTACTCCACGGTAACCTGGGTCTTTCCGTCGGGGCGCAGATAATTCAGGGTGCCGTTCTTGCGGACCTCGGTCAGGCGTCTGGCCAGTTTGTGGGCCATAGAGATGGAGTAAGGCATGTACTCCTCAGTCTCGTTGGTGGCATAGCCGAACATCATACCCTGATCGCCTGCGCCGATGGAGTTTAACTCCTCCTCGCTCATGTGGGATTCCGCGGCCTCCTTGGCCTCCAGGGCCTTGTCCACGCCCAGGGCGATATCCTTGGACTGCTCGTCGATGGCGGTGATCACGCCGCAGGTATCGCAGTCAAAACCATATTTTGCGCGGTCATAGCCGATCTCCCGGACAGTCTCCCGGACGATTTTCTGGATATCCACATACGCGTTGGTGGTGATCTCGCCCATAACGAGAACCAGGCCGGTGGTTGTCGCAGTCTCGCAGGCCACGCGGCTCATGGGGTCCTGCTCTAAAAGGGCGTCTAAGATGGCGTCGGAAATGGCGTCGCACATTTTATCCGGATGGCCTTCAGTTACGGATTCAGAGGTAAATAAACGTTTTTCCATGTAAGTCTCTCTCCTTTACAAAATTTGGATTCAATAGTTTCGTGTCGTAACGCTCTGCACACATAAAAGAAAGTCCGCTAATAAGCAAAGCGGACTTGAATGGTTATTTCAAATCCTCTTATTGCTCGATCAAGCGCACCGATATTTCCCGGCCGCTCCTCGCTCAGGTTGGCACCTTCCGGCTCTCTCGCGCTCTCGCGCTCAACCGGGGTTGCCGTGACTTCACAGGTCCTTTGCCTCCGCCACTCTGAATAAGGGATATTACGAACTTTATTCGATTGTATGTTGTGTTACTCAAACTATATTAATCGATTCACATAAGGCTGTCAACACCTAATTTCAGGATGGGTGCTGACAGCGGTTTAATTCGACTGCACAAGGGGCGGTCTCCGCTGATTTTTGCAGCGCCTGTTGAGAAAACGGTGTTGATTTTCGATTCCTTCTTTCAGGTATCCCATGTTTCAAACCACTGCTGCACCAATACGGCATCCACCTCGCAGATTGCTGCCGCGTCCTCCGCCGACATGCCGCGCAGGTACATATTTCTGGCCACCGCCTTTGTTTTCTCCAGTGCGCCCTGTTGTCTGCCCAGAAGCACTCCCTCCATTTTCCCGTCCTCAATCATCCCTCGTATCGCTTCACACATATTAATTTTTCCTCCTTCCTCCCGATACTGTTCCTTCGCCGCCTCCAGCTCGGCCGAGCCGGTGAGCGTTGAAATCACATCGTAGGCTTCCTCGTCCATGGCCTCGAAACTGTTTCGGTTGTCCTCCGTAAACTGCCGCTCTGCGTCCTTGTCCCCGGCGTACCGGATAAATCCAAACACATCGTGCAAATCCGTGCGGAAGCGCTCAATGTGCGCAAAACGCCGCACCTCCAGCACATGGATTCGGTAATTATTCAACATTTTCCGCAGGCGCTCCGGCAAATTGTCATAATCCATCAGCTCGTACAGCTCCCGCGCTCCATCCCAGGGCTCTTTTCCATAGTACAGCACCAGTGTGAACACCGGATACAGCCGGTCCTGTTTCAGGAAACCGCTCAAAAATTCCGCGGCCCCCATACCACCCTGTCCTCTGTGTTCCCGGCGTTTCCGCCGCAGCTGCCGGTCGTATCCCGCAGAATCCTGCAGCATCACGCGCACCGGCATGGCGTAATGAACCTTGTCCTGGTTCTCCAGCCCGATGAGCACAAACTCCGCCCCCAGCGCCACCCTGCGGATCAGATCCCGGTACTTCAACACCTCGAACCTCCTGCGGATGCGCCCAATGGCGCCTGTAACCCGGGTATCCATTTCCGCGATATCGCCGCTGCCGACCACCTGCTCGCCCTGAAACACAAACGCGTTGATCAGATCCGCGTACCGCTCCTCATCCTCAAAGTACCTGGCCAATACAACGTCCTTCTTCCCCATGTCTCCTCCTCTGTCTCTGTCGGAAATGGGAATCAGGTCCTTTAACCGTATTATAAAAAACATCCCCGGAAAATGCAAGAATGCCGCTGTCCAATCTCCAACTGTTTGTTTTTACCGCTGTTTTTTGAATTGCCGGCGAAACGCCAGAATTACTGAATTTAATGAAATGATCACAGAATGGATCCCCAGCCGGCGCGGCTGCGCCGCCGTATTCATACCTTAGCACAAATACCGCGGCTGCGCAAGATGTGCGTCCGCGGTATTTCTATGTTTTTTCCGGCCGTCTGCGGCCGTTGTTACCGATCTACTGCACTCTGGCTACGGCGTAAAGCTCAATATAGCCCCTGGTTCCCACCGGTTCCATCTGAATCCGGGGATTCTCCGGATCCCAACGGTATCCGATCACCGACGGGTCATAGCTGCCGGCCGCCGCCTGAACCGCCTCAATGGCCTGGCAGTAATCTTCCTCCTCAAAGGGTTCCCCCTAAAACATCAGGTACGCTACCGCCGGCAGGTCGATCACGTCAAATCCTTCCGGCACCGGGCCTTCGTAATCCGCCGCAACCTCCACCCCCTGGACGTACTCCGAGGTTCCGGGCGCGCGCATCTTCTTTGGCAGCCAGAGGCACACCGGCTCCCCGCAGAGCGATTTCATGCTGGTGAGCAGCCCCCAAACGTCGCAGCCCACCTCCTCGCAGTATGCAAAATAATCCTCCGCCTGAACGCCGCGCTTGATCACCGCCCTGCGCGCAGGCTTCTCAATCACCTGGATAAAAATATTGCTGACTTTCTCCGTCATCCTCGGCTCCTTTCTGATCTCCCTGTATTTGACTCCGTAGGGGGTGAACAGGTACAGTGGAACCGGATTTGCCGCGTACTCCCGGGGATTGCAGCCGAACTCCCGGAAAAATGCCCGCTGAAAGCCGTCCACACTGCCGAACCCGTACTCGTACGCCACGTCCGCGATGCGGCAGCGCTCGTCCCGCAGCTTTAGCGCGGTCATAGAAAGCCTCAGCCGCCGGATATAATCGGACGGCGTCAGGCCGGTCCACTGCTTGAACAGCCGGTAGGAATACCAGGGCGAAAACAGCGAGACGCGGGACAGACCGGCCAGCGTTATATTCTCGTTTAAGTTTTCCCCGATATAATCCTGCATCCTCTGGACGGCCTCTGCCTGTTCCTTCATATTGTCCACCTCCCCACGTCCTCCATCATACAGGAATTGGAGCGATTCTTCTCGACGTTTTTTGCCAATCCCACAAGCGTACGGTTCTACCTCAGCAGATTCCCCATCTCCTGAAACGCCGTCCGCTCCATCTTTTGGGACAGCTCTCCGCGGATGCGCCCGAAATCCGCGCTGGTCAGCCGTTTATCCTTCACCAGACAGGTTCCGGCCACATACACGTCCCGCACGTTTGCGGCGCAGGCACTGTAAACCAGGGCCGCATAGGGGTCGTAGACCGGGAACATGTTGGGGGAATCCGTCTCCACCAGCACAATATCCGCCTCCTTCCCCGGCTCCAGCGATCCGGTCACGCCGCCCAGGCCCAGCGCGGCCGCGCCCTCGCAGGTTGCCATCTTCACGATCTCCGCCGCCGGAAACGCGCTGCGGTCTCTCAGCTCGTTCTTGTGGAAATTGGCGCACATGCGCATCTGCGTGAACAAATCCAGCGTATTACCGCTGGCCGGCCCGTCCGTTCCCAGGCCCACGGGCACGCCGGCTGCGCGCATGGCCTTCACCGGTGCCACACCCTTGGCCGCCTTGGTGTTGGAGGCGATACAGTGGGCGACGGATGCGCCAGAGCCCCGCAGCAGCCCGATGTCCCCGTCCGTCATGCGGATGCTGTGGGCGCAAAGGGCATTTTTGTCCAGCACGCCCAGCTTGTGAAGATACTCCACCGGCGTCATTCCAAAACGTTCCCGCAGCTGGTCCATCTCGTAGTCCATCTCCGCCACATGGAGGGTGAAGAGCGCGTTGTGGGCGCGGTCAACTTCGTGCACCCTCTGCAGCGTTGCCGCGCTGCATGTGGTGGTGCCGTGAGGCGCCAGACAGCCTTTTACGCGCGGATGCCCGCTGTAGGCCCGGATCATCGCCTCGCCTCTGGAAATGGCCTCCTGGGGCGTTCTGGCGTCGCAGGTGGCCGCCTCCATCACCGTCTCCCCTGCGATTCCGCGGATTCCCATCTCGTCCATCACCCGGGCTACCTCATCCTCAAAGTAGTACATATCCAACACCGTGGTCACGCCGCTAAGAAGCAGCTCAGCCAAAGCATACCGGCTGGAAGCGGCCGCCAGATCCCGGTCCATAGCCCGCTCCTCCATCGGCAGCAGAAACACCCGCAGACGGTCCTTGCAGTCGTCCCCCAAGCCGCGGAACGGGATCATCCCCAGGTGGCAGTGGGTGTTCACCATCCCCGGCATGATGATCGCCCGCCGGGCGTCGATTTCACGGAAGCCGAAGTCCGGTTCCATCCCGGGCAGGTCCAGAGCCCGGCGGGTGTCCCCGGCGCCCGCGCAAGCTCCCCCGCCGCCCGGGCAGGTTCCCCCGGCGCCCGCGCAGGCTCCCCCGCCGCCCAGGCAGGTTCCCCCGCTTTCATCTTTTCCGCGCTCCGCGCCAGCCTGTTTCAACGCACATGCTTCCTCGCTATGGCCCGCAGCCTCCCGTTTCAGCTCAGGCGCTTCCCCGCCATGCTTCGCAGCCTCCCGTTTCAGCTCAGGCGCTTCCCCGCCATGCTCCGCAGCCTCCCGCTTCAGACCATGCTCCGCCATAGCCTGTTCCAGCTCGCATGAAGGTCCGGCCGCCAGTATCTTCGTGCCCTCAAACATCACATACCCGTCCGGCCACACATCCATGTTCCGGTTCATTGTCACCACTATTCCGTTTCGGATAATCGTCCTCATCGCAGTCCCGTACTCCCTTGTCATTCCTTATTCGATCTCATCCCCGTTTTCATCCAGGTACGCGCTGACAAGCGCCACCTGGCGCTGGGTTTTGACCTCCAGCAGGCCGAAGTCCGTCAGTTTCAGGCTGGGGGAAACCGGCAGGCACAGGGTGGACATGGACATGATCTCATTGTTGTTTTCATATCCCAGCCTTCTCATGGCCTCCCGCACCCGGCCCAGCTCTGCGGCCAGCGCCTCCACCGGTCCGTCGCTTATAATTCCGCCCACCGGCAGACCGGCCTCAGCCGTCACCCGTCCGTCCTCAGCCGCCACATACCCTCCCTGCATCTCCAAAACCCTGTTCTGGGCCGCGCACATATCCTGCGCGTCGGTGCCCAGCACCAGAAGATTGTGGCTGTCGTGGGACCAGGTGGTCGCAGCCGCGCCCCGCTCTTTGAACGCGCCCTCAACCAGGCCGTAGGAAATATTGCCGTTCTTCCCATACCGCTCAAAGAGCGCCGCCAGCGTCAGCCCCGATCCCTGCCAGCAGATTTCCCCATCCTTCACCGGAAGGGTGCGGGTCACCTGCTCCGTGAACGTGCCGAAGGTCCTTATCTTCATCACATTCACCCGGACAGCGGCGCAGGGGCGTTTTGCCCTCAGCACAAAATCGCCCGGCTCCGCCTTTTTACAGTGGACGGAACGATAGAAATGCGGGAGAAATACGGCCGCGCAGCAGTCCCCGGCAGCGCTCCCGATCACAGCGGCCCCTGATTCTTTGCTGGCATCAAGGTCCGCCCCTCCGCTGCCAATTACACCGCCCCCCGCGTCCCCGCCGGACGCTCCTCCGTCCTTGCGGGATTTTGCTCCGCTCCATGCGCCCGCTGCCTTCTCCGCCTCAAACACGCATTTCCCGCTCTTAAACACCGCCTCGGGCGCAAAGGACTCCAGATCATTTAACACCACAAAATCCGCCAGCTTCCCCGGACCGATCATCCCCCGGTCGTCCAGATGCATCCTTCTGGCCGGGGTAAAGGTGGCGCAGTAGATGGCCTTCTCCACCGGCATCCCGGCCTGCACCGCGGTCTCCACAATCCGGTTGAGCTGGCCCCGAAGCAGACGGTCCGGCATGGTGTCGTCAGTCACCAGCGCCACGTTCTCATACAGTCCGTTTTCGCAGACCGCCTTCACCACGTCCTCTGTCAGGGACTTTAACTGCAATTCCAGAAACATGCCCAGGTCCGTCTTTTCCAGCACGGACTCCGGCGTCTGCTGGGTGTGATCCGCGTCCACGCCCTCGTAGATAAACCGGCAGAGATCTTCCCCGGACAGCGCCGGGCAGTGCCCCTCGATGCGCATGTTGCGGTCCGTCTCCCGGCAGCACCGGATCAGGCGTTTGATCAGCGTGTCCCCGTCCCCGGTCAGGTCCTTAAAATTCATCACCTCGCCCAGGCAGAGCACCCGCCCGTCCTGCGCTAAGCGCCTCACCTCCGTCTCGCCCATAAACCCGCCCGCGGTCTCCAACTGCTCGTTGGTGGCCGGAACGCTGGAGGGAATGGCGTAGAAAATGTCCTGGGGCGTTCTCTGTGCCATAAAGCACAGAATGCCCTCCATCCCGAACACGTTGGCGATCTCGTGGGCGTCCGCCACCACCGTGGTCACCCCGTAGGGCAGGGTAATCCGTGAAAACTCCTGTGGATATGTCATGGAACTTTCAATGTGCATGTGGATATCCACCAGCCCCGGGATCAGATATTTCCCCGTCCCGTCCACCTCTCTCACGCCCGGATATGAAATTGCAGGGGAAACGCAATAAAAGCTCTCCCCTGCAACCGCCACATCCCGCTTCTCAAAACACTGCCGGTAGGTCATAAAGACCCTGGCGTTTTTAATCACGAAATCAGCTCTCATAAAATTCTTCCTTTAGTTGTTGATAGTGCGGTTCCAACGGTCGATCCAATCGTTTAACAGCGGGTTCACAAAGGAGTAGTCCAGTACCTTTGCGTTGGCCGCCTTGTCGCCGTAGGTCATGTTCTTGGCCTCGTCCTCGGTGAAGCTCACCTTGCTGTTGGTGGGAGCCTCGTTTAACGCCTTGCCCGTCTTGGTCTGAAGCTCGGAGCTTAAGCGGTAGTTTAAGTACGCGTAGGCCAGCTCTTTGTTTTTACAATTTTTAGTAATGCTGATGGTGTTGAAATTGGCGTAGGTGATATCAGGAGTCACATAAACCAGGTCCGGGTTGGCCTGCTGGATGGTGGGTACGCCGAAATCGCCCACAATCGCCACCGCCACCTCGCCGGAGGTGAACATATTGATCAGGTCCGAGGACTTGGCGTAGGTCTTTACCAGGTTGGGCTTTAACTCCGCCAGCGCGGCAAACGCGGCCTCGCCGTTGTCGCTCTTGATATCCACACCCGCGTGGTCGCTGGCCATGTAAACCATAGCCGGTCCGAAGGTGGTGGTGATCTCAGGGATGCTCACCATGCCCTCCAGCCGGGAATCCCAGAGATCGTCAAAGCTCTTGATCTCGAAGTCCACCACATTGGGGTTGTACATGATTCCGATGCTGTTGATGGTGTAGGCCACGCCCTGGCCCGCCTCGGCCATTGTCTTGGCCGCGGTGATCATATCCTTGGCGTTTTCGATCTTGCTTAAATCCACATCCTCGAACAGTCCCTCCGCGATTCCCTTGGCCGTCATGGCCTGGGACAACTCGATCACGTCGATGGAGGTCTCGCTGTCCGCGGACAGCTTGGTGTAGCGGTCATTTGCCCCGCCGGTCTCCGTGAGAATCTCACAGTTGAACTCCTGCTCAAAGGGCGCGTACACCTCCTCGGTGGAAATGTCCTCGCTCAGTCCAAAGGTGGACAGCACCAGCTTCTGCTTGGAATCCCCCTTTGCCTGGGACTCCCCGGTGGAAGCCCCGCCGCCGCAGGCTGTCAGGGCCATGGTCGCACAAAGTGCCATTACAAGTGTTTTTTTCATCTCTGTTCTCCTCATTCTTTCATGTTTTTCATTGCATCTATTATGGCATGCGCCGCTTTAAAAAGGCGCGCCCTCATACATGATTTACCGCCTCACCAGCACCAGCTTATCCTTGGGCAGATACAGCCGAACGGTCTCCCCTTCGCCGAACACGTGGGAGGTTTCCATATTGACCTTGATCACCCCGGCCGCGGTGTTCACCTCGTACTGGTAGCTCTTGCCCAGGAAGGTGCGCACGCCCACGGTGCCCTGGATCACATTTTCCGTCTGTCCGTCCCCGGCCAGGCGGATGTCGTCCGGGCGGATGGTCCCGGCGTAGCGCTCCTCGTCACACTCCATGTCCACTTCAAACGTGCTATTATCCGCCGCCCGGTAGGTATTGGCGTTTACCCGCTCAAGCTCCAGGAAATTCTCAAAGCCGATAAACCGGGCCACAAACTCTGTGGCGGGCCTGCGGTAAATATTCTCCGGGGAGTCGTACTGCTCGATCACGCCGTTGTTCATCACCGCTACCTTGTCGGAGATAGAAAAACACTCCTCCTGGTCGTGGGTCACAAACAGCGTGGTGATGCCCAGCTTCTTCTGCAGGCGCTTGATCTCCACCCGCATGGACAGGCGCAGCTTTGCGTCCAGGTTAGACAGCGGCTCGTCCAGAAGCAGCAGCTTGGGCTCAATCACCAGGGCGCGGGCCAGAGCCACCCTCTGGCGCTGGCCGCCGGACATCTGCTTGGGGAAACGGTCCTTAAATTCCGTCAGACCGCAGACCTCCAGAATGTCCGTCACCTTCTTGTCAATCAGGGCCTTGTCCATTTTCCGGGTGCGCAGGCCGAAGGCCACGTTGTCGTACACGCTCAGATGCGGGAACAGGGCGTAGCTCTGGAACACCAGGCCGAAATTGCGCTTGTGCACCGGAACCTTTGTCATGTCGTCCCCGTCCAGCGAGAAGGAACCGCCCTGGGGATCGATAAATCCGGCCACCACCCGCAGGGTCGTGGATTTTCCGCAGCCGCTGGGGCCGAGAAGGGACACCAGCTCGCCCTTCTCCACATCCAGGTTCAGCCCCTTTAAAATCTGTTTTTTCTTATCATAACTCACATCAATCTGATTTAAACTCATGAAGGCCATGTTCATTCTCCCCTCTTATTTCGCCAGGGCCGCGATGCCCAGCGTCCTGTCAACAATTACCATGATAATCACCGTGGCCGCCATCAGCAGCACGGATACGGCGGAGACCGTCGGATCATAATTATATTCGATGTAGTTCATCAGCGTAGACGGGAAGGTGCTGACGCCCGGGCCGGATAAAAACATGGACACCGGTATATTGTTAAAGGAATTGATAAACGCCAGCATGAAGGCGGAGGAGATGCCCGAGGTCACATTGGGCAGAACCACCTTGAAAAACGCCGCCCCCTTGGGACAGCCCAGGCTCCAGGCCGCCTCCTCCACGGAGAAATCAAACTGCTCCATGGAGGACCCCACCACGCGGATCACGTAGGGGAGCGTCACCATAAAATGTCCGGCCAGCAGGCTTGCGAACACCGGGATTCTCAGGTTCAGAATCAAAAACTGATACAAGATGAAGCCGATCACAATGCCCGGGACAATGGTCGGGGACAGGAAAACGGATTTCAACAGCTGTTTTCCCTTAAGTCCGGACCTGGCCAGCGCGTAGGCCGCCGGGACGCCCACCAGCAGGGCGATGAAGGTCGCCAGAAACGCCACCTCAAGGCTGGTCAGAAAGGACCTGCGGAAGGATTTCAAGGCGAACACATTGGCAAACCACTTGGTGGAAAAGGAATCGATGGGGAAGGTGATCGCGCTTCCGTCTCCGAAGGCCGTCACCGTGATGATGGCCAGGGGAATCATCAAAAATGCAAATACCAGAACTGCATACGCAGTGAGCAGCTTATTTTTACGCATAGTTCTCACCTCTTCTGTCCAGTCTCGCGGCCAGCGCGTTAAAGCCCTTGATCACGGCCAGCGTCACAATAATCATGATAAACGCGATCACCGAGGCCCCGGTCCAGTCGCTGACGGACATGGCCCGCTGGTAAATCAATGTCGCCATCACCATGTTGGAGTTTCCACCCAGCAGCTGGGGTGTGGTGTAGGCGGTCAGCGTCCCCGTGAACACCAGGATACCGCCCACGATGATGCCCGGCAGGCTCATGGGAAATACCACCTTCATAAACGCTTCCATCCGGGCCGCGCCCAGGCTCTGAGCCGCCTCCATCATGTCGTCGTCGATGTTCTCCATCACGCCGGTCACAGTCACGATCATCAGCGGAAGAAATAAGTAGATGGAACCGATGATGATGGCGAAATCCGTGTACAGCAGCTTCATGGGCTTGTCCACCACATTCAGAGCCGTCAGAAGCCGGTTGACGATCCCGTTGCTGCCCAGAATGTTGATCCATGCAAAGCTGCGGATCACGGAGTTGGTCATCATAGGGAAAATAGAAGCGGCCAGCAACAGCCCTCTCCACTTCTTGTGGCAGCGGCTGATAAAGTACGCGGTGGGGATTCCGCCCACCATACAGACCGCTGTGGTGATCACCGCGATTTTCACCGTGCGCAGGAATATTTTCAGATAATACTCATCCTTGAAAAATTCCACGTAGGACTGAAATGGGTAACCTCCGGAAAAAATACTCGGCGCCAGCACCCGCAACAGGGGGATGGCAAGGCACACCAGCAGAATAACCAGGCCGGGCACCAGCATGATCCATGCACTGCTCTTCTTCATGATTTTCACACTCCATGCTGTTAAATATTTATTAATCTTCCTTATTTAACTGTTTACTATTATTATAAAAAGTAATATAATAGACGTCAAATATATAAATTCTATATTTTTTATGCAGTAAAGCTATTTGAGGCTGCTTATTTACAGTTTCTGCAAAAATATGGGTGTTTTTGTAAAATCTCGTCGTTATCTGGGCCCCCAATTTCTCCGGTCCCCGACGTGCGCCTCCCGCCCCGGCAGAAAGGAGCATTTCCATGGAATTAAAAGAAGCACGCTATATACTGGCCATCGCCAGGCACAAGAGCATCGGCAAAGCCGCCGAGTCCCTGTTCATCTCCCAGCCCTCCCTGAGCAAATACTTAAAGAACCTGGAGGACCGCCTGGGCGCTCCGCTTTTTAACCGCAGGGACAGCGGCTATTTTCCCACCTACCTGGGCGAGCGCTACCTGCACTACGCGGAGCGCATCGTGGCCTGCGGCGACGAGTGGAACCGTGAGTACGACGACATCTCCCACCGGGAGCGGGGCCGTCTAAACATCGCCATCCCCATCATGCTGGGCAGCACCCTGATCCAGCCCACCCTGACGGAATTCCACAGCCGCTATCCATACGTGACCATGAACATCATGGAGGAGGTAAACTTTGTGGCCGAAACCAGCTTAAAAAGCCACAGCACCGACCTCACCTTTTATAATGTCCACGAGTTTCCAAAATTATTGGACTATCAGGTTCTGAGGGAGGAAGAAATTGTGCTGATCCTCCCGTCCGGCCATCCGCTGGCGGAAAAAGCGCAGCCAAAGCCCGGTTTCCGCCACCCTTGGATCGACTTAGCGCTGCTGTCCGAAGAAAACTTCATTCTGCTCTACCCGGACCAGAATACCGGCGGGATCGCCCTGAACCTGTTTGGGGAATACGGCATAAATCCCCCGGCGCTCCTTCACACCCGCAACAGCGAGATGTCCATCAAGCTGGCCATGGACGGTCTGGGAGCCGCCTTCGCCCCCGAGAGCTATTTCCGCCAGGTTGCCCGCGAGCACCAGGTGGGCGCCCTCTGCCTCTCCGTGGGCGCCAGGCCGGTGCTGACCACCACCATCGCCGCCTATCAGAAAAACCGGTACCTGCCGCAGCATGTGAAGGATTATATTGAGATTGTGCGGGATTACTGCGCAAATATCTTATAAACTGATGCCGTGAAAACGTTAAAAGGCCTTCCGGACCATATTTCATCCGGAAGGCCTTTGACTTATGTATACAATATTCTTACTGAATGGTAATCCGTCCCTGCCCTGCAGGGTTGGCGTACTCTGCGCCCACGTTTCCTCCCAGCCGTTTGATATACCCGGCCAGGATATCCACGTCCACCATCACCTCGTCCTTCAGCACATTGCTGTCCTTGAACATAGCCATGCCGTCGCCGCCGGACTTCAGCATGTAATTGTGGGAAGCCACGGTGTAGGTACCCGCCGGGTCAAGCGGCTGTCCGCCCACCATGATGTCCTTCACCCGGTATGCGCCGCTTACGCCGGTGAAATTGCCCTTGTCGTCCAGCGTCACGCTGGATTTCACGGAGGTGTCGATGGTGTAGGTCATACCGGACACCTGAAGGAACCCGCCGTTTTCCTCCGGGCAGTTTCTGGATGCCATTTCCAGCGCGTCCTTGATCTGCTGCCCCTTCACTTCCACCACGCAGCCCATATTGCCAAAGGGGAACACGGCCAGGGCGTCGTTGAAGGTAATGTTTCCGGCCTTTATTCCGGTCCGCACGCCGCCGCCGTTGGACAAGCCGATATCCGCGCCCAGCATCACCCGGTAAGCGTCTGCCGCCAGATCGCCCATGTTCGTCTCAGCGCTTCTGACCGCCCGCTCTCCCGTGGCCGCATTGTTCACCGTCAGCTCTGCATCCGTGTGTCCAATCACTGTCTTTAACGTCTCGTCGTACTTCGCCTGAATATTCTTAATCAGCTGGTTGGTCCCGAAGTCCAGCGCCTTGCCGTCCTCCACCACGCAGCTGCCGGGAATCACAATGCTCAGCCCCACAGGCAGCACGTTGGGATCGCTCAGCTTGTTCAGATTGTGGTTGTAAATGTCGATCCACCGGTTCTGGTCGCCGAGTTCTCTTGCGGCAATCCTGCTGAGGGAGTCGTTTTTCTGCACCGTATAATCCCTGGCCGTGTCCTGGGCCGGAACCTTGTCCACCAGCTCGGTGGTGATGGTTCCGTCCGTGCGGATTGTCAGCTTGCCGATATTCTTTAACTTGGTGCCGGTCTGGGTCAGCGGCACGTCCTTTCCATCCGCATTTTTCACAGTCTTGCCCGGCACCGTCTCATGGGAATGGCCGTCAATCACCGCGTCGATTCCCCTGGTATTTTTAACGATGTTGTCGGAGCTCCAGCGGTCCGTGGTGCCGTTCTCGCCCAGATGACCCACCAGAATCACGTAGTCGGCTCCAGCGCCCTTGGCCGCGTCCACTGTGGCCTGAATCTGATTGTACAGGCCCTGGCCGCTCTCGTCCTCGCAGAATCCGTAAATATAATTTCCCTGGGAATCCTGGAAATACGCGGGCGTGGACTTGGTAAAGCTCTCCGGCGTAGTCGCGCCCACAAACGCCACCCTGGTGTCCCCATATGTAAACATCCGGTAAGGCTCAAACACCGTGGTCCCGGCCGCCAGATTCATAAAGTTGCAGGACGTGTAGCCGCAATTCAGCTGTCCGGCCAATTCCATGAACCGCCCCATCCCATAGTCGTACTCATGGTTCCCGGGGATGGCGAAATCATAGCCCACCTTGTTCATTATCTCGATGATATAGCCGCCGTCCGAGATTGTCCCGATGGGCGCGCCCTGAACGGCATCCCCAGCGTCAACCAGCGTCACATAGGGCGTGTCCTGCAGCATCTCCTGTTTGTAGAGCGCCAGGCCGGCGTAGCCGATGTTGTCGTCCACACCGCAGTGTACGTCGTTGGTGTACAGAACTACAATGTCATGATCCGCGGCAAAGGCGGCAAAGGAACTGCCGAAGGCAAGGGACATGGTCATCAGCAGCGCCAGCCACAGAGACAGCATTCTCCGCTTCTTACTACAATTCATACGTTTCCTCCTTTTTTGTAAAATAATATGGATAGTTGCAAATATGCCCGGCCGCAGTCTCCATGCAGCCGATCCTATACCGACAGTATAATACAAAAAGCAGGAATTGTGTATTAAATTTATCACATTTTCCTGCTTTTTATATTTAATTTACGCCGGCCGGTTCATCCGCCCACCGGACACTCATATTTTCAAAATATTTGAAGGTATCGCTGCAATTGTACTTGACATAATCAGGAGACATCCAATACGCCATAAGGACCTCCGCGTAAAACTCGGTTGCCGTCCTGGCCGCATACTCTTCGCTGTCATTCCATTTAGTATCGTGAAACAGTGACTTTTCTTTTTGATAGCACGCGATAAAGGAATTCTTGTAGGATGCGTAATCCTCATAGGAGTCCAAAACGTGAGCGACCTCGTGAAGAATGGTATTGCGCACCGTCAGGCTGGCAATATTCCCGTCCTCATCAATTCCAATATCAATCTTGCGATCATCATAATAGGTGGTGCCGGCGTACGTTTCCGACTCTCCCCGGTAAGTACCTGTGCCCGTCGCTCCGGGAATGATGCGGATTACCCACCCATCCTCCGCCATTTTGTCCAGCAGCTTTCTGGGAACATAATTCAGATAAAGCGCGCAGAGCGCCGGATAACGCCGGTCCACGCCCTCATTAAAGATGGTCAGGCCATTCTCCAGCGTCAGCTTGCCGTCCTCCTCCTCGTAGTTCATGGAAAACGCGCATTCCCGCAGCCGCCTCACCTCCTGCTGCACCGCCAGTTCTTTCATAATCTGGTCGCCTTGCTCCGTGTGCCGCCCGATTTCGTCTGAGGCCTCCTCATACATGGACAGCGCGAAGCGGTAACGCTCTTCCATTACCTGGAGCTGTCCGGTTTGTTCCGACAATTCCAGGCTCTGCTCCTCCAATGACTCCTGCTGAGCCACAAGATCATCCAGCTCATTCTCCCTGTCCTTTACGGACTGTTTTATCTGTGACAGCTCCCGCTCCGCCAGAAGAGACTCCGAATAATCCCTGTACCCTGCCGCGGCCAGGCACAGCACCGCAGCGGTCAACAGAATAATCACAATTCCCGCCGCGTACATTCCCTTAGATTTCTTCATCAACATACCACGCATCTATTCCCCATAAAATTGTCAAAATCTCTAAATCAATGTTAAACTCCGTTAAGGCTGAATCCATCAAAAATGCCCCATGAAACATTTCGGCCATAAATTCTTCCTGATCCGTCAGATGAAGCGTAGGCGACAACAGCGCCCCGCTATATTCATATCTGCGTCGATACAGCTTCTCGGCAACAACCTCATACCCCTTGTCCGCCCTATGGGAGCTGATAAAAACGTGGGCCAGGCCATGCAGAAGCTCGCGGTCCACGCAGCCTGCGTCCGCCGGCACATACAGGATTTGATTCTCCTCATCCCGCACACAGAAGGTGCGCTCCTCCGCCCGGCAGGCTATCCCTTGGGTATCCTCCAACCCCGAGTCCCTAAATACCACCGTCCAGCCGGAAAACTCATAAAAGGGCTTATCCCGGCTCTCCTCCTGAAATTTCACATATCTGTCATAGTAAAGGTTGGCCAGCTTCAGAATTTTCTGATCCCCGCTCTCGCTGACAAACCGCGGTCCTTCCGGATATGAAAATTCATTTCCGTGAATCTCCTGCATATTCTGGAACTCATACTGGTCAAAGTCAATGAGTTGATTCCATAAATTTCCTAACTCTCCGTAGTCCTCCCCGTACAGCAGCACATTCTGCGCCGCCGGATCATCGCTGTAATAGAGCTGAATCACCTGCTCCAGGCTCTCGTCTACGCCGCGCACCACCATTTCGTACTCCTTACGGATCTTATCGTATTCCTTCTGGGTGGATTCCCGCCTCTGATCCATTTCCTCAATCTGACCTTTTAAATCCTGAAGCTCCTGGCGTACGATTTCCGCTTCTTCCCGGTATTCCCTGCCCTTTTGAGCGCAGCCTCGGTCAAATACAAAAATACCCCCCGCTGTCAGGCACAGCGCCGTTCCCAGCGCAATTAGCCCCAGTGTCCGCTTTCTCATCTGTTCTCCCCTCGCATCCGGGCCTCAGCGGATGCGTTTTGTATCATCATTTGTAACTATTTCTCAGGGTCCGCATATTTACATAAAACAGGGACTGCATATGTTACCATCTGCACTCCCTGTTTTGTCACGTTCTTATCCGACTTTCATTTTAAATTTCTGAACCTCCCGGTCATTGTCCACGCGCTCAATCATAGCTCCCAGGCCCTGAAGCTTTTCCTCAAAGCACTCGTAGCCACGCTGGATATATCCGATCTCGTCCACAATGGTATATCCGTTTGCCGCCAGCCCTGCGATCACCAGGGCCGCTCCCGCCCGCAGGTCCGGGGCGTTGACCTGTGCGCCGGTCAAACCGGTCACTCCGTCGATCACGGCCACATTTCCCTCGACCTTGATGTTGGTACCCATACGGGCCAGCTCATCCACGTACTTGAACCGATTCTCAAAAATACTCTCGGTCACCATGCTGGTCCCCTTGGCAAGGGCCAGGGCCACGGTCATCTGCGGCTGCATATCCGTGGGAAATCCCGGGTAGGGAAGCGTCTTAATATCCGTATGGCGCTGTGAGGGTTTGCCCACCACGCGCACCTCGTCGTCAAACTCAATCACCTCGCATCCCATCTCCATCAGCTTGGCGGTAATCGCCTCCAGATGCTTGGGGATCACGTTCTTTACCATCACGTCGCCCCGGGTCGCGGCCGCAGCGCACATAAAGGTGCCCGCCTCAATCTGATCGGGAATGATGGAATACTCCGTGCCGTGAAGCCGGTTCACACCGCGGATGCGAATGGTATCCGTGCCGGCGCCCTTGATGTTGGCGCCCATGCTGTTTAAGAAGTTGGCCACGTCCACCACGTGGGGCTCCTTGGCCGCGTTTTCCAATATGGTCTGTCCCTCGGCCAGAGCCGCCGCCATCATAATATTGATGGTCGCTCCCACGGAGACAACGTCCAGATAAATGTGCGCGCCGACCAGATCAATAGCGTGGGCGATCACCGCCCCGAACTCGATATTCACCTCAGCTCCCAGGGCGCGAAAGCCCTTGAGGTGCTGGTCAATGGGTCTGCTGCCGATATTGCAGCCCCCCGGAAGAGGCACCTGGGCACTCTTATACTTGCCCAGCAGCGCTCCGATAAAATAGTAGGATGCGCGGATTCTGCGGATGTACTCGTCGTCCACCGCGACCTCCTGGATATTGCTGCCGTTGATCCGCACCGTGTGGCGGTCAATCCGCTCCACCCTGGCGCCGATCTCCTCAATGGCCTCCAAAAGCACGTTGATATCCCTCACGTCCGGAAGATTGTCAATTAACACATCGTCGTCTGTCATTATCGACGCAGCCAGAATACCCAGCGCGGCATTCTTGGCTCCGCTTATGGTCACATCGCCCACCAGCGGATTCCCGCCTTTGATCACATATTGTTCCATCAATACACCTCTATAATCAATTATACAATCCGGCCCAAATCCCCGGAGCCGCCTGTCTGTCCGGGTTTCGCCAAATCATCTAAAGAAATTCTTCAAAAAATATTCATATTTTATTTACATCTCCTTATGATTATACCATAAGAATCCCATTTGTAAAGTGAAAGGCTTGTTTTTAACCGCCGTCAGGCCCGTCAAACCGCGTTTTCAGGCCGTTTTTGTCGATTTACTGGACAATCTTTCCACAGACGAAATCGTTTTGCAGATTCTCAAAATACGACGTTGCATCGTTCATACCCATCTTCCAGCTCTCCTGGGTTTCCGGATCATACAGTGACACGTTATACTGGTCGTAACCGGACAACAAAATATATTTTCCCGGCTCCGTGTACGCAATAACCGGCAGCCCCTTGTCGATAAAATACAACATCTGGCTTAAAGTGCACTCCCTGGCGTCCACCATCAGAAGTCCGCCCTCAAATTCCTGGCTGACCGTAAAATCTCCCAGGTAGCGCAGCATCTTATTGGCTTTGGACATCGGGTCCTTAATATTCACAATGGGCCTGCGGTTGATGCGGTCCCAGACAATATTCTGGTTCTCGTCCGTCACAACGCCCATGTGTTCGTAGGCCATATCCACCGCTTCCTTGAAATTTCGTGAGGAACCGATATAATGCCCCAATGCATACGCGTTAAAGGTCATCTGCGTGTCCGCCTGCCCCATCTTCACAGGCTCCAGGGAACCTGTATTTTCATAGGAAAATGTCTTTGGCGCGCGGGCTTCCACCTTGGTTCCCTGCAGCTCCTGGTCCGCCTGAACAAAATACAGCTTTCCCTTATCCTGGGATGCGAACCAGCCGATGCCGTTTAACGGATCGAGTCCGAATTTCTCATTACACACAATGGTATCGTTGTTCTGGAACACGTAATCCTGGTCCGACACCTTTGCCAGCTGCCGCATATGAATCCGTCCGTCCTCCACGTTCACGCCGGAAATGTAGATGCCTTCCTTCTCATATTGGCTCACCACCTCCATATCGGAGCCCACAATATACATAGCGTACATGGGCAGATCGCGCACCCGTCCGTTCACAGTCCAGATATCTTTTGTATTTCCCAGACCGTAAATCAGATCGTTGCCCACAAACCCCAGCACGCGGACATAATCATCCACCGTTCCGGCAATCTCCTGCTTCTGGGCCGTATTTAAATCCATCAAATGCAGTTTGGGCGACCGGTAGATGTCGCTCCCCTCCTGCCAGGCCAGGCGGCTGCCGTCCTCGCTGACGCCATAGCTGCCCTCGGTCAGCCCCTGGGCCACCACCATAGACTCATTGCTGCGCAGGTCGATGCCATAAACCGTCCCGTCCAGCAAAAGGTACATCATACCGCTGCCGCTGAGATAGGAAAGCTTCTCCACATCCGCTTTGACCTGCTCGTAGGAGCGGACAGCCGGGATGAAAAACTTCTCATTGATCCTATCCTCAGACGCGTCAAAGCTGTAGAGCGCCACGCCCACACGCCCTTCATGGGCGCCCCGGTTCATGTAGCCGTAGACGAGAAACGTCACGTTTCCGCTGTCCTCAGCCGAGAGAATGCTGATATCGTGGCTGTTGTACCTGCTCCTGACCCCGTCATCCCGCTCGCTCTCAAAGCTGAACACCTTCACAATCTGCCGCTCATTCTGGTCATAGCACCACAGCTCCTGACCCGTCTTAAAGGCGATATAGCGCGCATTGGGACTCTTCTTGGTGCGCACGCTGGCATCGTTGGTGATGCCCAGCAGAATCCGCTTGCCGCTCAAGCTTCTGCTGCTCACGGAAAAACGCTGGCTGGCCGTGCGCTCATAATCCATCATGTAAATGCGCTGTTCATTCCAACGCATGCTGTAATTGTCCTCCACATCGACTATGTCCGCGTTTCCCTCTTCGTCGGTAATCTTCACCTGGTAGGACACGCGAATCTGACCCATGGTGCCGTCCAGCTCTTTCATGGTAATTGCCGGCTCTCCCAGCATCTCCACATTCAGTCCGTCCCAGGTCAGATGATTAAAGCTGGCCCGGATCGTCACATGGCCCAGGGAGCTGTTGTCCTCTGTATTGTTGGTCTCCAGATATGAAACCAGATCCCGGGCTTGATTGTAGTCCAGGGATTTCCGAGAGAAATCCTCAGCCAGCTGAAGCATATCAGCCGCGTACTGGTTGTCCGACCACATGATGCGGGTGTAATAGCGGATGTTCTTCTCCCCTGTGCTGACAAAAAGCGTCAGGAGGTAGGGCTGGTTTTTGGCCAGCAGGTTCTGGATGGGCAGGGTGACGGATACGCCGTCCGCCTCATTATCCCAGGAGTCCAGGGTGGTCTGCTCCACCAGCCGGTCCATGGAAAGGCTGCGCACCTCGTAGCTGATCCCGGAGATCGTATTTCCGTAGGTGCTGATGCGAAGCTTCAGGGCACGATCTTCAGGCAGCACCGTGATGGACTCGCGGGCTGCCTGGTTCTCCATGTCCTGCAAATAACCGTGCATGCCGTTGATCTCTTTTCTGTTTACCTGCGGATAAATCACGGGCAGCGTGGGTTCGTTCATTGCTGTGTATACAGTATTCTCTTTTTCCATCGTATTTTGCGCGGCAATAAAATAGATGACAGCTGCAATCAGAAATACAACTGCCAGGATGCCGATTTTTTTCAGCGTTCGTCTCATAGTTTTACACGGTCCTTTTTATGTGTGACATGGGGTTTTCAGAGAAAACCCCATGAATTTCAGTTATTCCATAATTTTACAAATACCCCCGAGGGCTATTTCTATTTTATATAATAACCGCAAAAACTACAACTTAATCTTTTCGAAATTTTATTTAATTTCTCTATTCTGGCCGTATTTCCGTCCAATCACCGCCTGATCACCGCTTTTTGCTATATAATGCAGGTGCCGGTGTTACACCTGCGATGAAAAAACTCATTTAAAAGCAACACCTTAATCATATCCCGAAGCCATGACGGCCGGTCCGGCTGTGGACGCGGGGGCTGTGGGGGACGCGGCGGGCGCGGGGGCTGCGGCGGACGCGGGGGCTGCGGCGGGCGCGGGGGCTGTGGCGGGCGCGGCGGTTGCGGCGGACGCACCGGGCCGGGGCCTAATGGCGGCTGTGGCGGGCGCGGCGGTTGCGGCGGACGCACCGGGCCAGGGCCTAATGGCGGCTGTGGTGGGCGCGGCGGTTGCGGCGGGCGTACCGGGCCAGGGCCTAATGGCGGCTGTGGCGGGCGCACCGGGCCGGGGCCTAACGGCGGTTGTGGCGGACGCACCGGGCCAGGGCCTAACGGCGGCTGTGGCGGGCGCGGTGGTTGCGGCGGACGCACTGGGCCAGGGCCTTGCGGTGGTTGCGGCGGGCGCACCGGGCCGGGGCCTTGCGGCGGGCGCGGCGGTTGTGGCGGACGCACCGGGCCAGGTCCTAACGGAGGCTGTGGCGGTTCCGGTCTCACCGGCCCCGGTCCCATCGGTGGCTGTGGCCGGGACGGACGCGGCGGTTCCGGTCTCACCGGCCCTGGTCCCACCGGCGGCTGTGGCCGGGGTCTGCCGGTATTCTGCGCAGCATTTGCCGGCATACGCCTTCCATCATTGATCTCCAGACCTGTAACAGTTGACGAATCTGTGGAATATTCATCGCCCTGATCAGAAGTTTCCTCCACCTGAACCTGC
Source organism: Enterocloster asparagiformis (assembly GCA_018380885.1). Taxonomy (GTDB): domain Bacteria; phylum Bacillota; class Clostridia; order Lachnospirales; family Lachnospiraceae; genus Enterocloster. Next base: position 185,023 of record JAGZSY010000005.1, read on the forward strand.
TGCAACTCCCCATCCCTGCTATCCCTTTCAATATTTACAATATCTGGAATGGCATTTTCATGGGACTCCTCTCTTAACGGCCGGCCGCCTTCAGAATTGCTCCCAGAATCCGCCAGCGTCTCCTCTGTATTTTCTTCTATCGCTCTGCTTACCGCTGTCTGAGACAGCAGCTCCCGCCCCAGACCAATATCGGAATTTAACGGCGCCTCCCCCATATAAGCGGGATTCGGAATCTGACCAAATGTCTGTGAAAAACCTATATTCGCATCATTCTTCTGAGCAAACGGATTGGAAAACATCGGCCCGGGATTTTGTCCGTTCCCAGCTCTCATCATATCCTGAGGAAACATGCTTGAGTTCCTTTGATTTAAAGCCCCCACAAATGGCATACCCGGACGCTGAAATGTGTTCCCCGGACCCATAGCTGGTTCTCCCTGCCTCATAGGACCATTCACTCCAATCGGCCCCTGAAACGGCCATGCGGAGTTGACGGTATTAAACGGATCTCCCTGACTCTGGGGCATTGGCCCTAAATTCCATCCAGGCTCTGTCTGGTTTTCCTCCCTTAAGGGCAGCTGCTGTCCTACTCCGGGATTCCATCTGCTATTTGGGCCTGCCTGGAATTGTTCCGGCATTTGCTGCGACTTTCCCGAGTCCCATACCCTGTTTGAGTCTATGCTGTTGACAGGCTGGGATTGCGGCATTCCCATGTCTGAATTACGCCACGGATTTGCTCCAGTCCCATCCGTTGCAGTCTGTGGCTGCGCAATCCCCGCATTCCTGCCGTCCCTTAGAGGCTGTGGCGGCTGCATCCCTACATGTTGTCCGTTCCCCGCTCCTGCCCCATAACGCATAGACATGTGCTGTGGCTGAGACATTCCCCCAGACTGGCCCACGCCCATGCTAAATCCGGTGTTTCCACTGCCTGTATACTGTGCCGTTCTGTCAAAATTTTCGTTCCTACTGTTTGCCGGACCAAAACAAGCCTGATTTTGCGGTCCCTGCCCCTGTTCCGGCGCGCCAAACATGGGCTGGTTCCAGCGCATCTCCTGGGTCTGAATAGTCTCTTCTTCTGTATCCATTTTTCCCCTGCCGTTTTCGCCTGATTCTCCAATATAATTCGCATCTGCTTTTTGAGCCTGCGAATTTTCCGCTTCATCTGTGTTATGTTCAGGCAATGTACTGACCGCTCCCAGGCGGTTCATCTCTTTTTTAAGCTCCTGGCTTTCGACTGAGGACCGGTCCCGCTCTGTTATTGACCAAAGCTCCTGGACCTGCGCCAGTCCCTCCTCTGAGATAACGGTGTCGCAGATAGAGTCGCACATCTGATTGACCACAATGTGATCCGGAAACTCATCGTACATGGGACTGTTTTTGTATTCCATCCGATCGCATGCTTCCGACACATACCGTTGAAGTTTCTTTACGCCGGACGGATACATGCTCATCAGATATTCCATATCCTGCATTCCCTTTGCTCCTTTTTATGCTCTCATTACATCATATGCCCGCCATTTCTCTTTCGCCCCTGTTTTTTTATATTTCCGTCCACTTTTCACGTGAAACACAAATTGCAATCAGTGGTTCCATGATTTGTATTTTTTCTGTTTTCAAAATATTTCAAATTTTTTATATTACTTAATGTTTTTAAATTTTTAATTCAACATATCCAATATATTTTCTTGACAAACTGTATCAACCCCTGGCGCGCGGCCACCATCAATCAATTAAAAAAACGGCCAACCATCCGGTCAGCCGTTTAAAAACCCCACATTTATCCTCTTTTTATATATCCCATTGCCTGTTCAAGGGCTTCCTGCTCCTCATTTCCCAGCACAATCTCAGTTTGTCCCATATCCACCAGTTTTACATAAATGTAGCAGCCCTCGCGGCTGTGAACACAGTTTAAAATAAAACCGCTGTTGGTATAGTCCAACAGTGCGACCACGCTGCTCAGATTTCCACCCATTCCTTTGAACGCATTGTATTTTACAATTCCCACTTTTTGCAGAGAAGCCCGCGAATTTCGATTTAAGGTCCTCATCGCATCCTTGTTGGCGCGGTCCTCGGCTTTCAGCCTGCGGATTTCTTCGATCTGATCCATGATCACATCTTCCAGGGTTTCCGCATCCTTACCCTGCATAAAATATTCATACTTACGGTTTAATGTCCCGATTTTTGCAAGTGCAACTATTACCAAAATCAGCAGTACGACCACCACAACCAAAAGGCCAATGATAATATATGCCGGATCAATCGGAAATAGGCTCAAAATACTATTTTCCATTGTACGCAAATCTCCTTTATGTCTTTTGTCTCATTTTCCGTCCCCATATATTGTAAACTTATAACCTTTCTGCAAATCGGTACAGCAAGCGACAGACCTGCAGATGGTTACATGCCTTACCGAATTGACTCGATCATTTCCACAATCCGCTCCAATTCCGCCTCTGAGTAATACTCGATCTCCACTCTGCCCTTGTTTTTGTCCTTGTTATGGATTGTAACCTTTGTCCCCATGATTGTTTTCATTCTCTCTTCCAGGTTCTGGTAGATAAAATTGATATTGCGTTCTTCCTTTTTTGGCTCATCTTCCTTCCCGGCTTCACGCTGCAGCCTCTTAACCAGACGTTCCGTCTCACGGACGCTGAGACCGCCGTCCACCACCATCTTAGCCGCCTTCAACTGTAATTCTTTATCTTCCAATCCCAGCAGCGCCCTGGCGTGCCCTCCGGAAATCAAATTATTGATCACCAAATCCTGGATAGCCTCATCCAGCTTCAAAAGGCGCATCGCATTGGCTATGGTCGCTCTGTTTTTGGCTACCCGCTCCGCGATATCCTCCTGTTTAAGCCCAAACTCCTGGATCAGCTGCTGATAAGCTCTACCCTCCTCAATAGGATTCAAGTCCGCGCGCTGCACGTTCTCGATCAGAGCGATTTCCATGCTTTCCTGCCGGCTGTACTCTCCCAGCACCACGGGTACTTCCTTGAGTCCCGCCATTTTTGCGGCACGCCACCGTCTTTCTCCGGCTATAATCTCATAAAAACTCCCTTTTTTCTGGACTAACAACGGCTGCAAAACGCCGCGCTTCTTAATGGATTCCGCCAGTTCCGCCATCTGCTCCTCATTGAAATCCACCCGGGGCTGCTCTTTGTTTGGCTCAATAAGGGCAATTTTGACCATCAATCTGCCGGTGGCATTCTCGTTTGCAGTCTCATCACCGCTGTCCTCGGCGTTCGCCGCTTTCTTCCTTCTGGCCGCCGCCTTCACCGCCTCATTTTCGCTTTCCTTAATGATATCCTCACCAAAAATGGCGCCAAGTCCTTTGCCTAATCCCTTTTTTGCCATTATAAATCTTCTCCTCTACTCATAACTTCCGCTGCCAACATCCGGTAGCTCTCCGCCCCAGTAGACCTTGTATCGTACTGATTGATCGACATTCCATGGCTGGGCGCTTCAGCCAGACGAACGTTGCGCGGGATAATTGTCTTGTAAATTGTCCTGTTCAGGTTACTCTTTACATTCTCAACCACTTCCAGAGAAAGGTTTGTCCGCGCGTCGTACATAGTGAACACTACCCCCTCCAGCTCCAAGCCCGGATTCAATTTGCGCTTAACCAGATCCACAGTTTTTAAAACCTGTCCCAACCCCTCCAGGGCATAGTATTCACACTGAATAGGCACAAGCACAGTATCAGCCGCCGTCAATGCATTGATAGTCAGTATGTTCAAGGAAGGCGGACAATCAATCAGGATAAAATCATAATTCTCTTTAATTTGTTCCAGGTAACCGCGCAAAAGCTTTTCTCTGTCCTCGATCTCCTGAAACTCGATCTCCGCGCCGGCCAGATTCATATCGGAGGGCAGAATATCGAGATTTTTCTGAATCTCCGGGATGCGGCACTCATCAAAGGTCGCTTCCTCCGTCAACAAATCATACACTGTATTTTCAATATCTTCACGCTCTAATCCCAAGCCGCTGCTGGCATTTCCCTGCGGATCAAAATCCACCAAAAGAACATGCTGTCCGGCTTCCGCAAGACAGGCCGATAGATTAATAGCCGTGGTCGTCTTACCAACCCCGCCCTTTTGATTCGTAATTGCAATAATTCTAGCCATTTGTGATTTCCTTTCTGAAAGGACTATATAGAATATGTATCGTCGATTGATCAGATATACACGCGGACAGAGTAACCGCGAACTGCTCTATATTTTCCGCTAACAGTGATTATAACACACTGTATCATATTTTCCTATTGTAAAATCGCAGAATGTTAGATTTTTTACAAAATGTTTCACGTGGAACATTAAGAATAATTTAATTTACTACCCCGTTGTATAAAATAACTGCATGTATTATAATAAGAAAGAACAGAACTATTCATCATCCCCATGCGGGCGCAAGCAAAAAGTCGTTTATAACTATCACAGGCTGCGGGATTTTAATCACTTCATTCTGCTCTCTTACGACCGGTACGATGGACATGACCCATCCACTAATTTTTAACGAACACACAATCACTGTATTTATCTGAATAGACAGTCAGGAGCGTTGATTCATGAAAACCAGAAATAAATTGCTTACATTGTTAATACTCTCTGCCGGCGCGGCTACCACCACAGCGCTGATCAACAAAGGAATCAAAATAAGCGCCACGTCAAAAAATGTGCTAAATGATCCTGAATCTCTCTGTTATAAATGGAGATTGGGTAACATTCATTATACAAAAGCAGGTACCGGCAAGCCCTTGCTGCTGGTTCACGATCTGAATCCCGCCAGCAGCGGTTACGAGTGGACGGCCATCTCAGGACGGTTAGCGGAAAACTATACAGTGTACACCATTGATCTTCTTGGCTGTGGCCGCTCTGAAAAACCGAACTTGACTTATACCAACTATCTATATGTGCAGTTGATTTCTGATTTTATCAAGTCGGAAATCGGCCATCGCACTGATGTGATTGCTTCGGGGGCTTCCGCTGCCCTGGCGATTATGGCCTGCGGCAACAGCCCGGAGCTGTTTGACCGGCTCATGTTCATCAATCCCGACAGTCTCCTGTCCTGCAGTCAGGTATCCGGCAAGCATGCTAAGCTTTACAAGCTGATGCTGGATTTGCCCATTGCCGGAACACTGCTCTACCATATTGCCACCAGCCGTAAAGCCTTGACTGAGGAGTTAAAAACTTCCTGTTTTTATAATCCCTATATGGTCAAGACGTCTGTGCTGGACGCTTACCATGAAGCGGCCCATTTGGGTGAATCACCGAAGTCCGTTTATGCCAGCGTCCGCTGCCACTATACCAAATGTAATATTGTCAATGCGCTGAAAAAAATTGATAACAGTATCTACCTATTGGGCGGTGGTGCGGAAGAAACAATTCAGGAACGCTTCGATGAATACAAAGAACAGAATCCCATTATCGAGTATTCTCTTATTGCCAAAACCAAACATCTTCCCCAACTAGAAAAACCTGGAGAAGTATTGAAAGCAATCCAGACCTATTTTTCCTGACAAGATGTTTCACGTGAAACATTTAATGGTTCGGCTGTGACATATTTCACCCGGGCCATTTTTTAATAATAGAATGAACGAAAGAAAGGAATACAATCTATGCTGAGAATTGGCTGCCATCTATCATCGTCCAAAGGCTACGAATCAATGGCCAAGGATGCAATGAAAATTAAGGCAAATACATTTCAATTTTTCACCCGCAACCCAAGAGGCGGAAACGCAAAAGCCATCGACCCCCTTGATGTAGCCGCATTTCAGGCCACAGCCAAGGAGCAAGACATTATCCCGATTTTGGCCCATGCTCCGTACACTCTAAACGCCTGCTCCGCAGACGAAAAAATCCGCGATTTCGCCAAGCGCACCATGATTGACGATTTGTCCCGAATGGAGTACACTCCGGGAAATATGTACAACTTTCATCCCGGCAGCCACGTAAAACAGGGCGTTGAAGTGGGAATCGAATATATCGCACAGATGCTAAATGAAATCCTGACCCCGGATCAGTCGACTACAGTTCTCCTGGAAACAATGGCCGGTAAAGGCAGCGAGGTGGGCGGGCGCTTTGAGGAGCTTCGGGAAATTCTCGACCGGGTTCATCTCTCCGAAAAAATGGGCGTTTGTCTTGATACCTGTCACGTGTGGGACGGCGGATATGATATCGCCAATCATCTGGACAAGGTGCTGGACGAGTTTGACCGCATTGTGGGACTCTCCCGCTTGAAAGCCATCCACCTGAACAACACCCAGAATCCCCTGGGCGCCCACAAGGACCGCCATGCCACGCTCACCACCGGACATATCCCGCTGGACGCCCTGATTCGCATCATCAATCATCCCGCGCTCCGCAAACTGCCCTACTATCTGGAAACTCCCAACGATTTGGACGGATACGCGGCGGAGATTGCCCTGATGCGAGACGCCTATATCGAATCATAAATCTTCCACTAAATTCTATATTGTTTGTCATGAGACGCCCGCCTGCAATAATCAAAAAAAGCGTGGGCGTCTCTCTCTGTAATTCGCTGATTTTAGCCGTAAAAAAATAGAGAAAACCCAACGGATTTCTCTATCATTCCCACTCTCTCGATTTCATTTAAATTGCCAACAGACTGACTCCGGTTATTGCCCCCCAGCAACAAACTCCCATGAATATCGGCTTACCGCCCGTCCGTACCAATTTTACCAGATCCGTATTGATACCGATTGCAGCCATTGCCATCACAATCAAAAATTTGCTGGCGTCCTTCAGCATTCCAACCAGCCAGGCTGGCAGCCCGCACACCGTGGTAATCACAGATGCGATTACAAAGTACAGCACAAACATAGGAAATACTTTGCTCAGCTTTACATTCTCACCGCTCTCCTCATTTTTTGCTCTCACAAAAGCCAAAACCAATGTGATAGGGATGATCGCCAGGGTTCTGGTCATTTTGACAATCGCCGCAGTATCCAGCGTGTTGCTCCCGTGGATTCCATCCCAGGCCGCAGCGGCGGCCGTCACAGAAGAAGTATCGTTGATCGCTGTCCCCGCGAATATACCAAACTGCGCATCGCTCAGCCCCAGCGCGCTTCCAAAGGCGGGAAATACCAACGCGGCAATCACGTTAAACAGAAAAATTACCGATATAGCCTGGGCAATCTCCTCGTCGTCAGCCCCGATCACCGGTGCGGTAGCCGCAATGGCCGATCCGCCGCAGATGGACGATCCCACGCCCACCAAAGTGGCAATTTTAGGCGAAACCTTCATAAATTTCTGCAATATACAGGCCACAATCAACGAAACTGAAATTGTGCTCACAATAATTGGGAGTGATTCCTTCCCCGTCTCCAGTACGCTCCCCAGATTCATGCCAAAACCTAACAGCACAACCGCCGCCTGCAAAATCACCTTGGAGGTAAACTTAATCCCACTCTGTTCCCGCTCCAAACGTCTGCCCATGCCCCGCATAGCCGTACCAATTCCCATGGCGATCAATATTGCAAAAACAGGTCCCCCGATAATCGGCACAATTTTGCCCAAATAATAACAGGGCACTGCAATGCAAAAACACAGCAGCACCCCTCGCCAACGTTCCTTCACTCTCTCCATTTCCTTGTCCTCCATTATTTTACCATAATTTGCCTGTTACGGCTGGTGACAAGTATAACATGAAGTATGAATAACGTAAAGTTATTATTATTTATTCATCAATAATTATTTATTATCAACATAAAGGCTCCTTTGTGGGAAGCCCCGCTTTGCGCGGATATTTCCCGGAAATAGCCTTTATTTTCCTGATGCGAATCAGGGAACGGCTCGCATCCGCGCCCGGCAGCGTAAATTTCTCCACCTGCTCCACTTCACCGCCCAAAATTTTTACCGCCCGCTTTCCCGCCTCCAACTCCTCTTCTATCTCGCCGGACTTGTACGGCACGAAATATCCCCCCACCTTCACAAAGGGCATACAGTATTCAGCCAATGATGCCAGGTTTGCCACTGCCCGGGATACGCACAAATCGAATTGCTCACGGTATTGTAAATTTCTTCCAAAATCTTCCGCGCGCCCGTGTACCGCTTTGATACCATCAAGCCCCAATTCCGCGCACACATCCTGTAAAAATTTAACGCGCTTGTTCAGGGAGTCCAGCAAAGTCACCCTCAGCTCCGGAAAGGCAATCTTAAGGGGAATTCCCGGAAATCCGGCGCCCGTTCCCACATCCATCAGGGAAATATCCCGCAATGCCTGTGTCCCCATCAGCCTCACCAGGGACAGGCTGTCCGTGAAATGTTTTGTCACCACATCCTGCTCCTCTGTAATCGCGGTCAGGTTCATTACCTTGTTCCGCTCCACCAGAAGCTCATAATAGCGGTAGAACTGCCTGATCTGCCCGCTGCTTAAAGTAACTCCCAGCTCCCCTGCCTCCCGCTTTATCTGATCTGCAAAACGCTCCGTCATTCTTCCTTACCCGATTCCTTTCCCTTCATCTGTTCCATATGAACCAGAAGCACGGAGATATCCGCCGGAGAAACCCCTGAAATACGGGATGCCTGGCCCACTGTGGACGGCTGTACCTGATTCAACTTTTGGACAGCCTCCCGCCGCAGGCTCTTCACCTGCGCATAATCGAATTTTTCCGGCAGCTTTCTGCCCTCCAGCTTTTTAAACTGGGCTACCTGCTGCATCTGCCGCTTAATGTAGCCTTCATATTTAATCTCAATATTCACCTGTTCCCGCACGTCCGCCGGCAGCTTCGGCCGCTCCGGGTCCATACAGGCCAGAATCTCATAGTTCAGCTCCGGCCGCTTCACCAGCTCCGCCAGGGTAATACCCGATTTTAGCAACGTGCTGTTGTGATCTTCAAGGAATTTCTGAACCCCATCGCTGACGCCGATGTTCACCCATCCCAGCCGCCTGATCTCCTCCTCGATCTGCTTCACCTTTAAGAGCGTATGCTCATACTCCTGGTCGCTGACCAGACCGATCTCATGCCCGATTTCGCGCAGCCTGATATCCGCATTATCCTGGCGCAGGAGCAGGCGGTATTCCGCCCGCGAGGTCATCATCCGGTAGGGCTCATGATTCTCCTTTGTCACCAGATCGTCAATCAGTACCCCGATGTAAGCCTGAGAACGGTCCAGAACCACCTGTTCTCTGCCCTTAAGCTTCATGGCTGCGTTCACACCGGCCATAAAGCCCTGGACCGCAGCCTCCTCATAGCCGGAGCTGCCGTTAAACTGCCCGCCTGAGAAAAGGCCCTCAATCTTCTTAAATTCCAGAGTGGCCTTGAGCTGCAGGGAGTTGATACAATCATATTCGATGGCATAGGCGTTGCGGACGATTTTCACCTTCTCCAGCCCCGGAACCGTGCGGTACATAGCGTACTGCACATCCTCGGGCAGAGAACTGCTCATGCCGCCCAGATACATCTCATTGGTATAAAGCCCCTCCGGCTCCACAAACACCTGATGTCTGCTCTTGTCCGGGAACTTAACCACCTTATCCTCAATAGACGGGCAGTACCTGGGCCCCGTGCCCTCAATCGCACCTGAAAACAGCGGCGACCGATCCAGATTTTCACGGATAATCTGATGCGTCTGCTGGTTTGTGTAGGTCAGCCAGCAGGACACCTGGTCCTTCTGCACGCTCTCCGGGTCAGTGGAAAATGAAAACGGCACCACACGCTCATCCCCCATCTGCTCTTCCATCCTGGTAAAATCAATGCTCCGCTTGTCCACCCGGGCCGGCGTGCCGGTCTTGAACCGGAACATCTCAATCCCGTTGGCCTTCAATGATTCGGTCAGATGATTGGCGGCCTGCAGCCCGTTGGGCCCCGTGGGATTGCTCACATCCCCGTAAATGCATCTGGCACGCAGATAGGTCCCGGTACACAGCACAACCGCCCCTGCATGGTACACAGCGCCTGAAAATGTCTTTACTCCGAGAATTTTCCCATTCTCCACCATAAGCTCCGACACTTCCGCCTGACGGATCGTCAAATGATCCGTATTTTCAAGGGTGCTTCGCATCTGGCGGCTGTAATCCTGCTTGTCCGCCTGGGCCCGCAGGGAATGCACAGCCGGTCCCTTGGACTCGTTCAGCATTTTTGACTGAATGAACGTCTGATCGATATTTTTTCCCATCTGGCCGCCCAGGGCGTCCAATTCCCGCACCAGATGGCCCTTGGAACTTCCTCCCACGTTGGGGTTGCAGGGCATCAACGCAATGCTGTCCACGCTGACCGTAAACATGATGGTTTCCATGCCCAGCCTTGCGCAGGCCAAAGCCGCCTCGCATCCCGCGTGGCCGGCTCCCACCACCACAATATCGTACGTCTCTTCCAAATATGGCATAACTTGTCCTTCCTTCACTGCTATTTTCCCATACAGAACCTGGCAAATATCTCGTTCACCACATCGTCATCCACAGCTTCCCCTATGATCAGCCCCAGCTGCTCGTAGGCGTCCATCAGATCGATGGAGTAAAAGTCCTCGGGCAATCCCTGATCCACGCTGCTTTTCACCATCTCCAGACTTTCCTTTGCCCTCCCCAGCGCTTCCTTGTGCCGCACGCTGGTGATATACACCTCGTCGTTAAAGGACAGGCTGCCGTGGTAGAACATCCCCTTGATCTCCTGCTCCAGCGCCTCGATCCCCTGCTCCTCCTTGGCGGAAATGGGAATCACAGCGCATCCGGTCTCCCGCTCCAGCGCCTCTGGATTCACACACGTCTCAAGATCCGTCTTATTCAGCAGGACAATGGCCTTTTTTCCGCCGTCCCCGCTGTTTTCGCGGATAAAATCCATAATCTCCCGGTCATTTTCATCCAACGGCGTAGACCCGTCCACCACGTAGATCAGCAGATCAGCTTCCCTGGCCGCCTTCATGGCCCGGTCCACGCCAATCCTCTCCACCACATCCTCCGTGTCCCGGATTCCCGCGGTGTCCACCACATTGAGGCTGATCCCCTGGAGATAAATATGTTCCTCCAGCGTATCCCGGGTTGTCCCCGCAATCTCCGTCACAATAGCCCGGTCCTCTCCGATCAGCACGTTCATCAGGGAGGATTTGCCCGCGTTGGGCTTGCCCAGAATCACAGTTCTCACGCCCTCCGTCATCACTCTGCCGTCGTCCGCGGAGCGGATCAGCTTCTCCACCTGACCGGTCATTTCCTCCACCTGACCGGATAGGGTCTGTGCAAAGCCGTCCAGGGAAATATGTTCCGGATCATCTAACGCAGATTCGATAAACGCGATCTGATAGAGAATCTTCGCCCGCAGCTCCCTGATCTTTTTGGACACCGATCCCCCCAGCTGGCCCACGGAATTTTTCAGCGCGTAGTCGTTTTTCGCATTGATCACATCCGCCACCGCCTCGGCCTGGGACAGATCGATACGGCCGTTTAAAAAGGCCCGCTTGGTAAATTCCCCCGGCTCGGCCGTCCTGGCTCCATGGCGGATCGCGGTCTCCAGAATCTTTTTCACCATCAGCACGCCGCCGTGGCAGTCGATCTCCACCGTATCCTCCGCAGTAAAACTTCTCGGCCCCTTCATTATGATAACCAGGGCCTCGTCCACCCTCTCTTCTCCGTCGTATATGAACCCGTAATGCACGGTGTGGGATGGCTTTTCGCTGAGCTTTACCGGCTTTCCGGCCTTATTCCGAAACATGCGGTCGATCACCGCAAACGCCTGCCCGCCGCTGATCCGCACAATCCCGATGCCTGAATTACTCATGCCCGTGGCGATGGCCGCTATGGTATCCGTTTTCATATTCCACTCTCCCATTTATCCCAAAAGAGGCCGTCGCTTCTGCAACAGCCTCTTCCACAATCTGACACAACCAGATCTTATTCTTCTTCAGATGAAACCTCAGGTTCCTCCGCAGAAACTTCAGCCGCCTTCACAACCGTGTTCTCGGAACGCTCATAGCGGTCGGAACGGTCATAACGGTCGGAACGCTCGGAGCGGTATCCGCCGCCGCTCTTGCCGTAACGGCTGCCGCTGCGGCTCTTGTCATAGCGCTCGCGCTTTACCGGAACTTCCTTCTTCAGCGCAATCACCACATGGCGGAAGGGCTCCTCGCCCTCGCTCCTGGTCAGAACATACTTGTCGTTCTGTAAAGCGGCATGGATAATTCTGCGCTCATAAGGATTCATCGGCTCCAGGGATACCGGGCGTTTGGTCCGCTTCACCTTGTAGGCAATGTTCTTTGCCAGGGTCTCCAATGTCTTTTTGCGCTTCTCACGGTAATTCTCAGTGTCCAGCTTCACCCTCAGGTAACCGTCGCTGTTCTTGTTCACAATCAGGCTGACCAGATACTGCAGGGAGTCCAGGGTCTGCCCTCTCTTGCCGATCAGGATTCCCATGTCGTCGCCCTCCAGGGTGACGGACAGTTCCTTCTCCTCTTCGTTATACGCAGCTTCGATCCGAACTTCCATGTTCATCGCATCGAAGATTTGCGCGAGGAAATCAACGGCGTTGTCCTGAATGGACTCTTTCTTCCTGGCTCTGATGATGGCCGGCTTGGCGCCGATGCCTAAAAATCCGGCGCTTCCCTTCTCAATCACCTCATATTCCAGCTTATCACTGGTGGTTCCAAGATCAATCAATGCTTTCGTGACCGCTTCATCTACAGTCTTAGCCGAAAATGTTAACATATCCATATTCAGAACCCCCTCTTATTTTTTACCGCCCTTTTCATGCTTCTCGTTGTATTTCGCTACCATATTCGCCTTAGAGGCCAGGCTGCCAGGCTTCGCATCCGCGTTGTAGTAGTTCTTGTTCTCCTCCACAAGCGCTTTTGTTTTGGCAATTTTTTCCATTCTCTTGGCCTCTTCGCGGGTTTCCTTCTCCTGCATCTTCTGCATCATCTCATCCACGTTACCCACACGAGCCGGCGGCAGTCCGCGCTTTGCGCGCTTCTTGTTGGTTTTCTCAACGTTCTTCTGAACCAGGTCGTCGATATCGACCTTCTTTAAGTAAGAATTAATTCCAACCTGCTGGATAATGGTGAACACACTCTGAGCCACCCAGTAAAGTCCAATACCAGTTGCAAATGTAAAGCAGAAAAACACGGACATCAGCGGCATCATCACGTTCATAGATTTCATCATGTTGGCGCCGGGATTCTCGTCGTTTTGCGGGCTCTGGGTGGTGGCCATCATCAGCTTGGAGCTGTACCACTGGCTGGCGCCGGCCAGAAGCGGGATTGCCAGGGCCGCGATAAACGCGAACATGGTGGTTCCGTCCACATGGCTGAAGAAATTGCCGATTACCTGCATAGGCGTGTACGCAATATTCAGACCAAAGAAATTCTGCATATTCTCAATGGCGTCCACAACCCGGGTCCCGGAATCAGTGACAGCCTGTCCCACCTGGGGGAAGCCGTCGATCAGGGTATTCCACTGCTGTCCTGTGAATTTATAAAATAAATCAATTACCTTGTCGGTGATGGTATAATCAATCGAATCAACCGGAAGCTTTTGGGCGCTGGCCAGATCCATAAATACCTGGCTGGTATGGAAGCCCGCCGGAAGCTTGCTGATCACGGCCTCATAATATCCCCGCACAGTCTGGACATATGCCGGAATGTGATAGATAACCTGATACAGCGCAAAGATGATCGGAAGCTGGATCAGCATCGGAAGGCAGCCGCCCGTCATGGAAGTTCCGTACTTCTCATAGACAGCCTTGGTCTCCGTCTGCATCATCATCATGGCCTTCTGGTCGCCCTCTTTGCCCTTGTACTTCTTCTGGATTGCCGTCAGCTCCGGCTGCATAACCGCCATCAGCTTGGACGACTTCTGCTGTTTAATGGTAAGCGGAATCATCAGAAGCTTTGTTACCAATGTGAATAAAATAATACAAAGACCGATATTCTCGATCCCAAACATGCTGGTGAACCGGAACAGCAAATCCATAATCCACCCCAGTATGTCACCAATCGGTCCCAAGACCCCACCTGTTTTTGTCAACAATACTGCGCCAACTAAACTATTCAATGAACTACCTCCTTACGAGCGCGCCCGTTGCGGCTCCCTTTTCTACGGAACTGGATCATAACCGCCTTCTGCAAAGGGATGACAGCGCAGTATCCGTTTGCAAGCCAACCATGTACCCTTTAACGCACCGTACTTTTGTATTGCCTCAACGGCGTATTGAGAGCATGTCGGTGTGTAAATACAGTGAGTTCTTATTTTAAGCGGCGAGAGGTATTTCTGATACACTCGCACAAGAAAAATCAGCAGCTTTGCTACCATAATAAGTTCACTTCGATTCTTTTTTAATGTTATGCAGTCCGCACAGGTGCAGATACGCACTCTCCAAATGTTTGTAATCCGAATCCTTGGCAGCTACTCTGGCTACCACAACGATGTTTAACCCAGTCTGAATCCTGTTTTCATTCAAACGAAATATTTCCCGCAACAGTCTTGTGATATGATGGCGGACAACGCTGTTGCCCACTTTCTTGCTCACCGAAATGCCGATCCGGTTCGATTCTTCCCCATTTTTCATCACATACATGACCAGTAACCGGTTTGCATGCGAATTTCCTCCCCTGTAAATCTTCTGGAACTCGCCGTTCTTTTTCACGGACGGAAATCGTTTCATATGAAACTCCTCGCATCTGAATGTCAAAATTACGCTCTTAACGAGTAATGGCCCGGCAACGGACCATTACATTCGGCAATCGCCCGCCAAAAAGCGGCGGACCATTACATTCAGCAATCGTCCGCCAAAAAGCGGCGGACCATTACATTCAATAAAAGGCCACAAGATTCTGTGGCCTATGTCTCAATGCTTTAAATTATGCGCTCAGTCTGGCTCTGCCTTTTGCTCTTCTGGCAGCTAACACTTTTCTGCCGCCCGCGCTGCTCATTCTCGCTCTGAAACCGTGAACTTTAGCTCTCTGTCTTGTCTTAGGCTGAAATGTCATCTTCATGAGTCCCGTGCACCTCCTATCGATTAACTTATCTGGCAATGTGAAAACACACATTTAGACTAGTATAATTAAACATCTTCTCAATTATATAGAAGAAACGGCCTGTCGTCAAGCGATTTTTACGATATTTATCAGTACTTTTCCGATTATCGCCACCAAAATTGCAGCCACAATCGCCTCCGGAATCCCGGATGCCGTCACAGTCGCCATAATCAGTCCCCACACCGCCTCAACCGCCACTTCCCTGGCCTGAGCGTACTCCACGACAAACAGCTTGTAGATACTTCCCATCACAAATACCGTGTTGGTCAGAGCGCCCATAAATCCAGTAATTGGCAAGGCGATAAGCGGATTCAGTTTCACCTTTTTAAACAGGATCCACAGCCATCCGGCCACCAATCCGATCATGATCCGGCAGCCAACCGAAACCCACACAGCCTTCAACGCGCCGACAATCCCGGTCATGCTCAAAAACGGCGAAAAGGCAAAGGACAATAAGGTAGGCGCCATGGTGTTGCTGATCAGCGAACAGATTCCAAAGGTCGCCCCCAGGATACAGCCTGCCAGCGGCCCCAACAGTATGGCGCCTAAAATGACAGGGATGTGCACAGTTGTCGCCTTAATCACCGGCAGCTGGATCATTCCCAGGGGCGTATTCGCCAAAAGGATGACCACAGCCATCATAAGTGCGACACTTGCAAGCCAGCGGGTGTCTTTTCTTCTCTTATTCAATTTTTTTCCTCCTTGCTACTGTTCTTATTGATAAGATACAATGCAATATCACGCCATGATTATAATGGCAATCCACAGCCCCGTCAATGGATTTTTGTTAATTTACATAATATTATCCACAATTTGTGGATAACCTGTGGATAACTGTGGATTGCATCTGGATATTTCCACATGCCGCATCCGCAATTCCAGATTTTCCAAAGTTTTCCCCCGTGTGTAAAACTCCCGTTTATCCTTTTCGCATCTTTGTGGACAAACCTCCCGTCCACAGACTGCCAACAAAAATTCCCCAACACATTCACAGAGTTATCCACAGAAATAGACCTAATTTTTTCCAAATGCTCCGACTTATCCACAGCATTTGTATTTTTTCATTGAAAATATTCTTCCTTTAGTATACAATGGTTTTAGATTGGGCTATTTTGCAATAGAGGTTTAGGAGACTGAAAATGATCGATATAATTGAGAAAAATTGGGAACAGATCCTATTAAATCTGAAAGAAGAACATGAGATAAGCGATATCTCCTTTAAGACATGGCTGTTACCCTTAAAGCCATACTCATTTAAGAACAATACCGTGACGATCATCGTCCCGGAACAGACCTTTTTAGCCTATGTAAAGCGCAGATACAGCCTGCTTATGAAGGTCGCAATCTCCGAATTCCTCGGAGCGGAGTGTGAAATTGAGTTCAAGCTGGAGGACCAGCTGGCTGAGGCCAATCAGTCCTCCGAGCCGCAGCTGATTGAGAAAAATAATACCGCAGTCAGCCCGGACGTGATCCAGAGCGCTAACTTGAACCCCAAGTACACCTTTGACACCTTTGTGGTCGGCTCCAACAACAATCTGGCCCACGCGGCGGCCCTGGCTGTGGCTGAGTCTCCCGGCGAGATTTACAATCCTCTGTTCATCTACGGAGGCGTGGGACTGGGGAAAACGCACCTGATGCACGCGATCGCCCACTTCATATTAAAGAACACTCCGACCTCCAAGATACTTTACGTCAGCTCGGAGACCTTTACCAATGAACTGATCGATGCGATTCGTAACAAAAACAACATCACTACCACGGAGTTCCGCGAAAAATACCGCAACAACGACGTGCTCCTGATTGACGATATCCAGTTCATCATCGGCAAGGAAAGTACCCAGGAAGAATTTTTCCACACCTTCAATACCCTGTACGAGTCGAAAAAGCAGATCATTATCAGCTCCGATAAACCGCCCAAGGAGATCGAGACGCTGGAAGAACGGCTCCGCTCCCGCTTTGAGTGGGGCTTGACCGTGGACATCCAATCCCCGGACTATGAGACGCGGATGGCGATCCTGCAGAAAAAAGAAGAGCTGGAAGGTTATAATATTGATAACGAGGTAATCAAGTACATTGCCACCAACATAAAGTCCAACATCCGGGAGCTGGAGGGCGCCTTGACCAAGATCGTCGCTCTCTCCCGCCTGAACAAGTGTGACATCACCCTGGAGCTGGCCGAGGAAGCCTTAAAGGACATCATCTCCCCCGGAGCCCAGCGGGAAGTGACTCCGGACCTGATCATCCAGGTGGTTTCCGATCACTTCGGACTGGCGCCCTTGGACATTTCCTCTCAGAAACGAAACAAGGAGATCGTCTACCCACGGCAGATCGTCATGTATCTCTGCCGCAATATGACGGCCACGCCCCTTCAGACCATTGGCCGATATCTCGGCGGCCGCGATCACACCACCGTCATACACGGAGCCGATAAGATCACCGCGGACCTCCAGAAGGACGACACGCTTAAAAATACGATCGAGATACTAAAGAAGAAAATCAATCCACAGTAATCTGTGAAAATCATGTGGACGAGCTGTGGATGCGAGATGCGAGGATTCTAGCCCTCAAAACCATTTTTAAGACCCTGTGGATAAACCTCAAGTTATCCTTCCGGAAAAGCAGAGATTTCCACAATGGGGTTCACAACCGCTTGTCCATATATATTAAGGGGTTCAGGCACTTTTACACAAACCCACAACCCCTACTACGGTTTCTACGAAAAGTTACTCTTTATTTTATATCGTAAAGGCAGTCAGGATCACACCAAGTCAGAAAGGAAGTTATCAACAATTATGAAGCTGAAATTTCAAAAAGATGCGCTTGTTAACGGAATTAATATCGTACTGAAGGCAGTCCCCTCCAAAACCACCATGTCCATCCTTGAATGCATACTTATCGATGCCAGCGGCAGCGAGATCAAGCTCACCGGCAATGATATGGAATTAGGAATTGAGACAAAGGTTGCAGGAGAAATCCTCGAACACGGCAAAATCGCTCTGGATGCGAAGCTTTTCTCGGAGATCACCAGAAGAGTCTCCAGCGAAAGCGCCGCCATGGTGTCCATTGAGAGCGACGAACGGTTCAACACCACCATCAGATGCGAGAACTCCGTATTCAATATCCAGGGCCGGGACGGCGAGGAATTCGCCTATCTTCCTTATATTGAGCGGGATAAATATATCTGTCTCTCACAGTTCACCTTAAAAGAGGTAATCCAGCAGACCATTTTCTCCATCTCGCCCAACGACAGCAACAAGATGATGTCCGGCGAGTTGTTTGAGGTCAATGAAAACCAGCTTCAGGTAGTTTCCCTGGACGGACATCGAATCTCCATCCGCAAGGTCCGCTTAAAAGACCATTACGACGACATCAAGGTGATCGTGCCCGGCAAGACGTTGAGCGAGGTCAGCAAGATTTTAAACGGCGACAACGAGAAGGAGGTGCTGATTTACTTCAGCGCCAACCATATCCTATTTGAGTTTGACAGCACCATCGTGGTATCCCGCCTGATCGAGGGCGAGTATTTTCGCATCAGCCAGATGCTGTCCAGCGACTACGAGACAAAGATTTCCGTCAACAAGAAGGAATTTCTGGACTGTATCGAGCGCGCCACGATCCTGATCCGCGAGAACGATAAAAAGCCGCTGATCATCAACATTACCGACAATTCCATGGAGCTGAAGCTCAATTCCAGCTTCGGTTCCATGAACGCAGACCTTCTGATTCACAAGAACGGCAAGGACATTATGATCGGCTTTAACCCCAAGTTCCTCATCGACGCACTGCGCGCCATCGACGACGAGGAGATCAATCTGTATATGATGAATCCCAAGTCCCCCTGTTTCATCAAGGACGACGAGGAGAACTACATCTATCTGATTCTGCCGGTGAATTTCAACGCGGCTTCGGTTTAAGCGGAGGACCTTATGGAAACAATCAAACTAAGAGACGAGTATATCAAACTGGGCCAGGCGTTAAAAGCGGCTGGCCTGGTGGAGTCCGGCGTGGAGGCAAAGTACGCTGTTGAGGACGAAAAGGTGAAGGTCAACGGCGAGGTAGCCACCCAGCGGGGCAAAAAGCTGGTGGACGGCGATGTGGTCACCTACAACGGCGAAACCATCAAAATCGTGAAGTAGAAAAAGGAATGTTCCATGATCATTGAATCCATAGAGCTGAAAAATTATCGGAACTACGAAGAATTACATATGGAATTAAATGAGGGAACGAACATTCTGTACGGCGACAACGCCCAGGGAAAGACCAATATCCTGGAGGCGGTTTATGTCTGCTGCACCTCAAAATCCCATAAAAACGCAAAGGACCGGGATATTATCCGGTTTGACCAGGATGAGTCCCACATCAAAATGCAGATCAGGAAAAACGATGTCCCCTATCGCATCGACATGCATCTGAAAAAAAACAAGCCCAAGGGAATTGCGATCAATGGGATGCCAATCCGCAGGGCCAGCGAACTTTTCGGCATCGCCAATGTGGTGTGTTTCTCACCGGAAGATCTGAACATCATCAAAAACGGCCCATCCGAACGCAGAAGATTTATCGATATGGAATTATGCCAGTTGAATAAACTGTACGTCCACTCCCTTGTCCAGTACAATAAAGTGCTGGTACAGCGCAACAAGCTGTTAAAGGAACTGGCCTTCAGGCCGGACTACGAGGAGACGCTGGATGTATGGGATATGCAACTGGTAAATTATGGAAAAGAAGTGATGGAGTACCGTCGGGATTTTGTTAGCCGGCTCAATGAAATGATCCACGGCATTCACGCCCGGCTGTCCGGACAGAAGGAGGATTTGAAAATCTGCTATGAGCCGGACACGGACATCGGCCAGTTTGAGGAGGCGTTGAAGCGGAGCAGGCCGCAGGACATGAAACAGAAGACCACGCTGTGCGGTCCTCACCGGGACGACATCAGTTTTTTTGTCAACGGCATCGATATCCGCAAATTCGGTTCCCAGGGACAGCAGCGCACCGCGGCTCTGTCCTTAAAGCTGTCCGAGCTGGAGCTGGTCAAACAGCTGATTCATGACCGCCCAATCCTGCTTTTGGACGACGTGCTGTCCGAGCTGGACGCGGGAAGGCAGAATCATCTGCTAAATGCGATCAATGACATCCAGACCATTATCACCTGTACGGGATTGGATGATTTTGTAAATAACCGATTTAAAATAGACAAGATATTTAAAGTCATCGACGGCGCTGTGGTCAGTGAAAACTGAACCCGCCTAGAACAAGAAAGGAAGATATAAGCATGGGAGAGCAATACGGAGCAGATCAGATTCAGATTTTGGAGGGGCTTGAGGCCGTCAGAAAACGGCCGGGCATGTACATCGGCAGTACAAGCGCCAGAGGACTTCATCATCTGGTATATGAGATTGTAGATAATGCGGTGGATGAGGCGCTGGCGGGATATTGTGATTCCATTGAAGTGACGATCAACGAGGACAATTCCATCACCGTTGTGGACGACGGCCGGGGAATCCCCGTGGACATACAGAAAAAAGCGGGTCTGTCCGCAGTTGAGGTGGTGTTCACCATCCTGCACGCGGGCGGCAAATTCGGCAACGGCGGATACAAGGTATCCGGCGGTCTCCACGGCGTGGGCGCCTCCGTCGTGAACGCCCTCTCCGAGTGGCTGGAGGTGCAGGTCTACAGGGATGGAAATATTTACCAGCAGCGATATGAGCGCGGCAAGGTAGCTTACCCCTTGAAGGTGGTGGGAAAATGTGAACCTCATGAGCACGGCACCCGCGTAAAATTTCTTCCGGACAAGGAAATATTTGAGGAGACGGAATTTGACTACGATACCTTAAAAATCCGCCTGCGCGAAACAGCGTTCCTGACAAAGAATTTGAAGATCACGCTCCGCGATCTGCGCGAGGAGGAGGAAAAGGAGAAAACCTTCCACTACGAGGGCGGAATCAGGGAGTTCGTCGCATATCTGAACAAAGGGAAAACCCCCTTATACGAGCAGGTGATCTACTGCGAGGGCATCCGCGAGGGCGTCTACGTGGAGGTCTCCATGCAGCACAACGACTCCTACACAGAGGGCATTTATACATTTGTAAACAACATCAACACACCGGAGGGCGGCACCCATCTGACCGGATTTAAGAACGCCCTGACCAAGACCTTCAACGACTATGCCCGCAAGAACAAGCTGCTGAAGGAAAATGAGGACAGCCTGTCCGGCGAGGACATCCGCGAGGGCCTGACCGCTATTATCAGCGTTAAGATTGAGAATCCACAGTTTGAGGGCCAGACCAAGCAGAAGCTTGGCAACAGCGAGGCCAGAAGCGCGGTTGACAACATTGTCAGCGATCAGCTGACCTATTTCCTGGAGCAGAATCCGTCCGTGGCCAAGGCCATGTGCGAGAAATCCATTCTGGCCCAGCGCGCCCGCGCGGCCGCCCGCAAGGCCAGGGATTTGACCCGGCGCAAATCCGCCTTAGACGGCATGGCTCTGCCCGGAAAGCTGGCGGACTGTTCGGACAAAAATCCTGAGCACTGCGAAATCTACATCGTAGAGGGAGATTCCGCCGGCGGTTCGGCTAAAACAGCCAGGTCCCGGGCTACCCAGGCGATTCTGCCCCTGCGCGGCAAGATATTAAACGTGGAGAAGGCCAGAATGGACCGCATTTACGGCAACGCCGAGATCAAGGCCATGATCACCGCCTTTGGAACCGGCATTCATGAAGATTTCGATATCAGCAAGCTGCGCTACCACAAAATCATCATCATGACCGATGCCGATGTGGACGGAGCGCATATCAGCACCCTGCTTCTGACCTTCCTTTACCGGTTTATGCCGGAGCTGATCAAACAGGGATA
Source organism: Enterocloster asparagiformis (assembly GCA_018380885.1). Classification (GTDB taxonomy): domain Bacteria; phylum Bacillota; class Clostridia; order Lachnospirales; family Lachnospiraceae; genus Enterocloster. The sequence goes on from JAGZSY010000005.1 coordinate 206,847, forward strand.
CGTGTACCTGGCTCAGCCGCCGTTATATAAAGTCGAGAAAAGCAAACGCATCTGGTACGCCTACAGCGACGATGAGCTCAACAACATTTTGACGGAAGTGGGCCGCGACGGCAACAACAAGATTCAGCGGTACAAAGGTCTGGGCGAGATGGACGCGGAACAGCTCTGGGAGACCACTATGGACCCGGAGCGCAGAATCCTTCTGCGCGTGACCATGGACGACGAGACGCAGTCCGAGCTGGATCTGACCTTTACCACCCTGATGGGCGACCAGGTAGAGCCCAGAAGGGAATTTATCGAGTCCAACGCAAAGCGGGTACAGAATCTGGACATCTAACTGCTGCGATTCACAGGAGACACCCGGCAGCCCGGCGTGAGATTCGCTGTGAATTGCAACGTTTAAATTCGCATCAGCTGTTACATTGCAAACATAAAGGAGATTGAATATGGAACCAAATGTATTTGACAAGGTTCATGAGGTAGACCTTAAAAAAACCATGGAGCAGTCGTACATCGACTACGCCATGAGTGTAATCAGCGCCAGGGCGCTGCCCGATGTAAGAGACGGCCTTAAGCCGGTACAGAGACGTGTCCTGTACTCCATGATCGAGCTGAACAACGGTCCGGACAAACCGCACCGCAAATGCGCCCGTATCGTCGGCGATACCATGGGTAAATACCATCCCCACGGCGACAGCTCTATCTACGGAGCCCTGGTCAACATGGCCCAGGAGTGGTCTACCCGCTATCCGCTGGTGGACGGACACGGAAACTTCGGCTCTGTGGACGGCGACGGCGCGGCAGCTATGCGATATACAGAGGCCCGTCTGAGCAAGATTTCTATGGAAATGCTGGCGGATATCAATAAAGACACCGTCAATTTCGTGCCCAACTTCGATGAGACCGAGCGGGAGCCGGTTGTGCTTCCGTCCCGCTACCCCAATCTGCTGGTAAACGGCGCATCCGGTATCGCGGTGGGCATGGCGACCAATATTCCGCCCCATAACCTGCGCGAGGTGATCGGGGCAGTGACCAAGATGATCGATAACCGGGTGGAGGAGGACCGCGAGACCACTCTGGAGGAGATTCTGGAGATCGTCAAGGGACCTGATTTCCCCACCGGAGCCACCATTTTAGGGCACCGCAGCATCGAGGAGGCTTACCGCACCGGCCGTTCTAAGATCAAAGTCCGGGCTGTGACCAATATCGAGACCATGGCCAACGGCAAATCCAGGATTATTGTCACAGAACTGCCCTACATGGTCAACAAGGCGCGTCTGATCGAGAAGATCGCCGACCTGGTGAAAGAGAAAAAGATTGACGGCATCACCTACATCGGCGACGAGTCCAACCGCGAGGGCATGCGCATCAACATAGAGCTGCGCCGGGACGTGAACGCCAATGTGATTCTGAACCAGCTGTTAAAGCATACCCAGCTGCAGGACACCTTCGGCGTGATCATGCTGGCCCTGGTGGACAGTCAGCCCAAGGTGCTTAATCTGCAGCAGATGCTGGATTACTACTTAAAGCATCAGGAGGACGTGGTCCGCAGAAGAACCCAGTATGATCTGAACAAAGCGGAGGAGCGCGCCCACATATTAGAAGGACTGCTAATCGCCCTGGATCATATCGACGAGGTGATCAGCATTATCCGCGGATCCGCCAACGTGGCGGAGGCCAAGACTCAGCTGATGGAGCGCTTCGGCCTTTCCGACGCCCAGGCCCAGGCTATCGTGGACATGCGTCTGCGCGCTTTGACCGGTTTGGAGCGTGAGAAGATTGAAAATGAGTACAAGGAGCTCCAGGCGAGGATCAACGAGTTGAAGGCAATTCTGGCGGACGAGAAAAAGCTCTTAACTGTGATTAAAGATGAGATGACCATTATTGCCGATAAATACGGCGACGACCGCCGCACGGCCATCGGTTATGACGACGATATGTCCATGGAGGATTTGATTCCCGACGAGGACACGGTGATCGCCATGACCCATTTGGGCTATATCAAGCGCATGGACGTGGACAATTTCAGGGCCCAGAACCGCGGCGGAAAAGGCATCAAGGGAATGCAGACCATTGAGGAGGATTATATAGAGGACCTTCTGATGACTACGAACCACCATTATGTGATGTTCTTTACCAACACGGGGCGGGTGTACCGCCTGAAGGCGTATGAGATTCCCGAGGCGGGCCGCACCGCCAGGGGAACCGCCATTGTGAACCTGCTCCAGCTGCAGCCGGAGGAGAAGATCACGGCGATCATTCCCATGAGGGAGTACAACGAGGACAAATACCTGTTCATGGCCACCAAGGGCGGCATGGTGAAGAAAACTCCCATGTGCGAGTATGAGAATGTCCGCAAAAACGGACTGCAGGCCATTGTTCTGCGTGAGAACGACGAGCTGATCGAAGTCAAGGCCACGGACAACCAGGAGGACATTTTCCTCATTACCAAGAACGGCATGTGTATCCGTTTCCATGAGACCGACGTCCGGGTGACCGGCCGCGTTTCCATGGGCGTAATCGGTATGCGCTTCGACGAGGAGGACGAGGTGATCGGAATGCAGATGGCCAGCCAGGGCGAATCCCTGCTGGTGGTTTCCGAGAACGGCATGGGCAAACGCACGGTAATCAGCGAGTTCAGCGCCCAGAATCGCGGAGGAAAGGGCGTGATCTGCTATAAGATCACCGAAAAAACCGGCTGCCTGATCGGGGCGAAGCTTGTGGATGACGGCCGTGAGATTATGATGATCACCACTGAAGGGATAGTGATCCGCATGGTGGTGGACGATATCTCCGTGATCGGACGCAATACCTCCGGCGTGAAGCTCATGGCAATTGACCACGATTCCGATATCAAGGTGGCCAGCATCGCCAAGGTGCGCGAGAGCGTTACAAAGGACAGCAATGTTTACAATGAAGAATATATAGAGGACGAGAACGGCGAGACGGAGGATGAATCCGGCGAAACCGAAGGGGACGAATCCGGCAGCGAAGAGTAACACGGATCGTGAATGAACAAAAGGCTTCCTGCGAGAACGGGGAGCCTTTTGTGTAATACGGGGCCAAAATACAACATAAGGGGTAGGCAGTTATGTGGCGGATAATCTATATGGTACTTATGAACCTGTTTCAAGCTCCCATATGGCTTTATAAAATTGGGCGTATGGGAAGGCCTGATGATGGACATACTAAAGAGGAAAGGTACGAGTATATCGCGAAGATGGACAGAAGGATCATCCGGAGGGGCCGGGTGGACCTGGTATGTACCGGTACGGAATATATCCCTGATCAGGATGGATTTATTATGTTTCCCAACCATCAGGGGCTGTTTGATGTGCTGGCGCTCTTTGCCACCTGTCCGCGGCCCTTCTCCGTTGTCATTAAGAAGGAAGCCGCAGAGCTGGTGCTGGTAAAGCAGGTGCTGGGCGCTATGCGCAGCCTGTCCATGGACCGGGACGATATCAAGGATCAGGTCCGGGTGATCGGCGAGGTGACGAAACGGGTGAAGCAGGGAGACAATTTCGTGATTTTCCCCGAGGGACACCGCAGCCGGAACGGGAACGAGATCCTGGAGTTCAAGAGCGGTACCTTTAAAAGCGCGGTAAAAGCGGGCTGCCCCATTGTGCCCGTGGCGCTGATCAACAGTTACAGGCCCTTTGATATTCGTTCTCTGCGGCGTGAGACAGTGGAAGTTCATTATATGAAGCCGATTTATCCTGATCAATATATGGGACTGAAAACCTCGGAAATCGCACATATTGTGCATGACCGGATTCAGGAGGAAATAAATCGGAATATCACGTAAAATGTCGACAAAAATGGGTTGACAACACGAAAAGTATCTAGTATAATGATCAATGCGTCTGAGAACAAGTGTCAAAGACCAATCATATGGAAGTAGAAATTCGGAGAAATACTCAAGAGGCCGAAGAGGCGCCCCTGCTAAGGGTGTAGGTCGGGAAACCGGCGCGAGGGTTCAAATCCCTCTTTCTCCGCTCTTTTCCAAATGATTATTTTTTTACACTTCTGTGGAAGAACGAAAAATTAATCATAAAAAGTTGTTGACAGAAATCGACAAAAGTGCTATGATTAATACCCGCTGGGGGTAAACACCGGCGAACACATCTTCCGATCAGCCCCTGATGGTTGAAAAGAAAATGAAAAAAAGTTGTTGACAAACACGATGAGATATGATAAGATATCAAAGTTGCTGTTAAAACGGAAACAACAAAAACAAAAAAGTTTTAAAAAAAGTTGTTGACAAGCGCGACTGAGTATGATAAGATATAAAAGTTGCTGCTAACGAAAAACAACAGCACAGAACCTTGAAAATCAAAGATTGAACA
>JAGZSY010000022.1 GCA_018380885.1 Enterocloster asparagiformis
AATCGTATCAAAACATTCAGAGTGAGAAGGGAATTAAGTACCGGATGAATCGCTCGATCCAGGTAGAGGGTGCTTTCGGGGTTTTGAAAAACGACTACGGTTTCCAACGATTCCTGCTGCGTGGTAAAAAGAAGGTAAAACTGGAGATTCTCTTGCTGAGTATGGGATACAATCTAAATAAACTACATAAAAAAATCCAGAATGAGCGGACAGGAAGCTATTTGTTTGATGTCAAAGCGAGTGCATAAATACAAGAAAAACTGTAAGCTTATTAAAGTATGTCAAAAATCAGGAGGAAGTCAATCGAGAATAATTTTCTCCTGATTTTTTTCTATATACAGAGCGAGGGTGCCGCTCAATCATCTATTTTGATGATTTTGCGACACCCTCTTTGCTGAACCTGAGCTGAGAAATCCTTCAGGATTTCTCAGCGAATGTGAAGGAAGTCCGTATTTTCCCACCGCGGACGTCTTAGCGGCATGTTGTCAAAAAACCCGAGCCGCGCGCCTGACCGGGAAAGCCCGCCCCGCCCGGGCGCGTACCCTTGCCCTCCCCTACTCGAACCTCACAATCTCCTTCCTCAACCTCTTCATAATCTTCTTCTCCAACCTCGAAATATACGACTGTGAAATCCCCAAAAGATCCGCCACCTCCTTCTGAGTCATCTCCTCCCCGTCCTCGTTGGTCAGCCCATACCGAAGCTCCACGATCTTCCGCTCCCTGGGATTCAACCGGCTGATGGCGTTGTTCAGCAGATTCTTCTCAATCTCATCCTCAATATCGTGGTAGATCACATCCTCGTCCGTGCCCAGAATATCCGACAGCAGGAGTTCATTTCCATCCCAATCCACATTCAGCGGCTCATCGATCGACACCTCCATCCGGGTCTTGTTATTCCGTCTCAGATACATCAAAATCTCGTTCTCAATACATCTGGACGCGTATGTAGCCAGCTTAATGTTCTTATCCGGCTTAAACGTATTGATCGCCTTGATCAGCCCGATGGTTCCGATGGAGATCAGGTCCTCCACCCCGACGCTGGTATTGTCAAACTTCTTCGCTATGTAAACCACCAGCCTCAGGTTGTGTTCGATCAGCGCCGCCCTCGCCTTCTGGTCCTCCTCGCCGCTCAACATGCCGATCATCCGGCTCTCCTCCTCCGGTTCCAGGGGCGCGGGCAGAATATCGGCCCCGCCGATATAGTGCACCTCGCTCTGCTTCGGCATCAGAACCGTTTTAAAGCTGGGAACGGTTTTCAACTGAAAGCGGTTTGGTATGGATACTTTTATAATCATGGAATTTCCCTCCTGTATGTTGCGAACACTCGTCGTATGATGCCTCGTCCTTTCCCCACTGTTCCTCTTGAAGCAGCATCTGGTATTTCCCGGACGGGGATAAAGATTCCCGGATGACGGCCACCAGAGGCCGTTCAAACCTGTATCGTTTGTAGTCCAGCTCCACCTCCATCCAGTCCAGAAAAATCGCTGGAAGAAGGCCGTGGCTGGTGCCTACCGCCTGGTAGGGCACATAGATCACCCCGTCCACCCTGGGGCACAGCCCGGCGATTGCCGAGGCCGTCACCACGTGGACCGGGCGGCCGCTTACCGGTTCCTTCAGGCAGTTTCCGGTATCAATGAGCGCTGTCAGCCCGGCTTCACTCCCCTTGAAGCCCAGCCTTACCCTGCAATACCTCCTGCCCTTTATCCGCCCTTGTAACAGATTTTTTCCCAGGCCCGCAAGTCCGTAAGCCCCCGCCGCTCCTCCGGCCGCCACAAACAGCCAGGCCAGGGCCGGCAGCCCCATGATCCGCTCTCCCCGGACCAAAAGCTCCAGATAATATCCCGCCCTGGTGTGCTGATAAAGCGCCAGCATCACCCCGGACAGCACGGCGGTCACCAGATACATCCCAAGCACCGCCCGCGCCAGGGCTTTAACCCCCGCCGGGCGAAAGGACACGATGGCCATCAGACTGCTCACCCCCAGGTAAGTGCCTGCGACCCGGACCCACGCCGGCATCCCGGGAAGGACGCTCACCAGACAGGCCCACAGCCCGCCTACAGCCGCGCCGGACAGAAGCCTTCCCCATCCGGCGCCGGAATCCAAAATCTTGTTTAAAATCGCCAACACCACAAAATCCATGACAGCGTTGACCAAAAATACCACATCTATGTATACCGTATAGGTCACGTAACTCCGGCACCACCTCCCTGTGAAACGTTCTGAATGACATTATAGTAATTCCAACGCGCAAATGCTGTCGAATTTAGGGAGGTTGGGGGACAAAATTTTTCGGGGAAATCCGACAAAATTCGGGGCAGAAAGGGCGGGCATTTCCCTGTTCGGAAAAGGGAGCAAGCGCGCCGGACCTGACAATCTGCGCGTATTCGCTGAAGAAGCGAGGGGTCAGCAGCGGGGCGCGGGCCTGGCAGCGGGCTGCGGAAACGGCAGCGGGCCGTAGAGACAGCAACGGGCTGTGGAGACTCCCGGATACGCCGGAAAACGGCCGTGCGCAGCGGTTTAGGCCCTGCCGCCCGGCACCGCCCATCAGTCACCGCCAGCCTCGGGCGGAATCGCACAAACGCGGCGGCGGCAACGCACAACAACAGGCCACAGGCTCCGCCGTGCCCATTGCGCGCAGCAAAAAAGGCGCCTGCGCGCCCAAAATATGGTAATAAAAAAGAAAGGAGGTTTTGACAGATTTTGTCGAAGAACGCGATTTTTTTTGGCATAAAAATTGCAGGGAATTTCTGGAGTGATCAGAGCGCTCAGGCCGCCACAAAAAAACCGCCGCGCACCCTCAGGCGCGCAGCGGCAAAACTCATTATAACTCATTCCATTCGCAAATTTACTTCCGGTTCCGCAGGAAATCCGGGATATTGATGGACTCTTTGTTGGCGGCCGGTCTGAACGTGCTGCCCGTATTCTGGCGGCCCTCCTGCTGTCCATATCTCTGGTTGCCGTAATTCGGCGGGTTATAGCCCTGTCCCTGATTCTCTGAGGACGGTCTCGTATATCCCTGTCCGGACGCGCCGCCCTGTCCGTAATTCCCCGTATTGTAACTGGGCGCCTGACGGTACGGGTTGGCGGTGGCAGCCGCCTCCTGGTCGCCGTGCAGCGGCTGAGGCTGGGGCTTCACCGGCGCGGTGGGAACCTTGGGCTGTTTGTAGTTGGCAAACTTAGACATCGCGGTTTCCACAGAGGAGGAAGCCTCGTGCTCGTCCAGCCCGGTGGCGATCACCGTGATGGTGGCCTCATCCTGGGCATTCTCATCATACATCGCACCAAAGATAATATTCGCATCATCCCCGGACAGCTCCTGAACGTAGCTGGCGGCCTCGTTGGCCTCGATCAGGCTGATATCGCCGGAAATGTTGATAATCACATGGCTTGCGCCCTCGATGGTGGTCTCAAGCAGCGGGCTGGAAACAGCCTGCTTCACCGCCTCGATGGCCTTGTCGTCTCCCTTGGCCTTGCCGATGCCGATATGGGCAATACCCTTGTCGATCATAACCGTCTGCACGTCCGCGAAGTCCAGATTGATCAGGCCGGGAACATTGATCAGGTCCGTGATGCCCTGCACTGCCTGCTGCAGCACCTCGTCCGCCTTCTTCAGGGCATCGGGCATAGTGGTACGCCTGTCCACAATCTCCAGCAAACGGTCGTTGGGGATCACGATCAGCGTATCCACGCTCTCTTTTAAGCTGGCGATACCGTTCATGGCGTTGGTCATGCGGGTCTTTGCCTCAAAGCGGAAGGGCTTTGTCACCACGCCGACAGTGAGAATCCCCATGTCCTTGGCAATCTTCGCCACCACGGGAGCCGCGCCGGTTCCGGTGCCGCCGCCCATGCCGCAGGTCACGAACACCATGTCCGCTCCCTTTAACGCCTGGGAAATCTCCTCAGAACTCTCCTCAGCCGCTTTCTCACCCACGTCCGGGCGGGCGCCTGCGCCGAGTCCCTTGGTCAGCTTCTCGCCGATCTGCATGGCAGTGGGGGCTTTGCAGAACTGAAGAGCCTGCTTGTCCGTATTGATGCCGATAAATTCGACGCCTGCGATGTTCTCCTCGATCATACGGTTCACCGCGTTGTTACCGGCGCCGCCTACTCCTACCACAATAATCCTGGCGGCATTCTCTGACTCATTTATCTTAATCTCTAACAAGATGATATCCTCCTTTTATTCCCTTACTGCCACTGTCAGCCATACTTCCCGCTTCTATATATAATATGCCTTCGGTATGATATTCATTCCATCAGCTTCTGAATTCTAGTCTACCTAATACTATATTTGATTTTAGAAAAAATATCAACTGTTTTTTTCACAAAATGGCCGACTTTTTGAGGTTTTGATATCTGCCGCACAATCCGCAGCATTTCCCGGACCACAGAAGCTTTGATTATGACACGTTATCTAATTTTAACAGATTTTTGACAACTGCGCAATAAGATGGCGGCAGGTTCGGCCTTGAAATATTTGCAAGATTTTCAAATATTTCGCTGCAAAACAGGCCGGCGAGCGCTCCCGCGTCACTTTTTCTTAAACGTAATCCCGCCCCCGATCCCTTCCTCATTGTAGTTTTCCAGCTCAATCACCCCTTTCATGCCGGTGAGCTGAGGCTGGGCCTTGAGGATGTCGCTGAGCACGGAAATCTTGCTGTCCACGTTGGTATCGTCGCCCAGGGAGACCTGCATCTCCCCCATGTAGAGGGTGGCCCTGTTGCGGGAATTGTACTCGATGCGGTCCACGGTGATATTGTGCAGCGAGAGCTGCTGGGTCAGGTTTAAAATGTCCTGAAACACGGTCTGGTCCTTCACCGGCAGGGGCCGGTGCAGGATCAGCTGGCCGAAGCTCAAGCCGGTGATCAGCGGCACGCCCTCCAGCTTGTTGCCGGAGCTCTCCACAATGATACCGTCCTTGTCAAAATACATGTAGCTGCTCATGTCGGAGACATAGCCCACAATGTCCTTCTCATAGACAATGATCTCCACGCTGGTGGGGCCGTGGAATACCAGCTTGTAGTCCTCCACAAAGGGAATCTGCCGGTGGGGCTGAAAGCGGTTGGCAAAGTAGAGATAGGCGGAGTTTTTATCCCATTTTCCAGGGAACAGGAGTTCCTCCATCTGCTGCTGCGTGTAGCGCTTGCTGCCGGTGACCGTTATATAGGAAACCCGGACGGATAAAAGCAGGATAGCGGCCGCTAAAATCACCGCCGCTGCTATCCATATTCCGAGATTTTGTTTTCCTGTTCTTCTTCTCATGGTCAACGTACCTCTTCTTACTTTTAAGCCTCTGTCATTCCCACCAGGCCTGGGCCCCCAGCGCCGTTAAGTCCCGGCACAAATCCTCGTATCCCCGCTCCACATGGCGGCAATCCCCGATCACGGTCTCGCCCTCAGCGGCCAGCGCCGCGATCGCCAGCGCCGCGCCGCCGCGCAGGTCCCTGGCCGTCACCCGGCCGGCGATCAGAGGGTACATCCCGCTGATCACAGCCTCCCGGCCCTCTACGCTGATCTGCGCGCCCATGCGCCTGAGCTCGTCGGCCGTGGCAAAGCGGCCCTCGAACACCTGCTCCCGGATACGGCTCTCCTCCTCCCCTGCGGCCAGAAAGGCCATAAAGGGCGACTGCAAATCCGTGGGAAAGTCCGGGTAGGGTCCCGTCTCCAGCATCAGGCCTCCGGGCCTTTGGTTCATGGAGATAAAAATCTCCTCCCGCACCTCGTCCCGGCGGATCACAGCCCCGGCCTGCTGCATCAGGTCAAGAGGCAGCTTCAGCTCGCCTGGCCGCACTTCCTTCAGCCAGGCCTTGCCGCCAGCCGCCATGACCGCGCACAGGTAGGTTCCGGCCACGATCCGGTCGCCGCGCACCGCAAATCGGCTGTCCCGCAGCTCATCCACGCCCTCGATGGCCAGTATCCCGGTTCCCGCACCCCGCACCCTGGCTCCCATGCGGTTTAAGCAGTCGCAGAGCTGGGTGATCTCCGGCTCTCTGGCCGCGCCGTAGACCACGGTCATGCCCCTGGCCAGCACGCCTGCTAAAATCGCCTGCTCCGTGGCGCCCACACTGGGATAGCGCAGACGAATCTCCGCCCCCACCAGGCCGCCCGCCGGGGCTCTGGCCGTGATCTGGCCGTCCTCCTCCAAAATCTCCGCGCCCAGGCATCGCAGTACCTGCAGGTGGATATCAATGGGCCTGGCGCCGATGAGGCAGCCGCCGGGATAGCGGCTCTCCCCCTCTCCCACTCTGCCCAAAAGCGCGCCCAGCACAATGATGGAGGAGCGCATCTGGCTGACAAAATGATCCGGTATCTGAGCGCACTGGATCTCCGTCCCGTCGATCTCCACGGTGCTGCCCTTCCGGTTGCAGCGGCATCCTATGTAGTTCAGAATGCTCACCATGCAGTCCACATCCTGTATCATGGGCACATTGGTGAGCACCGTAATTCCCTTGTGCAGTAACGCTGCCGCCATCATTGGCAGCACAGCATTTTTAGAACCTTGTATGGATATCTCGCCCGACAGGCAGGCGGGGCCTTTGACATGGATTGTGGACAACCGGGCACCTACTTTCTGCCGCCCAAGGCAGCAAATTCTCTCTACCCTCAGCATATGCCCGGATCGGCCCCATTGTGCACAAATCCGCTATTTTTCCAACCGTATTCGGTTTGACACGCTCAAAACCATGCCCATCTCCATCATCAAAAACAGCACCGACGTTCCCCCGTAGCTGATAAAGGGGAGTGTGATTCCCGTGTTGGGAATGGTGTTGGTCACCACCGCGATATTCAAAATCACCTGGATGGCGATATGGCCCATGACCCCCACCACCAGCAGGGCGCCGAACAGATCAGGCGCGTTTCCGGCGATCAGCATAAACCGGTAGATCATGAAAAGAAAGATCAAAATCACGGAAATTGCGCCGAATAATCCCAACTCCTCGCAGATAATGGAAAATATCATATCGTTCTGCGCCTCGGGGAGAAAACCCAGCTTCTGGATGCTCTCGCCCAGCCCCTGGCCTGTCAGGCCGCCGGTGCCGATGGCGTACAGTCCCTGAAGCACCTGGAAGCCCTTGTCCGTGGGGTCGGATTCCGGGTTCAGCCAGGCCTCGATCCGCCGGAACTGATAGTCCTGCAATAGGCCGATCTTGTTCAGGGCCATGCCGATGGGACCGGCCCCCGCCAGAACGCCCAGCCCCAGGGCCCCGGCGCTGAAAAAGGGCCATTTCACCTTGCAGGCCACGAACAGCATCACAAAGGCGATACCGAAGATAATGATACCGGAGCTCAGGTTGTTTCCGGCCACAATTCCGGCGATGGGAATGGTCAGGGCCATGATGACTCCCATATTTTTCCATTTATTGATATTGCTGCCCATCTCCGTGATCAGGGCCGCCAGCATGATGATCAGGGCAATCTTGACGAACTCCGTGGGCTGGAAGCTGACAGGGCCCACGCCCAGCCACCGCCGCTTGCCGTTCACCTCTTTGCCCACCAGGCTGACCGCAACCATCAGTATGTAAGACATGCCGTAGGCGGGCAGCGCGAACTTTCCGAAAATATGATAATCCATCTTGGAGATCACGATCATGAGGATGAATCCGCCCGCCGCGATTTTGGCCTGGCGCATCATAAAATACGCCGCGTTTCCCTTGTACTCCAGCTGCGCCGTGTAGGCGCTGGCGCTGTAGATCATCACCAGCCCGAAGGCGGTGAGGAAAATGATGCAGAACAGCAGGCTGTAGTCATAAAAATGCCGGACTTTCTTTTTCTTTCTCGGCTGTTCATATGCCTGCTCCTGCTGCATCCTTTGCACAGTTCCGGCGGCAGGCCGGCTTTGCGGCCTGCCCTGCGCCTGAAACTGTTCCTGATTTCCCGCTGCCGAGGGCCTTTTCTTCTTCTTCGCCATGTATCACTACCTCCCCTCGACGGTTGTGTATCGCTTAACACTTATAAATTCATAACGCACTCTTTGAAAATCTCTCCCCGCTCTTCAAAACTCTTAAACATATCCCAGCTGGCGCAGGCGGGGCTTAACAGCACATAGTCTCCCGTGTCCGCGTACACCGCGCTGACCTGCACCGCCTCGGGCAGATCCTCCGCGTACATAATCTCCGTGAAACCGTGCTTTTTCGCGCATGCCGCGATCTTATCCCTGGTCTGGCCGATGAGGATCAGATAGCGCACCTTTCCCTCAAATTCCGCCACCCAGTCGTCGTACTCGCTGTTCTTGTCATACCCTCCCGCGATGAGAATGGTGGGGCCCGGCATGGCCCTGAGCGCCTGAATCGCCGCATCCGGGTTGGTCCCCTTGGAGTCGTTGTAGTATTTGACCCCGGTCCGCTCCCGCACGAACTCGATCCTGTGCTCCACGGGCTTAAACTCCCGGATCACCTCGGTGATCTTCTCCAGCGGCACGCCCATCTGCATTCCGATGGCTGCCGCGGCCATGACGTTCTCATAGTTGTGGCGGCCCAGAAGGTGCATGCTGTGAACATTGACCACCGGCGTCTCGCGGCCGCCCTTGCAGTACACAATGGTGTCGCCGTTCATGCAGAAGCCGTCCTTAAGCCGCTCACGGCTGGAAAACCAGATCACCTTTGGCTTTAATTCCCCGTTCTCCCCGAACTCCCGCAGCACCGGGTCGTCGTAGCCCAGCACCACGGTGTCCTCCTCGGTTTGGTTCAAGGTGATGGCCTCCTTGATCTGGATGTAATTCTCCATGGTCTTGTGGCGGTTTAAGTGATCCGGCGTGATGTTTAAGATCGCGCTGACCTCCGGCCGGAAGTCCAGGATTGTCTCCAACTGGAAGCTGGACACCTCGGCCACTGTGACGCTGTCCTCAGTCATCGTCTCCACCTTGGCGGTGTAGGGCTCCCCGATGTTGCCCACCACGTAAACGTCCTCGTACTGGGCCTTTAAAATCTCGCCGGTCAGCGCCGTGGTGGTGGTTTTTCCGTTGGTGCCGGTGATGGCCGCCAGTCGCCCAAGGCTGCTCTGGTAGGCCAGCTCCAGCTCCCCGATGATGGGAATCTTCGCCTCGTCCACCACGGCCACAAACGGACTGTCCAGGGGAATCCCGGGACTGATGACGCACAGCTCCACGCCCAGCAGGTCGCTGCGCTTGATCTCGCCCAGCACCAGGCTCAGCTTGGCGCAGTCCCCCACCTTGGCCTTCACCTCCTCCGGGTTCAGGCCGGCATTGCCGTCGTAAAGCACCACTTCTCCGCCCTTGTCCAGAATAAGCTTGGCTGCCGCGATACCGCTGATGCCGGTTCCCGCAACTAATACTTTCTGACTCTGGTTCATTTGTTCAACCTCCTAACCTTATCTACAGCCCCAAATACGCCAACAGGCAAAGGATCGCGGTCACGATGGCGAACACCGCCACCACCCGCGTCTCCGACCAGCCGCCCAGCTCAAAGTGGTGGTGGATCGGAGCCATGCGGAAAATACGCTTCCCGCCCGTTTTCTTAAAATAAGTCACCTGGATAATCACCGACAGCACCTCCACAAAGTAGATAAAGCCGATAATCGGGAGGAACAGGGGCATGCGCATCATAAACACCGTGGCCGAGACAAAGCCTCCCAGGGCCAGCGATCCCGTATCCCCCATAAACACCTTTGCCGGGTACACGTTAAACAGCAGAAATCCCAGCAGGCTTCCCACCACCGCCCCGGTGATGGGGCTGATCCCCGCGTTCTCCCCGATGGCCACAATGGTCAGGAAGGTAGCCACCAGGATGGTCACGCTGGTGCACAGCCCATCCAGGCCGTCGGTAAAATTCACGCCGTTGTCCGTGCCCAGCACGATGAAAAACAGGGCCGGCACGAACAGAATCCCCAGATGCAAAAACTTCCCGTGGTCAAAGCCGCCGGTGAAGGGGATGAGCATATCCGTCCCCACCTCGCCGCTGTTCACCACATACCAGGCGAAAATCCCCGTGATCACAAACTGTCCCACCAGCTTCTGCATGGGCTTTAGTCCCTCGGAGCGCTTCATCACGATCTTGATATAATCGTCCAGGAAACCGATGATCCCGAAGCCCACCGTCATGAACAGCACGGGGATCACCTTGGGATAGCGGGTTACATAGAACAGGGACGTGATGATAATGCTGGTGAGAATAATCAAACCGCCCATGGTGGGCGTGCCTTGCTTTTTCAGATGGGCCTGGGGTCCATCGTCGCGCACCTGCTGGCCGAATTTCAGCTTGTGCAGAAAGGGTATGATAATAGGACACAGCAGCGCGCTTATGGCAAATGCGATAATAATAGCAAGAATGGTTTCATGAATCATAGGGGCACCTCAATTTCATATGTATGGTCATATTTTGTGTCTCTTGGCCGTCCGATTTGGAAATTTTCGGAAACTCAGCCCGGTTCGCCACAGTAAATAGTATACGTCTTTTTCCGGGAATAATCAACTACCGTTTAGAGCGGGCATGGCAGATTCTTCCGTTTACCGGCCTTTGCAGCCCGCCGGACGTTCTTGCAGGCGGCCCGGCGCAAAAGCCGAAAAAACGCCCAACGCTTGCGGAAAAAGACGGTTTTGGGACTGTTTTGACCACCAAAAAAGCGCGTTACTGCCCGGGGACTGAGCCGGGGTTTTCTTCCTCCTGCGCCGGTATTCCCAGATATGGCAATATATTCCTGAACAGATCTCCGACCACCGGAGCTGCTATGGTTCCTCCGTAGTAAATCCCCTCCGGCTCGTCGATGGTGATCAGCGCTATGACCTTGGGATCATTGGCCGGTGCAAAGCCCAAAAACGAGGAGATGTATTTTTTTAAGCTTCTGGGCAGCTTTTCCGAGGTGGCCGTCTTTCCGCCGATGCGAAAGCCCTCCACCTTGGCCTTCTTGCCGCTGCCCTCAGCCACCACCTTTTCCAGGATAAAGCGCATGGTCTCGCTGGTCTCTTCCGACACCACGCCCTCCTTCACCGGATAGGTGAATTTGTGCACCGACGTGCCGTCCGCGCTCACCGCCTCCACCCCGAAGTGGGGCGTCACCCGGTTGCCGCCGTTGACGATGGAGGCGGCCGTGGTGACCAGCTGCATGGGCGTGATCTGGAAGGACTGGCCGAAGGACACGGTGGCCAGCTCCACCTGGCCCATATTTTCCTTTTTGTGCATGATGGTGGCCGCCTCCCCGGGCAGGTCGATGCCGGTCTTGCCCTTGAGCCCGAACTGGGTGAAGTACTTGTAGTAATTGTCCACCCCCAGCCGCAGCCCCACGTCGATGAACACAGGGTTGCAGGAGTTCATCGCGCCCTGCAAAAATGTCTCGGCGCCGTGTCCGCCCACCTTGTGGCAGCGTATCTTCCGGTCGTCCACCACCCGGAAGCCCGGGCAGGAGAACTGGTCCGTCAGCTTCACCACCCCGGCCTCCAGCCCGGCCGCGGCCGTGATGATCTTAAAGGTGGAGCCAGGCTCATAGGTGTCGTTGATGCAGCGGTTGCGCCACATCTTGTTCAGAAGATCCTGCCTGCCCGCCGCGTCTAGGTTGGGATCCCGCTGCGCCGCCTGCTGCCGCAGCGCTTCGCTGCGCAGGTTCTGGTCCAGGGTAAAGGGCTCGTTTAAATTGAACTCCGGCGCGTTCACCATGGCCATAATCTCCCCGTTCTGCGGGTTCATGACGATAATGGACACGGCCTTGGCATTCTTTTTCTCCAGCACCTGGTAGGCCAGCTGCTCGGCGTATTTCTGAATATTCACATCCAGGCTCACCCGCAGGTCGTTGCCGGGCACAGGCTCGATGCGGTCCTCCGCCGCGTTCTCCAGCTCCACGCCCCGGGCGTCGGTCATGGTCAGAATGGTTCCGTTTTGCCCCTTCAAATAGGGTTCGTATTTCACCTCCAGGCCGATGATGCCCTGGTTGTCGCCTCCGGTGAAGCCCAGGACCTTGGAGGCCAGGCTGTCGTAGGGGTAATAGCGCTTGTAGTCCTCATCCACCTTGACCCCGTTCAGCCTGCAGTCCCGGATGGCGTCCCCCAGGGGCTTATCCACGTTTGTCTTGATAATCTCCCGGGAGCTGCGCTTTTCCACTTTCTTGCGGACCAGCTCCTGGTCCAGATCCAGTTTGTCGCACAGGGTGGCAACCACCTGATCCGGGTCTGTGATCTGGCTGTGGATGACCGAGATGGTGCAGACCGTTCTGTTGTCGGCGATGACCACGCCGTTGGCGTCGATGATGCGCCCTCTGGCCGCCTTGATCGTCCTCTCCCGCTGGTGTAAATCCTCTGCCATCTCGCTGTAGTGCTTGGAGCAGAACAGCATGAGATAGCTAAGCCGCCCTGTGAGGACGATCATCACAAGGCTGATCAGTAGTCCCAGGACGGCTGTGCGTTTTCGGTGGCTGGTAAGATTGGTATACATATCGGCTGCTCCGGCGTCCATCATTGTTAATAATATATTGGAACAGCCGCAATTTTATGATACATTTCGGCCGGACGGGCAAAAACATGCCCTCAGCTTGCCGGCTTGGCGGGGACCGTCTCCCCCGGGCCATTTGCGGACGGGCTCTCAGAGCCCTCCGGTTTTCCCTCCCCGGGACCGGTGGAGGCTGTGGGCCGGTCAGGGGCCGCCGCCCCGGTTCCGGCCGGTTGGGCGGCGCTGGGCCCGGCGCCCGCAGGCAGCACATTGCCTTCGCGCTCCGTCTCGTCCGCTACCGGCACATTCTCGGGCAGTCCGCTGCCGCCTTCCTCGCCGCCTTCCACAAACTCATCGGTCTCATACTGCCTGGTCTCAGGCTCCGTCTCGCCCTCGCCGCCGTTCTCCTCCTCCAGTCCGCTTTGGCCGGCATTGATGCCCTCCGACTCGGGCAGGCTGCCCTGCACATTCTCCTCGTCAGGCAAATCCTGGGTGGGGAATACATTTAAATAAGGAAGAGTCTCAGCCATGATCTTGGAGAAAATCGCGCTGGCATAGGAGCTGTGGGCCTGCTGGGGACCCGGCGGGTAGTTGGGCACGTCGATGACCACATAGACGAACACCTGGGGATCCTCCACCGGGGCAAAGCCCGCAAAGGAGACCAGATAATTCTTGTCCTTTCGTGGCAGACGCTCGGCGGTTCCCGTCTTGCCGCCCACCTCGTAACCGGCCACCGCCGCCGCGCCGCCGGTACCGTTTTCCACGGTCTCGAACATGGTCTGTTTCAGGTAATTGGCAGTGGACTGGGAGACCGTCTCCCGCACCAGCACAGGCTCCTTGCGCTCCACAACGGAACCCTGTTCATTTAAAATCTGCTTCACCACGTGGGGCTCATAGTAGGAGCCGCCGTTGATCACGGAGCAGTAGGCGGCCGCCATCTGCACCATGGTGCAGTTAAAGCCCTGGCCGAAGGAGCTGGTGGCCAGCTCAGTGGGACCCATATTGTCCGCGTGGTAGACCAGCGCGCTGGTATCCGCCTCGCCGGGCAGGTCGATGCCCGTCTTATCCCCGAAGCCAAAGATGGCCTGGTATTTCGTGAAGCGGTCCACGCCGATCATGGCAGCCATATCCATCAGGCACACGTTGCAGGACTGCATCAGGGATTCCTGCACATTCAGCCATCCGTGCCCCGTCCGCTTTACGCAGAAGATATCCCGGTCCGCCACATGCTTAAAGCCCGTGCACTCAAAGGACTCGTTTCCCTTTAACACGCCCTCCTCCAGGCCCGCGGCCACGGTGAAGATTTTAGAGGGCGATCCCGGCTCGTAGGTGTCGCTGACGCAGAAATTTCTCCAGGTCTGGTTCCAGGCCACCTGGGTGCCGTAGCTGATCACGTCCTCCCGGCTGTAGTGGTCCAGAACCTCCTCCTCGGTGATCTTTTCCCCGTTATGCTCCCGCTTGTAGACCGCCACGGCCTCCTTTTTGCCCAGGGCCAGCAGATCCTCGTCCGTAAAGCCGGTCAACTCCCTGGGATTGTTCAAGTCAAAGGTGCGGGTGCTGCCCATGGCCAGCACCTCCCCGTTGTTGGGGTTCATGACCAGGGCCGCGGTCACATTGCTGCCCACCGTGGTCTGCCACTCGTCGATGTATTTCTGTAAAATGTTCTGGATATTGACGTCAATGGTGGAGACCACGGTCCTGCCGTTGACCGCCGGCTTGATCACGCCCTCCAGGTTGGCGTTCTCGTCCAGGTAGCCGTACTCCCGGCCGTTGGTGCCTGTGAGCTGATCGTTGTAGAACTGCTCGATGCCGCCTGTGCCCACGCTACCGTCCCCGCCGGAAAAGCCGATGACGTTGCAGCCCATGGAATTGTAGGGGTAGACGCGGCGGTACTCGTCCTCGAACCAGATGCCCTTGATCCGCTTTCTGGATTCGTTCTCGTCCTTGCTGGCACGGAAGGCGGCGTTGGTGTCCTTTTGCAGCTGCTCAAAGGCCGCCTTCTGCTCATAGCTCAGCTGCCGCCCCTTGCTGTAGCGCACGTAAGCGCTCTTGCTGCGCTCATTGATCAGGTTTTGCAGCTCCGCCGCGTCATAGCCGAAGGTCTGCACCAGCGCGTCGATGGTGGGCTGCAGGTAATGGTCCTTGTCGTACAGAATCTGCTCCGGGTCGATGATCAGATTGTACACCTTCTCGCTCTTGGCGATGTAGGTGCCGTTGCGGTCCACAATATCCCCGCGCCGGTAGGGGATCACCCGGCTGTCGTACTGCTGCTGCCGCTGGGACAGCACGATCTTGTTGTACTGCTCATTATTGTCCCTGATAATCCGGTATAACACCATTACCAATGCAAATAAAGCCAGCGTAATCACCAGAACGGTGATTGCCAGCTTTTCCTGCATGTATTTTTGGAATACCTTTTTATCGGAGCGTTTTTTATTCTTTTGTCCGGGGGGGCCGCCGTCCCAGCCTCCCCCCCGGCTGCCTGAATTAGTATTCCGGGATGTCCTCATACTGTCTTACATACTCGCTTTCTGACTTGTCGAATAACAATACCTGGTTCTTGTTGGCGTACACCATCCCCAGCTCCTTGGTGGCGATCTCGTAAATCTGGTTCAGATCGATGCTGGTGTTGATGGCCGTTTCCAGCGCATCGTTCTCCGAGCGCTGCTTCTCCAGGTCCGCTTCCATCCGTTCAATGGCATGCATCCGCCCCGTGATGGAGGATTGCAGATGCAGATAGTTCACACAGAGGTATAAGGTGCAGAGCGATGCGATCGTCAGCATAATCACATACGGAAGATCCATATGCAGCGCTTTTTCCTGGTTGCGCCGAATCCTCTGGTTGCTGCGCACGCTGTTGGCATTTTTAGGTTTGCGCCTGGGTTGTCTGGGATTCGGCTCGTAAGCCGGCTCCAGCTTCGGCGCTGCCGTTCCGTGTACGTATCCGTCCCTGTAGGAACCTGCAGCCTGACGGTTTATCTGTCTGTAATTGCGCCCTCTGGACGCCTGTGTTCTGGCAGCCATAACACCTTTCCTCCTCCCTTTTTGAAAATCCGAAAATCCTTAAAAAATCCTACAACTTTATCCTTTGTACGAACGGACGCCCTTTACGCCCGCTCGAAAACCCTCAATTTTGCGCTCTTCGAGCGGCTGTTTACCTCCAACTCCTCCTCGGAGGGAAGAATCGGCTTGCGGGTGACGACCCGCCCCTTGCTCACGCGCCCGCACACACAGACCGGAAAATCCGGCGGGCAGACACACGGGTTCTCGCTTTCCCGGAAACGCTTTTTAACAATGCGGTCCTCCAGCGAGTGGAAGGTGATGATGCTCAGTCTTCCGCTGGGGTTGAGCAGGTCTATCATGGTGTCGATGGACTGCTCCAGCACGTCCAGCTCCTGGTTGAGCTCGATGCGGATCGCCTGGAATGTGCGCTTGGCTGGATGTCCGCCCGTGGCCCGCACCTTGGCCGGTATGGCAGCTTTGATGATCTCGGCCAGCTCCCCGGTGGTCTTTATGGGCCCGCTCTCCCTGGCTCTCACAATGTGCTTGGCTATGTTCTTGGCGAAGCGGTCCTCGCCGTAATCGCGGATGATGCGGTACAGCTCCATCTCGCCGTAGCCGTTCACAATGTCCGCGGCGGTCTGGTCGCTGCGCTGGTCCATGCGCATGTCCAAAGGCGCGTCCACGCGGTAGGTAAAGCCCCGCTCCGGCGTGTCCAGCTGATAGGAGGAAACGCCCAGGTCCAGGTAAATACCGTCCACCTTCTCGACGCCCAATTGTTCCAGCACAGAGCGGATATTCCGGTAATTGTCCCGCACAATGGTCACCTTGTCCTCAAAGGCCTTCAGGCGCCGCCCGGCCGCGCGAATCGCATCTTCATCCTGATCGATGCCGATCAAACGCCCATGTCCCAGGCGCTTGAGCACCTCCAGAGCGTGTCCTCCGCCGCCCAGGGTGCCGTCCACGTAGCAGCCGCCGGGGATAATATTCAGGCTTCCCACCGTCTCATACAGGAGCACCGATGTATGTCCAAATTTCAACTCTTCCATCAGATTCCCAAACCTTCCATATGCTCCGCAATCTCTTCCATATCGTCAAACGTATTGGCCTCCAGCCACCGTTCCTTGCTCCAGATTTCAATACGGCTGCCGACTCCGACCAGCACGGCATCCTTCTCGATGCCGGCGAACTCTCTCAGAATGGCCGGCAGTAAAATTCTGCCCTGCTTGTCCACTTCACAGGTGGTAGCTCCTGCCAGCAGGAAACGTGAAAACTTACGGGCTGCGGTGTTTGTCAGGGGTAAGGTGCGGAGTTTTTCCTCCAGCTTTGTCCACTCGGAATTCTCATACACAAAAAGGCAGTTGTCCAGGCCCTTCGTCACAACGAATTCATCGCCCAACTGCTCTCTGAACTTGGAGGGAACGATCAAGCGCCCCTTCGAGTCAACTGTATGATTGTACTCACCCATGAACATAGCTCATCACCTGCCGTACATCACCGCGGTACGCGGATGGGCCGTGGGGGATAATCCGTAACCCCCACTTCATCCACTTAACAACCATCCTCTACCACTTTGCACCACTTTCTACCACTTGTATGTCCATAATAGTACAGATTCTGGGAAATGGCAAGGATTTTTAAAGAAAAAGCAAAAAAAAATAAAGCAATTGCAAATGACTTTGCAACTGCTTCTAAATATGGGAAATTCTCAGAAAAATATACTAGATGTAGGGCTTATCCAGTTTTTCCCTAATTGATATTGGGCTTTCCCCCTCTCCCATCCGCCCGGTGTCCGGCCGAAAAAGTGGAGGGAAGGCCCACTTTTTCGGCGAAAACGGCCCACTTTTTACCCCCGGCCCAAAAGTGGAGGCCAGGTGGGGGAAACAGGCCGTTTTATCCCCGAAAGTGGGGTAAATATTCCCTGGATGTTTCCCCTAACCTCAGTTTTTCGGCTGGTCGCCCGCATTCTCGGCTCTCAGCTTCCGATGCCTCGTCACAATCACGACTGCCGCCACGCACACCAGCGCCGCGGACAAGAGCTGGGATACCGCCAGACCTGTTCCCGGTATTTTCAGCTGGTCCGTGCGCAGGCCTTCGATCCACACGCGGCCCAGGCCGTAGCCCAGGAAATAGATCCAGAGCATCTCGCCCTCAAATTTCTTGCGCTTGCGGTACCACATCATAAAAGCCAGCACGCCCAGATTCCACATGGACTCATAAAAGAACGTGGGGTGGACCTGGATGTAGGCAACGCCGTTTTCCACAATCTGCTTGTCCAGCAGATCCTGGGAGATCATGGAGGGGTTCACCAGGCTCATCTTGATGCGCATGGCCAGCAGGTTGTTGGTAAAGCCGCCGAAGGCCTCGCAGTTGAAGAAGTTCCCCCACCGCCCGATGATCTGTCCGGTGACCAGGCCCAGCACGCCGCTGTCCGCCATGGAGAAGAAGGACTGCTTGCGCACCCTGGTGAACACGATCAGGGTCAGCGCAGCCCCGATGACGCCTCCGTAGATGGCCAGGCCGCCGGCCCGCAGGTTAAATATCTGCAGCAGGTTATCCTTGTAGTTGTCCCAGTCAAAGATCACGTAGTAGGCCCTGGCTCCGATGATGGAAATGATGATGGCGTACAGGGCAAAATCCAGGTACATATCCGGGTCCTGTCCCCTGCGCTTGGCGTCGGATAAGGCCACGCAGATGCCGGCCAGCATCCCCAGGCCGATGATGATTCCGTAGAACGCGATGCGGAACCCAAAAATCGTCACGCTGCTGCGCAGGTGATCTATGGTAATACCCAGATTGACAAAACTCAAATCTGCTCCGTTCATATTGTTTTGTACTCCTTTCATTTCTGATGAGATTCTTTCCCATTTTACAGCGAACCAGTACAAATTGCAATCATATATTGCGCAAGCTTGGCGGAATACCCCCGGATTGCAGCCTTGTCCCGGTCCGGAATCCGCATATTAAGAATAGGAAGGAATCACATCGCCCTCCCCTCTCTTCCCGGATATCTCCTGCGAGTTTTTATAAATAGCCAAAGCAATTCACAATTAGGTGATTGATATTATCCGTCTGCCCGCTTATATTTATACTGATAGCGTATGGAGAGGAGCATAAGCATGGATCGGATTTTACTTCTTGAAGATGATTTGAGCCTGATTAACGGGCTATTTTTCGCATTCAAAAAACAGGGGTATGAAGCTGATATCGCCAGAACCATCAAGGAAGCCGGCTGCGTCTGGTCAGAGGGAAAATATGATTTGCTTATTTTAGACGTATCTCTGCCGGACGGCTCGGGCTTTGAATTTTGTAAAAAAGTAAGGCAGACCTCCAAAGTGCCGATTATTTTTTTAACCGCTTCCGATGAGGAAACAAGTATCATTATGGGGCTGGATATCGGAGGCGACGATTACATCACAAAGCCTTTTAAGTTAGGCGTTCTTATTTCACGAATGAACGCCCTGCTCCGTCGCACAAGAGACTTTCGCTCAGCTGAGACGGAACTTCAATCAAACGGGATACGGGTACTGTTATTGCAGGGGCAAGCCTATAAAAATGGCAGGCTCTTGGAGTTGACTGCGGCAGAGTATAAATTGCTGTGCCTGTTCATGCAAAATCCCAACTCGGTGCTGCCGAAAGAGAAGATTTTAGATAAGCTATGGGATAGCGAGGGAAATTATATAGACAACAATACGCTCACCGTCTATATCCGCAGATTGCGGATGAAGGTGGAGGACAACCCAAGTGAACCCCAAATGCTTCTTACCGTCCGGCGCATGGGCTATAAATGGAATGTTGACAATTGAGGGCGCGCTATGAAAATACTTGTAAATAAAGAAAACAAACGATTGATCGGGGCCGTTACCGCTGTTCTGACCGTATTTCTCATTCTTTCACAGCTTATCGTGTGGATATTTTACAGTGAATTGTCGATCCCGCTATTGATCATTTTCCTGCTATCAGGAATCAGCGTTCTGGCAATATGCTGTTTGTATTTTTGCAGGCAGCATAGCGTTATGGAAAACGCAATTATTCAGATTCAATCCTTTCTCGGAGGCGACACGGACGCCCGAATTGATTGTGACCGCGACGGGGAGCTGTACCGTCTCTTCCATGAAATCAACACGCTGGCAGCGGTATTAAATGCCCATGCGGCCAATGAGCTCAGGGAAAAGGAATTTTTGAAGAATACCATATCCGACATTTCCCATCAACTGAAAACGCCGTTAGCAGCGCTGAATATTTATAATGGCCTGCTGCAAAATGAGGCGGAGGCGCTCCCGCAAATCAAAGAATTTGCGGACCTGTCTGAACAGGAGCTTGACAGGATTGACACTCTGGTCCAAAACCTGCTGAAGATCACAAGGTTAGATGCCGGTACCATTGAGCTTGAAAAGGCTCCTCAAAATGTGGCAGATATGATGAACGACATTGCACTTCACTTTGCATATCGAACCAAACAGGAGCAGAAAAAGCTTACTCTTTCCGGCGACGAACATATCGCATTGGACTGTGACCGCGACTGGCTGGTTGAAGCGATGGGCAATATCGTAAAAAATGCCTTAGACCACACCAAGGAGAGGGATTCGGTCGAGATCCAATGGGGGCGGTTTGCTTCTGTCATCCAGATAAAAATAAAAGATACTGGCTGTGGTATCCACCCTGAGGACTTGCCCCATATTTTCAAAAGGTTTTATCGGAGCCGTTTTTCAAAGGATACCCAAGGCATAGGCCTTGGCCTGCCGTTAGCAAAGGCAATTATAAAAGCGCACAACGGCACGGTTGAGGTTGACAGCGGATTGGGAGTTGGCACGACTTTTATCATCAATTTCTTAATTCCTACAAAATTGTAGCCTTGCTGTAATATTGCAGTAAGGCGCAGGTGGTAGACTTTCCATATCACGTAAAAAAGAGGTGTTAGAAATGAATTTGTTAGAAGTCCGGTCACTTTCCAAAACGTATGGCAGCGGCGAAACGGCCGTGCACGCGTTAAAAAATGCAAACTTTTCTGTTACCAAGGGCGAGTTTGTGGCAATCGTCGGCGAATCCGGTTCCGGTAAGAGCACTCTGCTGAATATGCTGGGCGCGTTAGATACCCCTACTTCCGGCAAAGTCTATATCGACGGCAAGGATATTTTTTCAATGGGCGACCAGGCCCTCACAGTCTTTCGGCGAAGAAATATTGGGTTTATTTTTCAGGCTTTTAATTTGGTTCCCGAACTGACAGTTGAACAGAATATGGTTTTTCCCGTTTTACTCGACTATCAGAAACCCAATAAGAAATATTTGGAAGAGCTGCTGACTGTGTTAAATTTGAGAGATCGGCGCTGCCATCTTCCCAACCAGCTATCCGGCGGCCAGCAGCAGCGCGCAGCGATCGGCCGGGCGTTGATTACGCGTCCGTCGTTGATTCTTGCGGACGAACCGACAGGTAATCTTGACACGCACAACAGCAGCGAGGTCATCGCCCTGTTGAAAGAGGCGTCTAAAAAGTACGAGCAGACGATCATTATGATTACCCATAACCGCAGCATTGCCCAGACAGCAGACCGGGTGTTACAGGTCTCTGATGGCGTGCTGGCCGATTTCGGGAGGTACTGAGAATGAAAAGCTATCTCAGCCTTATCCCGATTTCCGCCAAAGTGCGCAGGCGGCAAAACCGCATGACAATATTGTGTATCATTATATCCGTGCTGTTGGTAACAACGGTTTTCAGCATAGCCGATATGATGATTCGGACACAGCGCGGACTTATGCTTGAGAAGCATGGAAGCTGGCATATTTCATTAAAGCATGTCTCCCAGGACATTGCCGCAAAAATCAGCCGGCGCCCCGACGTTACGGCCGTTGGCTGGTCTGAGGTTTTTAATTCCGATTTTGGCCAGCCCTACTATATCGGCGAAAAGAAGGCCGCCCTGTATGGCGCGGACAAGACATATATGACGCAAATTGCGGGCGGGGTGTCGGAGGGAAATTATCCGCAAAGCAACGGCGAAATTATGCTGACCGGAAATGCAAAGAACGCCATAGGCGCGCAAATCGGCGCTCACCTTACGCTGCATACCCCGGCCGGAGCTACTGAATTTACCGTGTCCGGCTTTGGCTCTGACGATGAAAATTATTACCAAGGGCAGCTCTACGCAGTGGGCGTCACCATGACGCCGGAAGCCTTTGCGGCTATTATGGAGCAGAACAGGATATCAGGAAACGCGCCCACCTGCTATGTCCAATTTCAAAATGCCGGGAAAGCCGCGGGCGCGCTCTCAGCGCTTAAAGAGCAGTATCATTTATCGGAAGATACTATTTCAGAGAATACCGCTGTGATGGGCATAGCCGGAAAAAGTAATAACGAAAACATGAAAAATTTCTATGGCATTGCGGCGGTATTATTCTTTTTGGTTCTCCTTGCCGGAGTATTGATGATTTCCGGCAGCATGAACAGCAATTTAGCACAGCGGGCGCAGTTTTTTGGCATAATGCGCTGTATTGGCGCGAGCCGCGGGCAGATTATCCGGCTGGTCCGCTTGGAGGCGTTGAATTGGTGCAGAACAGCAGTTCCTATTGGGGTTATCCTGGGCACAGCGATCAGCTGGGCAATTTGCGCGTTACTGCACTACGGTATAGGCGGCGAATTCAGTACAACACCCGTGTTCAAAATCAGTTCCACAGGGATTGTATGCGGCATAGCTGTCGGGATTGTCACGGTACTTTTAGCGGCACAAGCTCCGGCGAGGCGCGCGGCAAGAGTTTCTCCCATAGCGGCTGTTTCCGGCAGTGCAGAAAATCACCGGGCTGTGCGGCGCGCCGCCAGGGACAGGGGGATAAAAATCGAGTGGACATTGGGAATCCATCATGCCACATCGACAAAGAAAAACTGGATTCTGATGACAGCTTCTTTTTCTCTCAGCATTATCATGTTTCTCAGCTTTTCGGTGGGAATGGATTTTGCACGCGCGCTTTTGCCCTCTTTGCGGCCATGGCAGCCGGATGTCTCATTGGGTGGCTACGCCAACGCGCTCGTATTAAATCGAAGCCTTGCCGGTGAAATCGATGCCCTACCGGGCGTTGCACGCGTTTGGGGCAGTTCCTATATGGATCACATTCCCGTCACTTCCTCACGCCCATCCGTCAACCACGTTAATTTGGTTTCCTATGACGATTATATGATGGAATGTGCAAAGAAAAGTGTCGCGCAGGGAAATATTTCAGATGTGACCGGGGATCGCAATCAGGTAATGACCATCTACAACAGGGAGAATCCGCTGAGGGTGGGCGATACCATACGGCTTGGGGGGACAGAAATTGAAATCGCCTGCGCGTTGTCTGATGGACTGTTTTCCAGCGAGTTGATTGTAATTTGTCCGCAGGATACCTTTGACCGTCTGGTCGGCGAGCAAAAGTACAATCTAATCGGTGTGCAGTTGAATCAAGACGCGACCGGCCAAACCGTAAAACAGATCAGCAGTCTTGCAACTGGAGAGATTATCTTTTCAGATATGCGGGAAAGCAATCAGGAAACCGCCTCCACCTACTTTGCAACACGCGTTGTCGGCTATAGCTTTTTAGGCATTATCGGCATGATTACCATATTTAACATGATCAATAGCATCTCCATGAGCGCGTCCGCGCGGATTAAGCAGTATGGAGCTATGCGGGCTGTTGGCATGGACGCCGGACAGCTTACAAGGATGATTTTTGCGGAAACCTTTACTTATGCGATTTCCGGTCTGACCGTGGGATTAGGAATAGGGGTTCCGCTCAGCAGATTCCTGTATGGACAGTTGATCACGAGGTATTTTGGCTGCGCGTGGTCCGCACCTGCGGTACTGCTGGTCATTGTTGTCGTTTTTGTGCTTGCTTCCGCTTTGGCCGCTGTATATGGGCCGGCTAAACGAATGAGAAATATGGCAATTGCGGAAACTATCAATGAATTGTAACATAAACCGCATATGAAAAGCCGCGGTTTCGCGACCTGACCAAAAAGCCTGATAACGGAATTACTCTCCCAAATGAGATTGAAAAAACAGAGGCTTTGTGCTATACTCTATACTTGCGTCGGTTTCTTTTTCAAACGGAAGCTCTGCGCTGCAAAGCTGTTCACAATCGAATGGAAATGTTCATATTACGGACGAGTCACCGGCGAATGCAATGCGCCGGTTAAAAAAGCCGCGCCGGCCGTTTTACGGCAAGGGATGCGGCAAAAATATAACGAAAGGCAGAAGCCCTTGAAAACCAAGGCTTTCTGGACAGGTAAACTATAAAATGAAATTAGGTATCGTAGGACTCCCCAATGTGGGCAAGAGTACCCTGTTTAATTCATTGACCAAAGCCGGCGCCGAATCCGCCAACTATCCGTTCTGCACCATCGATCCCAACGTGGGGGTGGTTCCGGTTCCCGACACCAGGCTGGACAAGCTGACCGCCATGTACGATTCCGCCAAAACTACGCCGGCTGTGATCGAGTTCGTGGATATCGCCGGGCTGGTTAAGGGCGCTTCCAAGGGCGAGGGCTTAGGCAACCAGTTCCTGTCCAACATCCGGGAGGTGGACGCCATCGTTCACGTGGTGCGCTGCTTCGACGACCCCAACGTGATCCACGTGGACGGCAGCGTGGACCCTCTGCGGGATATTGAAACCATCAACCTGGAGCTGATCTTCTCCGATATCGAGATTCTTGAGCGCCGCATCTCCAAGCAGTCCAAGGGAGCGTTCAACAACAAGGATCTGGCCAAGGAGGTGGAGCTGTTAAAGGCAGTCAAGGCCCATCTGGAGGACGGCAAGCTGGCCCGCAGCTTCACGCCGGACGACGAGGACGACCTGGAATTCATCAACAGCCTGAATCTGCTGACCTACAAGCCGGTGATCTTCGCCGCCAACGTGGCCGAGAGCGATCTGGCCGACGACGCGGCAAACAACGAGTACGTAAACGAGGTGCGCCGGTTCGCGGCTGAAAACAACTGCGAGGTGTTCGTGATCTGCGCCGAGATCGAGCAGGAGATCGCGGAGCTGGACGAGGACGAGAAGAAAATGTTCCTGGAGGATTTGGGCATCACCGAGTCCGGCTTAGAGAAGCTGATCGCGGCCAGCTACCGCCTGCTGGGCCTGATCAGCTATCTCACCGCCGGTCCCCAGGAGAGCCGGGCGTGGACCATCAAGGTAGGCACCAAGGCGCCCCAGGCTGCCGGAAAAATCCACAGCGATTTTGAGCGGGGCTTTATCCGCGCCGAGGTGGTCAGCTACGACGACCTGATGGCCTGCGGCAGCATGGCCGCAGCCAAGGACAAGGGCCTGGTCCGCTCCGAGGGCAAGGAGTACGTGATGAAGGACGGCGACGTGGTTCTGTTCCGCTTCAACGTCTGATTAACCGCTTCCTGTGACCAGCCGCAATCTGATTTCCATAGAACGGGATAAAACGCCTTCTGCGACGCATAAGCGGCCGCGGAAGGCGTTTTTTGCGTGCGAACGCAGGGAGGGCGCGACTGCCTCCGCCCCTTTGTCCTCCGTCCCATCCCGTGGATTTTCTTGCCATTTCCGCGCTGCTGTGTTAAAGTTAATTTAATCTGCATTTTTCAAAGAGGGATGGTAAATGATATGGAGCTGATCAGCAATCTTGTCGAAACGTTCAACAATTATCTCTGGGGCGCGCCCATGATTATTCTGCTTCTGGGCACCCACGTCTACCTCACGATCCGCACTGGTTTTATCCAGCGCAAAACCTTTACCGGAATCCGCCTTTCCGTGACCCGCGACCCTGAATCCCAGGGGGATATCAGCCAGTTCGCAGCCCTGACCACCGCCCTGGCCTCGACCATCGGCACAGGCAACATCATCGGCGTCGGCACGGCCATCGCCCTGGGCGGCCCCGGCGCAGTGCTCTGGTGCTGGCTCACCGGCGTGTTTGGCATCGCCACCAAGTACGCTGAATCCCTGATCGCCGTCAAATACAGGGTTAAGACCAAGGACGGCACCATGCTGGGCGGCGCCATGTACGCCCTGGAGCGGGGCCTGAATATGAAGTGGCTGGGAAAGGTTTTCGCGGTGCTGGGCGCTCTGACGGCCTTTGGCATCGGCTGCGGCGTGCAGGTCAACGCCATCTCCAGCATCGTGAACAGCAGCCTGGCCCCAGTCCTTTCCGGCGCTTCCGGCAAAGCGGCGGGCCTGCTGGACTCCTTCCCCTGGATCATCAGCCTGGCCGTGGGTCTGTTTGTGGGCGCAGTGACCTGTCTGGTAATCTTCGGCGGCGTCAAATCCATCGCCCGGGTCTGTGAGCGCCTGGTGCCCTTTATGGCGTTTTTCTACGTGGTCGGCTGCATCGTGATCCTGATCTTCAACAGGGCCTACCTGTCGGAAACCTTTTCCGTTATCTTCCGCAGCGCCTTCACCGAGGTGAAATCCATCGCCGGCGGCCTGGTGGGCACGGGAATCATGATGTCCGCCCGCTACGGAATCGCCCGCGGCCTGTTTTCCAACGAGTCCGGCATGGGCTCCGCCCCCATTGTGGCCGCGGCAGCCCAGACCCGCAACCCGGTGCGCCAGGCCCTGGTGTCCGCCACCGGCACCTTCTGGGACACGGTGGTGGTCTGCCTGATGACAGGCCTGGTGCTGGTCAGCAGCATCATCGGAAATGATGCCATCAGCGTGGCCACGCTGGAGGGAGGCGAGCTGACCAGCGCGGCCTTCAGCCAGATCCCCTACATCGGCCAGCCCATTCTGATCGTGGGCATCATCACCTTCGCCTACTCCACCATTTTAGGCTGGTCCTACTACGGGGAGCGGTGTTTGGAATACCTGGCCGGAAAAAGGGGACTGATCCCCTACCGCATGGCCTGGATTCTGGTCCTGGTGATCGCTCCTGTCATCCAGTTGGAGCTGGTGTGGAGCATCGCGGATACCCTGAACGCTTTGATGGCCATTCCCAACCTGATCGCCGTGCTGCTGCTCTCCAATGTGGTGGTCAAGGAGACCAGGCATTATCTGAAGCATCTGGATGAGCGGGACGACACGCCGATTCCCGTGATCCGGGACTGAACCGCTTCTCCTGTGAACGCCGGACAGCAGGCCGCTGCGCCGGCCCATTGGATTCAAAAATCCCGCCGGACGGCCATTTATTGGCCCTCCGGCGGGATTTTTTCCGTCCGCCTATGATTTTGCCGCTGCCACAAAGGCTTTTAATATTTCCCGGCTCTCCCCGCTCGTCCGGTATGAAAATTCCGGATGCCACTGGATTCCCCACACAAAGCGGCAATCCGGCATAAAGATCCCTTCGATCAGGCCGTCCGGGGCAACCGCCATGGGCCGAAAGCCCGGGGCCAGCGACTTCACGGCCTGGTGATGATAGCTGTTGACCGGGATGTTTTCCCGCCCCAGCAGTCCGTAAAGAGGCGCGTCCGGCATCAGGCAGACCGTGTGGGCGCTGCGGTCATAGGGCGGCGACATATGGTGATCCACAGCTGAAGGGAATTCCGTGGGCAAATCCTGGTAGAGAGTTCCGCCGTATACCGCATTCATCAGCTGTATTCCCCGGCAGATTCCCAACACCGCCTTGTCCCGTTTTACCCCGTTGAGCAGAATATATTGGTCCATGGAGTCCCGCAGGAGGGAGACGCTCCCACAGCGCGGGGACGGCTCCGCCCCGTACAGAGCCGGAGCTACGTCCTGGCCGCCGGTCAGGATAAAACCGTCGCACAGCTCCAAAAAACAATCCAGCTCCTCCGGCCGGTCGGTCAGCGGCGGCATAAGCGGCACCGCCCCCTGCTCCTCCAGCCCTCTCATATAGCCGGGCAGCATCCAGTAGCTGTCCCGCTCGTGGTCCATCAGGGGCATGACCCCAATCATCGGTTTTCCATTAATCATCTCTCATCCTCCCGGCTTTCATCCAGTTGCACAGTCCCATTTAAGATTTCCATAGTATAGCGCGTTTTAAAAATGGTGTCAAGGCGCAGAGGCGGCCCCAGGCCCGGCGGCTTTAGCGCCTTCACCGCTGCGAAAGGGCCCGGCGCTACCTTTAGCGCCGGGCCCTTCCTCTGATGATTGAAAAGAGAGAGTTTATATCAAATTTACTTTTTCTTATTTCCAATTTTTCCCATTACAATCACTGCGATCATAATGACGAAGATAGCGGCGAAGATTCCGCCCATGCCTTTTCCCATAATCTCCAAGGCGATTTCCACATTTGTCATATTCATATCATTTCCTCCTCACGCCGCGCTTACAGGTACTGTGTTACAATGCTGATGACCAGGCCTCCGGCGATTACGGAAGCCACCTGTCCGGACACGTTGGTGCCGGCAGCCTGCATCAGGATGATGTTTCCGGGTTCCGCTTCCGCCGCCATCTTCTGCACCACGCGGGAGGACATGGGGAAGGCGGAGATGCCGCAGCCTCCGATCATGGGGTTCACCGGGGGCTTGCCCGCCATTTTCAGGAACACATTGACCACCTTGGCAAAGAGCACGCCGCCGATGGTATCGAACACAAAGGCCACCAGGCCCAGAGCCATGATCATCAGAGTCGCCGGATTCACAAATTGCTCAGCCCGCATGCTGAAGGAGATGGTGATTCCCAAAAGCAGGGTGATAATATTGGCCAGCTCGTTCTGGGCCGCCTGGCTCAGGGAGTGAAGCACGCCGCACTCGCGCAGCAGGTTGCCGAACATCAGGAATCCCACTAAAGCAACGGACTGCGGGGAGATGAAGCCCACGATGATGGTAACCGCGATGGGAAATGCGATTCTCATGCCGCGGCTCACATCGCCGGGATTGTACTGCATGTGGATGCAGCGCTCTTTGTGGGTGGTAACCAGCTTGATGGCAAAGGGCTGGATAATGGGCACCAGCGCCATGTAGGAGTAGGCGGCCACCGCGATGGGGCCCATGTAGTTGGAGCCCAGCACCTGGGAAACCAGGATGGAGGTGGGGCCGTCCGCCGCGCCGATGATACCGATGGAGGCGGCGTCCTTTAAGTCAAAGCCCATCAGGCAGGCGATCAGGATCGCAGCAAAAATACCGAACTGGGCCGCCGCGCCGAACAAAAACAGCACCGGCTGGCTCAGCAGGGGGCCGAAATCGATCATCGCCCCGATGCCGATAAACAGCAGGATGGGCATGGCCTCGGAAGCCTCGATTCCCACCTCAAACAGCCACTGGATGATGCCGGCAGCCTCCACCTTGTTCTGCACCAGCTGGTCGATCACGCCGGAATAGGGCAGGTTCACCAGAATCGCGCCAAAGCCCAGGGGCAGCAGCAGAGAAGGCTCATACTCTTTTTTCACCGCCAGCACAATGAGGGCGATTCCCACAATGTACATGGCAATCTGCTGCCATGTCACCGCCATAATACCGTCTAATAAAAAACTCATTTTCTAATTTCCTCCCTTGAATTGGTACACAATCAATTTATCTATCTTCCGGCCCGGAACCCGTCAGGTTCAAGAGCACGTGGCCGATGACCCGGTCCTCCAGGTCCAGAATCTCGTACTCGGCTTCCGGCGTCACCACCTTTAACGGCAGCTCCCCCGGATCGGGGATGTAACCCAACTGCTCGATCAGATAGCCGGACAGCGTATCGCAGTAGCTCTCAATATGCAGGTGAAGCTCCTCCTCCAGATCAAAGACCTGGGCGCTGCCCAGAACCCGAAAGGATTTGTGGGGCTCAAGGGTCACGATATCCGGCTCCTCGGTCTCATACTCCTCCTGAATTTCTCCCACAATCTCCTCGATCAGGTCCTCCAGCGTCACCATACCGGACACCCCGCCGTACTCATCCACCAGAATAGCGATTTTCACCTTATTTTTCTGCATCTCGCGAAACAGCGCGTCCGTCCTGCGGTTTTCCGGGACAAAGAACGGCTCCCTCAGCAGGGGACGGATATCCACCCGGCAAAAGGATTTGTCCCTGGCGCTGATCGTAAAGTCCTTCATGGACAGGATGCCCACGATATTGTCAATCTCGCCCTCATATACAGGGATTTTGGAATGCATGCTCTTTAAAATCCCGTCGATGTACTCCTCCACCGGGTCCTCCAGGTCAATGGCCACCATATCCTGCCGCGGCACCATAACCTCCTTGGCCCGCTTGTCGTCAAAGGAGAAAATGGATGTGATCATCTCCTTCTCGATCTCGTTGAACACCCCGGTCTCGCTGCCTGTCTCCAGCATGGATTTGATCTCCTCCTCGGAGACCTCGGCCTCCAGCGTCTCGCTGTGCATGCCGATCAGCTTTAAAAAACCGCTGGTGGAGAGGGAAAGCAGCCGGATGAAGGGATTCAACACCCGGGATATCAGGTAAATCGGGCGCACGCAGAACAGGCTGAAGGTTTCCGCCTTCTGCAGCGCAATGCGCTTGGGCACCAGTTCGCCGAACACCAGGTTGAAGTAGGCCAGCACAATGGTGACGCACACGCCGGCAATGGTCTGGCTGTAGGGAATCCCCCGCTCCAGCATCCACACGGCCAGCACCTGGGAAATACCCGTGGCCGCCGACGCGCTGGAAAAGAAGCCGGCAAATGTAATTGCCACCTGGATGGTGGACAGGAATACAGTCGAGTCTTTCATCAGGCGTTCGATCAGCGCAGCGCGCTTGTCGCCCTGCTCCGCCAGACGGTGAATTTTGTTTTTATTCACCGAAACCACCGCCATCTCAGCCCCCGCGAAAAACGCGTTGACCGCCGTCAGAAATACCAGAAACAACAGCTGGAATGCAATACCGCCCGTTAGAGGGTCGCTGTCCATAATAAAATCATTCCTCCTTTTAATGGAAATTATTTTGCGCGATTCTCCGCGCTTTTGCGTCTATTATACAAAATACACCCACTGCTGTCAGCAAAAAAATTCTGAAAATTCTTTCAGAAATGGCGGCAGCGCCGGGGATTTATTTGCATTTTTGTTGCATCCGCAGCGTTTCCAGGCTATGATGAAGGGGCGGACCGGCCTTCAGCCGGCCGACTGACGGAGGTGTGAAATCCATGAAACCCGCGCTCATCATCGGCTCCACCGTGGCCGACATCACAGTTTGTATTCCCCGCCTGCCCCAAACGGGCCAGGATATCAATATCAGCAGCCAGTCCATGTCCCTGGGCGGCTGCGCCTTCAACGTATCGGAGATGCTGCGCCACTTCGGCCTGCCCTACCATCTGTTCTCACCGGTGGGAAGCGGCATTTACGGGGACTTTGTCCGCGCCCGGCTGAGCGAAAAAGGCATTCCCCTGCTGATCCCCATGCCTGAAGAGGAGAACGGCTGCTGCTACTGTTTTGTGGAGTCCTGGGGCGAGCGGACCTTCGCCGCCCTCCACGGCGCTGAGTACCGGTTCAAACGCCAATGGTTCGATCTGCTGGCCCCCATGGACCTGGGCCCTGTCTACGTCTGCGGCCTGGAGCTGGAGGAGGAGACCGGGGACGTGATTCTCGACTATCTGGAGGCCCGCCCGGCCGAAGCTTTGTATTTCGCGCCCGGGCCCAGAATCGGGGACATTGGAGATAAAAAGCTGGAGCGGATGCTGGACCTGTCGCCGGTGGTCCATCTCAACAGGCAGGAGGCCGCGGCGTGCGCCCATTCCGCCACTTCCGACGCCTCCGCCTTAGCCCGGGCCATCAGCCGCCGCACCGGGAACCATGTGATTATCACCCTGGGCGCGGACGGCGCCCTGGTCTGCCACCGGTCCGGGCGCTGCTCCCATATTCCCTCCCGCCCCGCCCGCCAGGTGGACGCCACCGGTGCCGGGGACAGCCACATCGGCGCCGTCATCAGCTGCCGGATGCGGGGCATGTCCCTGGACGACTCGGTACGCACCGCAAATCTCGCGGCCGCGGCCGTGGTCGAGACCCGCGGAGCCGGTCTGTCCGACGAGGCTTTCCACCGGTTGAACCTGGCGCGGCTGGAAAAGCCGCACCGCTGACAGCCACAGGCTGCCTGAGACGCCTCACCGTGGTCTGTTCTCATGATTTCCACAATCCCTGCGCTTTATCCCCGGCGGCGCTGCCGCACAAACCGTAAGCGAATTTTAAAAATATAACAAGCTTTCCGCAAAACAAAGATGATCCGGGCATGGTATGATGAAAGCATAAAACGTAAGCGCACCCAACGAACGGGAGGAGTCAAATCCATGAAACGAACACGAACCGCAGGCCTGCGAACGGCCTCATCCATTTTTGCCCTGATGCTCATTCTAAACGCTTCCGGCTGCGCAGGTTTGTCCGGGGCGCCGGGCGGGACCTCAGCGGCCCGGCCCTCGTCCCCCACAGCTTCCGAAGCCTCCACCGGCGCGGACCGGACAGAGACCGCAGCTCCCCCGGACAAAGCCGGGGCAAAAGAGCCGGAGACCACCGTCTCCCCGGACGACGCAGGCGGAGCTGATCTTTCGCCGGCCGGCGCCACGGGCGTGGCCCAACCGGCAGCCGGAGAAAACGACGCCCCAGCGTCCGAGAGCCAATTTCCCAGCCTGAGCGTGATCTGCCGGGACGGCACCGCCGTGGCGGAAATCCCCTCCGCGGCCGGGGGCTACACCCTCATCATCCCCCAGCCCGACGGCACGGCGCAGTCCGTCATCGCCTGCGGCTCCGACCCGCTGACCGACCTGGCCCAAGGAGAGGAGGAGATCCCCTATGTGGAATACGGCGGCCAAATTGTCCTCTCCTTTGACGGCGGAGCGCAGCCTGATTCCGTCGCCCTGACGGATATCATCCTGCGCAAGGACGGCACCGCGCAGTACGACGAGCGGACCTTTATCCAAACCAATCTGGAATGCCGCGACGGCGTGGCGGAATTCACGCTGGAGGTAAATCCCACTGTGTATCTCAGCTCCACCATGAACCCCGAGGGCTTTTACCGTGGCTTTCGGGTGACCTGCGACTGGGACAACGGTTCCCAGAGGGAATACGCTTTCATTCTCCGCGCCGGAACCTGCTTTCCCATCGAATCGACGCCGGAATCCTAACACACGCCCAAGGCAGATGAGCAGAACCCTGTGCGCCCTATCTAAGGCAAAAGGCGTAAGCCGGCATACCGGAGGATTCATTAGACACCTCCCAAAAAACAGTGTATAATGAATCAATATCAATCTGCTGGGAGGACACAGGATGGACAAGATGGCCGGAATACGGTTTGATCCCGGAATCAACAGGATCTTTAAGCCGCTGAAAAAAATGCAGCTGTTGACGGAGCTCCTCTTTATGGGCATGATCTCCGCCAAATTTATTCTGCTCATCGAGGTGCAAAAAACCATCGACAGCATTTCCCTGAACAACTTAGCCGCCACATGGCAGCTGCTCAAATGCTGCGCGCTGCTGATTCTGCTGTTTTTCTTTATCAACTGCATATTCCAGTACTTTTTCCGGAATCTGCAGTACAACAGCCATTATACCCTGATCAAAAGCCTGTTCGGCATGACCCTCAAAAAAGACTACTCTTTTCACGAGAAATACGTGTCCTCCGCCGTGCTGTCCATGGTCAAGGATGACAGCAAGTTCATCTCCGACTGGAAAAGCATCGGCATCATCACGGTGACCGGAAACGTGGTAACCATGATTTTCGCCTTCTTAATCATGCTCCGTTACAGCCCGCTCATCACTGCGATCATTTTTCTGATCATCCTCCTCTGTTTCGGCGTCACCCAGTATATCAGCAAAATCATCAGCTCCAAGACCTATGATCTGCAGGTGTCCAACACGGAGGTGAACCAAAAAATTATCGATTACCTAAACGGCATCAAAGATATCAGACAGTACCATAAGGAATCCTTTTTTCGAAACCGCCTGGCGGATTTTATCGACGGCAATACATACCGGCACAGCAAATGCATCTCACAGTACTATTCCGTATTCACCTCCATCTACGCCGTGCTGACCACCGCCCTGCCCGTGCTGACCATCCTGATTGGAGTGATTTTAATCCTGAACCGCAGCTACACCATCGGCAGTATGATCGCGGTCTTTGCCCTGGCGGAAAATTTACAGGAGCCGGTTCTGACCATCCCTGATTTTCTGAACCTGCGCAAGCAGGCTCTGGCCATGCAGAGTAAAATACTGCCGATTTTGCAGCAGAGCGATGCCTTCTACGCCGTCAAATCTCTGGAGCCCTTTAAAGCCTTCTCATTTCACTCGGAATCATACGCCTTCAAGGACGGCAAAACCATTCTCAACCACGTTGATTTCACGGTCAGGAGAGGCGTGCCCGTCATCATCAAGGGCGAGAGCGGAAAGGGCAAAACCAGCCTCTTCAACTTAATCTCCCGCTTTTACAGCACCCAGGGGCAGGCCGTCTCCATGGCGTACAACGGCGTGCCGGTGGAGACCATCCCTCCTCAGCTCTACTATCAGCATGTGCTGCAAGCCCAGCAGATGCCCTACATTTTCCGCGACACGGTGCTGGGCAACATCACCCTGGGGGACGACTTCGGCGATCAGGACCTGGCCGAGGTCCTGCACACCGCCTGCCTGGACGAATTCGTGGAAGCCAAGGGGCTGGACTACGCGATTGAACAGAACGGCGAAAATATTTCCGGCGGCCAGAAGCAGCGCCTGGGCATAGCCCGGGTTTTGCTGCGCAAACCTGATATCCTGCTGCTGGATGAGCCCACCAGCGCCCTGGACGCGGAGCTGGTGGACACGCTCACGGAGCGGGTGGCCCAGTATTGCAAGCGGCACAGCATGGCCCTGATCCTGATTTCCCACTATGATTCATTTGAGCGGTATTACGAGGAAATGCAGCTAAACGCGGAAATAATCCGGGTTTGATTTCCACGGCCGCGGCAAGCGGCTGCCAGCTCCCCTCCGGCGATCGCGGCCGCGGGCCGCCCAGGCAAGCAAAAATGCCCCCGCCGGAAGGGAATATCCCTTCACAGCGGGAGCACATCCAATCTGCCGCGCTATGTCGTTTCCGCTATTCTACCGCCCACATCGCCGCCCGGGCCGCGTGAATCTGCGTGGTGTCGAACACCGGCAAATCCGTATCCGCCTGGCTGATCAAAAGCCCGATTTCCGTACATCCCAGAATCACGCCCTGGGCGCCCCGGTTCCTCTGATCCTCGATGATCCGCAGGTACTCCTTTTTGGAATCCTCAGAGATCACGCCCAGACACAGCTCGTTAAATATGATCCTGTTCACGATCTCCATATCCGCGTCTCCGGGAACCATGACTTCAAGGCCGCGCTCCACCAGCTTTTCCTTGTAGAAATCCTGCTGCATGGTATAGCGGGTGCCCAGCAGCAGAACCCGGGAAATCCCCCTCCCGGTCAATTCTTTGGCCGTGGCCTCCGCGATGTGCAGAATGGGAATGGAAATCTGCTCTCCGATCTGGGGCGCAACCTTGTGCATGGTGTTGGTGCAGATCACAATGCAGTCCGCTCCCGCGCCCTCCAGGCGTTTGGCCGCATCCCCCAGAATGGCGGCGCTTCTGTCCCACTCTCCTCTGGTCTGGCACTCCTCGATCTCCTGGAAATCCACGCT
Source organism: Enterocloster asparagiformis (assembly GCA_018380885.1). GTDB lineage: Bacteria > Bacillota > Clostridia > Lachnospirales > Lachnospiraceae > Enterocloster. The sequence goes on from JAGZSY010000022.1 coordinate 34,809, forward strand.
GTAGAGCAGGATTTTCGCTGAGTGAAGTCCGCCCAAGCGCTCCTTCACAGCCTCATTGATCAGCCGGTAATAGGTCACCGTGCTCTCCCAGCTCATTCCCCCGATCAAACCAATGGTTTTCATCTCCTGTCCTCCTTACACGAACCGCACCGCTGTGCCGTAGGCCATCACCTCCGCAGCTCCCTGGGCCACGGAGCTGCTGTTGTAGCGCACCGCCACAATGGCGTCAGCCCCCATGGACGCGGCCTGCTCCGTCATGCGCTGGGTGGCCGTGTTGCGGGCCTTTTCCATCATCTCGTTGTAAGAGGTCAGTTCCCCTCCCACCAGCGTCTTAAGTCCGTTCATGATATCCTTGCCAGCGTGCACCGTCATGATGCTGGCCCCCTTCACCAGGCCCAGCATCTCAAAATTCCTTCCGCATATAGTCTCCGTCGTGACAATCAACATACTGTGTTCCTCCTGTACATCCGCCGGGCGAGCCGGCCTGTTTCTTTTAAGTATAGCGTATCACGGCCCGGCATTTCTTACGTTTTCATTACATTTCAAAGTCTCTTTCACAGCCCGCGCTCCATCCGGAATGAAAAGGCAATATCTTTTTCCGCGTCAATCCAGAAATCCCTCTCCACATCGCTTCCCCAGCTGTCGATTCCGCCCACGCCGCGCACCGCGCCCAGAATGCAGACCACAGTCCGCCTTGCCGGAGGCAGCTCCTCCTGATGGGTGGCGCTCTCCAGCTCCAGCGCCGTGTAGGGCAGGCAGGAGCAGGCAAAGGGTCTGTCCGTCATGGAAAATTTCAGGGAAAATGCGCCCTTCCCACGCTTCTCGTTGGCCAGCACAAGGCTGCGGGTGACCACCAGCTCTTCTGTCTCCATGTGCACGCCGCAGTCCTGTGGGACCAGATAAGGCGTCACCGGCAGCCCCTTCACCTCATACCGCCCTCTCACGCCTCCGGCCATGCGGTCCGGGTAGGTCTCGCCGGAAAGCCCCTGGTATACGTACCCCTCCGCCGCCGTCGGCATGATCAGGCGCAGGCCGAACACCGGCAGCTGGGGCAGCCCCTTGGCTCCGTGATAGCGGACGTCCACGCGCACCGAACCCTGCGCATCCACCGTGTAGCCGAAATCCACCGTGGTCTGGGGTACGGTGGGCGTCCGGTAGGTGTACTCCACCCGAACCTCCCGGGCACGCACCTCCCCCTGATGCCGGTTGTTCTCCGGGGCAGTCACCCCTGTCTGCCACTCTCCGTCCGCGAACACGCGCACTTCCTCCGTCTCCACAAAGAGATCGGCTCCCATCCACATAGCGGATTTGCAGGAAAAGCCGCTGCCCCTGTCATTGTCCGTGGTGGCCCGCCAGAAGGTGGGCCTTGGGGCGCGGTAGAGCCACTCCCGGCCGTCCAGCACCATGGATACGGGCCCGCCCGCGGTGTGGGAAAAAATGTAGTCAAACCCGTCGCCGTGAAGCCCCAGGGTCACATCCCCGTACACCACCCGCAGGCACTGCGGTCCATGTTCAGTCATACAAACCATAATAATAGTTCACCTCCTGCATCGCGGGCTTTGGCGTCCGGTCTGCGAACACGAGCCCATCCCCGGAAAATTCATAGTCCGAGGGCCGGTCGTCAAAGTCGCCGCCGTAGCGCAGAACCTCCCGCCCCGTCACCTCGTCCTTCACATACAGCGCCTGGTCGATAAAATCCCAGATATAACCGCCCTGGTACATCTCATAGCAATCCAGCAATTCCATATAGGATTTGAGGCCGCCCAGGGAATTGCCCATGTCGTGCATGTACTCGCAGAGTATAAAGGGCTTCTTGGGCTCATTGTCCAGATACGCCCTCACCCGCTCCGGCGGAGCGTACATCTGGCTCTCCATATCGGAGATTCCGTCCTCGTAGGCCCGGTTGTGGAAAACACCCTCGTAGTGCACCGGCCTGGACGGGTCCCGTTCCTTAAAATATTGCTGCATAGCCAGAAGGTTATCCCCGGCGTAGGACTCATTTCCCAGGGACCAGAACAGTACGGACACGTGGTTCTTAAAGGTCTCGAAATTGGATATGGCCCGATCCAGCACAGCCTCCCGCCACTGGGGAAGGCTGCCCGGCACGTTCCAGCTGGGCTCCACAGCCCCCATCTTCTGCCAGGAGCCGTGGGACTCCAGGTTGGTCTCCGCCATCAGGTAGATTCCGCTGGAATCGCACATATAATACCAGGGAAGCTGGTCCGGGTAATGGCAGGTGCGCACGCTGTTGATATGGTTGGCCTTTAACAGCTCCATGTCGCGGACCATATCCTCCATGCCGATGACGCGGCCGGTTCTGGCGTTCCACTCGTGCCGGTTCACGCCGTTGATGATCAGGCGCTTTCCGTTGAGGCGGATCACCTTATCCTTTACCTCGATGCGCCGGAAGCCGATGTCATAGGGCACAACCTCCACCTCAGCGCCGTCGGGCGCGGTCAGGGACAGCTCCAAATGGTACAGATACGGGTTGTGGTGATCCCACAGGCGGACGTTTTCCAGCACCTGCGGCCCCAGCTGAAGCCTGCCTGCCGCGGGAGCCGTCCCCTCCGCCGCGATCTTCCCGTCCCCGTCCCGAAGGGTCCAGCGCGCCGAATATCCGTCAAAGCAGTCCCCTGCTTCCGGATGTACACCGCGTTCATTTTCGTGGGACAGGCGCAGGCTCAGGGAAAACGCACCCGTCCGGCAGTCCTTCTCCACCTCGGCCCTGGCCCACATATCCTCCACGTGGACCTGGGGCTTGGCGTACAGCGTCACATCCCGGAAAATGCCGGAAAAGCGGAAAAAATCCTGGTCCTCCAGGTAGGCCGCGGTCGAGCGCTTGTGCACCTGCACGGCCAGCACATTTTTCCCCTCCCGGATATAAGGGGTCAGATCAAAGTCCGAGGGCGTGAAGCTGTCCTCCGCATAACCCACAAACTGCCCGTTGAGCCAGAGGTAAAAGGCCTGCTCCACACCTGCGAAGGAAATGCAGACCCGCTTCCCCCTTAATCCCTGTTCCAGTTCAAACTCCCGGATGTAGGAGCCCACCGGATTATACTCCGCCTCTGAGAACTGCCCCTCCCGGGGCCCTGCATCCGGAAGGGACCAGGCCGGCCGCCGGTACAGGTGGCCCTCCCAGGGGTACATGGTATTGATGTAGTGAATCCTGTCGTATCCGGCCAGCTCCATATGTCCGGGAACCTGGATGGAATCAAAACCCGAGGCGTCAAAATCCTCCCGGAAAAATCCCGCCGGGCAGGTCGCGGCGCTCCGCGACCAGCGAAAACGCCAGGTTCCGTTTAAGGACTGGAACAGTCCGCATTCCTGCCGGCTGCACTCGTCCGCCGACCTGTAAAAACGGTGATCCGAGTGGGCCGGAAGCCGGTTTACCGCGAACACCCGCGGATCGTCCAGCCATCTGATATCTGCCTGCATAAGCACTCCTCCTCGCTGCAATTTTATTCCTTAACGGCTCCGGCCGCAACTCCGGCCAGAATATGCAGCATAATGATACCTGCCGCCAGCGTCTGCCAGGACCCCTTCCGGGCGTTGGAATCGTCTATCAGGAATGTGGTCAGGGGCCGCAGCTTGTTTTTCGGTCATGTACAGATAAGGGATGTACATGTCGTTGATAATGTTGATGTCCTTGATGATGCAGACCGTAGCCGTGGCCGGGGCCAGCTCAGGGCTTTGTGAGCGGGCGGTCACGCCCATCTTTCTGAACCTTTCATACAAATTTTGTTTCGATGTCCATCAATGAGGCCAGTATAACGGCTTTTCCCTGCGCTTGCCATGTTTTTTGTTCCTTTTTCTTGTCATTTTTTCAGATTCGCCGAATCTTTAAAATTGATCTGTTTTGCATTCCGGCACTGCGCCGTGCTCATCCCCGTCAGCCTCCGAAGGCTGCGGTTGAAGCGCTCCGAATTATTGTACCCCGCCGCCTCCTTCAAGATCAGGGAGGGCTTCTGGTTATACCCGATCATCTAGTGCTTAACCCCAGTCATCGCGCCGGCCCCGGGAAATTGGCGGACCGTGGATAGTACAATGGGAGGGCACAAACTGTCAAGGCGCGCATGTTCGGGGGGACGCCGCGCATACAATGATTGTGAGTATTTTCTAAGGCGCGTTTGAATATGGCGCTTTACCCCTGCGCCCGCGGTCCCGGGTCAGCCGGGGAAAAGGCGATTTTCAAATACGCCCTGGCTGGAGGTATATCTTGTCCGTTTTTCTGCAAATCGTATTGATCAACCTGGCCGTTTCCTGCGACAACGTGGGCGTGATCGCCATGGCCACCCGCGGGCTGCCGGACAGGCAGGCGGCGGCCATGCGCAGGCTGGGAATCGGCCTGGCCCCGGCCTTCACCATGGCCTTCATCTGGGCGGCCGGACGGCTCTTGGATATCTCGTGGCTGCACATACGCCTGCTGGGCGGCGCGGCCATGATGTACGTGACATGGCAGATGATGAAGGAGGGGGCCTGCTGCGGCGGGGACTGCGCTAACGCGGCCGGGGACAGAAACCGGACGGCCCCCGCGGCTGGAAACAGCGGGCAGGCGGTCCCTGCGCCCGCCTCCTGCTCCCGCAGCGGACGAACCCGCCTCGCGGCCGTGTCCATTCTGGCCTCGGACCTGACCATGGCCATGGAGAACGCCATCGCGGTGCTCTCCGTGCTCTCCGGGGACGGCCGTGTTCCGGACGGCCGCGGCTTTATGGCGGCCGCCCTGTCGCTGCTGATCTGTCTCCCCATCCTCCTCTGGTGCAGCGGCCGGGTAGCCCGGATGATGGAGGAGGTTCCGGCGGTGTCCTGCCTCTTTGCCGGCTACATGGCCTACACGGCCGTGACCATGGCTCTCCAGGATGAATCCGTGGTCCTGTTCCTGTCCTCCGTGCACTTCCGCCACAGCCTGCCTGCGGCTGCGGCCGCCGGGATTCTGACCGCAGCGGCCGGATACGATATGCGGAGGGAGCAGGCCTCCCGGGCAGCGCTGTGCCGGACCGGCTCCCCCCTGCGCCCCCGAGGCCTGCCCCTGCTGCCCTACACCGCGGTGGTGATTTACGCGGCGACCACCGTCCACGTCTTTGCCCACCTGGTGCGGGGCCCAGTGATCAACGGCATCGGCGTCAGCCCGGAGCTTTTGTTCGGCTTCTCCCCCTCCGGCGCGGCTGCAGTCCGGGCAGCGGGCGCGCCTCCCCATCTGCTCTCCCTGTTCACCTGCCTGCTGGCCGTGCGGGCCGCCGCCTCCGGCGCCGGGCGCGTGCGTCCCTTCAGCGCCTTCCGCCTGGTCTGCCGCCACGTGGCCGCCATGGTCGGACTCTATGTGCTGCTCTGCGGCGCGGGCTTTTTCCTGCTGTTCGGTCCCGGCGCCGCGGCCCCCCTGGACCAGTTTGGCCGCCTGGGGTTGCAGATTCTGCTCCACTGGTCCTACGCGGCTCTGTTCTTCTGCCTGTCAATTCCGTTTAAAAACAGAGCCGCAGCCACCATCTTCAGCCTTTTCTGGCTCATGGCCGAGGATATCTTGGTGGATGTGTTCTGCTACTCCGGCCATCTGCGGATTCTGGCTGGGTTTCTGCCCGAATACTACATCCACGCCCTGTCCTTTTGCACCCTCAGCCCGGTCCTGATCGCGAGATGCGCCCTGGCGGCCGGCATCCTCATTCTGATCTTCGCGGCCCCGGCCAGACGGCGGGAGCGCGCAATCAAGGAGGCCGCCCGCAGCAGCCCCTAAAACCGGGACGCCTGCTTCTCTCACCGCCCGTATCAAAAAATGGGCACAGCAAAACGCATGGAAAAAACTCCTCCGCGCGCGCTGAGGCCGGGATGCCTGCGTTAACGCGGCTTCCCGGCCTTCTTTTTGCCCTGGCGGGCGGCAGCTTTTCAATTTGCCCAAGGGCCGCCGGCTGGCGCCCGCCCCTTCATTTTCCCATTTCCCCTGCATCCAGGGATTTCACATAGGACTCCAGCTTTTTTCGCAGCCGGCCCTCCTCGTAGACAGCCCCGTTTACCTCTTTAAGAAAACGGCTGTGATCCTCGCAGGCTTCCGCGTCGGAGTACAGCCTGGCATCCATTACGCGCTCCCGCTCCACCCGGAACGCCAGCTGGTAAATCCCCCGCCGGGCGGCCGCCTCCTCCAGCATCTCGCAGCGCGGGCTCTCGCCGTAGACCCAGTCGGCCGCGGCATACGCCGCAAAATTCACCTGCAAATCCGCCTCCTCAAGCCGGATGATCTCCCCCGGCCCCCAGGTGCTGCAAAAGCGTTGTGCCAGGCTTTCCCGAACCGCCTCCACCGAGATTTCCGGCGCGAATTCCTTCAGGTTGGCCACACGTTTCCGCACGGAATCCACCCCGTTGGAGCGCAGCTTCCTGACTCCGACTGTGAGCGCCCGGCTCATGGCCTCCATATCCGCATCCACCAGGATCGTGCCGTGCAGGAGCCCTCTGCCGTCCTCCTCATACCCGGCCATGCCGGTGATTTTCCTCCCGTCAATGAGAAAATCGTTGCCGGAGTGTTCCACCGGTCTCCCGGCCAGCTCCCCGACCACGCCCCGCGCCATCTCCCGGAACGCCTCCTCCTTCTCCTGTCCGGGCCAGTACAGAAAGGTGAAATTCAGATTGCCCAGATCATGGTACACCGCTCCGCCGCCGGACCGCCGCCTGGCCACCGCGATGCCGCCGCTGCGGCAGAACTGCTGGCTGCACTCCAGATAGGCGCACTGGTTGTTCCCCAGGATCACGGACCTGTCGTTGACCCACAGATACAGGCCGCACTGCCCCTCCTCCAGCTCTCGCAGCAGCGCCTCCTCCAGCGCCAGGTTTTTGTACACCTGTACGGAGCGGGAAATCACCACCCTATTCATGGTAGTGGATGGATCCCACGGTGAGCCCCAGCGCCGCCTCGTGGATCGCCTCGCCCAGCGTGGGGTGTGGGAATACGGTGGCAATGACCGCCTCAGGCGTCAGACCGTTGGTGAGCGCCAGGGTCAGGATGGAGATCAGGTTGGAGGCATCCGGCCCGGCCACGGCGGCTCCCAGCAGCTTCCCGTCCTCCTCCCCTGCGATCAGCTTGACAAAGCCCTTTCCCTCGTCCATGGTCAGAGCCTTGCCGTTGGCTGCAAAGGGGAAACGGCTCACCTTGTAGGCGGCGCCCTCCTGCCTCAGCTCCCGCTCCGTCTTTCCCACCGACGCGATCTCCACCCGCGAGAAGATCACAGAGGGGATAAAATCGTACTCCATGGTCCGCTCCTTTCCCAGGATGCGGTCAACGGCCACCAGCCCCTGGTGGGAGGCCGCGTGGGCCAGCTGGATTTTCCCGGTCACATCGCCGATGGCGTAAACGCCGGGAACGCTGGTTTCCATGGCGGCGTTCACCGCGATGCTCCGCTTGTTTTCCGTCAAAGCCACGCCGGCGTTCTCCAGCTTTAAGCCGTCCAGGTTCGCCGAACGCCCCACCGCCACCAGCACCTTGTCAGTCACCAGGTACTTCTCGCGGCCGCCGGCCTCAAACACGACGATACACTGTCCGTTCTCGCTCTCCCGGATTTCCTTTACCCGCACGCCGGTGCGGATATCCACCTCGCCCTTTAAGTCCTCGGTCAGCACCTCCACCAGGTCCTGGTCCGTGGTGGGCAGAATCTGCTTCTCATACTCCAGAACGTACACCTTCCTGCCCAGGGAGGCGTAAATTCCGGCAAATTCCATGCCGATCACGCCGCCGCCCACAATGGCGATGGAGTGAAACTCCTCCTCTAAGTCCAGAGCTGTGGTGGAATTGAGCACGTTGCGGCCGTGGATGCCGGGGATGGGCAGGTCCGCGATGCGCGAGCCCGAGGCAATGATCACGTGCTCCGCCTTCACGGCGGTGCGGTTCAGACCCTGGGTGACCATGAGCTCCCTCTGCCCCTGAAACGCCGCCGTGCCCCGGACCAGGCGCACGCCGTTTTTCTCCAGCAGGGACTCGACCCCGCCGCGCAGCTGTTCCACCACCTGGTTTTTGTGGCCGATCACCTGATGCATGTCAAAGGAAGCCTGCCCGCAGCTCACGCCAATATCCGTCAGGGAACGCAGCATATGGTACTTTTCCGCGCTGTTGACAATGGCCTTGGTTGGAATGCAGCCTACGTTCAGGCAGGTGCCGCCCACCTTTCCCTTCTCGATGAGCACCACGTCCCTGCCCTGCTTCGCCGCGTAGATGGCGGCCTCGTATCCCCCCGGCCCTGCTCCCACCACAGCGATATCGCAGGAGATCTCCTCCTTTTTGCCGAACAGGGACAGAGCGGGGTTCTTGCGGACGCTCTCGGCAGATGGAGCTGAAGGACGCCCTGTCTCCGGAGCGCTTTCCCGTCCCTTTACCGGCTGAGCGGGCGCCGCGGTCGCGTCCGCCCCCGCGCCCTCACAGGCCGCCTGCGCAAAGGCCTCGCCGCTGCCGATCTCCTGCCCTTCCCTCACCAGCAGCTTCTCTATGGTCCCTGAGCGCTCGGCCTTGACAACCGTGTTGATTTTCCCGCTCTCCGCTTTCAAAAGAGGGTCGTTGGCCTGAAAGCTTTCCCCCTCATTTTTGTAAATTTTTGTAATCTTGTAGCGTTTTTTGCTGTCCGCCGCTTTAAATAACAACTCCATGATTTTCCCTCCAAACACAGTGATTGCTCCCGGCGCAGGCCTATCCCGCGCCTGAATGGGCTCATTAAAAAGGACGGCTGCGAAGGTCCCTCCCGCACAGCCGTCCTCTGTCCTCAAATGTCCTGATCCGCCGCTTTAGTCAAAATCGTGCTCAAACTCGTTTACCGCGTCCATCAGCGTGGTAACGGTGTACGCCATGCTGGGGCCTCCGCCGAAGGCTACCGCAACCATGGCCGCCTCAATGATCTCCTCCCTGGTGGCTCCCGCCTCGTACGCTTTGTACACATGGTAGACGATGCAGTACTCGCAGCGGTTGTAAGCGCCGATGGCCACGCTGATCAGCTCCTTGGTTTTCACCGGGAGCGCGCCCTCCGCGTAGTTGGTCCCCAGAAGATTCATGAACGCCTGGACATGCGCCTCGTTGGTCTCGCCCAGCTTTCCCAGACCGCCGACAAAATCATTCAGCATTGTTCTTACATCTTTCATGTTTTAAGCCCTCCAATCGATTTTTGCACTTTCTTGTAATACTAATAATTAGCAATACAAGTATTATGTTCATAATATAACACGGAAACCGGGGTCTGTCAACCCTCTTCCGTGTTTGCAAGCATCTGATTCAGAACTTCCTTGAATATCTCCAGCTTCTCCTCCCCGATCCCCCGGATCGCGTCGTCCTTAAACTGCTCCGCCCGCTGGGAAAGCTTATCGTAGAGCGCCCGCCCCTCAGGCGTCATCTCCAGGTAGCGCACCCGCCGGTCCTCCTCGCAGCAGACCCTGCGCACGATGTTCTCCTTCTCCATACGGTCCAGCAGGCGTACCACCGTCGATTCCCTGGAATTCATCCGCTCCGCCAGCTGCTTCTGGGTGATGGACGGGCAGCGGTCCACGTAATACATGGCGATCCACTGCACCCGGCTCACCCCGCTGCCGGCGAAGCGGTCCTCCAGGCGTTCCGCCAGGGTTTTGGCCCCTCTGCTGGTGATATAGGCAATGCAATCTTCCAATTGGAACATCCTTTGCTCCACCTCCCTCTATGCCGCCGCGGCATGTTTTGTTCTGAGTATAGCACCAGCGCAAAACGGTGTCAATCACCGGATTTTGAGAGGAGGCGGTCCCTTCACCCCTCCTCCCGGCCTCCGCCGTAGCAGAATCCGTCCAGATCATACAGCGTCACCTGCGCTCGACAGCCTTCCAGGCGGACGCAGCCCTCGTGGCCGTAAACCCGGGTGGTAAACACCTCCCGCCCTCCGTTCACAAACACCTCCAGGGAGGAGGTGTCCGAGAAAACCCGCAGGCTGTCCAGGCGCTCCAGCCTCACGCTGCGGCTGGTCCGTCCGCTGCCACACTGCCCCAAATCCAGGGTTAAAAGTCCGTCCTTCCAGACCATGGTCACGCCCTGGCGCAGTGTGAGCGCCATAAAACCGCAGCGCTCAAACGCGGCCTCCAGCTCATAGACCGGCCCCCGCTCCTGCGCCCGGTTTAAGCCTGCGGCGTCAAAGTCCCGGCGGTTTTTCCGCAGGGCCTTCAGCTCTTCAAGGGGCTGCTGGATCAGGCGTCCGTCCCGCATATGCAGCTCTCTGGGCAGCGTCAGCCCATGCTGCCAGCCCGCCTCCACGGTGGGATTGGTGTAGTCCGCGTCTGGGATTCCCATCCAGCCGATCATGATGCGCCGCCCCGCCTCGTCACAGAAGGTCTGGGGCGCGTAAAAGTCAAAGCCCCGGTCCACCATGCTGATCCCGGCCATATCCTCCAGGAAATACTCCCCGGGCGCGAAGTCGTAATCCAGCGCCGCGGCCGTGCACTGGTGCACATTGGCGAAGTCCACGCCGCGGCCCGGCACGCCCTGGGGACAGCAGACGAGGCAGAGCCGTCCGTCCAGAACGAACAGGTCCGGACACTCCCACATATATCCGAAGGGCTCCCGGGTGGTGATGCGGCCGTGGTACTCCCAGCGCCTCAGATCGGCGGAGCGGTAGACCAGCACCATACCCTTTCCTCGCACGTCCCGGGCGCCCAGCACCATGTAATAGCCGTCCTCCCGCCTGATCACCTTGGGATCACGGACGTGGCCGCTCATATCCGCCGGGTAATCGCTGTTTGTGAGCAGCACTTCCTTTTCCGAAAAATGGAAGCCGTCCCGGCTGGTCATGTGCACAACGCTGCTGCCGCGGCCTGTGAGAATATAGTCGTAGTCGTCCCGGTCGAAATATTTTACATTTCCGGTATAAAAATAATGGATCAGGCCGTTTTCCACAAACGCACAGCCGGAGTACACGCCGTGGGCATCGAAATCCCGGTCCGGGTACAGCACCGGCTCGCCCTGCTCATAGTTGACGAAATCCCGGGTGGTGTAATGCCCCCACAGCTTCAGCTCGCCGGTAGGCTCAAAGGGCGTGTACTGGTAATAAATATGGTAGGTGCCGTTTACCTGGCACAGGCCATTGGGATCGTTGAGCCAGCCCGTTTCCGGCATCAGGTGGAAGGCCAGGCGGTCCCGGTCCGCCGCCACCTGTTCCCGGTAGGCCCTGTTCTGCCGGTACCACTGCCTGTAATCTTCCCGAAACACCTTTTGATATTTTTTCACAAGCCTTCCTCCCGCACTTATTTTCTTCTCACCTCAGCCACCCTTGTGTCCGTTCCGCCGCTCTCCGCCGGGAACACCTCCACCTCCAGGGCCGCGCCCTCGGTGAAGATCATCATGGTCTGCGGGTTTAAATTCCTGCCGCGGATCAGGTCCAGGTCCATGCGCAGCAGCCCGTCGCCCTTTTTCACACGGGCGCCCTGCTCCACAAGAGCCTCAAAGCCCTCCCCGTCCAGCTTGACCGTGTCGATTCCTGCGTGAATCAACACCTCAAAGCCGGAGTCGGAGGCAATCCCCAGGGCGTGCTTGGTGGGAAAAATCATGGTCACAGTGCCGTCGCAGGGAGCGCACACCAGGCCGTCCCGGGGATTCACCGCGATGCCGTCGCCCAGGGCCTTTGAGGCGAACATCTCGTCGGCGGACCCGGATACCGGCAGAATCTCTCCCTCCATTGGGGAATAGAATGAGGCGGCGCTGCTCTCCTCCACGGCCAACGCCTCCCGGCCTGCGGCGGGCGCTGGGGACTTTTTCTCCGCGCCCTGCCCACTCCCACCGCCGTCCTGGCGCTCCAGCCCGAATTTCTTCCAGAACACCACGGTCAGGGCAAAGGATACCGCCATAGACAGGGCCAGGCCAATGGCAAAATTCAGATAGTGGTCCGGCTTCATGGAGATAAAGCCGGGCAGTCCCGCCGCGCCCAGGGCCTGGGCCAGGGTTTTGGTGCCGGCCAGGTAGGCGCTGCCCACCGCGGAACCGGTCATAGCCGCGTAGAAGGGGTACTTTAGTTTCAGCGTCACGCCGAACATGGCCGGCTCGGTGATTCCCAACAGGGCGGAAATACCGGAGGCTGAGCAGATGGATTTGATCTTCTCGTTCTTTGTCATCAGCAGCACGGCCAGCACAGCCGCGCCCTGGGCCACGTTGTTCATGCTGGCGGTGGAGAAGATAAAGCTTCCGCCCGTCCGCGCGCTGTCCGCCAGGAGCTGGGTCTCAATGGCGATAAAGCTGTGATGCATTCCGGTCATGGTGATGGGCGCGTAGACAAAGCCGAACAGCGCCCCGCCCACCGGGCCCAGGGTATTGTAGGTCCAGGTGATCCCCGCCGCCAGCAGATTGCCGGCCTGGCGCAGGATCGGGCCCACAAATATAAAAGTCATAAAGGAGGTAATCAGGATGGACAGCAGCGGCGTGGTCAGGTTATCCAGCCAGGTAGGCGTCACCTTGTGCAGCCGCTTCTCGATAGCCGCCAGAATCCAGGCCACTGCCAGCACCGGCAGCACTGTTCCCTGGTAGCCGATGGCAGCGATCTCAAACCCGAAAATGTTCCAAACAGGCGCCTCGGCGATTCCGATCTGGTAGGCGTTTAACAGGTCGGGGTGCACCATGATCATGCCCATGGCAGCGCCCAAAAAAGGATTCCCGCCGAACTTTTTCGTGGCGCTGAAGCCGATCAGCACGGGCAGAAATGTAAACGGCGCGTTGGCAAAGGTGTTGATCGCCGAGGCCAGGCCCTGCCACTGGGGGTAGAGCGCGATCAGGGACTGCCCGCCGATCAGCGGGGAGGTCAGCAGATTGTTCAGGCCCATGAGCAGGCCGCCCGCCACAATGGCCGGGATGATGGGCACGAAAATATCGCTGAGCATCTTGATAAAGCGCTGCACCGCGTTGCCCTTCTTCTCCTCAGGCTCATCTCCGTTCTCCTGCGCAACGCCCAACTGCTTCTGCACCTCGTCGCAGATCAGGTTCACCAGGCCCGCCCCGAAAATGATCTGGAACTGGGACTGTGTCAGAAACACACCCTTGACCCCCTCCAGATCTCCGATGGCCTCCTCGTCCCTCAGATCGTTGTTCTTCAACTGCAGCCTCAGCCGCGTGGCGCAATGCGCCACAGAGCGGATGTTGCTCTTTCCGCCCACATGTTCGATCACCTGACTGGCAATTTTCGCATAATCCATAAATTTTTACCTTCCCTTCCCAACAGTTTCCGGTATCGGTTCCATATTTAAATATTATAACCTTTCCGGCATTTTGTCAATGTATTTTCCGGTACCGGTACCATGTTTTGATGTAAAAAAACAGCGCCATTTTTTGTGTATTTTGCACAATTTCGGCGCTGATTTCCTATTTTTTCACGCTTTGTCCCCGGATAAGCGTATAATCCACGACCTGCTTTTTTGGCACCGGTTCCCGGCGGATCATTTTGAGCACTGTCTCCGCCCCCAGGTAGCCCATAGCGTAGGAGTCGAATTTCAGCGTGGTCAGGGACGGCTTTAACAGCGCGCTCTCGTCGTAACCGCCGAAGCCCGCCACCGACACATCCTCCGGTATCCGGAGGCCGCGCCGCTCCAGCACCAGGTACGCGCCGAAGGCCAGCCGGTCCGTGGCGCAGATCATGGCGTCCACCGGGCCCTGCTCCAGAATCGCCTCCGCCATGCGCTGCCCGCTCTCAAAGCTGTAATCCCCCTGAAGCGCGATCACCTCCGGATCGCCCTGCTCCCGCAGGCCGTCCAGGACGCCCTGCCTCCGGCTGACGCCAACGGCCAGGTCGGACTGGTCCACCCCCAGGTACCCCACCCGCCTGGGGCCGGTCCGGCCCACGTAAGCGCCCATGGCCTTCCCGGCTCCGTAATCGTCCGCCGTCACCACCGTGCCCGGCTGGTACTCCTGGGCCAGCACCACCACAGGCACAGGGCAGCCCTCAATCACCCTGTGCAGCTCCGGCGTAATGGTGATGGCGCTGACCAGGATGCCGTCCACGTTCAGCGCCATCAGCCGCTGCATGTTTTTCAGCTCCAGCTCCGGGCTGTGGTCGGAATCCTTGATCAGTGTCTCGTACCCCTGTCCCCGCAGATAGCGGTCGATGCTGGTGACCACCCGGCTGGTGATCCTGGAGTTCAGCGTGGGAACCACCACCCCGATCACATTGCTCTCCTTCGCCTTCAGGCGGGCAAAGGTGTTGGGTTCATAGTGGTATTCCCGTATAATCTCCTGAATCCGCTCCCTGGTGGACTCCTTCACATACCCTCCGTTGAAATAGCGGGACACCGTGCTCTTGGTCACGCCCGCCATGTCGGCAATATCGGCCATGGTGATTTTTCTCGGCATATTCTCTTACTCCGTGTGTTTGGTGGTTTTTGCGGCGCCGGCCTCCCCCGCTCCCCGCCGGGCACCGCGGTCGCAGGCGCACAATTCTATGCTTCATCATACCACGGGGAAATCTTTGTTGCAAGCGGGAAACTTGGAGCCGGGGCCTGCCGGGAGCCGCGGCGCAGATCGCGACCGCAAAAAAATACGGACAGCCGAAGCCGTCCGCATCTGATTATCTGCCAATCCTTTTGCTTGTCTTATCTCGCCGCTCTCCTAAAATCGCGCTCACTCGGCAAACACTGAATTATACCGGTCAATGCACTGGTTCAAGGTGTTGATCACGTGGGAGATGGAACCCAGAGGCTCCAGGGAGACGTCCTCGATGGGCTTGCCGCTCTCCACCTGCTTGATCATCCACTCCACCGCCTGCAGCTGCTTCTCAAACAGCCCGTCAAAGGGCCTGGAGTTGCTGAGGGATTCCACGATCAGCTGGTCATTGTCCGCCGCCGCCTCATTGAACTGCTCCACTGAGGCCGCCAGCTCGTCGTAGAGGGTGCGTATCTCAGTCAGGTCCATATCGTTGATATTCTCATCCGTCACGTCCTGTTTCTCCACGGCGTCTATGATCTTTCTGGTGAGGTCGATGTTGTTGCTGGCGTAGTACTGGATCATATAGCCTTCGCTTTTGAGCTCCTCGCGGAACTGCTCCGCCCGCCCGCTCTCCAGCTCCGTCATCGCGTTGTAATAGTCCGTGGCCGCGGGCTCAAATTCCATGGCCGCCGCAAGGATGACGGGGTGCAGCTCCTTGGGCTTCGCGTACTGGTTGTCCGCGTAGGCTCCGTGCATGCGGCTGATCTCGGAGAAGGACTCCATCAGCTTCCGCAGGGGATCGGCCATCTCCTTGACCAGATTATCCATCTCGCCGTAGGAGGGTTCCATATCCGCCAGCTCCAGAGCCATCTCCAGGGTATCCGTGTTGGCGCCCACAATGCGGTAACCGTAGGTAAGCCCTGTATCCGGCAGCAGCGCGAACTCCTCCTGGCTGTCCACCACGGTGAAATAATAGTCGATGTTGTCCAGGATCTCCAGGATATCATTGCTCAGCTCAATGTAGATATTGTACTTGATCAGATCCATGGTCTCCTCGTCCAACTCGGGCTCCGTCTCCTCCGTCTCGGTCTCCTGCGCCAGGGTCAGACCTTTTTCCTCGCCGAATTTGCCGCCCGCCTCCGGCGTCTTTGCGCCGCAGCCCGCCACCGCCAGGCTGGCCGCCAGCGCGGCCGCGGCCATCATTGTCATACGCTTTTTTCTCATCTGTGCTCTCCTCTGAAACATAATACATAATCTTTATTATATTAGCACATTTCTTTCAGTTTGGAAAGCCAATTTCCAAAAATTCCTTGACAACCGGGCGGCGCGTTTCCGGTCTCAGCCCGCTCCGCTTCCCTCCACGGAAATGATCACATACTCACAGTGGCGGCTGGTGCGGATGGGGTAACCCCAGCCGCCGATCCCCGACGAGACGATCACCTGAAGATGATCCATTTTCCGCTGTCCGTAATTCATTTCCACGATGCCCGCGGCCTGGCTGATCAGGCCTGTGGGCCAGATTTGACCGGCGTGGGTGTGGCCCGAGAGCATGAGATCATACCCCTGCCGGTCCGCCTCCGCAAGCTCGCAGGGCTGATGATCCAGAAGCAGCAGGAAATCGCTCCGGTCTGCGCCCTCCAGCAGTTCCTCCAACTCCTTACGCTTTCCTCCTTTCGGGGTGGAACGGTCGTCCCTGCCGATCAGGGTCAGATCCTCCGTCACCTCCTCCAGGCGATCCGCCAGAATACAGATTCCCGATCCGTCAATGGCGTTTTCCAGCTCCTCCAACGAAAAATTGGGAGTCTGCGTATAGCTGGCCTTATCGTGGTTGCCGTGGACAAAATAGATGCCCAGAGGGCATTGGATTGTTCCCAGCACGGCCATGGTCTCCTCCATCTGCTCCTTTGTGGTCCGCTCGTCCACCAAGTCTCCGCACAGCACGACCAGATCCGGCTTGGCTGCTTCGATCTCTCTCGCGTACCCGGCCAGGTCCCCGCCGTCCATAACCGTGCCGGCGTGCAGGTCGGACACCAGCGCAATCTTGTAGCCTCCGGCGCGTATATTCTTGTCCGTCACCACATGGTAGTCCGTGCGAACCACCTGGTGTATATTCCAATAGCCGTATCCCAGCACCAGAGCCGTGCCGAGCACCGGCAGGAGGCCGCAGCGGTAAATATTCTCCCACCGCGTGCCTCCGCGCTTTGCCAGCCGCAGCACGGCGTTTGCCAGGTCCATGCAGACCGCGAAGCCCAGCAGATGAAGCATAACCATAGCCCAGGTGCTCCACATCTGGAATGCAAGACAGGCGCTTCCCGCGCCCAGGACCACAGCCCACCGCCGGGCCGTACGGTCCACGGGCTTTTTCCGCCACCAGGCGATCACACGTTTAAAAAAGAAGAAAAAATAGATCCCAATCGCTGCCGCTCCCGCAAAAAGTACGCAAAGTACTATTGCCATCATCGTCCGCCTCCATCAGACGACGGATTGCTCCGCCCTATTGTACGTCTCCATCAAGCGGCGGATCACACCGCCTTACCGGATATCCCGAAACATCTCCGACGCCTGGCGCATGTTTTCCCGCACCGGCACCTGGAAGGGACACCGCGTCTCACAGGCCCCGCAGGCAGTACACTCCGACGCCTTGTGCTCCAGCACCCGGTAGTGTTCCCGCACAGTCTCCGGCATATGCCCCTGGGCCTTGCAGAGATTCAAAAACTTGGTCACCATCGCCACGTCAATCCCCACAGGGCAGGGCGCGCAGTGGCCGCAGTACATGCAGTGGCCCTCCCAGCGGATTTTCGGAAAACGGGCGAACGCCAGGGCGAAATCCTTCTCCTCCTCGGACGCTTCCGAGTACCCCGCGCTCTTCACCAGCTCCTCAGCAGTCCTGGCCCCGGCCAGCACCGTGGCCACGCCGGGGCGGGTCAGGCAGTAGTGCAGGCACTGGTAGGCCGTCAGCGCCTTTCCCGCCGGGGAGAGCTTCTCGTCCAGCAAGTCGCCGCCGCCAAAGGCCTTCATCACCGTGATGCCAACGCCCTGACGGCTGCAGGCCTCGTAGAGCGCCTGGCGGTCCGGGTTCATATTGGTCAGCTGTCTCTCGTAGTTGGCTTCGCTCCACAGCGCTTCCACGTCCTCGCCGGCCGGCTGCAGATCGTAGCAGGGATTGACGCTGAACATCAGCACCTCGATCAGGCCGCTCTCCACCGCCGCCAGCGCCACCTGGGGATTGTGGCTGCTCAGGCCGATATGGTGAATCCTTCCGCTCTGCTTCAGCTCACGGGCAAAAGCGCTCACCGGGCCGTCCAGAATCATATTTAAATCCTTCATAGAATCCACGTAGTGGATCATGCCCACATCCAGATACGGCACATCCAGCCGCGCCATCAGGTCCTCAAATCCCGCCTTCACCTCCCGTATATCCCTGGTCCGCTTGTACTGGCCGTTCTGCCAGACGGAACACAGATGCCCCTGGAGCACAAAATGCCCGGGCATATCCTTGAGCGCTCTGCCGACCCCGCTGCGGATTTCCGGGTCCGCCGTGTAGAAATCCAGATAATTGACGCCCAAAGCCTTTGCGGCCGCGAACATTTTCCGGATATGCGCTTCACCGCCCGCCAGGCCCTCGCAGCCCATGCCGATCTCGCCGACCAGCAGGCCGGTATTTCCCAATGTCCTGTAATTCATTCCCTTACGCCTCCCTGTTCAAACATAAATGACGGCCGAGAGGGGACCCACCTCCGCGCGTCCCTCCGCTCCGCCTATTTCAGCCTGCCGTACTCCTCCTCCGACACCGGTTCCAGCCACTGGTTGGAGCCGCCCTCGGCCGGCACCTCCACGGCCAGGTGTGAAAACCAGCTGTCCTTTGCCGCTCCGTGCCAGTGCTTTACCTCCGGCGGAATATTCACCACATCCCCTGGGAAAAGCTCCCTGGCCGGCTGCCCCCACTCCTGGTAATATCCTCTGCCCCCGGTCACCAGCAAAATCTGTCCGCCCTTGTGGTGAATGTGCCAGTTGTTCCGGCAGCCTGGTTCAAATGTCACGTTGCCGATGGCAACTCCCTCTGTGGACAGCATGTTCAGATAGCTGTTGCCCACAAAATACTGCGCAAAGGCGGTGTTGGCGCCGCCCCTGGGAAACAGATCGTGAATTTCGTTCATTGCGCTTCCTCCTCTTTGCCTTCCAGGCAAAACCAATTTTCATTCTTCTCTATTCTACCATCTGGAGCCTACTCTAAGTCAATGGATTTTCCATATTTTTCTGATCCGGCGCTCAAGGTAGATTCTTTCTTGACATTTTCATCACGCCACGATATGCTTGTATTGGGAAATATTAACAAAAATGCTGGTAAGGAGAATGGGTATGAAAAAGGGATTAAAGGCTGCCGCGCTGGCTCTGGCGTTCAGTATGCTCTCATCCGCGACTGCATTCGCGGGCGTCTGGGAGGGACAGGAGGGGGCCTGGCGGTACCGGAACGACGATGGAAGCTATGCTGTCGCTCAGTGGGTAAACGACAAGGAGAATTGGTATTATCTGGAAGCAGATGGACTGATGAAAACCGGCTGGTATCAGGATGCGGCGGGCGCGTGGTATTATCTGGAGCCGGACTCCGGTGTGATGGCCGCCGGCGTTACAAAAAATATCGACGGGGTTGACTATACCTTCGACAGCTCCGGCGTGTGGCTTCAGCCCCAGGCCGCAAGCGGCTGGGACGGCCTCACCTTCAGGGATCAGGCGATGGACCTTCAGTTCACGGTACCGGATGGGTACTCTATCATAGATCCATCAAGCATGTTAGACAGCTATCCGTATTTGAGGGCTTGCGCTCAGTCGTCCGATGGTTCAGTTAGGTTCTTCGCAACACTGTACGATATGCCTAATATTGCACAATATAATATCTCCGCTCATGATCTGGCCGT
The DNA here is from genome assembly GCA_018380885.1 of Enterocloster asparagiformis. GTDB lineage: Bacteria > Bacillota > Clostridia > Lachnospirales > Lachnospiraceae > Enterocloster. The sequence continues at coordinate 54,096 of JAGZSY010000022.1, forward strand.
CGCCTTTGCGAAAGAGTTTCCGAACCGCGCAATCGTTCGCACCGTGGATTTAAACGGTTGTACCTACGAACAGGTTGCAATTCGTACGGACCTCCTGTTTATATCCAACTCGTATTTCCGCAGAGTGGGGGACGCGATAGTCTGTATCGATACGGACTGCCTCCTCGGCGATAAGGCGCAGTTGGATCAGATTGTCAATTCTATCAAAAGCTTCAATTAGCCTTGCCTTCCAGATAAACAGGTCTTTGAATACGGCCGGGATTTCCATTTATATGGGAAATCCCGGCCGTTCTATTTTCGCGCAAACGCTCCTCCGGTTAATCCGCCATAATCGTCCCCTCGCCTCCCAGTCTCCTGCGCCCCAGGTTATACACCAGCTTGTAGTAGGTGGGCAGCAGGATCAGCGTCAGCGCAGTGGCGGCTACCAGGCCGCCCACATCCACCAGCGCCAGGCCCTGCATCATCTTTCCGGCCTTTCCGTAGGCCAGAGCGTTGGGCACCATGGAGATCACGGTGGTGAGGGTGGTCATCAGAATGGGGCGCATGCGGATAGCCCCCGCCTCCACCAGGGCCTCGTCCATCGGCATCAAGGGCAGCAGCTGGTTTACCGTCTCTACGTAGAGGATGCCGTTGTTCACCACCGTGCCCACCAGCATCAGGAAGCCCAGCATGGAGACCATGCTGATGGGGCTGTCCGCCAGGTACAGAAGGCCGAAGGAGCCGATCAGGCTGAAGGGGATGGTGGTCATCACCATCAGGGAGAACTTGGGCGATTCAAACTGGATGGCCATCACGATGAAGATCAAAAACACTCCCGTCACCAGGGCGCCTCCCATGGCGCCCAGCTCCTCGCCCATCATCTTCTCCATGGAGTTGGAGGCCATCTCCACCTCATCCGGCATATCCCACTGGGACACAAATTTCTTCACATCCTTCTCTGCGGTTTTCCGGTAATCGGCCTGGGGTTCCATGGTAATGGACACCTGGTACTGCTTATCCTTGCGCGATATCTGCTGCGGGCTGTCCTCGTAGCGTATCTGCGCCAGGTCCTCCAGCGGCAGAGCCGTGCCCGAGGCCGTGGGAATCATCATCCCCTGCAATTTATCGATGGTGTCGTACCGGTCGGCGGCGTACTCCACCCTGATATCCATATCCTCGCCGTTCACGCGGATGGTGGAGGCCTTGACGCCGCTTAAACTGCTGTATATCATGGAGCCGATCCCGGCCGGCGTCAGCCCCTCCGCCTGGGCGGCCACCGGGTCGATATCCACCTTGACCACGGGGGCCGCGTTCTCCACCGAGGAGTGAACCTGCAGCACGTCATCCCGCTGCCGCAGCTGCTCCGTCAGATCGCCGGCCGCCGCCTTAAGCGCCTGGTAATCCGTGCTCTGCAAATCGATTTCGATCTCGTCCCCTCCGCTCATGGCGCTGGAGCCGGTGGTGCTGCCCTGTTCCAGGGACACGGACATATCCTTGTAGCGCTCCGTCTCCCGACGCCACTTGTCGATCACCTCATCGGTGGAAAGCTTCCGGTCGTCCTTCAGATAAGCGCTTAAGGTGACGTCACCTCCGCCGGTCATGCTTAAGCCGCTGGAGCCGTAGGTCACAAGGTAGTGGTCCACATCCTCATCCCCCATCACCATCTGCTCCAGCCCGGCCAGCGTCTCGTTGACCGCCTCCACGGACAGGCCCGGCTTTGTCTTGACGGTCATCTGCACAATACCCTCATCCACGGAGGCCATCAGGTCCATATCCAGCCGGGACGCCATGAGCAGCGCCAGCGCCAGCAGCAGGACGCTGGTGCCCATGACCAGCTTGGTCCGCGGAATGACGGCGGGCATATGGCTGCGGTACCAGCTCTGCATGGACTTTATGAGACCATTTACCGGCGCACGGTCGTTTTCCCGGGGATGCCACTGGTAAAAGCAAAGGGGCACGATGCTCACCGCTGAGAACAGGGAGGCGATCATACAGAACACAATTGTAAAGCCCAGCGGCTTGAACAGCTGGCCCGACATGCCGCTTAGCAGCGCCAGGGGAAGAAATACCACGCAGGTGGTGATGGTTCCGCCGGTGATGGAGCCGATCATCATGCGGCTGCCCTCGATGGCCGCGTCGTAAAAGTTCATCTTTTCCTTGGCTCTGAAGCAGCCGTCCAGCACGTTGATGGAGTTATCCACCATCATGCCCACGCCCAGCACCAGGGAGGTTAAGGAAATGACGTTCAGGGAGAAGCCCATGGCGCTCATTGCGATCAGAGCCAGCACAATGGAGACCGGAATGGAGGTGCCGACGATGACGGACGCCCGCAAATCCCCGTAAAACAGCCACAGGATGACCATGGACAGCAGCACCGCTATGATCATGGTCTGGAACACATTGGATATCGATTGCTCGATCATCTCGCTGGAATCATTGATCACCGTGATCTCGATGCCCGGATTGGTGACGCGCAGCTGATCGATCTGCTCTGTGACCTCCCTGGAGACGTCGATGGCTGTGGCGCTCTGCTGCTTTTTGATCCCCACGGAAATGACATCATTGCCGTTGTAACGGCCGATAGAATCCGCCTCCTCCAGAGCGCTGTACACATTGGCTATGTCGGAGAGATGGATCACATCCCCGCCTGCCAGGGGAATGGCGATGGATTTTAAGCTCTCGGCATCGTCGTAATCGTTCCCCACGCTGACGTCCAGATTCCGCCGCCCCACATTGATATTCCCCGCGGGGATAGTGAAATCCGCCGCTCCCACCAGCTGGGCCACAGCCGACATGCTCAGGTGATACTGCTCCATTTTCTCCGGGATCAGCTCCACCCGGATATAGCCGGACTGTCCGCCGGACAGCGACACCTCGCCCACAGAGCTCAGCTTCTCAAACTGGGGGACAATGTTGTTGTCCACGTATGTATACAGGTTTTCGTCCACCTGGCCGCTGACCGCCAGCGTGATCACCGGCTGGGCGTTCATATCCATCTCCAGAATATTTGGCTCCTCAATGTCGTCGGGCAGCTGGCTGCGGATTCCGTCAATGGCCTTTTTCAGGTTGATGTAGGCGGTGTCAATGTTGGTTCCGTACTTGTACTGCACCAGGGCGATGGCGACGTTTTCCTGGGAAAACGTCTGCACCGTGTCCACCCCGTCTAAGGACGAGATCGCGTCCTCCTGCTTCATAGTGATCAGGTCGTTTATATCCTCCGGGCTGGCCCCGGCGTAAACAGTGCTCACCACCAGCATAGGCAGCTCCATCTCGGGCGTCAGCTCAAGCTTTGTTCCCATCAGAGACTGAACGCCGAAATAAGCGATTGTGATCAGGCACAGAACGATGGTCACCGGCCGTTTTACCGCAAACTTTGTGATATTCACCATAACTACTCACCTGCTTCCTGCTGCGCTTCGTCCAAAAGCACCTGGGCCCCGTCCACCAGCTCATTGCTCCAGCTGGTGATCACCCGGCTGTCCGGAAGCAGACCCGATTTCACTTCCATCCGCTCCGAATCGTAGATTCCTCCCTCAATCATGGCCTGTTTCGCCGCGCCGTCCTCGAAGCAGTACACAAACGGCTCCCCGCCCGCATAGTTCACCGCGTCCACCGGCACGGTCATGACATTCTCCGCCCGGTCCATCACCACTGTCAGCTTCACCTTGGTGCCGTTGGTCAGTCCCTCCGCCCAGCTCAGCTCCGCCTTCACGTCGTACAGTCCGGTGGATGGGTTCACCATAGAACCGATCTCCGTCACCCGGCCGCTGTAGTCCGTGCCGTTTTTCGCCACAGCCACGGTATCCCCGGCCGCCAGGCTGAGCCTGGTTTTCTCCGTGACACCGAATTTTACCTGGGCCTGGCCTCCGGCTGAGATCACGCAAATCTCCGTGGTCGTGGAAATGTGGTCGTGGGGCTCCACATTTCTGGTCTCTACCGCGCCGCTGATAGGCGCGGTCACCGTGGTGTATTCCAGCTGCAAATCGTACTGGTGCTTGGCGGACTCATAGGCCAGTTTGGCTCTGGCGGCCCCGTCCCTGGCCTGCTCCATGGACTGCTGGGACACATAGCCGCCCACATAGAGCGGCTCGATCCGCGCGTACTCCCGCTCCGCCTCGTCGGCGGCTACCCGGGCCGATTCCGTCTGCAGCTTTAAGGACGTCAGCGCGTCGGAGTCAATTTTGCAGAGCGCCTGGCCCGCCTGGACCTGATCGCCGGCCTGGAAATAGACCTCCAGCACCTCGCCGCCGATCTTGGGCAGCACCGCCGCCCGGGACTGGGGCTCCACCGTGCCGGTGAGCTCCGTGTACAGGACGATATCCGCGGTCCGGGGCGTCTCTGCGGACACGGTAGGCCGCGCCTCATACTCCTCCGGCTTCTCCGTCCCCTTGACGATCCGAAAGATCAGCCCTCCGGCCGCCAGCACAATGACCGCGCCCAAAATCAAAACGTTTCTTTTCTTCATCTCAATCCTCCTCCTTTCTTCTGATTCCCTGTTCCAATATGCGCAGCTGCGCTCTGACCGCTTCCCCCAGCTTTTCCGGCTCGGAACACCGGTCAAACCACAGCAGCACCGCCTTATCGATGATCGCCATCCCCATATCCACGGCGCAGGACAGACCGTCCTCGTCCAGTCCGGGATAGCGGGGCCGGTCCAGCGCCTTAAAGCACGCCTTTCCCCGGTCCCTCCACCGCTCTTCCCGGTAATACGCCTGCTTCACCCGCGCAAACGCCGACCTGCAGCCCTCGTCATCCGCTATATGCTTGTAAACCCGGGAATACATCCTTCCCGCATCATTTTCAACCAACAGATAAAACACGTACTCCATGCTGTCGCAGAAAATTCCGCCGCACCTGCGGAAGGCTTCCTCCAGCAGTCCCTCCATATCCCCAGCCAAAGTCTTAAGCATAGTGGAAAACATATCATCCTTTCCATCAAAATAAGTGTAGAAGCTGGCCCGGGAGATACCCGCCCTGCGGATCAGCCTGCTGACGGTGATCTGCGCGTAGGGGCGCATTAAAAACTCGTCGCGCATGGCCTCCAGGATCATCCGCTGCTTGCGGGTGCTCAGATTTATAAATTTTTCCGTTGGCATACCCTCTCACCTCCTTGGCGCGGCGCAGGCCCGCCGGCAGTCATAATCATACATTATAAAAATATTTGTCTAACTGACAATGGGCAGATTGGGGCCCGGTGCACAAGTTTTGTGCACCGGGCCCCAATCTGCCCAACTTTTATTCCGGTTGTTCCGTGCTGCGCCTCAGCGCTTCCACTATATTTTCCCCAAACATCACATGCAGCCTGTGCAGGGTCCGCTGGATAGGCGGCCTCTCACCGCTCTCCAGCCATTCCATCATAAAGCCCTTGACAGCGTGCTGGTAGAAGCGGCTGACCAGCGCTTTATCCTCGTCCGAGGCCGGTATATCCCGGGATACAATCTCTACCAGATGATCGAAGATAGCGGCGCTGGCCTTGTCCAGATACCGCTTCACCTCGCTGCCCGAGGACTGATTCAGATTGTAAAACAGCGCCCTGTGGCTGATCATGCTGTCCAGCCCCCGTACAATGAATTCCTCCGAGTCGCAGCTGTTCATGTCCCTCTCAATCTGTTCCATCAGCTGCTGGGCTTCCATGTTTAAATATTCCTCCAGCACCTCGTACACGTCCTGGTAGTGATAGTAGAAGGTATTTCTGGAGATTTGACAGTTGTCGGTGATCTCCTTTACCGTTATCTTATCCACGGGCTTTTCCGAGGCCAGCTCGGCGAAAGCCCGCAATATCTCTCGTTTTGTCAGTGTCGCCACGCACATTCCCTCTTTGCTTCCACAGTTTGGGAATATTATACAGCAATTACCGCCCTGACACAAGCGCGGTTTTTCTCATCTCCTCAGTCCAGAACCACCAGCTCGTACTCCCGGCTTCCCAGCCCCAGCGCCTGGGCGGCCTCCACCGTGTGGATACCGTTACGGCTCTCCATGCGCTCGATCAGCGCCGCCTTGCCGCTGTCCGGGGAGCTGTAGACCGCGTCCACGCAGGCCTGGTCCAGGGCCACCGGGTCCAGGGAAGCGAAAATGCCCAGGTCCGCCATCTCCGGGTCGTGGGGATGGGCGTCGCAGTCGCAGTCCACGGACAGCTTGTTGGCCACATTGATATAGACGATGTTCTCCCGGCCCATAAAGTCCATCACCGCCTTGTCCGCGTCCGCCATGGACTCCAGGAAGGAATCGTGGTCCGACGTAAACATATCTTCCGCAGACATGCTGGTGGCGGAGTTGTGAATCCAGAGCTTGCCGCGCGAGGAAGCCACACCGATGGACATATTCTTCAGCGCGCCGCCGAAGCCGCCCATGGCGTGCCCCTTGAAATGGCTCAGCATCAGCATGGAATCGTAATTTTTGAGGTGGGTGCCCACGTAATTTTCCTTCAGATGGTTTCCGCCCTCCACCGGAATCGCCATATCGCCGTCCTCGTCCATGATGTCGCAGGGCGCAATGGCCATAAACCCGTGCTTCTCCATGGTATCCCAATGGGCCTCAGTGGTATTGCGCCTGCCAGCGTAGGCCGTGTTGCACTCCACGATGGTGCCCTTCAGCTCCTGCACCAGATCCCTGATCAGGCCGGGATCCAGGAAATTGTGGCCGCCCGGCTCGCCGGTGGAGATTTTCACAGCCACCTTTCCCCCAAGACTTGCGCCCATGGCCTGGTAGATGCGGATCAGAGACCTGGACGTGATTTCCGATGTGAAATATACCTTTGATTTTTCCATTTGTTCCTCCTTGCATGATGGTAATTTTCTATTTATTGGGTATATTACACCTTGGAGCGCGCTCCATGTCAAATGTTTTTTTCAGGAAAGGCAAAACTCCGATACGCGCCGCGACCTATCCGCGTCAGCCCTTCAAAACAGGGATTTCGCCGCCACCGCCGCACGGCCCAAAAAAGGAGGCCGTTCCGGACAGAACAGCCCCCTTCAGGGTAATTTTCATGTCAGCGGATAAAATTCGTCCACTGGTGACTCTCATATTCCGGCGCCGGGACGCCGCATCTGCGCCCCGCCTCGATGCTCCGCAGCAGCCAGACCATGTTCATGGCCAGAGTCCGCATGGTCTGAAGTCCTTCCAGGTCCTGCTCTACCTCCTCAGGCGCGGAGCCGTGCACCTGGTTCCAGTACTGGGACGACACCACCGGCATATTGCTGATCGTGAAATACTTGTTCAGCCGGTCAAAGGCCGCGCTGGCCCCGCCCCTGCGGCAGGACACCACGCTGGCCCCCAGCTTTCCCGCCATGCGCCCTCCCGCGCTGTAGAAAAGCCGGTCGAGAAAGGCCGTGATCTGTCCCGAGGGACCGGCGTAGTACACCGGTGAGCCCACCACAATGGCGTCAAACTCATCCAGCCGCTCCGCCACCTGATTGACCAGATCGTTGAAGGCGCAGCGCCCCGTGCGCTCGCAGGCCCCGCAGGCAATGCAGCCGGCCACGGGCTTTTTTCCCAGATACAAAAGCTCCGAAGCAATGCCGTTTTCCGCCAGGATGCGCTCCACCTCGCGCAGCGCCGTGTAGGTGCAGCCTAACTCGTTGGGGCTGCCGTTGATCAATAATGCTTTCATTGTTTAAACCTCCGCTTTTTTCTTGCAGCGGCCGCTTCCGCAGGGCCGCTGCGCCGGATTTTCGTTGCTTGTAACTGTGATCCACCCGGAGCGTCTACTGAATCCACGCCCCGTCGCTCCCCACGTAATACCCGTCCGGCGTGGTGGTGTCGTGCAGCATCTGCCCGCTCTCCACACAGTAATACCACTTCCCGTTCCAGTCGATCCAGCCGGTCACCATGTACCCGTTTCCGTCGAAGAAATACCAGTAATTGTCAATATACTGCCAGTTATTGACCGTATAGCTGCGATCCGCGTTACAGTACCACCAGCCCACGCCGTCCTTCAGCCACGCGCCGCTTGTGGAACCGCCGGGGCCGGACGAGCTGCCGTTCACTGAGGAGCCCGACTTTGAATTGCCTCGGATTTCCGAAGCCTCGGAGGAGGTCACATACCACTCATCAGACGTCTCCCAGCTCCCCTTGTTGGAGGAATTGTACACGCCCCGCACCCGGAACGTGTAGGTGCCGCTCTGGGTGAAATAGCCGGAGAAGTCGTAGGAGGTATCGGATGTTGACAGTATGGAGGAAGCCGTGCTGTCGCCCCGGTAAAGGCGCACCTCGTAGCGCTTGGCGTCCTCGCCGTCGTTCCAGTAGGCGGTGCCGTCGGACTCATCCCACTCCAGGCCGTCCACGTCCAGCTCGTAGTCGCTGTCGTCGTCGTCATCGTCGTCGTCCAGAGCCTCCAGCGTGATATAGACCCGGAAGGTGTCGGAGCTGGAGCGGCTCACGGACGTCACCGTGCCGTCGTCACCGCTGAGGCTCACATCGCTCTTGGTCAGGCCGCTGGTTGGGAAGTAGTAATCCTCCGCCGCGGTCAGCGTGACCTTCAGCTTCGGCTTATCCCCGTCTTCCCACTCGTCCCTGGGCTCATTGGTGACCTCCACATCCTCCACATCGTAACGGCCGGACCTGGAAGTGACATCCACATCACTGCCGCTGTCCCCGGCTACGATCTCGGAGTCAATGCGCAGGGAAATACTGGAAATCTTATTCCCGGTCGCCGCCGAGGCTGAGAACGGCAGCATAGCGGCCAGCGCAGCGGTCAGCAGGCAGGCGGCGGCATTTTTTAGAATTCTCATACTTAACCCCCTTTTCCGTTTTCTTTTAATTATACCTGAAAATTATGACCAAATCATGTTTTTTTCAGATTGTTTGCGCTTCCAGCCAATTTTCCCCGATCCTTCGGCCCTTTGCCCCGTCTTCGCCCGTATATTCCAGCGCTTTACCGCCCGCGCCCGGCGGCCTGCACCGTTTCGCCGGACTCCCGGCCCGGTCTCACAGCAGACATTTCAAACGCTCTATCTCCACATCGCGCATCTCTTTTTTCTCAATGCTGAAAAATCCCTCTTTCTCCATCAGCTTCAGCTCCTGGTTCAGAGAGGCGCGGCTCACGTGCAGCATGTTGGCCAGGACCGTCTGGGAGCAGGGCATGCGGACCGCCTCGTTGGGCGTCAGGTTGTTCATGCCCACGATCCAGTAGGCGATGCGCTCCCTGATCGTCTGGTAATTAAGGCAGTTGAGGTACATCTGGTTTTTCAGCCCCCGCTGGGAGATGTACAGCAGCAGCGCGTACATCAGCTGCTGGTCCTTGGAGAGCATCTCCTCCAGCACGCAGACCGGCACCCACACCACCGTGGATTTCTTCTCCGCGTACAGCGAGTAGGTGTAGTAGCGCTCCCCGGAAAAGTAGAGAAATTCCGGGAAAATGTCCTTGGACTCAAAATAGGCGTGGCACAGCTCCGTCCCGTCCAGGGTGTTGTCCACCGCTTTTAAGATTCCGTCCAGCACAATGCCGAAATGGGTGATTTTCGTCCCCTGGGGATGGAGGCACTGGGACCCCTGGTACGTCCTTTTCGTAAAATAAGACTGGTACTGTACCTCCCTTCTGCACAGATCCGCGAATGGAATCCTGCAGGAATTTCCAGTAATTGTAAAATATTCGTGCATGCAAAAACCTCCCTGAACGTGCCACAAAGAGGGGCTGTCAAAAACAGCTCCTCTTCGCCTATTTTCTCTCTTCTGATCTCGATCCCTATGCCAGCGGCTTATCCAGAATATCGCACAGATCGTCGTAATCCTTTTCTCCGTTGAACCGCTGAACCTCCTGGCCGTTCTTGAAGATCGCAACCACCGGGATCCCTCCGATATGGCAGGTGTCCACCAGATCCTGGTTGGCGTCCACGTCCACGTAGCGGATCTCGTATTGGCCCTCGTACTCTTCCTTCAGCGCTTCCTCCAGAACCGGGTGCAGCGCCTTGCAGTGGGTGCAGCGCTCCGCTCCGAAGAGCACCAGAACAGGTTTATCCTTCACCTTCAGGACCTCGTCGTTCCAGGTGGAGATGGTCACCGGCTTGAAGAAGGAGGTGTCCACCTGGAATACCTTCTCCCGCTTGGTCACATCCTCTTCCTCGTCCGTGGCCACGCAGAGGGCTACATCTTGATAATACGGCAAAGTTCCGGGAATATCAATGACTTTTTTCGCCCCGAAGGCGCCCGCTCCGGGCACGCGGTAGGTCACGTTGTCGATGGGTTCAATGGCAACCTCCACAGGCGTGGGCTCCTGGGGCACATAGCTGTAGGGATAACGGTACGCCCGGTAAATCATATTGTTCTTGGGGCCCTTCTCGTTGTGGGTGTAGTACGGGGAAATCCACTCCCAGACGATCTCGTGATCCGGCGTCACCTCGATCAGCCGTCCGTCGGAGCCCTCCGTGATCATGGTGTTGCCGTTGGGCAGGCGCTGGGCGCTGCTGACATAGGGGCTGTAGAACTTGCTGGCGTCCGTGGGGATCGCGTGTCCCAGCTCCTTGGGCGTCACCTTCCAGATAATCTCCAGGGTGATAGGATCAAATTCCAGCACGCGGCTGTAATCCCTGTGGGCGTTCTTTGCGCCGATGGGAGCCGCCGGGTTGGGAACCCCGTAGCCGCCCCAGCCACCGTTGTCGAACACCAGCAGGTTCCCCTCTCCCGGAAGTCCCTTGGGGATCATATGGAAATGGTGCTGGCCGATGATCCAGCCCAGCTTTTTTAACTCCGGCGTGGCGTTAAAATCCGGTCCGATGCGCCATACGATCTTGCCTGTTTCCTTGTCCAGGATCGCCAGGATATTGGCCTCGCGGCAGTCGAAAATAATGTTGTCGGGCTTGAAGCGCATATCGCCCTGGTCGTACCATTTGTTCGGCCCCAGATAGCTCATGCAGTTCACGTGCAGGTAGTCGCCCACGCCTCCGTCGGAGGAACGCATGTTGGGATCGCGGAAAAGCACGTTCTTGGCGGCCTCGTCGAAGCCCAACTCGTCAAAGTGGTCGCTGATCGACCATTTCCAGAGGATATTACCCTCCCAGTCCACCTCGATCATGGCGTCGTCCAGCAGCTTCTTGTCGGAAATTTTGGGATTGCGGATGGTCTGGTGCACCAGGATCAGAGTGTTGCCCTCCAGGGGTTTGGCCTCCATGCCGGGCACGTAGTAGCCCACCGGGTTGCCCTCCCTCTGATAGTCGTGGTGCTGACGGGCCATCCAGCGGTGGTCTCTGCCCGGGTCGTCGATATTTTCAAAATGGTCGAATTCCCACACGATATTGCCGTCGTAGTCGATCTCGATCAGGTTTACGCCGTCCTGCATGCCGTAGTCGGGATGGCGGTAGCCGGAAAGGCCCATCACATACCCGCCGGGCAGAAGCTTCGGCGGCATTGCGTGCATATTCCAGCGGCGGATCTCGTTGCCGTTCATGTCGAACAGCAGCACGCCGTCGTTGATCAGCGGAACGATGGTGTATCCGTTCCAGCATTTCTCAGGGTTGTAAACCGTAACTCCGTGTGGAAAAACAAGTGGTTGTCCCATAATTCATATCCTCCTGAACTAAATTTATATGTTAAATTAAAATCATTTTGATTTTCGCATCCTCTAACAGTCTTTTGCCGCCTTCACCTCAATCAGCTGCCCGTCGCGGTAAAACGCCGCGGACACGGTTTCCTCCACCTTGAGATTCTGGTACAGCAGGTTCTGGCGGGTGATGTCCTGGCGGTAAATTTTCCACTCCCCGGCCAGCTTCTTCTCCAGCTCGCCCACAGCCTCAATCTCCTCGTTGCTGTAGGGGTTGTAGAACAGGAAGGCCACGTTTCCCGATTCCGGGCTCAAAATATCCTGAATCTGGTTCAGCTCCTTCACGTACCGCTCCGACGCCACGGCCGCCACCGCTCCGTCCGCCGCCGAGGTGATCACCTGGCGCAGGAAGGTCTGGGTGCAGTCGCCCACCGCGTACAGTCCGGGGACATTTGTCTCCATCTTCTCGTTGACCTTGATGTAGCCGCTGTGGTCGCACTCCACCATGTCCCGGACCAGCTCGGTCTGAGGCACCATACCCACGAAGAAGAACAGCCCGTCGGCCTTCACCTCTCTTGTCTCCCCGGTGTCCACATTCTTTAACACCAGCGACTCCACGTGATCCCCGCCCTTAATCTCCTGGACGGTGGTGCTCCAGACAAAATCAATCCTGGGATTCTTGTAGGCGTGCTCGGCTGCCACCTCGTTGCAGTCCAGATGGCCCTCCTCGTGGAGCACGATGATGGTCACCTTGGAGGCAAAGCCGGTGAGGTAATCGGATTCCTCCACCGCCTGATCCCCTGCGCCCAGGACGTAAATCTCCTTGCCCTTGAAAAACTCCGCGTCGCAGGTTGCGCAGTAGGCCACTCCGTGGCCGGTGAACTCCTGCTCGCCCTTGATCCCCAGCTCTCTGGGCCGGGTGCCCAGGTCCAGAATCACGCTGCGGGCTTTAAAATCGCCTCTGCGCTTGGTGCCCACCACAAACAGGTCGCCCTCCTTGCGTATTTCCGTTACCGTGGTGCGCTTTAACTCCACCGTGGAGTGGCTGGCCGCGTGCTCCCGGAATTTCTCCATCAGGTGCTGGCCGCTGTCCACAATGGTGCCAGGGTAGTTGCGAATCTCGTAGGTGTCGTTGATACGCCCTCCGTAGCTTCCCTTCTCCAAAAGCAGTGTCCGCCGCTCGGACCTTCCGGCGTAGATGGCTGCCGCCAGGCCGGCCGGGCCGCCTCCGACGATGATCAGATCATAAATTGAATCCATAATTCCATCTCCTATCTCTATAAAAAATGCTTAAACATCATTGGTTGCCGAAATTTTGTTCAGCTTTTTACTGGCTCCCGGCTCCCGGCCGATCCCGGTCGCCACCCAGAACACGCAGATTCCCGTGAGAATCAGGCAGTAGAAGGAGCAGCAGAAAATCGCAAAGGGCGTCACGTGGGGGAGATAGCTGTGGTTCTGCACCATCTCGTTGATGATGGTCACGCTTCCCATGACAAAGGCGCTGTTGATGGGAAGGATGGAGCTGACGTTGGTGGCGTTGGCAGTGAGCAGAATACTTCTGCGCTCCGGCGAAATGCCGCTCTCCTGGCCGATGCGGTCCGCCATATCCCCGAACATCAGGATGGACGGGAGCACGCAGCCCGCCAGCAGAATGTTGATGACAATGGTTCCGCCCATCAGGACCACCTCCGCGCCCCGCTTGGTCTTTGAAAACCTCCGCGACAGAATCCAGTTGCAGCACGCCTCCAGCATACCGCCGTCCACAGCCACCGCGATCAGGCCGTAGAGCAGGATCGTGGACACCGTCACATCCAGCATCCCGTAGATGCCCTCGAACACGATTCCCTTAAGCCCCGACGTGGCGTAGTCGATGGACACGATATCCGAAAACGTGAACAGTCCCCCGGCCAGGCCCACGAAGAGGCCGGCTACAATGGCAAAGGAAAGTCCCACAAACAAATTTCCCGTCTTAAAGCAGATCGCCAAAAGCACAGCGATGGGGATCAGCATCAGCAGGCCCTGAGCCTGTGAAAACGTCTCAATCTGCGCCATATCCCCCATGGTCCCGCCCTTTGCGCCGAACAGGAAGAAAATCACCATGGCCGCGCCCCCCGCGATCAGGATGTAGGGCGTCCTCTGGCGCAGGGCGGCCAGAAGATTCGCGGGCTTTCCCGTGGCCTTGTCGTGCTGGATCATCACCGTGGTGTTGATCACCTGGGAGCTAGGGGACAGCGCGTCCCCGAAGAAAATGCCGCTGATCAGCGCGCCGGTCAGCATAGCCGGGCTGGCGCCCAAGAGAATCCCCGGCGGGTAAAAAATGGGAAGCACCGCGAACAGGGCCGCGATGGGCGCCCCCGCTCCCATGGAGATCACCGCGGAAGCCAGGAAGCTGAACACCACGAAGGCGCTTCCCCTGATTCCCAGGTTTAAGCTCAGCCAGATAAAGCCGTTGCCGATCTTTCCGGTGTTCATCATTTTTGAAAAAATACCGATGATCAGGAAAATGAAAATCAACCGGGAATTTCCGTACTGGGCCAGTCCGCGGACCACGCTGTCCCAATATTTCCCCTTATCCTTACAGACAAAAAATCCCGCCAGCAGGGAGATCACCGCCGCGAAGATCAGTCCCTTCATTGAATAATAGTGAAACCCTACCGAAAATATACCGCCCAGCAGTATGTACAGCCCGATGGGCATAATGGCAAACGCCGGATGTCCCCAAAAACTCAGTTTCGGTTCCTTGGTTTTCATTTTCTCCACCTCGTTTCCTATTGCTAGTTAAAATTATAACAGGCCAGGAAAATCATGTGTGTCGGACGCCCGACACTTTCGTAAATTTTTATAATTAATTTATAAAAAGGCGCAAAAAAACCGCCACAATTACTTGCGGCGGTTGCGGCGGGGAGCCTGAAAGCCTTCTGTCACAGGGATTTTCACCCATATCCCAGGCCTGCCCGGTTATCCTTTTGTCAAATACAATGGAGCTCCATGAAACGCGGATATTCAATAATCCAATAATCTTCTGTAAATTTTCAAGTCCTCTTCCGTAAAAACATTAAAGATAACCTGCCGCAAAGACCTGTTCCCGCGCAAAAACGCTGTTACCGTTTCCACGGCGATTTTTGCCGCTCTGTCCCCCGGGAAATGGAATACCCCCGTTGAAATGCAGCAGAAGGCGATGGACCTCACCCCATTATCAGCGGCTAACCGCAGGCAGGCGCTGTAGCAGGAGGCCAGCAGCTCGCAGTCCTCGTCCCGAAGCCTTCCGGATACGGCCGGTCCGACCGTGTGCAGGATATATTTGCAGGGCAGGTTATACCCCGGGGTAATTTTCGCCGTCCCCACCGGCTCCCCGCAACCCTGGGCCGTCATTATCTCGTTGCATTTGATCCTAAGCTGAACGCCGGAAAACGTATGGATCGCGTTGTCTATGCAGGAATGGCACGGTTGAAAGCAGCCCAGCAGCGCGCTGTTTGCCGCGTTTACGATGGCATCGCAGCGCAGCGTGGTAATATCGCCCTGCCAGAGGAAAATCCGCCCGTCGGCCTTTGACGCTTTGAGGGCGCCGGCATCCGTTATGCCCCGCGCCCTTGCCAGTTCCGACAGATAGGCGTCCTGCACCTGCAAAAACTCCGGCGAGGCAGGAAGAGGCGGGCGCAGATTCATCAGGGAGCGCAAAAGCCTTCTCTGCCCCTGTTCATCCCCCGGTATTTCCAGCCCCCGGTACCGCGGCTGTTCCTCTATCAGCGCGCGGATGAGAAAAATCCGCTGTTGGTCATGGGTCATGCCTTTCCCTCCTCTCCCCGCAGCTCCTCCAGCACCGGGCCGATATCCCCGTCCACGCACAGGGAGCGTTCCCGTATCTCAGGGGGAGAAAACGCCTGCCCCCGGTTCACACAGATATAGAACGCCCTGCTCCACTGGAGGGTCATCTGCCAGAAGGGGTATTTGATGATGCCCGGGGTGTTCATCCCCACGCCCAGCTCCAGGAAAACCACCCGCCTTTGCCGGTTTTCGCGCAAAAAGTTCTCATAGCGCTGAGCCGCCTGATCCCAGGCCTCGTCCTCCACAAAATTGCCGTCGCAGCGCAAATTCACCTCCATGTCGCCGCCGCAGACCGGGCATCTCGGCACCAGCTCCGGAGGTATACGGCAATCCTGCTGGCAGGCTATCATCCTTCGGACCTGCTCCTCGTTGTCGTACAGCTTTTTGTGACAGGCCCCGGCGCACTGGAACTTCCCGTAATCCCCCTGTGTGGCAAATATGCGCTGGTTGTCGAATCCGGCCAGCCAGAACTGATGGTCCACATTGGTGGTCAGCACAAAATAGTTCCGGCTCTGCACCAGCTCATACAGATCCAGGTACGCCTTTCCCGCCGGCTGGTCGTAGCGGTTGCAGTAGATGTGGCGGCTCCAGTAGGCCCACTTTTCCTCCTGGGTTTGAAAGGGGTAAAAGCCGGCGGAGTACATGTCCCTCATGCCGTATTTGCGGATAAAATCCGGAAAATTCTGTTGAAACCGCAAGCCCTCGTAGGTCAATCCCGCGGCCGCGGAGAGGCCGGAACCGGCCCCGATCACCACCGCCTGGGCGCTTTTCAGCTTTTCCCGGATTACGTCGATCTGAGCGCTCATTTTACCGCCCCCTTCGCCGCTCCCCTGGGACAGGCTTCCACGCAGTTGCCGCAGTGGAGACAGTGCTCCTCCCGGATTTTAAAGGGCACCTCGCTGCCGTCGATGCAGCTCTGGGGACACTTTGCCAGGCAGAGACCGCAGCCGTCGCAGTCCTCCGTGATATAGTATCCCTCCTCCCGCGGTACCTCCTGTCCGCTGCCCTTGCCCAGACGGAAGCTGCGGCGGACTATGGGTTTGGCGGACAGATCGAAATACTCGCCCCGGCCCTCGCACAGGCAAAACACCTCCAGGGCCTGCCGGCTCTCCGGGGTGGGGTAAATCTCCTCCATGTAGGGATTTTCCGCAAACACCTGATCCAGCAGGCATTTTCCCATGTTCACCACCCGCCCGGCAACGGACACCGCCTTTTTCCTGAGGGAGCCCTCCCCGCCGGTCATGCCGCTGACCGCCACATAGCGCTGATTGATCAGCTGGCGGTAAAATGCTTTCCCCCTGGCCGTGATAAAGTACAGGCTGTCATCGTCCGCCAGCATAACGTCGATCACCCGGGCCGCCGGGTGCCCTTCCTCATCCACTGTGGCAAACACGGCGGAGTGAATCTCCTCTTTCAAAATACGCAGATAATCTTTTGTTTCCATAGCGCTCCATCCTTTCCTCATTTCATTGTACCGCAGCCGCCTTCCGGCGTAAACCGCCCGCTGGAAAACGGCGCGGCGCCAAACCAACGCCGCGGGGCTTGCCAGGGGCGTTTTAATGGTATATAATAGTCCTATACATCCGTTCAGATACTAAGGAGGTGAGCACTGATGGATCCAAATACCAAAAAGATGCCGGACTGCCCGGTGGAAATAACCCTGCAGCTGATCGGCGACAAGTGGAAGGTGCTGATCATCCGGGATTTGCTGACCGGGACCAAGCGCTTTAACGAGCTGATGCGCTCGGTCACCGGGATCACCCAGAAGGTTCTGACCAGCCACCTGCGGGCCATGGAGGCCTCCGGGCTGGTGAACCGCAAGGTCTACCCCGAGGTTCCCCCCAAGGTGGAGTACTCCCTCACCGAGACCGGCCTCAGCCTGAAGCCCATACTGGACTGCATGGTGGCCTGGGGAGATGACTACAAAAAGAAGATCATCTGAGATTTCAGTCCAAACGTCCCCTTGCAGGGCGGCCGGAGCACGGCCGCCCTGTTTGCCGCTCGGATACTCCGCCTGCGGTACTGCGCTGCGGCCTCCTGACCGCCGGCAGCTTCTCCTATCCGCGCCATACCGTCGCTTTCAAAATCGCGCCGATCAACCGCGGTACTGCCCGGTCTCCCGTGAAGCTTTGCCACTAGCCGCGATTTTCACCTGCCCCAAGGCGAACGATCATATGTAGCTTCCCGGCGGCAATTAAAATTCATAGGGCGGATTTCTCCGGAAATCCGCGATTACGCCGTGGGGATCCTCCAGGTAAAACACCTCGAAAATCGGGTTCTCCGCCGTGTTGTACTGGCCTTTAACAATGGGGTTTTCCATGCAGGCTTCCTTCACCTCCATGTTGTTCTCAAATACCGCTCTGCCGTGCAGGCGCAGCCAGGAGCAGGAGGCGTCGGAGATGCTCACCTCCACTTCCGGGTTGGCCTGCATATCCAGATACACGTCCTTGCGGTTGTTGGTACAGAACCAGAGCTTTCCGCCCTTCTCAAAACAGAACATAAAGGGACGGCATTTGGCCTTGCCGTCTCTGCCCACGGTGGCAAGATACTGCACGGGGTTTGCCTGCAAAAATTCCACTACTCGTTTCATGATGCTTCCATCCTTTCCTCGTATCAAACTGTTTTCAGTTCGGAACCGGCCGCTTCCTATAACTGCATTATAGAGCGATACGGCCGTCCGGGGAAGAACGCACTTTAAAGTGGGATAGGCGCCTGCGGGAAACATAGTATCTTTTTGATACTGTCTATGGCGGACCGGTTCCGAGGCAGCTCCCGGCCCCCAAATGGGCAAATCCTGTTCCCGCTGTTTCGGCCGCCGCGGCCCCGGCCCCCCCGGACTGTTACGGCTGACGCCCTTGGCCGGGTGTTAGCCGACGGCAGCTGCCCGCGGGTTTTAATATTTTTACCAAATCCCCACCCGTTTCTCCGGCGCCAGGTACATCCCGTCGCCCTCCTTTAGCTGAGGGTAGGCCAGGTAAAACGCGTCGGTGTTGCGCAGAACCGCATTCACCCTGACCTTAGCCGGAGAGTGCACATCCGTGTTCAGCCGCCGGATCATGGCCTCGTCCGTGTACTTAGAGGCCCAGATGGTGGCAAACTGTGTGAACAGCCGGCGAAGCCCTCCCGTGTCCTGTCCCACAATGGAGGTGACACAGGAAAGGCTGCCCAGATCCGCAATATTCTCCCCCAGCGTCTGCCGTCCGTCCACCATGCGGCCGTCAAAGCCCTCCTGCCCGTCGTAATACCGCGCCACCTCATCCGACAGCGCGCGGAAGTTCTCTAAATCCTCCGGTGTCCACCACATGGCGTAATTGCCCTTCTCGTCGTACAGAGCGCCGGAGGAATCAAAGGCGTGGCTGATCTCGTGGGCGATCACCATGCCGATTCCGCCCATATCCGTGGCCAGGTCCGCCTCCGGGCTGTAAAACGGCGCCTGCAGAATCCCCGCCGGGAATACGATCTCATTGCCAGAGGGATTGTAGTAGGCGTTGACCGTCTGAGGCGTCATGGCCCATTTCCCCTTATCCACCGGCAGCCGCCCCTCCCGGCGGTCAAAGTCCGCCTCCGCCTTCATCAGCGCGAGCATATTGCCGATCAGCGTTCCCCCCGCCTCCGGCGGGGTGATCTCCGCTTGGGCGTGGACGTCGGTGAAGCGGTCGGGATATCCCACCTTCAGGGTCATGGAATCCAGCTTTTTCACCGCGTTGGCCTTCGTCTCCTCCCCCATCCAGTCCAGGTCCAGGATGCGTTTCTTGTAAGCGGCCAGAATCTGGCGGATCATGGCTGTCACATTTTCCTTGTCCTCGGCGGAAAAGCATGCTTGCGCGTACAGGCGGCCGAACTCGAAGCCGAACACGGACTGGGTCATCTCGCCGGCCAGCTTGTCCCCGGCCTTCATCTCGGTAATCCCGTACTGGCGGTTGTGCCAGGCCAACGCGTTGTCCCGCATCTGAGGGGTCAGATACGGGCTCATATCCTTTGCCAGACAGAATACGGCGTAGTGCTTCAACAGCTCCAGATGTTCCTGGGTAAGCCATCTGTTGCAGGCCTTAAGCGCCTCAACGTCCGTCACCACATAGTAGTCCCGCCCCTGGATGCCCAGGAGTTCTAAATAGGCCTCCACATCCATGCCGGGCAGGAGCTGCTGCAGCTGAGCCTGCGTATAGCGGTTGTAATACGCCTCCGGGTCCTGGCTGCGGCTTAAGGGAAGGGCTGCGGCGGCCACGTCCTTCTGAAAAGCCAAAATTTCGGAGGCGGCCTGCCTGGCGTCCTCCTGCTCCACGCCGCAAAATCCCAACACCCGGCCGATATAAGCCTCATACTCTGCCAGAAAATCCCCCATGGACTCATCCTCCAGTATCTCCTTGCCCGGCCCCAAATCTGGCTGAACAAAGCAGTATACGTATCGTCCGGAATCCCGCAGGTCCTCGGTTTTCTGCACATTGACCAGGCTGGTCAGCCCCAGGTCGTGGGCAAGGGCGCCCAGACTTTCCAGATATTGGGGTATCGTGGCGGCGCCCAGGATGGACTCCATATAGGGCGCAAGCCCGCCAAGTCCTGCCTCCGCCCGGGCCTTATCGTCCAGCGCAGTCGCGTAAAAGTCCGCAATCTTCTGCTCCGCGGACCCCTTCTTAAGAGTCCCGCGCTTCTCCGCGTTTTCCCTCAGCAGCCGGTCCAGAACCTCATAGTTCTGCTGGTCCAGCTGGTAAAGGTAGCTCCAGGAGCTGGAATCCCCCGGAATCTGTGTCCTGCTTAGAATATCGTAATTGATGTACTCGTAGTAGTCGTCCTCCAGGCGGGGGCGCAGCGCGGAAGCGGAGGGGTGGGGCTGGGCGGCTTCTGCGGCCGGCGACGAGCCGGTTGTTTCTTCCGCCCGAGCGGGCGGCGGTGTCGGAGCTTCCGCTTTACAGGCGGACAGGACCAATACAACGCTCCCGGTCACAACAGCCAACCACATTTTTGCGTGTCTTTTCTTCATCTGATCTCTCCTCACAGTCGTTAGTTTTTCCCTGGAACGCCATGCTTTTAGGCAAGTCCAGGTCTGCGGGAATCCGGATTGCGCCCCTGAGCACACTCCTGTACAATCGCTGTCCGCTGCGGGACAGCAAAAGACAAATCCCCAAAGAACAGTCTGTGCTCTTTGGGGATTTGTTATGCGATAGGACGCGGACTCAAAAGAGCCCCGCCACATAAAAAATATAGATCATCCAAACTTCCGCGACGAGATAACAGGCCAGCCGGACCGCACAGGGCATCACCACCAGGCGAAACCACCGGTACTTGCCGTCAGGCATTTTCTGCGCTGCGAATTCGATGGCTGCGCCCAGCCTGGCTACGTTACCCATGATCAACAGCACGCTGATTCCCAGAGCAAACCACCGGGCCAGCAGGCCAAAGCGGATACCGCTCAAAACCAGTATCACGCTGACCAGACCCGCCATCAATAGATCGGAGCTGCTCTTAAGCGCCTGGGAGCATACGGCCCTGCCGCCGGCCTCGGCCGCAAGCGGCTTGCGCCAGCTGATATACGCGGCTTGGGACACGGCCCAGCCGACGGCAAATATTATTAACGGCACATAACACACTGCTTTAAAGCTCTCAAACATATTTACCTCTGTCTTTTCCTAGTCACACACGTTGAAGTTGGTATATCGATACCCGGCCAGAATGTCCGCCATCTCCCGGCCATAATCCTGCGCAAAGTCGGCCATCACACGGCCGTTCACTGCCTCCCCCGCGCTCTTGAATATGGCTGAGACCACCTCGCTGTACGCCCAGTAGGAGTGGGCGCAGTGGTATTCAAAATCCCTGAGGTTCTCCGGCTTCTTGCTCAGATCCGTGTCCCCGTCAAAGTCCACGTCCTTCATTCTGTGGATACAGTAATCAGCGGTCTGCAGGGTCTGGTCCACCTCATAGGTCAGATAGGGGTTGAAGCCCCGCACAATGGAGTTATCCAGATGCCGGCAGTACTCCGCTCCTGCCGTTCCGTTTAAGCCCATCTCCTTAAACTGGGTATACCATGGACATTGAGTGATATGTACCACCGCCTCCGGCTGGTACGCCTGATAAGCCATAGCATTATTGCAGCCCTCAGCCTTCGTGTCCTCCGTGTTCACCCACTCCCCATAGCGGTAATAGTTTGCAGGTGTCAGAGCCTGGCCGTCCCGGATCGCCCTCTGGGCCATCCTGCGCCCGCGCTGCTCGGCATAATACTGGGTGGCGTGGATAAAGGCCATCTTCCCTTTCTCGCCAAAAGCTTCCGTCAAATGCACGTAAAATTTCGCCGCAATATATGCGTGTACTTTTTCGTTAAATCCCATATCTCCCTCCCATTTCCTCTTAGTTTCCGTTCCCACTCTGACCGGATATCTCCCGGCTGTGGATTGCCTTGGCGATCAGTGAACCGCAGACCACCAGGATCAGAATCTGCGCGTACCCCCCTCCCAGGGGAAGGTACCCAAATACTCCCATTTGGTTAAGCACCACACAGAAGATCGTGATCGGCACCATGACTGCAAATGTTTTTAAATCCATCAAAGCCCTCTGCATGCACATGGACCCGTAAAGCGCGGGCAGAAGAAAGTTGAGAGCCGTGATCACTGCCTGAGGAAGAATCGACAGGATAAAATTTCCGGCTACAGCCACCAGCGTCATACAGGCGACGCTGACAAACACGGAGGTAGCGATGGCAAGACATGAGATTACGGTACCGTGGTCCGTGCCCGGCTCCACATCGGCGGCACTCATGGCGGCAATCGCGGCAGGAGCCCGTATTTCCTTGGAGTTACCCGCAATGTAGGTCATGTACAATCCGGGAATCTGGAGCACAGGGAACAGTGAGATGGGGTCCACGATATACCAGGCCAGCATACTGCCCAGAAGCGGGATCAGCGCGGTTATAAAGCTGGCAAAGCTGATTTTAGCGCCATATACAATCATAAGCGCCATGGTGGGCAGCAGGATCAAAGGGATGGACACCCAGCATGTGATCTTGCCCCATTTGATAATATAAGGCATATAATCCTGTTCAAAGGCTTTTTTCTGCGATTCATTCATTTACGCTCACTTCCTTTCCGGCTGTGCTACGCCACTAAAAATCCCATGGAATGGGCGACGGTGGCCGCAATCATCCCCGCCAGCATACAGATGGTCAGGTTCCACTCCTTTACCCACTGTTTATCCGCTTTTTCGTTATATTTCTGAATGACCAGCATAACCACTGCCGCCGCGATCACCGCCACGATCTGGGTTTTGACCGGATAAACCTTATCCGCGGTCAGAGAACAAAAGATTCCAATGAGCCCTCCTGTTCCGATAATCGGGATTGCCCTGGCGTTTCCCCCTGACATAAAATCATTGACCTTATCCATTTTGTCCGCGAAAAGCGCCACAAACAGCACCCAAGGCACGCAGCCCAGGCTCATAACCAAAGCGGATGTGGCCAGAAAGCTGGAATCCATGGCCGCGCTGCCAAGTTCCACCCCCAACGCCTTTGAGGTCAGGTCCGCGGCCTGGAGCTCATAGATTGCGGAGCCTATGAAATCCACTCTCAGCCAGGCCAGGGGAGACCCCACGTAGAGCATCAGCGTCAGCATGGTGGTCAGCATCACAAAGCATGGGCCGATAGAGGTAATCGCTGCCGAACGGATTGCCGATTTCATCTGTTTTTCACTTAACCCCAGTTGGCTGGCACTCCTTTTTGTTTTCAAAAAGAATTTCATCGCCTGAAACAGCACGATCAGGATGCCTGGCAGACAGGCAATCCACATAATGATACTATTGGACATACTCTTATAAGCTTCTGTCATACTCCTCACTCCTTCTCCTAGATAATTTCGCTGGTAAAAAAGCTGCCGAACCATTCCCCCCTTCCATTTAAATCTTTTCAATCAGATAGGCGTTATTCAATCACAATGGGCTCCATCTGAATTGTCTCAACTCGATTGTGCATTTCCATATATTCCATGTAGGAATCTTTCGTGAGAACCGCCTTATGCTGTTCCATCAGCGCCCTGGCGTACCCTCCGTTGTTTTTCAGCAGATTGTACGCTGTAAGGGCAAACACCTTGGCAGTTACCACATAGGCCAGGTACTCGTCGGTGGGATGCATCTCCTTGTTGTGCAGTTCATGGGAATAACCACCGGTGTTAAACTGTAGCAGCGGGAGAAGCTGCGATACCTCTCCGAAATCCGTGGAGCCTCCCATGACAATGCCCGGATCGTGTTTTTCCACTTCATACTGCCCCGCCGCGGCCGAAATAGCCTCCTCAACGGCCCGGGTGTCCCCTGCCGGCATAATAGGCAGGTAGCCGGGCATAGTAATGATCTCCCCTCCGCAGCCGGTGGCCACCGCGCCCGCCCTCATAGCGCGGTCAAATTTTCGGCTGGCGTCCAAAATCGCTGGTATATTGTTGGCCCGCACGGAATATTCCATCGTCACATTGTCCGCGACTACATTCATGGCCTCACCACCTTTGGAGATAAACCCGTGCACCCGCACCGTATCCTGGTCCCGAAAGGATTCCCGCTGGGCATTGACCGCCTGTATTCCCAAAGCCGCCGCGCTCAGTGCATCCACTCCGCTCCAGGGCGCTTCCGCTGCGTGGGCCGGTATCCCGTGAAAGCGGACGATCTTGCTCATAAAACCGTTGGACCGGTGATTGGACAGCGCCACGCCGATTCCGGGCGCAATGTGATGCCCCACCGCAATGTCGATGTCGTCGAAGGCACCCACTCTGATCAGTTCCGACTTTCCTCCTCCGAAGGCGATTTCCCCCTGTTCCATCAAACCGTGCTTGAACTCCATCTCAACAAACTCTTCAGCCGGCACCGCAAAGAACACCACATTTCCGTCCATTGCCTCCCGCACCTGGGCATCGCAAAGCGCGTACAGCGCGCCCATCATGCCCGCCATCTGCGCGTTATGCCCGCAACAATGAGCCGCCCCCGTTTCCCTGCCGGCATAGGGGCTGTCCGCCATTGGCAGAGCGTCCATCTCTCCGATCAGGGCCACAGTGGGCCCCGGGGCCCCGGTACCTTTTAAATACCCCTTAGCTCCTGTTATTGCCAGATGTGATTTCGCCTCAATTCCAAACTTTTCCAAATGGCGGCTAAATTTTCCAGCTGTCCGGTACTCCTTGTAACCAAGCTCGGGCTCGTTCCAGATGTCTCTTCCGATAGCGATAATCTCATCTTTATGCTTTTCGATTAAATCGATGATTTTCTGTTCAACTTTGTCCATTTTCTCTCCTTTTTTCAATATATATACAACCATTTTATATATATGAATTGATTTTTGGCTTCTTTTATTGTAATATTAACCAAAATCAGCTCATTTGTAAAGTTCACGTTTTTCATGTTTACATTCATTTTTTTCATGTATGATTTAGCCTGCAAATAAAAAGTCAATAGGAAAATGAAAAATTATCAAAACTTATTGTTGATTGAATTTCAGGTACAACAAATAGACCACCGTTATCCGCT
>JAGZSY010000023.1 GCA_018380885.1 Enterocloster asparagiformis
AGTGGAAGCGGTCAGCGACACGATGGTGGTGAAGGACGCCACGATAAAGCTGTTCTTCATGGCCGTCAGGAAATTCACCGTGGTGGTGAACAGCTTGCTGTAGGCCTCAAAGGTCACATGGCTGGGCCAGTATGTAACAACCGCTCCGTAGAGCTCGTCCTGGGGCTTCACAGAGGTCACGAAGGTCCAGTAGAACGGGAACAGGATGAACACCATCAGGAGAATCAGCGGAACGAATACGATGAAAAAGCGTTTTACACTTGATTGTCTTTTCATGTCCTCACCCCTCTTCCCTAAAGTTCATTTTCAGATACGGAATGGCTACAACCAAGAGCAGTGCCGCCATCAGCAGCGCCATGGCTGAAGCGTATCCCAGATCCAGCGCGTTGCCCTTGTTGAAGATGTAGACGCTGAGCGTCTGTGTGGAGTAGGCCGGTCCGCCCTCCGTCATGTTGAAGATCACGTCCACGGAGTTGGCCACCCAGATCACGCGCAGCAGTCCGGTGACAAAGATCGTGTTCTTGATGGACGGGAGCGTGACATAGATTAACTTCTGCCAGGCGGTAGCCCCGTCGATGTCGGCCGCCTCGTACATTTCCGTGGAAACGCCCTGCAAAGCAGCCAGCAGCATCAGCGCGAAGAACGGAATACCCTGCCATACGATGGTGACGATTACGCTCGGAAACGCCGTGCCCACCTGGGACAGGAACGGTATCTTGTCCCCGATGGCGTGTATCTTTAACAGCAGGTCATTGAGCACGCCGAAGTTGCCGTCGTAAATCCAGCGCCACATAAGGCCGATCAAAACACCCGGTGTCACCCAGGGAATCATGCTCACCGCGCGCACTGCTCCGCGCCCGACGAACTTCTGATTCAGCAGAAGGGCGAGAATGAATCCGAACAGGAACTGAAAACCCACGCCCGCCACTACCCATACAATGGTTCTCCAGAGCGCGCCCCAAAACAGCGGATCCCCGAAGGCTTTTGCATAGTTGGCAACTCCGTTAAAGGCAATCTCTTTCGGTCTGCGCAGGTCGTAATTTTGGAAACTCATGGTAATTGCGTTGATGACCGGTATGAACACCACGCACAAGATGATGAGAACTGCCGGAGCAACCAGCAGGTATGGCCATATGGATCGTTTCTTGACCATTGATCAAATCCCCCTTCTGATTTATGGGGCTGCAGTTTTTGCTGCAACCCCATCGGTAAGTTACGGTTAGCGGTACAAGCCCTCCTGAAGGGTCTTCATGCACTGCTCGGCGGTGATGCTGCCGGTCAGGGCCTGGGATACGGTGTTGGGCCACAGAGTGGAAATCCACTCGGTTGTGGTATCCAGGATCGGCAGGATGCCTGCGTAGCTCTGTCCGTCGATGGATGCCTTCATGAAACGGTTGTTCTGGAAGAAGTCGCCCGCCTGTACGGTCTTGCTGACCGGTACGTTGCCGGTGCCCTCGCACCACATCTTCTGGCCTTCGCCTGCAGCTAAGTAGGATACCCACTCAAAGGCGGCCTCTTTGTTCTGGCAGGACTCGAAAATAACGGTCTCGGTGTCGCCCATGGAGGTCCACTGGCCCTTGCCTGCCGGGAACGGGAACGCGGACACGTCGTCGCCGAAGGTCGCTTCCATATCTGCGGAGGAACCGGTGTGGTGGATGGTCATGGCGGTTAAGCCGGACTTAAAGTTTGCAATAATCTCGTTGAAGCCGTCGCTGGTAGCCGTCGGCGGTACATAGCCCTTGGTGTAGATGTCGATGAAGTCCTGCATGCCCTGAACTGCTTCCGGAGTGGTCATATCCTCAAAGTTGCCGCCGCGTCCGTAGACAAAGCTGCCCCACGGCTCCTGGCCGCCCTTTGCGCCTCTCATACCAAAGCCGTAAACATCGGTCTTGCCGTCGCCGTTGGTATCCATGGTGCACTTCTCGATGGCGGTGAGGAATTCCTCATAGGTCTTGGGAACCTCTACGCCGGCCGCCTCAAAGATTGACGGTCTGTAGTATACGTACAATACCTGAATATTCCAGGGCATCACGTAGATGCTGTCGCTGCCGCCGGCCTGTCTCATGATATTGTAAATATTGTCGTCGATGTCGTCCTTCTTGTCCCAGCCGTCGATCATGGGAGTCAGATCGGCCAGCAGGTCGTTGTTTACAAACAGGGGGGTGGAAGTCAGCTTCCAGGTCGCGCAGTCCACGTCGCCGCCGCCCATCTTGGCGTTGAACAGGTTCTCGGAGTACGCGCCGCCGTCCCAGGGGCTTTCCTCGCCCACAACGGTGATTCCCTTGCCGTTCTCAGCGTTAAACTTGGCGATGATCTCCTGCATCAGCGCGGAGTAGTCCGTGTTGTCCGCCCAGTAGCGGAACTTGATGGTAACCGGCTCGCCGGACCCCTCGGTCGCCTGAGCGGCGTCCCCGCCCGCTGCGGTGGTGTCTGCCTGCGCCGCGGTGGTGTCACCGGCCGGTGCCGCGTTTGTCTCTTTGCTGCCTGAGGAGCAGCCTGCCAGCATCCCAGCCGCCATCAGGGCCGCCATGGTCACTGCCAGCGTTTTCTTTCCAAACAGTCTTTTTTTCATTTTCGTTCCTCCATTTCTCTTACATCATTTAATGTTTCCCACACATGCCGTTCGGCCTGAAATTTTGCTTCCACAAAATCGCCTCCGGCTATGGCTTTACAAATTCCCAGGTGGCTGCGTTTCGCCCGTCTGAAGCTCTCCAGATCGTCGTGGGTCTCCACATGGCTTCTGCGGATGGATTCGATGATAATCGGCACCACCCGGATCAGAACCTCGTTGTGCGTGCACTCCGCCACCCCGGTGTGGAACTGAGCGTCAAGCTCAGCCCAAACCTTGCTGTTCACCTCACATCGGTCCATCTCCGCCACCAGCCGCTCCAGGTTCTTGACGTCCTGGGGCGTGGCTCTCTGGCACGCCAGGCCTGCGATCTGCGGTTCGATCAGCATACGCGTCTCAAACAAATTCTCAATCAGATTCTCCTGATTGGTAAAATGCAGACCCAGAGGATCTTCACCGATTCCGGTTCCCGCGCTGACGAAGGTTCCGCTGCCCTGTCGGATCACAACCACGTTCTCCGCTCTCAGGAACTTCATAGCCTCCCGCAGCGTGGAGCGGCTCACGCCGAATAGATCGGCCAGCTCCTTTTCCGTGGGAAGCCTGTCTCCGGGCTTCATCTGACGCTGGATAATCATGGTCTTGACCTTCTGGGCCGTCGCCATGGGAAGCACATCGATGTTCTGAAATTCTCTCAAATCTTTGCGCATTGGATCCTCCTTCCCGCGGTGAACCCCGTCGTCATTTTGTTAGTTTCCAGTCAACATTTGCGAGTAATACTTGTGTACATTTTCATATCGTCTGTCCTTATATTATCATAACATATGATGTTTGTAAATAGCTTTTTAACCATTATTTTAATTTTTACCGCATTTAAAGCGTGTTTATCGTGTTATTTGTCTATATTTCGCGTTTTCATCCCATAAATTCATCATACCATTTATGGCCATTTTAAACGAATTGGTATGTTGTTTTTTGTTTTGTACAAATTTTTTGCACATTTTGCACATTTTATTTTAGTATATTTTGCATAATAAAAATAGTAAAAATACAGATATATACAACATATTTAATGCAAAATATACAATTTTCATTGACCATATCCCCGGTTACTGCTATAATCAGGCTGAAATCAATTTTGGTGACTTTTTATTGGGAGAATTCATATGGAGGGACATATTACCATTAGCACAATCGCCAAAGCAGTGGGCGTTTCAGGAGCTACCGTGCACAGGGCCCTGTACGGCAAGCCAGGCGTCAGCCCGGCCGTGGCCGCGGAGATTCGGCGCATGGCTGCGGAGATGGGCTATCAGCCCGGCAAACAGTCCGCGGCCATGCGCAAGAAACCCGTCCGCATCGTGGCTGCGTTTCCGGAGGCTCAGGGCAGCAACCGCTTCTTCTACTCTCAGCTGTGGGAGGGCGCCAACTCCTGCCTGGATGAGCTGAAGGCCTATCACCTGGACATCCGCAGAGCCGCCTACTCCGATGCGCCGGGAAAACAGTTTCCCGAGCTGTTGCGCTCCATCCTGCGGGACACCCGGGGCGAGATCGACGGGATTATCACCGGAGGCCGAATCTTCAGGGAGGGGTTTGCCATGCTGCACCGGCTTCAGGAGGGCGGCATACCCGTGGTTCTGGTCAGCGAGGACGATCCCCAGGGCTCCTACCTCTTCTGCGCCCAGTCCGACGGCCAGGTGGACGGCCAGGTGGCGGCTGAGCTTTTGGTCTCCCAAACCCGGCCCGGGGAAACGATTCTGATGTGCGCGGGCGATGTGCTGCTTCACTCCAACCGCAGCTGTATGCTGGGGTTCGAGCAATATCTAAACCAGAGCGCCTCCCCCCGGCGGCTGATCAAGCTCTACGGCTACCCGGAGCGGGACGGAATCAGGGAGCGGCTCCGCCAGGCCCTGTCCACCGATCCCTCCATCCAGGCCCTCTACTCGGTCAACCTGCGCTGCAGCCTGGTGATGGCCCAGGTTGTGGAGGAGCTGGGTCTCTCAGGCAGAGTCCGTCTGGCCGGCAGCGACCTGTGCGCCGAAAGCGCCCTGTACATGAAGCGCGGCACCATGACCGCGATCCTGTTCCGCAACCCCAGGCACCAGGGCCGGCTGGGCGCAAAGCGGCTGACGGACTTCCTGCTCCACGGAGCCGCGCCCCCGGCCTCCATGGAATACGTCCGCTCTTCCCTCATATTAAAAAGCAACCTGGAACAATACCTGTAACCACGCAAACGGAGGTATCACAATGAGCAACATACTGTACGGTTGTCAGACCTATCCCTGGAAAATGAACCAGGAAACCTACGCGGGCCGGATGCCCCACATCATCGAAACCGCCGCGGCCGCCGGCTTTCAGGGGCTGGAAGCGGAAATCTGCATGTTAGGCCCCTACTTCGACCGCCCCGATGAGGTGAGGGGCCTGCTGGCGCAGCACCACATGGAGCTGGCCGCCCTGGTGCTCCACCAGCCCTGGGAGCACCAGTCCCAGACAGAAGAGGAGAGCCGCCTCACGGACAGGGCCATCGGTTTTCTGAAGCATTTCCCATTTGCCAAGCTGATGGTCTCCCACCACGCGGGCGCGGGACCCCGGGGCACGGGCGAGGCCCTGGCGGACAGGCGGCGCTGCCTGATCGCCTGCATGTCAGCGGTAGCCAACCAGGCGGCCGAGGCCGGCATCGTCACCTGCTACCACCCCAATTCCGCCCAAAACTCACTGTTTCGCACCCGGGAGGACTACAAAGTGCTCTTTGACCTGCTGGCGGCCACGGATATCGGCTATGCGCCGGATATCGGGCACATTGTAAACGGCGGCATGGACGCCATGGAAATCCTCAGGGAGAGCCGGGACAAGATCCGCCACGTCCATTTTAAGGATCAGGGCGCGGACGGCCGGTGGGCGGTGATGGGCGAAGGCACCATCGACTATTCCGCCGTGGTCCGCTATCTGGAGGAAACCGGCTACGGCGGCTGGATCATGGTGGAGGACGAATCCCCCGACGCGGTCCGCGATTCGGACGGCGTGGTGATGCGGGACGGCAATTACATGAAGCAGTTTCGAAAATGAGAACGAGTGCTTTCAATGTTCACAATAAATATGAAGGAGAGTAAATCATATGAGCAAACATACGGTTGCCGTTATGGGACTTGGCGTGCGGGGAAGAATCCACATCCACGGGCTTTTGGAGAATCCCGATTACTATGAGCTTGTGGGGCTCTGCGATATTGACCAGGCAGCCATCGACCGGGTGGCGGCGGAATACCATTTGGAGCACATTCCCCAGTTTTTGGATGCCGAGGAGATGTTGAAAACGGTGCGGCCCGAGGTGTTCGTGTTCGTCACCTACCCGGACATGCGCCTGAGTATGATCGAGCTGGGCATCAAGTACGGGGTAAAGGCCATGTCCCTGGAAAAGCCCATGGCCGAGTCCCTGCAGGAGGCCAGGGAGATGGTGCGCCTGTGCCATGAGAACGGAATTAAGGCGGTGGTATGCCACCAGCAGAAATATTTGTCCCAGTTCCAGCGGATGAAGGAAAAGATCGACGGGGGCGTGATCGGCGATATCCGCAAAATCCACGTGGAGACCCAGGCTTGGTTCTCCCAGCTGGGCACCCATTATGTGGACTACACCCTGTGGATCAACGGCGGCCACAGGGCCAAGTGGGTGGCCGGGCACATTCACGGGCCTGCCACCCTGGAGGACTCCCATCCTGCGCCGGACTACCTGCTCGGCACCATGGAGCTGGAAAACGGCGTCCGCGCCTACATCGAGTGCGGCTACCTCTCCGAGGCCCACAATCCGCCTGAGTTTTCCAGCAGCGACAACCGCCTGACCGTTTACGGCACCGACGGCTATATGTACGCCGAGACCGACGGCTTCTGGGGCGCCTGCACCAAGGAGACGGACGGACGCCTGGTAACAGGCAAGGATCCCGGCTGGCGCAACCACCAGCAGATTCCCATCCAGACGCCCTACTACACCCAGTTTGCCCAGTGGCTGGAGGACGACTCCATGGTCCACTCCTGCAACATCGACACCGCGTATCACGGGTACGAGATTTTAGAGGGAATGTGTCTCAGCGCCTTAAACAACGTGCGCCTTGACCTGCCCATCACGGATTTGAGCTACACGCCGGTCCTGGACCGCATGAGGCGCGAGCTTCCGCCCTGCGGCACCGTGCTGCGAAAGCTTTATGACGGAAAAACACCGCGAAAGGAAAGGGATTAACCCATGGACGAACGGTTTGAGAGAGAAATCGAGGTAAACGGCCTGACCTTTCACGTCACCGTCACCGGGCAGGGGGAGCCCCTGCTCATGATCATGGGCCTGGGCGCTCCGGGTGACAAATGGTCTCCAAATGTTCATGCCTACGCCAGGCATTTCCGCTGTATCACCTTTGACAACCGGGGGGCCGGCCGCTCCTCCAAGCCTGAGGCAGAGTCCTACTCCACCGGGGAGATGGCTCTGGACGCCGTCAGTATCCTGGATGCCCTGGACATCAAATCCGCCCACATAAACGGCGTGTCCATGGGCGGGGCCATCGCTCAGCACATCGCCATCGAACACCCGCAGCGGGTGCGCTCCCTGATTCTGACCAGCACCTTTGCCAGCGTCAGCACCAGCTTCCGCCGGGCCATCGAGGTGCTGAAAAGCAGCATCGGCCAGCTGGACCCCGTCACCTTCAAGCGCTTGAACCAGTGGATGACCTTTTCCCAGGGTTTTCAGAACACCCGGGAGCAGGAGATGTACGCTGCGGAGCGCCAGGATCGGGCTTATCCCTACCCCATGCCCCAATACGCCTACAAAGCTCAGTGCAACGCCTGCCTCAGCCACAACACCGCCGCGGACCTGGGCAAAATCAAGGCCCCGTCGCTCATCGCGGCCGGGGACTGCGATCTGTTCGTCACCATGGAAAAAACAATGGAGCTGTACGAAGGAATCCCCGGCAGCAGCCTCTACCTCTGCCGTGGCGGCGGGCACGTACACCAGTGGGAACAGCTGGAGGCGTACAACCAGGCGACGCTGGAGTTTCTCCTGGAGCACAGCGGGAAGGGAAGAGCTTAAGGCTTCCGGCCAGAATCACACAACATGTTATCCTCTATACGGTTATATTGTAAACAGCAAGGCCCCGGCGTCAGGTGTTTAAACAAACACTGACCGCCGGAGCCTTTTTCCATTCTATTGTTCTTTTGCACAATGTTATGGCGGCAAAAAAATACTATACTTAACATAAATAAAATTAAAGAAAGGATGTGGAAATGATATGTATGGATGGAGAGCAAGAATCGGGCTGATCAGTCCCATGCCTGGGGAGAACATCGAGCACGCATTCCATACCTGGGCGCCGGAGGGAGTCTCCTTCTCGTCCATGAAAATGCCGTTCCCAGGCCCCACCCCGGAGGGCCTGGCCATTCTCACCGCTCAGCTGGAAGATACTGCCGCCAAATATAAAGGGCAGGACCTGGATTTGATCGTGTTCGGCTGCACCTCCGGGAGTTTTATCAAGGGCGTTGGCTGGGATCAGGAATGTATCGACAGGATCGAGAGCGCCAGCGGTACCCCGGGCCTTACCACCAGCACCGCGGTGCTGGAAGCCCTGCGCGCCCTTGGGGCGAAATCAGTGGCCGTACTGACCCCTTACCCGGATAATACCAACGAGGCGGAACGGCAATTTCTGGAAAATAATGGTTATAAGGTCTGCAATATTGCCGGTATGGATATGTCCGGCGTCTATCAGGGCCGCATTCCCAATGCAGACAAGCCGTTCCTTTACAGAAATTGCAAAGCGATGGATCTTATGGGGGCGGATGTATTCTTTCTCAGCTGTATGGCCCTGGATACACTGGGATTTATAAATGTGCTGGAAACAGACCTGGGCATTCCGGTTATAACCAGCCATCAGGCTACGCTGTGGAGCGCGCTCCGCCGCTGCCGGGTGCGAACAAAGCAGCCGGAATTAGGAAAACTGTTTACAATCTAAGCTTGGTACGGCCCGGCCGGAGCTGTATCTATCTGAACTTCATAGCCGCGCCGCCAGCTTCAGCTCCTAAAAAACGAAATGCCGGTTTACAGGGTATTCATCCCCTGGAAATCGGCATTTTCACGCTGCGGCGGAAACGAATACCGCCCGCGTAAATTTTAGTTCGGAAGCCCGCGCCTCAGCCCCTGAAAAACGCCTGAATCCTGTCCATTCTGGAGCACATGGACACAAACATCAGATCGCACACCGTCAGCGCGGTCATGGCTTCCACCACCACCACCGCCCGGGGCACGATAATCGGGTCGTGCCGGCCGTGAATCTCGATCTCCACCTCCTGGCCGGACCGGTTCACGGTCTGCTGGGCGGAGGCGATGGAGGGCGTGGGCTTGAAAGCGGCCCTGAAAACAAGATCGCCGCCGTCGCTGATTCCGCCCAGGGTTCCGCCGGAGTGATTGGTCTTTTTGTAGACCGAGCCATTCTCCGAACCGAAGGCGTCGTTGTTCACAGAGCCCGTGGACCCGGCGGCGGCAAAGCCGTCCCCGATCTCGAAGCCCTTCACCGCGCCGATGGAGAGGATGGCCTTGGCCAGATTGGCGTCCAGCTTTTCAAACACCGGCTCCCCTATGCCGGCGGGCAGTCCCGTGACCCGGCATTCCACCACGCCGCCGCTGGAATCGCGGCGGGCCATCAATTCCTCCAGATATGCCTCAGCTTCCTTGGCGGCCTGCGCATCCGGCATATAAAGCCGGTTCTTCCACATTTCCTCAGCGTCAAACCGCTCCGGCCGGACGGATACCGGGCCGATGGACCGGGTGTAGGCCTGAACGCGGATGCCCAAATTCTCCAGCACCTTGGCCGCTATGGCGCCGGCCGCCACGCGTCCGATGGTCTCCCTGCCGGAGGAACGGCCGCCGCCGCGGTAATCCCGGAATCCGTACTTCCGGTCAAAGGTATAGTCCGCGTGTCCCGGGCGGTACACGTCCATGATGTTCCCATAGTCGTGGGAGCGCTGATCCGTGTTGCGCACCTCCAGGGCGATGGGCGTGCCCGTGGTCCTTCCCTCGAACACGCCGGAGAGTATCTCCACGCGGTCGCCCTCCTGCCTGGCGGTGGTAAACTTGCTCTGTCCCGGCTTTCTGCGGTCCAGCCACGCCTGGATATCCGCCTCGTCAAGCTCCAGCCCGGCCGGACAGCCGTCCACCACCACGCCGATCCCCTTTCCGTGGGACTCCCCCCATGTGGTTATCTTCAGTATCGTCCCGTACGTTGAACCTGCCATGTCATATGCTCCTTGTCTGTCTCAATCTCCTGCCGTCCGCGCCGCGCTCTACCGCGGGCCGCTTATCCGATCTTTACAATGGCGCAGCAGTTGGGCTCGTTGACCTCGATGGCCCGGCCGCTCATCACCAGCAGGCCCTTTTCATAGTCCACGTTAAAAAAGGTTAAGGTGCCGCTGTCGTGGTTCACGGAGGCGATATGTTTGTTGTCCGGGAAGATCGCCACGTCCTTGGGGTACTCCCCACTGATCGGCAGGCAGCAGATCATGGTCAGAAGTCCCGTTTTCTCGTCCCTGCTGTAGATGCTGACGGTATTCTCGCCCGCGTTGGTACAGTAAACGTATTTCCCGTCACGGGATAACCGCATGGCGCAGGCCGCGGTCAGGGTGCTGGGCTTTGC
The DNA here is from genome assembly GCA_018380885.1 of Enterocloster asparagiformis. Taxonomy (GTDB): domain Bacteria; phylum Bacillota; class Clostridia; order Lachnospirales; family Lachnospiraceae; genus Enterocloster. The sequence continues at coordinate 10,222 of JAGZSY010000023.1, forward strand.
GGTTCCCGTGGTGGAAATGGTCTGAATCTTCTCAATCACCGGCGCCCGGTCGCCGGGCTCGTAGGTGAACACATCGATCACATTTTTCAGCTCGTACATCAGATAGATGAACCTTCCGTCCTCGCTGAACCGGAAATGTCTGGGAGCCGACTCCAAATCGCAGCGGATCGCGTCCACCTGAACCAGCCTTCCGTCCCGCTCGTTGAACCGGTAAATTCTCACCTGGTCGATGCCGTTGTCCACGCTCATGACAAAGCGCCCGTCCGGGGTCCTCCTGGTGCAGGTCACATGGGGGCGGAAGTTGCGCTCCGCGACGCTGCCGTAGCCCTTGTCGAACACGCCGTCCACAATATGTCCCACGGAGCCGTCGGCATTCAGGCTGAGCACCGTGGTTTTCCCGTCGTGATATCCTGAGACAAACACATACTTGTCCTCTTTATCCGTGCAAAGGTGGCAGCCTCTCATACCGCGTATGGACGCGCTGTTCAGCCTGGCCAGGCTTCCGTTCGCCAGGATGCGGAAGGACACCACGCCCTCGTCGGCAATGGAGTAGAGCGTCTTTCCATCGCTGGAAGCAATCACATAGGAGGAGTTGTCCACCTCCACCTCACACCGTTCTTTGAACGTTCCCTGTTCCACGTCCACATCAAAAACCGTGATTCCCTTCGCTTTTCCGGTGTAGGAGTAGGACCCTACATACGCCATATATTTACCTTTCATCGCTCTTTTACCTCCCAGAATGGTACTTTTTAAAAACTAAAACAATCATACCATAATTTTTTCTGTTTGTTAACCAGAAAGTGCTTCCTTCCATAATTTTGGGAAATTTTCGGCGGACCTTTCAAAACTTATAAAAAGGTATTGACAGAACTGTAAAACGCGGTATAATTAGCTTCGCATGTGTTTATTATTACTAAACTTTTTGGTTATTTTTATCATCAGTTAGTATTTGTAAACTTCCAGGCGTTTTTTATTATACTTTTGAGAACATTCACTTTGAGACCAGAATCAGGAGGTGCAGGATGCAGATAGGTGCAAAGCTTAAAGAACTGCGAATACTCAAGGGGCTGACCCAGGAGGAGCTGGCGGACCGCACGGAGCTGTCCAAGGGCTTCATTTCCCAGCTGGAGCGGGATCTGACTTCCCCTTCCATCGCCACGCTGATGGACATTCTGCAATGTCTGGGCACCTCCATCGGAGAATTTTTCAACGAGACCCAGGAAGAGCAGATCGTATTCAGCAAGCAGGACTATTTTGAGAAGATCGACACGGAGCTGCACAACGAGATCAAGTGGATCATTCCCAACGCCCAGAAAAACGTGATGGAACCCATACTTCTCACCCTGGAGGCCGGCGGCTCCACATACCCGGACAATCCCCATGAGGGAGAGGAATTCGGCTATGTGCTCCAGGGAAGCGTTTCCATCCATCGGGGTACCAAGACATATAAGGCGAAAAAAGGGGAATCCTTCTACTTTGTGGCCGATAAAAAGCACTATCTGACCAGCAAAGCCGGAGCCGTGATCCTGTGGGTGAGTTCGCCCCCCAGCTTTTAACTTTTAATACCAAAGGAGAAGAATACAATGAGCCAGCCATTGATTGATTTGAAAAATATTTCCAAAAGCTTTGACGGCGAACTGGTACTGGACGATTTGAACCTTTCCATCAAGGAGAACAGCTTTGTGACGCTGCTGGGCCCCAGCGGCTGCGGCAAGACCACCACGCTGCGGATTCTGGGCGGCTTTGTATCCCCCGACACCGGAAACGTGATTTTTGACGGTCAGGACATCACCAAGCTGCCGCCCTACAAGCGCCAGCTCAACACCGTGTTCCAGAAGTACGCGCTGTTCCCCCACATGAATATCGCGGAGAATATCGCCTTCGGCCTGAAAATCAAGAATAAACCCAAAGCCTACATCGACGACAAGATCAAATATGCGCTCAAGCTGGTAAACCTGCCCGGCTACGAGAAGCGCGACGTCAGCTCCCTGTCCGGCGGCCAGCAGCAGCGGATCGCCATCGCCCGGGCTATTGTGAACGAACCCCGGGTGCTTCTTTTGGACGAACCGCTGGGCGCGCTGGACTTAAAGCTCCGCCAGGACATGCAGTACGAGCTGATCCGTTTGAAAAATGAACTTGGCATCACCTTCATCTACGTCACCCACGATCAGGAGGAGGCGCTGACCATGTCCGACACCATCGTGGTCATGAACCAGGGCTACATCCAGCAGATGGGTTCCCCGGAGCAGATCTACAACGAGCCGGAGAACGCCTTTGTGGCCGATTTCATCGGCGAGAGCAACATTGTGCCCGGCACCATGATCCGCGACGAGCTGGTGGAAATCTTCGGCGCCCGCTTTGTCTGCGTGGACAAGGGCTTCGGCAACAACAGGCCCGTGGACGTGGTGATCCGGCCCGAGGACATCGATCTGGTGAAGCCCGAGGACGGCACGCTCCAGGGCGTTGTGACCCACCTGATCTTCAAGGGCGTGCACTACGAGATGGAGGTCACCACGCCGGACGGCTTCGAGTGGCTGGTGCACTCCACCGACATGTTCCCGGTTGGACAGCAGGTGGGCATCCACGTGGAGCCCTTTGAGATTCAGATCATGAACAAGCCTGCTTCTGAGGACGAGGAGGCGTTGGGAGTCAATGAATAATGAAAACCGCGCGGCTCTGGGCAAAAAGCTGTTGTCCGGGCCATACCTGCTCTGGATGGTGGGCTTCACCCTCATCCCCCTGGCGCTGATTTTCTGGTACGGCATCACCGACAAATCCGGCGCATTTACCCTGCAGAACGTGCTGGCCATCGCCTCGGCGGACCACGCCAGCGCCCTGTGGCTCTCCCTGGGCCTGTCCCTGGTGAGCACCTTAATCTGCCTGCTTTTGGCCTATCCCCTGGCTATGATCCTGCGGGGACGGGGCCAGGCGGCCAGCGGCTTTATCGTGTTCATTTTCGTGCTGCCCATGTGGATGAACTTCCTGCTGCGCACCATGGCCTGGCAGACGTTATTGGAAAAGAACGGCGTGATCAACGGAATCCTGACCTGGCTTCACCTGCCAAAGCAGTCCCTGATCAACACGCCATGGGCCATTATCCTGGGTATGGTGTACAACTTCCTGCCCTTCATGGTCCTGCCCATTTACAACGTGCTCTCCAAAATCGACGACAACACCATCAACGCCGCCAAGGACCTGGGGGCCAACAGCTTCCAGACCCTGATTTTCATCTGGCTGCCCTTAAGCATCCCGGGGATTATCAGCGGCATCACCATGGTTTTCGTGCCCTCGCTGACCACCTTCGTGATCTCCGACCTGCTCGGCGGCAGCAAGATCCTGCTGATCGGCAACGTGATCGAGCAGGAATTCACCAAGGGCAGCAACTGGCATCTGGGCAGCGGACTGTCCCTGGTGCTCATGGTATTTATTCTGATCAGCATGGCGATGATCGCCAAATACGATAAAAATGGAGAGGGGACGGCATTCTGATGACAAAAGGCACGCAGACACTGCGGAAAATCATTTCCGATTTTTATATGGTAATCATCCTGGTCTTTTTGTACGCTCCGATTTTGACCATGATGGTCCTCTCCTTCAACCGTTCCAAGTCCAGAACCCAGTGGGGCGGGTTCACCCTGGACTGGTATGTGCAGATGTTCGACAGCCGCCCCATCATGAGCGCGCTGTACACCACCCTGCTGATCGCCTTTGTGTCCGCCCTTGCGGCCACGATCATCGGCACGGCGGCCTCCGTGGCCATCAACAACATGCGGGCATTGCCCCGCACCGTGATCATGGGGATCACCAACATTCCCATGCTGAACGCGGACATCGTCACGGGTATCTCCCTGATGCTGGCCTTTATCGCCTTCGGCATCTCCCTGGGATTTCAGACGGTTCTGATCTCCCACATTACCTTCAATATACCCTATGTGATCCTAAGCGTCATGCCCAAGCTCAAGCAGACGGACCGCACCACCTATGAGGCGGCCTTAGACTTGGGCGCTGCGCCGGTGAAGGCTTTCTTCAAGGTGGTATTTCCGGATATCATGCCCGGCGTGCTGTCCGGCTTCCTGCTGGCCTTCACCATGTCCTTAGACGATTTCATTATCACCCACTTTACGAAGGGAGCGGGCATCAACACCCTCTCCACCCTGATTTACAGCGAAGTCAGACGCGGAATACGGCCTTCCATGTACGCCTTAAGCACCGTCATTTTCCTGACCGTGCTCATCCTGCTTCTGATCGTCAATTTCCGTTCCGCAAAGAAACCCGATGACCATTAACGGCCGGGGATCACTTATAACACATCATTTCAAAGAGGAGAACAATTATGAGAAAAAAGACTGTGAGAACAATGACCCTGACCGCCCTGATTGCCGCGGCCGCAGCCGTTATGCTGGCCGGCTGCGGGAAATCCGACAAAGCTGCTGAAACCGGCGCGGACGCGGAGAGCAACAAGCTCTACGTGTACAACTGGGGGGAATACATCGACGAGGAAGTGGAGGCCATGTTCGAGGAGGAGACCGGAATCGACGTGGTCTACGACGTGTTCGAGACCAACGAGGAGATGTTCCCCATCATCGAGGCCGGGGGCGTAAAGTACGACGTGGTATGCCCCTCCGATTACATGATCCAGCGCATGATCCAGAACGACATGCTGGCCCCCCTGAACTTCGACAACATCCCCAATATCAAGGAGATTGGTCCGGAATACATGGAAATGTCCAAGGACTTCGACCCGGAGAACAAATACTCCGTGCCCTACTGCTGGGGTACCGTCGGCATCCTCTACAACAAGCAGCGCCTGGAGGAGCTGGGCGTGCCCGCCCCCACCAAGTGGGCCGATCTGTGGGATGAGCGCTTAAGCGGGGAAATCCTCATGCAGAACAGCGTGCGCGACGCCTTTATGGTGGCCTTAAAAAGCAAGGGATACTCCTTAAACAGCACCAACGAGGCGGAACTGGCCGAGGCCAGAGACCTGCTGATCGCCCAGAAACCTTTGGTGCAGGCTTACGTGATCGACCAGGTCCGCGACAAGATGATCAATGCCGAGGCGGCCGTGGGCGTGATCTACTCCGGCGAGATGCTCTACATTCAGGAGCAGGCGGCGGATCTGGGACTGGACTACGATCTGGAGTACGTGATCCCCGAGGAGGGCACCAACCTGTGGCTGGATTCCTGGGTGATCCCCGCCAACGCGCAGAACAAGGAGAACGCGGAGAAGTGGATCGACTTCATGTGCCGCCCGGACATCGCAAAACGCAACTTTGAGTACATCACCTACCCCACCCCCAACAAGGGCGCCTTCGACCTGCTGGATCCGGAATTGCAGGAGAACAAGGCCGTGTTCCCGGATATCAGCTCCTTAAAGGGCAGCGAGACCTTCCAGTTCCTGGGAGACGACGTGGAGACCATCTACAACGACATGTGGAAGGAAGTCAAGGCAGCCAAATAGCCCTTCTCCAAAACAATCGCCCATTGCATTCAATCATAAAAGTCCCGGGATTCATTCGCCGAATCCCGGGACTCTCTCTATGTACGCCTGTCATTCCACCGCATAATTCATCATTTCCCGGATTGTCAGAGCCGGGCGCAGCGCGAAAAAGGTCTCATACGCGTCTATAACCGGTTCCAGCTCCTCGCCGCCGCTGAGGATGTCCGCCCGGATTATCTCAAGCACTTCCTCGTCCACCTCCTGGTTCAGCCGGTATTTGAGCATGTAGGCCACCGCCGCCGTCAAAATCCCGCCCTTTGTGCCTTCGTCCGCACCCTCATACATTTCCCCTGTGTAGTCCAGGTATTCCGCGTATCCGGGCAGATCGATTTCCCCGCAAGAATCGTGCAAAGCCTTCCGGGCCCCGGACAGCTCATAATTTTGTTCCATGGATTCCTGAACATTCGTCTCCATGATATCCGCCAGCCCGAAAAGCGCCTCCGCCAGTTCGGTGATATCGTCGGGATGTTCCAGGGCGTAGGCAACGCCCTCATGGACCGCGCTGCCGCTCAGCCGGTCCGCCCGCTCGGTCAGAAGCTCCTGGTAGAGAAGAATGGCCGTGCCCGCGCGGAACTTCTCCTCCTGGTCCGCGGCCCGGTAATCGTCGCCGGTCCAGAGCAGATACGGGTCGTAGGCGCGGCTGATCTTTGTGTTGAGCGGTTCAATCCGCGCGTCGCCCGGCAGCGCTCCCCGGGAAACCACAGGCAGCTCAGCCGGCGTTCTGCCGTTTAAGACCGCCACCGGCCTGCTGGCGCGGACCGTCTCGCGCGCTTCCGCCTTCTGCTCCGAAAAGATCATCACGCGGTAATGATTCTGATACCCCCTGGGAATCGTGATCTCCGCCTGTCCGCAGCTATCCCGGTCCGTCCGCGCGATTTTCCCGTAATAAAAGACGTTCTCCCCGTTCTGGTCCGTGATCACGGCCGAGATGTAATTGTCCCGGCCCACGGCCGCGTCCCTGTAGCCGATGACGCAGCGCCCCTCCTCCAAACGGACGGAGTCCACGGTCACGTGCTGGCCGGCGCAGGACAGCGCAAGCACCCATTCCCCGGAGGCGCTTTTGCGGTCCTTAAACTCCATCAATTGCGCGCCGGCCGCCTCTTCCGGCAGAAACGCGGCATCCCGGGTGTATACCACCATCTCTTTGTTCAGACAGCAGGCTGGGCGCAGGGCTTTGCCACCGCCTGGCACGGGCTGATCCAGGATTTGACCGCTGGCAGCCACCGCCCTCAGGCCGCCCTGATCCCTCAGCCACCATGCGCTGTCGTAGCGCCTGGCCTCATCCGCCTCACGCCCAAAGCCCAGCTCCTCATTGATTATGTCCCCGGGTCCGGGCAGAAACAGCTTATCCTCCGGATTGTTGTACCAGCGGGAGCTTCGGTCCGTGTAGTTGATGGCCTCGCGCTCCTCCCCGGTAAACGCCGTGCCCAGAAGCTGCGTGTTCAGATAGGCACGGACCGCGCTGTGCCGCCAGTCCTTTGTCAGTACCTCTCCCTCAGCATCGTCCCAATACGGCATATCCGCCCACTGGTTCCGGTATGTCTGGGGGATGCAGTCCGCCAGGAGATACAGCTCCGGGGATTTCTCCAGCACGCGCCATTTGATTCCCCCGAACCAGACGTACGCGCCGATCCACTCCCCGCCCTCCCCGTTGCCGGAGGGATGCGGGATCGCCCCGCCGCCCAGGCAAAATTCCCGGGCGGCGGGGGCTCTGCCGGACGCCGGCCAGCCGGCCTTCAGGCAGCCGGCCAGGAATACGGCCGCAAGCAAGGCCACAATGGGCCATTGCTTTTTATTCATTCACTTCTCCCCCAATTTTCCCCTGCTCCACCGAGGCCACCACCGGGAAGAATTCATCCGCGTAGGTGGCGAACAGAGCGGCGCTGTAGGGCGGCATCCGAAGCTTGAGCAGTCCGTCCTTAACCGGGTAGCGCAGGCCGCCCACATTATATCCGTCCTCCGTGGTGAGCATCAGGCGGGCCAGCGGCACTTCCGCCGTAATCCCCAGCTGCCACACGGGAATCTCCAGCTCCTGTTCCTCCGCGTTGTTGTTGACGGCGGTCACCGCCTGGTACTTCCCATCCATGCGGCCGAACGCAATCACATTCCGCCCCCAGAGCAGTTCCTTGACCGCCCCTCTGCGCAGCACGGGCAGCGCCTTGTGGATGCGGATCATATAGCGGTGAAACTCGATCAGCTCCAAATCCTCGTGTCCCCAGGGATAGGTCCGGCGGCTGTCAGGGTCGGTCCAGCCGCACACCCCCGCCTCGTCGCCGTAATAAACCGTGGGCGCGCCCGGCCATGTCATCTGAACCATCACGGCCTCGCGCAGAACACAGACCTTCACGCCCTTGTTGGCCGCCTCAGCGCCCACGGTGCCGATCCGGCCCACAACCCCGTTGGTCCGGGTGAGGAAGCGGGAGTGGTCGTGGTTGGACAGCTCATTCATGGCGGTCAGTATGGAGGAGGGCTGCATGCGGCTCATGTGGTAGCGCATGGCGTTGAAAAAGTTCTCGCCGTTCCCCCTCAGCTCCCCGCTGAAGCTGTCGCTGTGCTTCTCCATTCCGGTCAGAAACCAGGTAAGGGGCTCCATGAACGCGTCGTAGTTCATCACAGAATCCCACTGGTCTCCCTCCAGCCAGGGTCCCGGGTCGCCGTAGTGCTCCGCCAGAATCAGGGCGTCGGGATTGACCTCCTTGACCGCGCTGCGGAACTTGCGCCAAAACTCGTGGTTGTACTCCGCCGTATGGCCCAGGTCCGCCGCCACGTCCAGGCGCCAGCCGTCCACGCTGAAGGGCGGCGATACCCAGCGGCGGGCGATATCCAGTATATACTCCACCAGCTTCGGCGAGCTCTCATAGTTCAGCTTAGGCAGCGTGTCGTGGCCCCACCAGCCGTCGTAGGACTTGTTTCTCGGCCATGCGCTGTCCTTCTCATCGTAAAACTGGAAAAAGCTGCGGTACGGACTGTCCTTGGAGAGAAAAGCCCCCGGCTCGTAGCCGCCCTGGCGGGCGTAAATCTCTTCTCCGTCCAGCCATTTGTTGAAGGAGCCGCAGTGGTTGAACACGCCGTCCAGAATCACCCGCATCCCGCGCCTGTGAACCTCCCCGACAAACTCCGCAAAGAAGCGGTCGCTGGCTTCCAGGTTTCTCGGCGACGCCGTGCGGACCACGTACTTTTCCGCCTGACTGTTGTCCACGGCGTTCTCCTTCACCAGCCCATCCTTATCCTCCACAATCACCCCGAAGTGGGGATCAATGTGCTCGTAATCCTGAATGTCGTACTTGTGGTTGGAGGGCGACACAAAGATGGGGTTTAAATAGATCACCTCCACGCCCAGGCCCTGGATATAATCCAATTTTTCCCAGACGCCCTTTAGGTCGCCGCCGTAAAAGCAGCCCACATCCATGGTGGTGGGATTTTTGCCCCAGTCCTCCACCCGGGTCACCGGCCTGCCGATATACACATACTCGCAGGTCTGCACGTCGTTGCTCTCGTCCCCATTGCAAAAACGGTCCACAAAGATCTGGTACATCACCGCGCCTTTGGCCCAGTCCGGCGTGTGAAAGCCCGGGATGATGGCAAAATCAAAGCAGCTTCTGTCGTCGTCCGTCACCCCCAAACGGTTGTAAATACAGGAATCCTGCCCATTCACAACTTTAAAGTGGTACAGTACGCAGTCGCTGCCTACGGTTATCTCATATTCGTAATAATCAAACAGCTCGTCGGAATCCGCTTTCTCAATCTCTACCTCCGCGCCGTCCTCCACATAGTATACGTGTTCCGCATTGTCCCTTCCCGTCCGGAAGCGCAGGAGCACATCCTGGTCCTCATCCGGCTCGGGAGGCTTTCGGTAGTCTTCTGTGGCCGAACAAAAGAGGGCTTCCCGATTAATCTCTCTACAATTATATTCTTTCACTTCCCAAAACCCTTTTCATGTTCATAAATTAGCATTTGACTCCTTTATTGTATATGAATCCAGCCCAATATACAAGTAACATTCCCCTAAAATGCAGGATTTAATTTGTTCAGCCGCCGTTTAAGCGTCGGCGGCTCATGTCATTTTACACATGATAAGCGTGAAAGTCAAGGGACTTTAGGGCCTCTCCCCCTCCTTTCACGCTGGTTTTCATCTCATATCAATATTTTCATCTGCTCTCTGGCAAAAAATCCCCGGGCAAAGGCCCGCCGCAGCTCCTGATCCATTTTCATCAGATCTCTGTCGCTGTACTCCCAGTCAAAATGCGAGAAACACACGCGCTTGGCCAGACAGCGCTCGGCCAGGGACACGCCGTCACGCCAGGTAGAGTGACCCCACCCCCGGTGGGAGCCGTAGTCCCCGGGGCTGTACTGGGCGTCGCAGATCATCAGGTCCGCGTTGCGGGCAAAACGCGCCAGGTCGTTCATAACCGAGCCGTCCATCTCGCAGTCCAGACCGTACACGATCTTTTTGTTTCCCGCGGTGATGCTGTAGAGCAGCGTGTTTCCCGGATGGTTGGCCCTCATGGTCTCCAGGATAATTCCGCCGGGCAGCAGGGCGCGCTGCCCCTCCCCAAGCCCTCTGTACTCCACAGAGGCCGGGCAGTCGCAAAGCGCCACCGGCCAGTAGGGCGGCCCCATGACGGCACCCAGCGCCGCTTTCAGCTCCCCGGGGCGCTCCTGCCAGCCATAGAATATAATCTGGCGGCCCGGCTGGTAGAGGGGTTTAAAAAACGGTATGCCGCAAATATGGTCCAAATGGAGATGGCTCAACAGAATGGATATTGTTTTCACGTCCCGCCGTTTGGACAGCGCCTCCCCCAGCCCGGCCAGCCCTGTGCCTCCGTCCAGAATCAGAAGCTGCTCCCCAGTCTCTACGGAATAGCAGGTAGTGTTGCCTCCGTACTGCATCCGGTTTTCGTAGGGGGCTGGGCAGGACCCCCGGCAGCCCCAGCAGGTGATCCGTATCTGTTTTCCACAGTCTTTTTCCATAGACGCCTCCCGCCTCAGCCGGCATTTGACGGGCTTGCGGGCAGGATATCGGGAAATGTGGGGGTATCCTGCCCGCCGCCATGCCCGGGAATCATGGGGTGTGCTCCGCCGGTTCCGGTTTGGGGGGGCTGGCCTCCGGCGGTTTCAGTTTCCGGCGGCTGGGGACTGGCGGGATTCTGCGGCGGCTGGGAATCCTGTAGACCGCCGGTTCCCTGGGGCGGCTGCGCATCCTCTGCCCCGCCGCTTCCTTGCGGCGGCTGAAACTCCTGCGTCCCACCGGGCTCCTGCGACGGCTGGCTCTCCTGTGCCCCGCCGGTCTCTGGCGGCAGCTCCGTCTCCTGCTCCGTCTCCCGCTCCGCCTCCGGCGGGCTGGCCGGAAGCGGATTCGCCAAGGCATTGTCACTTAATCCGTTCTCTCCCTCCCGCTTTCTGCCCGCCACATTCCGCATCGCACCCCCGGAAAATACCCCAAGCTCCCATCCGTCAGCCCCTTCCACCGCCTCCATCTGGTCCTCCTCCAGGTTTTCAATCGACAGACCGGCATGGCCCGGCAGATTCAACGTGCCTGTGCCCACCACAAACGCAGTGGAAGAAATGTCCTCCACCCTGAGCACGTTTGCCTGCACGGTCAGCTCGCCCCCGTCCATCACAACGGCCGCCCGGGCGCCGCTCTGCGCGTACACGTTTCCCCCGGACAGGCGTATCTGCGTCGCTGCCGTTTCCCCTTCCCGGATCGCGCATTCCGCATCCCCGGAAAACAGAGTGCCTCCCGACATCTCCAACCGATCCTCCACCTCCGCTCCATTGCGGTAAACCCCGCCTTTTATCTGAAACGCGCCGTCCCTCAGCACCAGCGGGCCGCTCACTTCCAGGTTATCCCCCAGAATCGTCTGTTCCTCCCGGTCCGCCAACAGCACCAGCGCGCCTCCAACGGTTATGTCTCCTCCGCCAAGGTCCAGTCTGGTCCCCGCCAGATTCAGCTCCCCCTGTACCGCGACAGACCCCTTTCCGGTATTGGACACAGCTCCACCCTCCCCCGTCATACCTTCTGCCACCCGAATTTTTCCGGTATTATTTAAAATTCCATACGTGCCAAAATCCCCGCCCACGTCCAGGGTGTGGGCGCTGGTATTGATGATTGTGCCGAAATTGTAAAAATCCTCCGCCGTTCTCATGGTTCCGTCCACCCGCAGATTGACTCCCTCCCCCACCTGGGCGATCACCCGCGGTCCGATTTCAAGGCTTCCCCCCGCGGGCACCGTCATATCGCAGTCCAGAGGCAGAACATACCCTTCCGGCTCCCCGGCCGGGCAGTTCACCGTCACATCGGCATTTTCAAGCTGGTCGGCGATTTCCCGGGCCGTCACCGGCATGGTCATTACAACCTTCCGGCGGGCCGATGCTTTGCCCGAGCCGGAATCCGAATCATCGCCGCCGTATATCTGGTCGAATACCTTTTTTTCTCCGTCATTCTCCAGACGCGCGATCTGCTCCAGCAGCTGGGAGGCGCGCAGCTGGTCCTCCTTCAGACGCCTCGCCGCGTTGTCTCTCATCCACGAAACATCCCATCCGGCCGCTTCCAGACGCCGGGCCAAATCCCCGTCCGCAGCCACCTGCATCAGCACATAACCGTCGATTTCCTCCTTGGAAAACGCCTCCACATACGCTCTGACCGGCGCTTCACCCGGACCGGAGCCCTGTATCCCAGTCACAGCCACGCCCTTCTGCCCTGTTCCCACCAAAACCTCGGCTGTCCGGCCCGTCTCAGGATTGATTCCCCGCATCGCCACACTGCCCTCCAGGACGAACACCGTGCTGGTATTCTGATCCGTCACCTTCACGTACAGCACAGTTCCCCTGATTCCGGTGATCATGGTGGACGTCCTGATATTCATGGTTTCATCCGATTTCAACGGCTCCTTGATATCGCAGAAAACGCTCCCGGAGGACAAAAGCAGTTCCAGCTTCTTGTCCTTTTTTCTCACCTCCGCCGTGCTGAGGGCATCTAACTTAGCCGCCTTCACGTCGTCCAGCACAAAACCTGCGTAGCTCTCCTTCCCGGTCTCCAGGCTGTACCCGCTTAAAATTCTCATATTTTCAAACGCGGCCAGCGCCTTTCCCCCCTGTCCGGCCACGGAAACCTCCCCCTCCAGGGCGGTCAGCCGGATGGACGACGCCTGAGCCGTTTCCTGGGCGGCGGACGACAAAAGTCCGGGAACCGCTATCAGCAGCGCGCTCACAGCCGCAAGTATGCGGACCGCTCCTTTTTTTCGATTCTTTATCATGCCTTCCTGATCCTCCTTTTATCTCCCCGTCCATATCGGACTCCCCGCAGCGCCGCCTTACCGAGACCGGTCCGCCAGGCCCTCCAGCCGCAGCACCTCAAACTCCTCCGCTTTCCCCTTCAGGCGGATTCCGCCCAGGGTGGAGGCCCGGATTCGGTCCCCCAGGGCCGCCGCCACGGCCCGGGAAATGTAGATCGTCCCGCCGGGAGCGTTGGACTCCAGCCGGGAGGCCGTGTTGACCGTGTCCCCGATGGCCGTGTAATCCATCCGGCTGCTGGCCCCGATGTTCCCCACTACCGCAGGCCCCACGTGTATTCCAATGCCAAAGGAAACGCTTCTCCCAAACCGCTCCTCCAGCTCCTTCCCCAGGCCAGCCGCGCCCTGCCTCATGTCCAGCGCGGCCCGGACGGCGTTCATCACGTAATCCTCATCCGGCAGCGGCGCGCCCCAGAACGCCATTGTGGCGTCCCCAATAAACTTGTCCAGGGTTCCGCCGTTGCCCATGATGCAGGAGGCCGTCAGGGTCAGGTACCGGTTGAGGACCTCCACCACCTGGGGCGGCGTCAGCACCTCGGACATGGAGGTGAAGCCCCTGATGTCCACAAACAGCACGGCGATCTCGCACAGGCGGCCTCCCAGCTCCAGCTGCCCCGTCCCCTGTTTCAATATCTCATCCACAATCTCAGGGGCCACATAGCGCTTAAATGTGGATGTAATCCTCCGCTTTTCCAGCGCGTTTTGCACATAGTTATCCCCAGCAGCGCCCAGAAACATGACCGTTATCCCCAGCGGCATCCACAGGACGTGGAATACCAGCCCCGCGCCGTAGGCCGCCCTGGCCGCCCACACACAGCCGCCGCACAGAAGTGCCCAGTAAACGGCGCAGGAGCGCAGCCGCCTGCGCTTAAACAGGGCCGCAGACAGGAGCATTAAGGCGAACAGAACCGCCGCCTGCAGCCGCCCGGAAACCTCCTGTTTGTAATTTTCTTCCAAAATCGCCTGGATGGCGTTCGCCTGGATTTCAACCCCGTACATGGGCGCCCCATGGCTGGCGGAGGTGATGTACTGGTCCTGCAGTCCCGCCGCATAGGGACCGATCAGCACGATCCTTCCCGCAAAATAGCCGGCTGGAACCGTTTCATCCAGCAAGTCCGCCACCGATATATATTCATAGTAATCCCCGGGCAGCCCGGTAAAATCCAGATACCAGAAGCCCTGTGCGTCTGTGGACGGTTCCTCCGGCAGCGGTTCCCCCTCCTGTTCCAGATACAGGCGGGCCGCGGCCAGGGCAAAGGAGGGAATTTCCCTGCCGTCCGGCAGGCTGAGCTTCAAAAGGGCCCTGCGCAAAACGCCGTCCCGGTCGTACATGGCGTTGATGTGCCCCTGCGCGGTCCCCGCCTTCAAAGCGGAGTACGGCTCCTCATAGGACAGAATGGAAAAATCATCCCCCACCGCAGTGCCGTCCTCCCGGAAATCCACAGTCCGTCCAAACAGGGCGGCTCCGGCCGTCACCACATTTCCTCCCGCCGCCGCTTTCGCCAGCCGGCTGTCCTTTTTGGGATCCGTCTCCCCGGAATACAGCACGTCCAGGCCGATAACGGCCGGCCGCGTCTCCTCAGATTCGTTCAGGTATTCCAAAACGCGGGCCATGAGCTCCCGGTCCCACCCCTGAAACGGCCCCAGCGCTTCCAGCGCCCGCTCGTCGATTCCCACCACCGCGATTCTGGCGTCCGCAGTCCGCCTTTCCTGATAAAGCAGATCGCACATGGGAGCGTCCAGCCCATACAAAAGTCCTCCGGCCGCGGCTGTGACAAAAAGGGCGGCCGCAGCCGCCCATGGCAGATATTCTGCCGCTATGCGTTTCACAAAGGCGGCCGCCTCCTGATTCCCGTCCTGTCCAATCGCCCTGAACCAAGTTCCCATGCCGCATTCCCTCCCGGCCGCCCTGTCCTGCGGCTAAAAACCGCTCTGCAAAAACGTCTCCACCATGTGATATACCTTTTTTGCCACCACCGTATGCCCGAGAACGTCCGGGCTTAAAAAACCTCCCCGGCCCGTGGCGGACGGCACGAAAAGAGTCAGCGCCGCCATCAGCCCCCACAGGGCCAGACCACCGATCACAAGTCCCGCCACCGCGCCTCCCAGCTTGTTGACAAGGCCGGCCACCGGGAGATTCTTTAAGCCGTCTATGGACGTAAACAGAATCATCATTGACAGCTGAATGACCAGAAACAGCAGGATAAACACCAGCACATAGGCGATTCGCTCCGCCACCAGGCGGCTGGCCGTCTCCATAATATTGGTTCCCGTGCCGGTCATCCTGTCGATCAGAGTTCCCCAGCCTCTGGAAAACGAGAACTCCGGTATCCCCATAGATTTCAGCACCTCAACCACCTGCTGCTCCACCTCCGCTCCCGCCTGTCCCAGGGCCGACGTGACCTCGGCGACGGGATTGACCCCGCTGTCGGGGCTGTGCTCCATGCGCTCGCCGATCCACGGCAGGATAAACCGGGCAGCCACCATACCCTTCAGGTAAAACGCCCCCAGGTGCGCTCCCAAAAATCCCCCGACCAGCGTCACCAGCTTCCCAACGGTAAGAATCAATCCCCGGGCAGCCCCCCGCCCCGCAAAGGCGGCCAGCACCAGCACCGTTACAATATCCACCGCATAATTCACAGGATTCCCCCTTTTTCGTCTGTGTGAAATAGCCGGCCTACAGTGAAAGAATGAAAAGCCTGCGGGAAAAGCGGTCGCACACATACAATCCCGCCTCCGTGGCCAGCAGGCCGGAGGGCGATATCAGCTCCATGCCCGGGTACTGCGTTTCATCCAACGGAATCGTGGAAACGTTCCCGTTTTCAATCCTGCGCACCGCACCGTTTCCGGTGTCCGACACATAGACCACACCTGCCCCGGAGACAGTGACATAGGTGGGCGATGAAAAACATGCCTGATCCAGACTGCCGTCCGCCTGCCCCTGCGTCCCCCCGGCAGCCCACGAGATGCTGCCGTTTTCCACCTTCAGCACCCTGTGATTCCCGGTATCCGCAACGTATAGGGCCCCCTCATGCCAGCACAGCCCTACCGGCCCGGACAGCCCGCGCAGATAGGTATCCACCATTCCGTCCGGCTTAAGACGCCGCACCACATCATTTCCCGTGTCCGCAATATACAGGTTTCCGGCATCGTCCGCCGCCAGCCCCGTGGGGTCTGAGAAAAGGGCTTTTCCGCCAATGTTGTCGGCATACCCTTTGACGCCCTTGCCCGCAAGGGTCCTGGATCCCTGGGCTCCAATGTAGCGGACGGCGTGGTTCCCGCGGTCGGATACCGCGTACCCATCCAGATACGGTACGATATCCCATGGGCTGTCCATGCGCATCTCCCCGCGCGTCCCGTCCCCATATCCGCCCACAGGCTCCCCGTAAATCCCCGCGGGCCCAGGTTTACCTGCGTAGACACTTTTTCCGCCGTCCCCAAGCTCCCAGACCACTTTACTGTAGCAGTCCGTCACAAGCAGGCTTCCATCCGCTCCGGCGGCAACTGCCTGCGGACAAAACACGGGCTCGCCGGCCTCTGCCGCCGTCCCGCTAAAGGCGGTTCCAAGCGCCGCTGCCAGCACAAACGCCGCCGCTTTTCTCCACCTGCGCCCCGGCATTTTTCCCATTCTACCCATTTTCATGTCCGCATTTTCTCCTTCCTCCCGACGGCAGGTATTGCTTTAAAGCGCCCAGATGCAGCGGATAGCTTCGCAGGCACAAAAGCGCTGCCGACAACCCTATGGCTCCGTAGGCGGCGATCAGCACCGGCGAGGCGAATAAAATCCCGGAAATCGCAGGGCTGTTGTTCGCAATGGACAGCGGCACCGTCATCAGGTTGTAGCCGATATGCAGGGCGACCGCGTACACCGTATTGTCCTCCGCGATGGAGACATGAGCCAAAAGAAGTCCCATAAACAGGGCGTAGGCGATCCACAGCGGGGTGCCGTGGCAGACCGCGAACAGGGCCGTGGTCAGAAGCACCGCTGTTTTGTCGCTCTCAAGGCCATTCATCAAACGCCCCAGCACATACCCTCTGAAAATCATCTCCTCCAGAACCGGAGCCAGAACGATCACAGACAATGCGGCCAGCAGCATATCCACCGCCCCGTAAATCTGGGAGGACATACTGTGATAAGGCCCGATGAGAAAGCGCGGAAACGGAATCACCGTGAGCAGGCCGGACATAAACAGGCTGAAGCCCACACCGGCTCCCGCCAGCAGCAGCACTTTTCGCAGATCGGTCTGACGCCAGCACATGTTTGTCTCCTCCCAGACAGAGCTGCCTCTCTTTTTACATCGCCTGTGGAGAATGTAAAATGTGACGGCCAGCCCCAGGGTGCGGTAAAACTGCCCGCTTTTTAATATAAAGTATTCCGGTTGTTCCTTCAGCCCGTAAAAAAACATGGCGATTGTGGAGATCGCGGGCGGCAGGAGAAGATAGAGAAGCATGGGCCTGACCGCATACCAGACGATTCCTGTATTGATCCATATTTTTTGCTGTGCCGTCATATTTTTGTCTTCCATACGTCCTCTTTTCCGCCGCGCCGGATTACTCGATGGTCAGCACGCCCACAAACCCTGTCACCTCAAATATTTCCAATATCTGGGGCTTCACGTTGATCAGCACCATATTGCGGCCTTTGGCGTTTATCTTCTTCTGCACAGAGGCAAACACCCGCAGCCCCACCGAGCTGATGTAAGTCGTGTCCTCCATATTTACCACGATGTCCTCCCCGGTCTGTTCCAGCACTTCCTTAAGCTGTGCCTCCAGCCGGGGAGCCTGGGTCACGCTGATCTTTGCCTCTGTCCTTATCTCCGCCATATTTCCCTCGATTCCGCCGATTTACGGCATATTCCTGTCTGTGACCCGCGACGGCTTCATGCCCTCACCGCGGGTCGATATTCTTTCTCAACGTCAGGATGTTAAACCCATCCCTGTACGCATAGTCCACTTCATCCACAAATTGTTTCACCATATAGATTCCCAGCCCGCCCACCGGCCTTGATTCCAGCGGGAGCTTTAAGTCCGGGTTCGCCTTAGCCAGAGGGTTGAAGGGTTTACCCCGGTCCCTAAACTGCAGCGTCAGGATTCCCGATCCCTGATCCACGAAGCAGTTCAGCCTCAGCTCCCCGCCATCTTTTCCGTACGCGTAGCTGGCCACATTGGTGAATATCTCCTCCAGCGCAATTTCCAGCTTGGCCGGCATACCGCCGTACCCGCAGTCCGCCAGATAGCGCTCTACCTCCCGAATCAGGCTTTCCATATACTGCATCCGGGCCGGAACCGTCTTTTCCAGCGCGTTTTTCTCCGGAACGCCGTCCATACCGCCGACCCAGATATTGAGCATGGTGATATCGTCCGACTGCTCCGCTCCGTCCGTAAATCGTTTCAGATTCCCGTGCAAATCCTCCACCACCGCTCCGGGGTTTCCCCTGTCTGTCAGCCGGTTTAACGCGTCCGCCAGCCCCTGATCCCCCAGCTGCTTCTCGTCCCGGTTCTCCGCTTCCGTCACCCCGTCGGTGTACAAAAACAGACTCTCCACCTGCTTTATATCCAGGCTCTCCTCCGTATAGCTTCTGTTTTCCCACAGCCCGAACACCAGGTTTGAACGGCATGAAAGCCGGGCAAAGGGCTGCCCCCGCAGGGCGATATACGGCCGGTTGTGGCCCGCGTTTACATAGGTGAAAATTCCGGTGTCCGCGTCCAGGACTCCGATAAACGCCGTCACAAACATTTCCTCCGGATTGTCCCGGCAGAGCTGGTTGTTGACCCTGTACGCCAGCTCCCCAAGGGGCATGTCCAGCATCCCGTAATTTTTAATATGGATTTTCGCCATTGCCATGAAAAGGGCCGCGGGAACGCCTTTTCCCGAAACGTCGGCTATGACGAAGCAGCTCTTTTTTTCTGAAATCTGGAAAACGTCATAGAAGTCCCCGCCCACCTCCTTGGCCGGTTCCATCAGCGCGGCCAGGCGAATCCTCATCTGCCGCTCCGTTTCCGAAAAATCCCGGCGCAGCAAACCATTTTGAATGCGGGCGGCGATCTCCAGCTCCGAGCGGAGCCTGGCCTGCTCCTGAACCAGGCTGGTAGTCCGCCTGTACGCCAAATCCAGCAGCGCGCCGTACAGCTTGCGGTTTATCTCCGCCGCTTTTTCAAACTGATTCTTTGTAAGGCGGGCGCACACGGCCTCTGTGGACGCCCGCACCGTGGCTCCCCGGGGTTCCCCCCGCAGCAGAGCCATCTCTCCGATAATGCTCCCCCGCTCCATGGGGGTGTTGATCTGCCTTCCGCCGCCGTCCAGCACCAGGGCGGTCCCCTCCAGAAGGATATACATTCCGTCGTCCCCCGGACGCCCGCAGGTGACGATGTCCTCGCCCGGCTGAAAATGCACTTCCTCCATGGACTCCAGGAGAAGCCGGCTGTCCTCCTTAAGCCCTTCTCTGCCGCTGCCCGGAAACAGCTCGCCCACCGTTTCCAGGCTCATCAGCTTACAGATATCCATACGCTCCTCCTCCCTTCTCCCCGCGGTTGAAGGCGCCTTCTCAGGGCCGGATAAAGAACTTACCGTACCCATCCCCGGCCTCATAGGTCACAGTGCAATCGCCTGCCTGCACCGGGGTGACGCGGTTTATGCCATAGGTGTTCTGTCCCTGCCAGGCGCTGTAAATAGCCTCCTCCAGCACATCCGGCGTGGAGCTGACAGCGGCGGTCATGGCCTTAAACACCCCGTAGTTGTACTCCGCGTAACGGTTATCCCCCGCCCCGCTTCGATCCAGCCGGATACGCAGATCCAGCCGGTAGCCGTTATTCTGGTAATCCTTGTACAGCCCTATGTATCTCACATCCCCCTGGGCGGACAGATACTCGATCATGTCCTCGGATACAGACAGCTTTCTGGTTGCTCCAAAGGCGGCGCTGACGGCTTTTCCCAGGTTTGCCATCGCCTCCGCGTTCTCTCCCCACGATGTTCCCAGAACATCCGGTGAGGCGAAGCGGACCGGAACTGAAAATTTCTGCCCCAGTATGTCCCGCTCCACCTTATACCAGGCCCCGCTTTCGTCCACGCGGTATCCGTCCGGGGTGATCTCGTTCATGGCGCAGTGGCCGTCCTCGTAAAGATAGTAATATTGGCCGTTCACCAAAATCCAGCCGGTCAGCATGTTTCCGCTTGTATCATAGTAGTACCACTGCCCGTTATCCTGCCTCCAGCTCCCGGCAGTTCCAGGCCCGGCGCCCAAAGCCGCATTTGGCAGAGCCAGGCAGAGAGCGGCGGCCAATACCGCCGGACACAATCTCTTTCGCAGCATATGTACCTCCCTTACATTCCCCGTCCCTTGTTCGCGCGGTGTCCTCCGATCACAAACTTCGGCTCTGTTTTGGCCGGTGCCTTGTCCGTGAGGCCGGAAGCGCTGTTTTCCCTGGCGGCGGGCTTAATCTCAGGTTTATCCTCGTGTTTAGCCTCAGGTTTGGCCTCAGACTTGGCCTCAGGTTTGGACGCCTCCTTTTCCTCGTTCATCATCTCGTCCAGAGAGAGCTCCTTTTTGGTGTTCTCGGGGGCGTTTTCTTCCTTTTCCTGAGAGACGGGCGCGGACTCCTTCTCATCATCAATTACATATTTCTTTCTCTTGTCAAAGTCCGATTTGATTTTCCCCAAGTATCTGTAACGATCCGACATCTCCGCACTTGTCTCAAGATTCCAGTCTCCCGGCTGCATCAATCTTGCATTTTTCAGCTGATCCTTTACAGCATTAAAACGCTGGTCCAATGCGCCGATCTCATTGGGACTTAAGATATCTCCAAATGTGTATTCAAGCGTTGGCCGATCAACCCGCCGTATGTTCGCCGCCAAATCCGCATCAACCATTGTGATATCGGTCACCATGACGGAATCCCCTATCGAATTGCCGGTTTTATTTCCAAACGCCGCGTCATTGTCAATCCCCTGTATCCCGATCAGCTTTGGTTTTCCCCCCGCCTCTTCGCCGAACTGGTAAAACATATTGCTGGTGTTGCGGTCTGTTTGGCCCGCCAAATAATCGATCACCTCGAGACTGGTTACCTGCCTCTGCAGATTAGGATCCGAAAAATCATCTGCTTTTGCGAATTTTTGAATATGGTCTTGATTTGTTGAATTATAATCAATCCCTTTGGCCCCGTCCATCATCACCCCTTCCCTGGTCTCCGTGCCGTTCTTTAAGCGGACCTTCTCCGACTTTGCCAACAGATTATCGTCTCCGAGCAGTTCCGCAAGTCTGGTGGAAGCGACGTTTCTTACTGGCAGATTGGCCCCTGCTTCCACTCCCCCCTGATCTTTTACCTTCCAGAGGATATTGCCAAATCTGCCGACCTCTTTTCCATCTGTTAAAAATTCATCTCTTGCCTCCTGCGACATATTATTCCATCCGATTGCACTCATGATTGATGGATCCTCTTCTATATCTTTCCTATAAGACTCATTAAAATCTTTATACTGAAGTGATGATGACGCGCTGCCCTCCAGGGACGCATTCCCCCCAAGCGCTGCAAGATTCTGATACACCGCTTTTACCTGGGGATGATTCGCCGCATTCGCCCGCTTTGTGTAGAACTCTTCCGGGCTTAACAGCGTTTGATTGTCCGTGAAAAATCCCACCTTATCGCCCATGGGCACGACATTTCGCGTATTG
Source organism: Enterocloster asparagiformis (assembly GCA_018380885.1). Classification (GTDB taxonomy): domain Bacteria; phylum Bacillota; class Clostridia; order Lachnospirales; family Lachnospiraceae; genus Enterocloster. The sequence continues at coordinate 31,680 of JAGZSY010000023.1, forward strand.
CTTCCCGCTCCCACCGTCTGCAGCTCCATCCCCGTAACGTCGATTTCCCGGATTCTCTGCTCCGCCAGCACATCGCCCCATGTGGCTCCAAAATTTTCAAACTTGGTGGAGGGACTTCTCATTGCGTTTATTCCTTCCACCTCCTGCTGCTGCAGGCGGTAAACCGTACCCACGATCCCCAGACGCTCCTTGCCTCTGCCCGTCCGGGCCCCTTCCCTGGTCTTTAAGTACTTGTCACACGCCTCGCCCAGGCGCGCATGGGCTTCTACCATTTGATCGGTGCCTTCGAATACCCTCTTTTCCTTACAGTCCACCACGTCCTGAAGCGCGTTTACAACCGCTTTATACTCCTTCGATGCCTTAAAGTAGCTTTGGCGCATGCTCCGGCGCATCCGATCCAGCTGTTCGCTAAAATTTACATTACCATTGTTTGCCATAATGTTCCTCCTTGTTTTCTATGCATTATTCAGACTCTTCTGTCTGTGATTCCCCTGTTCCCCGAATCTCTTCCCACGCCCTGCCCATGTTTTGTTCCGTCTCATAGATCGTTACATCCGGCAGTGTTTCTGTTCCGGTGGGCTCGGGCTTATTTTCGCGGTCGTTCTTGACGTCATCCCAGTACTGCTGCATATCCTCAGGCACGGACATACCCTGCGACCCGGTCCCGCCCGATCCGCCCTGGGAGCTTCCTCCCGCCTGGGAAGGAATCTGCCTGGAGGCCGCCCCCTCCATCAGCGTATTGATGTCAAACTCATAGATCCTGGCCATGGCAATATCCATATCCCGGTAATCCGCGTCCGTCCGGTCAAAGCCGACCGCCGTGATGCGGCTGTCGCCGGACCGCCAGGCCTGGTAAATCGGATAATCAGAAAGGTGGTAAATCGTCCCGCTGCTGCTCTGGTTCACGCGCACACCGCCCTCGGTTGAGCCTTCAAACAGCTGCATACCGTTAAAAATCGTGCTGAACAAAATTTTGACCTGAGAGCCTTCCTCCAAAATCAGTACATTCTCGCTGCCATACCGGTCCGGGTTTCCGTAAATATCAGCTTTGGATGCGTCGTATCCTCCGCTTTTCCGGGCCTGCTGCTGCATCCCGGTAATCAGTTTCTCATCCTCCTCGCTTTTTTTGTACCCAGACGGGTTTAAATCGGATTCCATCAGCGTGACCCATCTCTGGGACGGGGTGTTGATCAAAAGGCGTTTGTGTTCCAGATCAGCCCCCAGCACATACGGCTGCCACCCCAGTGAATTTAAAACATACACGCCCATATCCGCTCCGGCTCCAGGGAATATGATTTCACGCAGCGGATTCACGATTGCCGATGATTTATCGTAACGCATCAGCATACACATACCAGGTAAACAGTAAGCGGCAGAATACCGGCCGTCCTCAACGATTCCAGGCGTAATGTAAAGACCTGACTCATTGCTGAGCACAAAAAACCGCTCAATGGCGGAGCCCTTCTGAAACTGTGCCTTTTCCGCGTAAACAACATCCACATACTCGGTAACAGACTCCTCCGTCCGGTTTTCTCCCTCCCCCTTGACAATCGTGTAGCTCCTGGAGTTCTGTACTTTTATCTGCGTCCTGGAACGCTCCCTCACCGCTCCCACCAGCGGGCAGTACCCCTTTTCCTGATCCTGGAAAAAATACTGTTCCAGGCGCTGGCCGTCCGCCAGATCGGCCACAGGCTCGATGGCCGCGCTGTTGAGCTGGGTAAACAGCGGGACTGTGGAGTCCACCTTCTTTTGCTCTATGAATTTTCTCAGCTGCTGGTTTTTCCACTGCATCAGATCGCCCAGCTCCGTAATATTGTACATCGCTCCCGTGGCCACTTTATAATACCCATACTTGTCGGGATATACCTTTTTCGCAGTTTCCCAGTCGGCCTCCGGGTCGCGCTGGCTCTCCGATCCAGCGGCGAGCTGCTGCCAGTACCATATCTGGGAATAATAATTGTCATTGTACCGCAGCAGATACTCCGAGTCCCCGCTCTCCCCGATGGGCGCATAACTGTAGCCCAGCAGATAAGTCTCGGTGTTCAGGGAATTATCCCCCTCCTGGTTGGGATCAATCTCCAGCTTTGTGTAATCTTCCACAGTCAGCGTAACCGGGATAAAAAAATTGTACCTTCCGTCCGTGGTAACGCTGGTGACATCCCGGTCGAAATAGGAAGGATTCTCCCCTCCCACCCCGAATATTTCATCGATCAGGTCCAAAAGGTTCCCGCCTCCGGTCTGCACGCCGCTGCCGAACCGAATCTGGCCCGAGGTTCTGTTGAACTTAACGTCTCCATCCTTGTCAATGACGGACAGCTCCCCGTTCTCATAGATGCTGATCCGGTATTCCCCCTTGGCGTCCGCGCACATGTGCACGTAGAACGGGGAGTATGCGGCGGAAGCATCTTTTTCGGCCTCCGCCTCGCGCTCATAAAGAATATCGTGTCTGTTTTCCTGAGTTTTGTGATTTCTCGCCACCACATGGACTTCCTTCCCCGTCTTGGTGTCTTTTGTCACATAATAATAATAGAAATAATTCTCCTCCAGCCCCAATATTTGAAAGGCTTTTATGTCGGACGTCTCATCCGAATGATTCTCAGGAAAATAGAACGCCCGCTTTCCGGAAAGGCCCTCAAACCGCTGCTCCATCAGCTTGTCGGACTCCGATCTGACAATTTTATCTACATCCTTGGACCCCACCGTTTCCCTGGTCTCCTCAGTGGGCCGCTCCGGCGGCTCCACCCCCGTCTCATCGTAGATCGGAACCTCCATGTAGGAATTCACCTTCCCCCCATTACACCCTGTGAAAAAAACACTAAGGCCGCACACGCACAGGGCCACCCGAATACCTAATATTCTTTTCATAAAATGTAATTCTCCTCCACACCGTCCGGGCGCCGCGCGCGGCGCCCGGACTCAGGCTCTCCTACTTCATGTTTGCATTCATCCAGACCTTCATCGAGTCCATGCCGATCTTCAGCACCACAATCAGGACGAAAATCAAGACGAAACCGATAATCGCATTTTTCAGGCTGTTTTTTGCCTTTTCCCTGTCCTGGGGCTCCTCGGCCTTTGCCAGCTTGGCGCCCAGGAAGATGCAGTAGATCGCGCCCAGCGCGCCGACGATACCAAGGGCGGGTGTCACCGCCAGATCGAGCAGAGCGATAATGGGCTTTGACACATCATCAAAGGGATTGGTGAGGATCACTGCCATCATTAAATTCGGTATATTCATGTTATACCCTCCTTAAAATTTTTAATTATTATAAAAACCTTGGGTGCCTGCGCTGGTAGATCAGCCACGCAGCCGCTCCAGCCAGTCCCAAAAAGGTTATCATAATTGTTCCCGGTCCCGGCATGCGAAACCGGTCCGCCAGCTTTACGGCATAGTAGCGCTCATTTCCCGCGCTGTCCGTCAAATGGTATTGATAATTCCCCCCGATCTCAAGGGTCTTGAGCGCTGAATGCATGGGAGCGCCGTTATAATACATCTCAATCACAGCCTTGGGGTCGTCCACCTCCACGTGGATGGTGCGTTTCATCTCATACCGGTCCGGCACGGGGTCAAAGGACAGCAGCGGGGCCTTAGTATCCCGGGTAAACGCCGTCTCAAAGGCTACGCCCTCCATTTTCTCATGGACAAACCGGACCCGGTAGTCTCCGTCCTGGTTCAGGAAATGCCAGTCCGGATTCTCCGGTTTAAGCGCCGTCTGATCGCGTTCCAGGCGGTCGATATAAAACCCCTCGGGCGCTTGCAGCAGATTGATCTGTGAGGACTGCCCGGGGATAATGCGAAAATAAAACTCCACCTCATACAGGCTGTTGTCCCCGCTCTGGCCGCCGCCCGGAAGGACCAGGAGATCGATCCGGTAATTGCCGGGCTTGCTGTATACGCCGTTTTCCTCCGGGTTGATCTTAATCCCGCTGCGGCTGACCGTGACGCGGGCGTTCTCCATGGGCAGGAACGTCACCGGAAGGGTGGTGAGCATTCCGTTGGGTACGCTGGAGGAAAAGCTGCTCTCATTGGGGAGCGTGTAGACCAGCATGGACTCAGCTTCGTCCCACGTTTCCGTCAGAGCGGGGCGCTGGGCGTTCTGCATCTGGGTCATCTGGCGGATCAATTCCTCGCTCACCTCCGGCTGGATGCCCCCGTCCGATTCCCCCGCGTCCTCCCCGGTTCCCATCACTTCCCTCAACTCCCGTTCCAGCTCCTCGAAATCGATGTCCCCCGGCGCAATCTCCTGCGTTCCGGTATCCGTGAGACCGTATGCGCTGACAGGCAGGGCCGCGGCAATCAGGGCCGCGGCGCCCAGGCACAACAGATATTTCTTCATGTCGGTTCTCACCTGCCCTTTATATGATTCGATTTCAGTAACGGAGCCCTGGGGCCGGACGGCGCGTCCCGGCTCCTCTCATGCGCCTTTTCCGCATGGATTTCCCGCTCCATCTCTCTGGGCTTTGCCGCCTCCCTGCGGTTGGACTTGGAAGCTTTTAACTCCTCCCGCTCCAGCTGTTCCAGCGTGACCGGCCTGCGAAGGGCCTCCTTGCCCCGGTCGCTCTTCTGCACGCCCGCGTAATCGTTCAGACGGCCGGCCGCAAAATCCGCCTTCTGCTTTCTCAAATCTTTCAGCTCCATTTCCCAAAGGACTCTGTTTTTTGGGCTGTCAAAATATGCCATATTTTCCTCCATCAATCCTTCAGCTTTTCTGTCAGCAGCCGGTTCAACTCGCCCAGAATGCGGTACTGATCCTTTCCGGCGTAAAACGCGTAGGACTCCTGGCGGACCCCGGACAAATCCCGGACGGAAATCCCACTCTGGCTCAGCAGCTTTCTGGCCTCCGCCTCCCCGCAGATATAACAGTCGATTTTTCCCTCTTTGATCGAAGCTTCCGCCGAATCCGCGTCCTCAACCCCCACCATGGTCACGCCTGTCACGGAATAGAGCTGGCTCTTCACCTGCTCCATATCGGGGCTAAAGCCTACGTTTGAGTTGGCCAGCTCTCCCGGTGAATTGATTCCGGCGGTTCCCGCTGCGGCGACGTACACAGGGCGCGTGCCGTATGTAATGGAGTATCCGTCGTTTCCGCTTTCCTCCAAAATCGCCACGCCCGCGGCGATATCCGCCAGGCCACCGGCCACCGCCTGTATCTCATCGCCCGACTCCACATATTCGTAGCGGATATCCACTCCCAGCCGGCGCCCCAACGAGTCCAGCACTTCCTGCTCCAGGCCCGCCGCCCACGCGCGGGACATATCCTCTTGCGCATCCCGGGGCGCGGCGACCACAAGCTCTCCCTTTTTTTCCACAAGCTCCAGGGTGTCCGGCGCCTTTGGCGCGCAGCCTGCCAGGCAGCTGCAAAGCGCCGTCAGCCCTGCGGCAGCTACAAGACCTTTTTTCATCCCAGCCTCCCGTCACATGGTAAATAACTGTTCGATATCCCGCGGCGCCTCGATGTCGATGCAGCTGCGCTCTGAGGGCGAAGTGACCACGAAGGCCCGCCCTCTGCCGTTATTTACAATTTCTTCCTGTTCGCTCTCATTGATCGCGCCGGCCTTTTCATACAGCTTGCACAGATCGTGCATATCGTTGGGCGACAGCGGAAAAATAAACGAGTACTGGCAGGCGTTGATAATAGCCGTGGACTTTCTGGCCAGCTCCTCGGTTCCCACAAAGTCCTTTACATTCTGGGTGATGATAATCTGCATTCCGTTGTATTTACGGATTCGCTTTGCCATCTGGTACATAAAGTCCAGAGCGATGGGATACTTGCTGTCGATAAACACGTGCGCCTCGTCGATGACGATCACAATCTTTCTGGAAGCCCCGTACCGGAGGTTGTAGTCCCGGTTCTTGATGATCTCATTGTCCAGCCACTTTAACACCAGCAGCATCTGCGCGTTGGCCACCGTGTTGTTCTTGTTCGCCAGCAGCGACTGGAAGTTGAATACGATGAAGTTCTCCAGGGTGTTGATGGAAGCCGGTCCGTTCCAGAGTCCGGCGTTCCTGCCGCCCGTGGCAAACTTGGAAATGTAATTCAGCAGCACCGTCAGATTGTTCTTGCTGTACGTCCCGGTGGACATCTGAAAATCGTTGAGGATCTTTTCATACAGGTCGTCGAAGGTCGGGTAGTCCTCCGGCTCCAGCTTGCTTAAATCCGTCTCGTTGTCGATGCCCTTGGACTCGTACATGCGGATCGTGATATTGTTCAGATACTCCAGCGCGTCCGGCTCGATGCCGGTTAAAATCTGGCGGTAAAATTCTTCCAGAAACTGCATGTGCATATTGAAGCTGACCTTGGCCGTGTCGTCGCCGTCATCATCGTCGTCGTCCGACAGGCCGGTTATGACGTGGAACGGGTTAAGCCTTCCCTCGGTGGCGCTTCCGACGTCGATCACCTTGCCGCTTAAGTTCTTGGCCATCCCGGTATACTCGTTCTCCGGGTCCAGGATAAATATCTTGCTGTTCTCCGCAGCCAGATTGGCCAGCATCATTTTCGTCGCGTAAGACTTTCCGGAACCGGATTTTCCGATCACCACCATATTGCTGTTGACCCGCTCCCGGTCCCGCACAAAAAAGTCCACGAACACCGGCCTTCCGGCGTTTCTTCCCAGACAGATTCCCTTAGCATCCATCATCAGCTTATAGACGTAGGGGAACGCGGCCGCGATGGACCCGCTCTGGATTCCCCTCCCCTCCCGCCTGAACGCGTCGTAGGCTGAGACATTGGACGATGCGTAGGCTTCGAACTGCCGTAAAAACAAATCCGTGGACTTAAATCCCCCTTCCGACAGCTCACGGCGTATCTGGCGCTTCAGCCCCTGCCCCTGCTTTTTGGACTGGTGCTCCGGGTGCTGCCGCTCCTCCGACAGCTCATAGTCGTAGGCCGTGATGTAGATGTTCACATCCATCAGCACCTCGTTGTCCCCCTGAAGCAGGGACAGCACCTCGGCCAGCGTCTCGATATGGCTGTTCAGCTCCATCAGCTTGCTGGTCTTGCCGGTGGAATTGCCCTGCTCTCTCAGCTCGTCGATGGCCCGGTCGATCTGGCGGATTCCCTTGTACCGGTCAATGGGCTTCATCTTCAGCACAACGCGGGTGTCCGGCCGGTTAAAAAGTCCGTGTCCCCATGCGTTTTCCACCAGAATGGGATAATCCGTAATCCGGATATTGTGGGTGATCACCTCGTCATAGGTCACCGTTCTGGAGGTGACCTGTATGCGGTCCGGCAGAATCCAGTCCATATATTGGTCCGGCTGCAGATTCCAGGCCTCCCGCTCGTCAAAGATCACGGAGTAATTGTATTTCAGGAAAATCGCCAGCTCCTGCTCGTTCAACACATGGCAGTCCATGCCGTGGGTTCCCATGGTGGCCAGCATATCCTCGGCCTGGCTCTCCAGATGGCTTTTATCTTTTCCAAAAAACACCAAATAGTGGTGTGACAGATACACCAGCTCTTTTTCGTTGAACACGTCCAGCTGTTTGATTCTGTCCTGTATAATGCCGATGCGCACCGTCAGCTCTTCCTCCGACAGCATCCCCCGGATAAACGCGGCCTTTAAGTCCTCCTGCTTCTGCTTCTCCGTGCGGATAAAGCTGTCGTAGAGCACAGGGCGGTCAATCTTGACCATGGCCGCGGACTCCGTCTCCGTCACAGTCCGCAAAATGGAACCGTAGACCTGATCGATCAGCTGGTTCTGGCGGGACTCCGTCAAAAACCGAAATTCAATGGAAGGAATTTCCACCACAATCCCGCTGTACGCATCCCCGTACTCAATAAAGGTTCCCGAGATCCCGGTGAAGGGCGTGATGCCCTGAACCGGGATTTCTCCCTTCTTTTCCGGATTTTTTCGAAATGTCTTATAGCTCATGGCGTATTTGATGGCATAGTAGATGGTCCTGTACGCCTTTTCGTCCTCCACCGGAATAATCGATGCCACAAACAATATGAACAGAATCAGCGCTGCGATCCAGCGGAAGGGGAGGTTGGAGAGCAGCATAAACAGGGTCAGCGTCACGCCCACACAGGCAATGATAATATCCGTCAGCTCGATCCCTTTGAAGAATTCCATGGATACCCTGGTTTTTTTTGGTATGATCCTCATTTCTTATCCCCTTTGCTCTGTGATGTCCGTTTCCCGCCGGCAGACGGACCGATCGCCAGACCGCCGTCCTCTGTCAGATACCGGGAGTCGGTCAGCCTGCAGCGGAACTGATTCTCATAAAACTCCCTCTGCTTGCTGGAACACTGGACGGTGCCGCCCGACGCGTCGGCGCGGGAGCGAATGTAATTGTACACATATTCCTCCCTGGCTCTGCTGCCCTTGCTGGCAAGGATCTGGTCCCGGTTGTCCACAAACTTTTTCAATTCTGCGTGCTGGGACGCATCTCCCTCCCCGGAGACGCCAAAGTCTTTGAGCGTGGGGCTCTTCATCCTTCCATACCGCAGGTCGCCCACCGCCCGGTCGGTATTCTCCGCAAACCGGTTCACGCCGCGCACCACGCTGCTCTCCTGAATCTGGCGCCTGGCATCGTCCTTGAACTGGTTCACCGTATGTTTTGCGTTCTTCCCGTACTTTTCCATCTTGGTCACCAGGCGGCTTCCGCGAACCTGACGGGCCTGATCCGCCGCCCAGTTCCTGACCTTCTGCTCCTGGCCGAACTTCCAATCCTTGACCTTCTTTTTCTGCAGCTTTCCCCAGTCCGCAGCCCGGTGTCCCTGCTGCTGCGTCCACTTGGCTGCCTTCTGCACCCTCTGTCCCTGTTTCGTTCCCCAGTTCACAGCGCCTCTGATTTTGCTGTTCTCCATCATGCGCTGGCCGGAATGTTTCGCAATGGCTTTCATCTCAAGCTTGCCCTTGCGCAGGGCAGTCTTGGCGGAGCTTCCGGCGGACCTGGCTTTTCTGGCGCCCATGACGCCCGCTCGTCCCGCCATGCTTCCCATCTGGCTGCCGATGGACCGCGGCGACAGACCCAGCTTTTGGGTTGCCTTCCCTCCCAGGCTCTTGGCTCCGCTCATAATCGGGTTCGCCGCCATCATCATCATACCCATGGCGCCCCTCATGGCCTCCTGCTCCTGCCGGCCCGCGGCCTCGTTCACCAGGCTCGTCAGCAGGTTGCCGGATTTGAACACGGCCCACGCGCCGCCCAGGGCCACAAGGCCGTACATCAGGTATGTGCTCTCCCGGCCCAGGTTGGTGTACTCAATTCCGCCCTTCATGAACAGCGGCAGAACCAGCAGATAAACCTTCATCACCACCACGGACCCGTAGCCGGTGACCAGCTTGCCCATGAACAAGCCGAACCACTGTTTGAACTTCTCCCCGTCGTCCAGGGGCATCATGGCCACAAAATAGGGGGAGATCATATAGAGCAGCAGAATCTCGAACAGCCTCCGTATGAAGGTGAACAGGCACATGAGCATAATGATGATCAGCGCAACGCCGATGATCCAGTATGTAAAGTCGAACCCGCCGAAATTAAAATACAATGCCACCTTCAGCGTATTTTTGTAATTGTCGAAGACATCATTGACATAAAACTTGTCTCTGGGCGCCCCCAGAAGCTCAAAATTCTCATTGGTGTGGTCCACATATTTGAGGCCGAAGCCTTCGTCCGTGGTCTCCATCCTGGTCTGAGCCAGATTTAGTTTCGGGTCCCAGGCCGCATTGACGGAGCTCAGCACAAACAGTGTGCTGCCCAGGGTACTGCGCTCCCCATTATTTCCCAAACTCACAGCGCTGTCCAGAGTTGTCAGCACCGTTGTGGAAATCTGTATCATGCACAGCGCCATAAAGGGGATCAAAAACGCTCCGACCACGGATTTCATCAGCTGGGACAGCACATGGCTCACCGGCTTCTTGTTTTCAAAATCCAGATCAAAGGCGGACTTGGCCACCCCGTAGATGGACAGCAGCACCGCGATGCAAACCCCTGAAAATGTGATGATCCAGAAGGCGTTGCGGATGGAATCCATATTGAAAAGAACCTCCAGAAGGCTGCCGTGGACAACCGCACCGCCTCCGACTCCGTTGGGATAATAGGTCACCGGCTCCAGACCGATAAAAATGCCGAACGCCTTCTCCAGGTAATCGATCACGGACAGAATGAATTTCAGAATTTCATAGTACAGCGTTCCGTACAGGAAATACATGATCTTCGCGTACCAGTCCCAAGCCATTTGCAGAATCGGAAGCAGCACCGGTCCCAAAACATACTCGAACACATATCCCAGGCCCGCGCTGATAATGCTGGAGATGAAGTCGAACACAGGAGTGAATATATGATCCATCACCTGGCTGAACACCCATTCAAATATTCCCAGGTAGCATATTTCCATATCGTCTCACCTCCCCGTCATGAATCATGTTCCGATCCCTGCGTAATTTTTCCCGCCGTGTCCCCCACAGCCTGTTTCGTCTTTTGGGCCGCGGATTTCACCGCCTTTTTCGCACCTTTTTTCATCACCTGACCAGCGGTTTTTGCCGCCGCCTTTCCGGCGGTCGCCCCGGCCTTGGCGCCCATCATAGCCGCGGTCCCTGTACCGCCCGAGACGGCTCCTAAGGCCAGCGACGCGCCGGCCTCCACGGCCTCTTTGCCTATCTTGGCCGCCTTCATCCCGGCCGCCACGGCCAGCATCATGGATTCCTTTGTATCCTGAGCCGCCTGCGGGTTCAGAATCTCCAGCACCAGGGTCTGACTCTTGTAAATCGCCAAAACGCCCCCCATCATGAACAGCAGCTTCAAAAGCGAATCGATCATCGACTCTTCCAGGCTGGGCGAATCGGACTCGTAATCCACCCCCAGGGAATACATAATATCGTTCATGGAGGAATGGCTGCCAAGTCCGGCAAGCCCGTTCCGCTCCAGCGCCTGGTCAATGGCATCCGTTCCGCCCTGAGACTCCGGCGTTACCGTCTCAAAGGCGTCGGCCGGATTCATCTTATGGTAGACAACCGAAGCGCCCAGGTTCAGTTTGCTGCTGAAAATGAGCGGAAGCAGCAGCAGAAAAATCTTCAGCGCAAATATGACGCCGAAGCCGGCCAGAAACTTAGCCACAAACATCTCCCGCCATCGCTTGAACATGCTTCCGTCGTCGGCGGGAATGGTCGCAACGAAGAACGGTGACACAATATACAGCATGACCAGCTCCAGAAGCCGCCGGATGAACTGGATGATCAGCCCCACAAACATGAGGATCATGAAAATAACCGCCACAAACCCCATAATGTAGTCAAATTTGGCCGGGGAAAAATCCATACCGGAGTCCAGCAGGCTTTTATAATCCTTTTTTCCGGAGAGATACTCTCTCCTCAGCTCGTCCTCCATATCGGGTTCTAAGTAATTGCTCTCCATATCCCCCAGCCTGGACAGAAAGCTCCCGATATTGTTGGGCTCCTTGCGCCCCGCCCGCAGACTGGAGATCAGGAACACGTAGGTTCCCGTGCTGGGATTTCCCACCACCCCCGTCTGGTTCATCACAGCGGTCTGCACCTGGGTGGTCAGCACCGTGGATATCTGCAGCAGGAATATGCAGAAAAACGGAACCGTCAGAAATGTCACCGCAGCCTTCATCGCGCTCTTTAACACGTGCGAGATGGGATTTTTATTTTCCAGGGTCATGGATGAGATGGACCTGGCCACCGATACGACGGTAAAGATCAGGCAGAGGCACACCGCCACCATCGTCACGATCAGGAAGCCCTGGCTGACCACGTCCAGCTGGAATATCATCTCCATCAGCGTCATGGGCTTGTGGTCCACGATGATCTTTTCCGTGCCCACAAACACGTTGATCATGCCCTCCAGCCCGTCCAGTATGCCGCATAAGCCCACTAAGCACAGATAGGCAAGGTAAGCAAACTGCTCCGCCATATAGGCAATCACTACTTCCCCGAATACCGCCAGGATGTCCGTGAGAACCGGGGTGAACACTTTGTTAAACACAACGGTCAGGACCATGTAAAAGGCATCCAGGATACCGCCAGCAATCTCCATAAAACCGACTCCTTATCGAACCGTAAGGTTCTTCTTCTTGCGCACCAGAATTACCACGGCCGCCGCAACTCCCGCCACGCACACCAGAATCGCGGACAACGCGTAAAAATTCATGTGATACCGCAGGGTAAATTCATTGACCGTCACGTTTCCGGCCCGGTCCGTCACCGTGAGGACATACTGGCCCGGCCCCGTCACCTGGGTGTCTGTAAACTCGTAGGGTTCCTTTCCGTTCTTGGAAAGGGTGATTCCGGCTATATCGTTGGCGAGATACGTGATAACCGCGCTCTGACGCCCCGCGTCCACCGTAACCTCCGGCGGCTGTGTATCCCGCTCCAGATTTAAGGAAAAGCTCTCTCCCGCCTTCCCCTCCAGCTCCAGCTCATAGCTGCCGTCCTCCGCCATGGTGAGCACGGCCCCGTCTCCCACATCCAGCGCTTCCCCGTTAAACGAGGCTTTGGTGATCCTCATGCCGGCCGGAGCGATATAGGAATCCCGGTTGACGTATGTGTTGATGATTTCAAAGGTGAACTCATGTCCCTCGGAAACCAGCCGGTACTGTCCAAACGCCCTGAGCTGGCGGTCGGCCTCCCACTCCAGCTCCTCGTCCCCCAGGAACAGCTCGTACTTCCCTTCAGAGCGGATCTCAACCGCCTGAGTGGTCGCCATGCGCTCCGGTATGTTGCACAGGAACGAGAAGCCGTTCTCCAGCGTCACCTGATACATCGAAGAGTCGGGCTGGAACACCTGGCTCCTTGTCCCGGTCCCGGCTTCCTGAGTCTCCGGCGTTTTTTCGGGTTCCGTTTCCTGAGCCGCCTCAGTCTCTGAAACCGCCTCCGTTTCTGAAAACGCCTCAGTCTCCACGGCGCCCTCAGTCTCCGCAGCCGTAGTCTCGTCTAAGATGCTGACGCCCCCGGTCCCGGCCGGTCTCGTCGGAATGACGTCCCCTATAAAAGAACCGGCGCTACCGGAATACCCGGTCCCTGCGCCCGCAGCTTCCGCCGCGGCCTCGGGGCTCTTCTCATCGATCCGGAACCGGAAGATTGACCGGTACTCTTTCTGTTCGGAGAGCGGCACGTTTTTGTCCGCCACCGCGGTTAAGCGGATCACGTAGGTTCCCCTTTCCGACACCATCTGACGGGAGGCGTAGGAAAACGGCACGCCGTCCTTCTCCGCGGTATAGGCCACGTCCGCCGGTATCTCCAGGTACACGGGTTTGTCGGTGACCCCGCCGTTGGACACGTTGGAGTAAAGGAAATATTTGTCCTTGATGGACAGCTCGTACAGGCCGAAATCGGAGTGGAGGCGCTCAGTCATGGTCACATCCTCAACGCCCGGTCCCTCCCCCTCCTTGATACTGCTCTGGTCGACGTTCGCCGCAGCCCCCGGGCCGTGGGCCGCATCCGCCTCCGGGTCCTCGCCTTCCTCAGACCCGGCAAAATCGAATCTGGAGGAGAACGAGGAAGCGGATTCATCCGTTTTCCCCGCCGCCGGCGACGTCATGGCAAGGCAGCCCGATAAGACGCCCGCCGCAATGATCAGTCCCGCTTTTTTCACTTGAACCATATCTCTTTAACCTCGCTTTTCATGGTCAGGCCATACCCTGAAGCCTTTCGTCCCCGCTGTTCTCAACCGTCTGCGCTTCCTCCTGCCGCCGTTCCTCCTGCTGCCTCTGGATGATGTAATTGCGCTCCTCCAAATCGTAATATACCTCGTCCCCGAAGAACGCGTTCATTCTCACATCGCTTAAATCCATGGTCTTCATTGCGTAAAGCGGACACTTGTAGCTGGGCGTAAACCTGGTCTTTAAGGGATAATTTCCAAATGTAACGATAATCGCATTTCCGGTGCTGGTCTTATTGTTCAGCTTCTGAAGCTCGGACGGATAGATTAAGGGCCTTGTCTGCACCTGGCTGGAAACGTTGATTCCGCCGTTTTTGTCTCCCAGGGAGGACGAAACGCTCTGGGTGGAGACCGTCTTGTTGCCGCAGAGCTTTGAGAATTCTTCACACGTCTCGATATCGTTGGAACCGATAAACATTTTCAGTCCGCAGTTGCTCTTGATAATGTTGGCAATGGTCTGGCTGTAGACGTTGTCTAACTGGGCGTAGGACTGAACCACCATGTTGAACCAGATTTTGCGGCTCCGGCCCACGGTGATCATCTTGTCGAACTTGTCGATCTTGGGCATGTTGCCGAACTCGTCCAGAATAAAGTAAACGTTGCGGGGAAGGCTCAAATCCTCTCTCGCCGAAGCCACCTTGATCAGCGCCTTGTAGATACAGAGGACGAACACCGCCGCCAGGGCGTGCCGGGTATCCTTCTCGTCCGGAATCTTTAAAAACAGCGCCGTGGGCTCTTTGGCAAACTGCACCGGGTCAATGTCCGTGGCCGACGTCAGAGAGCAGAGTCCCTCGTCGTTGAACATGGACAGCTTGTCAAAGGCGATGGACATATAGCTGGAAAGGGTCGTGTCCGCCGCTGACAGCACCTGTCTGGACAGTCCCACGGACTTGGACAGTTTGGGCCTTCCCATAAAGTACTCCTTCAGCGCCTGGAACTCGTTCTCGGAATTGCTGATGGCCTTGTTGATGTTGAAGAAGCAGAACTTATCCCTGGTCATCTCCAGCTCCGGGTACTCGCTGTCCTCCAGCATAGCCAGGCAGACCGCCATGATAATGGACCGGGCGCCCTTCTCCCAAACGGGATCGTCCTTGGACTCGATGGGGCAGATAACGCTGATCAGGTCGTTTAAATCCTCATACAGCTCGTCGTATATCTTCTGCTTCTCCACCTTCACCACGGTGATCAGCTCCCGCCGCACCGCGTAGGCCTTTCCCTTGTACTCGTACCAAACGTCCCCGTACATTCCGATGTCGTTGACCAGCTCCAGGCCGCTCTCCCGCACGTCGGATTCGCACTGGAAGATCCCCTTCCCCCCGGCCAGATACATCTGGTACCGGTCGTAGATATCCCCCAGGGGATTCCAGCGGAAGGAACTGTAGGGATCGCGCAAATCCAGCACCATCACCTTATACCCCCGCTCCGCCAGCATCCCGCTGTGAAGCTGAAACAGCTCCCCCTTGGGGTCCGTGCAGATCATGGAGGAACCGGCCGAGCTGCGCCCCAGAATCTGGATCATGGGGTTGATAAACGTGGTGGTCTTGCCGCTTCCAGTGGCGCCGATCACCAGGCCGTGCATTGGGCTTGCCAGATTTAAATCCAGCTCCCGCTTCTTCTTGTTGTACACGGCGTATACGGGAATTCCGTCCTTCTTCGACTCGCTCATTTTTGTAAAGCGGAAGGGCTTAAAATTCTCGTCCCGCTCTTTATCCGTCATAAAGCGTGAATTTTCCAACGAGCTGTCCACGCTGTCCGCCTTGGATTTCAGCAGACGCTTGGCCTGCTTGGCGGTTGGCCTGCGGAATACCAGATAAAGCAGAACCGTCATCACCGAAACGACCGCTCCGTACAGCCAGGTGGTCGCCTTAAGCAGCAGCCCCGGGTTCCAGAGCATCCCCCAGTTCCCTGTGACCACGGCGGGCACCAGCTCGTTCAGCACCATCGCCATCAAATATCCGAACACCGTGACCATCACAAGGCCGGTCAAAATGATTCCCGCTATCTTCTTTACCATACTGCGCCTCCAATCCCCTGTTACCTTCAGTCCCGCTCTTGATAAAGCCATGTTATTATATTCCCGTGGCGGCTTCAACCGGTCGGAACCGAAAGTCATTTATTGCTACCAAACGTCATTTTCCGCTAATCCTTTGCGCCGGTTTTCCCGGGGGAGACCGGTATGACCACCGACACGCAGAACACCTGCTCCCCGGGTTCAAACTGCGCCAGTCCCCCATACTTTTTCACAATGGCCTTCACGGATTCGACCCCGATCCCCATTCCCGTACGTTTTGAGGAGCGGAAATACCCGCCGCTGTATTCGACCTGCCCGTTAAAGCTGTTCTCCAGCATAATGGCGAGGCACCGGTCGTCCTGGCTGCATTTCAGATGGATAAACCTCCGCCCGCCTTCCTGCCGCTGGCACGCTTCCAGCGCGTTTTCCATCAGGTTTCCCACCACCACGCACAGCTCGTCCCCGGGAAGCGCGACTTTGGCCGGTATGCTGATCTTCAAATCCGTCTCGATCCCCGCTTTCACAGCCGCCGTCTCATAATGGCTGAGCACCGCATCCAGCGCATAGTTGTCCGTGTAGGTCACCGGCTCCTTAAAGCTCACGGATGGCATAAGGCCCTCCAGATATTCCCCAATCTGCGCCGTGTTTCCCTCCTGGTACAGCGTGTTTAATATGCGGAGGTGGTGGCGCATATCGTGGCGCAGCCTGCGGGTCTCCTCGATTCTGGCGTTTAGCTGGCGGTAATGCTCCTGCTGCATGGACAGCTGCCGGTTCATGCGGCCGGTCTCAATCACAAAGACCGCGCGGCTGCGGTAGGCGTCCACCATGTCCTGCCACAGGATGCTGAGCATCCCCACGAGCAGCACAACGCCGCCCAGAAAAATGAACGGTTCCCCAACTACCGGCTCATAGTACGGCAAAAGCTGTTCCATAAAGATGACGGCGGTAAACGCCACCGCCATCACTAACAGCGTCTGCGCCCGGTCCATCCCCTCAATCAAAGCCCGGTCCGCCACAAGAATCAGATAAAAGGCCACCGCGAACTTGTACCACTCTGCGAGGTAGCGGAACCAGTCGGCCGCCGCAGGCGGAATATATTCCACCAGAAAGCTGTATACCAGCGCCAGCATACAGATTCCGCCCATAACCGCAGAGATCGCCCCGCCTTTTATCCGGTACAGGTCGTTTTCCAGTATCACCGCCAGCCACAGCATGGAAAAAAAGGAAAACTGGCTGACCGCGTACCACGGCAATATCTCCAGGGGGATGCTGGACCGGACCAGCGGCCAGACCGCATAGCCCACAAAACACTGACAGAACAGAAAAAACAGAAATCCCCTCCACCACCGTATCTGTATGGCCAGCTGGAGGGACAGAAGAGAGGCCACGCAGGTCAGCATCATGGTCACAGCCTTGAAATACAGGTTCATCTCCCGCAGCCTGGCGACCTCCTCGTAGGGCCCCAGCGTGGGCGGTCCGAACATCCGCACGTGCATGGAGGCCAGGTCCGCGACCTGTACCAGAATCTGAATCTCGCCCGTCTCCCGGATGGGAACCACCTCGCTCCTGATCCCCTGGCGGTTCAATTCCGGATCTCCCCACTCCATCGCCAGGCGGCCCTGGATATACATGCGGCTGGCCGCGGATATCTCCGGCATCTCCAGCGCAAAAATCTGCTCTGTGTCCGGCAGAATCAGCCGCAGGCGGAAGGTTCCCTTTGTCCAGCCGGACGTTCCCTCCCGCCGCATTTTTCCATATTTTCCCAGCGATACAATGACGGGTTCAGGCAGGCTCTTGCCGGTGAAATCCTCCGGCCCCAGCAGCGCGTCCTCGTAATATTCCCAGCCCGCGGTCAGCCACCGCAGCTTCGCCGCGGACTGCCCCTCCGCCGTCAGGTCCAAAATCCCCTGGTAAGGCTGCCCGGCCCTCTGGGTATACCGGTTGTTGTAGAAATACAGAACCAGAATGATTGTCACCGAGACAATGGACGCCGCCAGCATCACCAGCAGAGGGCGTATACTCCGAACGTCAAATCGTTTCATCGTTTTCCCTCAGCTCCCGCAGCACATATCTCAAATACTCTTTTTTTACCTGGCCTCTGCCCCGGACCCGGATCGGCAGCCGCTCTCCATTTCTCAGCACCACGTTCTGCTCCTCAACCTTCCCGATCCAGTCCATATTGACATAGATGGACCGGTTACAGCAGAGAAAACGCCTGTCCTTTTTAAGCTGTTCTTCCAACGCCGAAAAAGAGGAGGACGCGGACATGACGTTGTCCGCGGTGTGAATCTGCGGTATGCGCCGGACGCAGTCCACGTAGAGAATCTTTTTAAACGGTATGCCAGCCTCAAGGCCTTCCCGCAGCGTCACCGACAGCTCCTGCCGCCCCTGCTCCGGCTTGCCGCAAATCCGGTTCAGCGCCCTGCAAAGCTCCCCGTAGTCCAGCGGTTTCATCAGATAGTATGCGGCCTGAACTTTATAGCTGTCCACCGCGTAGTCCATGCTGGAGGTAAAAAAGATCAGACGGCAGTCCCCGTCGATCCGGCATACCTGTTGGGCCGCCTCCATTCCGTTCATTCCGCCCATATAAATGTCGAAAATGATTACGTCGTAGCGTCCCGGACCATAGAACCTGAGAAATTCTTCAGCCGAGCTGAACGTGTCCGTATGTAAATCCATTCCCCGTTCCATGAAATACCGGTTCAGCATCGTTTCCATGATCGTCCGGTCCTGAAGGGTGTCATCTACCACTGCAATGACCATAGAAATCCCCCCTTGTCATTTGTAATTGAAGCAAAGTGCCAAGAGCACCGGTCCCCATTTCCGGGATACCGGTGCTCTTGGCACGTTTTACTTCCATGATTCTATTTTATCATATCCGGGAAAGCCCGGCGTGACCTTAACAAAATTTAAGGCATGGGATTATGCTCTTTTGCAACGCCTTTTAAGCGGATTTCAACCCGAAAGCAGTCCTCGTCCTTCTCCGTCTCCAGGCTTCCGCCGTACCGCTGCGCCACCTCCCGCATCACGCTCAGCCCGTAGCCGTGGGCCAGTTTATCCGCTTTGTTGGTCCCTCTTTCAGCGTTTTTTGCCGGATCGGCGGAGTTTGCGCAGCGGATCACCAAATCCTTGTCCTCCAGCTTCAGCTCCAGATAGATCCACCGCTCCCCGTCCGCGGGAAGGCGGCCGCAGGCCTCCACCGCATTGTTTAGAAGGTTCATCAGCAGCGCGGTGATGTCGTTATTCGTAACATTCAGCGCCCCTGCCATCCTGTCTCCGTCTACCTCTATGTAAATCCCGTCCTGAGCCGCCTGGGCGGTCTGGACGCTGAGAATGGCGTCGATCAGGCTATCGCCCGTGTACTCCGTAACCGCCGATATGCCCAGGGAGGGGAAGATTTCTTTCAAATACTCCCTCAACTGTTCCAGTTCCCCCAAATCTGCATAATGCTTCAGCAGCGTATAGCGGTTGCGCGTCTCGTGAAGCTGTTTTCTGGTTCTGATCACATAGTCCTGCTGCAGCGCGGCATATTTTTCTCTGGCCTCCAATTGCGCCCGCGATAGCTTTTGCTCCATTTGCAGGGTAATTTTTTCTGTAAATGCGCGCAGCATATCCCAGAAAATGATTCCGGCTACCAGAAGGATCAGCACCGCCCCCGCGATCTCCACAAACCAACCGGTATAAATCGGCTCGTAGAACGGAAAACACCTGTCCATGATCAATGCGGCCGCAAATACGCAGTTTCCGGCCAGCATAGGAAGGGAATACGGCGCCCTGCGGTACACGGCCCACGCGCTTGCCCCCAACAGCCAGGCGGCCGCAAACCACTTAAAAGCGGTCAGCAGATTCCCATATGCGTACAGCTGCCAGGCGGCCGTAACCGGAAAAAATTCCCAAAAAATCGTGCTGAGGCACACGGCTCCCCCGAGTATCCAGGACGGCAGGCAGGCCTTCCTGGGAAGGCGGCAGATATTTCCCTGAATCCACATCATGGAAACGCCGATCCCGTAATAGCAGAAGCGTTCCAACACGAGGAGCGTATCCAGCCCCCTGCCGACAACCTGAAACACGGGCCAGGCCGTGCTGCCGAAAAAGCAGAGGCACAGCAGCGCCAGAAGCCCGTAGGGTCTTGAAAACCGGCTCCCCACGCCGATGATCAGGCACAGAATCCCGATGAAAAAGGCCACCGCGCAGCCGGCCGCGTGAATCAGAAGCCGCAGGGCCGAGGTTCTCGCCACAAGCTCCGGCGCGCCGAAGGCCGGAGGATAGACCATTCCGCTGTAAAAATGGCTGTGGTCCTCCGCCTCCACCACGATCTCGATCCGCTCCCGGGCGGTAAAGGTCACCACGCTCATGGATTGGTTGAGATCCGGCTCCCCCATTCCCACGCTCTGCTTAAGCGTACCGTTGACCCACAGGCGCCACCGGGAATAAACAGGCGTCAGCTCCAGGGCATACTCCTGTTCAGGGCCGTCGGTAAGGATCACCGTGCGGTAGGTTCCCATTCCGTAGGGGTCTGCAGCCGGGTCCCCCAGGTCAAATCCGCCGTATCTGCCGATATAGAAATAGGCGTCCGGCGCATAATCCCCAATCTGGTCAGGGGACAGCAGCCGTCCCTGGTAAAAGGACCAGCCGTCCACCAGATAGAACATTGGATTCTCCCCGTACCAATCGCCGTCCAGCCGCACCACCCCCATGTTAGCCTGCGGTCGGGGACGTGTATACTTATTGTCAAAAAGATAACAAACCATAAACAGCATCAGGCTTACGGACGTAACCGACACCATCAGCAGAATCGTTTTAAGCCGCGTTTTTCTGTTCATGCCTCCCCCTTCCCGCTTTTGCAACAGGGTCTCTGAACCAGGCCCCACACCCTGCTGCCAATCCGGCCGGCAACGCCAGTGGCCGCGCCGGTTGAGCGGTATTTTCAAATGCGCTCTAATACAGCACACTCAAAGATACCGCCAGCACTGCGACAGCCGCTGCGCCCTTGGTGCCTCTGGGCAGCCTGCTGCCCGCCCCGGTTCTCTCGCCGGCCTCTATGGCGTAGACTCCGGTATGTTTCAGGCTGACGTGAGCCCTGCCGTCCCTATAGTCTACGGGGACAGACCGGCCGTCCTCCCCCTTGCACACCGGCTTTCCGCTCTTGTTTTGCGGTTCGTACCTCAAATCCACCGAAAAATCGGCATCCGGAAATTCCGTTATCTCGCTCTGTCCGGCCCAGAACCGCACTTTAAACTGGTCGCCGTCCAGCCGTTCCAGGCAGGCCGAAAAAGCTTCGTCCGCTGCGATATCCATCTGTTTTAAGCTTTCCGAGCCAATCACCACCCGAATCCCGTCCCCCAGAAGCGTGACCGATTGCGGATTGGCTTTCAACTGATCATCCAGCATATCCTTTGACAATATGACTTCCGCATTCTTTATACAGTCCAGAGCAGCGCCGCCCGCCGGGTGGTCTGCCCCCGCTTGCGCGCGGCTCGCCGCTCCCCCGGCGCTGTCCCGGCCTGTTTCCGCCCCGGACAGCCCATTTCCCCGGTTCTCCGCTGTTTCCTGATCCACCCCGGCGCGGGAACCGCCGGAAGGCCGCGCGCTGCCGCCATCCTGTTGTCCGGCGTCGTTCATTGGCTGTTCGCCGCTGCCGGAAGGCGGTTCACCAGTGCCTGGTTTTAGCGCATCGCCGGCGTCCTGGGGTACCACGGTCTGGGGACTGCCTGTTGGGCCTCTGTCGGGCTGAGTACCGCCCGCTTGGTCCTGGCCGGGCTGAGTACCGGCTGTTTGGCCTCCACCAGGCTGAGGGCCGCCTGTCTGGAGACCGCTTGTCTGGCCTCCGCCGGGCTGAGTGCCGGCTATTTGGCCTCCACCAGGCTGAGGACCGCCTGTCTGGCCTCCGTCATTCTGAGTCCCGTCTGCCGGGCCTCCGCCGGGCTGAGTACCGTCGGGCTGGCCTCCGCCGCCCGGTTTACTCTGCCCGTTTCCTCCCGGCATTTCATTTTGTCCTCCGCCCAGCCACGGAAAGGGACCTCCGCTGCCGGGAGGCTCAATTCCCTGATCCGCACGGTCGGCCCCGTCCCGGTCGCCATGGCCGTTCCGGTCGGCGTCGCTTTCAAAATAGGAAAACGGCACGGCCTCCGACTGCCCATCCATGGGGCCTCCGTCAACAGACAGCATAAACAGATAGCGTCTGTTCATTTCCAGGCCATCCAGCGCCGCCATCGTCGGAGTAACCATGGCCTCGTACCTGGAAATGGCCGATACATCCCGCCAGCTCACCCCATCGTCCGTGGAATACAGCAGGCTGATCTGGTTCGCTCCGGTAATCTCTTCAAAAAAGCGAAAAGCCACGGTTCTTTCCATGCGGAATATTTCCTGAATATGCGGCCGCCCCGACTCCACAACCTTGACGGGTACCTGAACCTCCGGAAGCTCCACAATCAACCAGTCGGGCGTCTCCTCCGGGCGGCAAACCGCCATATAAATTCCGGGCCCGTCGATATCCCCAAAGGGATTCTCCCAGATAACGGGCACTTTAAAGGAAACCGACTCCTCTATACCCTCCACATCGTAAAACACATACTCCAGCGACGGCTCCTGCTCCCGTCTCAAGTCGTAAAGCGTACTCCCCGCCGCAAGGCTGATCCCATTTTCCTCCAATCTGGCGTTTCCCATGGCTTTCCGGTTGATCACCCGGGCTTTTGCCGGGACAGGCGCAAGCTCCGCCATATCCGCGAGAATCTCTCCGTTCCCGCTCACCGACGCCCCGTCTGCCCTCACCCTGCACATTTTGAGGGTTACATCCCCGTCCGCGCGTATCCCGATGCTCTCCCGGCCCTGCGCCTCCACAATAACCGATTCAATACGGCATTCACGCGTATCGCGCCAATCTATTCCCACGCTTCCGCGTCCGGACACCGATATGTATGCTCCATTGGTTCGCAATGCCGGCCTCTGCCCGCCTGAACCCGCCAACGCGATTCCTACCGCTTCATCTCCCTCTGCCCGGACCTCCACACCGTCCTCCAGCCTCAACTCACCGGCAACCTGAAACAGCGTATGGGAATCGGCGTTTTCCTCAAACACAATCGGCCCCTGGATTTCAAACGAAGCCCCCGCTGGTATTACAATCCCATACCCGTCCATATCCACCCGCACCGCGTCCTCCGCCTGTACGGAAACTTCCTGTCCCGGCTCCAGCACGATATCCGCACCCAATTGAATATCCCCGCCGCCCCCTTCCAACCATTCGCACAGTTCCTCCACCGTACTGCAATTCTGATCGACGGCAGGCAGGCTGACGGATGGAGTCGCTATCCCAGGCGCAAACAGTTCCATATCCGGCTCAATCAACTCTTCCAATTGGTCCAGTTCGTCCGGCTCACCCAACTTGTCCGGCTCGTCCCGCTTATCCAACTCGCCCAACCCATCCAATTCACCCGACTCGTCCAATTCATCCGACTCGTCCAGTTCATCCGGCCCGTTCCACTCGCCCGGCTTATCCAACTTGTCCGAGTCATCCTGCTTGTCCGAGTCGTCTGGCTCATCCAACTTATCTGTCTCGTCCGGCTCGTCCCACTTATCTGTCTCATCCAACCCATCCAGTTCATCCGACTCGTCCGGCTCATCCCATTTGTCCAGCTCATCTAGTTCGTTCGACTCGTCCAGTCCGTTCGTGTCGTCTGCCTCATCCAGATCGTCCAACTGGTTTCGTTCGCCTAACCCGTCCATCTCATCCAACTCGTCCACACTGCCCAGCCCGTTCGCCGCTCCCAGCTCATTTGCCGCAGCCCGCTCGTCCGACACGCCCAGCCCGTTCGCCGCTCCCAACTCGTCCACCGCAGCCCGCTCGTCCGACACGCCCAGCCCGTTCGCCGCTCCCAGCTCATTTGCCGCAGCCCGCTCGTCCGACACGCCCAGCTCGTTCGCCGCTCCCAGCTCGTCCACCGCAGCCCGCTCATTCGCCGCTCCCAGCTCATTCCGTCCGCCCTCAAAATAAGCAGCCCCACTCCGCGCATTGCCCCCGCGGCACCGGCCGCCGCCTTCCCGTACACAACAGGAGCGTTTCCACCCCGGATCAGAAGCACCGCCAGCAGTACCGCCGTCAGGCACTTGAACATTTGTTTCCCCATTTAATCTCCTCTTGTTCTCTCCGGATCGTATATCTCCAAATGATATCCCCTGGACTTTTCACTGATGATATCCGCGACCCGCGCCCCATCACTGCTCTTCAGTTTTTTTCTCAAATTCGAAATATGGACCCAGACCGTGCGGATATCCCGGTTATCGTCCATATCCCAAACCGCCTCGTACAATTCCTGGGCGGTAACGCAGCCCCCATAATTGTCTAAAAGCAGATACAGAATCTGAAATTCCTTAGGTTTTAACAGCATATCCCTGCCGTCTACATACGCCCTCTGCGTGGTGCCGTTCAAATACAGCCTTCCGCTTCCGGCCCGCAGTATATCGGACCGGAACCGCTCCATCTTTCTCAGGTGGGCCTCGATTCTGGCGATCAGCTCCTCCGCCTCATAGGGTTTGGTCATATAGTCGTCCCCTCCGGCCCTGAGTCCCTGCACAATCTGGCCGCTCTCAGCCAGGCTAGTCAGGAACAAAACAGGCCCTCTGAAGTCCCCCCTGATCTCCCGGCAGAGCTCAACCCCCGAGCCGTCCGGCAGCATAATATCCAACACGATCAAATCCGGCAGGTCGCCCGCCAGGGCCTGCCTGGCCTGCTTTATGGTCCGGACTGTTGTCACCCGGTATCCTCTGCCCTCCAGCTGTTTTCTGTTATATGCCTGTATTTCCGCCTCATCCTCGCAAAGAAGAATATGATATTTTCTCACTGCCCGCCCTCCGCTCCATCCCGTTTCATGGACCGCTTCCTCTACGGATTCATGCCTTTATCGTTTCGGTAATTTTTTATTATTATAAAGGGAATCCCGTACAATTACAAGAAGTCTCTTTGCAGGCGCAAGAGACTTCCTTAAGTATTCTTCCCACGATCGGGTGGCTTGCAGACGTACATCGCTTAAAAACATGTGCCGCAGGGCGCACATAACGAACCCCCGGCGACAAAAGCCCCATATCCCCAATTAATCAAACACTCCGTCGAAATCCGTCTTTTCGGCCTCTCCCCGTCTCCATCCTCCGCATAAGATATGTGCTCTACACTATGGTCTCCCCTTCGGAAGCGCAGAATTATATCCTGATCTTCACCCGGGTCAGAAGGACTCCGGTCATCTTCCGAGACTGAGCAGAAGAGCGCTCCCGGGTTGATTTTACAATTATTAACAGAAAACACGCGAAGAAACAGGGCTGGTCCTTTTCCTGTGCAACCGCAGATTAACGAAAAAATAGACAATGAAAAACCCGGCGGGGTGGCCGGGTTTTTCAGGAGAAGGTATTTCGTTTCTTATGGGGTGTAGCAAAAACTATATAATGTATTGGGGGGGTTACGTATATTATAATAGCATGGCCCTCAAAAAAAGTGTGCACAAACATGCAAAAGTTTCATTTTCTTTTCTATGCAAGATTTACAGCCTCACTTGTTTCCATTTTCTCCCAATATTAAAACTTTCACAAACAAAGTACACATTTGCCACGTCAATCTAAAACCACGGCTTGACAGGCGTTTTCAGACGCGCCGTCAAGCCGTGGTATTTTTTTATACGGTGGCTACAGGCGTCTGAAACAACGCCTCAAACTCTTCCTGGCCGATCTTTTCCTTCTCGATCAGCAGCTTAGCACAGCTGTGCAGTACGTACTCATACTCCTTGATAATAGAGCTGGCCTTCTGATAGCAGTCGTCGATAATCCGCTTCACCTCGCTGTCGATGGTATCCGCCATACCGTTGCCGTAGCTCTTGGTATGGGCCAAGTCGCGGCCGATAAACACCTCGTCGTCATCGCTGCCGTACTGGATCATGCCCACCTTGTCGGACATACCGTACTGGGTCACCATGGAACGGGCAATCTGCGTCGCCTGTTTGATATCCTGGGAAGCGCCTGTGGTAATGTCGTCGAAAATCAGCTCCTCGGCAATCCGTCCGCCCAGGTCCACCATGATATTCTGCAGCATCTTGCCCCGGGAGTTAAACATCTCATCCCGCTCCGGCAGCGGCATGGTGTAACCGGCAGCCCCCACACCGGTGGGGATAATGGAAATCGTGTGGACCGGCCCCACATCGGGCAGCACGTGGAACAGAATCGCATGCCCGGCCTCGTGGTAAGCCGTAATCCGCTTATCCTTCTCGGTAATCACCTTGCTGCGCTTCTCAGCGCCGATGCCCACCTTCACAAAGGCCCTGTCGATATCCGACTGGCGGATAAACCGGCGGCCTTCTCTGGCGGACAGGATGGCGGCCTCGTTCATCAGATTTTCCAGGTCTGCGCCGGTGAATCCCGCGGTGGTCTGCGCAACTCTGCGCAAATCCACATCCTCGCCCAGCGGCTTATCCTTGGCGTGTACCTTCAGAATCTCCTCGCGGCCTTTCACATCCGGTCTGCCCACCGCCACCTTGCGGTCGAAACGGCCCGGACGCAGGATCGCGGGATCCAGAATATCCACCCGGTTGGTGGCCGCCATGACGATGATTCCCTCGTTGACGCCGAAGCCGTCCATCTCCACCAGGAGCTGGTTTAACGTCTGCTCGCGCTCGTCGTGGCCGCCGCCCATGCCCGTGCCCCTGCGGCGGGCGACAGCATCGATCTCGTCGATAAATACGATACAGGGCGAATTTTTCTTCGCCTCCTCAAACAGATCGCGGACACGGGACGCGCCCACGCCTACGAACATTTCCACAAAATCCGAACCGGAAATAGAGAAGAAGGGCACGCCCGCCTCCCCGGCAACCGCCTTGGCCAGGAGCGTTTTTCCCGTTCCGGGCGGTCCCACAAGCAACAGGCCCTTGGGGATTCTGGCGCCTACGTTGGTGTACTTCTGCGGGTTGCGCAGGAAATCCACCACCTCCTCCAGCTCTTCCTTCTCTTCCTCCAGGCCGGCAACGTTGCTGAAATTCACCTTATTATCCCGGCTCATCCGCGCGCGGCTCTTGCCGAAATTCATCATCCGGGCATTGGCCCCGCCTCCTCCGGCGCTGCGGTTCATCACCATGATAATAATCACCACCACCACGGTGGAGAGCAGAATCGGAAGCGCGACGGTCAGCAGGATATTCTCCTGTGGCACGTCGGTGACGTTGTAATTATCGATGCCGCTCTGCCGCAGCAGCAGCTCGACCTCGTTTACATCCGTAACGTACATCTGCTTCTCAGTACCATCCGCCATATTGATAATCACCTCGCCCGTAGGCACCTGGGGATTCTGGTTGATGGTGACCTGCGCTACCCTCGCATGGTCCTCCGACAGTAATGTTACCAGTTCCTGATGCGTGATTTTATCCGCCGCGCCCTGGTGGGGCAGCATCGCCGCCATGGCGATCAGGATCAGCATCAGAAGCACAAATCCAAATCCTCTAAATGTCGACTGCTGTCTCAACGAATTGCCTCCTTAACCCTCGATTGTTATGATGCCGGTCCGATCCGGCTGGCCTGACTATAGCTCCACTACGCCGATGTAGGGCAAATTCCGGTACTTCTGGTCGTAGTCCAGGCCATAACCCACTACGAACTCGTCAGGAATGGTAAAGCAGGTATAATCCACATGCACCTGTTTCTTCACCCGGCGCTCCGGTTTGTCCAGAAGGGTGCACAGATGGATGCTGTTCGGCCTGCGCTGCTTTAAAACCTCGATCAGGTAGGCCAGCGTGCGCCCGGAGTCAATAATATCCTCCACAATCAGCACATCCTTGCCCTCAAGCGGTTCATCCAGATCCTTGATGATCTTTACCACACCGCTGGACTCAGTCCCCGCTCCGTAGCTGGTCACGGACATAAAATCCATGGAAACGGGAACAGTCAGGCGCTTCGCCAGCTCGCAGGTAAAAAATACGCCTCCCTTTAAAATACAGATCAGATGTATCTGCCTTCCCGCATAGTCCTCGCTGATCTTTGCTGCGATCTCATTGATCTTTGTATCCACTTCCTCTTCTGTCAACAACACACGAATCTTATCTGCCATGGTTTTTTCCTCCGTTTTCATCCTATTTTATCGCATCACTGGCCGGATTTTCCGGGTCGGGGGATTCCATCCGGACCTCCAGCACCCTGACCGTGTCCGGCCCGATTTTGTAATATTCACTGATCCGATAGCCCACAATCCACAGGATATGGCTTCCGTCCGCCAAAAGCTGTATGGAGTCCCGCTCTTCTCTGGGTATCTTTTCATCGATCATAAAGCGACGGACCGTTTTTGTCCTGCCGTCCGCCAGCGTGATGTAGTCGCCGGTCTGCCGGCTCCGGACCACGGGCATACCCTTTATTTTACCACAGTCAAACCATTTCGTATACTGGTTTTTGGGAATTTCTGTCCCTTTTTTATAAGAAAAATACCGGAAAACCGCCTCCGCCTGCGGCCGTCTGCTCAACGCCTCCGGGCGGTGTAAAACCACCCCTTCATACTCCCGAACGGCCCTCACTGAATAGGGCAGATTCTGGCTGTGCCCGGCCGGCATCCCGAACAGCCGCAGCACCTGATCCACGTGCCCGGAGGTGAGATCCCTGATCCGGCCGCCCACGCTGGCCATCACCTGGTAGATCACATAGGAGCGCAGAATCTCCGGAAGTCCGTCAAACTGCTCAGCCGGAATCAGCGCGCGCCCTTCCTCCTCCCGCACAAACCTGCCGACCCACTCCTGCGCCTGCGCGGACAGATAATCGTCCGCCTGTGAGGCCAGGCGTCCCATGCGCAAAATGCTCTCGGCCGCACCGGGATTCACCTGCTCCTTTAGCATGGGCATGAGCTGCCTGCGTATGCGGTTGCGGGTGTAGAAGTCCGTTTGGTTGGTGGAATCCTCGCAGAAGGACAGCTTCCGGCTGGCCAGCCATTCCAGAATTTCCTCCCGCGTCACTGCGATCAGCGGTCGTATCACCCTGCCCCGCACCGGGCGCATGCCGCCCAGACCTTTTAAACCGCTGCCGCGGCACAGGTTGTGGAGAATGGTCTCCGCCTGGTCGTCAAGCTGGTGCGCCACCGCGATCCTTACCTGCCGCGTCTCCATCCCTGGCGGGCCGTCCTGGTCTATCCCAGACTCCCCGGCATCCCCTGTGCCAGGTATCCCGGCCTCATCCGCCCCGGTCCTCTCAGCCTCGTCCATCCCAGCTCTCCCGGCAGCCCCTGTGCCAGGCATCCCATCCTCGTCTATCCCATCCCCTAGGGCGTCCCCGCGCTCCCACTCCTGCGCATACGCCTCAAACGCCCGGTACCGCAGCAGCCTTCCGGCCTCCTCCTCGGACAGCTTTTCCGCCCGGGCGAAGCCCCGCACGTCCACCTGTCTCAGCAAAAAAGGCACCTTAAGGCGCCCGCACAGCTGCCGCACAAACTCCGCGTCACGGTCCGCCTCTGCTCCCCGCAGCCCGTGGTGCACGTGGATCGCCCGCACCTCAATGCCCATATCCCGGCGCAGACCGCATAACAGCGCTAAGAGGCAGACGGAATCTGCCCCTCCTGACACGGCCGCGACCACCCGGCCGCCCTGCCGCAGCATATGAAATTGCTCAATCGTCTCCAGAAATTTCTGACGTACCTCGTCCATTTTCTCCACCCTGCGCCGCAGGCGAAAGGCCTTAAAACGCCTTGCACCGGCGTTTCTGTGGCCCCGCTTCCTGCGGGGTCTGTTGTCATCAGCTTCCAATGA
The DNA here is from genome assembly GCA_018380885.1 of Enterocloster asparagiformis. Taxonomy (GTDB): domain Bacteria; phylum Bacillota; class Clostridia; order Lachnospirales; family Lachnospiraceae; genus Enterocloster. Next base: position 61,057 of record JAGZSY010000023.1, read on the forward strand.
CTATACTATAACCGCAAATCAGGCAGTTTGCAATGACTAATTTGCTATGATTTACCGGCTCCACTGGCCGGCGCCCAACCGCCCGGCTCCGGCCGCCTTACCTCCGCTTCCAGATTCCCGCCACCAGGGCCGTCATGTCGTCCCTGGCCGCCGGGATAAAGGATGAGGCAAACTCCAGAATCTGCTCCGCCAGCTCCTGGGGCGGCATATTCTCCACGCTCTCCAGGTACTCCTTCATCACCTGTTCCTTGTCGTCGCCCGGCAGCGCGTCCAGCACGCCGTCGCTGACCATGATGATGCGGCTGCCGTCCCACAGCTTTTTGCTCAAAAGCTCCGGCTCCACCGTTGTCAGCACCCCCATGGGCACCTCGCCGGACTCCATCAGCTCCACGCCGTCCTCGCCGATGATAAAGGTGGGCACTGCCCCCAGCTTCATACACTCCAACACGCCCGTGTGCAGATCCACGCAGCACAGGTCCAGGGTGGCCGGATGCTGCTCCCGCCCTGCCAGAAGCAGCACCGTGTTCACCAGCTTTAAGGCAGACCGGGCCGAAAATCCCGTCTCCACCAGCTGTTCCGTCAGCTCCACCACCTGGCGGCTCTCCCGGTCCGCCTGCTCGCCGCTGCCCATGCCGTCGGACAGGCTCATTACCACCTGGCTGCCCTGGCTCTCCACAAATGTGTAATTGTCCCCGCTGATGCTCTCCCCCTGCTTGGGGATTCTGGCGGCCCCGCACAGCATGTGATAGCTGCCGTCCTCCAGAAAGCGCACCGTAGCGTACTGCCTGGTGATAATGGTCCGGCTGTCCTTCGCCGGACTCCAGAAGCTGCCCTCAACTGCCTGTCCCACCAGACCTGCAGCCTCCCGGCTGGTCATGCAGCGCCCGTTGGTGGTGCGCGCCGTTATGTAGGCCTCCCTCTGCCCGTTCTCGTACTCCAAAAGCAGCAGGTTCTGAATCGCTATGTGGGCCCGCCGGAACGATTTGCGCAGCTCCATCTCATAGTCGGAGGTCACGTCCCTGGCCTGGTCCATCTGGTGGGAAAATTCCTCCAGGATCATGGACATTTCCCGAAATTGCACCACCACCGCATCCCGGCTCTCCATAAACCTGTTCTTCCACGACAGATTCATGGTGGCCCGTCCCAGATTGCGGTTGAGCTGCCCCAGGTACTTGTCCTTTTTCCGGCAGCTGGACTGGAACATCTGGGGCATGTCCTCGGTGTCAATATGGCCTTTCTGCTCAAACGCGCGCAGGAGATAGTACAGGTAGTAGCTGTCCTCCTTCTCCGTGTCCGCGCGCAGGCTGCACTTGTTGCAGCTCTCGCACACCAGGGCCGCCGAGGTCTGCATGGCCGCCAGGCCGTCCTCCCGGGTCAGCTGCCGCCCGTTTTCAATCTCGTCGTCAAAAGCCTTGGCCAAACGCCCCAGGGAATCCGCCATATCCCCCAGACGCCGGGCAGTATAATAATTCACATCGCAAACGCGCCTTTTTTCTTTCCTCTTTTCAAACACAAAAATCCCTCCTCACCGCGTACTGTCCAGTATACGCAGGCAGGAGGGAAATATCTGTCACATTTTGCAGGCTTGTCCAAAAAATCTTTCGACAGAAGGAAACATGGAGCCCCATTATTTGCTGGGTTTGAGTAAAATTTCGTCAGGATTCACCAAGCCCAGCTTCTCCTTGGCTACTTCCTCCGCATATTCTTTCGTTTTGACGTAAATCTTGTAGTCCTGTAGCTCCTCGGCCCGTTTGCTCTCGGCTTCCAGCTGGGCCTGCAGGTTTTCCTGGCGGACCTTGTACTCCAGGTCCATCCTCTTCAGACTGGCTCCCTTGGCATTGATCACGACCGCCAGGCATACGACTACCAGCGTAATACCGAGAAGCGCCATACGGTTGGCCCATTTGTCCCGCCGCAGACGCCTAGATTTTCCATATGTTTTCATCCTGATCAATCACCAACTTTTTCCGTCTGTTCTTTACCCGTCACATTACGGGTATTTTTACCTGATTTTATTGTAAACTTTTTACCAAGCTTTTTCAAGCCTTTAAAGAAAATTCTGCTGATTAGGCGATCGTACAAAATCATTCCGCCCAAAACCCCGCCGATCACATAGGCGCGCAGCCCTCCGTCATTCTGCTGGTACAGGAGATTAAAGGTCACGGCTCCCGCCCCGATCCAATAGCAAAAGTCCTCCAAACCCACCGCAAAGGCGCTGTGGCGGATCATCAGCCGGAACACCCGGATCGTGTCGTAGACCAGCATCAGCCACCCTCCGGTGGCCAGGCTCAGCAGCAAAAGCCACGCCTCGTAGCAAATCACCCCGCTCATAAGACCGCCCCCGTCACTTAAACAGGCGGGAGAACAAAGACTCCCCGGACTTGCGCAGCGCCTCGTTGGAGGAATAGGTCATGCTGTCGATGGTGCCGTCCACATCCACCTCCCCCTTCTCCAGGGTCAGGCGGCTGACATGAAGCTCCTTGCCCTTGATGGTCAAGAGTCCCATGTCCGTATCCAGCACGATAGCGTTCTCGTCAAAGGAGACCACGTCCACGATGCCCGTGATGCTGCCCGCGGACCGGTTCTGGAACACCAGCTTGTGCAGACGGCCGTTCAGTTTTTCTTCCATGCAAAAACCTCCTAACATATCTAACCTATGTTAAATATATTAGGAGGTTGGCCACATTATGCCATTATTAATAACGATTGATTGATCACAGGTAACGGTACAGTTCTTTTGCCTCGTCCTTTTTTACAGTCTCCTGCACATCCAGCACCTCTACCCGGACCGCCTTTTCCCCAAACCGGATTTCGATCACGTCCCCGGTCTTGACATTCAGGGAAGCCTTGGACGGCTTGTCGTTCACAAGAACGCGTCCCGCGTCACAGGCCTCGTTGGCAACGGTCCTGCGCTTGATCAGTCGGGAAACCTTCAAAAACTTGTCCAGTCTCATGGATTAGTTGTTAACCGCATCCTTTAATGCCTTGCCGGCTTTGAACTTCGGAGTCTTGGAAGCCTCAACGTTCATCGGCTCGCCGGTCTTGGGATTTCTGGCAACTCTGGCAGCTCTTGCGCTAACCTCGAAATTGCCGAAGCCAACCAGCTGAACTTTTTCGCCCTTTACCAGCTCTTCCGTTACCACGTCCGTAAATGCCTTAACAGCCTTCTCTGCATCCTTTTTGGAAAGCTCTGCCTTTTCAGCAACTGCTGCGATCAATTCTGTCTTGTTCATCAATTCTTCCTCCTAAATATGATCCGGACAAAGGCCGGAATTTTTACCCTTACGAGTCTTGGTGTACTTAATCATTTATAGCCGTTTCTATACGATTTGTCAAGGTTTTTCAGCTTTTTCCTGCAATTTTATCTCTTTCCAGAGAGCCAGCGCTTCCTCCGGCGAATTGACCTTAATATCGCCAAACACGTGGGGGTGTCTTCGCACCATTTTACGGCTGATTCCCTCGATCACATCGTCGATGGTGAACGCGCCCTCCTCCTTTGCGATCTGGCTGTACAGCACCACCTGCAGCAGCACGTCGCCCAACTCCTCGCAGAGATTCTCCATGTCTTTGTTGTCCACGGCCTCAAAGACCTCCTGGGTCTCGTCCGCCAGACATTTTTTCAGGCTCTCGTAGGTCTGCTCCTTATCCCAGGGGCAGCCGTGGTCCGAGCGCAGCTCGGCTATGATATTGGTCAGATCCTCAAATGTGTGCATCGGCTCCTCCTCACGCATTTTCTTTGTTCCGCTTGATCACCTTTAAGCGGGTGAACTCCTCGCGCTCCTTTTCCTCCAGCGCCTCGGAAATGTCCTTGGACAGCGTCTCGTACTTGGGAATGGTAATGTTTTTCAGCGCGTTGGCGCGCTTCTGCGTCTTTTTGATGCTGTTTGCCAGCCGGTAGGCGGAATTTTCCACCATGGACAGCTTGATGGTCAGCTCCTTCACCCGCTCAAAGTGGTAGCGGGCCTCGTCCAGAGACTCCGTGGTGTTGTAGAAGCCGTAGGTCAGCTGCAGCGGCTTTGTCTCGTGCTGTACCAGGGGAATCTCGGTCCCCATGATGCTGCGGGCCTTGATCTTCACGTCCTGATCGATGGGCACCGAGGCTCCCACCTCCTGGACGTAGTTGATGCCCAGCTCGATGTTGGCCTTCTGCAGAGCCGCGTAGGCGGCGCGGAAGGTGGAGTCGATCTCCGCCTGGATGCCCTTGGCCTCGTCGATCAGGCCCATGAGCTCGCGGATCAGGATATTCCGCTTTTTGTCCATCAGGCCGTACCCCATATTGGCCAGCACCAGAGAGTTTTTAGCCCGCATCAGGTTGCCTTTTGTGGGAAATGTATTCGGGTCCATTTACATCACTCCTTGTGGGGAAAGCGCGTCCCGGGCCTCAGGCGGCCGTCCGCGCTCTCGTTGGATACGACGGGCCGCAGGCCGGGCCTGCGGTTCATCATTTACACTTCTGTTCCATCCTCGGTCGGCTTGTAATACTGGTCCAGAATCTTGGTGTCGATGCGGTCCAGCTCCTCTCTGGGCAGCATGCCAAGGAGCCGCCAGCCGATCTCCAGCGTCTTTAAAATGTTCCGGTTCTCATGGGGGTCCTGGCCCACGAACTGTTCCTCAAAGGCCTTGCCGAACTCCAGATATTTCTTGTCCATGGGCGACAGCTCATCCTCGCCGATTACCGATGCCAGCGCTCTGGCGTCTCCCACCTTGGCATAGCAGGAAAACAGCTGGTTGGCCACGTCCTGGTGGTCCACCCGGGTGAAGCCCTCGCCGATGCCGTCCTTCATCAGACGGGACAGGCTGGGCAGCACGTTGATGGGCGGATAGATGGACTGGCCGTGCATCTGGCGGTCCAGCACGATCTGCCCCTCTGTGATGTACCCGGTCAGGTCGGGGATGGGGTGGGTAATGTCGTCGTTGGGCATGGTCAGAATAGGAATCTGCGTCACGGAGCCGGCGCGCCCGGCCACGATTCCGGCTCTCTCGTAAATGGAGGCCAGATCGCTGTACAGATAGCCCGGGAAGCCCTTTCGGGACGGAATCTCGCCCTTGGAGGAGGACACCTCCCGCATGGCCTCCGCGTAGGAGGTCATATCCGTGAGAATGACCAGGATGTGCATGCCCTTCTCAAAGGCCAGGTACTCCGCCAGGGTCAGCACCACCTTGGGGGTGATCAGACGCTCCACCACGGGATCGTTGGCCAGGTTGATGAACATGGACACGTGCTCGGAAACGCCGCTCTCCTCAAAGGTCCGGCGGAAGAAATCCGCCACGTCGTACTTGACGCCCATGGCGCCGAACACGATGGCGAACTGCTCGTCGGAGTTGTCGCCCAGGGAAGCCTGCTGCACGATCTGCGCCGCCAGCTGGTCGTGGGGCAGGCCGTTGCCCGAAAAAATGGGCAGCTTCTGTCCGCGGATCAGGGTGGTCAGGCCGTCGATGGCCGAGATTCCCGTGCGGATATAGTTTCTGGGGTACTCGCGGCTCACCGGGTTTAAGGGCTTGCCGTTTACGTCCAGCTTGATGTCGGAGATGATATCCCCCAGACCGTCGATAGGCTCGCCGATGCCGTTGAAGGTGCGCCCCAGCATCTCCTCCGAAACCGCGATCTCCATGGGGTGGCCGGTCAGGCGGGTGTGGGTGTTGCGCAACGCCATGCCCTCCGTGCCCTCAAACACCTGGATAATGGCCTTGTCCCCGTAAATCTCGATGATGCGGCCGATCTTGTGGGCGCTGCCGCCCACGGTCATCTCCACAATCTCGTCGTAAGCAGCACCCTGAACGCCTTCCAGGACCACCAGCGGGCCATTGATTTCGCTTAAACCTAAATATTCAACTGCCATCCTTTCGTCCTCCTTACGCGTTGCGCTCCACGACCCGGTCGTAGAACTGGTCGATCTGCTTTTTATAATCGTCGAACATGTCCAGCCGGTCGTTGGGCACGTCGTATTTGATTGAGATAATGTGCTCGAAGATTTTCTCCTCCTTCAGCACGGACACGGGCATTCCCATACCCACCAGCGCCCTGCACTTCTTATACAGGTAGAGAATCACATCCATCATTTTAAACTGTTTGGTTAGCGGCACGCTGGTGTCGTCCTTGTGGAATGCGTTCTGCTGCAAAAAGCCCAGGCGGATCACTCTGGCGATCTCCAGCACCAGCTTCTGGTCGTCCGGCAGCACGTCCGCGCCGATCAGCTTTACAATCTCCATCAAGTTGCTCTCCTGGTTTAAGAGGGCCATCAGACGGTTCCGGTAGTCCACGAACTTCTTGCTCACATTGTCCGTGTACCAGGGGGCCAGATCGTTGATGTACTCGGAATAGCTGGTCAGCCAGTGGATGGCCGGGAAATGCCTGGCGTAGGCCAGGGATTTGTCCAGTCCCCAGAAGCAGCGCACGAAACGCTTGGTGTTCATGGTCACAGGCTCCGAGAAATCGCCGCCCTGGGGGGACACGGCGCCGATGATGGTCACCGAGCCCTCGGTCTGGTTCAGATTCTGCACCATACCTGCGCGCTCGTAGAACGCGGACAGCTTGGAGGCCAGATAGGCCGGGAAGCCTTCCTCCGCGGGCATCTCCTCCAGACGGCCGGACAGCTCCCGCAGCGCCTCGGCCCAGCGGGAGGTGGAATCCGCCATGATGGCTACGTGGTAGCCCATGTCCCGGTAATACTCCGCCAGCGTCAGCCCGGAGTACAGGCTGGCCTCGCGGGCCGCCACCGGCATGTTGGAGGTGTTGGCGATCAGGGTGGTGCGGTCCATCAGAGGATTGCCGCTCTTGGGGTCGATCAGCTCCGTGAACTCCTCCAGCACCTGGGTCATCTCGTTGCCCCGCTCCCCGCAGCCGATGTAGATGATCACGTCCGCGTCGGACCACTTGGCGATCTGATGCTGGGTCATGGTCTTTCCGGTTCCGAAACCGCCGGGAATGGCCGCCGTTCCGCCCTTTGCCAGGGGGAACATGGTGTCCAGGATACGCTGGCCCGTGATCAGCGGCTTGGTGGCCGGGAATCGCTTGGCGATGGGACGGGGCACGCGGATGGGCCACTTCTGGGTCATGGTCAGCTTGCGCTCCGTGCCGTCGATCAGCTGCACGGTCACCAGCTCCTGATTGATGGTGTACGCGCCGTCCGGCGCCACCTCCAGAATATATCCCTCCACGTCAGGCGGCACCATCACCTTGTGCGTGATCGCCCTGGTCTCGGGAACCTCCGCGATAATGGAGCCTGGAAACACCCGGTCGCCCTTTTTCACAGTCATGTGGGCGTCCCACTTCTTGTCGGGGTCAAGGCTGTCCACGCTTACGCCGCGGCTGATATAGTGGCCGCCGGTCTTGGCGATCTCGCTCAAGGGGCGCTCGATGCCGTCGAAAATACTGCTCAGAATGCCGGGAGCCAGGGTTACGGACACCGGCGCGCCGGTTCCGGTGACGATCTCGCCCGGCTTGATCCCGCTGGTCTCCTCGTACACCTGGATCGTGGTCTTTTCCGAGGTCAGTCCAATGACTTCGCCCACCAGATTTTCCTTACCAACGTACACCATCTCGTTCATCTGAAATCCCGGATCGCCCAGGATGGAGACGACGGGGCCGTTGATGCCGTAAATCTCACCTGTCTTAGCCACTTTACTTACCTCCTAAATCAAATTTGAACTCATGACGGGCTTCCTTTAATTTCGTCTCAAAGGAATTGTCGATGAGAATATGTTTGGCCGGGATCACCGCCCGCGTGCCGCCCATAAAGGAGTATTCGCTGACTTTGATGGTGGCGTTGTGGTGCATGGCGATGCGCTGAAGCTTATCCTGGTCCGAGGGGTCCATATAGATAATCAGCTCCTCGTCCCCGGCGAACTCCTTGGCCGCCTTTACCTGGCGCTCCAAAAGGCGCTGGTAATCGCTGGTGTCCATAAAGTTCTCCAGAAGATCCTTCAGCTCCACAAATAATTTATCCTTCAGCTCTTCCTGCTTATGGCTGACTTCCCGCTTCAAATCCAGCTGTGCGATGGAAAGGCGCTTGTTGATCTCGCGCTCCAGCTTTTCAGTCTCCATCGCCACCTGCATATCAGCGCGCCGTTTGGCATCAGCGGTATGCTCCTCGAAGGATTTTTCGAGGGCAGCCATGTAGTCGTCCAGCATTTTTGCGCTTCTGTCCCTGGCGTCCTCCATACAGATATCCTGAAAATGCTTCAGTTTCTCCTCTGTTGTCAAACTCTTCACCTGCTTTCTATGGTCTTACAGTTTTAATCCAATGGCTTCGTTTACATAAGAAGTGATAAAGTTCGGCTTGCGGCCGGTTCCGTGTCGGTCCGGAATCTCCACGATCAGCGGCAGCTTGCGCTCCAGCTTCACGTTGTCAATGATCTCCGGAAATTCCCTGCCGAATTTTTCCGTCAGCAGGATGATACCGATCTCTTTGTCGGCCAGGACCTTATCCAACTGCGCTTTCAGCTCATCCCTCTCATGTACCACGGCGCCCTCCACGCCGGCCAGGCGCATGCCGGTCAGCGTGTCCACGTTATCGCTGATGAGATACATTTTCATAGGATCACAGCTTACCTAAGATCATAAAGGAAATGATCAGACCATACAGGCACACACCTTCGGCAAGGCCTACGAAGATTAACGATTTACCAAGAATTGTGCTGTCCTCGCTGATCGCTCCAAGAGCCGCGGAAGCAGCCGCAGACACGGCGATGCCGCCGCCCAGGCAGGACAGGCCCGTGGAGAGGGCCGCGGACAGATAACCCATGCCAGCGGAGGAAGCGGCCCCCGCGGCTGCCTCTGCCGCGTACGCGTTACCGGAGAACATCACCGCTCCGGCGAACACAACAGTGCCAAAGAACATAAACAGGTTAACGGCCAGCGCCGTCTTATAACGGCCCTGGGTCTTTTCCCCGGCCGCAAAAGCTCCGAAGGGGATAACAATACTTAACAACAGTGCAACAACCAGTGTGATTTTAACGATTACGCTCATGATTCATTCTCCTCTTTTCCCTAGAATTATAATTTATATCCCTACTGCTGCTCCACGGCTTTTCCGTAAGGCTTAAACGCCCGGCCGCTGCCCCGGTAAAACCGGCTGAACAGCTCATAGTATTCCAGACGCAGCACCTGTATGCCCACGATCAGGCCCTCCATGCCGCACACAAACAGGTTTCCGCCGATAACCACCGCCCAGTTGGGGCTTCCGGCCTCAGCGCCGGCCAGCATCAGCACCACCTGCATCATCGCCGCGTGGCTCACCGCGAAAGCGCCCACACGGACAAAGGACAGGGTGTTGGAAAAATAGCTCAACAGCACCTCGAACAGTTCAAAAAATCCCTGAGTGATGAACATTCCAACTCCGCCCTCGATCTTCTCGGCCTTTTTCTCCACAATGGCCGTGAGCGGTTCCTTAAAGAACATCACCAGCAGCGGCGCCACGAACATAACAACCAGGATCACGGTGGCCGGAAGCGCTCTGCCGCTCATGTAGAGCACGATGGTGCAGGCCAGAGCGAAGTAGAATACCAGGCCCGCCACGCCGTTGGTGTCAAAGTAGACCTTCTCCGTGTCGTGGGAGCGCAGGCTGTTGATAATGTTTAACACCATGCACATGAGAATAATCAGCATTCCCAGGCCCACCGCCACCACAAACACAGTGTTCAGCTTGCCGATGAAGGGCAGGTTCGTCATCGCCTCCGAAGGCCTTAACCACACCGCGTCGATGATATCCTCAAATCCGAACACGCTGCCGAACAGCAGGCCGAAGATGGTGGAAAACACGCCGCAGCAGGAGATAATTCCCGCCAGCCGGACCTTTTTGAAACGGTAGAGCAGGAAGCCGCCGATTAAGAGACACAGCCCCTGGCCCGCATCCCCGAACATGAAGCCGAATAAAAAGGAGTAGGTCAGTCCGATGAGAATGGTGGGGTCGATCTCGTTGTAGCAGGGCAGACCGTACATTTCCACGTACATCTCAAAGGGCTTGAACAGCTTCGGATTCTTCATCTTGGTGGGCGGCTTGCTCATAATGTTGGAGTGGTCGTCCTCGATGATGCAGAAGGTGTTGTCGTCGTCCTCAATCTCCTTCTGAAAGCGCTTGGCATCCAGCTCCGTCATCCAGCCGCACAGGATATAAAAGGTGTGGTCGTCGTGTTTGGTGCAGGCCGCCAGCTTTCGCACGTCGAAGTTGGTGGAGAAGGTGACAATCCGCCGGTAGGAGGCGATCAGGTCGTCCTTGCGGCTGTCGATGGACGCCACGATATCCTGATCCACCTGGGCGATCCTGCCCTCCAGCTCCTTGATATGATCCTCCAGATTGTGGCCGGCCTGGACAGGCGTGCCCTCGTACTCATCCGGCAGGAACATGCGCTCAAAATGCATGGAGGCGTAAATCGCGTCGATCTTGTCCTCCAGCTTCTCCGGCACAAAGTACACGATCCAGATATACTCCGCATCCTCCTTGCACTTAAACAGGATGGTGTCGATGGTGTCGTACACATAGGCGGAGAATTTCTCGTAATACTCTCTGGATATGCGGCCAAACCGGAACTTGATATACTGAAAGCCCAGAATCCGGCGCACATTGTAGTTCAGGCCTGTGAAGGGAACCACCTTGTCCAGGGAATCCTGAAGGGAGGCCCGCTGGGCCATCAGTTCATTTTTCTGTTCCGTAAGTTCGGAAAGCCTCTGATCCAGACCCCGGATGGTCTCCAGCGCCGTTTCCAGCGAAACGCGACGCTCGCTCTCAGCGGGCAGCAGCTCATGATAGCTGTCCACCATGGCCTGGGCCTTCTGAAGCTCCTCCTTGTATGGATTTGTCTCGATATAAGGTCTCAAGTCTTTTACCGTTTTCAGCTCCGACAAGGCGTTCTCCAGATGAATCTCATATCGGGAGAGATAGGTGTCGACCACTCGGTCGATATCAGCCTTGGGACCGGTAATGCTCAAGAACTTCATTTTCTCAATCACTTGTAAACCCCCTTTAACTTATTTTTACGCCATAGCGGATGCTCTCCAGGGTGGTGATGATCCGTTCGATTTCCCGCTCCTTGAAGTAAAGATAGGAATTCAGGATGGCGATGGAGTACGGTTCTCTGCGGCTGGTCAGCAGATAGATTTGATCGTTGATCTCGTCGGCCAGCGCCTTTAAATCAGGCTCCGCCTTAAAGTCGGCCGGCACGCTGCGCCTATACCAGGTGCCCTCCAGAATCGTTAAAAACTCTTCCGCGCTGCCCGCCTCGACCATGCGGCCGATCTGTGCCTTTGTCAGGTGCAGGTTGATGGGAATCAAAATCGCGTAGATATCCCCAGGCGTCAGGTGGTAAAACTTTTTGGACCGGTAAATCCACTGTAGATTCAGCATATCCATCCGGGTGCCAAAGCACTTGCCGATGATCTCCTGCTCGCTTTTCTTCAGGTACTTTTTCTTGATACGCCAGATATTCCGGAAATAGATCATGTCCAGCGTATTCTCACACTCCGGGAGCGAAAGGCTTCCCCTCTGCACAAGCTGGCTCAATGGCCCGTAATACGCTGATCCGTTGAGATTTGCCACAAACTGTTCCATATTCTGGGATTCTGAGAGTTGGATCAAGTCCAGGCTGGAATGCCTTTCGAAAAATTCCCGGAACATGGACAAGTCCTGCCGCTGGTCCCGGTGGCCCACCGCGTTTCGCAGGCAGGTCTTGATAATCCCAATCTCATAATGCATAAAGTAAAGATCCAGGAATCTCCGCTGTTTTAAATTGGCGAATTTGTAAAGCTTGGCGAAATCCTGGTATTGGGACAGGTTCAGCTGCTGCTCGATGTTTCCCCTGTGAAGCTGATGATCCTCAAGCCCGTCAAAGATACTCCCGTAGGGCGGAAACCTGCGCAGGTAATCCACCGCCTCAGGAACGGATTCCAGCGCACCCATCTCCTCGAATTGGCTGTCGCTTATACGCCATCGTTCCATCGCCTTTACTTTCGTGGCTATCCCACTGTAAGTAATCAGGCTTCCCATCTCCTCACTCCTTTATCATGGCTTTAAAGAGAGCCTCTGCATACGTTTCATGGTTTTTTTCATAATTCTCCGATATCCGCCGGATCAGGGCTTCCGAATCAGCCTTCTGCTGAGCCAGCTTCCGGTTCATATCCGCTTCCATCGCTTCCTGCACCTTGCAGATTCTGGCGGACGTCTCCTTGTCAAGCTCGGCGTCGAAAGCCGCCGTTTTCTGATCCATCTCCTGGGCAAACGCCTTTTTACGGACATTCGCTTCGTCCGTAATCGCCTGGGCCGACGCTTCAATCTCAGAGAGCTTGTCAATCACAGTATCCATATCGCTCCTCCTCGTTCTTTGATCTGATCGCTTTCAAAATTCAAGATAAATCTTCCTTATAGCTATATAAACTTAGCTTTTCTATAGAGTATTGTCTTGTATTTTAGCTCATATCATTCTACTACTTTTCAAAAAAAATACCAGCTATATTTTTTGTAAAAATCTATTTTTTAACAATATTCAACCGCGTATCGCAAAAAAAGAGCGGCAGCCGGGAAATTTTTCTCGGGCTGTCGCTCCTTTTGTTTATATTTATTTAATAATTAGTTTATAAATTTTTTATATTTGTTTTTGCAATCAGGGCGCCTGGCTCTCAGCCGGAGCGTTTTCTCCCTCAGTGGCCGGTTCCTGCTTCTCCAGGAACTGACTGGACACGTAGGCCTCCTGCCCGTCGTAGTTGATCACCGCCCACTCGTTGGAGTAGCGTTTGACGTAGTCCACCGTGGTGCCCTTGGAGAGCTGCGCCAGAATTCTGGCCTCCTTTGAGGGCTCCTTGCGGACGTTCACGGCGCTGCCGGTAATCACGTAAGTGCCGCCCGTATCCTCCGGCTCTGTCTGCGGTTCAGTAGGCTCCGGGGTCTGCACCTCGGTGGGAGCCTCGGTGGTCACCACCTCGGTAGCCGGCGTGGTGGTCTCCTTCTTCCCGTCCCCCTTACCCGGCATCAGCGCGCGGATCACAAGAATCAACAGAATCACCGCCAGAAGCGGCACTAAAAATCTCAGCACATAGTAGGCCGGAGACACTCTTTTGCGCTTTTTCCTGCGGTTGCCGCCCGAGGAGGACGGCCGGCGGTTTCCCTGCTGGACCGGGCGCCGGTTTCCCGAGGAGCTGCGTCCCTGTCCGCTGCGCGCACCCGATCCTGAGGAGCGGGCGGCCGGGCGGCCGGAGCTGTACTCATCGGCAAAGGCCTGGACCTCCTGGAGCAGAAGCTGGTAAGCCTGGTTTGCATCGTAAGCCGTGTCGTCGCCTTCATGTACCGCTTTATTTCCAAGAATACGGATATTGTGGTAGTGATCCTTGGTACTCCTGCTGATCCACCTGCCCTCGTACAGCTGGTCGATCGTATCGGATAAGTCGCCTTCCACCAGGCAGGCCTTTTCCGCTATACAGCGCACCATATATTCCAAAGTCTGTCTCGCCTTCACCATGGCCAGATTAAACTCTTTATGTCCGATCAGGCGTTCCGTCTCTCTGACACCCTGCTGAATCTGCTTCCAGCTGGTCGTGTTCTCCACATTTGCCATTTTCCTCTCTCCTTCGTATCTTATATATCTCATATCCGAATCACAAAATCGTACGGGCTGCCCACAAGCCGCTCATTATGTATAGTATACTAAATTTCGCCAGATTTTGCATTATAATTTTTAAATTGTTCAGTAAAAATCTGAATATTAAGGAAAAAGTAAATTTTCTTGCAAATATATAGGCCCGATGATAAAATGAGCTTGCGGGCAACCGCAAAAATTGTAGCTTTGAGAGGAAAAACACATGCGATTACGCCACATTCCCGGCGCGGAGGAGACGATCGCGGCCAGTCCGTACGTCGTGCAGGAGCCCCAGGCGCAGAAAGGACGCTGGAACCAGCTGTTTGGCAACGGCAATCCCATCGAGATCGAGGTCGGCATGGGCAAAGGCCGTTTTATCATGGAGCTGGCCCAGAATAACCCCGGGATCAATTACATCGGCATCGAGCGCTACTCCAGCGTACTGCTCCGCGGCCTGCAAAAGAGAGCCGAGCTGGAGCTGGACAACATCTATTTTATGTGTATTGATGCGAAAACTCTGGCGGAGGTGTTCGCCCCGGGCGAAGTTAACCGGATTTATTTGAATTTCTCCGATCCCTGGCCCAAGGACCGTCACGCCAAGCGCCGGCTCACCTCGCCGGAATTTATGTCTGTGTACGACAGCGTTCTGGCCCCGGAGGGCACGGTGGAATTTAAAACCGACAACCGCGGCCTGTTCGACTATTCCCTGGAATCCATCCCCGCCGCCGGCTGGACCGTAAAGGCCCACACCTTTGACCTGCACCACTCGGAAATGGCCGAGGGCAACGTGATGACGGAATACGAAATGAAATTCTCCGCCAAAGGACAGCCCATCTGCAAGCTGGTAGCGTTCCGCTCCCGGCGCCCATAAGCGCCGCCGGTGTATAATTTTCGTCGGGCCACGCACAATAACATGGAACGGCCCATATCCTGGCAGTAAGACATAAGGGCCAGGAGGCGGACAGGATGGCTCTCCCCGAAAAAATGACGCGCAGCCTGCTTAGGGCTACCAGTGACAAGACCGACTTGAACAAAAAGGTACTGCGGCTCCACCGCTCGTTCAAGGAAGTGGACAAAATCATCAACGGCAAAACTAAAAAAAGCGATAAAAAATAAGAAAGGAACGAAACAATATGGAAATGAAATTTACCTCCGAAAACTTTGACAACGAAGCACTGAAGAGCGACAAGCCCGTTCTGGTGGACTTCTTCGCCGACTGGTGCGGCCCCTGCAAGATGATGGCTCCCGTGGTGGAGGCCCTGGCCGCCGAGTACGAGGGCAAAGCCGTGGTCGGCAAGCTCAACGTGGACGATGCCAGCGACATCGCAGGGCGTTACGGCGTGATGTCCATCCCCACCCTGATTGTATTCAAGAACGGCCAAATTTCCGATAAGTTCGTGGGCGTCACCTCCAAAAACGAGCTGTCGGCAGCCCTGAACAAGGCTTTATAAAGCGTTTCTGAAGCTTGTCTGAAAGAAAAATAAATTTTTTTCAAAAAACTAGTTGACTTTTTTATTTTTCAGTTATATAATAACGTTCGTGCCGCTGAGAAAAACACCTCAGCCAAGCATGAACAAGCGCCTTTAGCTCAGTTGGTAGAGCAGTAGACTCTTAATCTATTTGTCCAGGGTTCGAGTCCCTGAAGGCGCACTTAAAAGGTCTGATTTTGCGGATATTGGAAGCCGCGGGGTCGGACTTTTTTTTGGTTTCTGGGAAAGACTTCGATTTGGCATAGACTTCAAACACAAACAGACCCTGAGCCTTTACGAAACCGAATTGTTAAGCTACTTCCGCCGGCTCCCAGAACCGGAGCAGGTGCGCAAACTTGGCCGCCTGAAAGGCAGGGTTGAAATGTATAAGAGGAAATGATCAGAATCGAAGATTGGATGAACAAATAAGATAGACGAGCACTAAGATAAACAGTATAATATATTTGCTGTCTACCCTATACCGACAACGGGAAGGGGGTGCAACATGAACTACATATTAAGTTTCTTCATTTCGGTCATGGCAAGTATAGCTGGTTACTATATCTGCAAATGGTTAGACCGAAATAATAAAGACAGCTAGCCAAAATGAAACCCCAGAGAATTGCGCTCTCTGGGGTTTCGCTTTGCAACATGAAATATTAAGTTCCTTGGTTATAATTATATTACTCTAACCCCCCAAAAATGTCAAGACCCCCAAGAGACTCGGATAGCGTCAGTTCACGGGAGTTTGACACCCCAAAGTCCCGAAAGCCTTATGTGGCTTTATTTTTTTGTCAATTTTTAAAATATTATATTGCGTAATAGCGTAAATTGTGGTATGCAAACGGTCCTCCGAAGTCGTCGAACGACTCGGGACGGATCAGGAAATCATTGACAAATATCACTGCTCTGATGCTGCCGCTTGGGCAAAGCAGCATCTGGATGAACTGAACAAAAACGAGGCAGAAAAACAGAAAAAGGTCCTGGTCCCTTTGCGTACCGATACGCTGATTCCTCTCGACCGGCAGAACTCGTTCAACGTTGGCTACCTCTTTCTACAGAAGATCTATTATGACCTTCAGCTGCCCGGAATCTGCCGAAAAATCGCTAAGACGCATTCCTTTTCCTATAACCTTGATTCCATCCTCTCCCGCCTTGTATATGAGCGGATTCTCTGCCCCTCCTCAAAACGCTCCTGTTATGAACAGTCGGCAGACCTTCTTGAGGCGCCTGATTTTGAACTGCATCAGATTTACCGCGCGCTCTCCGTCATTGCACAGGAATCGGATTCCATCCAAGTGGATCTTTATGAAGCCAGCAAGAAGCTGGTCAGCCGGCAGACCGGGATCCTTTACTATGACTGCACAAACTACTTTTTTGAAACGGAATGCCCCGAAGGCCTGAAACAATACGGACCAAGCAAAGAGCACCGTCCAAGCCCAATCGTGGAGATGGGGCTTTTCATGGACAGAAGCGGAATCCCCCTCGCATTCTGTCTCTATCCAGGTAATACCAATGAGCAGACCACACTGATTCCGTTGGAGGAACGGATCATGAAGGATTTTTCCCTCTCTCGTTTTATTGTCTGCACGGATGCCGGTCTCTCTTCTGAGGTCAACCGGAAGTTCAACAACTTTGGCGGACGTTGTTTCATTACAACACAGCCGATTAAAAAGCTGAAAAAGGAACAGCGCGAATGGTGCCTTGACCCAATGGGATGGCAGCTAAAAGGCAGTTCGCAGCTCTATGACATTCGTGAACTGGAGGACACCGCGGAGAACCGGAACAAGCTGTTTTACAAACAGCTGTATGTCGAGGGAAGTGACGGGAAACGGGACATTGACTTTGATCAAACGCTGATCGTGACGTATTCTCTGAAATACCGGAATTATCAGCGTCAGATACGCAGTCAGCAGCTGACAAGAGCGCTGAAAGCAGTGGAACACGATCCAAAGGGGATTGACCGGCGCAATCCGAATGACTACCGGCGCCTGATAAAGAAAACTGCCCTTACTGATGATGGGGAATGCGCTTCACAAAAGGTCTATGAGATTGACCTGCATGCAGTTCAGAATGAAGAGGCATACGATGGTTTCTATGCAGTGTATACAAACCTGGATGACGACCCCTGGGAGATCGCAGCTGTCAACCACAGCCGCTGGGAGATAGAAGAAACCTTTCGCATCATGAAAACAGAATTTGAAGCCCGGCCCGTATATCTAAAGCGAGACGACCGGATTCGGGCACACTTTACCACATGTTTTATAGCGCTGTTAATCTATCGGATTCTGGAGCGCAAGCTTGATCATCAATTTACCTGCGAAGAGCTCATCGGCACCTTAAAGAAGATGAGAGTGACCGATATCGGAGCAGAGGGATATATCCCTTCGTATACAAGAACGAGGCTGACCGATGCGTTACATGACTATGCCGGCTTCCGTACAGACTATGAACTAATCCCGAAAAGAATGATGAAAGGGATATGCAGACGTTCAAAAGAGTAGGATTCTATTACGCCCTTATTTTTAAATGAAAACTCCCCAGAAATGGCCTATATACGTCATTTCTGAGGAGTTTTTACTTCTTCAACTGTCAAACTCGGGATTATA
>JAGZSY010000070.1 GCA_018380885.1 Enterocloster asparagiformis
CCCGAGGTCTTATGAGCAGATGGCAAAGGGCGGCGCGTGAGAATGGGCCGCCTTTTGTCATTTCCTCATAGGACAATCAGGGAATGACATACACATGGAAGAAAGGGGGCGAATATCCATGCAAAAACAAATTCATTTAGCGGAGCTCGCGGGGGTTGATATAACCACAGTCAACAAAGAGGACTTAGTTGACGTGTCGGGGCTGGCCTTCGATAACACGGTTCCGAGAGAACAGCGGGCGGCGCAGGTGCTCCGAAAAGTAAAAAATCCGTACTGCTTCCGGGTGGGCGATATGGGCGTTAAACTGGAATTTCTGGATAACGCCCCGCCCCTTGAGGATTGCTTCACTGACTTCCTTCAACGTAAAAAGAGCGGCCTGTAATCAGTGTGCAGGCCGTTTTTGTCGGCTTCGAGACAAGATTTGCAAGGGCTCGACAACATTGTTCACACCACCTATAAATGGTATAATATAGGTGTAAAGTGATAAAGGAAGGAGGTTCACATGGCGCGAAAGAGCCGTGTTATCACTGAAACTCAAAAGCAGGAAAGCGTAAAATCATTTGAATGGAAAATCGGTATTTATATCAGACTTTCCAAAGAGGATTTAAGGAATAATGATGAATCCGAAAGTGTAACCAACCAGAGAAAAATCAATCTGGAATTTGTGGAAGAAAAATTCTGCAACGAAACGTATATCATTTATGATATTTATGTAGATGATGGACGCTCTGGAACAACAGAGGACACACGACCTGATTTTCAACGGTTATCAAAAGACATTCGTGAGGGTAATGTGAATTGCGTTGTTTGCAAAACTCTTGCCCGGGCCTTTCGTAACTATGCCGACCAGGGGAAGTTTCTGGAGCAGTATCTCCCTACATACGGTTGCCGCTTTATCGCATTTGGCAATCCCTACGTTGACACATTCGCAAACCCTGACTGTACGCAAAACATGGAAATCCCAATAAATGGCCTTATGAATGACCGTTACGCGGCCAGAACGTCGGAAGATGTACGAAAGACATTTCGGACAAAACGCAACAATGGTGAGTTTATCGGCGCATTTGCCCCATACGGTTATTTGAAAAATCCAGAAAATAAAAATGCTTTTATTATTGATGAAGAAGCCGCTGAAATTGTAAAGGAGATATTCGAGAAATATCTGGCTGGTATGAGTAAACTCTCTATTGTACGGTACTTAAACGACCATAGTATTCTCTGTCCAACGGTATATAAACAAAAGCGGTTAGGCTTGAAGTACCAAAATCCGCACAGTGACCCAACAAAAAACCCTCTTTGGAGTGAAAAGACAGTGGGGGACATACTTAAAAATCAAATGTATTGCGGTGATATGGTACAAGGGCGTTATCGTATAAAAAGTTACAAAGTCCATATTCAGGAGAAAGTCCCGGAGGACGAATGGTTTATTAAAGAAAAAACTCACGAGCCAATTATCGACCGGGAAATTTTTGATAAAGTTCAGCGGTTATTACAGAAGGACACTCGCACATCTCCTAAAAATGATACGCTATATTTGTTCAGTGGTTTCCTGCGTTGTGCTGACTGCGAAAAAGCTATGATAAGAAGTGAAGTTAAAAAACATGTATATTACTACTGTTCGACTTATAAGAGACGGTCAAAAAAAGCCTGTACGAAACATTCCATACAGCATAACCGCTTAGAAGCAGCTGTCCTGTTTGCAATTCAGCAGTATGTATACCTTGCAATCGACTATACAAAAATCATTGAACAGATTAACAGGGCTCCAATCATCAAGAGCCAGGATAAGAAATTGTTGGAGGCTATCTCCAAAAAGGAACGGGAGCTTGCCAAGGTAATTCGATATAAACAGGCTGTTTATCAAGATTGGAAGGACAACGAGATTAGCCAGACCGATTACCGCCGTATGCGGGAGGACTATGAAGCACAGGAAAAAGAGATAACTACAACGATTAAAAAACTACAAAACGAGAGGGCCGAACAAGAAAACGGTATAGACACTGAAAATCCTTTTCTGGTTGCCTTTCGCAAATACGAAAATGTTACCACACTATCAAGGGATATTCTGATTGATCTTGTTGACAGTATCACAGTTTATGAAGGCGGCAATATCAGCATTGTTCTTCGCTTTGCTGATGAACTCCGCCGGGTGCAGGATTTTATTGAAATCAACACCCATTCCGAAGCGGTTTAATATGACCGCATTTTAATTGATAGTTGGTTTTCTTATTATCTGACGGCGTCACCGGGCCCACCGGACCTACCGGCGCTGACGGTGTCGCTGGACCCACCGGACCGACCGGCGCTGACGGCGTCACCGGGCCCACCGGACCTACCGGCGCCGACGGTGTCGCTGGACCCACTGGCCCTACCGGCGCTGACGGTGTCGCTGGACCCACTGGCCCTACTGGCGCCAATGGCGTCACCGGACCCACCGGACCGACCGGCGCTGACGGTGTCGCTGGACCCACCGGACCCACCGGCGCTGACGGTGTCGCTGGACCCACTGGCCCTACCGGCGCTGACGGCGTCACCGGACCCACTGGCCCTACCGGCGCCGACGGCGTCACCGGACCTACCGGCCCAACTGGCCCCACCGGCACAAGCATCACCTCGCTCACCCTTACGGCAAATGCCGGAACCGGCGCAATCACAGGAGGAACCGTGACCCTGGACAACGGCACCACAATCCCCATCACTGTGACAACAGCGTAAACAATTTCCTGATACCGCCGCAACAATAGGCCCGCAGGCGCTGCCGGAACAACAGGTCAAGCGGACTCATCCCGCAGGCGTCGGAAACGCCTCTGACAAAGCCACCGGAAACGGTGGCTTTGTTGCCATCTCCCTGCCCGTTTTTACCTTTAAGCGCCTGCTGCCAACACTCCAGTCAACTATATATCCCGTGCCGCGCCTCCCAATCCCCCTCCTCCTGAAAAATCAGGGCACGTCAGAGCACACCGCGAAACGCCGGACAGCTTTGTCCTCTGCCAGCCTATGCGCGGGACAAAACCGGCGGCGCATATCACCAAACTTGTTCGCTTTTCATATGGTATAGTATACCGCCTGACAGACGTCCGCCCAATCCGCCTCACGCCGGGCATACGGCCGCTTCCTCTCTTTCCATCGGGCCGCAATGCCAACCGGCTCGTTTCACAGCGCCGGGGACATCCACCGACGCAGAGGTCCGGACAGCTGCGGGCACATCCGGTGCGCAGCGTATCATTCTCTGCAATCCGGTCCCTATTGTAGGAATACTAACTATCAAGGAGCGATCACTATGTTTTTTAATTATTCACCTGGAATAAATTGTAATGACAATCCCGAGGGCTGCGCTCCCGACGAAGCAGCCTTTGACGAGTGCAGATGTCCCGGAGCAGGCGGGTGCCCGCACATGAGCTGTAATTGCTGCTGTAACCGCGGCCCTGCCGGCCCAATGGGCCCCAGAGGCTGCCCCGGCCCCCAGGGTCCTGTGGGGCCCAGAGGTTATCCCGGTCCCCAGGGCCCCATCGGACCAAGAGGCCCCCAAGGTTTTCAGGGCCCTACCGGACCCGCAGGCACCAACGGAACAAACGGCGCTATGGGGCCCACCGGACCTGCAGGTACCAACGGCGCCACGGGACCCACCGGCACTTCCGCCACTATCACAATCGGCACTGTGACCACCGGCGAGCCGGGTGATCCCGTCGAAGTCACCAACAGCGGCACCGATCAGGAGGCGGTCTTCGATTTCGTGATCCCCCGCGGCGCTGACGGTGAAACAGGTCCCGAGGGGCCCGAAGGGCCTGCTGGTCCCACCGGCCCTGCCGCCACTATCACAATCGGCACTGTGACCACCGGCGAGCCGGGCGATTCCGTCGAAGTCACCAACAGCGGCACCGATCAGGAGGCGGTCTTCGATTTCGTGATCCCCCGCGGCGCTGACGGTGAAACGGGTCCCGAGGGGCCCGAAGGGCCTGCCGGTCCCACCGGCCCTGCCGCCACCATCACAATCGGCACTGTGACCACCGGCGAGCCGGGCGATCCCGCCGAAGTCACCAACAGCGGCACCGACCAGGAAGCGGTCTTCGATTTCGTGATCCCCCGCGGCGCTGACGGCGAAACGGGACCCACCGGCCCTGCCGCCACCATCACAATCGGCACTGTAACCACCGGCGAGCCGGGCGATCCCGCCGAAGTCACCAACAGCGGCACCGATGAAAACGCCATACTTGATTTTGTAATTCCCCGCGGCGATACCGGCCCCGCAGGCGGCGCCCCGGAGGTCCTGGCGACCACAGACTCCACCGGACAGCCCTCTACCGCGGGCGGCGCCCTGATCTTCAACGATAATCCGCTGATATCCGGAACCGCCATCACCCACGCGGCCGGCTCCACAGATATAGATATATTTGAACCTGGCATCTACCAGGTATCCTTCCAGAGCTCCATCGCGGTGAATACAGGCACGGCCATACCGTCCTCCCTCACCCTGCGGGCCCAGTTCATTAACGCCGACATCCCCGGGGCCGTGTCGACCCACACCTTCACCGCTACCAGCGAAGTGGCCAACATGTCTTTCAACGTCCCCTTCCAGGCCGCAGGGCCCGGAATCCTCCGCATCACCGCCGACGCCTCCGGCTACACCTTCCAGGACATCGGACTCACCGTATTCCGTCTGGGAACCGCCTAAACACAGCGAGGCCGCGGGAAATCAATCCCGCGGCCTCGCGCCTGCTTCTGTCTCTATTTTGGAAAATAACTGTGATACAGCTCAAAGAAATTGGTGGTAGTGGATTCCTCGCCGCCCTCAAAGTGGATATCGTCCCACATCTTTTCATCGTACACCACCACATGGCTGTCCGCAAAGGGGGCGTATATCTTCTGGAAGGCATTGTTTTTCTTCTCCTGCGCCAGCTTTTTCTTGCGGGCGGCCGTGGCCGCCTCGTCGTAGGCGTTGGTGCACTTTAAAATGTAGTAGGCGCCGCCGTCCTCCACAATGCCGCTGACCTCATCCTGCTCCAGCGCAAAGGCCGCCTTCTCCAGCTCGCTCTGCCGTTCATTCCGCTCCATTTGAACCACAGCGCCGCCGTCCCTGGCGTATTTTTTTGCAATGGCTGAAAAATCCGCGCCCTCCGCTTGAACCTGGGCCAAGACCTCCTCCGCTGTCTGGCGGTCTGAGACCGCGATGGGCTGCACCTGGATCACCTTGGCCTCCGCATCGCTGATTTCCAGATTCTGGTCGCTGGTCAGCTCGGTCACCAGCTTGTCCGCCCGGTAATACTCGCAGTACAAGTCATAGACCTCCTCCTGGTCGGCGCCGATATAATCCCGGTCAGCCTTGCTCAAAAGCCCGTAATACTGTTCCGACAGGCGCTTTAAGGAATCCTTCTCCTGGCTGGTGAGCTCGATTCCGTTCTCCTCCGCCAGCAGGTTCATGGTTCCCAGCTCCATAAAGAATTGACGAATCTGCTCCGTCAGCCGATCCTCAAAGTCTCCCCCTCTCGCCTTGTCCTCCACCGACCAGATTTGGCTGGTATAAATATTCTGATATCGGTTCCGTTCCGTGGCGGCGACGGTCATCAGCTGTCCCTTGGTATAGGAGCGCTTCACTTCCTCCTTGCCCGGCTCCGCCGCAGTGCTCCTGCTGCAGCCCGCCGCAGCGAGTAAAGCCATCAATATGACCGCCGCAAGGCCGCAGCGGAATATACGCCCACGGCTATGGTGCTCTCTCGTCAATCTTCAAACTCCTTTCAAAGCAGCTGCTTTAATACCTTCAAAACTCCGTTGTTCTTGTTGCTGTCCGCCTGGAACCTGGCCACTTTGCGCACCTCTTCCCTGGCGTTTGCCACGGCAAAGCTGTAATAGGCCTGCTGCAGCATCTCAATATCGTTTAGCTGGTCGCCGAACGCCATAGTCTCCTCACAGCTGATTCCCAGGCTCTCCTGAAGCTCCTTCACCGCCTGTCCCTTGTTCACGCCCTGGGCCATGCAGTCCATCCACATCTCGCCAGCCAGGGTGATTTTCATCCGGTCCTGAAATGCCTCCCGGATATCCGCGGCCGCGTGCTCCACATCCCGCTCCTTGTAAATGGAAATCTTAACGCAGGGGTCGTCCAAAGCCAACACATCCTCCACCCGATTGATGTTAAATTTATATCCCTCCAGCATCCACCGGTACAGGGCATCATTTTCCGAGTCCATATAATCGCCGTCCTGTCCCGCGTAGATCACGTTCAGATCCGGATGGCAACGCACCGATTGGATCACCTCGCGGACCAGCTCCGGCTCAATGGGATTCACAAACAGGCTCCGGCCGTGACAGCCCAGATAAGCCCCGTTGTTGGCGATGTAGAATATCTTCTTCTTAACCGGATCAAAGGCGCCCTCAACGCTGGCCCACGGCCGGCCGCTGGCGATCGCGAACTGGATCCCCTTTTCCCGCAGCTTTAAAATCACGTCGAACAGCTCAGGATTAATCTTCCCGGAGCCGTCCTCCACCAATGTTCCGTCCACATCCGATACGATCAGCTTAATCATCTTCCCTGTCATCCTCCGTTAAATTCTTTAGTTCATGGTAGAGCCGTCCCAGGGGAAGCCCGACCACATTGTCGTAATCGCCGTCTATTTTGCGGATATAAACCGCAAACCGGCCCTGAATCCCGTACGCCCCGGCCTTGTCCAGAGGCTCTCCGCACCCGGCGTAGTCCCAAATCTCCTCGTCGGTCATTGGGTAGACGTGCACATCCGTTTTCTCCACAAATGTGGACCCGTGCAGGCCGCCGCCCGGCTCCACCAGCAGCAGGGTCACGCCGGTGTAAACCTGATGAACCCTGCCCTGAAGCTTGCCGATCATCTCTCTGGCCCGCTCCGGAGTCCCGGGCTTGCCCAACACCTCGCCGTCCACGGCCACCATGGTATCGGCCCCGATTACCAGGGTCCCCTCCGGACAGCGCGAGGCCACGTCCTCAGCCTTGATCCGGGACAGCTCCATCACGATCTGATCCGGCTCCGTCTCCTGAGCGCACTCCTCCACCTGGCTGGGGATAATCTCAGGTTCCATTCCCACCTGGGCCAGCAATTCCCTGCGCCTTGGCGACCCGGAGGCCAGCACCACATTTCTTCCCTTCCACTTTGCACTCATCCTGTCGTTCTCCTTTTCTCATCCTGTCCGCGGCAGTTTCCGCTCACACGCTCAAAACAGGGCCGCCACAAAACACCCGCTTGCAGCAGCCCCCTCATCATTGTCAAAACACCTTCAACCGGCCGACCACCGGCTCCTCGTCCTCCGTCCCGCCCAGACGCGCGCGGACACAGACGATAAAATCCACCAGGTAAAACACCGTCAGGCTCACAGCCAGCACGTTCCCCATATGGCCCGGAATGCGCACCACCGCCTGTCTCATCCGCGCTTCCAGGAAATAAAAGAAAAATAATCCCAGAAATCCCCAGGCCAGACTGCTCTCCAGGCATATGATCCCCCGGTAGTTAAAAGGCTTCCTGCTGTAATCCCACCAGAACGCTCCGAACAGGCGGATCATGATGTTGGCCGTGAACAGCTCCATGGTAGTCGCCATCGCCATGGACGCGGTGTACAATTCCACAGGACGCCCGGCCATAGGACTCAGCAATATGTAGGCCCCCAGGGCGCCCACGCCGTAGATCACGCAGAACGGACCATGGCCGAAGCCCCGGTCCACCACCGGACGTCTGTTTTCGAAGCTGAGCACCACGCACTCTAAAAGATATCCCAGAAAACTGTACAGAAAAAACAAATTTATCATCTGAAAAAGTCCCATTTCCCAGTTCCTCCCATCCGTCCAGCAAGGACGATGTGATATATCCCCCGGTCAAATTGCCCTCATACCTTCTCCGAAATCGAAATCGCCCGCAGGCCGCGCCTGCCGTTCGCAACGCCGCGCACCGGCCCCCAGACCGCGCCTCTACCCTCAATAATAACCGTTGATCATCAGCGCAAGGCCGATTCCCAGAATCGCCCCCGCAACCACCTGTAACGGCGTATGGCCCACGTACTCCTTCAGCTTTTCCTGCAGCACCTCCGCGTTGAGCTTGAGCGGATTCTCGCTCAGGATGGAGTTCAGCAGCTTTGCCTGTTTCCCGGTCTCGCGCCGCACGCCGGTGGCGTCGTACATCACCACCATGGACAGGACAAAGCACACGGCAAACTCAAAGGAACCCACGCCGTACCGCAGCGCGGCTGCCGTCGTCAGACCGCACACCGTGGCGGAGTGGGAGCTGGGCATTCCGCCGGAGCCCACCATGCGCTCCCAGTTGATCGTCCGGTTCAGCGCGAAGTCCAGCATCGTTTTCAGCACCTGGGCCACAATCCAGCCCGCCACTGCGCTCACCAACACCTGGTTGCTCAGTATTTCATTCCAAATCTTCATCCAACTGTCTCCTAATCGATTCTACCTACGCCAAATCTTGCAGGCACATCAATGCCTGGCAGGCTGTATCATGCGCAGCAGGCGCAGATGCCGCACCCGCTCCAGCGTCTCCACCCCGCCGCAGAGCTTATCCGCCCAGACAATGGCAAAGCCCGCCGCGCTGGTGGGCGGCACAGGTGTCAGCGGCCACATGTGCCGCAGGATAATATTCTGTTCCTCATCCGTCAGCCGGAAGTGCAGGCGCGCATTTTCCAGCGCCCTGCGGGGATGGGTGAAGCCGTGGAAATGTTCTCCCGTCTCCCGGGCATGGGTATGCCAGTCGTACAGAAACAAATCGTGGAGGAGACCTGCCCGGGCAGCGCTCCTCCAATTCCCGCCATATCGCCTGCAAATCCGGTATCCCAGATAGGACACCTGGATGCAGTGGGTTTTACACGTAGTGTTCCCGTGCTGTATATACTGATCCATGGAATTAAAAACCGGATGCGCCAGAATGTCCTTGACGCACTCCATGTACACCGGATCGTTCTCGTATTCCCTGCACCGGACCCAGGATTCGTCCGCAGCCCAAAGAGCCGCCTGCCTTCTCCTCTCTCCGTGCGTCAAATCCATCTTAACATGCTCCAAAGGGAAATCGCCTCTCTCTATGTCATCGCCCGCCGGCTTCGCCAGCGGCCCATTGCATTCAATCATGACCACCCGTCAAACGGGTGGTTTGCTCGCCCCTATAAGGGGCAGTTACCGGCCAGCGCCTAAAGACGCTGGCTTTCACTAC
>JAGZSY010000071.1 GCA_018380885.1 Enterocloster asparagiformis
GAACTGCGCTCTGAGCTGGAGGCTGTGGCCGGAGCACTGGAGGCGTCAGAGCAGGACGCTGTCCCCCGCTGATCTCACACTCACGGAGGCCGGAGCGGAGGCTCCGGCCTTTCTCATTCGCGCGGAGAACAGGAATACCAGCGCCGTGCGCTCTGTACGGCTCCGTGTGCCGCTTCAACGGGCGGGGTGGCCCCCTGCCACACATGCGAAGGAAGAGCCAGCGTTGAGGCTGTGTGCCGCAAGTGCCCGCAACGGCTGGAGGCCCAAATGGGCGGGTGGACCGAGGGGACGAAAAGTGTGCGGGATAAAAGGGTGTAATCACCCTGTTCTACACCGTCCCGCAACGCGGGCTGGGGATGCGGTTTTGAAAGGATTTCAACCGCTTTTCCGTATCTTTTTGGAGGGAGCGATGCTATCACTTTTATGGCAGTGTTATCAAATCTGATATCAGCCGGGTGGGAAATGCCGCAGTCCCAGCGGTTTCCACGGTTTCAAATGTGTTATCACGCCCAATTTTGCGAAATGGAGGTTTTTTGAATGACAGATGAAAAAATAAAATTCCTGATGCGGATCGATCCGGATACAGACCGGAAGATCAAGGCGGCCATGCCGCTGGCCAACTGCCGGAGTCAGAACGAGTTCGTAGAAAAGGCGCTGCAGTTCTACTGTGACTACGCAGCCTCCCAGGACTGCTTCTCCGTTCTGCCGCCCATGCTCGTTGCGGCGATCCGTGCGACGGTGCAGAGCAGCGAGAGCCACATCTGCCGCCTGCTGTTCAAACTGGCGGTGGAGATGGACATGATGATGAACGTCCTGGCTGCGGCTATGGAGATCCCGGAGGAGCAGCTGAGAGAACTGCGGGGGCGCTGTATCCAGGAGGTAAAGAAAACCCACGGCATGATCTCTCTGGATGATGCTGTGGAGTATCAGAACGGCGGGGACTGAAATGGCCTGGACTGTGACCCATGAGGATCTCTTCAAAAAGATCAACCGGGAGATGGATGCCTACGCTCAGAGCATGTGGAGACGATCTGGCAACGAGGTCTATGACCGGGCGAATGAGATCGCCGCCATGCATCTGTGCTATAACCAGCTGATGGGTAACCTCAGCTCGTATTCCGCGGAGGAGCTGGAGCCGCTTCTGCGGGAGGAAAAGCCGCTGGAAGCGGTGTGCCGGCGCTGGATGAGTGAGCTGAAGTATGACCCCAGCGAGTCGTTCGACAGAGCAATCCGCAGCTATGGGAACCCCGAGGAGTCCGAGATGTCGATAGGAATGAGCGGACCCACCATGGGCTGAGAGGAAGAAGGTGACGCTCCATGCCCCGCGTCATATTCAAGTGCCCCTATCTCAAGGGCGGATCGAAGCGCGCCGCCTCCCATCTGCAAAACTACGTCCGCTACATGGCCACCCGAGAGGGCGCCCAGCGCATGGCGATAGGGCATGAACAGCTCCCCGCCACGGAGAAACAGCGGGAGATGGTGGCGCGGCTCCTTCGGGATTTCCCGCTGAGCCGTGGAATGTTTGAGTATGAGGACTACCAGACCGCTCCTACCCGCGGCAATGCCTCCGAGTTCATCACCCGCGCACTGGAGGACAACTACGACCAGATCGCCAAGCGGGACAACTACGTCAGCTACATTGCCAGCCG
Organism: Enterocloster asparagiformis; assembly: GCA_018380885.1. Taxonomy (GTDB): domain Bacteria; phylum Bacillota; class Clostridia; order Lachnospirales; family Lachnospiraceae; genus Enterocloster. Next base: position 1,650 of record JAGZSY010000071.1, read on the forward strand.
CCCCCGCGCACAGCGCGCCGGAGCGCATGCCCTGTTCACCGGGTCGGATGATCCGCTGGTGCTGTCCTATGTTGCGGACGAGGTGGCCCATCACCCCGGCAATGTGTGGCTCCCCATCATCTCCCTGCGACGGGAGGACGCGGCGAGGCTCGGCTACGATGACGCGGGACAATGGAAGGGGCTTCTCACCAGCTATGCCATGGAGATGGCGGAGGCCATGAAGATACCGTGGGAGCAGTTCAGGTGGTACACGGCGTTTCACGACCAGGGCCATCACCCTCACGTCCACATGGTCTGTTACAGCGCGGACGGCAGGTCCGGCTTTCTTACCAGAGAAGGGATCGCCCAAATCAAATCTGATCTGGCCAAGCGGATCTTCCATCAGGAGCTCCACGAACTCTATGAGCGGCAGACTCAGCGGCGGGATGAGCTCACCCAGGAGGCCGGGGCATTCATGGCTGAACTGGTCCAGCAGATGCGGGAGGGCACGCTGGATAACCCAAGGATCGAACAGCTCATGGAGCATCTGGCCGGAAAGCTGAAGAACCTATCCGGTAAAAAGCAGTACGGCTACCTGAAAGCGCCGCTGAAATCGGTGGTGGATGAGATTGTGGAGGAGCTGGCAAAGGATGAGTGCGTGGCGCGGGCATACGAATTGTGGTACGAGCTCCGGGAAGAAGTGCTCAGGACCTATAAGGAGGACCTCCCTCTCCGGCTCCCCCTCTCCCGTCAGAAGGAGTTCAAGCGGATCCGAAACATGGTGATCGAGGAGGCTCTGCGGTTGGGATATGAGTCCACTGTGTTTGATCCAACCGCACCAGAGGAACCGCCGCTCGAACGGGACATACCGGAAGCTGACGGAGAAGCATCTAAAGAGCCTGAGCTGTCTGTGGATATGGAACACATAGGGCCGGAAGAGACATGGAATCACAGAGGCAGGCCAAGCAACCCATACGCCCGGTATCAGTTGGCAAAAATCATACTTGCGGCTCCTGCCACAGAGCCAGAGCAGCTCAGGACCGCGCTGGAGTGGCTGACAGAGGCGGCGGACGCGGGACAGGTCCGTGCCCAGTATGAACTGGGAAGGATATACCGGGATGGCCGGGACGTGGAGAAAGACGCGCTGCTGGCGGTGGCATGGCTCACCAGGGCGGCGGAACAGGACAGCGACGCAGCCGCCTATGCGCTGGGCGTCCTGCTTCTGACTGGCGGCGAAGGGCTGGCGAAGGATGTCTCCGCAGCTGTGAGTTGGCTGAGGCGCTCGGCGGAGGGCGGGAACCAGTATGCCCAGTACCAGCTGAGCAGGCTTCTGCTTCAGGGTGAGGAAGTCCCCAGAGAGATCGAAGAAGCGGTCCGTTGGCTGACCGTCTCCGCGGAGCAGGGAAACCAGTACGCACAGTACGCTCTCGGTAAACTCTATCTAATAGGAAAGGAAGTGCCGCGGGACCCGAAGGCTGCTGTTCGCTGGTTCACGCTCTCAGCGGCACAGGGGAATGAATACGCCCAATATGTTTTGGACCACATGGACAATGGACCATCCATACTCTCCTGCGCCACCCGGCTCCTGCACCACCTGAGCGGGATATTTCAGGAACAGGCTTCAAGAGGCCCTGTCAGGACAGTCACGCTCACGGACCGCAAGCTCAGACAGCGGATCCGGGAAAAGAAAATGGCCATGGGGCACAAGCCCGATGACCATGAGGATGCCGAGATCAGCATGAGGTGATATGCCGGAAAAATCGAAATAGTTCGTTCAGCTTCGGAGATACCCATATAAGAATGAGATATCCTGTTCGTCATGAACAGGATATCTTATTTTGCTGTCAGATAAGTTTTAGCACGTCGCGCAAAGGCGATAGATCGCCGTCAATAATTTCCCAAATGAGCTGGAGGTTTACTCCCTCATAATCATGAACGATTCGATTGCGGAGTCCATACAGCAGACGCCAGGGCACGTCTGGATGGGCTTGAGCGAAATCCTCGTCTACACGGTTTGCCAGTTCGCCCATCTGGCTCAGATTGAATACACAAGCCTCCACCAGCTTGGAATCAGTGGAAAAGCTGTCATAATCCAGTCCATTACAGTAACTCAAAATTTTATCCGTGTAGGCGATCAGCTTTTCAACGATCACATCATTTCTCATAAACAGTGACACCCGTAGCCTGTATTTCACGGTCGATCAGTGAGCCGCTCTGAATATGGGTCACATCGAACAGGTCAACATCTTTCCCAACCGCCCGCTGAACATCATCCAAGAGGCCGACAAAGCGAAGTCCCCGCAAACCGCTGTCGACAAGCAGATCAATATCACTTTTCTCTGTCGCGGTTCCTTTTCCATAGGAGCCAAACAATACGGCTTTCTGAATCCCATACCGCATAAAGACCGGCGCCAATACAGCTCTCAATTGCGGCAATGTATAGACCACAGACATCGTGCCACCTCCTTTCTACTCAAGCCCAGTATACCCTAAAAACCAGAAATATGCAACTGAAACAGAGGTGAACCAAGATATCCTATATCCATTTTACCGAGGAACAAAAATATCGTGCCAGCTGTGTGGACCTGGTGGAGTTCCTGCGGCGACAGGGCGAGAAGCTCATCCGATCCGGGCCGGAGTACCGTATGGCCAGCGACCACAGCGTCACCGTTCGGAGCAACGAATGGTACGACCATGCCTCCAAGGAGGGTGGCGGCCCCATCTCCTTTGTGCAGAATTATTTCGGACTCAGCTACCCGGAGGCGGTCACCCGTCTGCTGGACGGTGAGCAGGGGCGGATCTATGAACCGGTGCCCAAGAAGAAGGAACCGAAAAAGGAATTCATCCAGCCGCCAGTGGGCCGGGAGATGCGGCGGCTGTACGCCTACCTCCTGAAAAAGCGCCTCATCGACCGGGAGGTGCTGAGTACCTTTGTCCGGGCCGGACTGGTCTATGAGGACGAGAAATATCACAATGCCGTGTTCATTGGGAAAGATGAACACGGCGTTGTCCGTCATGCCCATAAGCGGAGTACCAGCGACATAGGCAAGACCTTCCGCATCAATGTGGAGGGCAGCGATCCCCGGTACAGCTTCCACTGGAACGGGACCAGCGACCGGCTTTATGTATTCGAGGCACCCATTGATCTGCTCTCCTTTTTGACTCTGTACCCAAAGGACTGGCAGCAGCACAGCTATGTGGCCCTGTGCGGCGTGGGAGAACAGGCGATGCTGTGGATGCTGGAGCAGGCGCCGGAGATCCGGCATCCCATCCTCTGCCTGGACCATGACGCCGCGGGCATCGAGTCCACGGGCCGCCTAAAGGAGGTCCTGAGCGAACGGGGCTATTCTGAAACGGCGGTCCTCCAGTCCATCCACAAGGACTGGAATGAGGATGTGAAAGCCCGGTGTGGGCTGGAGGCCCAGAGCGCGGAGGAGCACCCCCAGCTCATGGCGGCGCCGGAGATCTGCAAACGGATCTGCGCCATGAGCGCATCGGTGAAGCTGGACCGGCTGAACGCTGAAGTCCCGTGGCTGATCGCCCAGTACCGCTCCCATCTGCACTGGGGCCGGTTCGACCGGGCCATGGACTGCATGGAACAGGCGTCGGCGCTGGCCGCTGCGGCCTGCCGTCGTGAGCTGAGGCAGCTGGGGATGGCGGCCACAGAGGAAGAGCTGGCCGGGGCGCTGTGCGGACGGATCCGCCCCCACCGGAACCGGGGGAGCTTGAAAAACCGCTACAGAGTGCTCGTACCACAGTTCCAGAGTGTCCTCGCCCTGGAAGATGCCGAGGGGCTCCGAACCCAAGAGGAGAAGAAAACTCTGGCGGGCAGATGGCTGGATCTGGCCGCCGCATTTGCGGGCGTCCCCATCCAATATGAGGCGGAGCAGATAAAGCAGCGGGAAGCACAGCCAACCCTGAACATGGAACTGGGGGTGACCCTATGACGACGACAGAACTGCTCCCTCTGATCCTGCTGGGCGGCGGAGCGTTCCTGCTCATCGGCGCGGCAGTACACTTCACAGGGGTGGGCTCCCTGAACAATATCAAGTCCAAGACCGTGGGTGACGGCCAGCACGGCACCGCCCGCTGGGCAACGAAGCAAGAGATCCGGAAGACTTACCGGCACATCCCTTTCCGGCCAGATCTGTGGCGGCAAGGCAAGGAGCAGCCCACCACCGCTCAGGGGCTGGTGCTGGGCTGTGTGGGAGGCGGGAAGCTGAAATACTCCGGTAAATTGAGGGAAAAGCTGCGCACCCTCCTGAACGGCGGAATAAAAAAGGCGGCTGTGCAGAAGAAAGTGCCCTCCCCCAAAGAGTCTGTACAGAAAGAACCGGATGCTAAGAAAAAAACGCCTCAACATAAACCGAAGCCGAAAAAGGAGCGTAATCCCATTCGGGCCATCGTGGATACCGACGATATCCACTGCCTCATGATCGGTGCCAGCGGCGTGGGTAAGACCGCGTTCTTCCTGTACCCCAATCTGGAATACGCCTGCGCCAGCGGGATGAGCTATTTAGCCCTTGACACCAAAGGGGATTTGGCCCGCAATTACGGGACCATTGCCTCCCAATGCTATGGCTATCAGGTGGCGGTCATCGACCTGCGGAACCCCACACGCTCGGACGGCTATAACCTGCTGACCCTCATCAACCACTACATGGACGTCTGCCGTGAGGATGAGAAGAATCTGGCCGCCCGCGCCAAGGCGGAGAAGTACGCCAAGATCCTGGCGAAGACCATCGTTAACCCGGAGGGGGACGCCTCCAACTACGGGCAGAATGCCTACTTTTATGACGCGGCGGAGGGCCTGCTTACCGCTGTCATCCTTTTGCTGGCGGAGTACCTGCCGCCAACGGAAAAGGACCCGCGGGAACGACGGCACATCGTCAGCGTGTTCAAGCTGGTGCAGGATCTGCTGGCCCCCAGCAAGACCAAGGGGAAAACAAGCTTTCATATTCTCATGGATAAACTGCCGGACACCCATAAGGCACGGTGGTTT
>JAGZSY010000024.1 GCA_018380885.1 Enterocloster asparagiformis
GCTCTCCCGGCCCCGCCTGGCCTCCCGCAAGCTGCCGCGCAGCCAGGTATTCTCCTCCTGCAGCTCGGTGTAGCCGGGGTCATTCAACACTTTGATCACTCTTTTCACCTCCCTTAAGCTTGTCCACACAGACCGCCGTCAGGCGGTTTCTCTTACCTCGCAATTCTGAATCGTAGTGAGAGGTCTGTATATCAGCTCATTAATAATGCATTCTCGTTTATCTGCCGGTAGATTATCCAGGCAAATGGTATCCCCATCGATACGAATTCGATTAGTGAAAGTCATTTCTTTTGCCATGTCACCACCTCCTGCTTGATTTTATGTACTACGAGTTGTCCGTTATTTCTGCAATAATTTCTTTCTTGTTCCATTTCTGCCATCCCCCTCCCATTGACACATACGAAGGTGGATGGTATAGTCATATTATCGAACATTTGTTTGTTTTATCCGTTTTTTTCTTTCTTGAACAAATATTCTAAATCGTACTTTGGAAACAGAACATCCCTAATAGTTACCGCATCCTCATAATAGAATCCCTTTTTGGTTTCGCCATTTACAGTATCACTAACCGTTTGGTATCTACACCCAAGTAGACTTCCAATTTGAGAAAATGTAACCCCTTCAGCTTTCATAGTTACTAAAAAGTTTCTATACACTTTTTTACCTCCTTTCAATACCGAATTCCGAATTGGATAAGCAAATTATATTCCTTATTCAGTATTTTGTCAATCAAAAATATTCTGTTTTCCGTATTTATTCGTTTAATCGAATATTTAGTATTTACAAAATACGTTTCGGGGTATATAATGAAGATACTTAGAAAAAGAGGTAGTGGCCATGGAAAAAGCGAGGATTTTAGAACAATTAATAAAGGAACAGGGATATAACCTCAAGTCGTTTGCATTAAAATGTGATATTCCATACACAACACTGTACGGAATAATAAAAAATGGTGTTGGAAAAGCAACAGTAGATAATGTAATGGCAATCTGTCATGGGCTTGGAATAACTATGGATGAATTGGAAAAAATGGCACATGACCAAAAGGGTCCAAAACATGAACCTACCTACGAGGATGTAGAACAACTTGTAGCACGAAATGGAAAAAATATGTCCATAGAACAGAAAATGCGTTTAATCAAACTATTGTCCGAAATAAAATAATAAGGACTGATTTTATTGCAAATTTCTTATCCCAGCAGAGGGATCTCATTTGAAGAATACAACAAAATTGTTGAAACGATACTGATGATATATAAGGAATGCGGGGTCACAAGTTTTCCTTTTGACTGTTTTAGTATTTTAAAGCACTATAATTTCAGGGTATATTCTTATAGTGAATTAAAAGAACAAAATCCAGAATTGTTTCATCTCTGCTGTTCATACAGTAATGATTCGTTTAAGTTGCATGACCTCATCGGGTATAATGAACGTGCTTATGTTAAACGGATTAAGTTTTCGCTCATGCATGAACTGGGCCATGCAATTCTTAATACTACATCAGAAGATATTGCAAATTTTTTCGCTAGCTATATCCTGGCACCGAGAATACTTGTTCATAAATATAATTGTCGTACAGCGGATGCGATACATGATTTTTTCGGAGTTTCTATTACTGCTGCCAATAATATTATATTAGATTATCGAGATTGGTTTGATTTTATAAGTCACACCACGCGCAAGCCCTTATTGGCAGAGCAAAAACTTGCAGATATGTTCTTTCCCATGGCGCATCAAAAACTTACGCCAGTCAAAACTGGGCGAGGCCCAAAGAAAAAGCGTCTAACCAAGCGCCAGCGCGAAATGGATGAGCGTGCAGCATTTTTTCAAGAGCAACGACTAATCTATGGAGAGGAATATGTGTTCCATATGCTGGAAGATCAGTGGATATATGGTAATAGTTTTTAGAATATCGACAATATATTATCAATAACCGGAGGATTCCAATGAGTATTAAAGGCATTAATAAGGAATTGTTCATTGGCAAAACCGAAGTAAATATTTTTGATTCCAAAAGAAAAAGATATACCATTAAGTACGATAACCTTGATAAAATAGAATATTGGCTTGCTGACCAAGAAAATGGAAAATTATATTTTTTAACAAAAAAAACGAAAATTAGTTTTGCCTTCAAAAAAGCAGAAAACGACGGCATTCTACGAGCAATAAATTACATACAAGATAAATCTCCTGAGACCTCTATTGAATTACTATCTGAGGATAACCGTTCTAATGCCTCAAAAAGTAATTTGGTAAAAATCAGGCATCAAAAATGCAAAAGTTGTGGAAAAAACTATGATAGTGAAACTGATATTTGCCCTTATTGTAATTATAGTAACACAGACACTCATTTTAAATGGTTGTTTGTAGGGTTCAGTGTTGCGGTATGTATGTCGGTTATTGCTATTTTTGTAAGTCATTTCACCTTTAGTAAGACTATGTCAGACTCTAAAGATGAAATATTTAGCATTTCTCAAAATTCAACATTAGACACAACGATATCTGAAGAAATAATTACTGAAGCCTTTACCACTACATTAACAGCTGGACATTATGTTGTTGGGATTGATATTCCTGTAGGAACATATAGCTTTTTTAGTAAAAAAGGGATGGGAAATCTTGTTGCAAGTGATGGATCAATAAATACAATATTTGATTATGAAAATCAGGCTGGTAATAATATCGGGATCTCTGGTCTGGGTACAGAGGAATTAAAAAATATTTTCCTGAACAATGGAGTTATTATAACAGTAACTGCTACCCAAGAAATCTCTGCCGGATGTGGTGATGGGGAAGTTGCAAATATGCAATCCAGGAATCAAGATATGTTAGAAGAGGTTGAGTTGGGCTATGGACTTTACGCCGCCGGTGATGATTTTCTACCAGGAACCTATAACATACAATGGCTGGAAGGGTTTGGAAATATACAAACAGATCCCTATGAAATCGATTATGGCTTAAATGAGATTATGGGAGAACTATCCATTGATAACACCATTGATGAATTAAGTGAAAAAATATGTATCAAACAATACAATAATCTTAATTTGAAAGAGGGGGATATTCTTAAAATTAGCGACATTAAAGTTAAATTAATACCCAGTGAATAACAAAAAGCCCCAGGAGCTGCGAACTCCCAGAGCTTTTCACATAGATTCTCTCGCCGGACGCGCCGGAAGATATGCTCTATCTGATCAATAGAATTATATCATTCCTGGTACGTCCTGACAAGGGCGTATTTTTTGCACCCTTTTTTCATACCTTAGACCAGGAGATGATAATTGTATGAAGCAACCCCAAAGCAACGTAAAAACCGCCGCCCTATACATCCGCGTCAGCACTGATAAACAAGAGGAACTCTCCCCCGACTCTCAAAAACGCCTCCTCCTTGACTACGCCAAGAGCCACGATATGATCGTCCCGGCCCAGTACATATACATGGAAAATGGCATATCCGGCCGCAAAGCCGATAAGCGCCCGAAATTCCAGCAGATGATCGCCGCCGCCAAATCGGATGAACATCCTATCGACGTGATCCTACTCTGGAAGTTCTCCCGGTTCGCCCGCAATCAAGAAGAAAGTATCGTCTACAAGTCCATGCTGCGCAACAAGTGCCATGTCGATGTGATCAGCATCTCAGAACCGCTTGTCGACGGTCCCTTCGGCGGCCTGATCGAGCGCATCATCGAGTGGATGGATGAATTTTACTCCATCCGCCTGTCTGGAGATGTGACCCGCGGCATGACCGAAAATGCCCTGCGCGGCGCCTACCAGTGCCGGCCGCCGCTGGGCTACCGGATACCCTACCACAAGGCCACGCCCGAGATCGTTCCCGAGGAGGCCGAAACGGTTCGGATGATCTTCGACCTGTACGTCAACGCCCGGATGAGCATATTCGCCATCTCAAAGCACCTAAACAACTTGGGCCTTAAAACCAGCCGCGGCAAGCCCTTCGAAAAGCGTTCCCTGGAGTACATTTTGCAGAACCCCGGATACGCCGGAGACATCCGCTGGAACCGCACCATAAACGAAACGAACGAAATCCGCGACCCGTCCGAATGGATCATCCGTCCCGGCCACCACCCTGCCATCATCAGCAAGGACCTGTTCCTCCAGGCCCAGGCCCGCTATTATTCCGAATACAAGCGCCGCAATGCCAAGCCGGCAGAGATCACAAAACACTGGCTCTCCGGCCTGCTCAAATGCCCTGCCTGCGGCCGGTCCCTCTCATCCTGTGTCATGCACCGCAAAACCCTGCCGGACACCTTCTCCTTCCAGTGCTACGGCTATCTGAAGGGCAAATGCAGCCACGATTGCTACGTAAGGGCGGAAGATATCGAACCTACAGTCATACAGGCCCTAGAGGACGTTGTGCGGCGCGCTACGGTCACCTATACAGTCAAACAAATCCAAACAAAAAAATCCAGAGAAAATGATCTGGAGAAACTCAGAAAAAGCCTCGACCGGATCGCCCAAAAAGAAGCCCGCGCAAAAGAGGCCTACATGGATGGTATTGACACCAAAGAAGAGTACAGAGAGATCCGCGGCCGACTGCGCCAGGAGCGCCAGGATCTGGAAGAAGCCATCGCAAAATTAGAGCAGGCAGAACCGGAAGAAAACTCCAACGACTCCCAAATGCTGGAAAACATCACCAGCGTTCTGGATATCATTCGCTCCCCCAATTTCACCATGCAGGAAAAGAACGTTGCCCTGAAAAGCGTCGTCGATCAGATCACCTACTACAAAGACCGCAACCACATCGACGTGGACTACTACCTGACAAAAGCCCCGGAAACCGCTTAAAATAAGGATTTCCGGGGCCTCTAAGCCTCTTCATATGCACTTGCAATCTGGTCATCCAATTCGGACACTGCACCTGTCTCCCGTCGCAGTACTGCGTCAGAATCGGCTGCCTGACTCCCGGCCGGGACAGATAATTGTCAAAAATCTCATCCACCACCAGGGAGATGCTCTCAAAAATATTCCGCCCGTAGATCCACTTGTGGTCGAACGCCGTGGACGATGTGATCGTAAAATCGTACCCCTGGTTCCGGTACCACTCCGTGTACACCCGGTTCAGGGTAAAGGACATGATCGCCAGCACGTTGGCCGTGATCGTTGCCCGCGGCCAGGTGGAATAGATTTCGCTGGAGGCCACGTTCTTGATGTAATCCCGGTAGGGCACATAGTAATCCTTTGCCGTCCGGTCCGTTGGCACGCCGTCGTGCACCACCACGGTCTGGGGCACCACCACCCGGCTGAGCACGATCTCTCCGCTCTCGGCCACCGGCTTGATCTCCGGCTCCGCGATCTTGGGCGGATAATTTCCGTACAGCGTGTGATCCGGGATCACCACCGGGTCCTCGGGCGGCGGCACATCCCCCACAGGCGTCATGCTCACCGGCTGGATGGCCGTGGCATCCGGCAGAATTTCCGTTCCCGACACCACCATGGGATCAAATCCCTCCGCCTCAATGCGCAGATTGTACTCTGAATAGGGCTGAACGTCCCCAGGCGTCAGGCTCAGCTCCGGCGGCGGCGCCGGCAGGGATACCTGCTCCGTCTGGCCGGAGCTGTTGGTCTGGACCTGTTCCACCGGCGACTGGGGATCCCCCTTGTATGAAATGGTAACCCGGGCATTCTGGATGGGGAAATTATTCTGAATATTGACGACATTTACCTGAAGCAGGCCTGCGTAGCCTGATTCCGCGTTGTTTGGCATGTAACACCTCGTTTTTTATGATTACTACAATATAATACGCCCGCCGCCGTTTCATGCCAGTCCAACCCGATTTTCCGCCGCCAATCCGCTTAAGGGCGCATGAAACGCCGGCCCGGGCATAAATTTTAACATAACCCATTGATTTTTCTGTCTCGGCCGCAGCGCCTTCTTCCCGCACACCGCCTTGCGGCCAGCTTCCGCCTGTGCCTGAACCCGCGCCTGCCCTGCCGTAAAAAGGAGGTATCACAATTTGACCAATATTGTAATCGTCGGCGCCGGCTGGGCCGGCTGCGCCGCCGCGGTAGCCGCCGCCAAACAGGGGGCCAGGGTAACGCTTCTGGAACGCACCGACATGATCCTGGGCACCGGCCTGGCCGGGGGCATCCTGCGCAACAACGGGAGGCTGACGGCCTCGCTGGAGCTGGAAGCCCTGGGCGGAGGCGACCTGCTTGAAGCCATAAATCCGGTGCTGCGCCACAGAAACATTTCCTTCCCCGGCCATGACCACGCGGATTTATACGACATCGCCCTGGCCCCGGGAGCGATTCTGGCCTGCCTCCGGGACTGCGGGGTAACCCTGCGCACCCAGGTGCGGATCACAAAGGCCGCCATGTCCAGGGATCACACCGCCATCGAATCTGTGACCGACAGCCAGGGGACTGTCTGGCCCGGCGATGCGTTCATCGACACCACCGGATCTGCCGGGCCCACGGCCAACTGCGCCCGATGGGGGAACGGCTGCGCCATGTGCGTGCTGCGCTGTCCCAGCTTTGGCGGGCGGGTGAGCCTGGCCGCGCTGGCCGGCGTCCGTGAAATGGCCGCCGGGCGTCCGGACGGCGGAGCCGGCGCCATGAGCGGCTCCTGTAAACTGATGAAGGGCTCCCTGTCCCCGGAGCTGGTCCGCCGTCTGGATGAGACCGGCGTGGCCGTTATCCCGCTGCCGCCCGAACTGCGGGAGGACCATCTGGCCCTCAAAGCCTGCCAGCAGTACGCCCTGCCTGAGTTTGCGGAAAACCTGATACTGCTGGACACCGGACACGCCAAGATGATGGCTCCCTTCTTTCCCCTTGACAAGCTGCATATGATTCCCGGCCTGGAAAACGCCAGGTATGAAGATCCCTATACCGGAGGCAGGGGCAACTCCGTGCGCTTTCTCGCCATGTGCCCCCGCAGCGATGACCTGAAGGTAAACGGACTCGACAACCTGTACTGCGCCGGTGAGAAGGCCGGCCCCCTGGTAGGCCACACGGAAGCCATGGTCACCGGCACGCTGGCCGGATACAACTGCGCCGCCGCCCTGGCCGGGAAGCCCGCCCTCATTCTCCCCCGCTCGCTGGCCTCAGGCGAGGCTGTTGCCTGGACCGGGGAGGAAATGTCCGCTCAAAGCAGCCTTGCCCGCAAATTCACGTTTTCCGGCGGCTGCATGTTCGACCGCATGAGAGAGCTGGGCCTGTACCTCACCTCGGCCGGGGACGTCAGGAAAAGGGTCCGCGCCCTTGGACTGGAGGGAATCGTCTCCGGTAAATCCGTCCGGTAGCGTGACGCCCGAAATTCTCCTTCAGCCCAAGGCGCGCTGCAATCCCCGGGCCCCGGCGTCTGACCATTTTTCTCTCCCTCCTCCGCCAGTCAAAACGGCCCTGCGCATCAAACTATGCGCAGAGCCGCTCTCATTCATTATAGAAGCTGTCTAATCCAAAAAACCTTTAATTTTCAGATACTCGCTGATCGCCCGCACAGCGCCCTCCGTGCCCAGCCGGGCCGTGTTGAGCATCAGATCATAATTTTCCACATTTTCCCAGTCGCGTCCGGTGTAATACCGGTGGTAATCCCGGCGTTCCCGGTCGATGCGCCTGATGTTCTTCTTCACGTCCTTGTCCTCATAGTATCCCAGCTCCGTGATCCGTTTAACCCGGTAATCCATATCCGCGTACAGGAACACCCGCACCAGGCCGTCCCTGCCCTCCAGCACATAATCCGCGCAGCGCCCGATGATCACACAGTCCTCGCCGTCCGCCAGCTGGCGGATCACCTCCGACTGGAAGCGGAACAAATTGTCCGCCGACACCAAATCCGAGCCAAAGGAAGGTGCCCCGATCTCCGGCGTCAATCCCTTAATGATCTTGTAGAGCAGCTTGCTCCCCGGCCGCTCGTCGGCCAGATGGTAATAGCTCTCCTTGATTCCGCTCTCATTGGAATTCATCCGAAGAATGTTCTTGTCGTAAAAGCCAATGCCCAGCTCCTCAGCCAGCCGGGAGCCGATCTCCCGCCCGCCGCTGCCAAACTGCCTGCCGATGGTAATAACCAGCCTTCTTCCATCCTTCATAGCGTCGCCTCCTTTACGGTTCCTTGCGCCTTCACCTGTGGACAACAACTTCTCTACTGCATCCTTATTATAACACAGATCCATTTCCTGGCCTAGAGCGCGTTTGAAAATCGCCTTTTCCGGCTAATCGTCCCGGAACTCAACGGCGTACGCCCGGTTGATCTCCTCAAAACGGAAGCACTCCGGACAGTGGTCGTTGATCATGCCGCAGGACTGGAGATGGGCGTAGATCGTAACCGTGCCCAGGTATTTAAATCCCCGCTTTTTCAGATCCGCGCTTAAGCGGTCCGACAAGCTGTTCTTTGCCGGCCGGCTGTCCCGGTGGCTTCTGATCACCAGGGTTTTCCCACCTGTGTAGGACCACAGATAGCGGTCAAAGGTGCCGTATTCCTCCCGAATCTCCCGGTAGCGGCGGGCGTTGTGGATCACGGCCCGGATCTTTCGCGGGGAACGGATCATGCCCGGCGTCCCCATAATGGCCTCCACCTTGTCCTCACCGTACTCCGCGATCAGGTCGTAGTCGAAATCGTCGAAGCAGGCGCGGAAAATCTCCCGCTTCATCAGCATCATATTCCAGTTGAGCCCGCACTGCATGACCTCCATCACCAGAAATTCAAAGAGCCTCCGGTCGTCGTGGAGGGGCACGCCCCACTCCTCGTCATGGTATTTCCTCAACCGTTCATTTTCCTGGCACCATGTGCATCGCTCCATCGCAGGCTCCTTTCTCTGTCACAGATACGTGCGCTCATACTCCTCGATGGGAATGGGCTTGCTGAACAGGTAGCCCTGGACCAACTCCACCCCGCAGGAGCGCAGCGCTTCCAGCTGTTCCTCGGTCTCGATTCCCTCGGCCACCACCTGAATCCCCATCTCCCGACAGATATTTACAATATTTTCCACAACAATACGGGCCTTGTCGCTGCCGGCCACGTCGTCCACCAGGCTCTTGTCCAGCTTGAGCACGTCAAACTCAATGGTGGAGAGCAGGGACAGGTTGGCGTACTCCGTGCCGAAATCGTCGATGGACACCACAAAACCCGCCTGGCGCAGGTCCCTGATCAGGGCTTTTAAGTCCACGCCTCCGGCCTCGTGGGCCGTCTCCGTCAGCTCGATCTCCAGGTACTTTTTCTCCACATTGTATTTCCGGCACAGCGCGGTGAGCCGGGCGATGAAATCGGGCTGGGACAGTGAGCAGCGGGAGAAATTGACCGAAATAGGCAGCGTCTGTCTGCCCTGCTCGCTCCACGCCCTCAGCCGGGAACACGCGTACTCGAACACATAGAAATCGATCTGGCTGATGGTCCGGCTCTCCTCCAGCATTGGCAGGAAATTGCCCGGCAGCATCAGGGAACCGGAGCGCGACTGGTAACGGATCAGAGCCTCGGCTCCCACAGCTGAGCGCTTTGACGAGGAGAGCTTTGGCTGCAGGTAAACCACAAAGCGGTCCTGGCGAATCTCCTCCCGCAGCACCTCCGGGTCGGACAGATACAGCACCTCGTCGCTCAAATGCCGGTAGCGGTTGGAAGCCGGATTTCTGCGGTAAAATTCCTTCTTATCCTCATACATATTGGCATCCGCGTCCGCGATTATCTGCTGGACATCCTGCACCTGGGTGGTCCAGCGGGCGCCCACCGCGGCGCGGCAGAGATCATTGTTGTCAAAATACCGGCGCAGCACAGCGGTCCTCGCCTCAAATGTCTCCTGGTCTATGCCGGGACAGAGAATCACGAACTCGTCCCCGCCGATGCGGTAAAAATCCGCGTTCTGGAACGCCGCCCGCATCTGCCTGGCGCACTCCACCAGCGCCTCATCCCCGGCCGCGTGGCCCAGCTTATCGTTGATATCCTTCAAACCGTTTACATCCAGATATACGATGCCCAGGGGGCCGGGATAACCGGCCAGCGCCGCAGAATCCTTCATGTAACGGTTGCGGTTGTAAAATGAAGTCAGCGTGTCGTAGTAGCTCAGATGGGACAGCTGCTGCTCGCTCTCCGTGCGCTCGCAGCTAAGCATCAGAAAGTACCCCAAAGTGCGGAGCATGGGGCCCATGCCCTGTATTCCCTCAGCCCTCGCATTGTGTACCACAAACAAGCCCTGCAGCATCCCGCCCTGCTCCAAAGGCGTGGTCAGCATGCTTCTGATCTGCGCTTTGCGCAGCCTGGCGCACAAATCCGGATAAGCCTTCTCCAGGCTGTCCGCATCCTCCAGCACCACGCAGCCCTGTCCGTCCTCAAGCTGCTTCCAATCGTCGGCAGCTGCCAGCGGTATATCCTGCAAAAAATCCTTAACCGGCGGCACTCCCTGGCCGCACCACTCAAAGTCACAGCAGAGCTTTTCTCCCCGCACCATCAGCAGATGGACCCGGTCCGCTGAGAGGAATTTCCCCAGAAATGCCAAAACCATCGGGAAGGACTGGATGAAATCGTGTTCCCGGTACAGGGTCTGGACGCATTCGATCACGATTTTCTCCGCGTCCAGCGTATTTTTCAACTCCTGCTTCTCAGCCTCTGCCTCCGTGATATCAAAGGCAATCTGTATCCGGGCCGGCCTTCCCTCCCACTGGAGCAGACGGTCCTTCAACAGATAGTGACGCCCGGTGATGGGGTTGGTGTGCTCCCAGGTATAGTTCTCCCCCGGCACCAGGGCGGGCGTGGAGCAAAACGCGCAGGGGGCGGACAGTCCGTACAATACCTCGTAGCACTTCTGTCCCCTCAGCTCTGCGATGCCGAAGGTCCGCCGCCCCGCCTCATTGATAAACAGCAGCTCGTGATTTTCCAGATCCGTCACATACATGAGCTCCGAGATGGCATCCAGGGGGGCGCGCAGGTCCGCGGACATGCGTTCCAGGTTCTCGCTCTTGGCGCGGTTGATTTCCTCCGCCTCCTGCAGCTCCTTACGCCTGCGTCCCTGCATGGCTCCATACCAGGCCAGCAGCGCAGACAGCAGCAGAAACACTGCTCCGAGAATCAACAGGCCCTGCTCCGCCCTGCGCACCTGGTGCTCCGAGTACCGTTCCGCGGCGCTAACCGTCCTGTCCGCCAGCTCGAAAAAGGCCTCGCTGTCAGTGTAGAGCGCCTTGCTGTCCCCGCCCTGGCGCACCTGCATGATCTCTCCCTTGATGACGGCCCACTCCTCCTGAAGCCGGCCCACAAGCGCCTGAAAATCGCTGTCCTCCATCCGCTCCAGGCCGTTTTCGCCCCGGCCGGTGGACAGCTCCGCCAGAATCCCGTCCAGCCGGTGGATGAGCCCGTCGTTCTGCTGTCCGTTCAGCTCCTGCTTGATCAGCCTCTGGGTTGCGCCTCGCACCACGCCGGCGTAGTTGATCACCCGCGCGCTCCCCTGAAGCTGGTGGATGGAAAAAACCGCCATCAAAATAGAGGCAAAAAGTGCCGCCGCTAAGGTGAATGGTATTAATCGTTTCGGCATAACGCTGCCCTCCGTCCGACAAAACCCTTGTCCCTTGATCACAGAATAATCGCCCGCAGGCTGTGCAGGCGGCTTGTCTCAAGCAAAAAAGACAAAAAGTCATTATTTTCCATTATACCACCTTACAATTCGGCAGTCCAACCTTTATTTCCGAAACCCCTGCTTTAGAAACGTTAAAATGCCGCGAACGCATCAAGCGTCCGCGGCTGCCCTTATCCGTCTCATCGGTTGTCTCCGCTATTGTGGCGGTGATCAGGCCTCCTAATACACCGCCTGCTCCCGCACCATCAGGGTCGGATACCCCATATTGCGCAGAATCCGCTCCATGTTGGCCGCATTGTCCATGTTCAGGAACGCGCCCACCCGGACCTTGTAGTAGCCGTCGTCATGGACGATAAAGGCCGGCAACCCCCTGGCCTCCAGTTCCTTTAGCAGCCGGTCAGCCGGAACCCGGTCGCGGTATGCGCCCACCTGCACCTGGTAATATTCCGGGCGCGCCATCTGCTGCTGGCGGATTGTCTCCAGCACACCGGTGGCGATGGCCTGCGCTATGTTCTCAAAGTTATCGTCAAAGAACCGGTTGTCGTCGGGATTGTCGATAAAGCCGGCCTCCACCAGCACCGCGGGCATCTGCGTCCTGCGCAGCACGATCAGGCCCGGCCGCTCCTTGACCCCCAGATCGGCAAATCCCGCATCGGTCAGGTTCCGGCTGATATTTTCAGCCAGCAGGGCCGGCACGCCGGCGTCCTGATACACCAGCACCTCCGCCCCGGATGCGCTTCCGGGAATGGGCATGGCGTTGCGGTGGATGGAGATAAAATAATCCGCGCCGGAGAGGTTGCCGATCTGAGCCTTCTCTAAGGGCGTGTCAAACACGTCGTTCACTCTGGTGTAAAGCACGTTCACGCCGCTTTGCTCCAGCAGCCTGCCGACCGCCAGAGCCAGGCGGAGGGCGTCGTCCTTCTCCTGCCGTCCCATATATACTGCCCCGGGGTTCGCACCACCGTGGCCTGCATCTATAATAACCGTCTTTCTTTCTGCCATTTCGGTCACTCCTTCACATTTCACCTTGGAGAAATGAATATTCTCTCCCTATACCATATGTGAAGAAAGGCCGAAAGTTGCGCTATTTTCGGACTTAAATTTCGTCCACATCCACGCCTCGGGGGCCAACGTGGGTGGAAAATACGATCTGCGTGCTGGTTTTTCCAAATTTTTGCAGCTGGCCGATAAATATATCCAGATCCATGGTGCTCTGGAAGGCCACCTTCATCAGCATGGAATACTCGCCGGTGACGCAGCTGCACTCCAGCACATTGGGCACATCGGCGGCGTAGGCGTAAAATTTCGGTTTGTCCTCGGGCACCACGTCCAGATTGATAAAGGCCAGGATGTGGTAGCCCAGCTTCATGGGGTCCACAAACGCGTGGTAGCCCGCGATGATGCCCTCCTTCTCCAGCCGCTCAATTCGTGCGGACACAGCCGGCGAGGATAAAAACGTTTTTTCCGCAATGGTCTTTAAGGACATGCGGGCATTCGCCTGCAGCAGCTTCAGTATCTTGCGGTCAATGTCATCCATCTCTCATTTCCTCCCAAACTTCATTCCCCGGGGCGAACCGCCAAAAAAGCGGAGAAGCGCCCGAACCCCTGGTCCGAACGCTTTTGCCCGAAAAATTCTTATAAAATTTTCTTACTTGGTATCATAAACTGATTTGCATCGCTTGTCAACCTAATTTTCTGAGAAACATGATTTACCGCTTCATGGCTTTGCGGATGCGCTCCACCGCCTTCACCGTGTTCTCATAGGTCCCGAAGGCGGTCAGCCGGAAGTAGCCCTCGCCGCTGGGCCCGAAGCCGCTGCCCGGGGTGCCCACCACGTTGGCGTGCTCCAGCAGGAAATCAAAAAACTGCCAGCTGGTCATGCCCTCCGGCACCTTCAGCCAGATATAGGGAGAATTGACGCCGCCGAACACCGTGCAGCCGCTTTCCCGCAGGCCCTCGTAGATCACCCGGGCATTGCGCATGTAACGGGCCACCTGTTCCTCCACCTGGCGCCTTCCCTCCTCGGAGTACACGGCCTCCCCCGCCCGCTGGACGATGTAGGGCGCGCCGTTGAACTTGGTGCCGTGGCGGCGGGCCCAGAGGCTGTGCAGGGACACGCCGCCACGCTGCAGCTTCCCCGGCACCACCGTGAATCCCAGGCGCAGGCCTGTAAAGCCCGCCTTCTTGGAGAAGGAGCGAAACTCAATGGCGCAGGTGTCGGCCCCACTGATCTCAAAGATGCTGTGGGGCACGTCCGGTTCCGTGATGTAGGCCTCGTAGGCCGCGTCGTAGAGGATCACCGAGCCGTTCTCATTGGCGTAATCCACCCACACCGCCAGCTGATCCCTGGTCAGCGTGGTGCCCGTGGGATTATTGGGCACGCAGAGATAGATCAGGTCCGGGCGCTCCCCGGGCAGCTCCGGCACAAAGCCGTTCTCTGCCGTGCAGGGCATGTAGATCACCCGGCTCCACCTGCCGGTGGACGGGTCGTACTCCCCCGCTCTGCCCGCCATCACGTTGGAGTCCACATAGACCGGGTACACGGGATCGCACACCGCGATACGGCAGTCCTCGGAGAAAATCTCCTGGATATTGCCGCAGTCGCTCTTGGCCCCGTCTGAGACAAAAATTTCGTCCGGCCCAATGGGGCAGCCCCAGGCCTCGTAATCCTTTCTGGCTATGGCCTCCCTCAGAAAGGCATATCCCAGATCCGGTGCGTAACCGTGAAAGGTATCGGCACTTCCCATCTCGTCCACCGCCCGGTGCAGGGCCTCCACGATAGCCGGAGCGATGGGCTGGGTCACGTCCCCGATTCCCAGGCGGATGATCTCCCGGTCCGGGTGTGCGTTCTGATAGGCCGCCACCTTTTTCGCAATATCGGAAAACAGATAGCTGCCCGGAAGCTTCAGGTAGTTTTCATTGATTTTAAGCATTGCCTCTTTCCTCCTCGCATGTCCTGCGGACCGGCAAAGCGCCGCGCCCCGAAATCGCCTTCAGGCCGCGCCAGCGTCCGTTCCACTCAAATAAATACTCCCAGGAACCTTGCGCACGCCTTCGTGCATCCGGCCCCTGAGAGTTTGTTTAGACTAATTTCACATGTGGTATCATATTATAAATCTTCCGGAATGTCAATATCCCCGCGGAAAACTTCCACCGCCGGCCCGGTCATAAACAGGTGTCCGGTTTCCCGGTCCAGCCGTATGCGCAGCCTGCCGCCCTTAAGCTCCACCTCCACCTCGTCGTCCGTATAGCCCATGAGTATGGCTGCGGCTGCGCTGGCCGTGGCCCCGGTTCCGCAGGCCCAGGTCTCCCCGCTGCCCCGCTCCCATACCCGCATGCGGATATGGCCCCTGTCCACCAGCTGGATAAACTCCGTGTTCACCTTCTCCGGCTGGAAACGCGTGTGCAGCTCAAAGGCCGGCCCCATGGCCTCCAGGTTCAAATCGTCGATGGCGTCCACAAAATACACCGCGTGCGGGTTGCCCACGCTGATGCCCACAAAGGCGTAGTCCGTCCCGTCCACCCGGATCGGTTCCGGCAGCCTTGAGGTCAGCTTCGCCTCGCCCATATCCACGGTGAGAAGCTGCGCGCTCAGTCGTCCCTTCTCCTCCCGCACCGTAAAGTCAATGGTCTTGATGCCGGCCGGCGTCTCCACGGTCAGGCTTCTCCTGTCCTGGGGTACGATGCCGTGGTCGTAGGCGTACTTGCCCACGCAGCGTATGCCGTTGCCGCACATCGGGCTCCCGGAGCCGTCCATGTTGTACATCTCCATCCGGCAGTCCGCCTGATCCGACGGGCAGATCAGAATCAGCCCGTCGGAGCCGATGCCGAAATGCCGATCGCTGACATACCGTGCCGCCGCGGACGGATTTGGGACCGTCTCCTCAAAACAATTCACATAAACGTAATCGTTGCCAATACCCTGCATTTTCGTAAATTTCATATCCCTCTCCTCACACGTGTATCAAACTGATCACCATCTGCGCCGTCTCCACCAGGTTGGTGCCGCTGTCCATGCTGCACTTCTGAATATAGCGGTGAGCTTCGGATTCCGTCATGTTGTTGCGCTCCATCAAAAGCTCCTTGGCCCTCATGATCAGGTTCTGTTCCTCCATATTGCGCTCCTTGGGGCGCATCCGCTGCTTCTTGCGGATGCGGGCCTGGGACTGTACCATCATCTCCAGGGTGTCCACCAGGTCATGCACCTTGAGGGGCATAGGAAGGCAGATCACGTCCTTCATGTTCTGTCCGCTCCACCTGCTGGGGGAGGCGATCAAAAGCATATCCATTGTGGAGGGAAGGCACTGCCGCAGTTCATCGTACATCATGTCCTCGAACCGATATCCGCTGACCACTATCCCGCTGTTCACGCCCTCGGCCGCCGTGATGGTCTGGGCCCCTGAGGCACAGACCGCGACCACCTGAAATCCGTTGCGCATCAGGATACCCCTTATATTTTTCCCATCCTCCGGCTTGGAGAACGCTACGATTATATTTGTCACATGCCTCACCTCCTGGTCAGCCGGCCGTTTTGCCCGGGGCGCCCGCCCCTGTGCCCGCGTTAATATTTATATAAATATTCGCTCACTTCCCAGTCCGTCACCTGTGCCCGGAAATCGCGCCATTCCTTCTTTTTGGCTTCCAGATATTTGGTGAAAATGTGTTCCCCCAGCACATCCCGGATAAAGCCGTCGTTCTCAAAGGCCTCGATGGCCTCCCCCAGGGTTTCCGGAATCCGCTCCACCCCGCGCCTTTCCAGGTGTTCCGGATCCATGGTGAACATGTTGCCCTGCACGCACTCCGGCAGCTCCATCTTCTTCTCGATGCCGTCGAGGCCGGCTCTCAGGCAGGCCGCCAGAGCCAGATAGGGGTTCATGGCGGAGTCCGGGCAGCGCAGCTCAATCCTGGTGCTGGCTCCCTTGGAGGAGGGGATTCGGATCAGGGAGCTGCGGTTGGAGGTGGCGGACCATGCGATGTAGATCGGCGCGTCATAGCCCGGGATCAGCCGCTTGTAGGAGTTTACCAGCGGATTGGTCAGAATCGTCATAGCCTTCATATGGTGCAGGATTCCCGCCATAAAACGGTAGGCGGTGGAGCTGAGGCCCAGGGCGTCGCTCTCGTCCACAAAGGCGTTGTTGCCCGCCGCATCCTCCAGGGACATGTTGATGTGCATGCCGGAGCCGTTGACGCCCTCCTTGGGCTTGGGCATAAAGGTGGCGTGGAGGCCGTGGCGCTTGGCGATGGTCTTGGCCGCCATCTTGAAGGTCATAATGTTGTCCGCGGAGCACAGCACATTCTCGTACTGGAAATCGATCTCGTGCTGGGCCGGGGCGATCTCATGGTGGGAGGCCTCCACCTCAAAGCCCATGTCCTCCAGGTTCAGCACGATATCCCGGCGCACATTCTCCGCCAGATCGATGGGCGCCACGTCGAAATATCCGGCCGTCTCGTGGGTCTCGGTGGTGGGGTGGCCCTGCTCGTCGGTGTGGAACAAGAAAAACTCGCATTCCGGGCCCACGTTGAACACGTAGCCCATCTCCCTGGCCCGGTGGATAGCCCGCTTGAGCACATAGCGCGGATCGCCCACAAAGGGAGTCTGATCCACGCCGTACACGTCGCAGATCAGACGGGCCACCTTGCCCTGCTGAGGACGCCAGGGGAATATCTCAAAGGTGTCCAGGTCGGGATACAGATACATGTCGGACTCGTCGATCCGCACAAAGCCCTCAATGGCGGAGCCGTCGAACATACAGCGGTTATCCAGCGCCTTTTGCAGCTGGCTGGACGTGATGGCCACATTTTTCAGCATTCCGAAGATATCCGTAAACTGCAGACGGATGAATTCCACATCCTCTTCCTCCGCAAGGCGGATTATATCTTCCTTACTGTATTTGCTCATTGTTTTCTCCCTCTCTCGTCTGAAACAAGTGAAACGAGACCATCCTGCAGCCGTCCTCACGGGCCGGCGATCCCGGCGATTTGCTCCTTTGCAGTGATGATCTCGTTTTATTCTTTTTCTAAAGAATACCAGCAGTTATTTTATTTGTCAATGCGTTTTATTGCAGGAGGGCAGCCAATCAAACTCAGGGCAGCAGCGGCCATGGCCGCTGCCCCTTATGCCTGTGAAAGGGCGTCCGGCTACAGGGACCGCAGCTGCTCCACAAAGGTGCTGCCCAGCTTCATGGTGCCCACAAAACCCACGTCCCCGGTGAGCAAAACCGTGCCGTCCTCCTCAATCTCCAGCTCCATGGTGCCGCCCGGCATCTGCACCAGCATCTTGGGGTCCGTCAGCCCCAGCCTGTGGGCAGCAGCAGCGGCGGCGCAGCAACCGCTGCCCGAAGCCAGCGTGTATCCGGCGCCGCGCTCGTAGACCTCGGTCTGGATGTGGGTGCGGTCCAGCACCTTCATGATCTGGGTGTTGATCTTTTCGGGAAATTGCCTGGCGCTCTCAGAGTAGCGGCCGATGCGGCAGACCAGATCCTTGGAAATCTCATCCATCAAAATCACACAGTGGGGATTGCCGATGGACAGGCAGGTGACCGGATAGGGAATGCGGCCGAACACCATGGTCTCGTTGATGATCTCCCGCCTGGGCCCCTCCACCGGCACGTCGTCGCTCCAGAAGGACACCCGCCCCATGGAGGCCTTCAGCCGCGTGCCCTCCTCGTTCAAATAGTGGATGGACACCTGCCCGCCCGCGGTGTGAATGTGGAAATCCTTTTTCTGCACATAGCCCGCGTCTTTTAAATATTTGGCGAAAATGCGGACACCGTTGCCGCTCTTCTGCGCGATGCTGCCGTCCGGGTTCCATACGACCATGGAAATGCTGTCGGCCTCCAGAATCGGTCCCTCCAGCACCCCGTCCGCGCCCACGCCGAAATTCCGGTTGCACAGCAGCGCCACGTTCCGCGGATTCAGCTCCAGCTGGTTCTTGTTGGGGTCAAACACCAAATAATCATTTCCCAATCCGTGATATTTTTCTACAACTGCCTTCATATAATTTACCTCCGCCGCCAGGGTTGATGACTAGTGATACGTTTCTTTTATATTATATCAGGCAGTATTTTGCAAAAATATATGGATTGTGCGGAAAAATATTGCAAATCCTGCTCTATCTCCCGTATAATGTAGGAAATACGACCGGGAGGTGACGATACATGAATACGAAGCACAGGGACAACTCCCCAGCCCCGCGGCAGGGCTATCTGTCCGGGGATTACCGCCTGTTTCACTTAACCGACAGGGGCCCCAGGGATTACGAGCCCCACTACCACGATTTCTGCAAGATTCTCCTGCTGATCTCAGGCTCCGTGGACTATATCGTGGAGGGCCGCACCTACGAGCTGCTGCCCGGCGACATGGTGCTGGTTAACCGCGGGGAAATTCACTGTCCGCACGTGAAGGGCGATCAGGACTACGAGCGGGTGATTCTCTACCTCTCCCCCGCATTTTTGCAGGAATTTTCCCTGCCCGACCCTCTCGACCAGTGCTTTCGCACCGCCCAGTACCGCCACTCCAGCGTGCTGCGCCCCGGAGACGTGGACCGCGCCTCCCTCCTGGCCACGCTTAAGGCCCTGGAACGGGCCATTGACCGGCCCGAGGAATTCGCCGGCCCCCTGTACAGCCGCGTCCTGCTGCTGGAATTTCTCATTTTCTTAAACCGGGCGGCCCTGGACACGCAGACCGCCTATCTGCACACCGGGGCCATGGATTACCGGGTGTCCGGCCTCATTTCTTATATAAACGAGCATCTGGGGGAGGAGCTGTCCATCGACCGCCTGTCAAAGGAGTATTGCTTGAGCCCCTACCACATGATGCGCCTGTTCCGCCAGGAGACGGGCTGCACCATCGGCAATTATATCGCCCAAAAGCGCCTGGCCTTTGCCAGGGAGTTAATCATCTCAGGCAGGGAGAGCGCCACCTCGGCCTGCTTTGCTGCCGGCTTCTCCAACTACTCCACCTTTCTGCGCGCATACAAACGCCAATTCGGCTCAACGCCCCGAGACACCCGGTCCGGCTGCGCCTCACCCAAAAAAAGAAGGTAAAACGTATTTTTTTCTTGAAATTTTCATAAATTCTGCTATAATATATTCATTGTTTGCGCACAGAGGACACTTGTCTTTGTTACAAGCACACGCAAGACAAAAAGGAGGAATAATTATGAAAATGAGAAGAGTTGCTGCGGCCGCCATGGCGGCCTGCCTCGCAGTCGGCGCAATGACCGGATGCGGCAGCAAAAAAACCGACGAGAAGATCATCAAGATCGGCGTATTCGAGCCGACCACCGGCGAGAACGGAGGCGGCGGCTTCCAGGAGGTGCTGGGAATCCGCTATGCCCACCAGATTCACCCCACAGTGACAATCAACGGCGAAGAGTACACCATCAAGCTGGTGGAGGTGGATAACAAATCCGATAAGACAGAGGCCGTCAACGCCGCCAACAAGCTGGTGAGCGAGAAGGTCAGCGTGGTGCTGGGCAGCTACGGCTCCGGCGTGTCCATCGCTGCCGGACAGATTTTCGCGGACAGCAAGATCCCGGCCATCGGCTGCTCCTGCACCAATCCCCAGGTTACCGAGGGAAATGACTACTACTTCCGCGTCTGCTTCATCGATCCCTTCCAGGGAACCGTGATGGCCAACTACGCATACCAGAACAACGCCAAGAGCGCGGCCGTGATCACCCAGCTGGGCGACGACTATTCCTCCGGCCTGGGCAACTACTTTAAGGAGGCCTTTGCCGCCCTGGGCGGAGACATCGTCAGCGAGCAGCAGTTCCAGACCAACCAGACCGACTTCAAGGCCATCCTGACCAACATCAAGGCTGAGAACCCGGACATCATTTTCGCTCCCTCCTCCATCACCACCGCCCCGCTGATCATCAAGCAGGCCCGGGAGCTGGGTATCACCGCAACCATCGCGGCAGGAGACACCTGGGAGAACTCCACCATTATCGAGAACGCGGGCAAGGACGCCGAGGGCGTGGTGCTGTCCACCTTCTTCGACGAGGCTGAGCCGGCCAACGACGAAGCCGCCGCCTTCATCAAGGGCTTTAAGGAGTATTTAAAGACCGAGAAGCAGGAGGAGATCATCCCCGCCGTATCGGCCCTGGGCTACGACTCCTATCTGGCCGCCGTCAAGGCCATCGAGGCCGCGGGCTCCACCGATCCCACCGCCATCCGCGACGCGCTGGCCAAGGTTCAGATCGAGGGCGTGACCGGCACCATCACCTTCAACGAGACAGGAGATGCCAACAAGAACCTGGCCTTTATCAAGGTTATCAAGGACGGCAAGTTCCAGTTCCTGACCACCACCACAATCAACGACTAATCCGTCCGCGGCACGGAGCTGATCCCAGATCGCCGCCTGCCGTTTACGGTACATATGGAATCAGGCCGCAGGCTCCCCAAAACGCCTGCGGCTTTTGCCCGGTTTGCCCCGGCCTCTCCCGCCCCGCAGTCCGGCATCCCCGAGGCCACGGAGCTGCAAAGCGCAGTTGCGTGGCCAATCCAAATTGAGTAGGAGGCATTTCCTCATGAGCTTGACGACATTTTTACAGCAGTGCCTGACCGGTATCTCCCTGGGCGGCGCCTACGCGCTGATCGCCATCGGCTATACCCTGGTGTACGGTATCCTGCGCCTGATCAATTTCGCCCACGGCGATATTTTTATGATGGCGGGCTATTTCATGATTTTCGCCATGGCCAGCATGCCCTGGTTTATCGCGGTGCCTGTCACCCTGGCCGCCACCGTCCTGCTGGGCGTGGCCATCGAGCGGACGGCTTACCGTCCCCTCCGCTCCGCGCCGAGAATGTCGGTGATGATCTCGGCCATCGGCGTTTCCTATCTGCTGCAAAACCTGGCGACCTACCTGTTCACCGCCCTGCCCAAAGGGTATCCTGAAATCCCCTTTTTGAAGAAAATCTATCAGATCGGCGGACTCTCCGCTTCCTTCGTGACCTTCCTGACCCCGGTACTCACCCTGGTGCTGGTCTACGGGCTGATCGCGCTGATCAACCACACCAAGATCGGTATGGCCATGCGGGCCGTGTCCAAGGACTACGAGACGGCTTCCCTCATGGGCATCAAAATCAATCAGACCATAACATTTACCTTTGCCGTGGGCTCCCTGCTGGCAGGTATCGGATCGATTTTATATTTTACGGACCGCATGACCGTGTTCCCCTTCTCCGGCTCCCTGCCCGGCCTCAAATGCTTCGTGGCTGCGGTGTTCGGCGGAATCGGCAGCATCCCCGGCGCTGTGATCGGCGGTTTTATACTGGGGCTGGGCGAAACCGCTCTGGTGGCCCTGGGCTACTCCACCTTCAGCGATGCGTTTACGTTTATCCTGTTAATCATCATGCTTCTCATCCGCCCGACCGGCCTGTTCGGTGAGAAGACAACCGATAAAGTGTGAGGTGGCGGCTATGAAAAACAAGAACAAGATTTATACCCTGATCGCGCTGCTGGCAGTTATCGGCATCCTTTCGTTTATGCAGGCCAACAGCTCTGATTATTCCTACCAGATTTCCATCCTGGAGCGGAGCGCCATCTACGCGGTGGTGGCCGTGTCCATGAACCTGCTGACCGGCTTCACCGGCCTGTTCTCCCTGGGCCAGGCGGGCTTTATGGCCATCGGCGCCTACATCGTGGCCATCTTCACCATCCCCGTGGCCTCCCGGCCCAGCGTGTACTACGTCAGCGGAATCTCGCCGGTGATCGCAAATGTCCAGCTTCCCATCTGGCTGGCCCTGCTTCTGGCCGGTTTGGCGGCTGCCGGGCTGGCGGCCCTCATCGGAATCCCGGTGCTGCGCTTAAAGAGCGACTACCTGGCCATCGCTACCCTGGGCTTCTCAGAGATCATCCGCGCCTTCATCGCGGCTCCCATGTTCGACACCATCACCAACGGCTCCTACGGCTTAAAGAGCATCCCCGGCTTCAAGGGGGGCGTGGTCACGGTGTTCGCCCTGTCCGCCCTGTGCATAGGCCTGATGGTGCTGTTAATCAACTCCTCCTACGGACGGACCTTCAAGGCCATCCGCGAGGACGAGGTGGCGGCCCAGTCCATGGGCATCAACCTGTTCCGCTACAAGGAGCTGTCCTTTGTGATCTCCTCCTTTTTCACCGGCGTGGGCGGCGGTATGCTGGCCATGTTCATGCGCTCCATCGACTCCAAAACCTTCCAGGTGGCCTTAACCTACGACATTTTGCTGATCGTGGTCCTGGGGGGCATCGGCAGCGTGACCGGCAGCGTGCTGGGCGCCTTTCTGGTGACCGCGGGTCGGGAGATGCTGCGCTTCTTCGACGATCCCTTAACCATCGCGGGCGTGAGCATCCCGCTGTTCCGCTCAGGCTTCCGCATGGTCATCTTCTCCATCCTGCTGATGATGGTGGTGCTGTTCTACCGCCGTGGAATCATGGGCAAAAACGAATTTTCCTGGGACGGCCTGTTCCGGCTGCTAAAGGGCATTCCCGGCCGGCTGAAGCGGACCGGCAGAGCCGCCAGAGCAAAAGGAGGTGACCAATAATGGAAGGAATCAGGAATGTGCTGCACATGGAGGATATAACCATGCAGTTCGGCGGCGTGGTAGCTGTCAACGGCCTCTCTCTGGACGTCAATGAGCACGAGATCGTGGCCCTGATCGGCCCCAACGGCGCCGGCAAGACCACGGCCTTTAACTGCGTGACCGGCATCTACCAGCCCACCTACGGCTCCGTGTCCTTCGGCGGGCAGGTGATCCTGGCGGACACTCCCCAGGGCAAGATGCGCAGGCTCTACGCCGGCGATATCGAGCCAAAGTCCTTACAGCCGGTGCGAAAGACGCCGGATGAGATCACCAGGCTGGGCATCGCCCGCACCTTCCAGAACATCCGCCTGTTCGGGGAACTGACCGTGTTCGAGAACGTGCTGATCGCCAAACACATGCGGGCAAAACAAAATGTTTTCTCAGCCACCCTGCGCCTCAATCACCGGGAGGAGAAGCGGATGCGCGACGAGACCATGGAGCTTCTCAAGCTGCAGGGCCTGGCCCACTTAAAGAACGAGCAGGCTTCCTCCCTGCCCTACGGCCTCCAGCGGCGCTTAGAGATCGCCAGAGCCCTGGCCACCGGCCCCAGCCTGCTGCTGCTCGACGAGCCCGCCGCGGGAATGAACCCGCAGGAAACCCAGGATTTAACGGACTTTATCCGCAAGATTCGGGACGATTACCACCTGACGATTTTCATGATCGAACATCACATGGACCTGGTCATGCAGATTTCCGACCGCATCTATGTGCTGGATTTCGGCAAGCTGATCGCCCAGGGCGATCCTGAAACCGTGCAGAATGATCCGCACGTAATAGAAGCATATCTGGGGGTGAGCGAAGATGCTGAAGATTAATGATTTACGGGTAAATTACGGGGGCATCGAGGCTGTGAAGGGAATCAGCTTCGACGTGCCGGAGAAATCCATCGTGACCCTGATCGGGGCCAACGGGGCCGGCAAAAGCACCACCCTGCGCTCCATCGCGGGCCTGGTGAAGGCCTCCCACGGCTCCATCAGCTTCCTGGGCGAAGAGATTCTGGGAACGGACACGCCGGACATCGTTGCCAAGGGTATTTCCCTTGTTCCCGAGGGACGGCGGGTATTCCCGGACATGACGGTGATCGAGAACATCAAAATCGGCGCTTACCTGCGCAAGGACTCCCTGGAGGAGGACATCAACTGGGTTTACGACCTGTTTCCCCGCCTGAAGGAGCGCAGCTGGCAGCTGGCCGGAACCTTATCCGGCGGCGAGCAGCAGATGCTGGCCGTGGCCCGGGCCCTTCTGTCGCGTCCCAAGCTGCTGATGATGGATGAGCCCTCCCTGGGCCTGGCTCCCCTGATCGTACAGGGAATCTTCGATATCATCAAGGAGATCAACAAGCAGGGCGTGACCATCCTGCTGATCG
Organism: Enterocloster asparagiformis; assembly: GCA_018380885.1. GTDB lineage: Bacteria > Bacillota > Clostridia > Lachnospirales > Lachnospiraceae > Enterocloster. The sequence continues at coordinate 24,444 of JAGZSY010000024.1, forward strand.
AGCAGAACGCCAACATGGCGCTGCGCATCGCGGACCAGGGCTACGTGCTTGAGACTGGAACCATCTCCCTGAAAGGCACGGGAAGGGAACTTTTGGCCGACGAGTCGGTGAAAGCGGCTTATCTGGGCAAGGGGAGCGGAACGAAAAAATAGGCGGAGCGAAACGTAAATCGTCCTGCGCATTTTCCCCAAAAACCGAAAAAGGCGGAATCCCACATTCTCAGGGTTCCGCCAGAGTGTCGACAAAGGTCGACACTCTGTGAAATTCATGGCTGCGCCATAAATTTCAGTTCCGAAAGGACGAAATGCCGATTTCCTCGTACAAGGGCCTTCAGCCCCTAGAAATCGGCATTTCCACACTGCGGCGGAAATGAATTCCGCCTACGTGAATTTAGTTCGAGGACTCTGTCCTCGAGCTCCTGTTTCAACAATTTAACTTTATCGACAGTCTGGCGGAATCCCACATTCTCAGGGCTCCGTCTTTTTCACGCATATCAGCCTTTCAGATACTTGATGCAGCACAGAAACACCAGCACCAGCACCACAAATTTAAAGATATTGAGCGCCATGACCAGCAGCGACACAATCCCAAAGGCAGCCATCATCTCATCCCATCCTTTCCCGTTTTGCCGTCATGATCCATTTCCACTTCAAATTTTATCATGACAACGGTTCCCGGTACAGTGGACGATTGCTTAAGAATTTTTACAATTTTGTGAGAGAAAACCCGCCTGCCCCCGGTCCGCGGCGGGCAGCGCCACGGTCCCCGCGGGCAATCGGCGCGCATTGACTGATATTTCCGATTATGCGCCTACTCTCCCTCACGCCCCTGCCCGAAGTCTCAGTCCTGCCACTGTCCGTAGATTTTCACCGCGTTCTCGTAAAACACCTTCTCCCATGCGCTCTCAGGGATCAGGCGCTTGATCAATTCAATATAATCTCCCAGATTCACCAGCGGCCAGTCGGTGCCGAACATAAACTTGTCGTAGTTGTTCACATACTCGATCCAGGTCCGCAGGGCTTCCACATAGCCCCGCTTCTCCCGGCAGAACGCCTCCGCATCTATCCGCCGCTCCCAGAGCCCGGACAGGTCCGCCGCCATATTTTCATTCTTCTCCAATACCGCAGCCGCGTCCATGAGAAAGGGGTTGCCTATATGGCACATGACGAATTGCACCCCGGGATGGGCCGTCGCTGCCTCATCCAGCGTCAGCGGATGGCTGTATTTGAGCAGCGCATTGGAACCGGCGGTGGCGCCGGTGTGCACGGCTACGGGCTTCCCGTAGGCCTCGGCCAGCTCGTACACCGGGTCATAGATAGGGTCCGCCACATAGACGGAGGTGTAGCCCGGGTACAGCTTGATCCCCGCGCAGGCGGGCAGGCGCAGGTTTTCCTCAATCTTGGCCAGCTCTTCCCGGTTCAGATATCCCTTCTCCAGCTCCTCCCGGTCGATGCCCACGCAGTAGCGCAGCCTGGAGGGATACTGGTGTTCCCGGCAGTCCAGTCCCCGGTTGCCCATCACAATGCCGTGGACGATTCCCAGCTTTTGGTACTGCTCCAGCAGATGCTCCTCCGTGTTTTCATGGCCTGCTGCCACGGCGATCCCATCAAAATACTCCCTTCCCGGGCAAAAGTGCAGATGTGCGTCGATGATTTTCATTCCCATTTTCCATTTTCCCCCATATCTTTATAATTCCAGGCGAAGGGCGGGCCGGAGCTTTACGGCTGGCTGGGCCGGGCTCTTTCCGCCGCCAGGGCCGGACTCCTTCGACTACCTGGCCCCGGACTTTTTCCGCCGCCTGGGTCGGACTCCTTCGACTACCTGGCCCCGGACTTTTTCCGCCGCCTGGGCTGAACTCCTTCGCCTGCCCGGCCCAGGACTTTTTCTGCCGCCTGGGCCGGACTCCTTCGTCTGCCCTACCCCGGGCTCTTTCCGCCGCCGGGGCCGCCTCTATGCAGAAAGCGGGCCTTCACCCCAGACCGTCTCCGGCCCGGGGCGAAAGCCCACGTTTGTGCTCTGTCAATGCAAGTAATCTGTTTGTCTACTGCGGATTACCCGCGCCGTGACCCGCTCCGGGTTCATCCTGGGGACGCGCGTTCTGATCCGCGCCCTCCTGCGGGGTATTCCAGCCGCTCTGGCCGCTTTCCTGGGGATGGCCCCATTCATTCGTGCCCGGCTGCTGCCACTGGTTCTGTGGCTGCTCCTGACCGCCCTGGGGCTGACTCCAGCCGTTCTGCTCCGGCTGCTGCCACTGGCCCTGGGGCTGGTATCCCTGGCCGCCCTCAGGCTGGCCCCAGCCGCTCTGTTCCGGCTGCTGCCACTGGCCCGGCTCCCGGCCGGCCTGAGGCTGGCCCCAGCCCCCCTGTTCCGGCTGCTGCCACTGGCCCGGCTCCGCGCCGTTCTGGGGCTGGCCTTCCGGCCCATTGCCCTGGCCTGAGGCGTTGCCGCCATCGCCGCCCTTGTCTCCGGATTCGTCCTTCTCCTCCTCAGGCGGCTCGGGGATTCCCTTTACCTGACGGAATATCTTCATGAACTCCTTGCCGGTGATGGTCTCCTTCTCGATCAGGAACTCAGCGATCTTATCCATGGCATCCCGGTTCTCAGCCAGCAGGCGCTTTGCCTCCTCGTAGGACTCCTTGAGAATGCGCATAACCTCCTGGTCGATCTCTCCCGCCGTGGCTTCGCTGCAGTTGAGCACGTTGCGCCCGGACAGATACTGATTCTCCCGGCTCTCCAGCCCCATGAGGCCGAATTTCTCGGACATGCCGTACTGGGTGATCATGGCCCGCGCCAGATTGGTGGCCTTCTCAATATCGTTGGACGCGCCCGTGGTCACGCTGTCAAATACCAGCTCCTCGGCGGCGCGGCCGGCCAGAGCTTCCACCAGCATGGCTTCCAGCTCCTTCTTGGTGTTCAGGTACTTCTCTTCCTCGGGCACGTTCATCACGTAGCCCAGAGCGCCCATGGTGCGGGGCACAATGGTGATCTTCTGCACCGGCTCAGAGTGCTTTTGCAGCGCGCTGACCAGGGCGTGGCCCACCTCGTGGTAGGAGACGATCCGGCGCTCCTCCTGGTTCATGATCCGGTCCTTCTTCTCCTTGCCCACCAGCACCACTTCCACGGCCTCAAACAGATCCTTCTGGGACACCGCGTGGCGTCCGTGCTTGACGGCGTTGATGGCCGCCTCGTTCATCATGTTGGCCAGGTCCGCGCCCACGGCGCCGGAGGTGGCCAGGGCGATCTCCTTGAAGTCCACGGAGTCGTCCAACAGCACATCCTTGGAATGCACCTTCAGGATGTTGATACGTCCGTTTAAATCCGGCCGCTCCACCACTACCCGGCGGTCAAAACGTCCAGGACGCAGAAGCGCGGGATCCAGAATCTCCGGCCGGTTGGTGGCGGCCAGCACCAGAAGCCCCTTGGTAGAGTCAAAGCCGTCCATCTCAGAGAGCAGCTGGTTCAAGGTCTGCTCCCGCTCGTCGTTGCCACCCATACGGCTGTCGCGGCTGCGGCCGATGGCATCGATCTCGTCGATAAAAATAATACAAGGTGCGTTCTCCGCCGCGTTCTTGAACAGGTCGCGGACACGGGACGCGCCCACGCCCACGAACATCTCCACAAAATCGGAGCCGGACAGGGAATAGAACGGCACGTGCGCCTCGCCCGCCACCGCCTTGGCCAGCAGCGTTTTACCGGTTCCGGGCGGGCCCACAAGCAGCGCGCCCTTGGGAAGCTTGGCGCCGATCTTGGTGTATTTTCCCGGGTTGTGCAGGAAATCCACGATCTCGGTCAGGGATTCCTTGGCCTCGTCCTCGCCGGCCACGTCCTTGAACGTGACGCCGGTCTCCTTCTGCACGTACATCTTGGCGTTGCTCTTGCCCACACCCATGATTCCGCCTCCGCCCATGCGGCGCATGGTGAAGTTCATCAGGAACACCAGGAACAGGAAGGGGATCGCGTAGTTTAACACCGTGGCCAGAATCACGCTGTTGTCCCTGGATTCCACCATGGTGTCCACGTCGTGCTCCAGCAGCCGGGGCGCAAACTCAAAGTCGTTGTTCAACCGCACCACAAAGTAGTTCAGATCCCGGGGATAGTCGGGGTTGCCCGGCTTGGGAATCACCGTGATCTTGGTGTTGCCGATGCTGACGGACTCCACCTTTCCCTCATCAACCATTGACACGAACTCATTATACGTCAGCTCTTTGGTCTTTTTGTCCATGATCATGTTCTGCATGAATGTGACAAGAGTGAACGTGATTAACGCAGCCACGGCGAGCATGGATATGGTCTGCCAGTTCGTCTTTGGCGCGTTTGGATCTGTTTTCTTGTTATTATCCATATGTGTAAATCTCCCTCTGAATGGGTCATACTAAGCGAAAGATCCACGAAAACCCATTCTCTACCATTATAGTGTCAGTCTCCCCATAAATCAAGAAAAGAACAATGAAATTTATTAAAAATTTTGAAAAAACTCCTAGCAATATAAAAAGACTGGTTGTATAATATATGGGTTATTTTTTTACCCCACACGACACACTATATAGTATCTGAAGAAGGAGGTTTGTGTTATGCCAGTTAAATACGTGTTTGTCACTGGCGGCGTAGTTTCCGGCCTTGGAAAAGGCATCACGGCGGCGTCCCTGGGACGCCTGTTAAAGGCCCGCGGCTACAAAGTAACCATGCAGAAGTTCGATCCCTACATCAACATCGACCCCGGCACCATGAATCCCGTCCAACACGGCGAGGTGTTCGTAACCGACGACGGCGCTGAGACGGACCTGGACCTGGGCCACTACGAGCGCTTCATCGACGAAAGCCTGACGAAAAACTCCAACGTGACCACCGGCAAGGTCTACTGGACGGTTCTGCAAAAGGAACGCCGCGGCGATTTCGGAGGCGGCACGGTCCAGGTGATCCCCCATATCACCAACGAGATCAAGAGCCGTTTCCACCGCAACTACTCCACAGAAGAGACTGAAATCGCCATCATCGAGGTGGGCGGCACCGTGGGCGACATCGAGAGCCAGCCCTTTCTGGAGGCTATCCGCCAGTTTGAACGCGAGGTTGGACCGGAAAACGCCTGCATTATCCACGTCACCCTCATCCCCTATCTGAAGGCCTCAGGCGAGCTCAAAACCAAGCCCACCCAGGCCAGCGTCAAAGATCTTCAGGGCATGGGCATTCAGCCCGATATTCTGGTCTGCCGTTCCGAACATCCCCTGGACGACAGCATCCGCAGCAAAATTGCCCAATTCTGTAACGTTCCCCCCTCTCACGTAATCCAAAACCTGGATGTGGACGTGCTCTATGAGGTCCCCCTGGCCATGGAGGAAGAACACTTAGCCCAAGTGGCCTGCCAGTGTCTCCATTTATCATGCCCGGAGCCGGACCTGGACGACTGGAGAGCCATGATCGACGCCTGGAAACACCCGAAAGCCCAGGTAACCGTGGCGCTGGTCGGAAAATACATCCAGCTGCACGACGCCTACATCTCCGTGGTGGAAGCCTTAAAGCACGGCGGTGTTGCCAACCACGCTTCCGTAAACATCAAGTGGGTGGACTCCGAGACCGTGACGCGGGAGAATGCCGCCGAACTGCTGGGTGACGTAAACGGCATCCTGGTGCCGGGCGGCTTCGGCGACCGCGGCATCGACGGCAAGATCTATGCAATCCAGTACGCCCGGGAACACAACATCCCCTTCCTGGGACTGTGCCTGGGCATGCAGCTGGCTATTGTGGAGTTCGCCCGCAATGCGGCGGGGCTGAAGGACGCCCACAGCGTGGAGCTGAACCCGGCCACACCCCATCCGGTCATCCACCTGATGCCCGACCAGAACGGCGTGGAGGATATCGGCGGCACCCTGCGCCTGGGTTCCTACCCCTGCGTGCTGGACAAGACTTCCAGGGCCTTCGACCTGTACGGCGCCGGGACCATCCATGAGCGCCACCGTCACCGCTACGAGGTAAACAACGACTACCGCAAAATTCTGACGGACAACGGGCTCTCCCTCTGCGGCCTCTCCCCGGACGGACGCATCGTGGAAATGATCGAGATTCCGTCCCACCCCTGGTTCGTGGCCACCCAGGCCCATCCTGAGCTGAAATCGCGGCCCAACAGGCCCCATCCGCTGTTCAGAGGGTTCATCGGGGCCGCCTTGAACGCCCGGTAATTCCCTGATCCACCGGTAATTCCCTGTACGGAAAAAGCCGCCAATGCGCACACTAAATATGCGCGTTGAAGCGGCTTTTTGTCTAACATTCAGGAGGTGATCCGGCATGAACCACAAAGAAGATGCAGATATTGACGTACAGGCCTGTTCTACCATGGACTGTACTGGTCTGATTCCGTCCCTGCCCCAGTCCGAGGCCGAGCGGGAGGCGTACGAGGATTTATATCCTTATATTACCAAAGCAGCCCAGACAGAGGACCCGGCCAGATAGTCGGGCCGGGAAAGGCCCCGTGAGAGTCCGGCCCTGCAAACGGCCGGGCTCTTCTCTATCATATGCGCAAAGCCTGTTTCCGATTAATGGCACGGATTGGAAAAACGCCCATACGTTTTTCTCCTGGGGCCCGGCTGGGAGGCGGCCGTGGGGCGGCCGCGCGTTAAAGCAAAAAAAGGCCTTGCCGCCGGAACGTACGGAACCGGCCGGCAGAGGCCTTTTTATTCTCAATGGCTCATTCCCTTATCCGCGCATGAACCTTCCCAGGAAATCCTTGGTCAGCGGGTTCTGGGGATTCTCGAAGATATCCCCGGGCGTCCCGTCCTCGGCGATCACGCCGTCGGCCATGAACACCACGCGGGTGGACACGTCCCTGGCAAAGGCCATCTCATGTGTCACGATAATCATGGTCAGGCCCTCGCCCGCCAGCTTTCTCATAACCTCCAGCACCTCGCCCACCATCTGGGGATCCAGGGCCGAGGTCGGCTCGTCAAAGAGCAGTAATTCCGGCTCCATAGCCAGCGCCCTGGCGATGGCGATCCGCTGCTTCTGTCCGCCCGAGAGCTGCTTGGGCTTAGCGTTGATATAGGGCGCCATCCCCACCTTTTCCAGGTAGTACATGGCGTTTTTCCTGGCCTCCTCCTTGCTCTTTTTCAGCACCTTGGTCTGGCCGATCATACAGTTGTCCAGCACGTTCATGTTGTTGAACAGGTTAAAGCTCTGGAACACCATCCCCACCTTTGAGCGGTACTGGGCCGCGTTGACCTTTCCGCCCACAATGTCGCTGCCGTGGTAGAGAATCTCGCCCGTGGTGGGCGTCTCCAGGATATTGAGGCAGCGCAGCAGCGTGGATTTGCCGGAGCCGGAGGCCCCGATGATACAGGTAACGTCTCCGCTGCTGACGGAAAAATCGATGTCGCGCAGCACCGGGTTGTTGCCGAACGTCTTGCTCAAATGGCGGATTTGTAAAATTGTGTCGCCCTTCATCGTGACTCCTCCTTCTTGTCCTCCGGGAAACGGATCATACCGCTGGTATAGGCCAGGGTATCCGTGGTCGCCAGATCGTAGTTGTCCGGTCCGTCCATCTTGCTCTCCAGATGGCGCAGGATACGGGAACAGGTAAAGGTCATGATAAAGTACATGATCATGGTGATGGTGTAGGTCTCAAAGTTCATGTACAGAGCGCCCGCGGCCGCCTTGGTCTTGTACAAAAGCTCGGCAATGCCGATCACGGAGAGCACGCAGCTGTCCTTGATGTTGATGATCAGGTTGTTGCCGATCTGCGGCATAATGTTGCGCAGGGCCTGGGGCAGAATCACGTAGATCATGGTCTGCACATGGGTCATGCCGATGGACTTGGCCCCCTCTGTCTGGCCGGGATCAATGGAGAGGATGCCGCCTCGCACGGTCTCTGCCATGTAAGCGCCCGTGTTGATGGACAGGATAAAAATGGCCGCCTTCAGCATGGACATATTGATATTCAACAGCGGGAATAAACCGTAGTAGATAAACATTGCCTGGGCCATCATGGGCGTGCCGCGGAAGAACTCCACATACGCGTTGAGCACCAGCTTTACAAGCCAGAGCACCCCTTTCTTGAGGAAGTTGTCCCCCTTCTCCGTCCGGATCGTCTGGACAATACCCACGGCGAATCCGATCAGGCAGCCGATGACGGTGCCCACCAGGGCGCTCTCCATGCTGACGCCCGCGCCCTGGAGCATGGACATTCCATATTGCTTGAATACGACCATTACACGGCCAAAAAAATCTGTTGGCATAACATTCTCTCCTTAAATTATGGCTCTCTGTCTGCGCCCTACTGGTTTGCCAGCGGCTGCACGGAAATCGCCTCATCCATGATCCTGGAATAATCATCCTTGGTCATCTTGGTCAAAACGCTGTCGATGGCGGATTTCAGCTCGGTATTTCCCTTTTTCATGGAGATGCCGATGTTGATGTCCTCCTCGGTCACTTTGAAGTCGTCATCGCCGCCGCCGAATTCCAGCATCACGAAATCAGGATAAGCGATCAGCGCGCCCTTGCCTGTAGGCTGGTCGGTCACAACAATGTCGCACTTGCCGGCGTTTAAGGACATCAGCATGTCCGGAGCGTTGGCAGTGGCGGACAGCACATTGGCGCCCTCGATCTGGGGCAGGCAGTTGTCATACCAGATGGTGCTCTGCTGGGAGGTGCAGGTGGCGCCCTTTAAATCGGCAACGCTCTTGGCGTTTGCGTAGGGGCTGTCCTTCTTGGTCAGAGTCACGATGGTTGCGTAGTAGTACGGCTCGCTGAAGTCCACGGCCTGAAGGCGCTGGGAGGTGATGGACTGGCCTGCGATCACGCAGTCGGCCTGTCCGGTCTGCACTGCCGGAATCAGGGAATCCCAGTCCAGACGCACGATCTGGAGCTCGTATCCCAGTTCCTCGCAAATCTTCTTGGCCATCATCACGTCGTATCCGTTGGCATATTCGTTGCTGTCGTTAATGGGAACGCCGCCGTTGGCATCGTCGGGCTGTGTCCAGTTGTAAGGCGCGTAAGCGCATTCCATGGCCACGCGCAGCACTTTCTTCTCGCCGCTGTCGGCCGCCGCTGTATCGCTCTTAGCCGCCGCGGTGTCGCTCCCGGCCGCCGCAGTGTCGCTCTCGGCCGCCTTGGTGTCGCTCTGGGCCGCCGCTGTCGTATCGCCGGAGGACTTGCCGCCGCAGGCGGTCAGAGATGCCGCTGCCAGAAGCCCGGCTAACATAAGGCTCATTACTTTCTTTGCATTCATTTTCATAACGCTCTCTCCTCTTTGTTTGTACCCGCATGGAAAAAAATGGTTTTAAACTAAAAAGCCATGCCTCTCAATCGGCATGACTCCAGCGTCACGTATGGGACAGTACCAAATTTCTCCACCTGTCGGGCCTGCACTTAATAATATAAAAAAATTGGTGCCTAACGCGCCTAGTATAGCATAACTTTTCTTATTTTCCAATACCCCAATTCCGATTTTTGCATATTTTTGCAGGCCAAAACGCCAATTTTTTCTGGAAGCAGTGGTTCTTTCTGCCGTAAACTATACAAGTTGCGGTGAAATTAGGCCCAAAGGCTTTTGTGAATTTTTTAGCAGCTTACGATTAAACATACAGCTTTTCCCTGCCCGGACATGGCGAAAGCGGGATATTCTCCGAGAATATCCCGCCTCTTAATTCCAGCAGCCGTGCCGGGTGCAAGGGGTTTTATAAAATTTGGGCCAGGCTGCCCGAATTAAGAGCTATGTAGAAAAGAACCAAAACAGGATGGAATCATACATAATTCCACCCTGATTTCATGGGCATCTTATCACAATTATCAACAAATGTCAACCAATTTTCATTTCTTGTTAACGTCATTTTCCACAGTTTCCTGATTTGCCTGCCGCTCCGCGTGCCGGCGCACCAGGTTCATCTGGCGCTCCTGGAACTCCTCATCCGGCGGAATCTCGTTCCCATCCTCATCCACCTCCACCGCAAACAGGAAGGTTCGGGCATCGTCGATCTCATAGCTGCAGGTCACCAGGGTGTACAGCGTGCGGGCCGGATATTGCACCGGTTCGGCGTAAGTACAGGGGGAGAGCATTTCCTTCACAAAGGCGTCAAAGGATTCCTGGCTCTTAAACCGCGTCTTGCGCACAATGGGCTTGGCCTCGCCGTAGTAAGCGGCCACGGATTTCAGGCGTATCTCCCGCTCCGGGGTGTAGATGGTAAAGAACTGATGCTCCTTGAAATACGCCTCGTCCTTGTACTTCACCACGTCCTTGAACATGGAGCCGTTTTTCATGTTGTGGCCGTAAATAATGTTGTTGCGTCCGTCCCAGTTGCCCTGGCTCTCAAAGTCAAGATAGATCGCGCCCGCGATATTCTCCTGGCCGTTAAAGTCGTGGTTCAGATAAAAATCATTGTCCGTGCCCTGGACAATCGGGTAATTGATGTTGGTCCCGTCGATGGTAATCCATCCGATGGTGTCAGGATTCTCAGCCCGCAGGGCGTCGAAATCGATGGGCGATATGTAAGGCTCTGTCTCCGGCTCCGTTTCCGGCGCCTCCACGGACTCCGCCTCAGTTGTTCCAGTCTCCTGTGAAGTCTGGCTAGCCAGTTCAGCCAGACGGTTGTACTCGTCCCTGGCCCGCTTGTTCTCCAGCCACTGGCTGAATACCATACCCGCGCTGACCACCAGGACCAGCGCCAGCACGATGATTACCAGGCGATGCAGCTTATCTTTCATTCTGTCAAATTCCTTTCAAACGCGCTGTAATACTAGGCAGTTACTTCCTGCGCGGACTTTGTCTCCCTTTGCAGGCTGTACCGGCGGACCGCTGAATCCATCATGAGCAGCAGCTCCAGAAAACTGCGGAAGCTGGCGTGCTCGCCCTTTTCCTTCCAGCAGGCCGTGCCCTGCCAGGTGCCGTTTTTCCAGAAGAGCACCCGCACCAGAAACGTCATGGGGCCGATGGCACCTCTGCACACGCTTCCCTGCCGCGGCGTAACAACCAGACTATCCTCGCTGTCTGCCGGACGCCGGCCCAGCATCATCTCCAGATGCTCCATCAGCTCGAACTCATTTTCAAAAACAAACCTATCCTTTACCGCGGGGTTCGACACCTCGCCGGCAATGGTATTATTCCGGTAATTGCAGACCGCCACCTCGCACATCCTCTTTCCCAGCGGATCGGGCGCAGCGAGCGGCTGGCCCAGCACGCGGTTGAATATGCGCATGAGCTCCATAAAGCTCTCAAAGGGATACACCGTCCCGGTCTCCTGATGGGTGATGCTGCCCTGCCATGTGGCATAATAGCGGAACTTTACATGCAGACGAAAGGTAGCCAGCTGGCCGCTGACCGGCTGAGGAATATCCACCGCCGTAAACGCCACCTCTTCCGCGCAGTTCTCCGCCTGTTTTCTCTGGAAGCTGCGCTCATCCACGCTCTTCATGGGATAGCGGTTCTCATCAAACAGACGGTTCAAAACAGAGGCCAGCTGCGTCAGGCTTTTAAAAGCCGCCGCCCCCTCCCTGCTCTCGTGGAATACCAGCCCTTCCATCCGTCTGTTGTCAAAGCGATTTACCGCGATTGTGTAAAACTTGTATGAATTAGGCAATGCTCCTGTTCTCGCTACAGACATCGATTCACCTGCTTTTCTCAATAAATTCTGCCATTATGTTCAATTCTAAATCATATTTCAGATTCAGTATAACAGACAGCGGTTACAAACCGGTTACATTTCGCCGCCTTTTCATAAAATTTTGATAGACATTTTTCAATTAGATCGTTATACTGAATATATTGACAGATTGATAAAAGGAGACCCGACAGAATGGAAACGTCCACTAATGATTCACGGCAAACTATATATATAAGAACGCTGGGCGGTTTTTCAATTACAGTGGACGGCAAAGAGATCAACGACAACAGTAACCAGTCCAAAAAGCCCTGGAGCCTGCTGGAATACCTGGTTGTATTCCAGAAAAAGGATATCAGCGTCAACGAATTGATTGAGACAATCTGGCCGGATGACCCCGGAGCCAATCCCAGCGGAGCCTTAAAGACCCTGATGTTCCGCGCCCGCAAGCTGCTTGATCCCCTGGGCATACCTCCCCAGAGGCTGCTGGTCCAGCAGCGTGGAGCCTATTCCTGGACCCAGGATATTCCCACGGTCATGGATATCGACCAGTTCGAGGCCGTGTGCAACCAGGTTCTGGGCTACAGCGGCGAGGCGAAGGATCCCGACCAGCTGTTGGCCATGTGCATGAAGGGCCTGGACCTCTACAAGGGCGATTTTCTCCCCAAATCGGAGTATGAGTCCTGGGTCATTCCCATCAGCACCTACTACCACTCCCTCTACCAGAAGCTGGTTTACAAGACCATCGATCTTCTGATGGCCCGCGAGGATTACGGGGCGATCACCTCGGTGTGCCAGACGGCTATCGGCATCGAACCCTTTGACGAGCAGTTCCATTACTACCTGGTCTATTCCTTATATAAAGACAATCACACCAGCCAGGCGGTGGATCACTACAACCACACCCTGGACCTGTTTTACAATGAATTTTCCATCTCCCCCTCCGAGCATTTCAAGGAGCTCTACAAGACGATCCGCAGCAAGGAGCAGGGGATCAACACCAATCTGGACTCCATCCAGGAAGCGCTGCGGGAGGAGGCCAGCAACGGCGCGTTCTACTGCGAGTATCCTGTTTTCCGGGACTTATACCAGTTAGAGCGGCGGGCCATTGAGCGAACCGGGGACTCCATTTACCTGTGCCTGCTGACGCTTGTGGATCTGGACGGCCAAGTTCCCAAGCTGACCGTTTTAAACAGGGCCATGGACCATCTAAACGCCGCCATCCGCAATTCCCTGCGCTGCAGCGACGTCTACACCCGCTACAGCGTGAGCCAGTACATCATTCTCCTGCCCACCGTGACGGCGGAAAAGGGCGAGATGGTGTTGAAGCGGATCATCGGCAATTTCCACCGGCAGTACAACCGCCGCGACCTCACCGTGGAGTACCGGCTGCAGCCCGTCCTTCCCTGGGAGCGCAAGATAGAGCCTGACGCGGCTCTCTGAAGCAAAAACTTTTAACCTGGATATGAGAAAGTCCGATGAGACCAGAATCTGGTTTCACCGGACTTCTTTTGTTTTATGCTGTTTTATGCCGCGCCCGCATTCCGGCCGGCGAACATGCGCCGGAGCTGCCTCATCACATAGCCGTAGGCCGGGATCAGAAACAGGTCCGCCGCAATCCAGGCCACGGGGCTGGCGTAGCACACCGCGATGTACCCGAACAAGGGCACCAGCACAAAGCCCACAAAGGAGCGGGCGAACATCTCGCAGACGCCCGCCAGAATCGCGAACTTGGAGAATCCCATACCCTGGATCAAAAAACGCATCACGTTGACAAACACCAGGGGGATAAACAGCGCCCCGTTGACCAGCAGGAACATCCTGGTGTTGCGCAGCAGCTCCACCTCCCCACGGTCCACAAAGAGCAGCGTGATCTGGTCCCCGAAGGCGTACAGCGCCGCCAGCGCGATTACGGCGTAGGAGATGCCCAGAACCAGGCAGGCCTTCATGCCCGGGGCGATGCGCTCCAGCTTGCCGGCGCCCACGTTCTGGCCGCCGTAGGTGGCGATGGTGGACCCCAGGGCGTCGAAGGGACAGCTGAGGAAAATAATGATCTTGCTGCCCGCCGTAACCGCAGCCACTGCCATGGAGCCCAGGGAATTTACAGCGGTCTGCAAAATCACGCTTCCGATGGCGGTGATGGAGTATTGCAGTCCCATGGGGATTCCCATTCCGCAGAGAATCTTCATATAATCCTTCCGGGGCTTCCACTCGTCCCCCTGCATTTTCAGGATCGTGAACTTTTTCCGCATATAGAACAGGCACAGCAGGCCGGACACCGCCTGGGCGGTGATGGTGGCCCACCCGGCTCCCTCCACTCCCATCTTCAGCACCAGAATGGTGAAGAAGTCCAGTGCCACGTTGAGCACGGAGGAGAACAGCAGAAACACCAGGGGCGTGGTGCTGTCGCCCAGAGAGCGGATGGTGCAGGACAGCAGGTTGTATAAGTAGGTGGCCGGGATCCCCAGAAAGATCACAAATATATAGCGGTGGGCCCCGTCGAAAATATCGGCCGGCGTATCCATCAGCACCAGGATATCCCGGCACAGCACGCAGACCGCCACGGTCATCACGGCTGAGAATATAATCGCCAGCCAGCCGCTGTTGGCCACAAAGCGCCGCAGGGCGCTCTCATTTTTCTCACCGAACTTCTGAGCCACCGGGATGGCAAAACCGCTGCACACCCCCAGGCAAAAGCCGATGATCATAAAATTGATGGAGCCGGTGGCGCCAACGGCCGCCAGCGCCCGGACCCCCAGACATTTTCCTACAATGATCGTGTCCGCCATGTTGTAGAGCTGCTGAAACAGCAGCCCGAACACCATGGGCACGAAAAAGCCCCAGATCAGCTTCATGGGGCTGCCCTCGGTCATATCCCGGGTGCCTGCGCCTTTCGCCATTTTCCTTGTCCTCGCTTCCGTATGGGTTCGATTCGTCGAAGTGACGGTTCCGCCAAGCCGGCGGACCGTTACCAATAGATACTAAATTTACTCTGAACCAGCGGATTTCGCAAGTAGAAAATATGGGCCGTCACCGGGATTTCCTCCGGCATTATCCACAATAAACCGCAGAGGGAGGCCTTTAATCCACAACCTCTATGCGCTCAATCACCGGCTGATCCTCCTTGGCTACCGTGCCGTTGCCATCCTGCACCGGCGTGTCCTCACAGAGCTTGTCCACCACGTCCATCCCCTCGGTGACATAGCCGAAGGCCGCATACTGGCCGTCCAGACGGGTGCTGTCCTGGTGCACGATAAAGAACTGGGAGCTGGCGCTGTCCGGGTACTGGGAGCGGGCCATGGAGATGGCTCCGCGGGTGTGCTTTAAGGGGTTGTTCACGCCGTTGGCGGAAAACTCGCCCTTGATCATCTCATCAGAACCGCCCATGCCGGTGCCCTGGGGGTCTCCGCCCTGGATCATGAAGCCGCTTATAATGCGGTGGAAGGTCAGCCCGTCGTAGAAGCCGTCGCCTGCCAGCTTTAAGAAGTTGGTCACGCTGATGGGCGCCTCGTCCCCGTATAGCTCCACGGAAATGGTGCCGTAGTCCTTAACCTCGATCTTCACGTGGTGACGGCCCGTGGCGAGCTCCACCGCCTCCGTCTCGGCCTCCGTCTCCTTCTCCTGTCCGTCCGCCTTCACGGTCTCCTGGGCGGCGGAGGTCTCCGTCTGGGTGGTTTTCTGCGCCTCCCCATTCCGGCTGCAGCCCGCCAAAACCGCCGCGGCCATGGCGGCGGCCAGTAACGTATACGTCATTTTTCTCATGTCCAATCATTCCTTTTCTTTTAGATTCAAGTTGATAATTCCCGCGGCAAAAGCCGCAGACCCTATTGTACCACCGCCCCTCACAAACCGTAAAGTACTTTATTATTTTTCCATGAAACGACAAGTTTTTTATTAATATTTTTCTAATTTTTCTTACGGTTGCGCCGGGCGGCTTTACATTTTGGGACGGTGCGGATAGTATACAGTGTATAAAGGGAGGAATGATTATGTTACTGTTAAATACCGTATTGATGCGCCTGGCGGACCAGAGGCGCAACCTGTTCCGGCTGCTGATCGCCAGCTGGCTCATGACCAACACCATGTGCCTGCTCATGAACAGCTCCGCCATTTTCACGCTTGATTTTGTGCGGCAGATTTCTCTGAGAAGTTATTTCGGCCTCTGGGCCGGAATCTACGCCTGCCTGGCGTTTCTGCTCCTTCTGCCCGCCAGGGCCAGACGCTTCTGCTTTCCCCTGGCCCCCAGCGTGGCCATGTACGTAGCGGCCCTGATGATCAAGGGGGCGCTGGTGTCATGAGGCCGCGGCTGGAGAGGCTGGCTTCCGGGCCGGGGCTGTGGATTGTGCTGGGTGCGGCGGCCTTTCTCTGGTTTGCCTTCACCGCCTCCATGACGGTGCTGCGCTACCGGCTCAACTATTCCCCTGCCTACGATTTTGGGATTTTCTCCCAAATGTACTATTACCTGGACAAATGCCTGCAGCCCCTGACCACCTGCGAGCGGGACGGACTTCTGTCCCACTTCGCCGTGCATCTGTCCCCCATCTTCTACGCGCTGCTGCCGTTTTACAAGCTGGTCCCGCGGCCGGAGACCCTGTTGGTCCTCCAGGCCCTGCTGGTGATCAGCGGCCTTATCCCCCTGTGCCTGTTGGCCGGGGCTTTAAAATGCACCCGCCTGCAGACTTTGTGCTTCGGCCTTGTCTACTGCGCCTATCCCGCGTTTATGGGCGGCTGCTTTTACGATTTTCACGAGAACAAGTTTCTCACGGTGATCGTCCTCTGGGTCATGTACTTTATGGAGACGCGGCGTTTTAAGTCCATGCTGGCCGGCCTGGCGCTGCTGCTTTTAGTCAAGGAGGACGCGCCCGTGTACGCGGCCTGCATCGGTCTTTACCTTTTTTTGGAAAAACGCCGTTACCGGCTGGGTATGCTGGTGTTTACCGCCTCCTGCCTGTACTTTGTCGCGGCCCTGTGGTACATCAACCGGTTTGGGGACGGCGCCATGATCAACCGGTTCGACAATTACATCTCCGACAAGCGCCTGGGGCTGGTGAGCATGTTCAAGACCATTCTGGTCAATCCCGCCTATGTGCTGTCCCAGATCGCGGTAAAGGACAAGATACTCTTTTTTCTGGAAATGCTGCTTCCCCTGGGCTTCCTGCCACTGATGACAAACAGGTGGCAGCGGTGGGCGCTGCTGATCCCCTTTGTGCTGATCAACCTGATGTCCAATTACAAATACCAGCACTCCATTTTTTTCCAGTACACCTACGGCACCGGCGCCCTGCTCTTCTACCTGGCCATGGTCAACCTGCAAAGCCTGAACAGGGGCGTGGCCTGGCACAGGGAGCTGGCGCCGCAGCTTCTGGCCGCCGGGCTGGTGTGCGCCCTGGCTATCACCGCCACGGTGACGGCCTCCAAGTCCAAATACATCCGGCTCTACGACCGCCATCACCTGAAGGCGGCCCAGGCCCGGGAGCTTTTGGCTGAAATTCCGGAGAACGCCCCGGTCCGCTCCTCCACCTTCTTTGTCCCTCAGCTGTCCATGCGGGATGAAATCTATCTGCTGGACAGCGCGCATCCGGCCCGGTACGCGGTGGTGGACCTGCGCAAGGGCTATGAGAAGGATCTGGAGGCCGAGCTGGCGCGGCTGGAGGACACCGGCTTCCGGGAAATGGGGCGGGTGGACAACTATGTGGCGGTATTCGAAGCTCCGCGGTGAGCAGCCCCAGAGCCGGCGACGACGTCCCACAGGATATGAAACAGCGTACCGAAACGCGCGCAATGGCGGCGGCTTTCCCGGTTGGAGGAAAGCCGCCGCCATATCTATTTCCTGTCAGTCCATGACAGCGCTTTAATTTTCCGCCGCAGGGGCCGGCGCCATCAGCTTTACCGCCTGGTGGTACGCCAGGCACATCATGATGGTGATCGCCATATCCGGCAGCGTGTTGCCCACCGGGGTGTCCACCCGCATAAGCAGGCGGTAGGCGACAAAGCCCAGGCACCAGATCACCAGGTTTGGCACGCAGAAGGCGGTCCCCTTCCGGTCCGCTTTCAGGAAGAAATAATCCGCGATCTGGATGGCGATCATGGGCGCGAACACGGACCCGATCAGGTAGAGAAAGTCCGTGATGTTGTCCATCGGGTAAATGACCGCAGCGGCTGTGCCGATCACGGTCACCGCGGCGGCGGCCCATTTTTCCCTGACGGAGGCGCTGATGGACACGCTGGACACGCCGGCGGAGTAAGCGTCCAAAAACGTGGTGGTCACGGTGGACAGGATAATGATGAGAAGCCCCGCCATGCCCAGCCCTGCCTTTACCATAATCTGGGAGATATCCGTAACCCCGGTGAAGATGGCCGCCCCCATGCCGATCACGTACATCCAGACGCTCACCAGCCCGTAGACAGCCGCGCTGGCCGCGGTTGCGGCAAGGGGCTTCTCAGCCTCCCTGGTATAGTCGCTGATCAACGGCAGCCAGGACAGCGGCATAGCCACGGAAAGCTCCACCGCAGCCCCGAAGCTCATGGCCTCCTCTCCCCCGGCCGCCGCTCCCGCGCCGCCGCCGAAAAAGATCACCTTGCACAGAATCAGCGTCAGGACGAACAGCGCGGCCATGGCTGCCGTGTTAATTTTTCCCAGATTCTGTATGCCAACCAGAATCCAGACCAGAATCAGGCCGCCGATCACCAGGCACCACACCGGCCGGCCGATGTTCAGCACGCCCCCGGCGGCTAAGGCCCCGTCGTAGATCATGATGGCGGTCCAGCCCAAAAGCTGAAGCACATTCAGGGTGGAAAACAGAAGGCTGCCCTTCTCGCCAAAGCTCATTTTCACGGTCTCCATGGCGCTGCGCCGTGTGAAACCGCCGATGAGGCCGGACAGAAACAGCAGCCCGCAGCCGATTACGTGGCCCAGCAGGATCGCCGCCAGGCCCTTGGCCAGGCCCAGGGGCGCCAGGTACGTGCCTGTGAGGATTTCCGCAATGGACACCCCGGCGCCGAACCAAATCAGGCCGTTGCTGAATATGGAAGTTCCTTTTTTCTTCTCTTTCATCGCCCGGCCTCCTCAATATTCGCCGCGGATGGCGAATGCGTGATTCATGGGGCCGCTGCCCTTGCCCAGGTCCAGCATATCGGACAGCGCCAGGGACAGATAGCGCTTGGCCCCCTCCACCGCCGTGTCCAGGTCCAGGCCCTTGGCCAGGTTGCAGGCGATGGCGCTGGACAGGGTACAGCCGGTTCCGTGGGTGTTGGGGTTGTCGATGCGCTTCCCGTAAAACCATTTACACCGGCCGCCGTCGTACAGCAGGTCGTTGGCGTCGTTCAGATTATGGCCGCCCTTGACCAGCACGGCGCAGCCGTATGTATCCCCGATCGCGGCGGCGGCCTTCTCCATATCCCTGTCACTGCTGACGGTCATTCCCGAGAGCACCTCAGCCTCAGGAATGTTGGGCGTCAGCACCGCGGCCATGGGCAGCAGCTTTTCCTTCAGCATGCCCACGGCCTCCTCGCTGATCAGGCGGGCGCCGCTGGTTGCCACCATCACCGGGTCCACCACAATGTTCCTGGCCCCGTAGTAAGCCAGCCGCTCTGCGATCACCCCGATCAGGCGGCCGGACGAAACCATACCGATTTTTACTGCATCCGGACGGATATCTGTAAAAATATCATCCAGCTGTTCCGATAAAAACTCTGGAGTTACCTCCATAATCCCTGTTACGCCGGTCGTATTCTGTGCAGTCAGGGCCGTGACCGCGCTCATGGCATATACCCCGTGAGCGGTCATGGTCTTGATATCTGCCTGGATGCCGGCGCCTCCGCTGGAATCGCTCCCAGCGATTGTTAATGCTGTGTTCATTTTTGTTCTCCCTTCGCATTAATTTTGTTAGGCGACAGAAGGTGGTGCCCCCGGTCTGCCGCCGGTCTTGTTTTCTATTTCAAGGCATTTTGGTAAAAGCCGTTGAAATCCGTAAAATCCTCCATGGTGTAATCCGCGATCTGCTCCAGCCGTTCCCGGTCCCTGTCAGCCGACGGGTCCCGGACCACCGCCACCCGGTAGCCCGCGCGCCTGGCTGTATCCGCGGCGAACAGCGCGTCCTCAAATACCCAGATACTGCGCGGTTCCTCCGTTCCCAGGCTGCTTTTCGCCAGATGGTACACATCGGGGCTGGATTTGCCGGCCCCCGCCTGGGCGCAGGTAAAAATGTCCGTGAACATGGACAGAAGCCCCAGCCGCCTTAAGGCCCCAGCCACCAGACGGCGGTCGCTGGAGGTGGCGACGGCCATGGGAATTTTGTGTTCCCGCAGCTGCCGCAAAAACGCCCCTGCTCCGGCCTTGGGCTGGGCCCGGCGGAAATAGAAGTCCTCGATAACGGCGCCGACGCCCCGTACGATCTCTTCCCGGCTTTGTGTCAACCCGTACCGGCCTATGAGATAGTCCGCGCCCTCGGCCATGGACATGGGATAGAGGATGGTGCCCAGCCCGGGCTCCGGGGCGATTCCCACCCCCTCCAGGTACATCCCGGCGGCGTTGTCCCAGACGGGCATGGTGTCCAGCAGCGTGCCGTCCGCGTCAAAGATGGCCCCGGCGATCATGGCCGCACCATCCGCTCCACCGCCGCCCTCAGGTCCGCAGCGACGGCCCTGATGTCCTGTTGGGCGAAAATGGCGCTGACCACAGCCACGCCGCATATTCCGCTGCCCGCCAGCTGCTCCACGTTGCCGCGGTTGATTCCTCCGATGGCGACCACCGGGATTTTAACCGCCCGGCAGATTTCCCGCAGGGTCTCGTAGGAGACATCGGTTGCATCCCGTTTGGTCCCGGTGTGAAACACCGCGCCCACTCCCAGGTAATCCGCGCCGCTGCGCTCCGCTAAGAGCGCCTGGTCCACCGTCTGGGCGGACACGCCGATGATCTTGTCCGGGCCCAGCCTGAAGCGCACATCACCTGCCGCCATGTCGCTCTGGCCCACGTGGACGCCGTCCGCATCCACCGCAGCGGCGATATCCACGCTGTCGTTGATCACAAAGGGCGCGCCGTACCGGCGGCAGAGCGCCTTCAGCTCCCGGGCCTCCTCCAGGAAATGCTCCCGATCCAGCTCCTTCTCGCGCAGCTGGATCAGGGTGGCTCCCCCTGCCAGGGCCTCCTCCACCTGGTCGTACAGCGTCCTTCCGTTCAGCCAGCTGCGGTCCGTCACCGCGTACAGCAGCAGTTCCTTTTTATCGCAGTTCATATTTGGCCCCCCTCTCCAAAGTCTCTCCGTCCATGTTATAGATGGCGTCGATGATGCGGCCGCGGTAGGCGGCGTTTCCATCCCCCGGCTCCATGCGCGAAAAGCCGATCTCCCCGGCCAGCCCCATCAGGCACACCGCCGCTGCCGCCGCCTCCAGCTCATTTCCGGGATTAGCCGTGACGTAAGCCGCCACCAGAGCGGACAGCTGGCAGCCTGTTCCGGTGATCTTTCCCATCTCCGGGCGGCCGTTGCGGATCACGTAGCAGCGCTTCCCATCCGCCACCAGATCGATGGCTCCGGTCACAGCGACGACCGCCCCGTTTCTGGCGGAGAGGTCCTTCACAAAGGCGGCGGCCGAATCCAAATTGTCCTCCGTCACTGCGTCCTCCACGCTGGCGTCCACCCCGCGGGTGTTGCCGCTGCCGGCGGCCAGGGTCTTAATCTCGGACATATTGCCGCGGATCACCGTAAATTTAATCTCATTCATCAGCCTCCTGGCCGTGTCGGTGCGCAGGGCGCTGGCCCCCGCTCCCACCGGGTCCAGGACCACCGGATGGTTCAGGCGTCCGGCCGCCTTTCCCGCCTTCAGCATGGACGGGATGGTGCGGCGGTTTAAGGTGCCGATGTTGATGTTGAGCCCGCCGCAGATGGCGGTGATCTCCTCCACCTCGTCCTCGTCGTCGGCCATAATGGGACTTCCGCCGCAGGCCAGCAGCGCGTTTGCCACGTCGTTGACCGTGACATAGTTGGTGATATTGTGGATTAAGGGCACTGTTTGCCTTACATTTTCCAGACAGGTTTTAAACATGATTATCCTCCTCGTTTTCCCAGGCCGTGTGTTAAGGCCTGTTGTTTTATGTAAACAATAGATCGGGACGCTTGCGGGATATGGGGGCATTTTTGATTAACATGACGCAGTTTTCTACAATAAAAAACGCCGCGATGCAACCAATGAAAGGCAGCATCACAGCGATACTAGACAGATGTATATTGTCCCTTCGTTGGCATTATCCAAATCAGGTTAAGGGTCGAAGCAGTCCCAGCTTCCTCTCAGCCCACTACTGTGAGCTCCCCGCTTTTTTGTTTACGAAACCTATTATACACCGGTTTCCAGATAATTCAAGCACTTTTTATTCCGCGTCCCGGAGCCGGCCTCCGGCCGGAGCTCCCCCCACGTTCCCCGGCGTTCGCGCCGCGCAAACACGTCATGCGCCCGCGCGGCAACGGCTTCTGCGCCTTCGCGTCACCACTCCGCGATGGAGCCGTCCTTGTGACGCCACACCGGGTTCTTCCAGCTGTGGGGCGTGCGGTTCTCCTCCAGGACCAGCTCCCGGTTGACCTCCACGCCGATTCCGGGCTTTACCGGCAGATTGACGTAGCCGTTCACAAAGGCGAAGTCCTCCTTGTTGACCACGTAGTCCAGAACGGACTTGCCCACATTGTAGTGGATGCCCATGCTCTGCTCCTGGATCACCGCATTGTAGCTGGTGGCGTCCACCTGCAGGCAGGCGGCCAGAGCGATCGGACCCAGGGGGCAATGGGGCGCCAGGGCCACGTCGTGGGCCTCCGCCATGGCGGCGATCTTTTTCACCTCGGTGAGCCCGCCCGCGTGGGATAAATCGGGCTGGATAATATCCACTCCGCCGCTGGCGAACAGGCGCTTGAAATCGTATTTGGTGAACAGCCGCTCGCCGGTGGCGATGGGGATGTTGCAACAGTCCGCGATCTCCTTAAACAGCTCCATGTGCTCGCACAGCACCGGCTCCTCCAGGAACATCGGGTCGAACTCCTCCAGCTTCTTGGCCAGGACCTTTGCCATGGGCTTGTGCACGCGGCCGTGAAAATCCACGGCGATGCCGAAATACTTGCCGCAGGACTCCCGGATGGCGGCAACCCGCTCCAGCACCTGGTCCACCTTCTCATAGCTGTCGATGTACTGTAGTTCCTCGGTGGCGTTCATCTTCACGGCCGTAAACCCGGCGTCCTTGCGCTCCCTGGCCGCGGCGCCCACATCCGTGGGGCGGTCGCCGCCCACCCAGCTGTACACGCGCATGCGGTCCCGGCAGGCGCCGCCCATTAGCTCGTACACAGGAGCGCCGAAGTACTTGCCCTTGATATCCCACAGCGCCTGGTCGATTCCGGCGATTGCGCTCATGAGCACGCCGCCGCCCCGGTAAAATCCGGCCCTGTACAGGGTGGTCCAAATGTCCTCGATGCGCCTGGGGTCCGCTCCCACCAGGTACTCGCGCATCTCCTCCACGCAGGTTTTCACCGTGGCCGCATGGCCCTCCAGCACCGCCTCTCCCCAGCCGCTCAGCCCGTCGTCCGTGCAAATTTCCACAAATCCCCAGCGGGGGCGCACCAGATATGTGTTCACTTCTGTTATCTTCATCGGTTATCCGTCTCCTTTTAGCGATTTTAACCCTTATAAGCCGCCATGCCCGCCTCGGCCCGCTTCACCAGCTCCGCCACATAGTCCGCGCATGCCTTCCAGTCCCTGGCCCGCGCCGCCTCTTTGGGCATGATATTGCTGCCCAGACCCGCGCCCAGGTAGCCGCGGCGGAAAAACTCCTCAATGTTGTCCGCGCTCACGCCGCCGATGGCAACGTAGTCCGTGTCGTCAAAGGGGCCCTTCAGGCTTTTGATGTAGGTCATGGGCATATCCCCGGCCGGGAACAGCTTCATGGTGTGGTATCCGTGGTTTACGCACATGGCCACGTCCGAGGGAGTCAGCGCCCCGGGCAGAAACGGAATCTTGCGCTCCTGGCACCACTCCAGCATCTCCGCCTGGGTGGAGGGGGTCAGCAGGAAGCCGGCGCCCGCCTCCAGCGCCCGCTCTGCCCGCTCCGGGGTGATGGCCGTGCCCGCGCCGATCATCACATCTTCCCCAAATTCCTTCCGCAGCATGGCGATCTGCTCATACCCGTGTCTGGAGTTCAGCGCCACCTCGAAAATTTTCACCCCACCGGCCACAACCGCCCCGGCATAGTCCAGCGTGTCCTCAAGGGGCACGTTCCGCATGATCGCCAGCACCGGGCGCTCCACAAATACTTCCCGCATATCCATAGTTTCCTCTTCTCCTTTCATTGTAAACGGCTGCTGCCGCCAATCCCATTTATAACAGCTTGCGCGCGCGTTTGAAACGCCATTTCCACTGTCCGGCAAAACCGGGCTTTCAGACCGGGTTAACGGTAAACCTGCCGGCGGTTCTCGAGAATCCGTTCCAGCTTTTTGCGGTCCGGATAGCCTTCCGTATCCCCGTCCGTCTCCGTGGCCATGGCCCCGGCCACAGCGCCCATGCGGCCGCAGGTCTGCAAGTCGCGGCCCTCCAGCACGCCGGCCAGAAACGCGGCGTTAAAGGCATCCCCCGCGCCGATGGGGTCCACCGGCCGGCAGGGATAGGGTTCCAGATACAAAATCTGACTCCCGTCCGACGCCCAGGCGCCGTTTCCTCCGTCCTTCAAAACCGCCAGCTGGGCCGCCCCGTCCGCATAAACGGCCGCAAAGAGCTCCTCCGGGGTCTCCCCGCCATAGAGGACCCTGGCCTCGTCCAGGCCCATGAGCAGAATCTGGCTCTCGCGGCATAAATTCCGCAGCATAGGCGCGTAATCCCTGTCGCCCCAGAGCTTGCGGCGGATATTGGGGTCGAAGCTGATCCTCACACCGTGGCGCTTTGCCAGCTCCACCGCGCGCTCCACGGTCCGACGGCAGCTGTCCGAGAGCACAGGCGTGATCCCCGTGATGTGCAGAATCTGGGCCTCCTCAAACAACTTCTCATCCAAGTCCTCCGGCTCCATGGCGCTGGCAGCCGAATGCTTCCGGTAATAGTAAACCGCGGTCTCGCCCCGGCTGGTCTCCTTGAACATGATCCCCGTGGGGTTGGCCCCGTCAAAACACACGGCCCTGGTATCCACGCCCTCGGAGCGGATCATGTTCTGCACATAGTGGCCGAACTCGTCCTCCCCCAGCCGGCTGACCCACAGCACCTCGTGGCCCAGCTTTGCCAGGCCCACCGCCAGGTTGCTCTCCGCCCCCGCAATCCGCGGATGAAAGCTGCTCACATAGCGCAGCGGCGCAGCCGAATCCGGCGAAAAGCACACCATCGTCTCACCAAGTGTTATCACCTCTGCCATTCCCTTATCCCCTCTCTTTCTTCTGTCATCCAAATATACCTGAAACAGCGGATTTCCCGCCATCTCTGCCTTTGCTTATCAGGCTTTCCTTCGCCCAATCACGCCCCACCGCGGATCGACGATAAATCGGCTTCTTTGCGGCGGGCCTCCCCTGTCTCCACCCGCGAATACAGGAACACGCCACCTACCGTCACCAGGCCGCCTGCCACCTGGAGCGCAGCCGGGATTTCCCCGAACAGCAGCGCGGCGAACAGAGCCGCAGCCACCGGCTCGCACAGCTTGGACGCGGAGACAAAGGAGGGCGAGAAGTATTTCAGACACCAGCTGAAAATGCTGTGTCCCAGCAGCGTGGAGAACACGGCCAGCAGCAGGCCCACCACCACGGCGCTCATCCCGTGCCCGGTCAGGCTCTGCCCTGTAAACAGCGCCGCCGCGCACAGGGATGCTGCGCAAAAGCCGTAGACGATGAAGGTGTAAACCGTGGTGGACATTCCCCGCCGGACCTGCCGCCCGATCAAGGTATACACCGCGGAAAACATGGCCGCCGCCAGGGCCAGGGCGTCGCCCCACAGGTGGTTTCCCCCGGCGGAGTAATCCGACAGGGCGATCAGCAGGCTGCCCGCCACGGTGAGCGCGATGCTGGCCGCCGCCATTTTTGAGATCCGTCCGCCCAGCACCACCAGAAATCCTATGGCCACCCAGATCACCTCGGTGCACACAATGGCCGTGGAGCTGGCCACCGACGTCTGGCTCAGCGACTCAAACCAGGCCGTGAAATGCAGGGCCAGGAAAATACCGCTGACCGCGCAGAGCGCCACGGTGCGCCGGTCCGCGGCCGCCAGCTCCCTGCGGAAATTCCGGCTTCCCAACACCACCGGGGCCATCAGCGCCACGGTCCACAACAGCCGGTAGGCGGCCGTCACCACCGAAGGCGCCTGGGAATATTTTACAAATATCGCGGAGAGGGAGACGCCCAGAATCCCCACCACAATCATACTCATCGGATGTTTCTCAAACCACTTCATGTCAATTTCCTCTAATCCAAATTGTTTTTTACCGCAAATACGGCCAGCTGGGTCCTGTCCTTTAGCTCCAGCTTTTCCAAAATCCGCGACAGGTTGTTGCGCACCGTGCCCTCCGCCAGATACAGGGTCCGGGCGATCTCCCGGTTGTCCATGCCCTGGGCCACCAGGCGCATGATGTCCCGCTCCCGCTCCGTCAGGCTGAAAGCGCCGGGCCGCGGCTCCGGCCGGGCCGGGGTAAACTCCTGCATGGAGCGGAACACGCTGTCCCCGAACACCCGGACTCCGGCGCAGACGGCTTTCACCGACCGGATCACCGCGTCGTCGTCCATTTCCTTTAAAATGTACCCGTCCGCGCCGCTACCCAGAGCAGCCTCCACGGTCTCCCGGTCGTCAAAGGTGGTCAGGACCAAAATCTTGATTCCGGGCAATTCCTCCTTGATGCGCCGGATTCCGTATGCCCCGTCGTACTCCGGCATGCGCATATCCATGAGCACCACGTCCGGCCGGGCCTCCTCACACAGCAAAAAGGCCTGAAGGCCGTCGCCGGCCAGGCCCGTTACCTCTATATCCTCATCCTGCTCCAGAATGGCTTTCAACCCCTGGCGCAGAATCTGGATATCGTCCGCAATCACAACTTTTATCATCCTGTTTTTCCCTCCGGTTCCACGGGCAGATGTATGGTAATCCTGAACCCGTCGCCCTCCTCCGAGGCCACCCGCACCTGTCCCCCGGCCTCCTCCACCCTGCGGTAGATGCCCTCCAGGCCGTTGCCCCTGCGGATTTGCCCGCAGCCGCGGCCGTTGTCAAAGATGTAGAAGGCCAGGCTGTCGCCGGAAAACTTGAGAATCGCGTCCATATGGGTGGCTTGCGCGTATTTCATACAGTTGGTCAGCGCTTCCTTGAAGCATTGCAGGATCACCGGCGACAGCCGGCTGTAGCGCGGGCTGTCCGTGCCCTGGACCGTCACCTCCACCTGGAACTCCCGGATGCTCCCGGCCAGCTGCCTGACTCCCTGGGATACCAGCCCGCCCTGGGCCATTGCCCGCAGGTTGTTGATGGAACAGCGCAGTTCCCGGATTCCTCCGGCAGCCAGCTCCTCCGCCTGAAGCAGATAGGCGTCCGTCTCCGCTTCCGTCTTGTCCTTCCGGCCTATGCGAGCCAGCTTGAGCAGGGAATTGATCATGGTCAACGTGTGTCCCGTGGTGTCGTGAACCTCCTGGGCGATCCGGTTGCGCTCCTGTTCCACTGCCAGGCGTCCGCCCTGCACCGCCAGCTCCCGTTCCCGGTCCAGCAGCTCATAGTAACGGCTCACATCCGAGACCAGCACCGTGCCCGCCTGGAAATGTCCGTTCCGGTCCAGGCTGCTCCGCCGGCGTATCTCCAGCCGCCTGTCCCCGCACCGGACCAGAAGGCGCTGCCTCGCTGCCTGCGATTCGTCCCCATCCTCCTGCGGGCCCTCCGGCGGTTCCTCCAGACGATCCATTTCCGCCACCGCCGCCTCAAACCGCCCCATACCATCCCCGCTTTTGACGCCGAACCACGCCTGCGCCGCCGTGTTGGCCCAGGTGACGCGGCCCCGCTCATTGTAGACCAGCACCGCCTCGGGCAGCTCCTCCAAAATCTGCCCAAAGGCCAGGGAGTTTACATCCAGGAAATCGTACCGGTACACGGCCAGCAGCATGATCAGGCTGGACACGGAAAACGCAGGCGGCGTCAGGTCGAAGCCGGTCTGCACCGCCCCTGATATGTGCAGCAGGTTGAACAGCAGCGGCACGGCGGCGGACACCAGAATCATGGCAATGTGCAGGGCACGCACCTTGTATTTGCGGAAATTTCCCGCCACCGCGGCCATTCCGGCCACAACGCAGGCGTAGGTAAAGACCACATGCAGCAAAAACGCCGGGCCGTAGACCACATTTCCCACCTCAAACTCCGTGTAGAACAGGTGATGGACCTCGTTGGTCAATAGCACCGCGAAGTTGACCGCGGGCAGGGCCCAGAGCAGGACCATTCCCCAGAGGGGCAGGCGCTTGCCTGCGTACCAAAGCGCGAACACCAGCCACGCCGGGCCGATAAAGCAGATTCCCACGTAGGAAATCGCGTAGGCCGTGTACAGCCCCTCCCGCGATTGCACGAACCCCAAAAACAGCTGCGGCACGCACCAGACCACAATCAACAGCTGGCAGGCGATGAACGCGCAGACCGTCCTGTTCCGGTCCGCCTTCAGCAGCAGCCAGACCGCCGAGTACAGTGACATGGCGATGGCCGCCAGGTAAGTAATATTGAGCAGAATATCAAACATATTTGTTCTCCACAGTGGCGCCAGAGGACTGCGCCGCATTGCATTTAGCACCGGGCAGGCCAAGGCCCGCCGCCCTTCAGGAGCATGGCAGCGCGCGGCCGTAAGGCCCGTACCCTGATTATACGCCATGTCCGCAGTCCCTGTCAAAGTAAATACTGATTATGCTTTATAACAACCTGTCACCGTTTTTTCATTTCATTGCGGGCGGCGAACAGGATCAGCCCGATCCCGGCGGCCAGCAGGTATACCCACCAGGAGATGCTCAGCCAAAAGCCCCTGGTCACGTACAACGCCACCCCCAGGGCCGTGCCCCCGGAAATGAAGGCCCACCGGCGGCATCTCCCGGCGCAGGACAGCACCAGAACCGCCAGGCAGATTCCTTCCAGGATCAGCGCATCCGCCAGCCGCCCGGTGAGAAAGGCATCCACGACCAGCGCCAGCAGGCAGCAGGAGTAAAGCGCTGTCTGCAGATTGTATATAAATGCGCGCTTTCCCCAGACCACAGCCAGACTCCAGATGTATACCGCCGCGGGAATCAGCCGAATCTCCAGGCGCAGAATCTCCGGCCATACGTAAAAAGGCTGCACCCAGAACGCGGCCACCGCCAGCGCCCCGGAGATGGTAAACGCCGCCTTGCGCAGGGGCTTTAAAGCCACGTACTGCAAGGTGCAGACGATTCCCGCCAGTATACAGGCAAACAGCCAGCTGCGGGAGGGCGCGGCGATCCCCATGATCAACAACGCCGGCGCGGCCAGAACGCAGAACCAGTCGGCCCGCACGCCCAGAATCTGCCGCTCATCATTTTCCAATATTTTCCACTTCATTCTCATCAGTCCGCCGAACACCAGCAGAAACGCCAGCGCGCCCCCGTAAACCAGGTCTGCAGACACATGATAGCGGCCTGACAGCACCGCCGGCAGCCAGAGCGTCACCGCCGCGGACAGCAGATGCAGGTTCAGATCGCCCGTCCTGTATGTGAGCGCGTACACTGCCGTAAATGCGGCCAGACAGGCGGGCAGGTAAGCCAGCTCCCGGGCCGCGCCCCGGTAAAATCCGGCCATCGTCAGGCCGTACAGCACGGCAAAACCGATCTGGAAAAAGCGTTCCATGTTCCGCTCCGGTTTTCTCACGCGCCGCGCAAGATACTCCGCCGCGAAAAAAATCAGGATCACAAGCCGCCTCTGCACGGCAATCTCCAGATAAGGATAACAGGCCGCGTGAACCCCTGCCAAAGCCAGGGTATATACCCCGTAGACGGATACGGTGCGAAGCGCGCCCTCCAGCCTGCGGCCGCGGATCGCCAGATAAGCGGCCGTGATCAGATAAAAGGGCAGCGTGCCCTCAGCGCGTCCCAGACTGTCTCCCAGGAAATACGCCGCGCCCAGACAGCAGCCCAGCGCCAGGAGCCCGATCTGCATGAAATCCTGCTTCACAATATCCCACACCATGAAAAGGATCAGGTAAGCCAGAAACATTTCCTCACAGCCAAGCCCCATGATTCCCAGATGAGTCCTGAGCAGGGGAACCATCAGCACCGGAAGGCCCAGGGCCGCCAGCGGAAAGGCCTGGCGCAGCGGCTTCACCCGCCTGCTCCACGACTCCGCCGCCGCCGCGAAGGCCAGGACGACCAGAGCAGCCAGAAGATACCGGTTATTTTCCCCATAATCCAGCAGAGCCCGGCAGAAGAGCAGCCCGGCAGAAGCCAGCGTCAACAGGGTAAACAGCACTTCCCCGGCCAGGCTTGACAGCGGATTTTTGAGCTGTTGGCGAAGTAAGTAAAGGGCTGCGAATACCAGGGCTGCCGTCAGCAGTCGCTGGTTAAGGCCCAGAGGAAGAAAGAAAATGCAGTAGTTCAGGAAAGCCGCGGTCATCAGGCTGTGAAGCCCACTCAGCACCTGTGTGCGGTATCTCAGGGCCTCCAGGGTGATATCCAGGGTCAGCAGGCCCATGCAGATCATCCCGTGCACAGTCAGCCCGCCGTCCGCTATAACGGCCAAAATCACGCCGCCCAACAACAGCAGCCCCGCAGCTGCTCCCAACAGCGCCAGTGCCTCCCGCGCCGCGCTGTGGACCGGAGCGCGCTCCAGGACAGCCAGGAGAACCAGACCGGCAGCCACCGTGTAAAGGCCCGCTGCCGCGGTCCCCGGCGCGATCAGGCGCCACAGCCCCACCATCATCTGAACGGAGAACATTGCTAGGTATGCCTGGGACATCTCCCCCGCCTCCCCGCAGCCCTGTCCCCGGCAAAGGCCCAGGTAAAGGTGGACCCCAGCCATGAGAAACGCCGCCAGTGCGGTGACCGGCCCTGTGCCGAGCACAATCAGCACCAGGGCGCTGATTCCCCACAGATTGACGGTTGCAAACATGGGGAGCGCGCGCAGGATGCCTGCCGGCGCCCGGTCCGTTTTCCTGCGCCTTACGGCCTCCGCCGCAGCCGTCACCACCAGGCCGTAGCAGGCCATGCCCAGCGCAAACCCCAGACGGCCGGGGTGGAAGGAGGCTGTCAGCAGCGCGGCCGCCACGGTTAAGCCCCACAGGCAGCAGCCGCTGTAAATAGTTTCCGGGAACTTTTTAAGCCCGGCCAGAAGCGCCAGCTCCGTCAGCACGGTGCCGGCCAACAGCAGCAAATACCGGTGATACCCGGCGAGGGTCAGCTCCGGCCCTAAAAGGCCGAAAAAGCCCACCGCCAGCACGGCCACAAACAGGAAGATGCTGCCCAGAATGTAAAACGCCTTGGAGGTGCCCCGAATATGCAGATGGTGATCCGCAATGGCGCTGGCTCCGAAGAAGATACCGGAGAATGCCATGACCAGGGCCACCTTGAACAGATCGGGAAGCACCCGCCACGCCGTGGTGGCGAAAATCATACCGGCCAGGATCACAAACACCACGCCCACCACCAGCGCCACCGTGCCCTGCCAGTTTGTGGGGGCGGAGGGCGGCTGGGGTGCGTCCTGAAAATGGACCGGCGTCTGAGGATGGAGCGACGCCTGGAGATCGGGCGTTGCCTGGGGATGAGGCGTTGCCTGGGGATGAGACGTTGCCTGGAGATGAGGCGTTGCCTGGAAATCGGGCGTTGCCTGGGGTTCGGGCGTTGCCTGGAGATCGGACGTTGCCTGGGGTTCGGGCGACGTCCAAGGCTGCATATCTGCCCGAGGCTGCTTTTCTCTCTGAGGCTGCACCCAGCCGCCCGCAGCGCTATTATAAGCGGAACAGGCATTGCTTTCGGCCCCCGGTTCCTCCCCGCGCGGCGCATCCGCCTGCCGCAGCCCATCGACCTGCCCCAACACCTCCGTCTGCCCCAACTCATCCGCCATCCATCCCCCATAAGCCTCCTGGGGCGCCGGATATCCCCGGCCGGTCCGGATTGCCTCAAGCTCCCGGTTCAGCGCTGCGATTTTCTGCTTTTTCTGGCCGTTCATCACGGCCAGCACGATGATAAACGCCAGCTCCACAAACGGCAGCGCCAAATACAATAAAAACAGCGTAATGATTAACATACCCACCCTCCTGTTCTGCGGCTTCCCCTCTGTTTCTGCCTTTAGTATACGGTATTTCCCCGCCCGGCGGCAGATGTCATGCGTAACAAACTACAGTGACATTTGTCACGCCATTCCCGGAAAGGCAAAAACTGCGCCGGGAAACAAGCATTCTGTCTCCCGGCGCAGCCATCTGTCAGCCTCTCTGAAATTTATCCTCGTACATCGCCTTGTCCGCCCGGTCCAGCACGCTGCCCAGGCTCCGGTCCGTCAAGGGGTCGTAGAACGCAAAGCCTGCGGAAATCCCTGCCTTGAACTCCTCATTGCGGTCAAAACGTTTCATATTCCCCTTCAGCGCGGACACCGCGGCCCTCACATCCTGGGGACGGCAGTTTTCCAACAGTACGGCAAACTCATCGCCACCGATCCGGTAAACCTGTCCCCCGGGGAATGCCTTGCAGATGGACGCGGCCGCTAAGCGGATATATTCGTCGCCCACATTGTGGCCGAACCGGTCGTTGACCTGCTTTAGGCCGTTCAAATCGCACATCACCATGCACAGGTTTTTTCCCTCGCCCAACTCCTGGTTGCAGGCCCCGATCTCCCGCTCAAAGGCCATGCGGTTCTTGACCCCGGTCATCCCGTCGTAATCCCGCTCCTCCTCCAGCATCCGCTTCTGGAGAATCTCGTCCGTCACATCCTCGATCACCCCCACAATGGCCCCGTTGCGCTCCTTCCTGCTAATCCGAATCCAGACCTCCTGATCGCAATCGGCCAGCCGCATCGTGGCGTCCTCGCGCTCATCCCCCCGGTGCATCCGCCGCAGGTAATCGCAGAACGCTTCCCTGTCGCGGGTAAATCTGCGCTCCTGCTCCCGGCTCAGCCGCAAAAGGCGCGGAACCTGCATGGTCATGAGCACCCGGTTGGTGTGCCCGCTCATCTCAAAGACGCCCACGGGAACCTCCGACAGCTCCATGAGCCGGGAGTACTTGGTAAACCAGCGGCTGATCACCAGGGCCAGCACCGTCCCCATAAACAGTGAAACCAGAAAGGAAATCCCCAGGATCGCGCTGATTTTCTCAGGGGAACGCAGCAGAGCGGAGCGGTCGATCAGCCCGATCAGGTACCACTTCTCCGCGGAAAACGGCGTGTTGTTGTAATACATTCCCATATCATTTACGCCTGCGTACAGCTTCGCCTCCTCCGCAGAGCCTTTCAGGCGGTAGATGGAATCTACTCCGCTCACCGCCTCCATCTCCAGGGGCTGGCCCTCGGTCAACATGCTTTTTTGCAGCGCCCCGTTCAGCACGGACACCCGGATCGGGCTGTCCTCCCCATCCTGGGTGCCGATGATATAGCCGTAGAACTCCGGCCCCTGGGAAACCGGCAGGCTTTTATAGAGGTGATGGATGGAAATCTCCACCCCGAACACACCCACCGGATTGCCCTTTTTGTCTGCCAGAGGAACCGAGTATGTAATCACGTCCTCCCCATTGGCCGCGGGCTTAAACGGCTTGCTCCAATACCCCAAAAGCTTCGTATCCTCAGTCAGCCCGATGTTCTCAAACGGCTTCACATAGAAATCATTGGGAATCACATCCAGATTCAGGCGATAGCCCCAGTTGGCGTCCGTCACCACGTGCAGCCGCTCCGCCACATTCCAGGGACCGTACAGCATATAGGTGCTGGCGTTCTTCTGATCCGTGCGGTTGGGATTTGCGTTGCGGAAATACAGGGCCGCGTGATCGTTGGTGCCCGGCTCCACCTGATTCAAAATCAAAAATGCCCCTGTTGTCTTGGTATAGTACATGGAGTCCAGAACCACCGGTGCAATCCCTTCCAGCAGCTCATCCACGCTCTTAGCCCCGTCCCCGCCCTTCATGGCCTCATCGGTAAAATACTGCCGTATCTGGGTGGTATAGTGCTCGAAATTAGTCCAGACCGAAGTCATCTGGTTTTCCAGATTGTCCGCCTGCCCGCTGACCTTCTCTGAAAAAATAGCATAGGCGTTTTCTTTTGAGTGCCGGATCACGCCGCCCGCCACCAGTATGGCCCACATCACAATGCTTTGCAGCACAGCGGAAACAATAAACGCCAAAGCCAGCTTTTGCGCAATGGTTTTACTTTTCATTTGCCTCCCCATTCAGGACCTCGGACATTTTCGCCGTCAGTCCAACATACCAGCTGCGGAAATTTTCTTCGCTCAGGAAGTCTGCTAACACCGCCTCCGCCGTTTCACCGCCCTCAACCCGGACGCGCAGTTCCTCCAGATCCAGGCTGACCTGATTGGAAAGCGAATCGCAGAATAGCTGGTTGGCGCTGTACGAATCTTTAAAACTCCGCTTCACATAAAACTCCTTGCTTTCCATGGCCTCGAGAGCCGCGGCCACGCTCTTTTCCACCGCCCGGCTGTTGTCCTCCCTGCGGACGTGCTTTAGCAGCTCCGGCAGTGAGGTCAGCGCCGCCTGTTCCACCGGAATATATCCCGTGGATATCGCAAAGGCGGTGTTCTGCTCCGGGTCGGTAAACCATTTCATAAATTCAGCCGCCGCCCTCTCATGGACCTCATCCGTGACAAATCCGCAGAGGTTGGCCCCCCGCTGGGTCATCAGTTCCGCCCTGCCCTCAAAGGTGGGGTAAGAAAGCACGCTGCATCCGATGGGGTAGCTCTCCGCCCCGCTGACGATCACATCCTCCGGAAAATATCCTGCCCCGGCCGACGAACCGATGTAGGCCACCAGGTTCCCGCTTTTGATTCCGTCCTGGTTGAACGTCTCGCTTCTGTACCAGCCCCTCAAATGGGGGACATAGTAGACGTCCCACACCTTTCTGGCCACCTCCTCCGGGTAAACGAACACGGTCCGCCCGTTCTCCGTGCGGTAGGGCTCGCTCCCCTGCTGCACCGCGGACAGAAGGGCAAAATCATTGTACGCGTTCATCCCCAGAAACGGCTTGCCGCCCGACCACTGGTAGTAGGCCCCGGCGGTCTCCGCCAGCCCCTCCCAGGTGGAGAGCGCCGCCCTGTCGGCCCCTGTGGCCCGGGCGAACCTGGAATACTCCGTCTCATTTACAAACAGAAGCTCTGTGGACTTGGCAATGGGCAGCATTTTGACGGCTCCGCCCTCCTCCCAGACACCCTCCTGCAAAAACTCCGGCCGGTACTTTGCCAGTTCCTCCTCGCTGAAATATTTCCTCAAATCCATAAGCGGCGCGATCTGATCCAGACGCCAGGCGCTGTCCGGATATGCCGTGAACAGCGTGGGCAGCGGATCGGAACCGATTACATGGTTTGCCGACCCGTACAGGGCTTCATCCAGCTCGTCGCTGGCCCCAAAGCCGTAGGAATCCACAATAATCCCCTTTTCCTTTCCCACCGTATCGTTAAACCGCTCAATGCTTTTGTCAAATTCCACCTTGGCGTACGCATTGTACGCATGCCAGAGCGTGACAACCGTGGGCGAGGACAGGTCCATCGTCGCCTCCTTGCCGGAACATCCTGATAACGTGCCCAGCAAAATCACTGCCGCTGCCACTGCCAATCTATGATAAATTTTTTTCATAATCCTCCCATTCAAATCTGCCGCAAAACAGCCGCAGGCTGCGCGCATCATCTGTTATATTAATTATAACGAAGTGCACCGTGATTTACAATCGTTCTTTTCTCAACTCCTGTTAAAATACCGCCGCGTCCGCCGGGGGTATTTTTCTCCCCGGCACTCAAAAAACGCAGGCCGGCCCAACTACAGCCATTCTGCGTTTCCTCTCTCCGTTGGCAGCGGACTTTCCGCTGCGCTCAAACCGTCTGTTTTTTCGCCTCCGACAGCCGCTCATAAAACTGGAGGTAAAACTCCTCCCCCTCACGGTAGGGGGTCACAAAAAAGCAATTCAAAAGGTACATATTGATCTTCCTGGCCGTCCCCTCGTCGCCGGAGGCCTTCAGCATTTCCTGCAAATCCTTGAGAAAATAGTGCCAGTCCTTGATATATTGTTCATATTTTCCCACGTCCGGCGTGTCGATCCACTTGCGCACCTTTACCTTGGAGCGGTTCTCCTTCCTGCACTCATGGATTTGGAGAAAATAGGAAAATGAACGGTTCTCGTAAAGCCGCCCCAGGGGGAATATCCGGCAAAAGCCCGGGCGGAACTTGTGGATGGCGCAGCGCCCCTCCTGATTCAGGAACGCGCAGCGCTCATCCGGCCCGCACATTTTCAGATTCGGCAGAATAATTCCGTCCACTACGTTGAGCTCCAGCGGACCGGCCAGAAGCTCCTGAAAATTGCGGTGCAGATTTGCCGTCAGGCGGTAAACGTCCAGCGGATCCAGCACAATGGATCTGCCCATACCCGTACAGCAGGCGAAGCAGCCTTTACAGTCCCCGCAGTCCGCCCGGACCATGTCGTTAAGTCCGTATAATTTACCGTCTGAGATTTCTTCGAGATTGATGTGGCGTTCCATGAGGGGGTGCTCCTTTCCTGGGGGTAGAGGTGTCCGCGGCGGCCGATTCCGTCACTGGGCTATACTATAACACAAAGTATATTATTATGACAACCTTACATGATCAAAATCTTCATAATACCATACTGTAATGTCCTCCCCAAACGCATTCTCATCAAACTGACAGTCCTTGCTGATCGTGACGAAATACAGTCTGCCGCAATCATATACCGCATGATAACCAATCTTTTTTACACTCTTGGGAATGTTGATCGTGTGCAGAGACGTGCAGCCGTTGAAGCTGAAATCTCCCAGCTCCTTCACTCCCTCGTCAAAGACAACTCTCTCTAACTGAGCGCTGTGCTCAAAGGCCCCCCGGCCCACAACCCGGACTCCTTTTAAAATCGCCACCTCCGTCAAGGATGTGTAGGCAAATGCGTGATCCCCGATCGATTCAATTTCCGGCGGTATAGAAAATTTTCCTTCCCTGGAATTGGGAAAGGCCGCCAGCTGGCTCCCGTTCTTATAAAGAATGCCGTCCGCCATTGTAAACGTGCTGTTTCCCTCTGCAATTTTTACCTGCGTGTTGTATAGAATTGCTCCGTCCACCGCTTCGACCGTGGAGGGAAGCGTCAGTTCCGTGATGCCGGATTCGAAAAAGGCATATTCCCCAATTTCCCGCAGGCCCTCCGGCAGGTCGATCCGTTTTAAATTAGAACAGCGGGAAAACGTATAATCCCCTATGGTTTTAAGACCTGCCGGAAGAATCACTTCCTCCAGCAACTGATTCTCATAAAAGAGTTTTTCTCCCAGCTCCACCACCGGCAATCCGTTGATCTCAGCCGGAAGTTTTATGTGGGACGCCTCATGATCTGCCCGATACTCCGTCAAGATCATACCGCTTTCATCCTCTGTTTCTTTATAGGCCCATTCCGACAGATTTGCCATGTCATCCCCTGAGCTTTCAAACGTCTCGCTTCCCGCTTCCGCCGCCACATCCGCCCTCACCCCGGGAGCAGCGGCGCCGCTGTCCGGACGGATTACAAAAAATACGCAGGCCGCCGCAAACAGGGCGGACAGCGCGCCTGCGGCTATAAACGCGCCCTTCGCTCCCTTTTTCTCTTTTGGCCGTCCGTCCCTGCGGATCGTATCCGAATGCGGTGGGGCGGTTTTCTCCATAGACGGTGTTACGGGCGGTATGGGCTGAGAGGCGGGACGCGTCGCCGACGGTTCCCCGGCCATGGATATCCTCCGTTTCAATTCCCGCATATCCCGGATACGATTTTCTGCGTTTAATTCCAGGGCGTCCCTCAACGCCTCCGCCACATGAGGCGGAATATTCAGTTCCGGATCAAAGGAAACAGGCGTTTTCTTAAACTCGCGCTCCATCGCCTCAGGCACCACATGCCCGGTTATACAGTAATAGATGGTGGCCGCCATAGCATAGACGTCCGTCCAGCTTCCCAGGCATTCCGACTCCATGTACTGTTCCGGAGCGCTGAAATTCCGCTTGACCACCGCCATGGAGGCGTGACCTCCGTTTGCCCTCACGTCCACCGCCGCCCCCATATCCAGAAGCCTGGCCTTACCGTCCGGTTGAAGCATAATGTTGTCCGGGGAAATATCCCGGTGGATAAAGCCGCAGTCATGGATCACGGCCAGGCTGTCCAGAATGGGGGACAACAATTTTATGCACGCCTCATACCCCAATACGCCATGGGCAAGAAGATAGTTTTTTAAGGTATCCCCTTCTATAAAGTCCATGACAATATAAGCGGTCTGATTTTCGCCAAATGCATCGCGCACGCGCACGACGGCCGGTGCAGCCTCCAGCTTCGCCATTTTCCTGGCTTCCTTTAAGAAGCGCTCCATGCCATCCGACCAGTTTTCCTCCCCATCGCCTGCAAAATCCCATTGAATCTCATTGGAGTAACTGTTGGTGCGGGAAGCCGAGCCGGAGGGAAAGTACTCCTTTACCGCCACCTTCATCTCCAGGGTCATATCCCAGCCCACATATGTGATGCCAAAGCCGCCCTGCCCAATGACATTCCCAATATAATAACGGCCGCGGAGGATGGTATGCCGCTTCAGGGCATTTAACGGCTGGGCGCCGCTGTCCTGCTCATATCCGCAATGGGGGCATATCCGTATGCCCGCCTCCAGATTTGTCATGCACTTCGTACATCTCGCCATGTTATACCCGCTCCTCCGATTTAATCGTAATACCTTATCTCTGTAAACGGTTCAAAAGCCCGCAGTTGAACCTGGCAATTTCCACTGATGGTAACGGATTCCAGGTTGTCGCAGTCGGCAAACGCCATACTGCCAATCCATGTTACGCTGCCGGGAATCGTGACTTCGCTCAGGGAGCCGCAATTTCTGAAGCAGTATTCTCCCAGCTTCTCCACCCCGTCCTCGATCAACACCTTTTGAAGGCTGCTGCTGTGAAACGCTCCGTACCCCACCGCCCGGACGCTGCCCGGAATCACAAGCTCCGTCATGGAGGTGTCCGCAAACGCATAATCCCCGATGGTATTGATCTCCGGCGGAATCGTAAATTCACCGTCTCTGGAAAGCGGAAAGGCTGTCAGCTCGCTGCCGTTTTTATAGATAACACCGTCAACCATGGAAAATATCTGGTTTCCATCCGCGATTTTCACCTGAGGAATCTCAAAAATAGAGGAACCCGCGCTGAGGGATTCCACTGTGGACGGTATGGTAATCTCTTGAAGCCCTGTACAGTAGAATGCACGGTGTTCTATGGATTTTAAGCCCTCCGGCAGCTCAATGCGCTTCAGATTACTGCAGTTAGCAAATGTAAACTCTCCAATCGTCTCCAGGTTTTCCGACAACCCTATCTGCTTTAAACTATAACAATCGTAGAATGCAGACTGCCCAATGGTTTTAACTCCCTTGGGCAGTTCGATCTGTTTCAGATAATAGCATCCCCGAAACGCCCCGTCGCCAATCTGCTGCAAGCCCTCCGGCAAAATCACTCCCTCCAACGTTTTGTTGTTCCAGAAAAGATTTGCTCCCAGTCCGACCACCGGCAATCCGTCGATTTCGTCCGGCAGCTTAATATAGGCCTCCCCCTCTCCCATATATTCGCTGAGCGTAATGCCATTGCCATCCTCCGTCTTATAATAGGTCAGCTCCGACAGTTCCACGTCGGCGTACCTTGAAGCAGGAATCGTTTCCTCGGCAGCGGCTGTCTCCCGTCCAGGCGATTGATCTTCCGTGGCAGCGGCTGTCTCCTGAACAGGCGACTGATCTTCTGCGACAGCGGCTGTCTCCCGGACAGCCGGTTGACCCGCCGCCACAGCGCGCGCATCGCGTTCCTCCCCTGCGTTGGAAACAGCCCGGCGGGAAGGTCCTGCGACCATAAACACAGCGAAAAGCACGATCAGCGTTGACAAAACGCCTATGGCTGCCACCACTCTTTTTGATCCCGTTTTCTGCCCGCCCGGCGCTGTCCGCCCGGTACCGCCGTCCATATCCGCAGACGAGCCAGAATCCGTCTGCGGGACATTACCCGTATAAGGGGTTGTTTTCATCCCATCGTCATCTTCCAGGGGCGGGACCGGTGACTTCTGCGAGCGCGCAGGCCCGCCCTGCCCCGACGCCGGCTCCCCTGCTGCAATCAGCCTTCTCTTTAATTCCCTCATATCCCGTATCCGCTTCCCCGCATCCAGCTTTAGCGCATCATTTAGCGCTTCCGTCACCTGAAGCGGAATATGCAGCTCCGGATCAAAGGACAGAGGTATTTTCTTAAGTCCTCTCTCCAGCGCTTCGGGAACCGTTTTTCCGGTTACGCAGTAATAGATCGTCGCTCCCATGGCGTACACATCCGTCCAGCTCCCCAAGCTTTCTGACTCCATGTACTGCTCCGGGGCGCTGAAATTCCTCTTGACCACCGCTATGGAGGCGCGGCCTTCGTTTGCCCTCACGTCCACCGCCGCCCCCATATCCAGAAGCCTGGCGGAGCCGTCCGGCTGAAGCATAATGTTGTCCGGAGAGATATCCCGGTGGATAAATCCGCAGTCGTGAATCACCGCCAAGCTGTCCAGAATGGGGGAGAGAAGGGTTATGCACGCCTCATAGTCCAGCACGCCGTGGCTTTGGAGGTATTTTTTCAAAGTATCCCCCTCCACAAAGTCCATGACGATGTAGGCGGTTCGGTTCTCGGCAAATGCATCTCGCACGCGCACAATGGCCGGCACGGAGTCCAGCCTGGCCATCTTCCTGGCCTCCTTCAAAAAGCGGTCGATCCCCTCCTCCCAGCTTTCCCGGCCTTTCCCGGTGAAATCCCACTGAATCTCATTGGAATAGCTGCTGGTACGGGAGGCTGATCCTGAGGGGAAATACTCCTTAACCGCGACCTTCGTCTCCAGAACCAGGTCAAAGCCCACATAGGTGATGCCAAATCCGCCCTGTCCGATGACATTTCCGATGTAATAGCGGCCATGAAGGATGGTTTCCCGCTTCAGGGCGCTGGGCGGCTGTACGGCGCTGCCCTGCTCATATCCGCAGCCGGGGCATACCAGAGCCCCCTCCGCCAGTTCCTTCATACACTTTGCACATCTGGTCATCTGCATGTCCGATCCTCCCGATTTAATCGTAATACTTGATTTCCACCCCCGGCTCAAACGCATCATCGGCCACCTGACAGTCCTTGCTCACGGTAACGGATTTCAGACTGTCGCAGCCCATAAACGCCTTGAAATCAATGGTCTTTACGCTTCTGGGGATGATGATTTCGCTGAGCGCTTCGCAGTGGGCAAAGCTCTTATATCCCAGCGCCTCCACCCCTTCCTCCATCACAGCCTTCCGAAGCTTGTGCCCGCGGTCAAATGCCTTTGGTCCGATCACGCGGACATGGCCGGGAATCTCGACCTCGGTCAGAGACGTACCGCAAAAAGCATTTTCGCCAATGATGCTGATCTCCGGCGGTATCACAAATGTTCCCTCAATGGAATCAGGAACGGCCGTCAACTCATTTCCATTTTTGCAGATCATGCCGTCCGACATGGTAAAGGTCCGGTTTCCTTCTGCGATGACTACCTGGGGAATCCGGAAAATATCAGCTCCCAGATAGAGATACTCCACGCTGGAGGGAATCGTGATTGTTTCAAGCCCGGCGCCGTCAAAAGCGCTATCCCCTATGGATCTCAAGCCTTCCGGCAATTCGATCCGCTTTAAACTTGTGCATCCGGAAAATACGGAGTCACCGATGGCCTTTAAGTTCTCCGGCAGCCCAACCTGTTTTAAGTTTGTACAGCTTTTAAATGCGGCCCATTCCAGATACTCTATTTTGTCCGGCAGAACGACGCCCTCCAGAGTTTCATTTCCCGTGAAGAGGAAAAATCCCAGCTTCACTACCGGCTTCCCCTCTATCTCGTCCGGCAGCTTGATATACGGCTCTCTTCCCGTATACTTCTCCAGCAGGATTCCGTCCTCGTCCTCCAGATTCCTATAAACCAGTTCCGACAACTCCACATCCGCGTACTGTAAGGCTTCAGCCGTCTCCGTTTCGGTCTGGGCAGCGGTTGTCCGGGCCGCAGCCCGGGGCTGGCCAATATAGTTATGTCCAAAATACAGCGCCGCGTTCACCGCGTTTGTCACCGCTTTAGAGGTCACTGTCGCGCCGCTGATCGCGTTGATTTCAGCCTCCCCCGGACTGCCACCGTATGGGATTACGGTCAGGGACTGCGCATTCTTCCCAGTGTACTGATCCTTAAACTCCGGCTCAGTGGCTCTTAATCCCATGCCCGGTATCTCGTTAATCTCCAAAAATTCCAGGCCTGTCACGTTTCCATTTTCTTCCATACCCACAGCAATCTTGACGGTTCCCGAATAACCGTCGTCTGAGTGGGAAACGATCACATAACCCAGCTTTTCTCCGGCGGCATCCATGGCCGTAAAAACGGCATCAACCGCTACGGCTCCATAATCCAGGGCAGCCAGCTTGGCGTTGCAGCCTTTAATGAGCTCAGCCGGCTGCTCCTCGAAAACATCCGCCTGCTCCCACAGAAGTTTACACACCTGTGAAAGCTCCGGTTGCTTGGCAGCATCCGTATATTTCCGTGATTGAGCCTTATAAAACAGGGCCGCACAAATCATAAACGCCGCCAGCCCGGCTATAGCGATCAAGACAGCCCGGCGGCTCCTTCTGATCGTCCGTCTTTTTCCCTTCTCCGCCTGCTTCTGTTCCCTGGCCCGGCGGCCCCCGGCTTCTGCCGACGATTTTGATTTTTCGGACTCTCCTGGGCGGGGGAGCGGTTTTATCTCACCGCCGTTCTCCATAAAAGGAACGGTTGGCGGGATGTCCTGGAACTCAGACTCCGCCTGTTTCCGCGGGCCGAGCTTCCCCTGCGCGTTTTCGTTTCCGCCCGCGGTCAGCCGGCGCTTCAGCTCCCGCATATCCTGAATCCGGTCCTCCACGCGCAGCGCCAGCGCGTCATTGAGCGTCTCAATCACACAGGGCGGAATGCCCAGCCTCGGATCAAAGTAAAGCGGAACCTTCTTAAACTCCCGCTCCAACGCCTCCGGTACCACCTTTCCGGTCATACAATAGTAAACGGTGGCTCCCATGGCGTACACGTCGGTCCAGCTCCCCAGTATTTCCGACTCCATATACTGTTCCGGCGCGCTGAAATTCCGCTTAATCACCGCCGTGGAGGCGTGGCCGTCGTTGGCCCTCACATCCACCGCCGCCCCCATGTCCAGCAGCCTGGCGGAGCCGTCGGGCCGGAGCATGATATTGTCCGGCGAGATATCCCGGTGGATGAATCCGCGGTCGTGGATCACCGCCAGGCTGTCCAGGATGGGGGACAAAAGGGCCGTGCACTGCTCATACTTCAGCGCGCCGTGGCTCAGGAGATACGTTTTCAGGGTGACTCCTTCCACAAAATCCATGACAATATAGGCGGTCCGGTTCTCGCCGAACGCATCG
The DNA here is from genome assembly GCA_018380885.1 of Enterocloster asparagiformis. Taxonomy (GTDB): domain Bacteria; phylum Bacillota; class Clostridia; order Lachnospirales; family Lachnospiraceae; genus Enterocloster. The sequence continues at coordinate 67,582 of JAGZSY010000024.1, forward strand.
CGGACCCGGACGATGGACGGCACTTCATCCAGCCTCGCCATCCTCCTGGCCTCCTTCAAAAAGCGGTCCATCCCCTGCGACCGTTCCTCCGGATTCTGATTGACCGAATCCCACTCGATCCGGTTGGAAAAGCTGTTGATGCGTGTTGCAAAGCCGGAGGGAAAGTACTCCTTCACCGCCACCTTCATCTCCAGCGTCAGGTCCCAGCCCACATATGTGATGCCGAACCCGCCCTGGCCGATCACATTTCCGACCAGATAGCGGCCGTGGAGAATGATCCCTCGCTTTAACGCGTTGACCGGCTGGGCGGCGCTGTCCTGCTCGTAGCCGCAATGGGGACAAATCCGGTCCGCCTCCTTCAATTCCCCCATGCACCTCGTACATCTCGTCACCCGCATACGCGTTCCTCCAAACTAATCGTAGTAGTTTATCTCCACATCCGGCGCAAAAGCTCCGTCAACGATCTCACAATCCCGGCTCACGGTAACGGATTTCAGTTTGTCGCATTCATCAAACGCCAAATAGCCGATATATTTCACGCTTTGGGGGATCGTAATCTCTCTGAGAGAACCACAGCCGCAGAAGCAGGCGTCCTTTAATTCCTCTACTCCCTCCTCAATCACAACACGGCGTAGACTGTCTCCCCAGGAAAACGCAAAATCTCCAACTGTTTGCACGCTCCCGGGAATTGTCAGCTTTGTCAGATTATGGTACATAAACGCGGCATCTCCTATGACGGATATTTCCGTTGGAATTACAAAATTATTATCACGCAAATATGGAGAGGCCGTCAACTCGATCCCATTTGGTGTCGACTTATATATCATACCGTCAGACATGCTGTATGTCCGATTTTCAGGTGCTATGTCAAACTCTGGAATATTTAAAATGGTGGAGCCTCCGCTAATCTCTTCAACTGTAGAAGGTATGTAGATTCTTTCAATTCCCGAAGACCAAAAGGCGAAATCGCCAATATGTGTCAACCCCTCGGGCAAGTCCAGCCGTTGTATATTCACACAGCCTGAAAACACGCTGTTTTCAATGCTTTTAAGCCCCTCCGGCAGAAGCACGCCTTCCAAAGTATCATTCTCATAGAATAATTTCTTTCCCAGTGTCACAACTGGCGTCCCCTCTATCTCATCGGGAAGTTTTATGTAGGGCTCTCCCTCTCCCAAATATTGGGTGAGGGCAATCCCATTTCCATCCTCTGTTTTTTCATAGATCAGATCCGACAATTCCACCTCCACATATGTGGAAGTATCCACCGGCTCCGGCGCATCCGTCTCCTCCACAGAGTCTGATTCCGCAACAGTGGTTTTCTCCGAAGTCTCCTTCGCTGCGCTCGATTCAACCCTCGCCGTTTTCGTCTCCTTCCCGCCGCCGGAAGAGCCGCTGCCGGAATCCTGAAACGCATAGAAGAAAATCGTCAGCACAGACATTGCAGACAACGCGCCTATGGTGATCAACGCGATTTTTAACCCCCGTTTCAGCCGTCCAAACCGCGAAGGCTCCGCCTTCTTTTGGATTGTGCTGTTCTCTATTTTCTGTTCCGGCTGTCCCGTGGGCAATGTCTCTTCTATGGCAGGAGTTGGAGCGCTTTTTGTTTCCCCTTGAAACGGCATGGTGGGAGCGATATCGTCCACCGGAACGGTCAGTCTCCGCTTGAACTCCCGCATATCCTGAATCCGGTTCTTGGCGTCCAGCTCCAGCCCGTCGCTTAACGCCCCGATCACATGCGCGGGAATATTGAGTCCCGGATCAAAGTACAGCGGCGTTTTTTTAAACTCCCGCTCCAGCGCCTCTGGCGCTACCTTGCCGGTCAGGCAATAGTAAAACGTAGCCGCCATGGCGTACACGTCCGTCCAGCTCCCCAGGCTTTCCGCTTCCATATACTGCTCCGGCGCGCTGAAATTCCGCTTCACTACAGCCATGGAGGCGTGGCCGTCGTTGGCCCTGATGTCCACCGCGGCCCCCATATCTAAAAGCCTGGCCGAGCCGTCGGGCTGAAGCATGATGTTGTCGGGGGAAATATCCCTGTGGATGAATCCCCGGTCGTGGATTACCGCCAGGCTGTCCAGGATGGGGGATAAAAGGGCCATACACTCCTCATACCGCAGCACTCCGTGGCTCAAAAGATACTTTTTCAAGGTATCCCCCTCCACAAAGTCCATCACGATGTAAGCGGTCTGATTCTCGCCGAATGCGTCCCGCACCCGCACAATGGCCGGCACGGAGTCCAGCTTCGCCATCTTCCTGGCCTCTTTCAGAAAGCGGTCCATGCCCTCCGACCAGTTTGCCTTTCCGTCGCCTGTGAAATCCCACTGAATCTGGTTGGAAAAACTGTTTGTGCGGGAAGCGGAGCCGGAGGGAAAATACTCCTTTACAGCCACCTTCATTTCCAGCGTCACATCCCAGCCCACATATGTAATACCAAAACCGCCCTGGCCGATCACATTTCCAATATAATACCTGTCGTGCAGCATGGTGCCACGTTTCAGAGCGTTGGGCGGCTGGGCGGCGCTGTCCTGCTCAAAGCCGCAGTTGGGACAAAATCGAACGTCCTCCGTCAGTTCTTCCATACATTTTGTGCAGCGTTTCATCTGAGTCGCCCTCCGATCCGATTAGTCGTAATAATTTATTTTTACATCCGAGTCCATAAAATTAGTCCAAAAAGCAGTTTGATGGATCTCGCAGTCCCTGCTCACAGTCACCGTTTTCAGGCTCTTGCAGCCCTCAAACGCTCGCTCGCCAATCTTCTTGACACTTCTGGGGATTATGACCTCGCCGAGAGCTTCACAGTCTGAAAAACTGCTATATTCCAGCTCCTTTACCCCCTCCTCAATCACAACCTTTTGAAGCCCGGCTATGTTTGAGAACGCCAAAGATTCAACAACCTCCACACTTCCCGGAATTGTAACCTCCCGCAGCGACGTCCTGTAAAAAGCCCAGTCGCCAATCCGTTTCACGCTTGCGGGGATTGTGACCTCACTGAGAGCTTCGCAGCCGCTAAAGCTATGGCTTTCCAATTCTTCCACTCCGTCCTCCATCACAACCTTTTGAAGATTAACTCCCTCCGCAAAAGCCTGCCATTTGATCACGCGTACAGTTCCCGGAATTGTGACCTCCGACAGGGACGTATGGTAAAATGCAAAGTCCCCGATCGCATGAAACTCCGATGGTATTGCAAAGCTTCCTTCCCTGGAGCTTGGAAACGCCGTTAGCTCCCCATCGGTTTTGCAGATCATGCCGTCCTTTTGTATATAGTACGGATTTCCCTCTGCAATGTTCACCTGCGGAATCTCTAAGAGATCGGCGCCGCATTCGATGGTATCCACAGTGGACGGAATGGCAATTTCTGTAAGGCCGGTATCGTGAAATGCCAATCCCTCAATGGTTGTCAGTCCTTCCGGAAGCTCTATTTTTTCTAAGTCCTTACATCCATAAAACGCCATGTAACCGATGGTCTGCAATTTCTCCGGGAGTACTATTTCTTCCAGCGCAGCGCGCGCCGCAGACCCACCTATGCCCCAGTCAATTTCCAATACCGGCAATCCAAGTATTCTATCCGGCACTTTCACATACTGCTCCCCCTCATACGGGTATTCGTGAATGGCAACCCCCTTTTCCTCCATCGTCAGACCGTATTTTCTTACGGTAGTAACGATATGTAATGCGCAAAGCAGCACAATCCCGGCCGCGATACCAAAGTATATGCGTTTTTTTCTGCCTCCCTTTTCTTTTGGCCTGCGGAATACACCACAAATTTTACCTTTGCGTTTCATTTTCCGTTCCAAATTCCGGCTGGGTTTTGTTTCTTCCGTCTCCGGCCAATGGTGACTGTTCGGCGCTTCCGTTTTTTCCTTCTGCCCCACGTCCCCTGTGTAGGGAACCGTTTTCATCTCATCGCCATTTTCCATAAACGGAACGGTCGGCAAAATCTCCTGAAACTCAGGCTGCGGTTCCTCCCGTGGCGTTTGCCGCGCTTCCGGCTCCGGCATATCCCCGGACACCGGCCCAGGCGCCTCCTTCGTTTCCGCCTCCGACGTCTCCCCAGCCTCCGGCCGGACTGCCTCCGGCGGCTTTGGCGGAACCGTCCCCTCCTCCATCAACCGCTCCTTAAACTCTCTCATATCCCGAATCCGCTTCTCCGCGTGCAATTCCAGCGCGCCGCTAAGCGCACCGATCACATGCGCAGGGATATTGAGCGCCGGATCAAAATACAGCGGCGTTTTCTTAAACTCCCGCTCCAGCGCCTCGGGAACCACCTTTCCCGTCATGCAGTAATAGATCGTGGCCCCCATTGCGTACACGTCCGTCCAGCTTCCCAGGCTCTCGGACTCCATATACTGCTCCGGCGCGCTGAAATTCCGCTTCACCACCGCCATGGATGCGTGGCCTTCGTTGGCCGTCACGTCCACC
>JAGZSY010000006.1 GCA_018380885.1 Enterocloster asparagiformis
AAGAACTTCCATCATAGGTGTATATAAGTTTGTATAAATAGTGTCCCCAATTTTTAATTTTAAAGATTCATTACAGTCAATCGTCACTCCGGTTGAAAGAAACTCATTCGGTTTATCTGTCACTTCTGCAAAAAAATCAACCACCTGACCGCCCTCAATGTCAACCACTGTAATATTTTGTCCTTGTTGAACATCTATTTTTATTCCTGAACACGCTGGTATTATATACTCTTTTCTCATTATTCTCTCCTCCATAAATTTCGGTTTGTCGTTCTGCGCATTATCCGCCAAATGCGTACTTGTTATTTTCTTTTACCCCGTTGCGGCACGTAACTTTTTGCCAATTCGGATTTTTGGACAATTCGTGTCAGCCATTGTTTTTCTTCCTCTGTCAGCTTGTTGCAGCGCAGCTTTGTCTGCTTGCAGAACACCATCAGCAGTTGTTCCGCCCGGCTGCCCTCGAAGCTCGCCACTTCCTCCAAATCCCGCTTGAGTCCGTCCACAATGGTATTCTCCGTGGCGCTGTCAACTCGTCCGCTTTTCAGCAGGTTTATCATCTCGTCACTCAAACGCAGGTCTGCAAGATCGTTTCTTGACACTCGCTGCACTCTCTGTAATAGGACAACCCTTTGACCTTGATACAATCTTTTATCTTGCACTTACGGCAGTGTTCCGGTTTGCCAATGTGGCTGTTCAGGCAACCGGCACACGGCTTTTTATGATAACAATGCTTATAACAAACCAAACAGCTCATGCCGCAAGGGGCAAGCATAGCCGTTTCCATTTTCTGTTGGCATTTTCATGGCTCGCCCCCCTTGTCGGCTTACGGCTTCTTTCATTCTAACACAAATCCGAGAGCGTGGAAATAGTGTGTTTTTCGGCCGGATTTCCAACCTTTCGAATATACGGGATGGGCAATCAAAAAAGTGTAGACTTGTGTTAGTTTATCGATGGACAAACACAAGTGAATGACCGTCCGAAATGGATCCCACCGGCTGGGGAAATACCGCCATAACGCCGCAGCTTGTGGACAAAATGTCCAGAAGCCACTTAGGGGCATGAAAGAGAAACTACAACCAATCGAGCGCGGGCCGAGCGGCTCCCTGCCCCGCATGATCCCGGCGCAGCGCAGACGGGCAACTGCCCTTATTCGGAAAACCTGCCGGATGAAAGGGGACGCGCTGTTAGGCGGCCCCCACTAAAGAAGTATTGTATGACCGCAGACAATAAGCCCCCAACCGGAAATTTTCCCGGATGAGGGCTTATATTGAATGCAGCGGGCCGCGGTCTCAGTACGTCCCCTTTTTCAGCAGCTTTCGCAGATAAGCGAACGCTGCCTCCTCCCCCCGCTCCTTTAACAGCACCAAAATCTTCTCCAAAAGCGCTCTGGTCTCTGGGTGGATGGTGATGTATTTTTTCGTATATTCATAATATTCCAGCGGCGCGGCGCTGGTATAGTTCTTTCCCTTGTACACCTGGCAGGCGGCGATCCGGTCGCAGACCATCTCCGCCACGTATTTTAACGGCATCTTGTTGCCGATCAGGCCCTCCTCCTTGTTGGCCGACACGTCGGTCCAATACTCGTAGTGGTGCTTGTTGCGCCCCTTGTGGTGCAGCCAGGCCCTGGAGTATCCCACGATCTCCCGCTCCGCCGCGTTGGGGCTGCGGTCTCCCTGGTAATACCGGACCCCGGTCCAAAACTCCTCCGGGCTGTATTTGGACAGATCGTGCATCAGCCCCTGGCGGTAAAGCCCCAGCTTGAAGCAGTGGCGGCACACCAGGTGGCGGTGCCGTGTGATGGTCTGAAAATGCTTCCAAATATTTACAAACTTTATCATTCCGTTCCGCTCCCGTTCCCTTCTTTTTTCGCTCCCTAAAGTATATCACAATCTTAGGTGTTTTGCTTCATTTTCCGCTTTTTTTAACCTTTGAACAATGGAAATAAAAGTATGTCCATACAGTTTATACTTTATTAACAAAAACGTTTGACACTTCCCATTATTTGTGATATCCTTATGGCAGTTGCGAAATAAGTCGCAATAGAACATTTATTTTTTTTATTTTTTTGGAGGTATCATAATGAAAGGTACAGTTAAGTGGTTCAACAATCAGAAGGGTTACGGATTTATCTCCGACGAGCAGGGTAACGATGTATTCGTACACTACTCCGGCCTGAACATGGATGGCTTCAAGTCTCTGGACGAAGGCGCCGCCGTTGAGTTCGACGTAGTTAACGGAGCTAAAGGCCCGCAGGCTACCAACGTAACCAAATTATAATCATCGAACAACAGTGTACCTTTTTCAAACATATATCGTTAGATAGAGTTGAAGTAAGTTATACGTGATTCATGTGATTACAAACGAGAGCCGTCCATCTGGATCGGCTCTTTTTGCTGCGCAAACGGCCCGCAGGACAGCGCCCGCGGGCCGGCGTATTTTCAATTCTGTTTTCAGCCCACGGCCTTGCCCAGCATCTCCTTCAGCTCGTCCACCGTGAAGTCGTAGTTCTTGTTGCAGAAATGGCAGTTGACCTCAATGGGCTTGCCGTCGTCGATCATCTCCTGGATATCCTTCTTTCCCACGCTGATCAGCGCCTTCTCCACCCGCTCCTTGGTACAGTTGCAGCTAAACCGCACCGGCACCCGGTCGTTTAACTCCAGGCCGAACTCGCCCAGCACATGCTCCAGGATCATTTCCGGCGTGCTGCCCTCATCCAGCAGGGTGGTGATGGAGGTAATCTCCTTCAAACGCTCCTCCAGGCGGTCGATCATATCCTCCGGCGCGCCCGGCATGAGCTGGATGATAAACCCGCCAGCCTGGCTCACCGTGTTGTCCCGGTTCATCAGCACGCCCAGGGCCACCGACGAGGGAATCTGCTCGGAGGTGGCAAAATAATAGGTCAAATCCTCCGCGATCTCCCCCGTGACCAGGATCGTCTGCCCCACATAGGGTTCCTTCAGCCCAATGTCCTTGATCACGCTGAGCACGCCCACGCCCAGGGAACCGCCCACATCCAGCTTTCCCTTGCTGTTGGGAGGCAGCATCACCTGGGGGTTGTAGGCGTAGCCCTTCACATTCCCGTGGGAATCCGCGGTCACCAGCAGCCCCTCGATGGGCCCGTCCCCCTGGACCTTTAAGGTCAGCACGTCGTCCTCCCCCTTCATGTCCACGCCCATCATAACACCGGCCGTCAGCAGCCGGCCCAGAGCGGCAGTTGCCACCGGGCTGGTATTGTGGGCCTTTCTGGCCTCCTCCACCAGGTCCCTGGTGGTCGCGGCAAAGGCCCGGATCTGTCCGTCCGCCGCCGTCGCTCTGATTACATAATCCGCCATATCGATTCTCTCCTGTCTTGATTTGATTTCTGTGTTCTGCGCTCCCGCGCTAAAGCCCGCCGAAACGCCCGCCGGAACACGCTATTTCCCGCGCTCCCGGGCCACGACGTAAATCCGCTCGCTGTCAGGCCGCACCGGTTCCCTGGTGCCCCCGTCGTAGGCCGCCAGAAACTCCATACCGGCCTCGCCTAAGGCGTGTTGGATTGTCTCCAGATCGTAGGAGCGCTGGTAGTGCGTTTCCTGGAATTTCTGGTACAGGGGCTCCTTGCATCCGGGGACCTGGCGCCGGATGAACAGGGTCAGATCGTACTCATTGATCTCCTCATCCTGGTCGTAGAAATTCTCCCAGATAAAGCTGCTCTCCTCCCGCTCCTCTGCGAACGTGTTGTCCGCCAGCAGCTCACGGTACTTGTAGGGCGTATTCAGGTCAAAGACAAACACGCCGCCCGGGTCCAGATAATTGTTGACCAGCTTAAACACCTGCACCAGATCCCCGTACTCCAGAATATAGTTCATGGAATCGCAGATGCTCACCACGGCCGCCACGGTGCCGTAAAGCTCGAACTCCCGCATATCCTGCAATAGATAGAGGATGCCCTGCCCGGAGCGATCCCGCTTTCCCATGGCGATCTCCAGCATCTCGCTGGAATTGTCCACGCCGATCATGTCGTAGCCGCGCCCGGCCAGAAGCTCGGTCAGGCTGCCGGTCCCGCAGCCCAAGTCCAGCACCAGGCCGTCCCTTACCCCATATTCTGTCAAAAGCCCGGCCAGATATTCACACCACTCTTCATAGGGGACATTGTCCTGAAACAGGTCGTATACCTCCGCAAAGCTTGTGTATGCTTCCATTCCAATTCCTCCCATTTTCTCAACCCGGCCGCCGCTTTACCGCCAGACGAGAAAACGCCTGCCACAGTCCGGGCAGGCGAAATTTACAGTTCCAATCCTTATGCGTTCTTACCGCAGCACTTCTTATACTTCTTGCCGCTTCCGCAGGGGCAGGGATCGTTGGGGAAGATCTTTTTGCCTTTGCGGATGGTGCCGGAAGCCTTCTGCTGCTTGTACAGCTCCTTGCGGCGCTCCGGTGTCAGGATCTTGTCCCACTGGGGCAGCTCGAACAGCCAGTTGGCTTTTGCCTCAACCATGTTGTAGTACAGTTTCTCCGGATCGATCTCAATCTTGACCTCGGTGTCCTCCTCCATGGTCTCCAGGGGATTCTCGTAGCCCTTTAAGCTCTCGTTGATGCCGTCCAGGAATCCGGTCATGATCAGAATCTCGGTGTTGTACTTCTCCGCCAGGCTCTTCACGGTTCCGGTGATCACTTCCTCCGGCTTGTCCAGAATCTGCTCATAGATTCCCTTCTCAATTGCAAAATATCCGGACCAAAGTTCCTCTCTCTTTTTATCATCCAGGCCATCGCCATAGGCCAGATTCCGCCATGTCTCTAACAGTGCCATAAACTTCAACCATCCTTTTTGTATTGAATTTGGCGGCCCGGTTCTCGTCCACTGCCGCTCATAGCTCATAGTATATAACAAAACCGTGAATATTTCAAATATTTATTGAAAATGTTTTAATCCGCACGTATAATGGCCGGAATTGCGGGTATGATAGAAGTATCACGAAAGAGAAAGTAATTAATACTTATCCTCCCCTTTTTGACCGGCCCCGGCGCAAGTGACGCGCTGGGGCCGGTTTTTTCTTGCAATTGCGATGAGCCGCGGCCGCCGCACAGGAAAAAACCGATTTTCCAAAACGGCTGGCAAAAGCGCCCGGCCCCGCATATACTGGTACATACCAACCAAACGAGGTAACAAACATGCCGGGAAGCTGGGATTATCAGCCGGGTCTCACCACATACGACGCCTTCGTGTTCTACAACGCCATCGGGCAGCACGAGGACTATTTCTACCACCCAATCGCCGTGGCTAAGCAGGTGGTAAACGGCATAAACTATAAGTTTATGACCATCGCGGAGCCCAAACAAGCAGGGTACACCCCCCATTTCGCCCTGGTAACCGTCTACCAGCCGCCGGGCGGCCGGCCCTACGCCACCGCCATCACCCCTATCTCCGTTTAGGGTTAAAGAATGCCGAGGCGCGCCAACATCCCCATTGCATAAAATAAGGCAGTAAAGGCGATCCCTTTACTGCCTTATTTTATGCCTCTCACGCTTCATCTCGTACATTCTCCTGTCCGCAAGCTCCAGCAGCCCGGAAACAGAACCGTCGGCCATCTGGTCCAGCTCTGCGATTCCGTAGCTGACCGACGGGCCGAAGGCCATACCATGACGGCGAAAGGATTCCTCCATTTCCCGGCAGGCTTCCCTCATCATGGCCTCCGTTTCCCGCTCCGTCTTGTCCGGCAGAATCACCAGAAATTCGTCCCCTCCCAGACGGCAGACGAATTTTTTCCCAAAATGACCGCTGAGAGCATGGGACACGCCCACCAGATAGCGATCCCCTTCCTGATGCCCCAGATTATCGTTCACCGCCTTGAGCCCATCCAGGTCGACTAAGGACACGCTGAGTTTTTTCCGGTCCTTCACCATCCGATCCAGCTTCAGCAGGCCATACCTGCGGCTGGCGGCCCCGGTCAGGACATCGGTGTACACCTCATCCTTCAGCTTTCCCAAGCTGCGGTTGCTCTGCTCCAGCTGGGATTCCATGTCCTTGAACATGCGCTCATACCGCTCCAGCACGCTCATTCTCACCGCGTGGAGAAAGGACGTGTAAAACGCTCCCACCAGAAGAACCGCTGTTATGACCAGAAACATCAGGATCAGGCCGGTGTAAGCGCTGCTGTCATAGACAACGCTCAGAATCAGCAGATAAATATCGATAAACATCAGGGAGGTGGCCGCAAACCGCAGCTGACGTTTATTTTCGATCAGAATCCGGATTGCCGCCTGGTCGATCACCCTGCTGAATATTTCCAGACAAACCGTTGACACCAGAATCACCAGCAGCACCAACGCAAGGTAAAGGTAATTTTCCCGGAATCCCTCCATGGAGCCGATACCGCAGTTCAGGGAAAATATTCCGAACAACAGCATATACAGGTCCGCTATATGAAACATAAATGTGCCGCTGGCAAATAGGGCCACAGGCAGGCCGTTCCCGAAAAACAATAAGAAATACAACAGCAGAGCGCTGTACAGAAACAGAAAAACCACCATAACGGGGAGCCCGGAAAATACCACCATCCACAAAAACACCAGGGACGCCCCATAGAAAACGGCGCTGTTTCCCTGCCTTTGGGCATCCAGAAGGGACTTGGCATAGCAAACGGCCCTTTTGGCGTAGACGACCATGGCCACATAATCCATCAGCAAAAATCCCCCAAATTGTAAAACCTCCTCCATTTCCCCACCTTCCCAAACATTCTCTTTCTAAACTATGGTATGCGGGAAATCGGAAAATGGGATAAGTACCGGGGCGCCCCGTCAGGACATGGCTTCCTCCACGTCCCTGGTGATGGAGCCGTCGTCCTTCACAAAGCTGGGAATCCCTACAAAGCCCTCGTCTCTGGCGTCCTGATACAGGGGCAGGCTGTCGCGCAGCCGTAAAAACTCCTTCAGATTCGCCATGGAGCCGGTGATATCCACGTACTCGTAGGTGATTTTCTTTTCGTCTAAAACCGCCTGGGCCGCCTCGCAGTCCGGGCAGAGGTGGGAACCATAAAATTTCATATTTAATCCTCCTGATTTTGTGATATTGACTGAACCGTTACGACAGTTCAAACTATACCCGCTTTGGCGGCGGGATTCAAGGGTATCTGAAAAAGATCCGCAATTTTTTTTAATTCCATGTATAAGCAACCTGATTCGGGAGATACTTCCATTATACAAAAGAAAGTTTTTACTTATCCTCCCCTTTTTGGCAGGGTCCCGCGCAACGGCGTGCGGGGCCCTGTTTTTATGTAACCCAAAAAAGCCTCAGAACCGGGTTGCCCTGAAGCGCTTTTAAACGGGATTACAAAGGGCGGAGCGCCTCTCCTACAGAGCCTGGTCCTTGTCCGAGGGCACGTACCTTGCAATGCCGTCTATTTCACAGTCTAAAATCCGGCAGAGGTCGTTGACTGTTTTCATGGAAATGTCTTGATTGTGCTTTAACCGGTGAAGGGTGCTGTCCGAGACATGGTGCTTTTTCGTCAGCGTGTACCAATTTTCCTTCGATTCCTTCAAAGTTTCCCAAAAAGGCGTATAGTCTATCATTTTTCTTCTCCCGCGCTCATATGGTTTCCAAAAAATGCCATAAGATTTGTAAATATTTGATAGACTAAGCATAATTTATATTTTAAGGCTTGAATATCTTCGTAATTATGAATACTCCCTCACCTGTATATATCTACACATTCTATCTTATACAGACAATCAAAAAAGCAGGAAAACTGCGGCCATATGCCGGCTGTTTTCCTGCCGTTTTACGTTCATGGCGTTTATATTACAAAACGCCCTTCTTCCGGTTCTTCTTCAAAATAATCTTTATAATCTACTTCAATGGATTTGCGCATGCGTTTCATGCTGTAGTACAGATGCTCTTTTAGGGAAGCCTCCACCCCCCGCTGGTCCTTCGCCTCAATCAGGCCAAACAGCTCCTTGTGCTCCCCCACAATGCGGGTGAAATCCGTCTCCGTGATAAAATCCAGCATGCGGAAACGGGTGTAGTGGAGCTGTTGCGCCTGAAGCATCTCCCACAGCTTCTGGCGCCGCACTGCGGCAAACCAGATGGAATGCATTTTCGCGTCCATGCGGTAAAACTGTTCCGGCTCAAAATCCTTTTCCTGGATCAGCGCCTGCTGTTTGGCGATCTGATGGCGGATATCCTCCATCACCATGGGCGTCTGCACCGCGATAAAGTCCCGCAGCACCATGGTTTCCACCGCCACCCGCATATAGATCATCTGCTTGATGTTGTCCAGGCTCAGCAGCGTCACATAGGTCCCCCGGTAGGGGATGGTTTCCACAAAGCCCTGCTCCTGCAGAAGGCGCAGCGCCTCCCGAACCGGTGTCCTGGACACGCCGAAGCGGTCGCAGACGTCATTTTCGCTGATCATCTGCCCCGGCTTCAGGCGCAGGTCCAAAATCTCCTGCTTCAGCGTTTCGCAGACCATGTCCCCCCTGCTTTTATAATTCTTTTCCTCCATATGAACCCCCGCTCTTTTATGGGCAACCGCCCGCAGGCCGCCCAGGCGGCCCGTTGCGCTCACTCAAACAGTCCGGCAGCACTTCTGCCGCCGGACCGGTCGAGTTCTCATAAGTCACATTTTTATTTCGGCTGTTTTCCGATGTAAGCCAGGATTCCTCCGTCCACGTACAGCACCAGGCCGTTCACAAAGTTGGAAGCGTCGGAAGCCAGGAATACGGCCGGGCCGCCCAGATCGTCGGCCTCGCCCCAGCGTCCGGCCGGAGTCTTGGAGACGATAAACTGATCAAAGGGATGTCTGGAGCCGTCGGGCTGAGTCTCGCGCAGCGGAGCGGTCTGGGGCGTTGCGATGTAGCCGGGTCCGATGCCGTTGCACTGGATGTTGTACTCGCCGTACTCGGAGGCGATATTCTTGGTCAGCATCTTCAGCCCGCCCTTAGCGGCTGCGTAGGCGGATACGGTCTCGCGGCCCAGCTCGCTCATCATGGAGCAGATGTTGATGATCTTGCCGTGGCCCTTCTTGATCATGCTGGGGATGACAGCCTTGGACACGATGAAGGGAGCGTTCAAATCAACGTCGATCACCTGGCGGAACTCGGCGGCGCTCATCTCGGTCATGGGGATGCGCTTGATGATACCGGCGTTGTTCACCAGGATATCCACCACGCCCACTTCCTTCTCGATCTTGGCTACCAGCTCGTTCACCGCGTTCTCGTCGGTGACGTCGCACACATAGCCGTGGGCGTCAATGCCCTCCTCCTTGTAAGCCGCCAGACCCTTGTCCACCAGCTCCTGCTTGATATCGTTGAAAACGATGGTCGCGCCAGCTCCCGCCATGGCCTTGGCGATTGCGAATCCGATGCCGTAGGAAGCGCCGGTGATCAGTGCCACTTTTCCCTGTAAGGAGAAATTGTCTAAATAGTTTGCCATTATTTTGCCCTCCGTGTATTAAATTTATGATTTAAAATGTAATCCTCTTCCGCGCTATTTCATCTCGACGGGTTTCATGGTGTCCATGTCGTCGAACTCCATGTTCTCTCCGCCCATTGCCCAGATAAAGGTGTAGTTGCTGGTTCCTGCTCCGCTGTGGATGCTCCAGGAGGGGCTGATCACGGCCTCCTCGTTCTTCATAATGATGTGGCGGGTCTCGGTGGGTTCGCCCATCATGTGGAATACCACGTTGTCCTCCGGAATCTCAAAGTACATATACACCTCCATGCGGCGCTCGTGGGTGTGGGCCGGCATGGTGTTCCAAACGCTGCCGGGCTCCAGCACGGTCATGCCCATGGACAGCTGGCAGGTCTTTAACACGTCCGGATGGATGAACTGGTTGATCACGCGCTTGTTGGAAGTCTCCATTGCGCCTAAGGGTCTCTTGGCCGCCTTCTCGATCGGAATAAAGGTGGTGGTATAGGAGGTGTGGGCCGGAGCGCTCACCATGTAGAACTTGGCCGGCTTCGCGGCGTCCGCGCTGGCGAACTTCACTTCCTTGGTGCCCTTGGTGATGTACAGGCAGTCCTTGTAGCCCATCTGGTAGGAAACGCCGTCCGCTGTGATGGTGCCGGCCCCGCCGATGTTGAAAATGCCGATCTCCCGGCGCTCCAGGAAATAGTGGGTACCGAAGTTCTTCCAGCAGTCGATGCCCTTGTCGATGGAGACCTCCTCTGTGGTGGGCATACAGCCCAGGGTCACCATGCGGTCCACATGGGAGTACACCGCCACGACCTCGTTGGCAACGTACAGGTTCTGGATCAAAAACTCGTCGCGCAGCTCCTCGGTGGTGTAGCGCTTGACAGCTCTCTGGTTTGCGGAATAGCGAATATCCATGTGTTTGTATCCTCCTTATTATATGTAAATTGGGAATATTGAGTTTGTATCCAAACTTCTTTACTTGTATACAAATCTAAAATCTGTATACAGATTAGCACAGCCATTTATTTTTTTCAATCGGCAAACTTTACAAAAAAAGCTTAATTTTATATGCACATTTACGGAGTCCGGTTGCAAACAGCCGTGATTTATTATATACTGGAGCGTGTTTGTTAGGTATTTTTACACCGCTTCTTTTCATACCACTTCAAAGGAGAAATGTATTTATGAAAAAGCATATACTTGTCGGCCAGTCCGGCGGCCCCACCGCCGTCATCAACGCAAGCCTTTACGGCGTGATCCGGGAGGGAATGGCACATCCGGATGAGATCGACCACGTGTACGGAATGGTCAACGGGATCGAGGGATTTCTCTCAGGGCGCGTGGAGGATTTGTCCCACGGTCTCTCCCGGGAACAGCTGGAGCTGCTTAAGCTCACGCCCGCGGCCTATTTAGGCTCCTGCCGCTACAAGCTGCCGGAAGATTTAAACGCTCCGGTTTACCCGCTGCTGTTTGAGAAATTCCGTCGAATGAATATCGGCGCCTGCTTCTATATCGGAGGCAATGATTCCATGGACACGGTGGACAAGCTCTCCCGCTATGCGGCGTCAAAATGCATTGAGATACCCATGATCGGCGTCCCCAAGACCATCGACAACGACCTGATGGAGACGGACCACACGCCGGGCTACGGCAGCGCCGCCAAGTACGTGGCCGCCACGGTGAGGGAGATCGTGCTGGACGCCTCAGTGTACCAGCAGAAATCCGTCACCATTGTGGAGCTCATGGGACGGCACGCCGGATGGGTGACCGCCGCCGCGGCACTGGCGCGCAAATGCGAGGGCGATAATCCTCTGCTCATCTACCTGCCAGAGGGCACCTTTGACATGGAGCAATTTGCCGGCGACGTGGAGAAGGCGCTGAAAAAAAAGACTAGTCTGGTAATCTGCGTGTCCGAGGGCTTGAAGGATGCCCGAGGTAAATTCATCTGCGAGTATTCCGACGAAGCCCGCCTGGATACTTTCGGCCACAAGATGCTCACCGGCTGCGGCAAGATTTTGGAAAACTTTGTCCGCGACCGCTTCGGCGTAAAGGTACGTTCCATTGAGCTAAACGTAAACCAGCGCTGCAGCGCCATGCTGTCCTCCCAAACGGACATTGAGGAGGCTGCTCTGGCCGGGAGCTTCGGCGTGCGCGCTGCCCTGAACGGCGCCACGGGCAGGATGGTCAGTTTTGAGCGTGAGTCTGGCCCGGACTACGGCCTACGCTGTGGCTTAGAGGACGTGTCCCACGTGTGCAATCGCGAAAAGACCTTCCCCATGGACTGGATCACCCAAGGAGGTTCCGATATAAGCCCTGAATTCCTGCGCTATGCGCTCCCCCTGATCCAAGGTGAGCCGACTAGGCTGATGAAGGACGGACTGCCGGAGTTTTTGTATCGGGAATTTTAATAGATAAAAAAGAGCCTCTCAGAAAAGCCTAGGTTTTCCGGTCAGCAAAGTATAAAAAATGATGTCGAGAAAGATCCGAAAAAAGAAATGCTTAAAGATATGAACAGCAGCGTAAAGTTTGTCTAATTCTCCAAACATCCTATGGCGACATTGTACTATATATTATTTGATAGCAACCTGGTCCCGTCATATGTGTATAACCTATAAAACGGAATAATTCCATTAATTTCTGACGGATTCTCCGGCGCATAATTTTCATGCGCCGGAGAATCCGCTTGGGATGTCACACCGCGTCTCTGCACACTTTTCGTCTGCCGCCTCCTGTAGCCCACTCCAAGAAGTAACTACCGGACGGTGACAAACAAGAGCACTATCAGCAGATCATTCCGCACAAAAGCATATTAGGACTCCCAAAGCCTTGTATCTCGTAAAAACGGTATTATCCAAACGAAATGAGGCTTCTGATAGATCGGCCTGATAACGGTATTATGTAGGTTCAACATTTTCTTCTTCCCATCCCTCACTCAATAAACCTACACTCAATTCCCAGATAATCCGCCAGCATCTTCCAACGCTCTGTTATATCCCCCAGATTGATCACCTCATGATGGGTTCCCCCGCTCGCAATCCATCCTTCCACACAGCGTTCAATACCAACGTCAGGGCGCCAGAAGAAATACGGCATCTCGCAGCGGCGCAGATCCGATTTAGGCAGTATAGACCCCTTTGCCATAACTAGCCGGAAATGTCCCCCCTCCACTGAAGCCAGAGAAGTCAGCGTAGCCTCTCCCACTCTGGGTGTGAAAATAGGGGTTGGCGGATTCTCCAGACCGCCCTCTCCCAGAAATCGATCGATCAGCTTCGGCCTCATATCCGTCCGGTGTGTAGACCAATTTCCTTCTCCCGCATGGCAGAAGATAATCGCCTGTTTGTCAAAATCCATGGTATACATTTCTGTAAAATTGGCATCTCTCGAGCCCAAACAATGGGCCGCTGCCACCATAGAGGCACACAAGACATCCCCTTCCGCCGCATATCCGTAGCCCTCTGCCATCAAATGGGAAGCTGCCAGCAATGGAAGCTGTTTAAAACGCCCGTCAAAGGATACCTCGTCAAAATGAATTGTAAAGGCATCAAATTTATAATCCTCCAAAAACTTCCTAATTCCCAAATAAAATCGAGCAGCATAGGCGTGGCTCTCATGGCTCAACTTGGGGTCCACGTCAAAAATCTCATAATCCCTGTGGATTCTATCCTCAATCTCCCGGCTGCTAACCTCTTCCATATTCCGGTAGATAGGTCCAAGACTCTCGTGGACAAACTCCGGCCCAATTTTTCGCAATACCGCCATATCATCCGTCAGCACATCATTCATACCCGCCATCCGTCCGATTACCGCTACGCGCATATGTCTTAAAAACCGCACCGTGGCGGCCGCCTTTCCGAAATCTAACACAAACTTTTTAAACCGCGGGCTCTCCCACTCTCCTGCAAAAAAGTGGCAGGGAATCCCCATACGCATAATGGCATTGCAATTGTCCTGAGCGCCATGCAGCCCCTGGTTTACCGTTAGGTCCAACTCTTCCCATTCATCCAGCACAGTGCGATCCTGCTGAATCACCGCCACCGCAATGGGCAGATGGTTTTCCTCCAGAGCCCGCACAATCCAGGAGCCTTGGCTGTATGTTAGCAATGTGACCAGTATCCCGTCCAGACTCATCTCATTGTACTGCTGCACAATTTTCTCAATGCTTTTCCGGTTCAGCCCCGCCCCAATAAATTGAATTTCCACCATCTCAGACAGACTATCCGCCACTTTCCGTGCAAAATTTTCCTGACGCTCCGTAATCCCCGGAAATACTTGTTCATAATTATCCGTCATCAAACCGAGCAGGCCCAAACGCGGCTTTACAAATTTTTGTAAACTATCTGCCATTTTTCTACCCCCTGTTTTTCGTTTCGACATACCGATCAATATCCTCATAGTTACCAGTAAAAGTTCATACAAATCCGTCTTTTGCGATAAATTTCACTTCTATACGCTGCGTTTTCTTACGGCCAGTGCAGCAGGCGTGCAGACTTATTGGACAATACGCTTATACAATTGTTTTACCTGCTCATATATCTGCGAATACCGCTCATACATGCTTTGGTACAGCCCTACCCGCTCCGAATTGGGGGCGTAAACACATTTTGCTGCAATGTACGCTTCCGCCGCGTCAATGTCCTTAAACACACCGCAGGCCACCGCTCCCAATACCGCTGCTCCCAGTGAAGCACACTCCTCCGTCCGCATCGTCATAATGCGTACATCGCATATATCCGCCTTGATCTGATTCCATAGCGCGCTCTTGGAGCCGCCTCCCAGAACTACAATCTCCTCCGGAGTCGCTCCCAACACGCCAACACTCTCTTTGAGCATAAAACCAACGCCCTCCAGAACAGCTCGTAAGAAGCACTGCCGTCCCGTATCCAGACCGATTCCCAGGAACACACCCCTGGCCCCCTCATCGGCCTGAGGAAACTGAATTCCCGCCAAACACGGGTACATCAAAAGCCCATTGCTCCCCGGCGGCGCTTCCTGCGCCTCGCGATCCATTTTAGCAAATGCCGCCCCGGCCTCATCTCTCCCAACCAAATCCCGGCAGAACTCATCTCTGAACCACTTGTAGACAATTCCCGAAGTCTGGCTGATCAGAACCTTTAGGTACCGCCCTTCACTTCCATGACAATATACAGTAACCGGGCTCCACCACTGTGTATCCGCCCGCCTGCAGGTTGCCGCCACCGTATCACAGGTTCCGGTACTCTCACTCACCATTCCGTCCCGTAAATTGCCGGCCCCAATAGCCGCAGCTACCTGATCCATAGCTCCAGTGGAGACCAGCACAGTTTCTGTAAGTCCCAATTCATCTGCCGCCCAGCTGGTCAAATTTCCCACTAGCTGGCCGCAGGAAACAATATCCGGCAGCTGTGCTTCATCTAGCCCGCAATATTCCAGCATTTCCCGCCAGTAGGTTCCGGTCAGAATATCGAAATATCCGGTAGAACATGCCAGAGCTGGGTTCGTTACATACCTGCCAGTCAGTTTCCATATTAAATAGTCTTCCAGTAGAAGCACCTTTTTTATCTGTCTCCAGTGAAATGGCTCCTGTTCCTGCAGCCAGACAAGCTTTGCAATGGGGCAGAATCCATTCACCATCGGCAGGCCTGTGTGGCGATAAAAGGTTGCCCTGTCAAAATACCGGCCGATCCGATCCGCCTGTTCCCGTCCGCGTCCATCCAACCATACAATAGCCGGACGAATCACACGCTCCACCTCATCCAGTAAGATCAACGTCTCCCCTTGGGTTGTACAGGTAATACAGGCCACCTCCTCCGGTCGTACTCCGGTGCACGCTAAAATCTGCCGGATTCCATCTACTGCACTCTCCCAGTACACCTCAGGATCCAGCTCCACAAAATCCGGTTTGGGTGTATCCAATGTATATTCCCGGATTACCATTCCCAACTGCTCCATTTCTTCGTCAAATGCTGCGGCTTTGACCGCTGTGGTCCCTATATCCAGTGTTAGAAATACTCTCACATCGTTCACTCCCCTCCCCTACTATTTCCCACAGATTCCGACAGTTCTGATACGATCCGGCAGAAGCGGCCAACACTGATCCGGGTTCTGTCAGAGACACCGGACCTCCCTCAATCCGCTGAATAACTCCTCCCGCTTCCTCCAATATCAGCGATCCGGCAGCATAATCCCATGGCGACAGCATCATTTCAAAAAAGACGTCGCATTTTCCACTTGCCACGTAGCAGATATCAAGGGCTGCAGATCCGGTATTCCGCAGATCCAGCGACTGCTCAAAGAGCTTTTTTAAGAGAAGAAACGTGACTTCCGTTAGCCCACGGTCATAGGATGAAGTTCCGAACAGCACAACCCCCTCCTCCAGCGGTCTCCTGCGTGAATGAATGCGCTGTCCGTTCAGAAAAGCTCCCTCCCCAAAACCAGCGTAAAACATTTCATCTTTGTAGGGATTAAACACTACCCCGCAGCGTACCTGCCCATTTTCTGCATAAGCGATAGACACCGCACTGTGCCCGTAACCGTTAATAAAATTGGCTGTCCCGTCGATGGGGTCGACGATAAAGGTGCCCGGTCCCGAATTTATCTCGCACCGTCCCTCTTCACAGACAAAGCTCGCATCCGGCTGCAGTTCCTTTAGATTTTCATACAAATAGTTTTGTATTCTCAGATCATAATCCGTTACGAAATTTCCTATGCCCTGTTTCCTATGCACAGCCGATCCTCCAGCAGCAGACGCTGCTGCAAAAATCCGTCCGGTATCTCTCGCCAGATCGATCATTTCGTTAAGCATCCGGCACCTCCTTATACGATAGAAATCTTTCCCTTGCTGATCACAGTAGAAACCGTCAGCATAATCACAGTGGAAATCGTAAGAATTGTCGCCATAGCAGCAGCAGTTCCAAAGCTGTTGCGGGCTACCTCATTGAAAATCGAAACTGAAATCGTGGATGTCCTGCCTGTATATAGCATGATGCTGGAACTCAGTTCATTGATCGTCTCTATCCAGCTCAGAATCGCCCCCGATATAACTCCTGGCAGCATGAGCGGCAGCGTAATCTTCAGGAACGTCTTTCCCGGAGCAATTCCCAGACTCACGGAGGCCTCCTCCATCCCCGGGTCCATCTGAGTCAAAAAGCCGGAGGCCGAGCGAACCGTATAGGGTATTTTTCGCACTGAGTAGGATAATACCATAATAGTCGCCGTACCTACCAGAAAAAGAGGCGCCCGGTTAAACGCGCTAATCAGGCAAAGTCCCATCACAGCTCCGGGAATCACATACGGAAATGTCAGCGATAAATCGATAAAGCCAGTAAGCGCACTTTTCCTTCGCACGCTCAAATACGCGGCCAGACTTCCCACCGCCACCATGATGACAATGGCCCACAGCGAGAATATATAGGTATTCTTGATGCTGCGGATCATTCTGGTAAAAATCATCACGTAATTGTCCATGCCCCAGCCTTCCACAAAATAAGGCCCGTTACAATTTTTAAATGAAGTCGCAATGACCACAATCTGCGGACAGAGCGAGAACAGCACCACAGCAAACATGGGCAGCCACACCAAAAAACGCACTCCGGAACGCAGCTGTAGCATAGACACCGGATGGAGCGAGGACATTTGATAATTCTTCTTATTAATATACGCCTTCTGTAGAATCAGCAACAGAGCAGCCATAGAAATAATAATCATACTCACCGCGCTGGCAAAGTTGGAGCTGGTACCGATTTCACTCATGTACTGCTCATAAACCAGTGTCGCCAGCACCTTATAGTTTTGCCCAATCAAGCTTGGAACGCCGAAATCCGAAATACACGACATAAACACCATCACGGCCCCCGCCAGAATTGATGGACACACTACCGGAATTGTAATATTCATCAGACGCTTAAGCCGGGATGATCCAAGGCTCTCCGCCGCTTCCTCCAACGAAGCGTCGATTCCAGATAGCGCGCCGGAGGTAAACAGATACACATAGGGGTACATTTTAAATGTAAACACTCCGATAATACCAAGCTCCCCGTATATGGTCGGCATATTAATATGAAATACGCGTTCCAGAAACGCCGTGATAAAACCTGCTCGTCCAAACAGCATGATCCACGCGTAAGCACCAATAAAGGGCGGAGACATCAGCGACAGAATGATCGCAATATTTAAAAATCGCTTTGTTTTAAACTCATAACGATTCAGAAGATAGGCCAGGGATACTCCAATCACCACCGACAGCGCAGTAGTAATAAATGATACTTTCAGGCTGTTAAACAGGACGTTACGGTAATAGGGAATTGTAAAAAACTTTGTAAAATTTCCCAGCGTTATATTTCCATTTGAATCGGTTATACTTCGTATTACGACTGTAGAGACAGGATACAAAATCGTTACCAGCACAAACATAAAAATTAGTATCTTAATAACAGTCCAGAATTCAATCCGACGGAACTTCGCCATACTCTCACCCCCGTTTCTTCCACACTGAAAGCAGCCTTCCTGTCTGTTTTTCATAAAGTCCCGCCCGGGAGGGATCGAAATTTACAAATACCTTCTCTCCATCAGGGCGTATATTCTCCGCCTCACGGGTGTATTCGTTGACCTGCAAAATCTGACCATCGTCACACTGGACCTCATACTCCACAAAATCTCCTAGAAAAAGTGAAAAATTAATAGTGGCCGGTATTCCCCCTAACGGATCGAAATAGAGCTGCTCCGGCCGAACGGCCAGTAGAAGCGCTTCTCTGCAAGCCTCCTTTAACACCATCGTCACCTTAAATCCCCCCGCGGTCTCAATCACAGCCTTCCCTTGTACTTCCCCCGCCATCCTGCATTCCAAAAAATTCGAGATGCCTATAAATCCTGCCACAAACCGGTTCTCCGGCCATTTATAAACTTCCTCGGGAGTCCCTGTCTGCATAACCTTCCCAGACTGCAGCACTGCAATACGGTCCGATATTGCCAGTGCCTCCTCTTGGTCGTGAGTCACATAGATCGTGGTAATCCCCAGCTTACGCTGAAGTTTCTTGATAATAGTACGCATCTGAATCCGCAGCTTTGCGTCTAGGTTAGAAAGCGGCTCGTCCATCAGGAGAACACTGGGTTCGATGATATAAGCCCTAGCCAGAGCCACCCGCTGCTGCTGACCCCCGGAAAGTTCGTTAGGCTTGCGATCCGCGAGCGTTTCGATCTGAACCTGGGAGAGAGCCTCACGAACCCGGATTTTGATCTGATCCTTGGGAATCTGCTTTGCGTTCAGTCCATATGCCACGTTTTCCGCGACTGTCATATGAGGGAAAATTGCATAATTCTGAAACACCATGCCAATATCCCGCTTATGGGCCGGAATATCATTCATCCTTTTACCTCCAAACCGGATTTCTCCTCCATCCAGCTTGTTAAATCCGGCAATTCCCCGAAGCAGCGTGGTTTTACCACATCCAGAGGGGCCCAACAGCGTGAAAAACTCTCCTGGCTCTATATCTAGCGTTATATGGTCAACCGCCTGCACCTTTCCAAACGTTTTCACCACATCCTGAATCTGAATCCGTAAGCTCATACTTTCACCTCCCATGCAGACCCCATCGGCTGCTACTTACTCTCTACATTCACAGCGATCTCTTCCCAACGGGCGACTACCTTATCCTTGCCTGCTCCTGCCCACTCAAAATCATAATCTAAAAAATTAATATCTTCCAAATTCGGCAATCCATCGGGCTGATCAACGTCGTCGCGAACGGATCTTCTTCCAAAGTCATTGCTCATAATCTGCTGACACTCCTTCCCCAGCAGAAAATCAATGAATTTCTGTGCGTTCTGTGGATTAGGGCAATCCTTAATCATGGCAACTCCATCGGGCACATTGGACGAACCGTCCTTGGGATAAATCATTCCCGTCTTATCTGGGTCAGCCTTTACATACACATAGGCCAGCTGTTCCAAAGTCAGGCCCAATGGATATTCACCATCGGCCACCCCCTTATACACAGATGAGGAACCGCCCGACATAATCAGATTCGGCGCGAGCTTCTCCACAAATTCCCAGCCCTCCTCATAATTCTTGTCCTTGGACTCGGCCATCACCATGGTGGCGATCAAAGTGTAGGCCGAACCGGAGCTGGCTGGGTTGGCGGAAGCAATCTTTCCCTTCCACTGAGAATCCTGAAGATCGGTCCAGTACTCCGGCTTCTGATCCTCGCTCACTAACTCCTTGTTATACATAATTACTGCCGGTTGCTGGGATTCTCCAATCCATAGATCCTCAGGATCTTTAAAAAGCTCCGAGATATATTTATCCTCGCTGGACACGCAGGGCTGGAAATATTGCTTGTACGCCTCCAACGATTCCGTAGTCCCTCCCCACATCACATCGCATTGCGGATTTTGAGACTCCGCCGCAATTCGCTGCAGGCATTCTCCTGTTCCCAGCGAAACCGCCAGTACCTCAATACCTGTCGCCTCCTGAAACTTCTGAATTGCTGTATTGTACTGATCCGCATTGTGCGCTACATAAACTGTAATAGTATTGTCCTCACCCTTCTTTCTGTTTCCCTGCGAGCAGCTCGTCAGGCCTAATAACAAAGCCGTTGCAACCAGAACTGCCAGTATCCGTCTTACCATTCGCATTCGTTTCATCATCTGCTTCTCCTTTCAAACACAGTAAACTCCTCTCTCGTAGTGGCTCCAAATCTCAGCAAATAACCGAAATCCGGACCGTCCTCTCCCTGGCGCGAACCTGATCAAAATCCGCGAAATAGATCCGTCCAAACTCTCCCAGCTGTAATATTCCGCCGATCACCGGTATTATCACGGATCGTCCCAACAAGACGGATCGTAAATGTGCATCCGTATTCAGACTCCAGAAGGCCTCCTCATCCCGCGCTCTCTTCGCAATCGCAATGTGTTCAGGGCCCGGATGGAGGTATTGGCCCTGGGTTCTGCAAGTTGGAAACAGCTTTTCAAACCCGTTCACCATATCCTGCAAAATCAACTGTGTGCCATAATAATCTGTATCATCCGACTGTTCCTGAATCAACACAGAGCAGGTCGTATGCTGAGAAAACACTACCATAAGCCCCTCCTGGATTCCAGACTTTTCCAGAATTTGTCCAGCCTGCTCCGTCACATCATGAAATGTGGGCCTTGCCTCACTCTGAATTGTAAAACATGTTTGATAAATCGCCATTTCCCCCTCCTCAATATTGATCATTTTTGTTTTGCTTTTGATCTTTCACTCATTTATATAATTATATTAGCTTATTTGCCAATTTAAGTCAAGGTTTTTGCACATTCTTTTATCGCTCAACAAATTTTATTCTTTCTTTTTGCGCAAATCGATCATTTTTCTTGTATTTTTCCCAATTTTAGTTTATAATAAAGCTATTAACCATACTATAACTAAAACCAACGAGGTAAGAACCATGAAAAAGACAGATGACCGAAATATTCGACTTCTAAAGCTTCTCGAGGAAAAACGGAATCTGACCGTTCAAGAAGTCGCCGATCATTTTAACGTATCTCTTCCCACTGCCAGGAGGACCTGTACCCAGCTGGCGGAATCCGGACAAGTTGTCCGTACTCATGGAGGAATCCGCCATATTGCCAAGGTTGGCTCAGACTACTCCTTCGATGTCCTGAAAAATGAGCATATTGATAAAAAAGTCCAAATAGCCAAGTACGCCGCCCAACTGGTTCAAGACAAACAGACCATCTTCATGGAAGCCGGAACCACCATTGAGCAGTTTGCCATTGCATTGTCCCAACGCATCCGAAATAATGAGGTCAATGGGGTCTCCATCTACACCAACTCCATCATTAATCTCAACGTGCTCTCCCCTGTAGTCAATGTCACATTGATCGGAGGTCACTATCGCCCTGACCGCAAAGACTTCTGCGGTTTCCTCTGTGAGCGCCTTCTGCGTACGCTACGTTTTGACTACTGCTTCACCGGAGCAGATGCCTGCAATCTAACCGATGGGATTATGGCCATCGATGTAGATACTGTCAGCATCGACGAAATTCTGGTCGCCCGCTCGGAGCACTCAGTGGTGCTTGCACATTCGGACAAATTTTTCAAGAATTCGCTCATTTCATATGCCCCTATGGAACAGGTATCTCTGTTTATTACCGATAAAAGCCTGCCACAGGAGAATTATCTCCAGTGTAAAAGCGCAGGAGTGAATCTTATATGCGTATAATTTCGACTATTTGATCATTTTAAATTGACTTTTTAATCATTTTGTTTTAAAATAATTAAAAAGGAGGTGGTTGAAAGTGAAAGCAAGCATACGGGTTCCCTTTTTTGAAATCGGAGTCAAGAATTATATCTATGGAGATGACGTGCTACGCCTAGCCTTAGCCGCAGACAAGGCTGCGGCCCGCTACGACATAGACGTTTTGTTTATCGCTCCCTATGCCGATATTCGTCGGATAGCTGATCACACAGAACATCTGATCATTTTCGCTCCCTACATGGATACTCTGCGTCCAGGGCGCGGAATGGCGGATGTTCTCCCCGAATCTGTCTGCGCAGCCGGAGCCAGAGGTGTTGTAATCAATCATTGCGAACGCCCTATGACACTTCCGGCAATCCGACTGACCATGGAGCGAGCCCAGGAGCTGGAGCTTCTCACATTTATCTGTGCAGATACTCCGACAGAAATCAACGCCGCAGCCCAGTTCCTTCCCGACATTATCAATCCTGAGCCCACAGAATTGATCGGTACGGACCAGACCAGCAGTATGGACTATGTGCGTCAAACTGTGGAGTCAATCCGCCGCATCGCTCCCCACACACTTGTTGAACAGGCTGCGGGAATTCGCTCCGGGCAGCAAGTGTATCAGAACATATGTGCCGGAGCGGACGGAACCGGAGCTGCCTCCGGTATCGTAACTGCACCCTTCCCCTGCGCCATGGCCGAGGAAATGATCTTCTACACGCGCAAGGCAAAGGACGATCTGTGCAAACTGCAAAGGAGGTCATATGAAAATTCATCGGGAATCATTTAACGTTCAATCTATAGGGATGCGCCCCACCTTTCACACCGTGACGCCCCAGGTCCGGGAAATCATTGGCCGTTCCGGCGTTAAGGACGGCATCTGTGTGGTATATTCCCATCATACGACCTGCTCCGTCATGATTCAGGAATGTTCTTTTGATGAAACCTACGCCGGTCTGGAGTATCTCCAGCAGGATCTGATCAATATCTTTGAATCCCTCATTCCAACCTGTCGTGTAGAAGGGCAGTATATGCATCCAGGTCCCAAACTCACTGAGTTTTCCCAGCAGCATGGTGAGTCTAAGCCTGAAACACTGAACACGGACGGCCATCTCAGATCTGCTCTTCTGGGCCGGAGTGAGACCATAATTCTTGAGGATGGGCAACCGGATCTGGGGGCCTACGGTCATATTTATTTTGTGGATTTTGATCAGACACACCCGCGCAGCCGCTGTGTACAGGTCTTGGTCATGGGAGAATAAGGTAAGCCGCTTTAATTCTTGATGTTAAAGTTATACAAAAAAACATCCAAAAACAATCAAACCTGCTTTTGGATGTTTTCCTTTTCAAACAAATCATTACAATAGATCTGAACTTATTCACATAAATTTAGAGCCATTCTTTTTATACTCCTCCTCTGTGTCACACCCCAGAATACGCCAAAAATCCCCCGTCCACCGGCAGCACCACCCCGGTGATAAACCCGGCCGCTTCATTGTTCAGAAGAAACATCAGCGCCCCGTTGAGCTCCTCCGGCCTTCCGAACCGCTCCATGGGCGTGGCTGCCAGGACTTTGGCAGTCCGGGCCGTGGGAGTGCCGTCCTCGTCGTAGAGCAGGCGCTCGTTCTGCTTGGTCACGAAGAATCCCGGCGCAATGGCGTTCACCCGGATTCCCGCTTTCGCGAAATGGACGGCCAGCCACTGGGTAAAATTGCTCAGGGCAGCCTCCGCGCCGCTGTAGATGGGAATCCGCGTCAGACCGGTACGCGCGCTGGCAGAGGAAATATTTAATATATTGCAGCCCTCCCGGCCCACCATGTCCTTGGCGAACACCTGGCTGGTGAGGAGCGGGCCCATAAAGTTCAGGTTCAGCACGCCCTCAACGCCCTCGTACTTCAGATCAAAGAAGGTCACCACATCCGCCTCGATATCCCCCATCTCGAAATAATCCTTAGCCGTGTTGGCGCAGGCCTGGTTGCCGCCCGCCCCGTTAACCAGAATGTCGCAGGGCCCCAACTGGGCCAGCACCCTGGCGTGAACGCTCTCCAACTCCTCCTTGTCCATCACATCGGCTCGGTAAGCCGCCGCCCTGCCGCCGCAGCGGACAATCTCCTCCGCGGCTTTTGCCGCCGCCTCCTCGTTGATATCCAACAGCGCCACCGCGGCCCCCGCCTCGGAGAGCGTGCGCGCAAACATTCCGCAGAGCACGCCCCCTGCTCCCGTCACCACAGCTACCTTGCCGCTTAAATCCGTCCCAAAGGTCATTGCCATCTCCGCGATCTCCTTTCCATTTTATTCCATTTTTCTCGATATCGGCCGATTCAGGGATTCCGGCACAACCGCACTCTTCCCCGCCGTTCCTTGCCGGCGGCGGGGAACCCGGCGGCCGCCAGCCGGCAATCATCAGGCCATGGCAGCAGCGCTGGTTCTACCGCTCCCCCGCCGTCTCCCCATTCTCGCGCAAACGCCCGCCCGGGAGATTTCCCCGGACAGGCGTTTAATCAATCGATGCTTGTTCAATTATTTGCTCATCTTCTCCACTGCCTCGAACAGGCCGTTCAGATAGGTGGCGCCCAGGGCTCTGTCGTACAGGCCGTATCCGGCGCGGCCGGTCTCCCCCCAGATCATGCGTCCGTGGTCGGGTCTCACGTAGCCGTCAAATCCGTTGTCCACCAGCGCTTTCACGATTCCGAACATATCCAGGGAACCGCAGGAGGACAGGTGGGCTCTCTCCTCAAAGCCGTTGTCCAGCACCGCCACGTTGCGCAGGTGTGCAAAATGGATGCGGCCCATCGCGGCGTACTTGCCGGCCATGCGCACCACGTCGTTCTTTGCTGAGCAGCCCAGGGAACCCGTGCACAGGGTGATGCCGTTGTGCTTGTCGTCCACCAGCTTTAAGAAGCGGTCCAGGTTCTCCTCGCAGGTGATGATTCTGGGCAGCCCGAAAATGCTCCAGCAGGGATCGTCCTCATGGATTGCCATGTTCACGTCGCACTCGGCGGCAACCGGGATCACGCGCTCCAGGAAATACTTCAGGTTGTCCCACAGCATATCCTCGGTCATGCTGTTGTACTCGGCCACAACCGCCTTCAGGCCGTCCTTGGTGTAGCTGGAATCCCAGCCCGGAAGGGTCAGATCGCTGTCGCTGTTCATGGGGTTCACAGCGTCAACCTGCTCCTGATAGTAGACCAGGGAGGTGGAGCCGTCGCCCAGCTCGTGATCCAGCTGTGTTCTGGTCCAGTCGAACACGGGCATGAAATTGTAGCAGATGCACTTGATTCCGGCCTCGGCCACGCGGCGGATGTTCTCGCAGTAGTTGGCGATATACTGGTCCCTGGTATCCTTGCCCAGCTTGATGTCCTCGTGAACCGGGATGCTCTCGATCACATCAAAGCCCAGTCCGGCGTCCTCCACCTGCTTTTTCAGCCTGGCGATGCTCTCGCGGCTCCAAACCTCGCCCACCGGCACGTCGTAAACCGCTGTCACGATGGACTGCATCCCCGGAATCTGCCGGATATTCTCCAGCGTAACCTTGTCGTCTTCTCCATACCATCTGAATGATAATTTCATGTGTAACTCCTCCTTAAATGAATTCACGCTTGCCTCAAACCTTATGATCCCATTATAACAGATCTATAACCAACGTCCATAGTTTAATTTGTTGTAACCATTGCAAAAATTGTGGTATACTATTGGCAAAGGCGATGAGGGGAGCAAAAATCCAGGGCGCTTCAAAGTCCCGGTCCCAACACCTCTCCTCACCCTATCCCATAAAAAGGAGACGCGCACACCACACCATGAAAAAATCCCTCTCCAACAGCTTCACCACCCGGCAATACATGCAGTCCGGCGATTTCGAGCTTTTCTACTACAACGACGTCAGCCTGGACCACGTTTCCACCCACCACCACGACTACTATGAATTTTACTTTTTCCTGGAGGGGAACGTCACCTACGAAATTTCCGACAAATCCTACGCCCTGGAATACGGCGACTACCTCCTGATCCCGCCGGGCCTTCCCCACCGCCCGGTCTTTGGGGATCACGAGGGCTCCTACCGCCGCTTCGTGCTGTGGATCAGCCAGAACTTCTACCGCCGCCTGCGGGCCCACGACCAGGACATGACCTACGCGGCCGACTACGCCCAGAGCCATCAGACCTACCGCTTCCACAACGACTACATCACCGCCCAGGACATCCAGGGGAGGCTCACCGACATGGTGGAGGAGCTGTCCGGCGGCCGCCCCTTTTCCAAGCAGGCCGCGCCCCTGGCCGTCATGTCCTTCCTGGTCCACATCAACCGCATCCTCTACGACAGCCTGCACCAGAAATCCGCCGTCTACGAGAACGTCCTCTACCTGAACATCTGCGACTATGTGAACCGCCATCTGGACGAAGATTTGAGCCTGGACACCCTGGCCGCGTTTTTCTATGTGAGCAAATACCACATCGCCCACATCTTCAAGGATAACATGGGAATCCCTCTGCATCAGTATATCCTGAAAAAGCGGCTTCAAGCCAGCAAAAACGCCATTCTCTCGGACCAGCCCATCAGCCGGGTATTCCAGCAGTACGGCTTTCGGGACTACACCAGCTTTTTCCGCGCCTTCAAAAAGGAATACGGCGTCTCCCCCAAGGAATTCCGGGAGCAGCATCGCCTGCCCGAGCAGCAGGACTTTACCATCTGATAACAGGAGCGAACACAAAATGAACGAGACCATCACACGCGAACAATACAAATCCTGCCAGCTCTGTCCCAGAATGTGCCGCGCAGACCGCAGCCGCACCACCGGCTTCTGCGGCTGCGGCGACACGCTCCGGGCCGCCAGGGCCGCGCTGCACCAGTGGGAGGAGCCCTGTCTCTCCGGAGCCGAGGGCGAGCCCGGCGGCAGCGGCACCGTGTTCTTCTCCGGCTGCACGCTGCGCTGCCGCTTCTGCCAGAACTATCAGATCAGCAGCGAGAACTTCGGCAAGGAGCTATCACCGGACCGGCTGGCCGGCATTTTCCTGGACCTTCAGGCCCAGGGCGCCCACAACATCAATCTGGTCACCGCCACCCAGTATCTGCCCGATATCCTGGAGGCCCTGGATCAGGTCAGGGGCCGTCTGCGCATCCCCGTGGTCTACAACTGCGGCGGCTACGAGCGCGTGGAGACCGTCAAAGCCCTGAAGGACTACGTGGACATCTGGCTGCCCGACTTCAAGTACTTTGACAACGGGCTGGCCACCAAATACTCCAAGGCTCCCGATTACTTT
Source organism: Enterocloster asparagiformis (assembly GCA_018380885.1). Taxonomy (GTDB): domain Bacteria; phylum Bacillota; class Clostridia; order Lachnospirales; family Lachnospiraceae; genus Enterocloster. Next base: position 26,848 of record JAGZSY010000006.1, read on the forward strand.
GAGACCGCTGCCGCCGCCATCGGCCAGATGATCGCCCAGACCGGCCCGCCGGTATACGAGGCCCCGGCTGTCGCCGCCGCTGAGGGCGTCCCCGGGACAAAAAAAGCGAGCAAAGCCATCGCTCCGCTCATGAAAAAGGGCGTTATCATCCGCCATATGGTCCTGCCCTCCCATCGCTGCGACTCCATAGCCCTGCTGCGCTGGATCAAAGAACATTTTCCGGACGGCCGCTACCTGATCAGCCTGATGAGCCAGTACACGCCCTTTTACCACAGTGGGGACTTCCCTGAGTTAAACCGCCGTATCACCACCTTTGAATACAATCAGGTCATAGACGAGGCCATTGCACTGGGGCTCACCGACGGCTTCATGCAGGAAAAAAGCAGCGCCCGCGAGGAATACACGCCGCCCTTTGACCTGGAGGGCCTGTAGGCCCTCCCTGCCGTCACCGCTGCTTCCAAAGCTCCCTGCGGTCCGCCGGGTACACGATTCCCAGCTGCCGCCGCGCCTCGTCCATCACCTCCAGCGCCATCAGCGAGCAGCGGTTGTGCGCCGCCCCTGACTCCCCGCTCTCCATCAGGCGCAGCCACTCCTTCACCTCCGGAAGCATGGTGTCCTCGCGCCCCTCCGGCGTAAAGCTCTCCTTCTCCCCGTTCCGGTACCAGATCACAATCTCGTCGGGGTTGGTCAGGTCCCCCCGGATCACCATGGTCGCCTCCTCGCCCTGAATCTGGCAGGGACAGCGGTTTGTGGTGATCTTGGAATACAGCACCTCCGCCTGCATGCCCCCGTAGGAGGCCAGGATGGTTCCGGCCCCGTCCACGCCGTTCTCCAGGAACACGGCGTCCGCCAAAATTTTCTCCGGCAGCCCGAACAGCTTCACCAGCGTGTGCACGCAGTACACGCCGATATCCATCAGCGCCCCGTTGGAAAGGGACGGGTCAAAGGCGTTCTCCACCACGCCCGCCCGGAACTTGTCATAGCGGGATGAGTATTTACCGTACTGCAGGCTGACGCGTCGGATCGTCCCCAGCTTCCCCAAATTGTCCCGGACTAGGTCAAAGGCCGGGATAAACGAGGAACGCAGCGCCTCCATAAACACCAGTCCCCGCTCATCGGCGATCTCCAGCAGGCGGACCAGCTCCCTCCGGTTGGTGGTGACCGTTTTCTCGCACAGCACATGCTTTCCGTGGGACAGCATAAGCGCGGCCTGCTCAAAATGCAGGCTGTTGGGGCTGGCGATATAGACCGCGTCCACATCCTCCGCCTCCGCCAGCTCCGTCAGCGAATCCGTCCCCCGGTCCGCCCCGTACTGCTGCGCAAACTCCCGCGCCTTCTCCATACTCCTGGAATACGCCGCGCTGTAGTGCAGGTTCCCGCACTTCTTTGCCGCCTCCAAAAACCACTTTACCACAAAATTCGTCCCAATAGTGCCATAACGGATCATAATTTCCAATTCCTTCCTATTTTTATATTTCCCCAATTCTTTTGCCGCTCCGCGCTCAATACCCGAACGTCCCCTCCAGGGATTCATCGTTGTCGATCCAGTCCTGTACCCGGACCACCCGGTAGCGGTTCTCGTCGTCCCGGATCACCACCGTCTCTATCCCGGCGTTGATGATCAGGCGCTTGCACATGGAGCAGCTGCTGGAATTGCTGATGTAGGCACCCGTCTCCACCTCCCGCCCCGACAGGTAGAGGGTTCCGCCCATCATTTTCTCCCGCTCCGCGCTGATGATCGCGTTGGCCTCCGCGTGCACGCTGCGGCAAAGTTCATACCGCTCTCCTCTGGGAATGTTCATTTTCTGCCGGATGCAGTATTCCAGGTCCGAACAGTTCTTCCTGCCCCTGGGCGCGCCCACATAGCCGGTGGAGATCACCTCGTCGTTCTTCACAATCACCGCGCCGTAATGCCGCCGCAGGCAGGTGCACCGCTTGGACACCACGTCCGCCAAATCCAGGTAATAATTTGTCTTATCTCTCCGCTCCATAATCCGCTTCTAAGCTCCTTCTCCCGTTTATCAGCCTGGGGCCCCCATCCCGTCCGGGAGCGAGGGACCCCCAGGCGCCTCTCATTGCTTCACCATATCCAGCTCCCGGCCCCGGGCATCCTTTAGCACAAACTTCCCATCAGGGCTGCCTGCGCCCCAGCAGTAGACGATCCGCACGCCCCCGTACTGGAACTCGTCCATCCTCTGGTCCCCGAACATCACCTGGGCCACCTCCTGATCCGCCACCACGCCGTAGCAGAGATACCAGTCTCCGCGGCCGTAAGGGCAGTACAGCAGATGGGCCCTGTTTTGTCCGCTCTCCACAGCCCCGGAATCCCTGGCCGGAATATAGCCGAACACCGCTTCGGCCTGGTAGATTCCCAAGGTGTGCTTCACCGCCGCGCAATCGATCTCCCCCTTCTCGCTGAGATACAGAACCAACGACCGGTTTTGAGCCACTTTTTTCTCCCCGATCATCTCCACGACCGAAAACCCCTCGGCTTGTCCCACCTTTTTTTCCACCGCAACCCTGGCGTCAAACGACGGCCGCCAGACTACCATCAGCACAAAGACCGCCATCGCAATCGCCGACCTCTGCCAATATCTGCCACGCTTCATCAAACCGCCTCCTCTGCGCCTTTACTGCGGATTGTTGCACACTCCCAAAAACAGCGGAATCCCCGAATCGCTGATAATCCCGAAAATGAACGGGCGGTTGAAGTCCAGGGCATGCCTGCCGTCGGGAAGCCCTGCCCCTGCCACAGCAATCTCCGTGTACGCCGAGGCCTCCACGCCGTCCTCGTTGATCCCGATATGGGTCTCCTGCCTGATCAGGGAGATAAAGGCAGGCTCATCCGACATAGCTGAGAAATCCGCCTCCACGCCGAAAGCCTCCTTCACGCCCATGTCCTGCAGCATCTCCGCCAAATCCATGCTGTCCTCAAAGCTGAACTTGGGCAGTGAGAGATCCATGAGACCGCCCTGGCCGTTCTCCCGCTCAAACATCCGGGCCAGCTTACCCTCCTGTTTGATCAGGTCCCGGGCATCCACGCCCTCGTCCGGCAGAATCAGGAACAGGGAACCGTTGTCCTTCAGCCACAGCTCCGTGCCGGAATACCCTTCCCCTTCATAATACGCCTGGAAAGCGCCTGTGAGATGCATATATTCGCACTTGACCTCCTGGCCGCCGGCCGTGGTAAACGTTCCCTGGGTGTTGGCCGACTGTTCAAACCGGTTGACCCACTGGTCGTAAAAATAGACTGTGTTGATGATCGCCAGAATATCCCGGGGCGACGTGTCCAGCTGGGGCGCCAGCGTGCCGTTGGTTTGCTGGGAAATCCACCGTCCCATGGCCTTTCCTGTTTCCGGATCAGCGAAATCCACCGGGTACACCGAAGCGTAAAAATCGTCCTGGGCCGCATTTAAAAAGCCCTCCTTCAGCTCCATCCCCTCCTTCGCCCACAGGGAATTGGCCAGCTTAAGCCGCGAATACTCGTTGTCCGTATACAGCAGCCGGTAGAGATTGCCGCACTGTCCCGCCAGCTCAGTCTTGTCCTTTACGCCCAGAACCGCCAGCAGCTCCTGCTCCGTCTTCCCCTCCGCGCCCTGGGCCGCCAGGGCCAGCGCATAGTAGAGGGACAGCGGGGAATAGTTCCTGTTCTCAGTGTCCTTTGCCAGAAGCCGGGAGGCCGTCTCAAAGGAGAATGCCCTGGCCGCGCCTGCAAATTCCTCACTCACCGGATTGTCCTCCCGCACGCTTCGCCTGGCGTCAAAGTCCTCCGCCGGGATCGCCTCCGGTTCCCTCACCCGGGTAAGGCTCCCCAACTCCTGATCCTCAGCGCGGTTCTCCTTCCGCTCAACGGGCGGCGCCTCCTCTCCTGTCTGCGCCCGGGCCTCCGTGGACTCCGGCCCGCCGTCCGCCCGCGGGCCGGAAACCTCCCTTGTCCCGCCTGACGGCGTCCCAGCCGATTTCTGCCCGCAGCCCGCCAGAATCGCCGCCGCCATCGCGCCCGCCGCAGCGCAGCGCCAAATCTTCTTTTTCATCATAACACTCCTCCTCGCCGATACACATCCTTTTCTTACCATTTTAACAGACAAATTTCCCCAATGTATTTCTTTTTCCTTAAAAAAAATCGAACAATCCGCATCCCAAATCCACAGGCTGCGGCTTGCTTTTTCCCGCACATCTTGTATAATGAATACAAAATGTAAACAAAGAGGAGGAACTTGATTATGGAAGAACTGCACAGACAGCGCCTGAAACGCCTGTCCCAGGCGTTGGCGGAAGATGGGCTGACCCAGATGATCGTCAGCGATCCGCTGGCCATCTGGTATTTCACCGGGGTGGACGTGCAGCCCGGCGAGCGCCTATTCGCCCTGTACGCCCGCGCGGACGGCGGTCACAAGCTGTTTTTAAATAAGCTGTTCACCGTCTCCCCCACCGGCCTGGAGGAGGTCTGGATGACGGATACGGACGACACGGTGGGAATCCTGGCAAGAGCGGTGGATCACTCCGAGCATATGGGCGTCGACAAGAACTGGCCCGCCCGCTTCCTCCTGGCCCTGATGGACCGCAACCCCGGCGTCCGCTATGTGAACTCCTCCGGCTGCGTGGACCGCATCCGCGCCGTCAAGGACCAGGATGAGCGGGAAAAGATGCGCGCCGCCTCCCGGATCAACGACGCCTGCATGGAAATGGCCGCCGCAAGCCTCCGGGAGGGCGTCACGGAGCGGGAGGTCAGCGAGCTGGTCACCAGGCTGTACCGCGAGGCCGGCTGCGAGGGCCTGTCCTTTGGCACCATCGTCTCCTTCGGCGCCAACGCCGCGGACCCCCACCACGAACCGGACGGCACGGCCCTCAAAAAGGGGGACTGCATCGTGATCGACATGGGCTGCCGCAAGGATCGCTACTGCTCCGACATGACCCGCACCTTCTTCTGCGGGGAGCCGGATCCCAAATACGCCGCCATCCACGATCTGGTCCGCCAGGCCAACGAAAAAGCCGAGGCCATGATCCGCCCCGGCGTCCGCTTCTGCGACATCGACCGCGCCGCCAGAGAGCACATTGAGGCAGGCGGCTACGGCCCTTACTTTACCCACCGCCTGGGCCACTCCATCGGCCTGGAGGACCACGAATTCGGCGACGTCAGCTCCGCCAACACCGACACGGTGCAGGCAGGCATGACCTTTTCCGTGGAACCGGGCGTGTATCTGCCCGGAGAATTCGGCGTCCGTGTGGAGGATCTGGTGCTGGTCACTGAAAACGGCTGTGAAGTCTTAAACCATGTGGAAAAGCGCTGGAAAACCGTGTAAGCGCACAATGAGAAGGCGAGTATCGAATTTTCATTTCCGTTTCGATACTCGCCTTCAAACTACGTCGTCCATTGGACCAAGCCTCACTTTTCTTAAGAATTTTCGTGTGCTTCTCTATATGAAATTGTCACTCCGATCTACATCCGTTACTCTGTCCAAATTTCTTGCATTCCGTTTCGCTTTTGATCAATTTTCTTTTTTCATTCTCTCTCTGCTACCCGGTATCTGTATTCGTTCTAATACCACTTTCTCGTCATGATACTAAACCGATCATTGCTGATACTCTGTCGATAACGTTTAAAATTTTCTCATACGCTACTTCTGCAAATGCTCGTCCTACAGTATTCTAATTTAATCCAATTCATTAACTGTGACGTTCTTCCAGTTTCAAATCTCAAATGTTTACGAACATTGTTTCATTGTGCACTGCTTTGAATCTATTACATTTAATTTTATTGTTTTAAATCTTACTCTGCTGGACATTTCACTCTGTAGATTGGTTTTTCCTGGTCTCGTTTATCTCACTTCTTGATAAACGAAACTAAAATTAATTCTCCGGTGGTCCGTACCTCCTTTGCTTAGATTTTTGTAACTGGTATGTGAACTGCTCCTGCAGTTCGTTTTTGCTTCTCTCTTCTGTTCTTTTGATAGCTTTATTATAGCCAAAGAGTCCCTATTTGTCAATACTTTTATAGTTATTTAATACTATTTTTAGCTTATTTTTAAGTTGATCTAATTTAATGTAATTGTTGCTATTTTCTTATACTTTTTATACATTTATTTCCACTATTTTCGTAAATTATCAGAATATTCACAAATTCGCCGCGCCCGACTCCTCCTCATGCTCCACCAGGCAGTTTAAGGATTCCGGCACCGGATTCTCGCCGCGGGCAAACGCGTTGATCCGTCCGATGAAGAAATGCGATATGGGACCCACAACCAGGGCCGCTGCCACCGTGCCCTCGCGGATTCCCAGCACCTTTCCGGTCGCCGCCAGGGACAGAATCCCTGCCGCCAGCACCAGCACCAAATCAAAGGCGCGCTTCACATGCCCAAAATGGAGGTTGAACCGGCGCACAATAGCCCGCACCAGCCCTTCGCCCGGCAGGATCAGCACGTCCGGCACTACCTCAAAGGCGATGCCAAGCCCCAGAAACACACAGCCGGCGGCCAGCACAATGGCGCTGCTGAGATAGGAATGGACCGGCCAGAAGGAAAACAGCCTGCTCCATCCGTCGATGCATGCTGAGAACAACAGCGCCGCGGGCAGCTGCAGCAGTTGAACCCGTTCAAAATCCCGGCCCAGGATCGCCGCCTGCAGAACAAACATGCCTGTGTTGACCATCATGGTGAAGGTTCCCAGGGAATAGGGGAACAGAAAGGTCAGCACAAAAGCAGGACTCGTAACAGGAGACGTCCCGAGCCCTGCTTTTGTGATCAGGCTGATTCCCAATGCACTGGCGATCACGCCGGCCATAAACATCGTGTAGCGCTTTATCAAATCCGGATTTTTCACAGGCTTCACTCCTAAAAAATATTTTTAATAGCTAAATTTTTTTGTCCTTTCCATCATACCATTAAAAAATGGCCTCCACAATGGGCAATCCTGCCCAAAAGGAGACCAATAATTCAGCACTTATGCACAATATTTTTTAGGTTATCTAAAACTTTTGAAGATTTCCGAAATCATGGGGGCGCGGCGGATATGTATGGGATAGCGGGTGTACAAGAGCATCACCACCAGCGCCGCCGTGATCGCCGTCACCATGACCGCCAGCGTCATGTTGGAGGGCTTGCGGAACCGGAAATCCACGATAAACAGCAGTCCTACCACCACCAGCAGCAGGTACAGACAGACCACGAACACCTTATCCGGCACAAAGAACTGGATCATAAACACCAGCGGCAGCGCCACCGCCATGGAGGTGATGGGAAGGCCCCGGTAAAACTTCTCCCCGTCCTCAGTGATCAGGGCGTTGTTCATCTCCATCACATTGAAGAAAGCCAGCCTTATGACGGAAGCCACACAGTACAGCGCGATAACAGTCATGCCCAGGAATCCCCTCACGCCCAGCAGATAACAGATCAGCGCCGGAAATGCGCCGAAACACACCACATCGCAGAGGGAATCGATCTGGATTCCGAAGGCCTTGGCATCCTCGGACCGGTTCTTCTTGGTTCTGGCGATCTTGCCGTCAAACATGTCGCAGAGCCCGGAAAATGCCAGCAGCACCACCGCGGCCTTGAACCGTCCGTGTATGGCCTGCGTCATCCCGATCACAGAGGAGGCCAGGCTCACGTATGTGAGGATCACCGTGTAATCATAAAAACCTATCATAAAGTAGCTCCTTCTTTTTTACATTAAGTACATTTCGTCCTGCTCCCACGCCGTTTGATCAGGCAATGGGCGCCCGCCGTAACCACGGCGCTGAACGACAGCTGCACATAGTAGGCGATGCCGCGGCTGAGCACCATGCCCGGCAGCAGGAAATCTCCGTAGAATATCGGATCAAATATGGTCAGGAACAGATGCTCGCTGATTCCCATACCGCCGGGAAGCGGAAGCATATCCACCGACACGGAAATGGAAGCCTGAAGCAGCACAATCCGCCACATGGCCGTGCCGTGGAGTCCAAAGGACCGGTACACAAAGTACGTGACAAAAAACAGCGCCATCCTCTGCATGAAGGTCAGCAGCATCACATTGACCAAAACACGCTTGTGCTGTTTCAAGTACGCCGCCGTGTCCCCGTAATGGTCCATGGTCAGGGTCAGGCGCTCCTTCTTGGCGGCCAGACGGCGGAACATGGAAAACCTGCCCAGCATATCCAGCAGCCTCATGACGATACTGCGGGCCAGGCTGGTATGGAACACCAGGATCAGCATAGCGGCGCAGCATACGACATTGAGTCCCAGCCCCAGGTAAAAGACGGGCAGGACCTCCCACATATAGCGCTCCATGGTGCCCCTGCAGAACAGCAATAAAAAACAGCCCACAGCTACCAGCACCAGCTTGTAGGTGATCGTCACGATCATCAAAACCACGGTAGCCACCGGCACGGGAATCATATTTTTTCGCATATACAGGATCTGGGCCGGCTGCCCTCCCCCCGCGGAGGGGGTGATACAGCTGAAGAAAAAGCCCACGCAGGAATACATGAAACACGTCCTGCGCTTGGAACGTATCCCCAGCGTGCCGAACATATAGTGGAGAATCTTGGACTCTCCCCAGATAAAACATACAACACAGCCAATTCCCAGCAGGAGATATACCGGTTCAGCTTCCGTTATGGTCTCCGCAATATCTCCCAAATCTTTTCCGGCAAACACACTGTAAATGGTCAGTGCGAACACGATCAGCACAAAAGCCGCGTTAAACAGATTTTTCTTGCGCTCCGACATCCTTTAATTCCTTCCCTGACACAGCCCTGATGCCGTTCATGTCCCACAGTACAGCCCATCGCAAATTCCCGTGCGTACAGCGCCCGCTATATACACAGGAACCTATGAGGCATAATACTATCGTTATAAATACAATAATCATAATCCTTTTAGAGCGTATTGTCAAACTTTCTTTCCCAGGGAATCCCTTCCAAATACTTAAACATCCACCTTGGGATAGCGCCTCCTGATCTTGCGGAACGTCAGCATATGGGCCGCAGCCGTAATGGCCCAGGATACGGGGTAGGAAATGTACAGCACGTCCAGAGAGCGGTAAGCCGCAAACACGGTGAACACCCAGATAACGCGGAAGCCGCAGGCGCCGGCCAGTGAAACGAACATGGGCACCACTGAGTACCCCATGCCCCGCAGGCTTCCCACCATACAGTCCATGATTCCACAGAGAAAATAAGTGCTGCAGATAATGGTCATACGCAGCATGCCGTAGCGAATCACCTCGGGGTCGGAGGAATAGATGTGCAGCAGGCTCCTGCCGCCCAGCACCGCGCCCGCGCCCAGAACGATCCCCACCCCGGTCACAACGCCCAGGCAGATGTAGAGGGTACGGTTTATGCGGGCGTATTTTCCGCCTCCCAGATTCTGGCTGGTAAAGCTCAGATTTGTCTGGTACACCGCGTTCATAGCCGTGTACACAAAGCCCTCCACATTGGAGCTGGCCGTGTTGCCCGCCATGGCGATGGAACCGAAGGAATTGACCGACGACTGGATCAGCACATTGGATATGGAGAAGATCGCTCCCTGCATACCGGCGGGCAGTCCCACCTTGACGATCCGTTTCAGCTTTTTCTTATATATTTTTAATTTTTTCAGCTCCAGGCGCAGGGCTCCGGGCGCCTTCATCAGGCTCCTGACCACCAGGATCGCGGAGATGTGCTCCGAGATCACCGTAGCCCAGCCCACGCCGTCCACACCCATGCCAAAGCCTACCACAAAGACCAGGTTCAGGCACACGTTCACCACGCCGGCCACAAACAGGAAATACAGGGGCCGCCTGGTATCTCCCACCGCCCGCAGGATGGCGCTGCCAAAGTTGTACAGCATGAGCACGGGCATGCCCAAGAAATATATCCTCATATATAATACGGACTGGTCCAGCACGTCGTCCGGCGTGCCCATGAGCTCCAACAGCGGCCTGGCCGCCGCCAGCCCCAGAATCACCAAAAACAGCCCGCTGAGTATACTGGTTGTGATGGCTGTGTGCACCGTCTCGCTGACATCCTTATCCTTCTGCGCTCCGTAATAACGGGCCACCAGCACATTGGCTCCCACCGACAGGCCCACAAAAACATTGATCAGCAGGTTGATCAGCGAGGAGGTGGATCCCACCGCGGCCAGCGCCTGGCTTCCGGCAAACCGCCCGACTACCACAATGTCCGCCGCGTTAAACAGCAGCTGAAGGATTCCAGAGAGCATCAGTGGAACCGCAAACAGGAGAATCTTCCCCAGCAACGGCCCGCTGCACATATCCATCTCATATGATTTGTTCTTCATTATACCTATACTCCTCGTCCGCGTATCAATCGCCTGTCCGGCGCCTATCAGTGTATCACAGCCGCCGTGCTTTTGCAATCCAATGCAGGAAAAGTTCGATTTTCAGGCAAATTTTTTGTTGCGCCTTTTCTTTATTAGTGATACCATAAAGTACATATTGCAGTGGGAGGAATTATCTATGAAACTGGTTTTGCCAGAAAACTATGATCCCCGGCTAAGCGTCCGGGAAACACAGGAAGCGATCAAATACATACGCGATACATTTCAGAAGGAATTGGGCAAGGAGATGAACCTGGAGCGAATCTCCGCCCCCCTGTTCGTGGAAAAGAGCAGCGGTCTGAACGACAACTTAAGCGGCACGGAGCGCCCGGTACAGTTCGACGTGGCCGGAATCCCCGGCGAGACCATGGAGGTGGTGCACTCTTTAGCCAAGTGGAAGCGCATGGCGTTAAAGGAGTACGGCTTCGCCCCGGGCGAGGGCCTGTACACCAACATGAACGCCATCCGCCGGGACGAGGAGCTGGATAACCTCCACTCCTGCTATGTGGACCAGTGGGACTGGGAGCAGGTCATCCGCAAGGAGGACCGGAACCTGGATACCTTAAAGGACACGGTGCGCCAAATCTTTAAGATTATCAAGCACATGCAGCATGAAGTGTGGTACAAATATCCCGAGGCCGCCAAGCACCTGCCCAAGGATATCCATTTTATCACTTCCCAGGAATTGGAAGATCTTTATCCGGACAAAACGCCCAAGGAGCGGGAGAACCTGATCTGCCGCCAGTACGGCTGCGTATTCCTCATGCAGATCGGCGACAAGCTGAAAAGCGGCGAACCCCACGACGGTCGGGCGCCGGACTACGACGACTGGCAGTTAAACGGCGATATCCTGTTCTGGTTCGAGCATCTGCAGTGCGCGCTGGAAATCTCCAGCATGGGCATCCGCGTGGACGAAAAGGCCCTGTCCGAGCAGCTGAAAAAAGCCGGCTGCGAGGAGCGCAAAAGCTTGCCCTACCACCGGATGCTGCTGAACGGCGAACTGCCCTACACCATCGGCGGCGGCATCGGCCAGTCCCGCCTGTGTATGCTGCTGCTGGACCGCGCCCACGTGGGCGAGGTGCAAGCCAGCATCTGGCCGGATGAGATGCGCAAAATATGCGGGGAGCACGGCATTTTCCTGCTTTAAAGCCCGGAGGAAACGCAAATGTCATTAACAGAGCTGTTTATCATCGCCGTAGGGCTGTCCATGGACGCGTTCGCCGTGGCGGTCTGTAAGGGCCTGGCCATGCCCCGGATGAGCTGGCGGGGCGCCGGAGTGGTGGGATTGTACTTCGGCGGCTTCCAGGCGGTTATGCCCCTGATCGGCTATCTGCTGGGTTCCCGGTTCCGGGAAGCCATCACGGCCTACGACCACTGGATCGCCTTCATCCTGTTGGCGCTGATCGGCGGCAACATGATCAAGGAATCCATGGAAAAGGAACAGGAGTGCGCGGATGCGTCCCTGGATGTGCGCAGCATGACGCTCCTGGCGGTGGCCACCAGCATCGACGCTCTGGCGGTGGGCGTCACCTTCGCCTTCCTGACCGTGCCCATTGTGCCGGCCGTGTCCTTCATCGGCGTGGTCACCTTCAGCCTCTCCATTGTGGGTGTGAAGGTGGGAAATGTATTCGGCTGCCGCTACAAATCCCGGGCCGAGCTGGCAGGAGGTTTGATCCTGGTGCTGATGGGCCTTAAAATCCTGCTGGAGCATCTGGGCTATCTGAATTTTTGATTATCCGGTTTTGTATTAAAAAGGTCTGCCCCGGGCTGAGATTGCCGTCCGGGACAGACCCTTTTTATATCTTAATTCCGCGCCTCCTCAGGCGCCTCCGATTCCGCTTCCAGGCCCATGCCCTCCAGCAGCTCTTTGGCTTTGGGCACATCCTCCTCCGCCACAAAAATCTCCTCTCCGAATGTGGAGTTGCCTCCGTACAGGTTCATGATCCCCGCAGCGCCCAGATCCCGCTTGTAGGCCGGAACCTGGTTCTTCTCCAGCACCTCCAGTATCATCCCCGCCTGCAGATTGTCAGACGCCGTATAAATCTTCACAGCTTTGCGTTCCATGAACATTCCTCCTCTCAGAGTTGTATGCCGCTGTCTCTGTCAGTTCCTATCTAAAGCATACCACATTCCACCCCAAAAGTCATCGGCAGCGCCGCTATTTTCCGATTTCTTCCGAACGGACAGAAGCGCCGCCCGGCAGTCTCAGACCACCGGACGGCGCAGCCTCCGCAAGCAATGATTTTTATTTTAGCTGACCCGCACGCCGCTGCCGTCGATCTCGTGACCCTCGATGGTACAGTTGGTGCGCATCTGGCCGGAATCCCGATCCAGGAAATACCAGTCTCCCTTGTACTCCTGCCAGCCCTTCTGCATATATCCGTCGTCGTTAAACAGATACCACTGGCCGTTGATCAGGCCCCAGGCCTTCAGATAATCGTCCTGGTACTTGTAGCGATAGCCCCGGACCGACTGCTCCCAGCTGCCCCGCAGCACATTGCGGTACTGGTCCATGTCGTCCTCCGGCACCATAATGAAATAGTAGGTTTTGGACAGATCCCCATAACTGAACTGCAGGGTATAGCAGCGGTTTAAATCATCGTAGAGCTTGCCCTTGCGGGATTCGCGCTCCACCGTCTCCTGGCGCACCACCGGATAGTGGACGCCCTCCTCAATACCGTAGACCGTGCACTCCTGGCTTACCTGGGTGCCCTCCTTGTCGTAGGTGATCATCCGGTAATCCAGCACCACCTCATCCAGCTTTACATCGCTGCCACTCCTCACCACGTGAAAGGTGTCCTCATCGGACGTCCTGTGGCCGTCCACATACTGAGTGTATCCGTCGTAAATCGGCGTTTTCCGGTTATTGATGTCCAGAATAACCTCAAAGGGCAGACTGCCTCTCGAACCGGCTGAGCCGTCCGAAGCCCATGAACCAAACGCGGAAGATAAACACATCACTCCGGCGGCCGCCAGGGCTGCCAGACGCTTTATCAGGCTGTTTCGTCTCATCCGACATCCTCCTTTCTCATCCAGCGGCATAAAGGGATTTATTTTACAACCACCTTCATGAAATTCTTCTTACCGCGCTTAAATACCATGCCCTCGCCCTCGAACTGTTCGCGGGCGTACACGGCTTTCACGTCCTTAACCGGTTCGCCGTCCGCGCTGACGCCGCCCTGCTCCACGTTTCTCCTGGCTTCTGAGCGGGAAGCGGACAGGCCGGACTTGTGCAGAACGCTTAAGATATCGATGGAACCGTCCCTGAAATCCTCATCTGTCAGCTCGCAGGTGGGCATATGCTCGGTGCTGCCGCCGGCGGAGAATAAAGCTCTGGCGCCCTCCTGGGCCTTGTCCGCCTCCTCCTCGCCGTGCACCAGCTTGGTCAGCTCGTGGGCCAGAATCTCCTTGGCGGTGTTTAACTGGCTGCCCTCCCATTTATCCATCTCATCGATCTGCTCGATGGGCAGGAAGGTCAGCATGCGCAGGCACTTGAGCACGTCGGCATCCGATACGTTTCTCCAGTACTGGTAGAAATCAAAGGGAGAGGTCTTATTGGGATCAAGCCACACCGCCCCGGACTGGGTCTTGCCCATCTTCTTGCCCTCGGAGTTCAGCAGCAGGGTGATGGTCATGGCGTGGGCGTCCTTGCCCAGCTTGCGGCGGATCAGCTCAGTGCCGCCCAGCATGTTGCTCCACTGGTCGTCGCCGCCGAACTGCATGTTACAGCCGTAGCGCTGGAAGAGCTCGTAGAAATCATAGCTCTGCATAATCATGTAGTTAAACTCCAGGAAGCTCAAGCCCTTCTCCATACGCTGCTTATAGCACTCGGCTCTCAGCATGTTGTTCACGGAGAAATGGGGGCCCACCTCGCGGAGGAACTCGATGTAGTTCAGTCCCAGGAGCCACTCGGCGTTGTTCACCATCATGGCTTTTCCCTCGGAGAAATCGATAAAGCGGCTCATCTGCTTCTTGAAGCAGTCGCAGTTGTGCTGGATGATCTCAGGCGTCATCATGGTGCGCATGTCGGAGCGGCCGGAGGGATCGCCGATCATGCCGGTGCCTCCGCCGATCAGGGCGATGGGCTTGTTGCCGGCCATCTGCAGGCGCTTCATCAGGCACAGGGCCATGAAATGTCCCACGTGCAGGCTGTCCGCCGTGGGGTCGAATCCGATATAGAATACGGCCTTACCTTCGTTGACCATTTTTTTGATCTCTTCTTCGTTCGTCACCTGGGCGATCAGGCCGCGGGCGACTAATTCCTCGTAAATCTGCATAGCTAATTCTCCTTTTAATGACATGGCAAAGCCAGGCAAGCTCTGCCCGTATGTTATTAGTTTACCATATTTTCAATTTCATGCAAGCTTTTAAGTCTTACGTTTTTTAGTCCCGGACCCGGACGGGGGGAGAAACCGCCGCCTCACGCAGCCTCCGTCCCCTGTCTGCCGCCTGTTTTCGCCAGGATCAGCACCGTGATCATGATGAGGCCGAAGCCCAGGAAATCCGGCAGCGTAAAGGATGTGCGCAGCCAGAACACCGAGATAATGATGGAGCTGACCGGCTCCACGCCGGAGTAAAGGCTGCCCTTCAGCGGACCGATGATGCTCACGCCCTGGAGATACAGCCCGAAGGCCACCGCTGTCCCCACCACGATGACGCCGAACATGGCCGCCCAGGTGCCGCTGTCCCAGACCACCGAATAGTTCCAGGGACGCACCAGCAGGCACATGAACAGTCCGCCGATGAACATGCCAAAGCCCAGCACCTGGTAGATGTCGTAGCGGTTCACCAGGGTTCCGGGCAGGGTGGTGTAGATGACCGCGCTGACCGCGGCCAGCAGCCCCCACATGAGGCCCTGGGGCGTCAGCTGAAGCCCGTGGATATTCCCGTGGGTGCCGATCAGGAAGGTGCCTGTCAGGGACAGGGCGATGGCCAGCAGCTCCAGGCCTCTGGGCCGCCGCCTTCCTCTGATGCATACCAGAAACAGGATCAGCACCGGAGACAGGTACTGGAGCACCGTGGCCGTGCCCGCGTTGGAGGTCTGCACCGCCATAAAATAGCTGAGCTGGCAGAAGGTGATGCCGCAGAGGGCGAACACCAGCAGGTGGCGGACGTCACGTTTGTGCTTAAAAATCCGCAGATTATTTTTACGATTTAAGATAAAGCCGTTGATGATCAGCATGAGCCCGGCAAAGAGCAGCCTCAGCGCCACCAGCCAGGGAGCCTGCACTCCCCGCTGCTGGAACAGGAACTGGCCGCAGCAGCCGGACAGTCCCCAGCACGCTCCGCCCACAATGGTCATCACCGAGCCCCTAAACTCCCCTGAGCGGGCCTTCTCTGCGGCCAAGCTCTCAGCTGGGACTGGTTGTTGTGTATTCATTTCACTTTTCCTACCTTTTCCATGTCTTTATTTATACTGTGAAAACTTATTTCTGTCAACATTTTCGCGGGAACTCTTGCCGAAATCTGGGATCTATACTATAATAAACCGTTGGAACGCAATCGCCCGCAGGCTGTGCCCGCGGCCCATTCCATTTAATTAAATTCGTACAAAATCAAGATATAGGAACGGAGGTACAAGACAGATGGGATTCACATTCGTCAATGAACTGCCCACGCCGGATATGATCCGCGAGCAGTTTCCCCTGGCGTCGAATCTGGCGGAAGCCAAGCTTCAGAGGGATGAGGAAATCAAAAAAGTATTAACAGGGGAAAGCGATAAGTTTATCGTGCTCATCGGCCCCTGTTCCGCAGATAACGAGGACTCTGTGGTGGACTATACGTCCAGGCTGATCAAGGTTCAGGAAAAGACTAAGGACCGGCTGATCATTATCCCCAGGGTATACACCAATAAGCCCCGTACCACTGGCGAGGGCTACATGGGCATGATCCATCAGCCCGACCCGGAGAAAAAGCCGGACATGTTCGAGGGCATTCTGGCTATCCGCCACATGCACATGCGCGTGATGCGCGAGACGGGCTTTTCCACCGCGGATGAGATGCTCTATCCTGAGAATATGCGCTATCTCTCGGACCTGATGTCCTACGTGGCCGTGGGCGCCCGCTCCGTGGAAAACCAGTTCCACCGCCTGGTGGCCAGCGGCTGTGATGTGCCGGTGGGCATGAAGAACCCCACCAGCGGCGACTTGACCGTGATGCTCAATTCCGTGGTTGCGGCCCAGCTGCCCCACGACTTCATCTTCCGCGGCTGGGAGGTGCAGTGCCCGGGCAATCCGCTGACCCACACCATCCTGCGCGGCGCGGTGAACAAGCACGGCCAGAGCATCCCCAACTACCACTACGAGGACCTGCGCCTGCTGTTCGATCTGTACGGCAAGCGCAATCTGGAGAATCCGGCCTGCATCGTGGACACCAACCACAGCAACTCCAACAAGCGTTACCAGGAGCAGGTGCGCATCGCCAAGGAGGTGCTGCACAGTCGCCGCCACTCCGCCGATATCAAGAAGCTGGTCAAGGGCCTGATGATCGAGAGCTACATCGAACCCGGCAGCCAGAAGATCGGCGAACACTGCTACGGCAAGTCCATCACCGACCCGTGCCTGGGCTGGGAGGACAGCGAGCGGCTGCTGTACGAGATCGCGGAGAGCGTGGACTGATCCTGATTTTCACGGATATATGAATATGGAAATGCCTTCCGGCTGTTTTGTCGCCGGAAGGCATTTTTTGAATGCAGCGGGTAAAAGGCGGGTTTTGTTTTCCAATTTTTACCTTTTCACCAATTTTCTCCCTGTTCCGTCGTTTTCCCGCCACGCGGCGTGAGCGGATTTTTTTCCATCCCGGCCTCACCGTCTCTTCCCCCGTGGCACCGTCGCGCCCCTTCCCGGGGCTTCTCCGGCACATCCCCGGTCTTAGGTTCATTCCGGTACGCGGTGGGGGTCATGCCCTTGTATTTGCGAAAGCAGCGGCTGAAATAATTTAAATTGGCAAACCCGACATAGGCCCCCACGCTCTGGATTGGCAGCCCGGTGAAGCGCAAAAGCTCCGCCGCCTTCTCCACCCGCGCCCTGGTGATATAATTGGACACGGACTCCTCCATCTCCCGGTTGAATATGCGGGACAGGTAAGAGGGGCTGACCTTGATTCCCCCGGCGATCTGTTTCAAGGTCAGCGGCTCCGCCAGATGCAGGCGCATGTAGGTGACGGCCCTGCGCACCAGCGGGGAGTAACGGTCCAGGCGTTCTGTGCGCACAAACCGGCAGTATGCGCCGATCATATGGAATTTGATGTCCTCCAGCTCCTCCATGCGGTATGCGTTCTCGATTAGCATGGCGAAATTGGTGGAGATAATGTCCAGGTACACAGGATGAATCCCCGCCAGCTCCGCGCTCTTGCGCAGCATGGTGTTCAGGGAAAAGCCCAGGTTCTTGGAGGTGCGGATGGGGTCCTCGGTCCGCACGATGGAACGGCTTGCGCGGGAAAACTGCCGGTAATAGTCCAGCGCCCGGTCCGTGTTCCCCTGCGCCACTTCCTGAAGCATCAGCTTTTCATAGCGGTAGCGCTCCTCCAAAAGCTCCATCATCGCCTCCTCCCCGCCCGCCTGCTGCAGATTGGGCTGCCCCCTTTTCTTCTGGGGCTCGTAGTGGCGGTAGAGAACGTCCCGCTTCTCCCCTGTCACCGCCTTCACCGCCGTGCGCATGGCCTCGGTGATCACGGAGGTGCTCACAATCGGCAGTCCCTGGCAGAACTGTTGAAACGGCAGCAGCAATGACAAATTCTGTCCGTTCTCCTGGAGAATCTGCTCGCAATACCGGCTGTCGGGCTTCACCGCCAGGTAAGGCCCCGCCACCATCGCCCAGAGGGTAACGCCGTCAGGGGAATGGACCCCTTCCTCCTCCGTCCCTTCCTTCCTATATAAAAACAGCTGAAAATTCAGCCCGGCGAAATCCGTCATATGGTAGATGACCGAGGGTTCGAAGGAGGCTGCCATCTCCCGGGTGATAAAAAACGGAAAGCTGTTCTTCAGAAAATCCGGAATAAACCGCCTGAGGCCTGCCTCCAGCTCGTCGGCACCTGCCGGGCAGCACAGCACCGGAACCTGCAGCAACGCCTCGATAAATTGTCCGGCCAAATTGGCCCGCTCATGTCCTTCCAGCATTTCCCAGCTCCCTCCTGTTTTTACGGCAAAACAGACAAAAATCAACCATTTTTTCTGTCAAAACCGCTGAACGCAAATGACAATATAATGCTAATTAGTATTATATATTTCTAACACTAAAAATGCAAGTGTGCTAAAATGTTGTTACAAACAAAAGCCGGCAAACAATGATAAAATGTGATAGGAGAATAAAAAAATGGGAAACAGTAAAGGTGCAGCAACCCAATATAATAACGCCAAGCTGTGGCAGATCGGCTTCTTCTCGCTGAACAACTGTGCCACCAACATCGCCATGTTCCTGATGATGCAGTATTCATACTTCACCCAAAACGTGCTGGGGCTGGCGGCGGCCATCATCGGCCTGATCGCCACTGGCACCCGCATTTTCGACGCCATCACGGATCCCCTGGTGGGCGTGCTGGTGGACCGCACGAACGGCCGTTTCGGCAAGTTCCGCCCCTATATGCTGATCGGAAACATCATCATCTGGGCCAGCCTGATCGTGATCTTCAACACCCCTGCCCACTGGGCCACCCACCAGAAGTATCTGTTCACCACCCTGTTTTATGTGATCTACATCATCGGCTACACCTGCCAGACCGTTGTGACAAAGGCGGGCCAGGCCGTGCTGACCAACAATCCCAAGCAGCGCCCCATCTTCTCCGGCTTCGACAGCGTCCTGACCCAGATGGCCAGCGCCCTGGTGCCCATGCTGATCACCACCATCCTGGCTGAGAAATACTCCGTAGGCGACTTCGTGGGCGAAAACGGCAAGGGCCTGGGTATGATCAACCCCGCCATGTGGCGGGAAGCCGTGTTGATCCTGGCGGCAATCTCCTTCATTTTCACTGTCCTTGCCATCATCGGAATCAGCCAGAAGGACCGCCCGGAATTTTTCGGCCAGTCCGGCACCCAGCCCAAGCTGAAATTCAAAGATTACAAGGATATCGTGGTACACAACCGTCCCATCCAGATGCTGATCATCTCCGCCGCCACAGACAAGCTGGGACAGCTCCTGATGAGCGGAACCATGACCTACTTATTCGCCAACATGCTGCTGAACTCCAAATTGCAGGGCGTATTTTCCAGCCTGCTGATCGCTCCCCTGGTGGCCATCTCCATCGGCGGCGTGTTCGTATCCCGCAAATTCGGCTTAAAGCGCACATTTCTAGTGGGCACCTGGGGCTCCATGATCATGCTGGCTATTATGTTCTTTGTCCGCCCCAACCCGGAGATGCCCGCCGTATTCCTGGCCCTGTTCCTGGTGCAGAAATGCCTGGCCAGCATGGGCAACTCCGGTATCATCCCCATGATCGCGGACTGTACGGACTACGAGAGCTACCGCAGCGGGCGGTTTGTGCCCGGCATGATGGGAACCATGTTTTCCTTCATCGACAAGATCATTTCCTCCTTCTCCGCTATGATCCAGGGCTTTGCGCTGACCATGGCAGGGGTTGGAAACGTGGTGATCAAGCCCAACGAGCCGGTCAACGCCACCTTTAACATGGCGATTATGATCTGTTTCTGTATCGTGCCGATCCTGGGCCACATCGCCACCATCATCGCCATGCGCTGGTACGACCTGGACAAGGATAAGATGGCTGAAATCCAGCTGGAACTGGACAAGCGCAGAAATAACGGCGCAGCAGCCTGACCGCAAACCCGCAATCGGAAATTTTTATAGGAGGAATGAAGCATACTATGCAGAAAGCGACTGACAAAATCCGTTACTATCAGAATGAAAACGGTCCCGTGATCGGCGTCACCGTCAAGCCGGTGATCCGCTGCGGCGACCTGACCTTTAAGGATCACACCGGTGACGGCCGGCTGACCGCCTGGAAGGACTGGCGCAACTCCCCGTCTGAGCGCGCGGCGGCCCTGGCCAATGAGCTGAGTATAGACGAAAAGATCGGGCTCCTGTTCGTAAACGCCAAGAAAATGGGCCTGCTGCAGGAGGACAAAACCAAGGTGGACGAGACCGGGCTGCTGGACGAGGAGATCGTGGAGCAGGACGAATCCATCTTCAATGTGGAAAAGTCCTACGGCACCACCCACACCATCAAGGAGATGGGCATCCGCCACCTGATCTTCCGCCAGAACCCTCAGGCCGCGGACATGGCGGACTGGATCAACCAGCTGAACGAGATTGCCGAGGAGACAGAGCACGGCATCCCCATGGTAATCACCTCCAACTCCCGCAATGAAAACGGCGAGGTGGTGTTCGGCATGAACGACGCCGCGGGCATTTTCCCCGCATGGCCCGGCACCATGGGCATAGCGGCGGCGGTAAAGGGAAACGGCCCGGAGCTGGTGGACACCTTTGCCGAATACGTCCGCCAGGAGTGGGATGCTGTGGGCTTAAAGAAGGGCTACATGTACATGGCGGACGCCATGACGGACCCCCGCTGGCAGCGCACCTACGGCACCTTCGGCGAGGATCCGGAGCTGATCACGGAGATGATCTCCCGCCTGGTGCCCGGAATCCAGGGAAGCGACGACGGCGTTACCCCGGAGGGCGTAGCCGTCACCATCAAGCATTTCCCCGGCGGAGGCGCGAGGGAAAACGGCTTTGACCCCCACTACGTGCAGGGGCAGTGGAATGTGTACCAGACCGAGGGCAGCTTAGGCGATTACCACCTGCCCGCTTTTCAGGCCGCGGTAGCCAAAAAGGCCTCCTCCATCATGCCCTATTACGCCAAGCCGGCCGCCCAAAAGAGCCTTCCCCAGTACGACTTAAACGGAAAGCCCGTGCCTATGACGCCGGTTGGGTTCGCATTCAACCGGTTCTTTATCCAGGACCTGCTGCGGGATCAGATGGGCTTTACGGGCTACGTCAACAGCGATTCCGGCATCACCAACAAGATGGCCTGGGGCGTGGAGGAGCTGGACGGTCCCTCCCGGGTGGCTCTGGCCGTCAACACCGGGGTGGACATCATCAGCGGCTCCCTGGATGTGGACGCGGCCCGGGAATCCTGGAACCGCTGGAAGCACGGTTATTACACAACGCAGGGCCACCCGGTTCCGGAGGGGTACACCGCCGAACAGCTGACCCTCTCCGAGGAGGCCATAACCCGGGCGGTTGTCCGCACGCTGGAGGAGGAATTTGCTTTAGGGCTCTTTGAAAACCCCTACCGCGATCCGGCCCAAGCGGCCCGGGTAATCGCAGACAAAGCCCACTGGGATGCCGCCGCGGACGTGCACCGCAAGTCCGTGGTGCTGTTAAAGGACAAGGGCGCGCTGCCGCTGTCCCCCGACCGCACTGAGGGCAAAAAGGTCTACGCGGAATGCTTCCGCAAGGACGGCGGGGCCGCTGCCGAGCAGACGCAGAGCCTGCGGGAAGCCCTGGCCCAGAGCCGCGGCCTCCTGCTCACGGACCGCTGTGAGGAGGCGGATTTCGCCCTTCTCTTTATCTCCCCCAGCTCCGGCGAATATTTCCACGCCACCAGCGGTTATCTGGAGCTGGATATCTGCGAGGACAAGCAGGTGACGGATGTGGACGACTTAGGGCGCCCCGCGGCCACCTTCCACTTAGAAACCACCCTGACCGGGGCGCCCCGTATCCGGGAGATCGCCCGGGCCGTGCACGGGAACGGAGGCAAGGTCATCTCCTGCGTCAACTTCACCCTGGCCTGGATGTTGGGCAATGTGGAGCCTTACTCGGACGGGCTTCTGGCGGGCTTTGACACCTGCACGGACGCCCTGCTGGACATGATCCTGGGCAAATGCCGCCCCACCGGCCGCCTGCCCATCACGCTGCCCAAAAACGATGCGGTGCTGGCCGTGGACAAGGACGGCGTGTGCGTTTCCCACAACGACGTGCCCGGATTTGCCAAGGACCGCTATATGCCGGACTCCCTGAAGGATGAGAACGGGAAGGCTTACGCCTACCGGGACGAGATGGGAAATTATTATGAGCTGAATTTTGGATTATAAATGAATATCCGCACCAAAAGCCGCATAAGCCCTATCTTTATGCGGCTTTTGCGTTGTCGCGCAATGGTTGGATTTGAGAAACAGATATTCCTCTGCCGGCCCCATCTAGTTGTATTTTGTAAATAATTGGCTGAACCGCCATTGAGCCGACCCCTTGACGGGTCCGGCAGATATTCCTGCGGCAGCTGCCGCAGGAATCAGAATATGAGACATTCAGTTAAATCAGATGATATTTCTTCAGCATGGCAATCCGCAGGCTTTCGTCCTCCTTCAGGCGCCCCAGCTCATCAAACAGTCCATCGGCTGCCATTCGGGAGACCAGCTCCAGCATCAGGCTCCTGCCTTTGGCTTCGCCCTTTGCCTCTCCCTTGGCTTCTCCCTTAGCTTCCCGCTCTTTCAACAGCTCTTCCATCGTCATATAGGCTTCCTCCCATTCACGGCTGCGCTTTAATGCTGCTATCTTCCCATGGAGCCGCCGGAGCCTCTCATCCGGCGAATTTTCCGCCATCTCCTCCGTGGAATGCTCCACATACCGCAAAAACTGAATCAGCTCAGGCGGCACATCCTGATCGTTGGTCCCGCGGGTATTCAGAAAAATTTTCTGCGTTCCGTCCCCCAGCGCCTCCCCGTTTTCCAGACAGCGCTCTTCAAACGTGTAGCGGTAAAAACCGGATGAAAACGGATCATAGGTGCAGATAAAGATCACATAGCTTGGCGGCAGTTCACGGAAGTCCTGTCCCGGCCGCAGGGCGGCCACATCCATCCCGGCCTGATGGAACCTGCTGCGTTTCGGCAGCTCAGCCCTATGGGCGTTCTGCATTTCCAGATTATACGCCACGTCCACCTCGTCGCTGGCAAATACATCCAGCCGTACATACCGAAAATCTTTAGAATACAGGAGGCTCCGCTCGGCTCTCACCTTTACCGGGCCCACCGCTTTACCCAACAGCAGTTCCAGCACCAGCCGGCAGGTTTCGGAATCCTCCAGTGCGGCAGCAAACAAAAACGCATCATTTAAATTAAGTTCCTGAAACTTTTTCTGTGACATCATTCACTCCTGACCGATGACGGCACAGCAAAGGATTCGTCTGTTTCTCTGCTTTGATTATAGCGCAGCGAACGGGCAAACTCAAGCCCCGGCAAAAATAGGGCCGCATTTTCAAATATATTGATCCGCTTACGCGGCCAATGCCGTAATCCCAAAATACGCCAGCACGATAACGCCCAGGATAATCCGGTAATATCCGAAGAATTTAAAGTCGTTCTTGCGCACATAGTTCATCAGGAACTTGATGGAGTACACGGAAACAATGAACGCGATGAACATTCCGAACACAGTGTAAAAAATCTGGGGGCCTGAAAAGGAATTGCCGTCCAGGAAATATTTTACAAGTTTTAAAAAACTGGCCCCGAACATCACAGGGATACCCAGGAAAAAGGAGAACTCCGCCGCGGCGCCTCTGGAACAGCCCAGAATCATGGCTCCCAATATCGTCGCTCCTGACCGTGACGTGCCGGGCACCAGGCTCAGCACCTGGAACATGCCGATAAAAAACGCGGTCTGCAAAGAAATCTGCCCCACCTTTTGCACGCTGGGGCTGGCGAATCTGCGGTTGCTCTCCACCACGATAAACAACACGCCGTAGAGGATCAGCATAGCCGCCACCACATAAGCATTAAACAGATGGTCCTCCATCCAGTCGTCCAGGAGAAGCCCCATAACCGCCGCGGGCACGCAGGCCACCACAATCTTGATCCACAGCGCCCAGGTGGCGTCCCGCTGGCGCGATGTCTTTTGCCGGCTGAAGGGGTTCAGTCGGTTAAAATACATGATTACCACCGCCAGGATGGCTCCCAGCTGAATGACCACCCGGAAAACCTCCTTGAACGCCTCGCCCTGATTGAGATGGATGATCTCATCCACCAGGATCATATGACCGGTGCTGCTGATGGGCAGCCACTCGGTAAATCCTTCCACGATTCCCAATACAATTATTTTTAATGTCTCAACTAAACTCATATGATGTTCTCCTCACCGCCCAAGTATTGCGATTTGCGTAAACGCTAAAAACGCCGTTTCGCGTGTCTGTCCCCGGATTTTCGTGACCGGGGGCCGCTCGCAGGAAATCCGCAAGGGATGCCGGCTGCAAATCGTCCCACCTAAGTACAACATTTATGTCATACATTGTATGTAATATTTTTCCATCCTATTCCCGGCACATTGCTCAGATATTTTCAATCTGCCAGTCGATGGGTTCAAGACCGTGTTCGGTCAGGAACTGATTGGTCCGGCTGAAGGGCCGGCTGCCGAAAAATCCCCGAAACGCAGAGAGGGGGCTGGGATGAGGCGCTTCCAGAATCAGATGCTTTGGATTGTTCAGCATGATCTTCTTGTTCTGCGCCGGGCGTCCCCAGAGGATGAACACCATGGGACGGTCCTGCTGGTTGAGAATACGGATGGCCGCATCCGTAAACTCTTCCCAGCCGATGTCCTGGTGGGAATTTGCCCGATGGGCGCGCACGGTGAGCACTGTATTCAACAGCATCACGCCCTGGTCGGCCCACTTTTTCAGATAGCCGTTGTTGGGGATATAGCAGCCCAGATCGTCGTGAAGCTCCTGATAGATGTTGACCAGGGACGGCGGTATCTCCACCCCCGGCTTCACGGAAAAGCTCAGGCCGTGGGCCTGTCCGTCGTTGTGATAAGGATCCTGTCCCAGGATCACGGCCTTCACATTGGCCAGAGGCGTGAAGGCAAAGGCGTTGAAAATATCATCCGGAGCCGGGAATATCTTCCGTGTCTCGTATTCGCTCTTTACTGTGGTGTACAGCTTTTTGTAATAAGGCTTTTTAAATTCGCCGCTCAGTGGCCCAAGCCAGTCATTTTCGATTGCCGCCATATGGTTTTGTCTCTCCTTTTTCTTTGGTTAAAGACGGACGCAGATCCCCCTGCCCGCCAGATATCGCTTCAGATCCCGTATCTCCAGCTCCTTGTAGTGGAACAACGAGGCCGCCAGCGCCGCATCCGCCTTTCCCTCTGTCAGTGCATCGTAAAAATGCTCCATTGTCCCCGCGCCGCCGGAAGCGATTACCGGCACGGACACCGCCTCCGCCACCGCGGCGGTCAGCGCATTGTCGTACCCGGCCTTGGTGCCGTCGCAGTCCATGCTGGTTAAGAGAATTTCCCCCGCGCCCAGGCGGTCCACGGTCCTGGCCCACTCCAGGGCATCAATCCCCATGTCCACGCGGCCGCCGTTTTTGTAGATGTTCCAGCCGCTGCCGTCCGGCCGCCGCTTGGCGTCGATGGCCACCACCACGCACTGCCGCCCGAACTTATCCGCAGCCTCCGAGATCAGCCGCGGGTTGGCAATGGCCGCTGAGTTGACGGATATCTTATCAGCCCCCTCCCGCAGCAGCATGCGAAAATCCTCCACCGTGCGGATACCGCCTCCCACGGTGAAGGGAATGAACACGGTTTCCGCCACGCGGCGCACCATATCCACCACAGTCCTGCGGTTATCCGACGAGGCCGTGATGTCCAAAAATACCAGCTCGTCGGCTCCCGCCCTGTCGTAGGCCGCCGCGATCTCCACCGGGTCGCCCGCGTCCCGCAGATTTACAAAATTGACGCCTTTTACAACGCGCCCGTCGTTTACATCCAGGCACGGAATAATTCTCTTGGTAAGCATCTGTCCAGCTCCTTTTCAGCTAAAGATTAATGAAGTTTTTCAGAATCGCCAGACCCACCTCGCCGCTCTTTTCCGGGTGGAACTGGCAGGCGAACACATTATCCCGCTCCACCGAGGCGTGGATGTCTGTGCTGTACCAGGTGGAGGCGGCCACAATGGACGGGTCCGCGGCTTTCAGATAATAGGAATGGACAAAATAGACGTAGGCTCCGCTGCCGATGCCGGAGAAAAGCCTGGCATCCGGACGGATATCCAAAGAATTCCAGCCCATATGAGGCACCTTAAGCCCAGGGCTGTCCGGTATTTTGAGAATCCTGCCGGGCAGAAGCCCCAGGCCCTTCACGCCGGGGGTCTCATCGCTGCTCTCAAACAGTAGCTGAAGCCCCAGGCATATCCCCAGAAACGGCGTTCCCTGATCCGCCACCTTGCAGATCACCTCCGTCAGATTGTACTGACAGAGCTTTTCCATGGCATCCCCAAAGGAGCCCACCCCCGGAAGAATCACCTTGTCCGCGCTGAGAATCTCCTGGGGGCTGCGGGTGATCACCGCCGTCTCCCCCAGCGCTGTCAGGGCTTTTTCCACGCTGCGCAGATTGCCTGCATCGTAATCGATAATCGCTATCATCGGCATTTACCTCTCTGTCCGGTTTTTTCGTATTTTAACACATCAACGCGACGCTGTCCACGAAAACCGGCGAAAACACGGCCGACGGCTGGAACTGCCGGCCCCCCCGGACGCCGCGGTCCTTCCCCGCCGTCCCCGGCCCCGGCGACCCTCACCGCCTGGCTCCGGCCTCTGCGGCAAGCGCTAAAATCCAATCCACGGAATCCATGGCCACGCGGCCGGCCCGCTCTCCCACCTCGCCGGGGAGCTGGCTTAAGGTCCTGTGGACGCGCAGCAGGTAGGACTTCTGGTTCACATACACAATCTTCTCAAAAGGCCAGCGGATCACGGTGGGGCTGTCAAAGCCCACGCCCAGCTCCAGCATCAGCAGGCTGCGGTTTAAGGTGCCGGCCTGCCAGGTCTTGTAGGCGGCCCACCGAGGCAGATACCCCTCCTCAATATACTTCTCCGCCTGGATGGTATTTCCGGTCAGCGGCGCGCCGCAGTGGGGGCAGATGTCGCCCTCAGCCTCCCCCTCCTCCCAGATATCCTTGGTGCAGGACTTGGAGCACTGGCGCCAGTGGATATTTCCACAGGGCGCCACGATCCGTTTTTCGTCAAAGGGCGTGTCGTACAAAGCCCCGTCGGTAACGGTGGTGACAAGATAGCAGTCCTTGTGCTTTACCAGCCCGTACAGAGCCTCATAGGCGCTGCGCAGCCGGCTCTGAGCCTCATCGCGCAGCAGGCTGCGCTCCCGGACCGGCCGGCCGTCGTCGGCCAGCTCCCATTCCCCGCCCAGGCCGATCACGACCTTCTCCGCCTGGTCCAGGCGGTCCAATACCGCAAGCTTCAATTCCTTCGCATCTATTTCCATGATCTCATCTCCTGTGCTGCCGGGAGGTAAACGCCGGCACCGGTCCTACCGGTCCCCAAAGCGCTCCCGCCGCAGCCGCTCAAACTCTTCCTCAGATACTCCGCTCTCCCGCAAGCGCTGGCGGCGGCGCTCCCGGCGGCGGGCCAGCTCCTCCCGCTCCCGCTTCTTTTCGCGCCAGATAAAGAAAACCAATCCCACGGCGGCCCCAACGGCCACCACAGCGGCAACGGCGAAAAGGATGGCGGAAAGGCTCATGCTGAAGCCTTTCCCTGTATCCTGGGGCTGGACGGAGGCCGGCGTTTCCGATGGGTTCTCAGCCCCGGCCGCGCCGGACTGGGCTATCTGCTCCTGACGCTCAATCTCCGCCAGTACGGATCTGGAGAACAGCCAAGCGCTGCCCACCTTCCGCTCATTGTACTGATATTCCACCAACGCAACCGCTCCCTTGGGATGATCCGCCGGAATCTGAGTCACCAGATTCCGCTCCGCATCCGTGAAGGCCGCTCCCTTGGGAACCGTAATCACAGCCGCGCTGTCCAGGTAGAGGTCCGACGGGGCGTAGGATTCGCCTCCCACCTGCACGGGCTCTTCTCCGGTGGTGTAGGCGCTCTCGTTTTCCGCAATATTAACGTTTTCAAAATTGGAAAAGCCAAACTCCAGCAGGCTCTTGGAATCCAGATAATACTGGGGCTGAGTTCCTTTGAGCACGACGGAGATCAGACGTTTTCCATTCCGCTCGGCCAACGTCACCAGCGTATTTCCCGCCAGGGAGGTAAAGCCTGTCTTGCCCGCCATAACGCCCTCGCAGTAAAACTGGCTGGAGGGGTCCTCGGCCATGATCAGCTTGTGTTCCATGTTGAAGCTGGCGCCATTGGGATTGTTGGCCGTGGCGCCGATGGAATGACTCTTGGCGGAGTCGATCTCCAGCAGCTTCTCGTTGTCAAACGCCTCCCGGGCGATCAGCGCCATGTCGTACGCGCTCACGTACTGGTTGTCGTCGTTTAAGCCCGATGGATTGGCAAAGCGGCTCTCCGTACAGCCGATCGCCGCGATGCGGTCGTTCATCATCTTCACAAAAGCATCGCGGGAGCCGGCTACATGCTCCGCCAGGGCGTTGGCCGCCTGGTTGCTGGAGAGCAGGAGCAGCATATACAGGCAGTCCTCCACGCTCAGCTGGTCCCCGGTCTCCATGTGCAGCTTGTTGCCGCTGCCCGATTCCACATCATAGACCGCAGACTGGGAGAACGTTACCATGTCGTCCAGCCTGCTGTTCTCGATCACTACCAGAGCGGTGAGAAGCTTTGTGATGCTGGCCGGAGCATAGGGCAGGTGGATATTCTGGCCGAATATGACTGCGCCGGAGTCCTTGTCCATGACGATACCGCTCTCCGCCATAATCCCCGTATCCGCGGGCCATTCAGGGCGCGCGAAGGCGCTGAAACTGGCAGCCGCGCTCATTGCCGCCGCCAGGATAAAACAGGTGATTCTTTTTATTTTTCGGTTCATTCTTTTTCCCCTAACACACGATTGATGCCGCAAATGGGCATACTACGAAAACAGTTTACCATTTTCGGCATTAATCGTCAATCAATCGCGTTACATTTCGGGAAGATTTAACAGGGAATCTCTGGGGGATTGTAATGAGAGAAGGATGGTGCAGATTTTAAGCGGCGGGCCTTAAAATGACAATTCCCTGGAATCTGCTTTTCTATATCAATTAAAAAGGTGTTACAAAACAGACCGAACCAGTTTTGTAACACCCGTCTTATATTTCTATAAATCTACTTCATAATTGTTTTGCGGAATTATTGTTTTTACCTTTTTAAACGCTGCTGCATATCGTTCTGAACTGTTAAAAAGGCGTCACCACCTTCTGATTCGGTCTAAAAAAATGATCGTACAATCAGCGTCTCCTATCGCAAGGCACACGATGTGACCACCATAAAAAAGTTCAATCGCCCCGGTCTTTTTACATATTCCCCCGCAGCTTGTCCACCACAATGGTCATAAACTCCCTCACCATATAGTGAGGCAGCAGGACCCCGGAGTAAGGGACAGCAATCCCGCATACTGCGTGTCCACCCCGCTTTTTGGCGATGGCCACGGCGCGGTACACGTGGAAATTGCTGCTCAGCACGCCTACACGCGCCGTGTCGTCCCCGATCAGACCGTAGCTGAAGCGGATATTTTCAGCCGTGCTCATAGAGCTATCCTCCCGCACGATCCGTTCCAACGGCACGCCCAGGCGCACCAGCTCCCGCTCCATGCACTCCGCCTCCGTGATGTCCTCCCCCGGCCCCTTGCCTCCTGAGACAATGGCTGTGGTGCGCGGATTCTCCTTCAGATAGCGGGCCGCCGCCTCAATCCGGCCGCGCAGGGCCTGCCCGGGGGTATTCCCCTTCACCGCCGCCCCCAGCACAACCAGATAGTCCAGGTCCCGTTCTCCCTGACTGCTAAGCCCCGAGATCACGGCAGACTCTGCCAGAAGAAACACGGCCAGTGACAAAACAAACGCGGCGCGGACAGAAATGCGGATCACGGCCGGCACCATGGCCCAAATTTCCTGAAACCATCCCAGTCCGGCCGCCGCACAGCCCAGTCCGATCACCGGCCAGATCCACAGGGCGGAAATCTTAAAATTCCCGCAAAGCCCGCACACAACGTAATAGAGCAGGCACAATATCCCCACTGCTAAAAATAGTTTCTCCTTCACTGTGAAAACTCCTGTCGCCTGATCTTTTTTAAAGCATAACAGATTTTCACAGAGACTTCAACAACTTAATATTTTCTGCTCTGATCCGGTCGTTCTCCT
Organism: Enterocloster asparagiformis; assembly: GCA_018380885.1. Classification (GTDB taxonomy): domain Bacteria; phylum Bacillota; class Clostridia; order Lachnospirales; family Lachnospiraceae; genus Enterocloster. The sequence goes on from JAGZSY010000006.1 coordinate 57,171, forward strand.
CAGGTGAGAGGTTTGGATCGTCCAGTTCGTAGCGCCGGCATGGCAGCTCCCCGCATTTTCCGCAGTTCGGAAGTTTCTTCTGATTGACGCAGCAATCGTATTTCTCGCATATAGTTTGTCCGATATATTCCCCCCAGAAGACCTTCCCCTGGATCTCCTCGCAGCCCTTACACTGGCTGGGATAATATTCACATTCGGAGCAGAACACCCCGCAGCAGCTCATCATTTGTTCCATATGTATTCCCCTTTTTAATAAAAATACCCGGACAGCGGCATGTTGACCACGCCGCCTGTCCGGGCGGTTCTTTTGTTGAAAACAACAGGCCACAGTTTGAGCTTGCGGCCTATTGTTTTCAACTGTTCCGGCGGGACTCCCCGTCCTCTGTCTTTCTCTTTGGCTTTCTCTTCGCCCTTGGCTTGGGAGCGGGCAGCTCCTGGCAGGTCTGCCGGATCAGCTTTGCCAGGAACTCCCTGTCCTCGATCTCCTCCACCGGCAGGAATCTGGCGCCCTCGTGGGGTGAGGCGATCTCCGCGTCCGGCAGCAGCCGTCTGCCCGCCTCCGTGATCTTGAGGTACAGCTGGTTGCCCTCCACGGTGCCGAAAAACTTCCCGTCACAGTACACGCCGTATTCGCCGAACAGCCTGCGGTAAGTGATCACCCCGGCGCCGCTTAACTGTCCCGCCACAAATTCCATAAACTCCCTGGTGGTCGCCATATGATTCTCCCCTTTTTACCGCAGTCCGATATACATATGAATTTCGGCCTGGTCCATGTCGCTGTTCTGGTACTCCTCATAATCCCCGCCGTAGGACCTGTCTAAGTCCATGGTCCAGAGCGCCTGCCAGAAATCAGCCACCGCCTGGTGCAAATCACCCTTGACGATAAATTTCGCATAGCGGCCGGCCGGTATCCGCTTTACGGCGCAGCCATCCGGCACAGGCTCCGCCGCCGATACCTCACATCCCACCGTGATGTCGTAATCCCCGTTCATGTCCGCGGCGTAGTCGGAGTAGAGGCCGATGGCCTTGCCGCTTACCTTGTTGGGGATGGCGGCATAGACGCCCTCGCCGTAAAACCTGGTCCACAGGCCCCCGATCACCTGGGGCATGTCCTGCGCGTTGTTGTTGGTGCGCCCGCATAAGCCCACTAATATTTTTTCTTCCATATTTAAAATCTCGTATTCCATTTTAATCACCTGATTCCTTTCCTTTGAATATTACCAGTGTACCACTTCAAACAGGACATCTATGCGTCACCATTATATTTTTTTGCAATTTCCGACACCATATCCCTAAACCGCGGGCGCAGTTCCTCCGGCTGCAGCAGCTCCACCGCCGGACCGAAGCTGAGCAGCCAGCCGAACAGGGTTTCCGGGTCCGTGAAACCGCGGACAAACAGCAGGCGGCCGTCGTCCATCTCCTCAAAGCTCTCCGGCCCGTACTCCTCCATCAACCTCCACCGCATCTCCGGCTCAAACACGGCGGCGGCCTCAAAGGCTGCGGGAAACACCCTGTCCGGGCTGGCGTCGTAGGCAGGGTATTGCCTGGGCGCAAAGCTTTCCTCCCTACGGCGCAGGCGCGCCATGCGGTGCAGCTTAAACAGGCGGTAATCCTGCCGTTCCAGGCAGTATCCCCAGACGTACCAGGAGGACCACTGGAAAATGAGCACATAGGGTTCAATCTTCCGGTGTCCTTCCCCGCCGGGCGAAAAGTAGTCGAACTCGATCAGGAAGCGCTCCTCGGCCGCCGACAAAATCAGCTCGATCTTGGGCGCCAGCGCTTCCTTGTAATAGGAGGACAGATCGATGGCAATATGGCTGTCGGCGGCCAGGATCAGCCCCTGCCTGACCGAGAGCTTATCCATGAGCTGCCTGTATTGGCTGCTGCCCGAAACGCTGTCAAGGCCTTTCAGTCCCGTGAGTATGGACTGCATCTCCCTGGATGTAAGCAGGGTGCGGTCCACCCGGTAGCCGTCCATGATGGAGATGCCCCCCTCCCGGCCCTGGGTGGTCACAATGGGGATCCCCGCCTTGCACAGAGCTTCTACATCCCGGATAATGGTCCGCCGTGAAACCTCGAATTTTTCCGCCAGATAAGGGGCGGTGACCTTCTCCTGCTGGAGCAGGATGGATAAGATACCGATCAGACGGTCAATTTTCATCTCTTGTCCGTTTACCTTTCCCGCGCCCTTTTTTCTCCCTGACCGTAACAGGCCCCGGCGCGATGCCCATGGACCGCAGCTTGAGCAGCACCAGCTCCTCCAGATCCCGCTCCGTCCCTCCGTCGCGTATCTCCAAAAACAGCCAGCGGCTTCCCCTGAACACCTTGGTATCCCTGAACTTCTCCCGCGTATAGGGCGTAAACTCCTCCAGGCGCGCCTCCAGCTCCATCATGCTGTCGCCGCCGGTCAGGATCATGCAGATAAAATATCCGTCCATGGGATAGACTGTGCATACATTTTTACCACTCTTTTTAAATTTGATATTCCACCCGGTCTGCATGGCGCAGGCGCTGTACTCCATTTTCGGAACCACCGGACAGTTCTGTCTCATAAAGGCCAGGAACGTCTCCCCCAGCAGCGGCCCGGAAAACTCCCCCGCCTCGTCCACAGTGGGCATGTGATCCTTTCCGTATAACAATTTCCATTCCATATGTGATTCCTCCTGTCATATTTTTCTGCCTCTATCATGCCACGAAAAACATGACATCTATATGTCATCATTATAGCGGAACCCTGATAAATTGGGAAGAGAATTTTCCGCGGGCTGAAAATGCTTGCAAAGTAGATTTTTCTGCTATAAAATTAGAAGGTATTTTGAGAAAAGGAGAGCGCGTTTGCGCGGTGAAAATATGAAACAGTCAGCAGATTTACGGCGTTTACTGGAATCCATTGACCGGAAAAGCTATCCGGCCTACAAATCGGCTCAGGGGATCTACGCCTTTGAGAGCTATACACTGTCTATCGACCATGTGCAGGGGGACCCCTTCGCCTCCCCCTCCAAGGTGAGCATCACGGTGCCCCACGCCAGGGCGGGATACCCCGCGGCGTATTTTGATACCCCGTGGAAGAAAACAGCTCTGGAGGACTACCTGGTCCGGCAGTTCGGCCGCGAGATCGCCCAGTTCAATTTCAAGGCCAAGGGCTCGGGAAAAAGCGGTCTGATCGCCATCAGCAGCCCCGGGCCGGAGATCCTCTCCCGGACTGCCTGCGAGATCACAAAGACCGGCATCACCGCCCGTTTTGAGGTGGGCTTTCCCGCCTTCGGGCGCACCATCAACTCCGGCGAGCTGATCAAAATCCTCTTTGAATTCCTGCCCCGCTGCGTAAGGAGCGTATTTTTCTGCTCCAGCCGGAATCCCCAGGAGGTCAGGGCCGTGTCTGAGCTGGCGGAGGACCAGCAGTTCATCCGCCAGGAGATCAAGCGCCGGGGCCTGGTTGCCTTTGTGGCGGACGGGGCTGTGCTGCCCCGGGAAAGCGGTGTTTCCAGCCGCCCCATGAAGGGCGGAGTGGCCTTCTCCTCGCCTGACAGCCTGAGGGTGGAGATGGAGCTGCCCCACAGAGGGCGGATCACCGGCATGGGGCTGAAGGAGGGAATCACGCTGATCGTGGGCGGCGGATACCACGGAAAATCCACGCTCCTGAAGGCGCTGGAGCTGGGCGTGTACAACCATGTGGCCGGGGACGGAAGGGAGTACGTGATCACGGATGAGACAGCCCTCAAGCTGCGGGCCGAGGACGGGCGCAGCATCAACAACGTGGACATTTCCCTGTTCATCAACGACCTGCCCAACAAGAAGGACACACACCGCTTTTCCACGCCGGATGCCAGCGGCAGCACTTCCCAGGCGGCCGGCGTCATCGAGGGCTGGGAGGCGGGAAGCATGGTGTTCCTCATCGATGAGGACACCTCGGCTACCAACTTCATGCTGCGGGACGAGCTGATGCAGCATATCATCAGCCGGGACAAGGAGCCCATCACCCCCTTTATCGAGCGGGCGCGGGACCTGTTCACAAAAGCGGGTATCTCCACCGTGCTGGTGGCGGGAAGCTCCGGCGCTTACTTCTACATTGCGGACACCATTATCCAGATGGATTGCTACGTGCCCTACGACATTACGGAAAAAACTAAGAAGGCCTGCGCGCAGTATGGGGAGGATCCCACCAAGACGGCTCCCGGCTTCGCGCTGCCCGCAGAGGGGCGCAAGCTGTCCGCCGGAACGGCGGGAAAACAGATCCCCAGCAGCGCCGGACGGCAGTCCGCACAGCTCTGTGGTGGGTATGGGGCTGCGGACGAGGCGGACGGCGCGCGGGATGATGGGCGCGGCGGGTACGGACGTGACAGTGGGCGCGGGGCTTACGGGCGTGATGGCGGCGGACGGGACGACGGACGCGGCGGATATGGGCGCGGCGGTGCACGCGGGGCTTACGGGCGCGATGGCGGCGGACGGGACGACGGACGCGGCGGGTATGGGCGCGACGGCGGGCGCGGGGCTTACGGCTCCGGTGACGGCGAAGGGCGCGGGCGCGGCGGTCACGGGCGCGATGAGCGGATCAAGACCAAGACCTACGGCAAGGATTCCCTGCAGGTAGGCAAAGAACAGGTGGACCTGCGCTTTGTGGAGCAGCTGGTACACAGCGAGCAGACTGCAGCCCTGGCCCAAATGGTGCGCTACTGCCTGGAAAAGCAGCTCTTCTCCCGCTGCAGCGTCCGGGAGATTGTCAAGCTTCTCACCGACGAGATCCGCAAAGGCGGGCTTCCGGCCATCAGCGACTCCTCCTACGCCGCCATGGGCCTGTGCCTGCCCAGGGAGCAGGAAATCTTCGCCTGCCTGAACCGTTACAGAGGGTAGGACTTGAACCATTATATAGCTGGCAGGATACGCCTTGAGCGTGGACAAAAAACATTTACCGCCAGCCGCCCTGCCGGCGGTAAGGGCCCTTTGCCCGGGCCTGATTTGGCCTCGAAAGCCGTGATATATGGCTTTTGAACGGCATTTACGACAATCCGGCGTCGATTACGGCGCCGGATTGTAGGTCTCTATTAAAGTCTCTGAGCTGCATTCCCCCACCGGAAGCAGCGCTCTCTCAGCCATCAGGTAAAATGTCCGCCCTTCTACGGCCCAGTTTTTTCCAGAACGTAAATACAATTTCCCCCATTTATGAGGCTGACGAGTTTCATCACATGAAAACCGCAAGCATGGGCATTAAAATGTTTTTTTCTGCTGGAATACCCGGGCATTTCCGTCCGCAACATGGCTATCTCCGGGTACATGGCCGCTATCCCCCTCAGACCGAAGCTTTTTGTGCAAATTCCGGCGCACCGGCACAGCCTATTTTCTTGCGTTATATTCCACACCATTGTATAATGGTGTCAATTTCGATCGCGCCCGCGGTCAGTCTACAAGGAGGCAACCGTGATAATCCTGAAAATTTTCCTGAGTCTGTTGATTTACTTTGCAATGTTTTACATCGTCTCCCCTTTCGCCCCCGAATCCTTCGGCCCGCTCCAGCTTACCGGGCTGTCCGCGTTCATCTCCATACCCTTTTTGTACGTGTTTTTCCGCCGGGAACGGACCCGGTACGGCCAACTGCAAAAGCCGGACTACGGGAAGCTGCGTTCCTGCCTGGCCCTCATACTGCTGTTCGGCGCCGCGGCCTGCCTCTGCGTCAACAACCTCCTGGGGCTCTCCGGCCTTACCCGGCTTTTCCCCGGTTACTCGGAGAACATGGCTCCAAACCTGTATGCGCCTCCCTTGGCCGCCCAGCTAATCTGCACCTGCCTGCTGATTCCCGCTGCCGAGGAGCTGATCTTCCGCGGTCAGGCCTTCTGCCTGATCCGCGACCGGTTCGGCTGGAGGGCGGCGGCGCTGATCTCTTCCCTGCTCTTCGCGTTGTATCACGGATCCGTGGTTCAGGGACTGTACGCTTTTATTCTGGGTTTGGGGGCCTCGTGGCTGCTCCAGCGCTTCGGCACCCTGCTGGCGCCCTGGCTGTTTCACGTGGCCGCAAACCTGTTCTCCGTCTGTCTGGAGTATTTTAGCAGTCAGCTCTCATTTTTAAATGTAACGCCTGTGTTCCTGGCCGCAACCGTGATCGCCCTGGGCCTGTCGGCGGTGTGCATCCTCGGCATCCGCAAAAGGAGCGGCCAACGGCAGGAGTGACCATTTCCCGGCACTGTTGAAACGGTCCTCCGGGCCGCGGCACGCCCTTCGGTACCTGTGAACGACCTTCTGCGCTCAAAAAGGGCCGCGGCCGTTGGAGGACAAGATAGCTACTAATGTGAAAGGAACAATACCGTATGAATACAGAGCAGCCCAGAGATCACTGCGCTTCCTCCCAGGCTTCCGGGGAGGAGATACCCGCCTTTGTCAAAAACGGAAAGAAGGCCCTGTCGCTTTTGACCGCCCTCTTTTTAACCGCAATACTTTTTGTGTTTCCCATTTACTACCGGGATTTCTATTATGATATTCTGCCGGCAAAATATCAATTCTATTATGTCAGCGTCCTGGCGCTGATTGGCGGCGTGGTCATAATCGCTTCTACGATGATGACAGCGGACCTTGCCGGCCGCGGAGGACGCTGCACAGCCTGCTTTTTGAGCCGATTCAGCATTAAGCACATAAAACGCACGCTGACGGTTCCCGACCTGGCAATGATATGTTTTCTGGTCATCGCCGCGCTGTCAACCCTGCTGTCGGATTATAGATATGAAGCCTTTTGGGGAAATGAGGGACGGTTTACAGGGCTGTTTCTGCTCCTTCTCTACGGCTTTTCGTTTTTTATCATCAGCAGGTTATCCACGTTTAAAAAGTGGTATCTGGAACTATTTTTGGTGTCGTCCGTCCTGGTCTGTATATTTGGCATAACAGATTTTTTCAATCTGAATCTCCTGCATTTTAAAGACCATATTGATCCGAAGCATTATGCTATTTTTATGTCCTTTATGGGGAATATCAATACCTATACCGCCTATCTCAGCCTTGTTTTAGGCGTGGCCGGCGCGCTGTTCGCCTCCGCGAAAAAAACAGGGGCCTGCGTCTGGTATTTTACGTGCTTCGTACTGGCGATTTTCGCCATTATAACCGGACAGAGCGATAATGCCTATTTGGCAATTTTGGCGCTGTTTGCGGCGCTCCCATTTTATATGTTCAGAAATTGGACCGGCATCCGGCGGTATATGGTCATATTGGCGAGTTTCTTCTCAACTGTACAACTGATCCATATCATTCGTCAGGCCATGCCGGATCAGGTCCTGGAAATCCAGGGCATTTTCAGCGTCCTGGCAGGTTTCAGCGGGCTGCCCTGCCTTGTGATCGCTTTATGGGCCGCCGCCGGCGTATTGTATGCGCGGAAATACTTATTAAACGTGCAGGAGAAGGAGCCGGGAACGCGGCTGTGCAAGATTTGGGGAGTCGTGTTTCTGGCCGGAGCCGCGCTGCTGCTCCTGGTTCTTTTTGACGCGAACATTGCCGGCAACGGCCAGCGCTACGGCGCGCTGCGCAATTATGTTGTGATCGACGACGAGTGGGGGACGCACAGGGGGTACATTTGGCGTCTCGGCCTGAGAAATTATAAGAATTTCTCCCCCATTCATAAAATACTGGGTTACGGGCCGGACACCTTTGGGATCATGACTGTTACAAACAATTATCAGGAAATGGGCATGCGCTACGGCGAGACCTTTGACAGCGCGCATAACGAGTACCTGCAATATTTTATCACCATCGGGCCGTTGGGCCTGGCTGCATACCTGACGCTGCTGGTCTCCTCTGGTGTGCGCATGGTCAAGCGGTCCGCCGGTCAGCCCCATGTCATAGCGGCGCTTTTCGCAGTACTGTGTTACGGCGCCCAGGCGCTGGTAAATATCAATCTTCCGATCGCGACGCCTGTCATGTGGACAATATTGATGGTGGGGCTGTCGGGCTGCCGGGATACCGCAAGTCCATGTATTCCGAGAAGCAAAGCGGTGTGATGCGGGCTGCCCGATCTCCGGAAAGTGGTATTTCTTCGAACCATCCCCAGGCCCTGACCAGGGAAAGCTCTATGTCAACCGCATGTCCCGGGACGGGTTGTGGGTGGATGAAAATGGGGTGTGGGTGGAATAAATCATTCAATCAAAAAAACGAGCTGAATCCGCTGGGATTCAGTCCGTTTTTTTGTATATGATCCGCTGCCGGCGCAGCCTTTAGTCTGTTTCACCGGTCCAGCTTCCGTCCGGCCCCACGGTGTATCCGCCGGGGGTCTTGCAGTTCACGTAAAGCTTTCCCTGGTTCTTTCCGGGATCGGTCTCAAAATAGTACCATTTTCCTTCGATCTGCTGCCAGCCCACGCACATATGGCCGCGGGTTCCGTCCGGGTTTTTGTGCAGATAGTACCAGTTGCCGTTCCAGAATAGCCAGCCGTCCTTCATGTATCCGTCCTCGTCAAAGAAGTACCAGGAATACCGGTCTCCATAGGTGAGGTAGGCCCACTGCTCCCGCGGCCAGGTGCCGTTGTTGTACTGGTACCACCAGCCCCGGGCGTCCTGAACCCATCTGCCCGACACCGCCGGGGAATCGTCGTAACCGCCGGTTGTCCGGGTGCCGGGAGCCGGGTCCGGCTGGGGTCTTGAAACGTCTGGTTCCGGCTCTCCCCCTGCCAAAAATTCAACCTCAAAGGCGCTGAACTCGTTGGCATAGAGGCGGAGAAACTTTCCGCTGGCGCCCTGTTCCACGGCAACCTCGTAGGAATGGTCGCCGCTTGCGGCGTGGTGGATCACCCTGGCCCTGGAAGCCGTCACGCTGTCCGGAACGCCCACCAGAAACTCAATCCTGCCGCCGGACAGCTGATCGTTGCTGATGATTTTTGTTTGGGCTTCCCCTGTGCCGCCCGGGATCACCTTCATAACCGGAGTCACGTCCAGAACCAGCTTATGGGGCACCACCGCCACCTCCCCGTTTTGTTCCGCTGCGCTGAGTTCGATGTCCGTTATGTCGATCTTTAAATAAGTGCTGACCTGATCGCCCGGTTTCACTCCGTCCAGGCTCTCAAGTGCTGCGTTCAGGCTGGGCACCGTATTGTTTGCCGCCGTGTCTGCGATCGCCCGGACAACCTCCTCCACCGCGGCGTTTTTCTTGGTCTCCAGCTCTTCCGGCGCAATGTCGGCGCCCTCCGGCGCCTCTGGCGTCTCCACCTGCTCGGGCGCCGGTTTCTGTTCCACCTTTCCCGGCTCTTCCTCCGGTTCGGGCAGCGGCGCGGCGCCGCGAATCTGTTCGATGAGATCGGCGTAATCGGCGTATTCGGTGATCACAGTGGACTTGCCGTTGTCGAAGAACACTGTGACGTCGTCCCACCGGCTGTCCAGATCCAGGCTATCCACCTGGGCGCGGATGGGCTGGTCCAGGGTGAGGTGGGACTCGCCGGGAGATACGGAGATGACATTATCCCCCACTTTGCCATAGCCCTCCGCGTATATGATGATTGGACCGCTCTCATTTTCCCTGGTCAGGCCCCCGCTCAAATGAATATCCGCCGCGCCCAGCTGCGGGATTTGGCCGTAATCTTTGCGGGACAAATACAGGCAGCCGCCGAAAATAACCGGCATACCGAAGGCTTTTGACGGTTTTATCTCACAGCTGTCGATATTGATTTCCACGGATTCCGTGGTGGCGAAGCACTGCTCGTCATAATACCCGCCGCCAAACACGCCGTTCACCGCGCTGTCCTTTAAATTAATCTCTACCCGCCCCACTGTCACTGTGTCGGTTCCGTCCGTACTGGTGTCATAGCTGCCGCCGAAAATTTCTCCGCCGTCGTCGTTGACAATATCCGTATTCACCACGGTAATATTGGTGGAGTCACAATTCATCCGCAGATTTTTTACCTCGTCGTTTCCCATATGGCCGCCGTAGATCGAAAAGGTGAAATCCCAGTAGCCGATTGTGATAGTGCTGTCCTCAAAAACAAGGTTGGTGCTGCCGGCGTCCAGCACGGAATTGTCGGAACCGTTCCACACAAAGCTTCCGCCGCAGATGACGCAGCAGGCGACTGAGGAATCGCGGATCAAAAGGTTGGTCTCCCCGGTCAGCGCCGTAATGTTGGGGGCGTTTGTCACGCTTCCGGCATAGATATTCGTCACCTTCAGATTCTGATTTCCCTCAATGGTGATATTGCAGGATCCGCTGATGGAGATATCAGCGTCGCGCTGGTCCGCCAGGCTTCCGCCCACAATCGTTTTCGCCAGCGCGCCATCCTTTTCCAGGAACACTCCGCCTGTGATTGTTATATCCGTGCTGTCCAGCGCGATGTTTTTACCGCCTCCGTAGAGACAGGTCAGCTTGCCGTGCTCCAAACGAAGGGGAACGCCGTTGGCAAACAGGATAGCGCCATAGCTGCTCTTCCCGATCTTATAATCCACCCCGTCCTTACCGGTGATGACAATGCGCTCAATCCCCTTGTCACGCGGGATGAACACCTCGTTCTCATCCTGGGTGTCTCCTGTCAGGCAGACCGTCACCTCCCCGCCCGCGCGGCTGATCTCCTCCCCGGTCAGATTTTCCAAAGCCTGGGCCACGGTCATATCCGTGCCCGCCTCCACAAACCCGTCCTCTTTCGCGGCCGCGGCGACCGTCAGCACAAAGGGTGAAAAATGGGATACCGGCGCGGTGACGGCTGCGCCGTCCAGATCGGCCTCCAGCTGCATTGCCTCCTCCAGCCGGTCATCCAGGTGGAACAGGTCCGCCTGTAAATTTCCCCTGCCTGACACATTTTCCGGCAGGAGGATGGTGACCGTCACGTCGTCGTCCGGCTCGATCTCCTCATCCCCGCTGTACAAGGAGATATCAAACGCGTAAATCTGCCTCCCGGCGTTTTCTGCCGTGTCCTCTTCTTTAGCGCGTCCTATCGCCTGCTCAATCTTTTCCAAATCCTCAACGCCTTCAATTCGCTTGACCGACAGACGCGTGTCTTCCGGCAGCACCCCGGCTTCCGCCTCCACGGTAATCCGCACTCCTCCGATCTCTTTTGTCAGCGTCATGTACTCCTGGGACATCTGCTTTTTTGCCTGAGTTTCCGGCGGGATCAGCTCCGGGTTCGTCGCGCTCTCCGGCACCGTGGTCTCCTGGGCCTGCGGCGCCTGACCGCTCTCCGCTGTCTCCCCCGCTAAGGTTTCCTCTGAGGGCTGGTTTTCGTCCGCCGAGCTCTCCTCTGAGGGCGTCTCCTCCGGCAGTGTCTCCTCCGGGCGGATCAGGCCGGACTGGCTCCCACCGGGAGCGGTCTCTTCCGGGCGCGTCTCAACGGGCAGCGTCTCCTCCGGGCGGATTCCACCCGAATGGCCGTTGTCCGACGGCGTCTCCTCCGGCTTCGTTTCCTCCGGCAGCGTCCCCTCGGCCCCGCTGTGACCGCCCTGTGGATTCCCTGTCTGTCCCTGGGTGCCCTGGTTTTGAGAAGGCTCCTGTGAGGAACCGCTCTGGCTTCCCGTCCCCTGGCCGGAACCGTCCTGGCTTCCCGGCTCTTGGCCCGAACCGCCTTGGCTTCCCGCCCCCTGGCCCGAACTGTCCTGATTTCCCGGCTCCTGGGAGGAGCCTCCCTGGCTTCCCGGTTCCTGGCCCGAACCGCCTTGGCTTCCCGCCCCCTGGCCCAAACCTCCCTGGCTATCCTGCTCCTGGCCGGAGTCTCCGGGCGCGATCTGTTCCTTGCCCGAATCCTGCTGATTCTTCCCGCCCCGACCTGCGTTGTCCTGGTTAAGGGAGTGATCTCCCCCGCCTCCTATTTGTCCGCCCTGGTCTACGCTGCTCTGGTTTCCCGGCTCCAGTCCGGTTCCATCCTGAGCCGCGCCGGAATTTCCGGCCTCTGCGCGCTCCACATGCTCCGACACTTCCATGCCGTACGCCGGAGAAATCATCCCTCCCGCAGCAGGCATCACGGTCATAACGGCCGAGAGCCAAAGCGACATCGCGGCCTTTGACGCACGTTTCAACCCTTTCATATGCTACCTCCATCCTTTCCATCTCATAAAATGACAGAAGTATTTCCCGAATAAACGTCGTAACACCTCGCTGTGAGGGCTTTGACGTCATACTTTCCGCTATTACATTCCATCATTCCTGCAACTGGCTGGCATGCCCTGTGGTTTAGCCCCTGTAGCTTTGCGCCGCCGCCTTTCGGCGGGTTTGCCTTTATAGTGTAATGTTTATGCAACTTGGGAGCGCTTCGCCATTCCCGCACTCCTCCGGCGGTTTTACACCCGTCCTCCGCCTGATCTTTTCCCTCCTTCCAAGTATATTTCCGTCCGGCAACATGACCGATACATAATAAAAACAGGCAGCACAAAACCACCTGTTCCTATCCCGCCATTCCGGGAAGAGCAGCTGGCTGACTTACCATCCGGTGAAGTCCCTGTAGCTTTGCGCCGCCGCCTTTCGACGGGTTTGCCTAGTATGTTATTCGTTGCATTTCTACTTTTAATTATATCGGCTTTATTAAAAATATCAACAAAAAGTACTACATAATCAGATTTAAGGTGATATTTTTATTTCCATTTATTTGAAAATAGTGGGAAGGCCCGATTGGGGGGATATGGGCGGCACAGCCTGCCGGCTGTTCTTCCCATGTCATCTGTGTTATAATCATAGCGCACCGCGAAACGGACCATAGATTGAGGAGGAACTGTCTTGAACAGAAATGAAATTGCGACAAAAGAAACCTTACTTAAGCTGCTGGACCTGCTGGATAGCTGGGATATCCCCTACTGGCTGGACGGTGGATGGGGCGTGGACGTCCTGTTCGGAAAGCAGACCAGACAGCACCGGGATGTGGATATCAACTTTGACGCCCGGCACACGGATGCACTGATCGAAAAATTGATCTCCTGCGGCTACGAAATCACCACCGACTGGCGCCCTGTGCGCATTGAGCTTTACCATCCGCAGTGGAGCTACATCGACATCCATCCCTTTGTGCTCGGGGACAACGGCACCGCAAGGCAGGCAGACTTAGAGGGCGGGTGGTACGAATTTGAGGCGGACTATTTCGGCAGCGCCGCCTTCGAGGGCAGAGTCATTCCCTGCATCTCATTGAAGGGACAGAGAATATTCCACACAGGATACGAGCTCAGGGAGGTGGATCGGCACGATATCCGAACCCTGGACGAGCTGGCGTCCCGGTCTGAACCGCTGTAACCGGTCCTCGCTGTCCGCCGGAGGGGCCGCCCCGGGCTGCGGCTGCACATCGGGCGCGAAAAAAGCCCGCCCTCCCCGGTGCCTTGGGCACCGGAGGGGCAGGCTGATCGGCTAGCGCTCTGCTCTCCCTTTAATTTCCCGACAAAATTCTGGCCAGCTCGCTGTCCCCGTCGAGAATGATGGTCTTGTTGCTCCCCTTCATGGAGGCCTTCAGCGCATCCAGGGAACGCACGTAATTGTAAAAGTCCGCTTTGGACTCGTCGTTGTAAGCGTCGCTCAGAATCTGCATGTAGCGCGCCTCGCCCTCTGCCTTGGTTTTCTCCGCCTCGGCCTCCGCTTTGGCGATGGTCTCCTTCACCGTCCGGTCCGTCTCGTTCTTGATCAGCTGGGACTGGTAGTCGCCGTCCGCGGCGTACTGGGCCGCGATATTGTTCCGCTCGGAGATCATGCGCTGGTACACGGATTCCTTGTTGGAGTCCGGCAAATCCAGCTTCTTGGTCTCCACCGCGTAGATGTGGATGCCGTAGGAGTCCATGGAAGCCCCGATGTTGTCAGTGATCGCCTGGGCCAGCTCCCCGTCGCGGCCGGAGATGATGTCCGCCTGGTTGGTGGAGGACAGCACGGTCTTGATGGAGTTGTAGACCACGTTGCCCAAGCGGATCTCCGCCTTCTCCTTGCTGGCGTTCAGGGAGGACAGGTATTTTACCGGATCGCTGATATCCCAGATCACAAAGGAGTCCACGGTCATCACCTTTTTGTCCTTGGTGGTCACGTCGCTGGGGTACAGGTCGGAGATCATTTTATACTTGGGCACCCGCTGCACGGTCTGCAAAAACGGGATGCACAGGGAGGGACCGGCATTTTCCTCCACCCGCACTACCTTGCCGAACTGCTTGATCAACACGTACTCGTTGGCCCTGGTGATCACCACCGCGTTGGAGAGTACAAAGACAGCCATGAGCACCAGGATCAGCCCCGCGCCCTTAAATATACGTTTTTTCATCACTCAGCCGCTCCTTTCGCACCGTTGTTCACAAAGGAATCCAGCGGCAGCACCGTCTGGGTCCCGTCGGAACCGTTGATAATCACCTTGAGACCCGGGAATACCTCCTCCACCATCTCATAGAACATACGCTTTTTGGTGATCAGTGGGTATTTCGCATACTCGTCGTACATATCGTTGAAACGCGATACCTGGCCCTCCGCCTCGCTGATCCGCTCCTGCTTGTAGGCCTCGGCGTCCTTTAAGGCCTTGTCGGCCTTGGCGTTTGCCGCGGGCAGCTGCTCGGACTGGTATTTCTTCGCCTCATTGAGCTTGGTGTCCATGCCCTGCTTGGCGTCCTCGACGGCTTTGAACGCGTCGTTGACCGCGTCCGTGGGCGGCACCGCATCCTGGATGGTCACGTTGTTGATGCCGAAGCCGATATCCTCCTGCTCCAGCCGCTCGGTAAGCAGGGACTTCACCTTGGTCTGAATCTCCGCCTTGCCCGTGGTGATCACCTCGTCCACGCCGTAGGAGCCCACGGTGTCGCGGATGTAGGACTGCGCCAGGTTGCGCAGAATGGAAATCGCCGACTCGCTGTTGATATACGCCTTCACCGGGTCCACAATCTGGTATTCAATGTAAAAGTCCACGTTGACAAAGTTGAAATCATTGGTAATCATCTCCGCCTCGCTGGTCACCGTGATGGGATTATTCTCGCTGTTGGCGTGATTGTAGGGGTCGTAATCCGGGTCGTAGCCGATGGACATGCCCCGAATCTCCTTGGACATCTTGTGGACCTGCTGGATATAAGGCCATTTAAACTTAAAGCCCGAGGTAGTGACGCTGGAGGGCGATCCCAAAGTCGTGATCACCGCCATCTCGTTCTCCGACAGCGTGTAGAAAGACTGCAGCGCCGTGACCCCCAAAAACAGGACCAAAATCACCATTTTCAGGGCGAACAGCGCCGACCTTGCGCCCTTTCCGCCTCCGCCTCCATGTGGATTCCCCTGAGGCTGCGCCTGCTGGTTCATCTTCGCCTTATTATATTGATTCATAAAACTGTTACCGCCGAAAATGTTCATTTTCCTCTCCCTTCCGACATTTGTTGTCATTTGTATGCCAAATGTGACAATGCCGGAACGCTTTTTTACGCGCGCGACATTAGCAAAATTATAACACACTATGAGGGACAGATCAAATAAAGGTTTTTCCTTTTTAGGAAACAATATTCCACACTCCGCCCTCCCCGTTGCATTTCTCCGCCAATACTCTTATACTGGAATTATCATCATGAGCCGGGAGGTTTGCCTATGCTTCAATACTCCGCCTTGTCCTGGAGGGATATGAACCAGGTGGTCGAATTGTGGAATATCTGTCCGGAGCTGGACCCTGTGGATCACCACAAGCTGGCCGCCGTGCTCTTTGCCGACGAAAACTACAGCGGCGAAAACACGCTGGGCGCCTGGGACAACGATCAGCTGGCCGGGTTTATTCTGGGTATACGCCGCCGCTACCCCTATCTGGACCGGGGTCTGGAGCCGGAAAAGGCCTGGATTCTCTGCCAGGCCACTGCGCCCGCATACCGCAGCCGTGGAATCGGACAACAGCTGCTTGGCCGCTTGGAAAACCGTTGGACGGCCCAGGGGGTTACCCGCATCGTGCTCTCGGCTTTCAGTCCCTACTACTTTGCTCCCGGCCTCAAGGCATCTAATCCGGAAGCCATGATATTTTATAAAAGCCGCGGCTACGTCTGCGGCGCGCCGGCCTACTGGATGGAGCGGAATCTGGATCACCTCGTTGTTCCCCCTGCCGTCGCAGAGCTGAAACGCGCAAAACAGGATCAGGGATATTCCTATATTCCCTTTTCCTGGGAATATGCGCTTCCCCTCCTGGACTTTGCGCGGGAGCATTTCAGCACGGGGTGGCAGCACCATATCCGCCAGGCCATCCGGTCGGACAGAGCCGCGCAGACGCTGTACCTGTGCCTTTACAACGGATCAATCGCCGGTTACCTGCAGCGCAGCATGGACGGAGACCCCTGCCGCCTGGGCCCCTTCGGCGTGGCCCCCGCCCACCGGAACGGCGGAGTCGGCACGGTCCTGCTCTGGGAAATGTGGCGGTCTATGGCGGAGCAGGGACTAAGCTTTGTCTATTTCCAATCCACGGACCAGCCTGGACGCCGCTTCTATGAGCGCCAGGGCATGGAGGTAAAACGGACCTTTTACCACTGCGAAAAAGCAGTTCAAGCACCGCTCCAGCGGTAACCCTACGCCGCCGTACAGAAAGCGGACAGGCCATCCCCGAAAAGGGATTTCCTGTCCGCCTTGCTCCCACCTCTCTAGCTTTTTCGCAGGCGGATCACCGGCTCCAGCTCCACGGCCTCTCCCCCGCTTCTGCAGCTTATCTCCGGATACGCCGCGCTGTTGCACACAATTACCACGGTGGTCATATCGTACCCTTCTTCCAACATCTGATCCAGCTTAAACTCCATCAGCAGATCCCCCGCCTTCACGCGGCTGCCCTAAGCCACATGTTCCTTGAACAGCCGCCCCTCCAGCCGCACGGTATCCAGACCGATGTGGATCATCAGCTCCGTTCCGGCCTCCGTCACCATACCGATCGCGTGCTTGGTGCGAAACACCAGATTCACGGTCCCGTCCGCAGGCGCCACGATCCGGCCCCGGCCCGGAACAATGGCCGCGCCTTTTCCGATCACCTCTTCGCTGAAAACAGGATCGTTTACCTCCGCCATGGGAATCAGCCGCCCGTTCACCGGAGCCAGAATCTCATCCGGATTCCAGACCGCCTTTCCCCGTCTCTCCGCCTCTTTTCTGTTAAAAAACCCCATCTATGATCTCCTCCCCTTTTATCTCCAGAACCCGCCTTTTCCGTGCAAACTGTAAAACCCGGGGACCGGCCGCCTTGTCACAACCGCTCTTTCAGCTGATACGCAAACCCGGACCGGTAAAAATCCAGCTTCCAGAGGTCCTCCTGCGCGATCTGCCCGCAGCAGTTCACGCGGCTGTCCTCCTCCAAATCCGCCAAAAGGAACTGCACCTCGCCGCTGTAACGGCCGTAGCCCTCGTTGTCCACCGTAACCATTCCACGCCTCCGCCTGCCGGACGGCCTGGGCGCGATCCGCCTGCCGATCCGCGACATTTCCCGGGAGGTCTCAGAGCGCAATAGCTGCCGGTTGCTGTCATAGCGGATGCGATGGGGCCCGCAAAGCAGAAGCTCCCGCTCCGCCCCGCTGATTCCGCCCTCCAGCCTCACGTTCAGAGTCAAAGGCTCCCGCCGCACCGTCCGGGCGATGCAGGCCAGCTCCTCCCGGCTGAAAAATTCGTCCGCGGCCATCACGCCGCCGATGCCGGGGCTGCCGGTCAACTCCACGCAAATCCGCTCCAGCTCCATCCGCCGGTGCTCCTCCAGGGTGGGAAGCCCCAGCCCCAGCGGCGGGCGGGGATGGCTTCTGCCGGGAATGCAGGCGTAGACGGCCAGGCCCAATCCGGCGAAGATGCGGTTCTGTTCCTCGAAAAACGCCCGGTCCAGACCAGTCTCCGGCCGCGGATAATAATTGTGGCAGGCGCGCAGCTCCATGGAAGGGTCGATGGCCGCCAAATCCGACCTGGTCCGCTTCGCCCTCTCCTCATCGCAGATCGAGGCGTTGATCACAAATCCTTTTATTTCCATATATTGGTAAAGTTTTCTGGCCTGCTCCAGATGGAAGCCGTAATCCAGCCGCAGCAGGCCGACGCCGGCCCGGCGGACCCGGGCGCAGAGTTCCCGATCCTCCAGCAGCCGGGCGATCTCCCCGCCGCCGATATCCACCGTGAGCTCCATTCCCAGACTGTTGGTCAGGTTCGCCAGCTCCTCCAGCATTTCCACCTGGTCCTTCAGGTCCAGCTCCGGCAGATGGATGCTGGAGAACACCTCCCCAAACCCGTATCCGCGGGCCAGCTTCAGATAATCCGCCCATTCTCCCGTCTGTTTTTTCCACTGTCTGGACGGATATACGGCGACGCTGCTGTACATAGGCTACCTCCTTTTGTATACTGTTTTTATGGTTTCCAGGCAATCAGCAGCCTGGCGCTGCCCCGAATCTCCACCGGACCGCAGCTGGCCGGAATCAGGATGGTTCCGGTATAGGAGAGGGGGTATTCCTCCCCTGCTCCCACCACCCGGCATTCTCCCTCCACACAGCACAGAATCCGGTAACCGCCGTACTCCTTAAGCACCCAGGAATCCGCCACGTCCAGCACATCCACCCCAAAAAGCCTGTGGCGGACCAGCGCCCGCGGCCTGCCCGGAAGCTTCTCCTGGGCGTGCGCGATCTCACAGCGCAGCGACGGGTCCAGAATCGCAAAGCCCTTGTCCAAATCCAGGGGCCTGCCTCTGCCGTAATCGTACAGCCGGTAGGTGATTCCCCCAAAGCTGCCCACCTCCAGGGCCAGCATATGCTTTCCGCAGGCGTGGACCATGCCCGCGGGAATCATGGCGAAGTCCCCAGCTTTTACCGGGATGCGCACCAGATACCGCTCCATGTCCCCGGATTCCGCGGCCTTCCTTAAAATGTCCTTGTCCGGGCACTCCACCCCTGCGGTGATGTACGCCCCCTCATCCGCCTCCAGTATATACCAGGACTCGCTCTTCTCAAAATCCCCGGCCGCCCGGGCCTGGGCCTCGTTGGGATGAACCTGTATGGATAGGTCCTCCCTGGTATCCATGTATGCCACTCGGACCAGCTGATCGCTGCCGTCCTGTCCCATCAGCGCCTGGTGGAAATCCGCAATGACCTGATCGATCCCCTGTCCCCTGAAGGGGCCTTCCTCCACCCGGTTCTCCGACCCCCTGTAAGCGCAGACCTCGCGGCTGATGCCAATGCCGTCCTCCGCCAGTCCTCTGATCCTCTTTAAACGGTCCCCCGCCCAGACTGCCTTTTTGTAGACTGGCTCCAGGCGGATCGGCCCTAATTCTGTTTTTCCCATACGATCTCCCCGTTTCGTTTGTAGCAGCGGTACGGAAAACCGTGCTCCCTGATGGACTGGTGATCCTGTTTGCTGGACGGCAGGCTGCAGGCGGCCACGGCCAGCACCTCGTCCCCGGAATTGATGATCCGGTGGGCGTAATGCCCGTTTATATAGTGAAGCGATCCCGGATAAATTTTTTCTGCGTAGAAATCATCCCCGCCGTCCCAGAACAGCAGAAAGCCCGTTCCCTTCAGCCCGTAATAGTACTCGTCGCAGTCCTGGTCGCCGTGGTAATGGCCGCTGGTCATGGCGCACTCGCCGTCCACGGTGAAGGGATTGATATAGGTGATCCCCCACTGGAGATTCCCCTTTACAAAGCCTTCCCGGTTGAAGTTCTGGTTGTGGACCCAGTAGGCCAGCTCGTCGCCGTGCTCGCTCAGAGCGGCCTCGTTCTTGTAGACGCCGGTGCATTCCCGGACCAGCTTCTGTCTGCGCACCACATTTTCACCCTTCAACACACACTCGTTCCAAAATTCCTGCACCCCTTTTGGCTCACGCACAAATTCCATCTTTCAATCCCTCTTTCTATTTTGATAGTCCGGGTTTTTGTACCGGCTGTACCCGTCCCGCAGAATCACTTTATGTACGACCGCGGGCTGATAGCTCTGCGCCTCAATCACATAATCGTCAATATCCGCCGGAATCGTCACGATATCCAGGAAATTGGCGGTGTAGGAAAATTCCGGGCGGCTCTTGGAGTAAATCTTCACCTGCTCTCCGTCCACCACGGTGACGACCGTAAACTGGCCGTTGTTTTTGCCCTCGTACACCGCGTGGGTATCCATCTCGATGCGGCGCGTCTCGTAATACATCAGCTCCGTTCTGCCGACCACATACTCCTTGTACCCCTCTCCCTCTCCGATCAGAATGGGATCGATGGCGATATTGTCCCGCACCCACTTGCTGTCGCGCTCAAAATGGAGCACCTGTTCGGCGTTCTTCGTGTGGATTGGCCGGGTATTTCCGTCCTTGTCCTTGCGGTTGTAGTCGTAAACCTTATAGGTGTAGGAGCCGATGGTCAGGCTGCCCAGCTCCAGAATCAGCTGGTTCCTACCGGAGGCGTGGACCGTCCCCGCAGGTAGCATGATCTGGCGTCCCGGCACGCTGTCCAGTCCGTTGATGTATTTCTGGTAATCGATCATCTCATGGCTGGTCTCCGAGTCCTTTGCCAGCTGGAGAAATTCCCGTCCGTCCCCGCAAAAGCCGCAGTAGGTCTTGGCCCCGTGGCCCGTTGCGACCACGTAGTAGGCCTCGTCCTGCCGCCCGAATTCGTCGTAGTGGTCGATGACAAAGTCCTCATCCGGGTGGACCTGGACCGACATGTTGCCGTTGCTGTGCCAGGTATCGTCGTAATTAAACCGCACCGGGAAATACCCCTCGAACTCATCCAGACAGCGCTGCCCCATGATCTCCAGCCCCTTCTTCTGGACGAATGTGGAGAAGGGGAAATCCACCGCCTTGCCCGCCACGTCCACGACGATGCTGACCTCCATGGGAATAAAGTCGAAAATCCAGGCGATATTGCCTGCAATGTCCCCGGGAATCTTTCTGACCTTGCGGATCAGCTCTCCGCCCCAGATTCCTTCCAGATACACCGGCTTTGCGCGGAAGGGATGCTTTGCCAGCTGCGTCAGGATTTCGTCCATGGTTGCGGCCGCCATCATCATGTAATGGTCGTCCCAGTTTCCCAGGAGATAGAAATCCAGCAGATTTTCCTGGAGCAGCTCCCTGCGCAGCTTCACCGCCACCTCGTAGTCCACGTAATAATTCCGGCGCATCAAAAGGTTGAAGGGTCTGCCCTCCCGGTCGCCGATGTTGACCACCTTCTTCTCCCTGGCACGGATCGCCGCCACCTTGGGCGTCACGTCCACATACCCCTTTACCTGGGCGTAAGGCCGCAGGGCGCTGCACAGGCTGCCCAGACCGTACAGAACGGCGTAACCGTCCCCCAGGCCCGCGAGCACACGTTCCGCTTTCTCCAGGTCCACAAAATCGTCCATTCTGCCGCGGTACAACCGCCCGAACAGCAGCACCGGATCGTCCTCATAATTCAGCGGAAGGCTCTCCCGCGTCAGCGCTTCGATCTCCTCCTGGGATTTGTAAAGCTCCCTCATATCCACCAGCTTCACCTGGTGTCCCCGCGTTTCCAGTTCATCCCTCACCGCCTTCACCAGAAGGTCGAAGGGGGCGCTGACATAACCGTCCAGAGCCAGAAGGGCCGCGCCCGCCTCGGCGTTGGACTCCATGGCCGCGGCCAGGCGCCCGGCAAGCTCCTCCGTATGTTCCGTCACATCTCTTTGAATCTCGTCCGTCAGCCCGATCCGGTTGACCGCCTGTGTATCGTCATACGCCAAAGGCTTAAACATAAAGCTCATAATTTATATCTCCTTCTACATTTACTCACATTTTCCGAAATTTAGCTCGTGTCAAAATTCTTTGTCCCCAAACAGCGCCAGCGCGCTGTCCTTGACGCCTACCGCGTAGGTGATCACGAAACCGGCGGCGATGGACACCCCGTAGGCGATCAGGTAAGCCGCGGGCTTTGTGTTGACCAGCGTTCCCAGGATACCCGACACATTCATGGTCACAGCGCCCTGGCCGGGGAACAGGCCCAGCACCGCGCCTCCGCAGGCTCCTCCCAGACAGGCTGTGATAAACGCCCGCCCCAACGGAAGGGTGACGCCGAAGATCAGCGGCTCCCCGATTCCCAAAATCCCGGCGGGCAGACCTCCGATCACCGCGCGCTGGAGCCCCTTGTTGTGCTTGTATTTCAGATACAGGGCCAGGGAGGCCCCCACCTGCCCGCCTCCGGCCATGGAGCAGCAGGCGTATAACGGCGTATAGCCGAGGTTTTCAATAAAGGTAGTGTGCACAGGTGACAATCCCTGGTGCATACCGGTCATCACAAGGGGCAGGAAAAATCCCGCGATAATCGCGTATGCCATGAAACCGGCCTTATCCATCAGCCACAGGAACGCAGCGGTAATTCCGTCCGTCACCAGGCCGCAGATAGGCTGCAGCGCATAGATTGTCACCAGGCCCACAATGATAATCGACAGCAGGGACGGCAGATGGATTTTCAGCGCATCCGGCACCCGTTTTTTGATCTCCCGTTCCACCACCGCGATCAGCGCGCCGGCCGCCAGAGCCGCCAGGGTGCCGCCCCGCCCGTTGGTGAATACCAGGCCGAATATTCCCATCCCAGTTCCCGCCAGCGCGCCCAGATTGATGATAATCCCGCCTGCCACCAGTCCCAGATAGGGATTGCCTCCCATGGCTTTGGCGGCCGACATGGCGACGGCAATATTTAAATAAGTAAAGAATGTGCTGGCCAGCACATTCACCGCAAACATAAAGGACGAGTTGGCCGGGTCAAACAGCGGCACGCCCGCGATGTTGAAAATCAGCGTCAATACTTTCATCACGCCGAAGATCAGGCCGGCCCCGGCAAACACGGGGATCAGCGGGGTAAAGACCTGGGCGAAAAAGCTGAAAATTCCCGTGGCGGATTTCTTTTTCATCACCGCCTCCGTCTGTATCTCGCTGTATTTGATGCCGTCCATTTTCTTGATCTCTCCGCCAACGGTGTCCGCCACCCCAGGCCCCAGCACGATCTGGGGCTCGGTCTCGCTTCCGACCACCCGCAGAACCTCCTTCATCCCGGAAAGCTCCTCCCGCCTTACAAGACCGGCGTCCCTGACGCAGACTCTCAGCCTGGTCATACAGTTCTCTATGGATATCACATTGGATGCTCCGCCTAACGCTTCCACAATACGAAATGCCAGTTGACTGCTCATAGTTTCCTCCTCGCTTCACGCTCACCCGATCCCGCAGGTCCGGCCCCGCCGTCCCGCAGGTTCTGTTTCAGGGCTCTAAATCCCCCGCCCCATCTGTCTTTTTTGTAAAATGTGTCCGGATAATCTTGGGAACACATTCGTCATAGTTTTTATTCACATAAGCGCTGTAGAGAATGTCGATCATGTTGGACTGGGCGATTCTGGACGACATGGCCCCCATCCTGGAAAACAGCTCGATGGTTGCCACGTAAAGGCTGTAGTCCGCCAGCTTTACCAGCTTGGACGGCTCAAACCTGGTGATGGCGATCACCGGCGTCTTGTTCTTCCTGGCGATCTCCACACATTTCACCGTCTCCGCCGTGACTCCTGAATAGCTGATTGCCACCGCCACATCCCGCTCCGTGGAGTTCTTGGCGTGCAGAAGCTGCATGTGCCAGTCATCCCCGAAGTAGCAGGACTTGTTGACCCGGACAAATTTCATGCAGGCATCCCTGGCGATCAAAAGCGATGCGCCCATGCCGAAAAAGATCAGATTGTCCGCGGCGTCGATCAGTTCCAGGCACTTGGTCAAAACCTCCATATTCAGCAGCTTATTGGTGTTTTCCAGAGAAAGGATATTCCGGTAAGTCACCTTCTGGGCGATCGCCTCCAGCGTATCCTCCCGGTCAATCTCTCTGGTCTGCTCGTCGCTGGCTTCTCTGCGCACCGCCAGCTCATACAACAGCGCTTTGTGAAATTCCTTGTATCCGTCGAATCCGAGCTTCCGGCACAACCGGATGATCGTGGACGCCGATGTGAACGTACGGCCCGCCAGCTGTTGAATGCTCAAATCCACCGCAGATTCCGGACTCTGCATAAGCCACTGGATCGCACCTCTTTCCGCCTCGCTGGCTCTCGGCAAATATTCTTCCAACCGCACCAATACGTTCTTCATCTCTGTTCCTCCATTCGACTGATTCCATCATAGCACTCGAATCGTTTTTTTCAATATTTTCGGTTCTTTATGGTATTTTATTTCATATCTTGGCTATTTCGTATATATAAAAGCCGTATTTCATGATTATTTTAATAATTTTACCATATTCTGAAATTTTTTGCCATGATAGTATCTTTTTTAGTCACAAATCATTTCATAGAAACATTTTCATCCAAAGCCGGCTGCCGTGAGTCCAGGCGCTCTTTTTCCAACTCAAAAACCGCCCAGCCGGCCGCGGTAAGAGCTTTCGCGTCCGGCGCGTTTATGATACAATAACAGGGAATAACAGAAAGGTGAACTGACTTATGAAGCGACAGAATTTTTTGAAACTGCTGATGTCCCTTGCCCTGATCCTGGCCGTCGGCGGCTGTGGCGCGCCCGGCTCTACGCCCGGGCTTCCCGCCCAGGATACGGAAAAAGCGGGCTCCGTCCAATTGCCGTCATCACAGCTCTCCGGGCCGGCTGGCCTGGAGGTGCATTTTATCGACGTGGGGCAGGGGGACTGCATACTGGCCCAGTCGGACGGCCGTTTTATGCTGATCGACGCAGGCGAAAACGACCAGGCGGACACCGTGGTCTCCTATCTCAAAAACCAGGGGGTGACCACCCTGGATTATGTCATTGGAACCCACCCCCACTCGGACCACATCGGGGGCTTAGACAAGGTGATCGACACCTTTGACATCGGCAAGGTCATCATGCCGCCGGTGGAGCACACCACGAAAACCTTCGAGGACGTGCTGGATTCGGTGGCGGCCAAGGGCTTAAAGCTCACGAAGCCCCGGGTGGGCGACACCTATGCCCTGGGCGGCGCTTCCTTCACCGTCATCGCCCCCAACGGAGACTACGGAAACGACTTAAACAACTGGTCCGTGGGCATCCGGCTGGACTACGGCGACAGCCGGTTCGTGATGTGCGGGGACGCGGAGAGCGAATCCGAGGCGGATATCCTGAAAAACGGCATCGATCTATCCGCCGATGTGCTGAAGGCCGGGCATCACGGAAGCAGCACCTCCACCAGCCAGGCCTTTCTGGACCGCGTGTCCCCCGCCGTGGCCGTGATCCAGTGCGGAAAGGACAATTCCTACGGCCATCCCCACAAGGAGACTCTGGAGAAATTCGATGAGCGCGGCATCCAAGTCTACCGCAGCGACCTGGACGGCACGGTGGTGGCTTACTGCGACGGCAAGGACATCTACTGGGGGACCGAGGCCGCCGGAACCATCGGAGCCCCGGCCGCGGGCAGCAGCGGCGGGCAGACCGCGGGCGGCAGCGCCGGGCAGACCGCGGATGGCAGCGCTGGGCAGACCGCGAGCGGCAATGACGGGCAGGCTGCGGATGGCAGCGCCGGGCAGACCGCGGATGGCAGCGGCGCGCGCGGCCCTGAAAGCGGCTCCGGTTACACAGACGCCGCGGAAGCCACCTACATTTTAAACACCAACACAAAGAAGTTCCATTTCCCGGACTGCGCCTCCGCCGAAAAGATTCACGACGAAAACCGGGAAACTTATGAGGGAAGCCGCGAGGATTTGATCCGGCAGGGATATTCCCCCTGCGGCCAGTGCAAACCATAACCACAGAACAAGGAGGGTACCTATGAAATACATGATCGACCGCCTGGAAGAGGGCATCGCCGTCTGCGAAAACGAGCTGAAAAAGCTGATCTCCATCCCCAAGGACAAGCTGCCCGAGGGGCTGAGGGAGGGCGACGTGCTGGAGGAGCGGGAGGGCGTGTTCTCCCGCAACGACGAGGAAACCGCCAGACGGCGCAGCGAGATGCGCAAGAAATTGATGGATTTGTTTGAAAAATAAGCGCAAAATATGATCTCATGTGCCCGCGATTCTAAATTGCACACGGAGCACTTGCAGAATTGCAGCAGCTATGCCGTGTGACAGGCATAAAAAACGCCCCTCCACAGGGGCGGCCGGGACGGCAGCTGCCCGCCCCGTCCTCACAGCAAAAAAACAGCAGCCGCGCCAAGCGATTCTTCCATCGCCGCGCGGCAGCTGTTTTTTATAGATTCTCAGCGGACCAGCTTCCCGTCCTGGTCAAAAAAGCACTTGACGCCGTCCACCATGGCCTCTCCGGTCACCATTTTCCCGTCCGCTCCCAGATAGTACCGGCAGTCGTCCCTGTCGTACCAGCCAGTGCGCATACAGTCATTCTCATCAAAGCTGTACCAGCAGCCGTCGATCTCCTTCCAGCAGTCGTGGGCCATGGAGCCGTCCTCGCAGCGGTATTTGTGATGGTCCCCGTCCTGCTTCCAGCCGCAGGAGCTGTCGTCCATGCCGGAGCAGTGGTGGCCGCCCCAATCCCCGCAAACCGGCGAGTCCGTCCCCTGTACCGACGTATCGTAAGGGCATACGCCGTTCTCATGCAGATGGGCCTCGTGGCCGCCGCAGTAATAGTGGTAGCTGCCCTGGGTTCCGGCACTCCTGCCGTCCCTGTGCCGTCCGTGGGAATCCGACCGCCCGGAATGGGCGTACGCCTCCATTGCAAAGGGCGACTGGGGAATCGCAGGGACAACCTCGGCCAGCAGCACGCCGCCCAGCGCGCATGCCAATAGACGCTTCATATATTTTATCATTTCGCACCTCCAAAATCGCGTTCTATCCCAATTCTACCACACATTTCGGATTTTGTGACCACCTATGTGAAACTTTTTCCCGCCGCCTCAAACCATCAGTAATTCATCACCGTGCCCGCCAGCACATCCTTTTTTTTGTCGAACACGATCACATTTCCAAAGCCCAGACAGCCGTCCACTTCCACCAAATCAGTGGGCGAGTTCACCTCCTGATGGCAGATCACCACAACGTATTCCGTGCTGTGAGCCTCGATCTTCAGGGCCTCCGCCATGGAGGGCGGGTAGTATATTCCCTTTAAGGCCGATTTCACCGGCAGCTTGGTGACGCGCACGTTCTCCCCGCCGCGCTCTCCGGCGCAGATCACCGTCAGCAGCGAGGTAAAACCGCTTCCCCGCTTCCGCACCTGGATGCTCTTTCGCTCCACCGCCCGGTTGTAGTGCCGTGAAATCCTGGTGGAGATTACCTCGCCCTCCGAGCCGGGCGTCATAAACCAGACCTCTGCCCGGGCCTTTGCGCCCTCGAACACAGTCCGCTGCACCGGCGGCGTGCCCAGATGGTCCAGGTCGAACGCCAAATCCTTGCCGCCCTTGTGCAGGGTGGGATCGGGATCGCCCGCGGACTCAGGCCCGGGAAGCTTGGGCTCCTCCACCGGCACCGCCTCCGTCAGGGACAGCTCCCCGCGCTCGCTGAAATGCCAATACTGCTCATAGGTGTGCGCCCCGCCGGAATACATCTCATCCATAATCACGTATAGATCCGGCTTGATATAGAGGATTTTCCGGTTCATAAACACGCCCTGTTCCATGTCCATGTAACCCAGGTGCCCTCCCTGGACGAACTCATAAGCCTCTGTGGTGAAAAACTGCTGCTTCACCGGCTGGCAAAGCTTGGAGCACTCCCAGGAGTCCCGGCACACGGTGAAAAACCGGCCGTCCACGGTAAGGGTGTTGTGGGCCGTGGGGTCCTTAAATTCAAACCGGTCCGGCCCGGCCACATAGTTGTAGCGCCCGGCATCGGTGAGAATGTCCTCCCCGCCCGCCACCAGGTCCACATGCAGCTTGTCGGAATGCCCGTGCCCGGCCCCCAGGGTGCCGCAGTGGAAATGCAGCAGGTTGGCGTTTTCCTCCCACCCGGAGCGCAGGTAATAGTTTCCGCTGTCCGACAGCGCGATGGAGGTGAAATCCGGCTCCTGGACTTCCATTTTCTCATAGAGCCCCGCGCTCTCGATGCCCAAATCCCAGACGCTCTCAAAATCCAGCCGCGGATAACCGCCGTATTTCAGCATGGGGTCCTTGAACAGGAAGGCGGCCACGCTGATGTAATCCCGCACGTCCGTGTCGTCGCTGTCGCCCATGATGAACTGGTGGTGGTCCGGCTTTTTCCAGGCCAAATCCGCCCAGGCCATGCGGTGCACGGCTTCCAGGATGGTGTCCGGCACGTCGATGTCGTTCCGGGAGGCCAGGATCAGCACGTCCTCGTAGCAGTGGAGCACCTCGTTGTGGTACATGGGCGACTGCTCCCACTGCACGCCGTCCCGCAGAATCTCCATCCGCGCCTCCACCTCCAGGTGTTCCAGGGCGGTGGAGATATAGCGCTCCCGCAGCGCCCGGTCCGGGATGGCTGCGCCGATCTCGAACAGCCCGTGGTTCTCCATCACGCCCCAGTTGCTCATATAACGGTAGGGGGAGTGCATGGAAATGATAAACTCCGCGTGCTCGACCAGGCAGTTGTAAAACGCCTCCGCCACCTGGTCCGTGACCAGCGGGCTGTCCTTAAAATACTGCATGGCCTTGACCCAGTACTCGCCCCGAATGCCGACTTCCAAAATTCTCCAGGTAGTTTTCTCCGTCTCCGGGGTCCGCCTGACCGTGGTGATCCAGTCCATCAGCAGGCGCACAAAATGCCTGGCGTACTTCTCGTCCCCGGTGATCCAGTAGGCCTGGCCCAGGCAGATAAAATACCGGTGCCGGTTGAACTGGTAAATGAACTCCGGATCGTCCCCCGGCTTGTACTCCCAGTCCACCCTGCCCCCGGGAAATTCCACCGGCTCCCAGGTCCGCTCCATATCCCACTTCAGGTCGAACAGGAAATATCCCCTGCACACCTCGTCCGCCACCCGCACGATATGCTCGCACTCCTGGGGCCAGTGCAGCCGGCAGTACGCCGCCACCGCCGCCGGGTCGTCCAGGAACATCCGCTCGTTCCAGCCCGCAAACAGCTCCCTTTTCGTCATCATGTCAGTCCTCCTTTACCAGTAAACCTGCCAGTCCTTGTGCAGCCGGGTCAGCGCCTCCATGTAAAAATAGTCGCCCCAGATGTTGCACTCGTCCACGCCGTAATGGTTGCAGGTGTTAAAGGGCGAGTGGTTGGAGTAGGTGCTGTGGAGCACCTGCCCGTTGGAGACCGCGGGATCCTTCACCGCGTAGTTGTCCGCCACCGATTTGATCAGCCTTGCGGCGATTCCCCGGTAATAATCCCGGTCCTCCGGTTCCATGTACCTGGACATCTCCAGCATCCCGCAGGCCGCGATGGAGGCGGAGGAGGAATCCCGGGGCTGATCGTCCCCGTCCCCGAACTCCAAATCCCAGAAGGGCACCAGGTCCTCAGGCAAATGTTCCAGGAAATATCTGGTCACGCCCTTGAAAATGCCGATGTACTCCGGCCGCCTCGTATACCTGTAGCCGATGGCGGTGCCGTAAACGCCCCAGGCCTGGCCCCTGGCCCAGGCCGAGCCGTCCCGGTACCCCTGGCAGGTGGCGCCGTGGTCCGGGGCCCCTGTCTCCCTGTCAAAGAAAAATGTGTGCCAGGTGGAAAAGTCCTCCCGGATCACGTTGGACAAGGCCGTGTGAATATGGCGCTGGGCTACGCTGCAGTATTTTTCATCCCCGGTCTCCTCCGTGGCCCAGTAGAGCAGCGGAAGGTTCAGCAGGCAGTCGATGATCAGGCGGTAATTGTCCGGGGCGTTTAAGGGCCCCCAGGCCTGGATGAACTCCCCCTTCTCATGAAAACGGGTGATCAGCTCATCCGCGGCCAGCAGGGCCGCCTCCCGCCCCACCCGGCTGCCGGTCAGCTTATAGCCGGCCACACAGGAGGGGGAGTACAGAAAGCCCAGGTCGTGGGTCTCCACGTCGCGCTTGTTCTGAATACGCTCCAAAAAGCTCTCCATCTGCATATCCCCGGCCCGCTTTAGCGCCTCAGCGCCGCTGTGCTCGTAGGCCAGCCATACTTCCCCGGTCCAAAACCCCGGCGTCCAGTCCTCATTTTCCGTGGCCCGGTAAAATCCGTTCTCGCTGTAGGCCTTCTGGAACCGGTCCGAAAACTGCGACAGGTTCCGGATTACCTGCCCGCAGGCGAAGTCCAGCGCCGCCTCCACCTGCTCCTCCCCGATCTCCGGCTTTTTCTCCAAACATTCCAAGCTGATCCAGCTCATAGTCTCAATCTCCTTTTCATTTCAAAAGCAATCATCCCTTCACGCCCGTGGCCGCCACGCCCTCCACAAAGTATTTCTGCAGGGACAAAAACACGATCAGCACGGGAATCAGGCTCAGCACCGAGGCCGCCATAATCAGCCCGTACTCGGAGCCGAACTGGCTGATGAACATGCGCAGTCCCAGCTGCAGGGTTTTCTTGGACTCGGTGGTCAGGTAAATGAGAGGGCCGAGGAAATCGTTCCAGGTGCTCACAAAGGTGAAGATCAGCAGCGTGGACAGCGCGGGCTTGGAGAGGGGCAGCATAATCCTGTACCAAATCTGATACTCGCTCATGCCGTCGATTCTGGCCGCCTCGCACAGCTCCGTGGGAATCCCCTCGTAGAACTGTTTCATCATGAACACGCCGAAGGCGGAGAACGCCTGCAAAAAGATGATCGCCAGGTGGGTGTCCGCCAGGCCCATGCCGCGCATCATCATGAACTGCGGCACCATGTACACCTGCCACGGCACGGCGATGGTGGCGATGTAGGCCAGAAACAGCGCGTTCTTGCCCTTGAACTGCAGCTTGGAAAACGCGTAGGCCGCGAAGCTGCTGGTGAGCAGCTGCAAAAACGTCACGATCAATGTCAGCTTCACCGTATTCAACACGAATTTCAACAGCGGAATCTTGCGCCAGATATCCACGTAATTCTGCCATCTGGGGTTGGTCGGAATCCACTGGATGGGAAAAATGAACACGTCCTTATCCAGCTTGAAGGAGGCCGAGAGCATCCAGGCAAAGGGCACCAGCATGAGGAACGCCAGCAGGATCAGCACCCCGTAGAGGACGACCCGCAGAGCTCTTGTCTTTGTATTTTTAATTTTCATAATTGGTCCCCTCCTTAATTTGCGTACTTTTTCTCGCCCCGAAACTGCACCAGGGTGATGGCAAGAACTATGAGGAACAGCACCATGGACACCGCGCTGGCGTAGCCCAGGTTCCAGTTGCGGAACGCCTCCTCGTAAATGTGGTAGACCAGCACGATGGCGGACTCGTTGAGCACGCCCGTATTGCCGCCCGCCAGCATGTACACGATGTCGTACACCTTAAAGCAGTTGATGATCAGGATAATGGTCACGAAAAACGTGGTGGGCTGCAGCTGGGGCCAGGTGATATAGCGGAAGCGCTGCCAGGTGTTGGCCCCGTCCAGGCTGGAGGCCTCGTACAGCTCGGCGTTTATGCCCTGGAGCCCGGCCAGGTAGATCACCATATAATACCCCATATTTTTCCAGACCGAAAACAGGATCACAGTGAACATCACCCAGTTTTTGCCCGCGGACCATTTGGGCAGGTCCTTGGCCGCCACGCCCAGATGGTAGAGGATCATGTTGACCGGGCCGCTCTTGGCCGGGGAGAACAGCATGTTCCACACCGCCGCCACAGCTACCAGTGAGGCCACATAGGGGAAGAAACTGACGGTCCTGAAGAAGTTCCGCCCTCTGACCTTCTGGTTCAGGATCACCGCCAGCCCCAGGGCCGCGATCAACGTCAGGGGCACGGTCGCCAGGCAGTACACCAGCGTGTTGTGCAGGGAGGCCAGAAACCGCTTGTTTCCAAACATCTTGGCAAAATTCTCAAGCCCGGCAAAGGAGATCGGATTGTTTCCGTCCCAGTTGAGAAAGGCCAGCACAAAGGCAAAGATCACCGGGCCCAGGGTAAAGATGGCAAACCCAATAAAGTTCGGGGCGATGAAGGAGTATGCCACGAAATCCCGCTTTGTCTGTCGGCTGAACCGTTCTCCGGTCTTGGCCTGACGGATCTTGTCGTGCAGCCTCTCTATTTTCCGCTCCAGCTGTCTCTGTTTTTTGGGGTCCTCGCAGACCGCCCTCTCATCCTCCAGCGCCTTCAGCTTCGGGTTCAGCGCCGCCAGCTTTTGCTGCGCCAGCGCCGGGTCGGCACTCTTTTGGTTCGCCATATGCGTTTCCTCCTTTTTATACTTCGCTTCCTTAAATGAGGCAGACGACTGTTACCCCGCCTGCCCCTGATGTAAATTTGTCCCGCTGTTTTTGCTGTTACTGTCCCAGGATCGCGGTGACCTTCTCGTTCATGTCCGCGATGCCCTCGTCGATGGTCATATTTCCGGTCATAATGTTGTCGTGAGCCTCATTCAGCACTGTCTCAATCTCAGAGCTGTGCGGGTTTACCGGCATCTCCAGATAGAGATTGGCTGTCTGCAGCGCTTCCTTGCTGCCCTCGTCCGCCGGGAATCCGGCCGTGGCGCTCACCATGTTGGCGATATCGTCGGTCATAATCGCCGGGATCGTGCCGGTGGAAGCCAGCACCTTAGCCCCCTCCTCGCCGCACACAAACTTGATGAAATCCCAGGCCTGGTCCTTGTGGGGCGCGCTGGTGGGAATGGAAAGGGCTGTGATGGTCGCCAGGGTGGAGCCGGGCTCCACACCCTCGGCGTGGGGATATTTCACAATGCCCCAGTTGGTGCAGTCCGTATACTCGCCGGAACCGATCTTCTCAATCAGCGTGGAGATGAACCAGGTACCCATGTTCATAGTGGCCACATTCCCCTGGGAGAAGGCTCCTGTGTAGTGGAGGTTGGAGGTTTTTAAGGTGGCGTAGTCCTGGCACACGCCGTCCTCCTGCTCGCTTAACACCATCTCATAATAGGGCTTTAAAAATTCGTATTTGCCGTCTATGATGGTATTCTTGCCGTCCAGAATGCCGAAGAGCTGAACCGCGCTTCTCCAGGTGTGGTAGTGGGCGCCGTAAACTTCCTGGCCGGGCTCCGTGTTGGTCAGGGCTCTGGCCATTTTGTCGTACTGCTCAAAGGTCATGTCGTTGGTGGGGTAAGCCACCCCGGCCTTGTCAAACACGTCCTTGTTGTAAAACAGCACCCAGAAATCGCTGCGGAAGGGGAGCTCGTACAGCTTGTCGTCCACCTTTACCTGATCGGTCAGCCCCTTGTAGCCCGACAGGTCGACGCCGTCCTTCTCAATATAGGAATCCAGGGGTTCCAGAACGCCCTTGTTTACCAGGGTTGTGTATCCCGGCACATCCTTGATGGTGGCAACGTCGAAATCGCTGCCGCTGCCGGTCAGCTGGGTGGCCAGAACCGTCTGATAATCGGAGCCGCCCAGGTCCACCAGCTCGATTTTCACTCCGGGATTTTTGGCCTCGTACGCTTCAATGAGCGGGCTGTAATACGGCATAATATCCTTATCCCACATGGCCCACTTCAGGGTAATCTGGTCTCCGGCCGCCGCCGTGTCCGCCGCAGCGCTGTCCGCCGTGGTCCCCGCCGCGCCGGTATCGCCGGCCGTGGGCGCGGAAGCCGCGCCGCCGCAGGCCGCCAGGCTTCCCGCCATAACCGCCGCCAGAACTGCACTCAGTAAACGTTTCTTCATCATTCCTGTTTCCTCCTCTTGCTTATATGACTCTTTTTCAAGTACTGCTGTTTGTTATGGTCCCAGTATATCGTACTGCCGGCCTTTCTTGAATGGAAAAATCCGCAAAAAAGATTCATTTTTTATGTCTGCCCAACAGCCCCCCGGCCCCGGTTCCCGCAAAAATGTAATATCTTATCAGGAACCGGTAAATTTTTCAGATTGTATTCAATATAGACAGATTAAAGGCCAAAAAAACCCATTGTCTTTATTGACATTTGACAAAAGGTCTCTTATTTTATATAGTGGATACACAAATAGATTGCAGCTTTTTCGCGAAACGAGGCGGATATATGAGACAGCTTTTTCCCTTTAAAACCATACGCGGCCGCATCATCACCTACACGGCCGCCGCCATGCTGGCGCTGGCCGTGGTCACCATCACCATCTGCTTTACCGTGTTCCAGTCATTGCTGCGGCGCAATCAGATCCAGTCTGCGGAATACAACCTGCAGATGGTCTGCCACAACGTGAAGGACAGCATGGACAATTTCACCGCGCTCAGCCAGTGGTGCAGCAACAACCCAGAGATTTCCCATTATCTGGAAGCGTTTCAGGACCGGGCCCGCATGCCCTCCATCTCCTCCGGCGACTCCCCCCTGCGGATCACAGCCACCACCACCTACACTCGCCTGAAGGAACAGTACCGCAACACGCCCCGCTCCTCAGACTACATCACCCGGGTCATCATCTCGCCGTTAAATCAGCGCAATTACCTGCTGGTCTCAGACCTGGCGGGCGGGCCGGACGCCGCGCGCACCGTGGCCGGAACCTCATACTTTGAGGAAATGTTCCACGCGCCGGGCTACGTGTGGGACGGCTTTCACAGCGACCCCTTTTACCTGGTCAACCCGGAGCCCACAATTCCGCTGATCCGCCCCATCAGCAGCCAGTACAGCTCCGAAATTATCGGCTGGTCCTATTTCTCCATCTCCGGCCGTCTGATCTCGGACAATCTGCGCTCCTACCCCCAGGCGCCCGACAGCCAGCTCTACGTGACCATCGGCTCCCGCTCGTACCTGGTGACGGACGGCAGCTTCCAGGCAGGCATACCGGAGTACACGGTCATTTCCCCGATGGACGGCAACGCCAGCAACCCGGAGACCCAGGTCAGCAAAATCCGCCTGGCCGACGGCTCCCGCCGCGTGCTGGTGACCTGTCCCCTGGGCGTGGAGGGCTGGACGATCTCCAACATTCTCTCCGAATCGTCTTTCTCCGCCCAACGCCAAGCCTACCTGCTCATCATCGGCTTTATCACCTTCATCATATTCTGTATGGGCCTGGGCCTGGCCCTGACCCTGAACAAGGCCATCAGCCGGCCGGTCAAACGGCTGTGCGGCAAAATCGACGCTATCGCGGGAGGCGATTTCTCCCGGATGAAGGAGATCGAAGGCCCGGACGAGTTAGGCATCATCGGCCGCGGCATCAACGATATGTCCGAAAACGTGGCCACGCTGATGGACAAGCGCGTGGACGACGAGCGGCAGAAAAAGGATCTGGAATATCAGATTCTCCAGAGCCAGATCAACCCGCATTTTCTCTATAACACGCTCAACTCCATCAAATGGATGGCCACCATCCAGAACGCCACGGGCATCGCGGAGATGACCACCTCCCTGGCCCGGCTGATGAAAAACGTGTCCAAGGGCACCGCGGCCCAGATCACGCTGAAGGAGGAGCTGGACCTGGTGAAGGACTATTTCCTGATCCAGCAGTACCGCTACGGCGGAAGCCTCTCCATCGATTACCAGATCCAGTCCGAGGAGCTGTATTGCTGCCTGATCCACCGCTTCACCCTCCAGCCGATCATTGAGAACGCCCTGTTCCACGGCATCGAGCCCAAGGGCTGCGCGGGCCACATCCTGCTGTCCGCCCAGCGCCTGCAGACGGAACGGCTGGGAGCTGTACTGCAGATTTCCATTACGGACAACGGCGTGGGCATGAGCCCTGAGCTCATCAGAAGGGTGCTCTCAGACGAGGCGGCCCCCAGCGCGGACTTCTTCCGCCAGGTAGGCATCAACAATGTAAACCAGCGCATCCGCTACGCCTTTGGGGAGGACTACGGCATCTCCATCGACAGCGTGGAGGGCGAGTACACCACCATGACCATCACGCTGCCGTACCGTTTAAAAGAATGACAAGGGGGATTTTCAAATGATTAAGCTTTTGATTGCAGACGACGAACCGCTGGTGCAGATCGGCATCAAATCCATGGTGAACTGGGCGGACCTGGGGATTGAGGTCTGCGGCACAGCCATGAACGGTGAGGCGGCGCTGAAACTGATCGAGGAATACTCCCCGGAAATTGTGATCACGGACATCAAGATGCCTAAAATGAACGGGCTGGAGCTGGCCCGGGCCTGCCGCGACACCTACGGCCAGATTCCGCTGTTTATCTTTCTCACCAGCTACGAGGAATTCCAGCTGATCAAGGAGGCTATGAACTACCAGGCCGTGGACTACCTGATCAAGCTGGAGCTGGACGTAGATTCCCTGACCGCCTCCGTCCGCCGGGCCTTGGACCGCCTGGAGGAATACCGGGCCAGCCAGGCCTACCGCAAAAAGGGCGGCGAGGACCGCCCCCTTCTCCAGGGCTACTACGACAAGTTTTTCATGCGCCTCCTGCACAATCTGTTCGACAGTGAGGAACAGTTCACCCTCCAGGCCAAGGACCTGCGCCTGGATTTCTCCGACCCCCTCTACAGGGCGGCCCACGGCGAGATTCACAGCGACACCGCGGACCAGATGAGCGACAGCCAGCAGATCAACCTGTTCTCCAGCAGCCTGCAGATGATCCGGGAAATTTTAAACAAGCATCTGCCCTGCTATGTGGTGAGTCTGGACATGAAGCACTTCGCCGTGGTCTTTCACTCAGCCGGCCAGTCCCTGGCCGCGCCGGAAGCCATGGCCGAGGCCTGGGACAACGCCTGCCGGATGGTTCACAACTATTTCAGCGTGTGGATCACCGTGGGCCTGGGCTCCTGCGTCAGCCAGCCGCCCCGCATCAGCGAGTCCTACCAGGAGGCCCGCCAGGCCTTTTCCCTGGCCTCCCGGGAAAATCCGGTGACCACCATGGAGAACCTGACCGGCGACTCCTTCCGCAACTCCTTCAATATGTCCCTGTTTAAGAACGATCTGACCAGAGCCTTTGAGGAATTCGACACCGACGTGCTCCACGACACCCTGACCCAGATCACGGAGCTGTTCGCCCAGCAGCCCATGCGCTATCTCCAGGCCGTGGACGGGGCCTGCAACATCCTCTACCTGGCCCTGTCCCTGCTGCCCGACGGCAGCGAGACCTTAAGTCAAATCTTCTCCTCCTACGGCGACGGCTACCGCTCCATCTACCGCATGAACAATGTGGAGCAGGTTTTGGAATGGCTCACCGTGCTGCGGGACGGGCTCTGCCAGGTATTAAAAAGCCGCCGCAAGACCTACAAGGACCACGTGGTGACCAATGTGCAGAAATACATCAACAGCCACATCGAGGACCGGCTGCCCCTAAACGAGGTGGCCGCCGTGTTCGGCCTCAGCCCCAACTATCTGAGCGCCCTGTTTAAAAAGACCTGCAACATCGGATTTTCCGAGTATATCACCCAGAAAAAGGTGGCCCGGGCCAAGGCTCTGCTGCTGGAGCAGGACATGAAAATCTACGAGGTGGCGGACCAACTGGGCTTTGAGAGCGCATTCTATTTCAGCAAGGTGTTCAAGAAGGTGGAGGGCATCTCCCCCAGAGAGTACGTGCAGACCAGGCTGGTAAAGCCGGAGGCGGACTGAGCCGCGGCCTGCCCGGATAGGCAAGGCGGGCCTTTTTGTTCAATGATTTTACTTTTTTTTAAGATTTTGTTCATATCCCTCTTTTTTCCGTTTGATATACTTGATCCATAAAATTGAAGAGGGGTGATCGAATGAATTGGAGAGAGGAATTACGGTCCAATATTACGAAGGCGGAGGAACTGAGGGGGTATCTGAAGCTGAGCGGCGAGGAGGAAGCCCGCATGAATGCCATACTGGAGCATTTTCCTATGACCATCACGCGGTATTACCTGTCGCTGATCAACTGGGATGATCCAAACGACCCCATCCGCCGGATGTGCATACCGTCCATCGAGGAGAACGATATGACCGGCAAGTTTGACACCAGCGGAGAGGCGGGCAACACGGTTTTGCCGGGATTGCAGCACAAATACAACGAGACGGTGCTGATCCTGTCCACCCACCGCTGCGCCATGTACTGCCGCCACTGCTTCCGCAAGCGCCTGGTGGGTATCTCGGATGACGAGACCGCTGAGAACGTGGCGGAGATGGCAGACTACATCAGGCAGCACGAGGAAATCAGCAACGCGCTTATCTCCGGCGGCGACGCCTTTTTGAACAGCAATGCGGTGATCCGCCGTTACCTGGAACTTTTTAGCGACATCGGCCATCTGGACCTGATCCGGTTCGGAACCAGAACGCCGGTTGTGCTCCCCGCCCGGATCTATGACGATCCCGAGCTTCTGGAAATCCTGCAGACCTATTCCCGTAAAAAACAAATCTATGTGGTGACGCAGTTTAATCATCCCAACGAGCTGACCGGCGAGGCCAGAAAAGCGGTGGATGCCCTGTTAAAGGCAGGCGTCGCCCTGAAAAATCAGACCGTGCTGTTAAAGGGCGTCAACGACGACGGCAGGACCATGGGAGAATTGCTAAAGGGCCTGACCCGCTGGGGCATCGCTCCCTATTACATTTTCCAGTGCCGCCCTGTGTCCGGCGTAGGCGGACACTTCCAGGTTCCCTTATCCGAAGGCTACAAGATTGTGGAGGCGGCCAAGCAGTTCCAGAACGGCCCCGGCAAATGCGTCCGCTATGTGATGAGCCACGTAACCGGCAAAATTGAGATTCTCGGGGAGCTGGCGGACGGACAGATGCTGTTTAAGTACCACCAGGCCAAATACGACCGCGACCGGAGCCGGATCTTCGCCCAGGCCCTGGCCCCCGGACAGACATGGCTGGCGGACTGACCGCCCGGAAAGACATGCTTTAACTGCAAACAATCGCACGCAGACGGCCCCACGGCCCCTTGCGTTCACAAAAATACCGCCCGGCTGGAATACTCCAGCCGGGCGGATTTTTGTGCATTTAATGGTTTACAATTTTCTCACACTAAGTTCTGGCACATATAAGTATTTATTTCGTCCAGCATGCGCAGCAGTTCAAGCGCGCTGCGAAAGGACACGCTGTGTTCTCCCGTGTAGCTGCATTGGAGGCGTCCCTGCATGGAAGAATGCTGCCGGAACATCACATGGACCATAATCACCTTCTTTGCATCGGCCATGTAAGGAAACATAGCCTTTACGATTTTGATCCGATCCTGATTTTCCCTGGGTTTTTCTCTCAGCTCCTTATACTGCCGTTCCCTCTCCTTTTGCAGAAAACGCGGGTCTGTGGTCGCCATTGGCGCTCCCAGCCTCTCGCACACCTCGTCAAGTCCCAATAGTAACTGGTCGAGCCCGATAAAGCCGACGGACTTGGACAACTGATAATTGACAATTCTCCCGTAGGGCAGATTGTCTTTATGTCCATTGATACACACAAGCATCATACAGGCCCTGTTTGTACACGCCAGCTCAATCTGACGGCTCTTTTCCTCATCCAGCATGCTTCATTCCTCCGCTGCGCGGTTGCAGGCGTTTCGTACCGCTGCAATCCGCCGATTCTATGGTGTCTCTCTGATCCATCTGCCGTTTTCATCCACGGGATACCCATCCGGCGTCGTCTCGTTCAGGTACAGGCTTCCCACCGGGCGCCCGTAGAGCCCGTCCGGATTGAAGAAATACCAATCCTCGCCCAGCTTCTGCCACCCGGTTACCATTCCTCCGGTGAACTGGTTTAAATAGTACCACCTCATGGCCTTTGCATCCCAGTACCAGCCCATGGTCAGACGCCCGAAATCAGCGCCCAGGGTCTCGTTCAGATAGTACCACTGTCCGGCGGCGTCCATATACCAGCCGTAATCCATGATGCCCTCGGGGTCAAAGTGGTAGGTGCAGGTCTGCCGGGCATCGTTGTACTTTATGTTTGCCCACTGGTTCTTGAGCCGGCTTCCGCTCCTTAAGACAAAGCTCCACTTGGTATCGTCCATGTCCGCGCGTTCCCAGCATCCCTCAGTGCCGGCCAGATAGGTCTTGTAGTCGTTGAAGGTGCCCGTCTTGGAGCCTGGGCCGGTGCCGGAGCTTCCCCGTGAGCCGCCGCCTCCGCCTCCGCCGCCGGAGCCTCCGCCGTTACCGGAACCTCCGCCGTTCGGATTATCCGGATCGTTCGGGTCGTTCGGGTCGTCCGGGCCTCCGGGATCGTCCGGATGACCGCCTCCGCTGGCGATGGAATCCACGACGGCTTTTAAGGTGTCGTAAGCCTCCAAAAGTTCCTCCACCGACGGGCGGTATTCCCGGTTGGCAACTCCCAGAGCCTCGTCAATGGCCGCCCCCAGAATCGCCTTGTTTTCTTCGCTCACCGAGGAATTGTTCTTCAGCGCCTGGGCGATGGAAATCTCCTCCAACAGCTTCCGCCTTGCTTCCTGCCACTGCGCGTCGTCCGCCGGCTGGTAGATCACGTGAAGCGTCAGGTTCTTTGTGACCGGTTCGCTCGTGTCATACAGATTGGTCGAGGAAACCGTCTTTCCCAGCCCTGCGTATTCCCACAGGATACCGGTGATGGGGTCCGTATAATCGTCGAATATATCCAGATTCATAAATCCTTCCGCATCTTCCAGCGCCGTATCGGTTCTGACCCTGATCAGGTATTCGGCGGACCGCTTATCGTCGATAATTTTCACACCGTGCGCTTTCAAATACGTCAGCACATAGGTGCTCTCCACGTTTGCCTCAAAGGAGACGACTCCCGTGAACCCGGAGTCCTCGTCGTTGGGGTCCGGCTCCATGGGTACCTCTGTGCATACATAACCATCGTTCAGGTAATCCACGTTCCACAGCTGGTAATCCATATATCCCTTGGAGCTGCCGTCCAGCACGGCGTACACCCTGATGTCCGGTTTTGTGTTCACTCCGTACGGAATTTCCTTGTTGCTGCCTCCCACCTGTCTTGTGAGCGTGGAAGTCAGGGCCCACGGCACTTTTACGGTATCCTCGCCGATCTCTTCCCTCACGGCGTTGGATTCCGATGCCTTGGGGGCGCGCCGGTTGAACTTGACGGTGTAGAGCACGTCGACTCCCGCCTGCAGCGCTTCGCGGTCGCTGCCGTTGCCGGTCAGCTCCCCGATCAAATCCTCCGCCCGATCGTCCGACATGTCCAGAGCCACGTCCCCGTTCTTAGGCGTATAATCAATGGAAGCGTTGCCGGGCGTTGCGGTTCCCGAGGTGTCCGGGGCATAGTAGTTTGCCTGGAGCACCAGGTTCCCTTCCGGCATCGTGATGGTCGGATTTCTCCTGGTCTTGTCGGCCAGTGTCAGATCGCCGATCAGGGCGCTCCACTGCTTAAACGCCTGACCCCGGCTGTTCACAGTCTCCGCATCCAGCGAAATCTGATCGCCCGCTCTCACCAGGGCCGAGGTGTCGCTGTCAAAGTCCACGACCGCTTCGCCGCGCATGATCTTTGTGATCCTGCCGCCGTTTGTGAGCGTAATGGTGTAATCCTGCTGGGCCTGTGAGCTTCCAATCACCGCCACCTGCGTGCCCATGAGAATCTTGTCGGAAGCTGCCGTATCCTCTCCCGGCTGCTTTGCAACGACCACATACAGCTGGTTCGTCTCCAGGCCGCCGAACACAACGCGGCGCGGGGAACCGGAAGGCGTAACCCAGCCGTCCTCATCTGCTCCCGGCACCTGGATCACATCGCCCTCCATGCTCAGAATCGCATACAGGGTTCCGGCCTTTGCCGGCTCGACGATCACCTGCTTCGTGCCGGCCGTGTCGTCCTGCACGTTGTAATTGCTGCCCAGCGCCGGTACCGTCACGCGGGACGGCGGGCTGTAGGTATCCGGGTCTAAGCTGTCCGGAAGCACCGCTCCCACAGCCGGGTTGGCGTTCAGGTCAAGCTCGTAGGCGTAGTAGCCGGCGCAGGGATTTAATCCCGTAAATCCTCCGCTCCTTAACTGGCTTCCCGGTTTTGTCTCAATCACTTCGTAGTCCATATTGGTCAGCGCGTACCTGCGGCTGTCGTTGGCCCCTGATATGGTCACCTTGCCGCTTCCGTCGCCAGCCACTGTTCCCTGGGCATCCGGCATTGCCAATATGCCGTCGTCATCCAGGTAGATGGGAATGAATCTGGCCGTGTATGT
Source organism: Enterocloster asparagiformis (assembly GCA_018380885.1). Lineage (GTDB taxonomy): Bacteria > Bacillota > Clostridia > Lachnospirales > Lachnospiraceae > Enterocloster. The sequence continues at coordinate 98,847 of JAGZSY010000006.1, forward strand.
CTGGTCGGCGTTGATTGTCTGGCTGTCCTGCATCCGGTTGCCCTGCTCGTCGTACCATCCCCCGAATGTATAAAAACTGTCAGGGTGTGTGTCGGGCAGCAGCAGGCTTGACCACCTGGTTCCGATCACCACATGACTTCTCCTGCTCCCATCGATCGTTCCGTGGGGCCCTGCGGTGAATTGCAGATCAAACCACTCGCCCTCGGTTTCCTCGAAGTTTGCAAACAATTTGATGGAATTGACGATCACCTTGTCGTCCGCCAGCTTCGGTCCCGTCTTGTTGCTTCCGTTGGACGTGGCCTGATACCAGCCGTCAAAGCTGAAATGTGCGGACGGCGTGGGCATAAGTCCTTCCGTCACCTGGGCCAGGGTCGCGCTGCTGGACTTTTTAACGAACTTAGGCGACGTATCCCCGCCAAAATATCCGTTCTGTCCATTGTAAAACTCGACTTTCGCCCAATACGTCTCGTCCGACACGTCCTCCGTGTAGGTGATCGTCACGGTTCCTCCCAGAAGGCTGGGGGTCACGGTCAGCTTTCCGTTCTCCTCGTCAAAGGAGACGTCCGACAGGGAGTCGTCCCATTCGATATTCGGCCGGTAAACATATCCTCCCAGCCGTTCCACGTCAATGTCAACCGGAACGCCCGGCTGTACGGTGCGCATTTCCTCGGCGCTCAGGCTGTCGCCCCGGTTGTCCACCCGTCTCACCCGCAGCATAGTCTCAAAGGAGGGGTCCAAATCGTAGGTGTAGGTAAACGTGATCGCCTGGTTCGGCATCTTTCCGGTAAACTGGTAACTGGACGGATTCATATGGTAGCCTGCATCCTGTGCGGAAATAATTCCCATTTGATCCAAATCCGTCGTTCCCCCGTCCGTCAGCGCTCCGCCTGCGATCAGATAGGAGTCGATCACGGCCGGCTCAATGACATAGTCCGCCTCCACCGGAAGCGTTCTGGTATCCGGCGCCTTGATCTGATTGCCGTCCATATCCTGGTAGCGGACCGTAATCAGGAATTTTTTTGCGGTATCCGGTTCATATCGGTAAGCGACCGTCAGGTCGTCGTTGGGCATGTTGCCCCTGACCGAGTGGGTGGAGCTGTTGATGCTCGCCCCTCCCTCCTGCTCAGTGCCTGCTCCGCTGGCCTCGCCGTATTTGCGGATCAGGTTGTTCCGGATGATCACGGACTTGAACTTATAGCCCGGAATATCCCTTCTGTAGGTCGCCGAGATGGGATTGCTGGCCATCTGGATGCTCTCCCAGGACGGCTCAAAGAACTTCCTTAAATCCGGGTCGTTATAGTCGTCCGGCCATCCGCTGGTGTTATCTCCCTCGTTTCTCACAGCGTTAAAATCCCTGTAATGTTCCACCCGGAATGTATAGGGGCTTTGTGAGTCCGCCCGCCACACCGCGTTGTAAGTCGTCACGTCGTCATAGGGGAACGCGTAGGGAAGTGTTTCCACTTTGTTTCCGTTGTCTGCATACCAGCCGTCAAAGTAATACCCCTCCCATGTGACGCTGTCAAAGTTCGGGACCTTGGGTCTGGCTCCGGAGCCAAAGGTATCCGTGGGCAGCCCGGCAAAATTATCCGAAGTCGTCAGCGGATATCCCGCCTTTCCGCTGGCCGCAAACACATCGCCCTCCATGGCCGGCGCGGACGCCACGCTGCCGTAGCTTGAAAGCTGGATGCCCGGGCCGTTTTTGGGATCGAATTTCAGCTTGACGATATCCCCATAACCAGCCGCGTACGCCGGGTGTACCGGGGCAGCCATGGAAATTACCATGACTGCCGCCAGCGCCCCCGCCAGCTTTGATTTTATGTTATATCTCTTTCTCATCGGGTTCCTCCTACTGAATCCATGCGCCGTCGGCACCTGTCTGATACCCGTCCGGCGTCATTTCATTCTGATACATGGCACCTAAGGGGCGTCCTGCACCTCCTCCGAAGGTCCACTGTTCGTTTGTGGGGTCATAGGCGTATACGCCCGCGCCCACCGGGGAGAAGTAATACCATTTTCCGTCGATCATTCTCCACCCCAAAACCATCGCGCCGTTGTTTGGCTCTAAGTAATACCAGTTGCCGTCCTTTGAGTCCATTCTCCAGCCGGTGGCCATTCTTCCGTACGGGGCTTCCGCTTCCGTATTGCAGTAATACCAGTTCCCGGACGGATCGCAAATCCACCCGCTCAGCATGATTCCCCTGCTGTCAAAGTAGTACCAGCCGCTGTCCTTTTCCTGTGCTCCTTCCGGATACTTGAGCTGCGCCCACATACTGCTTAAGGGCAGTCCTCCGTTGAGCACAAAGCTCAACTGCCGCTCGCCGGACATGCCGGTGCTCTCCACCCAGTTGCCGTTGGTTCCAATTACGTAGCTCTTGGAAGGGGTTCCCGCGAAGGGCGCCGCTTTGGTTCCCTTGCCGCCTCCGCCGCCGCCTTTGCTTCCGCCCTTGTTTCCGGTTTCCTGAAGGTCGTCGTAGTGGCCGTACCGGTCGTCCAGCAGTTCCTTGTAGGGAGCTGTATTTTCCTTCAACTCATCCAGCGCTCCCACCAGCTGATCGATGGTGGCCTTCGGATCGTCGCGGTCCAGCACCTCCAGCGCCGACTCGATGAACTCCTTCAGCTTTTTGCTCTCGCTCAGCTTCAGGAAATGATCGTCGCTTATACCGATAGCCTCGTTGATGGCCGCCTCCAGCTTCTTGCGGATGTCGTCCACCTCGTTCTCATTGTTATCATAGTAGGCGTACACATAGGTTTTCCGGGTGATCCTGCGGTCCGGCTCGAACTCCTTGTAGCGGTCCTCCCGGTAGCTCCAGCCCAGATAGTTGTACTCCGCGCCGCCCGGGCTGATGAAGTACTCCAGCTGTTCCTCAAGGGCGCCGTACTCCTCCTCATAGTAGGAATCCTCCGGCGACTCGTTTCTGCGCACCTTAAACCAGTAGCGGTATTGTTCAGGGGCCGTGTTGTTCAGGAAATACAGGCGGTAGGCGCGGTTATATACCATCACGTACCGTTTTCCCTCCGTCGCCCTGAAGGTAAACAGACCTCCCGTCTGCTCCGGGTCGTAGTCCATGGGCACAATGCTCACCATCAGACCGAGATCCGGGTCCTGGCTGACCTCGTACAGCTGGTAATCCATCATGTCCACATCATTTTTTTCCATCTGCACGTAGGTGTTGAAGGAGGCTTCAGACGCGCTTGCGCGGTCCACCTTTCTGCCGTTCACATACCGCTCGACGGATACGTCCAGGCCCCAGGCCTCCTTGTACGCCTCCTCGTGGTCTAAGTCGTAATCGCCGCTCATCTTGATGGCGTTGGATTCCGACGCGCGCACGCTGTTCTTTACGTATACCACCTTGTAGGTCACATCCGCGTGGTTCACGTCCAACAGCTCCCGGTCCGCATCCGTGGTCAGTTCGTCCTCCAGATCCGGTATCTCTGTGGGATCTAAGGCCAGTTCCTCGCGGTTTCCTCCCCGCACCTCGTCGATCACAGTGGCGTTGCTGGGGGTAGCCGCGCGGCCGTACACCGCCGTCAGCACCAGGTTGGTATCCGGCATGGTGAAGCTGACTTCCCTGGTATTGATCCGGCTGCCGAATCCCTTCACGGAGCCGATGGTGAACTCCCAGTGGGAGAACGGACGGCCGTCGTCGTTGGAGGCTTCCGCCATAATTCTCACCGTTTCGCCCTTGTGGGCCTCCTCGTAGCGGCTTTCTCCCACGGTCTCCTCCCCTACGCTCACCACCTCGCCGTTCAGCGTTTCAATGATGTAATTTGGGAGTTCCAGGTCGCCGCCCGGGTCTGTGGTGATGACGCTTCCGTCCTCAAGGCGGCTCTCCGCCGTGATTCCGGTCTGACCCTTCGGCCGTGCCACCACCGTGTACTCCTTGTTATAGTCCAGCCCGCTGAAGCTTATGCTGCCCGGGCTGCCCGACACGCTCTGCCATCCGCCCGCGCCGCTCTGAGGCGCCATCACGACCCGGCCCTCGCTGTCTAACACCGCGTAATCCGATGCCGTGTCCGCCGGCCGGATGGTCAGTTCTGTCTTTCCTTCGTCCTCCTCGTCGTAGAGAACCTTGTAGTTGGTTTCCACCACCGGCGTCAGCACTTCCACGCCGTCGCTGATGGTTCCGCCCGCATCTGCGATCATGCTGCCGGTCTGAATCTCCGGCCGGGCCGTAGCCTCGTACACCAGATAGCGCATGCCCGGATACAGGTCGTCGAACACGGTGCGGCTGGTCAGAAGGTTGCCCTTGTTCACCACCAGCACCTTCCCGTCAAGGTCTGTGAGTATGTACTGATAGCCCTGGGTGGTGCCAAACACCGTGATGCGCCCCTTGCCCTGGCCGTTCAGCCCTGCCATGGGTTCCGGGTCCGTCACCTCCGTGCCGAATATGGCCGGGTCCGGATAAAACTGGATCACATAGGTCTGGCCGTTTACAAGGGCCATATCGTCGTTCATGGGTTCGCCCTGGGCGTACCAGTCGTCCACCAGGTAGTTCACCTCGGGCGTGTAGTCCGGAAGGCTGTCCTGGATGTCTCCCCATGTTTTGTCAAAGGTCGTGTGCAGCGTCAAACTCTGGTCCGCATTGATGGCGCCGTGGCTGCCCGCCTCAAAGGCGATGTCGATCCATGCCTCCGGGTTCTCCTCGAAGTGCGCGGTCAAGGTCGTGTCCTCCGTGAACCGGTAATCCTGGGGCAGAAGGGTCTCGCCCTCGTCCAGTTTCCGGTTGCCGTTGGCGTCGATAAACCAGCCGCCGAACCGGTAATAGCTGTTCTCAGGCCGGGCCTCCGGCATCAGATGTTTCTCCGCTATGACCGCCAGCGTGTAGGACTGTTCGCGGCCTGCGTCTGAGCCGTCGTTTGCCAGTATGCCGGCCCGGAACTTTCCGCCCGTCAGAGCCTGCACGTCCTGGGAGACGTCGCCGCCTGCGCTCAGAGATCCGTTTACGCCCGGCACATAGGTCACATTCACCCACTTGTCCGAAATGCGATCGTGCTTATAAGTTACCGCCGCGTTGTCGTTGGGCATGATTCCCGCCCAGTCGTTGCCCACAAACTGCAGACCGGAGCCGGCGGGTTGAATCGTGTGGGAGGCCAGGCTGTATCCGTACTGCTCCTGGTATTCGCCCTCCACATTGCTGTCCGCCGCATAAGGACCAAACGCCTGAGGCGGCATGATGTCCTTCAGACGGCTGTCGGCCGTCCCGTTGTCCTCGTAATGGACGGTCACTTCATATCCCAAAATCGTGGACTCGTACAGGTACACCAGGCGTACCGGCTGGTTGGGCATGATTCCGCTGTATGCAAAGCTGCTGTCGAAATCGCCTCTCACGCCGTTTACCAGGCCGTCCGGAAGCTCTCCGGCCTCGTCGCCCCAGTCAAACCGGTACCCCACGCACTCGTAACCGTATACCTGGACCGGTTGAGCGGTAATCGCGTTCTCCGGATAGTACTGTCCGGACTGCGGGGCCGACACCGTGGTGCCGTTGTTCGTTTCATGGAGGACCTCAAATGCGGACCTGGCGCTGGTATCTCCATACCTCACCTGATAGCCATAGCGCACGGTGGCATCCTGCCCGGGCATCTTCCCGGTGAAGGTTCCTACATCGTTAAACTGGCCGATGGGAACGGATGTGCCGCTGAAATTGTATTCCGTCGGAGTCGTGCTGGAATCATCCGCGCTCCAGCGGTAACCCCTGACGGTCTTTTTCTCTTCCAGAAGCTGTTCTTCCACACTGTAGGCGTTTTCCAGCGTATTGGACGCGAACATGATGTCGCCGGCCGCGTTGGAATGCTCCACCGTATAGTTAAACTTTACGTTTGGATCCGCCTCAAATATGGCGTAATAGGTGACGGGCGTCTCCGGGTAAACGCTGGGCAGCCTGTCGATAATCTGCGGATGATCCCAGTCGTTGACCGTGCTCCACCCCTTAAAGATATATCCGTACCGCGTCGTGGTGGGAAGCAGCGCATTGACCGGATTTCCGGCGGTTCCGGTCAGCGTCTCCGGCTCCGGCGTTCCACCGTTGCTGTTGAAAATGATCTGCGAACCGACCTTGCGGTACTCGTAGTTGACCGCCACGTCCTGGTTGGGCATGATGCCGGTAATCCGGCTGTAATCCGCTCCGTCCGCCATATTGGCCGTGAGGGTGGGCGGCGTCCCCTGTTCAATGACCACGTTGACCAGATCATATCCTGTAATGGCCGGCGCGGGGGCGATGTCCACCGGGTCCCCGGATGCCTTGGAGATTGCAGGAATCGGCGCTGCGCCGGCGATAGAACCGCCTGTGTCCGCATCCTTTGTGTAGAAGCTGATCTGAAGGCCGTTTCGTTTGACGACCGCGTTTCGATCGTTATTCGCGCCTGCGCCCGAAAGGTTCTTTGTTCCCACGGACACGTAAACTCCGGTGCCGTCCGCTTTCCCCTTGTCTGCAAAGAAGTTGTCTGCAAACGGGCTTGGGGACGTATCCACGCCGCTTCCAGGCAGAGGAGCGGCGATCTTAATCTCCTGCCCGGCCTCCGTGGAGATTCCTCCCGGCGACGCATCCGGCTGCCGGGCCGTTGTGACGCCGATCCTGGAAACGTTCAAGTCGCCTGTAACGGTGATGGCCCGCCCGTTTTCCAGATAGACGTTGGCTTTCTCCCCCGACGGCGTGGTATTATCCTCGATCATCACGTCGTTGACCACGTCGAATCTGCCGGAGCTGTTAAAATAGACTGCGCCCTTGCCCTCCGACACATTTCCCGACACCTTGCCGTAGTTCATGGAGAGCGCGGCGCTCCCCGTCACATTGACGGCGCTGCCCTGACTGCCGCTGCTTCCATGGCAATTTCTCAGGTTGGCCCCGGTGTTGATCTCCAGCCTGCCGGATTCGGCGCTCACCAGCGGATCGCTGCTCACTGTGCCGTTTCCGTCCAGAACAATGTCCGTCAGCTTTAAAGTCGCGCCCGTCACCTTGAAGATCGGTCCTGTGTAAGATCCCCCGCGCCTTAAGGTCTTGATGTAATCGGCGTTCTCGTTGGTGGGGTTTCCGGACCTGTCGTAATCCGTGCTTGCGATGGTAATGTCCCGATTGGAGCCGGATATCTCAATGGGAGCCGTGATATCCGGATAGTCCATGATGTAGATATACCCCTTCTTGTTTCCAATCTGATCCATAGCGTACCGGATGGTCTTATAGGGGTTGCTGTACGTGCCGTCCGCCGCGTCAGAATCCGTACCCGTAGAAGATACGTAGTAAGACGTATCTCTGATTGCAAATGCCACGCGTTTGTGCACGATTTCATACGGATGAAGATAGAACTGCCAGGAATAGGCCATGCCGGAGTCAATTCCGCTCACAGAGCTTCCCCCGTCCTCCCGGAACACATTCGCAGTCCAGTTGCTATAACGTCCGATCCATCTGGTATCCGGCGGCGTAATACCAAGGCTGCTGTCGTTTGTAATACAGTCAAAGGTGGTTTTCACATACTGGTTTACCATGTGGAATCCGCGGTCGTTCTTGTAAACCGTAGCGTAGTCATCCGCTCTGCTGCCGCCGATCATAACGTCGGAGCCGGTGCCCAGCTTCACAAACCGTCCCGTGTTTCCGCCCTGGCCGGTTTTGTCGTAAACGTAATAGTCCACAAATACATATTTATTGTCCGGGCTTGGGGAAAGCGCGATCTTCAGCTCAATTCCCAACGTGCTGGTCAAGTCCTCCACCGCGCCGTTGTATTTGCCATTTGCCTTATATTTAGTTCCGTTATCCACCTGGATGTAGGTGGCGTACCCGCTCCAATTATAGGTGGTTTGAATCCCAGATTTTGTGTACCCTGTCTGCCCAGCCTGAAGTCCACACAGGTCAAACCGGTATGTAGCACTGCCCTCTTCCGAAGCCCCTGTTGCCGGGCCAAACCACGTGTACGCCGTACCCTCGCTGGCTCCGTCTCCGAGATTCACGTCGGGGAGCTCCGTTGAGGCAAATGCGATCATCGCCAGCTGTGTGGACAGCAGGCCGACGGTCAGGCACACCGATAAAATCAGGGAAACAACACGTTTCCACTTTTGATAGATTTCTTTACTCATTCCTCACCTTGTCTCCTCACCTTAAAAATTCAGTCGTTCTCCCTCCGGCAGGCCGTCGGTCGAAGGTTCCATGCCGCTGCCGGTGATCAGGCCGCCCGCATACTTGTCATCCTTGTTGTCGGAATCGTAGTGATAGAATCCGGTCCCTTCGTCTCCGCTGTGCCACCTGGGCTTGAACTCGTCGTCCACTCTGGCCGCGAACTTACCGTTCAGGATGATCAGCCATCCGTCGTCTTTATCCTTCACCACCTTTTTCGCTCCGGTGACGATCTTTCCTCTGGAATTGACCACCCGGTAGATGCCTTCGTCCTCCTGAACCACGCCGTAGCCGTACTCCTCGTCCGCTTCCAGCCTGAGACCATTTATATAGTAGGAATCCTGCACCTTTTTGAGGGTGTTGCGGTTCCCGTAGGCCATGCCGTTGCTCCTGAATCCAAAGGTGTAGACTCCGTCCTCCAGCTCGACCTTCAGCTCGCGCCCGGTCTGCATGGAGCCGTCGTTCAGCTCGTCCGGCGAAAAGAGATAGAGATCCGCCTTCTCAATTCCGTATATATTTCCCTCTATAAAATCCTCAGACGACCACGCGTCCGTGTCGTATTGAGCGACAAACGTGCTGCGGGTGTCAAAGAGCACAAACCCCGTCTGCATCCTGCCAAGCCCGTCAAACGCATAGTAGCGGCCGTTCACTTTTCTGATTCTGTTCTGGTAGACATTTCCGTCCTCGTCCGTGCGCCACCAGCTGTACTCCCCGTCGTCGTAATCGCCCTCAATCAGATTGTCCGACGGGTACATCCAGAGCCAGGCGTTTTTCAAAAGAGTTCCGCCGTCGTATCCGGAATAGAACTTCGCCGGCACGTCGCTGGTGGGGTTGCTCTTGTCCGCATTGCTGATGCTGGCCACCTTGGACCACCAGGGAAGCATGATTCCATACTCGTCAAAGCCGTAGGTTCCGCCGTCTATGTTCCTCTGTACCATGCGGTCCCCGTTGCTTTTCACCTTCTTGGAGTGGTTGTTAAAATACAGCCACACCTGGTCGTACTCCATGTAATCCCTTCCGCTGATCTCGCTGGTTAAGTCCTCCAGCCCCTTTAACTCCAGCTGAGCGTAATCCAGCCAGCTCTCCGTCTTTAAGGCCCCGTCCTCGTCCGCATAGTAGACGCCGTCCACCAGGGGATTGTCGTCCTCGCCCAGCGGTTCTGCGTCCTCGTTGAACCACCCGGTAAGCATCCGGCCGCTCTCGTCGAATATGTAGCTCTTGCCGTTCACCGTTCTCTTGGAGGAGGAATCAGTGCCGCGGTACGCTTTGCCGCTGGTGCCGAAATAATACCATCCGGCCTCGTGCCCCGACTCGTCCGCCTCATCCCGCAGGACCCATGTGTTCTCGGCGCGTTTTCCGTCCTCGTCCACATAATACAGGCTGTCTCCCTGCTCGATCAGACAGTCCCTCAGCATGATTCCCTGGTCGCCCAGATAGAACCATGAATCCCTGGACTGCTTCCACGTGTTGTGCACCGGCTCATCATTTCCATCCAAATATTTCCATTCCCCGTCCTCGTTCATCCATCCCTCAACTGCATATGCGGTCATGGGGCTGGATCCAGCCATGGCGGATACGGTAACGACCAGAGCGCCGGCAATGATCATCATTCTCCTTCTCATTATCCTACAGTCCTTCCAATCCTTATTTGAAATATCTATGTTAACCCTTTATCAGGGATTGTTTTTATTCCTTCAAGTACACGTACTTGTCTTTCCTTCCATACTGGACCGCCTCCTCGTGGGTATCGAAAAAGATGTCCAGCGTTTTTCCCTTCACCGCTTTTCCGGTGTCCTCCACCAGGTAGACCACTCCGTCGATCACAATCTCGGTTCCGAGAGGGATCACGGACGGGTCCGCGGCAACGGTATGGCCCGCTCTGGGCACGGTTTCCATCTTCGTCAGAACCTCCTCCTTCTCCCCGCAGCACAGCGGACAGCCGCAGTAGCCCGTCACCTGGAACTCTCCCAGATAATCCGGCCCTTCCTCCGGCGCGGCGGCACGCCTGTACACAGAGCAATCTCTCCGGCCGAACTCCCTGGCCTCCTCCCAGCCTTCAAAATAGATTCGCAGCTTCTCCCCGGCCTCCTCGTTGACCTTATCCTCGATCACATACGGTTTCCCATCGATCAGCACAGCGTCCCCTATTTGGAAAACAGACAGCGCGCCGGCCGCCGTGCGCCCGTCCACCGGCAGCTCACCGGAGTATGTCATTTCACCCTCCGACGAACTGTAGGCCGCCACCTCAAGCTCCCCCAGATACTCAAATTCCCGCCGGCTTACTCCCTGGAGGAGCGTCTGCTCTTCGGCCTGGCTTGGGCCCGAATCCGGCGCCTCCACCAGGTACGGATTGTCAATGGTGCCGTCTCCTCCCTCCACAGCCCGGCACTGCTCCGCTTTGGCCGTATCCATTCGGATCAGCCAGACCCCGGCCACCAGGCCGGCCAGGCCGCAGCCAATGGCCGCCGTTCTCAGCAGCCTGCGCAGACGCCGGCGTCTCAGAGAGGATTTTCTGAATTCCGTCATCCTATATCCATGAATTTTATTTGTCATCCCCCCGCCTCCGAGTATCACAAATGATTGTGCATGGAATCCAAATCCATTTCTTCCTGGGTTAAAAACCTCCACGTACTGCACTCCAGGCATTTGTCCCAGGTGATATCGCAGTACCGCCACTCCCCGTCGATCCAGGTCCTGTTCCACGCGTGGTTTCCGGCATAGACCGGCTCGCAGGTGAGGCCGCCCATCCTGCACAGGACCAGATACGAGGACACGTATCCCCAGCAGACCCCGCTGCCGCCTACCACCGCATCATAAATTGTCCTGCTCTGCAGCGTGCGGTCATAGTCCACATTGTCATAAACCCATTCATAAAAATACTCCGCCTTCTCCCGGTCCCCCATCCCGCCGCACGCCCGGGTCACCTGGGAAAGCCTGTCCCGCACCTGCAGGTGCTCCGACACGGCCCCGGCCGGATCCTCACAGGAAACGCAGATGGCAAATCCGCCGTTTTCCCCTGCCGCATACAGCGTCACCGGCTCTTTGCCCAGATATATGTACCTGTAAAAGTATTTTCCGAAGGAGCTGGCCTCCGCCTTTGTGGCGAAAAAAATCCCGGTTTCAATTAAGTCCCCCGGGGCTGCCTCACCTTGGAGCGCGCTTATCACACACTCCCCAAGGGCTTCAAAGGCTTGGTTTCGGGCGGTCATTTGATCCGCCGTCCGCCCGGCGCCGGCCTCCTGCGCTGTGGCCGGTTCGGACGGCTGCATCGCATATAGCTGTTTCTCCCAACAAGAGTTCATGGCAAAAATGGCTGCTAAAAATAGGAAAATGGAACCGATCCGTTTGATTTTCCTCCCCTCCTGTTCCGTGTTTACAACTGAATATCTCTTTTGTTGTACGAAAAAACAGGGGTACGGGATAAAATTCTGATGAGCTTGGATTGACGGGAATATTTAGAAGAATTGATGTCCGGTTTCAAGAAAACGGATAACAAAACGATTAATGCATGTGCTGAGTTGATTTAATTTGTAACCCAGTTTTGTTTTTATACCCTTTTTTGTCGATTTATTTTGAAAAATATGTAGAATTATAGAAATAAATGTAGTATAATTTTTTTAAATCTCTTAAATGTACTCTAGCGTACAACAAAAGAGATATTCTGTTGTATCGTTTAAAATCAGCTTCATTTTCTCCAGCTGCAATCGATGCTGGCTCCCACTCTCCTTTGTATAAATGCGGGTTGTGTTGATGTCCCTGTGTCCCAGGATATCAGCTAATTTTGCCAAATCCTTTTCGATTTCATAGTAGGTTCTCGCAAAGAGGTGCCGCAGGTTGTGAGGGAAAATCTTTTCCGGCGCGACCCCAGCTTCAATGCCCAGGGCTTTCATCTCCCGCCAGATATTGCTCCGGTCCAGCGCCCTTCCGCTCTTTGTGACAAATATCATCCCCTGGCGGATATTCTTTTTTTCCACATAATTGTGCAGCACTGTGCAGAGCTTGCGGCTCAGCAGAACGGTCCTGATCCTGCCCTTGCACTCAATTTCCGCCTGTCCCTTGTGGACGGCCTCCACTGTGATATACAACAGCTCCGACACGCGGATTCCGCTGGCGCAGATGGTTTGCAGCAGCAGCGCCAGCCGCTCGTTCCCGTTGGCCAGCGCGGTTTTTACCAGCCGTTCGTACTCCTTTTTTGACAGCTCTATGCGCTCGGGATAAAAGGAGCTCTTGCTGATTTTTAAAAATTTCGTTTCACAGCCGTTCCATCCATGGTATTTAAAGAACCCGTTGAGGGCCGCCAGGGCGCAATTGATGGTCACCGGGGTGATCTGCGCGCGCAGGCCCGCTTTCCACAGCAGCACCGTCTCCTTTGTGACCGGACACGATCCTGCAAAATCCTTGAATTGGTTTAAATAGTACCGGTATTTCTTGATTGTCTCCCTGCTCCTCTCGCGGCCCTCCAGCCATTGGCCGAACTGATCGATCTTCTGGTCCGTTATAATCCTTTGATCTTCCTTTTTCATATTGCCTCCTTGGGTTGTGAATCACTTCTAGTTTGCTCAGGCAGTCAAAAAAACATCCAACATCCGCGGTGGCATATTGGAATTTTTTACAGACCATGGGACGATATTGATTATTTGAAATCGCAGTTTCAAAAACCAGTTTGTATGGTCCTTTGAACAATTATATACGGTTATGGATTTTTGTATATAGTCTGGGGAATGAATGCTTTCGCAGTATCATTTCACCCCCGGCGGTGATCGCAAACGGGAGGGCGGCTCTTGGGCGGGGTTGCCTCCCCTGAGGGGCCGCAAAACCCGCTGTGCATTCGGCCCCGGGTGTGGTAAAATAGGCCCATAAGGAGGCGCGGTATGCTGAAAAAGGTCCATCACATTGAATACCGGAACGAGAGCAAGGAGGAACTGCTGCCGGATTTCTCCCCTGATTTTCCATATATTTCCTCAAATTGTGAGCTGGACCAGTGCCTGGAGGGGTTTATCCCCTGGCACTGGCACCGGGAGGTGGAGCTGTTCTACATGGAGAGCGGCTCCCTGGAATACTATACGCCGGGCGGCGTGCTGGTGTTTCCCGCCGGCTCCGGCGGGCTCATCAACTCCAATGTGCTCCACATGACAAAAATACGCGAAAAACAGCAGCCGGTCGCCCAGCTGCTGCACATCTTCGACCCGTCGCTGATCAGCGGCCGCCAGGGCAGCCTGATCGAACAGAAATACGTGTCCCCCATCGTCACCGCCCCTCAGCTGGAGGCCATCCCCCTGTACCCCCATGTGCCGGAGCATCTGCCGGTGCTGAAGGCGCTGCGCGGCTCCTTTCTGATCTCCGATCTGGAATACGGCTACGAGATCAGGCTGCGCAGCGCGCTCTCCGATATCTGGTGCGGGCTGCTCCCCCTGGCCGCCCCTCTGCTGCGCGGGAAAGGGACATACGCCAAGGCCGGCGACCAGATCAAAACCATGATGATCTACATCCACGAGCATTACGGCGAGAAGCTTACGGTGGCGGAGATCGCCGCCTCCGCCTACATCAGCGAGCGCGAGTGCTTCCGCGCCTTCCGCGACTGCCTTCACACCACGCCCGCGGAGTATCTGCGCAGCTATCGCCTGCAGACGGCCTGCCGCTTGTTGGCAGAAAGCCAGGAAAGCCTGACCTATATCAGCCACGCCTGCGGCCTGGGAAACAGTAGTAATTTCGGGAAAATTTTCCGCGAGCAGCTGGGCCAGACCCCGTCGGAGTACCGGCGTAAATGGCAGGATCGCGATATGCCTGGGCGGGAATAAGATAGTTCTTTTTTCCCATTGCGCCTATAATGAAATTAGAAAGAACGAGGACAAAGGTGCAGTGGGAAGGAGGACGAGAGATGATCAAAGTAACCATTTTTAATATCAACGGCTTTTTGCAGACCGTAAATGATTGCAGCGGTGCGGTCAATCTGCTGCAGCCCGACGGCAGGCGGGAGGACATCAACAAGCAGTATTGGGCCCAGAGCAGGCTTATGCGCCGCTTTCAGGAGCAGAACGGGTATCTCAGCCTCACGCTGGATATCCCCACCCCAAAGGACTACTTTAAAGTTGTCAACTACGCCATCGGCAATTGACCTGCCACGGAAATACGGCGTGTCTGTGAAATTCATGGCTGCGCCATAAATTTCAGCTCCGAAAGGACGAAATGCCGATTTCCAGGGCCTTCAGCCCCTGGAAATCGGCATTTTCACATTGCGGCGGAAATAAATTCCGCCTGCGTGAATTTAGTTCGGGGACACTGTCCCCGAGCTCCTGTCTCAACACTTTGACTTTGTCGACATTCTGAGAGTCCTGGCCGGGAACAGCCAGGACTCTCAGACATTTTTTTGAATAGAATGTTTTATTTCGCTTCCGCGCCATACACCTCAATCTGCGTCAGCGCCGGGAAGGGCGACGGGTCGTCCGCTTTGATCAGGCGGCACAGCTTAAGCCAGGTGATGCCGCTCTTTTTCATGGAAATCACGTGGGGAGCAGCGCTTTTCTCCAGCTTTACGGTCTCGTCGGTGCCGTCGGAAAAAATGAAGGTCACCTGCTCCCACCAGTTGTCGTGGGGGAAATCAGCCCTGGTGTAAAGCACAATGCGGTCGAAATCCACGGCGCGGCCGAAGTCTAAGGTCAGCTCCGCATCGTCCTGCATGTTGATCCCCCAGGACTCGTAGGGCCAGACACCGTGGGAATCGTTTGCCACCGTGCCGTCGATGGCGTTTCGCGCCGCGAACACCGACTCGCCCCTGGTCTCCACATTGGCGCTGGCATGGGGATAACAGCCCCGGTCTCCATGCTGGTCCAGCACGTTCTTCGCCAGGTTTCTGTACGATACGATCTCGTGCTCCTGCGCCCCGCGCAGGGTCAGATAATGGCAGTCCCCGGTAAACACCTTGGGATTGTAGGAGGCTTTCTTCTCCTCAAAGGGAATATCGTAAACCAACTGCTCCCTGGTCATGTACACAAACGCCTCATCCATGGCGTCGTCCACCCGGACCACGTAGAATTTCCCCGCCTCCGGCACCTGGAATAAGATGCGGTCGCCGTCCTCATATTCGCCTTTCCAGACCAGAACCACCTGATCCTCCCCCTGGGCCTGGGCTCTTACGGCGCCGTCCCTGTCCAGAACTTTTATCATAGCTTCCATATTTTTACACTCCTTCTGTCTGACATATAATTCTGATAATCGCCCTCATTATAACACATTGTCCGGGCTTCTGTCATCGTGAAAAAATG
Organism: Enterocloster asparagiformis; assembly: GCA_018380885.1. Taxonomy (GTDB): domain Bacteria; phylum Bacillota; class Clostridia; order Lachnospirales; family Lachnospiraceae; genus Enterocloster. Next base: position 114,211 of record JAGZSY010000006.1, read on the forward strand.
CGCCCGGCCGCACGTCTGTACACCTGCCGGTTCGGCTGCCAAAAATCACGGCCGCTTGTAGCCGAAGTTGGGGATAGCCGCCCAGCGCCTGCGCAGGAAATGGGCCGCCAGCTTGGGCCTGCGATCCCTGGTGAATACGCCCTTCCTGTTACCGTCCACCCGCATACATCCCTGAACCGTCCCGTAATCCGCAAAATTCCAGACCTGCTCGCCCATAAAAAAGCTGCGCTTGTCCAGCTCCCGGTCGATGCGCTCCAGGTATTCCGCCTGAAACTCCTCGCTGAACATTTCCGGCACGGTCATGTGCACGCCGGGCATGGTGTCCGCTCCGTACTCGGTGAGCATCACGGGCTTGCCCTGCTGCTCCCAGAAATCCAGCTCCAGATTCAGCGCGTAGCAGGCCGCGTCCAGGTCGCCGGACAGGTTGTACCACCCGTAATACCGGTTTAAACACACCACGTCCATGGTTCTGGTCACAATATCCCTGGTGTAATCGTTCTGGCAGCAGACAAAGGTCACCGGCCGGTTATCCGGGTCCAGGCGGTGGGCCAGATCGTAGAGGGAGCGCCAGTATTCATAGGCGGATTGGGGAAAATGCTCCGTATCCGGTTCATTTCCCAGGGACCACATGACCACGCAGGGGTGGTTCTTGTCGCGTTGGATCAGCTCCTCAAGCACCTGTTCATGGTATTCCTTCAGCGGAAAGGTCTCGTAGGGGTTCTCCGCCTCCCCGGCGCCGATTCCCACAGCGGGAGTCTCGTCGATTACCACGATGCCCTCCTTGTCGCAGAGCTCGTACATCTCCTCCGCGTAGGGATAATGGCTGGTGCGGAACGAGTTGGCGTGTATCCAGTCTAACAGGCTTAAATCCCGGATGTTCAGGCAGAAGTCCAGTCCCCTGCCGTGGAAGGCGGAGTCCTCGTGCTTGCCGAAGCCCTTGAAATAGAAGGGTTCCCCGTTGATCAAAAACTGGGTGCCCCGCACCTGCACAGTGCGGATGCCGAAGGTCTGCTCGTATATGTCCTGGCCGTAAGTCACCCGGGCCGTGTACAGGTAGGGAACTCCCGGCCGCGGCTGCCAGAGCCTTGCCCTGGGCACGCGAATCTCCCCGCTCCGGCCCCGGGCCCGGGCTGCGGTCAGCCCCTGCGCGTCCAGAATCTCCAGGCAGACGTCCTGTTGTTCCGTCCCCTCCTCATCGCCGCCTGTCTCCACCCGGTAGCGCACCAGGCCGTCCCTGCCGTCTACGCCGGGCACCAGCTCCAGATCCCGTATGTATTGCCGGGGGGTGGTATAGATGCGCACCGGCCGGTTGATACCCGCATAATTAAAAAAATCGAAATTCGGCGCATTCTGCTGTCCGCGCCACTTTTTCGCCGCCTCCACGCTGGGCACGCCGGGGTTGTCTGACCCGAAAAAGGCCGTGGCTCCCTCGTTGCCCACCGGCAGCGTGCTGTGGCTGATCCTGTTGTCCGCGGCAATGGTCAAAAGGGCTGTTTTTCCCGGCCGTATGAGGCCCGTGATCTCCGCCTCAAAGGGCAGGAATCCGCCCCTGTGCTCACAGATCAGGCCGCCGTCCAGCCAGACCAGCGCGTTGTGGGTCACCGCGTCCATCCTCAAAAACAGCCTCTGCCCCTGGTAAAACTCCGGTACGGTCACCTGCCGCTGATAGAACGCCCAGCCCCGGTGATTGCGGTATTCCCGCTTGTCCCTCTGGTCGTTGTAGGAAGCCGGAACCGCGATGCGCTCCGCATGTTCCAAAGGCCGGCTCTCCCAGTGCTGTTTAAGCCCTGTGCCGTCGTCCAGGCAAAAGCTCCACTCTCCGTCCAGGTTCATGACCGCCCTGGCGCGGTTTTCTCTCGGATATAGCATATTCTGTCGTCTCCTGTTCCGTCAAATCAACTTGTTTTCCACGTCGCAGACAGAATACCACGATGCCGTCCCCATTTCCATGAAATATTTCCGCTGAATCCTGTATAATTTAGCGGGGCTTTCCGGCAGCGCAAAGCTCCCCGCTCCGCCGCAGCCCTTCCGGCGCGAAGCGCTGCTCCGCGGCATGTCCCACTCACCATTCCACGCAAAAAGCCGGACCGCGCGGTGTGTCTCACGCTTTCCGGCTTTTGCCAGGTTGGGGACCGGGGAGCGCCGCGCCATGGCTGCGCCGCGCTCCCGGCCTCTTCTGTTATATTTCGGTTGATTACATTAAGGACAGATACAGGTTCTTGATATCCTCGAAGGTCGGCTCCTTGGGGTTGCCGGGCTTGCAGGCGTCGTCCATGGCGGACTGGGTCAAAAAGTCCACATCCTCGGGTTTCACGATAGCCTTTAAGTCGGCGGGGATGCCCACGTCCGCGGACAGCTTCTTCACAGCGTCAACAGCAGCCTTGCGGTACTCGTCCTGGCTCATGTTCTCCACGCCCTCGACGCCCATGGCAATGGCGATGTCTTTGAACTTGGTGCCGGTGCAGGGAGCGTTGTACTCCATCACGGTGGGCAGAAGGATGGCGTTGGCTACGCCGTGGGGAGTGTCGTACACAGCGCCCAGCGCATGCGCCATGGAGTGCACGATGCCCAGTCCGCAGTTGGAGAAGCCCATGCCGGTCAGGTACTGGCCCAGAGCCATGCCCTCCCGTCCCTCGGGGGTGTTGTCCACAGCGCCGCGCAGGCTTCTGGCAATCACCTCAATGGCCTTTAAGTTGAACATATCGGTCATCTCCCAGGCGCCCTTGGTGGTGTAGCCCTCGATGGCGTGGGTCAGAGCGTCCATACCGGTGGAAGCGGTCAGGCCCTTGGGCATGGAGGACATCATCTCCGGGTCAACCACTGCCACAACCGGGATATCATGGGTGTCCACGCAAACAAATTTGCGCTTCTTCTCAACATCGGTGATCACGTAGTTGATGGTAACCTCTGCGGCGGTTCCCGCGGTGGTGGGAACAGCGATGATCGGCACGCAGGGATTCTTGGTGGGGGCCACGCCCTCTAAGCTTCTCACGTCCTCAAATTCGGGGTTGGTGATGATGGTGCCCACGGCCTTGGCGGTATCCATGGAGGAACCTCCGCCGATGGCGACGATGTAGTCCGCTCCGGAAGCCTTGAAGGCGGCCACACCGGTCTGCACGTTCTCAATGGTGGGGTTGGGTTTGATATTGGAGTAGATCTCATACTCCAGTCCCGCCTCCTCTAAAACCTTGGTCACCTTGCTGGTCACGTTGAACTTGATCAGGTCCGGATCGGAGCAGACGAAGGCTTTCTTGAAGCCTCTGCTCTTTGCCACTCCTGCGATCTCCGCGATGGCACCTGCGCCGTGATAGGAAGTTTCGTTCAGTACAATTCTGTTTGCCATTGTTATCTTCTCCTTTTCTTTGAAAATGCTTCCGGCCCTGACGGGCCTTTGTGTTATTCATTGTTAATATTATAACAACGCCGAAAATAAAAAGAAAGTGACAAACTCATCGGTCTGTCACTTTTCCTTATTTTTTGTGCATATTGTCCATTTTACTTGGCTATTTTATCCAGACATTATGGGAATGATCCCCTGAGCCCTGTTCAGCCCTCACAGCAGCTCCAGCCTGCCGAACACTTCCGCCAGTTTGGGCGGCATGGCCTCCACCAGGGTCCTGGCCATCTGCTCCGGGGAATCCTTCATCCCCCCCAGCACCCATTTGACCGTCATATACACCGAGCCCTGGCAGTACATTTCCAGCAGGAAATGCAGCTCGTCGCTCAGGGGCTGGCTGGTCTTGCGGGCGATTAGGTCCGTGTAAAACTGGAGGATCAGCTCAAAATCGTGCTCCTTCAGCGAGTTCTGGTCGTCGGAGCGGAACGCCTCGGTGAAAAACACCTTCTCATTGAGGATAAAGGCAAATTTCTGGGTCAGGCTCTCCCCCACCGTATGGCCCATGCCGATCTGCTCAAAGGATTGCAGCACCAGCTTGTCGAAATACCAGTTGATCAGGTCGTACTTGTCCAGGAAATTCCGGTAAAAGGTCTGCCGGGTGACCCCGCAGCCCTCCACGATATTCTTCACTGTAATCTTGTCCACCGGCGCGGTTTTCATGCACTCCTTGATGGAGTTCGCCAGCTTATATTTTGTTTTCTCCTGCTTGCCGATTTCCGCCATTGGTCAACGCCGCCCCTCATAGTTTGGCGGGAGCGCGAACGCTCCCGCCTGATTACCATTATAAGGGACTTTGCCCTGGATTTCAACTAAAATGCGTCCGGTTGTCAGCGCTCCTTAAAGATGGAGACGATGGCCTTCCACATCTTCACCAGCACGTTCCACATCCGTCGAAGGGGGCTGACATGCTCTTTCTCGGTCTCCACGTCCGTGGGCTTGCCGTCATCGTCGTCCAGGCTGATTTCGTCGGTACGCAGGACAATCTGCAGGGTCTTTGGCGCCTTGTTCCGATCCGAGGTGAAGGATACCTTCTCGGCCCCCGGATCGATGAACAGAAACCTGTTGTCAGTGTCGAATTTGTCCAGCTCGTTGTCCAGGGTATCCTTCATAGTGCGCCCGGCTCTGCGCATGGCCGCGGTGCTGTCCAGGATTTCCAGGCTCTTGTCCAGAAGCTCCATGCTGCCACGCAGGCTCTCCCTGGCGGCCGCGTCAAAATCATCGCTGCTGTTTTTCAGCGTGTTCTGTAAAATGGTCATGGTGCTGATTCCGCTGTTTAACGCCTCGGTGGTCCGGTTCACCAGCTCTTTCGCGTCCGTCAGCGCATCCTGTAAATCCGGGTAGTAGACGTCCAGGGAATCGTTTAACGCCGTGATGTCCTCGATGAGGAAATCCAGGTTGTCGATCAGTTCCCTGCTGTATTTCGCCGCATCCGCGGTGTTGCTTGTCATCTCGCTCATGGTGCTGACCAGGTCGCCGCTCTGTTTGGAGAGCTGCTCCAGAAGCTGACGCTTGGCAAAGAGACTGGCCGCCACCTCGGACGGCGCCAGGGGATAATCCGACCCGGCGGCTGTCACCAGGGGCGCGCTGTGAGGTGTGATGGCTGCCACAAGACCACTGCCGTCCCGGTTCTTCGCGCCGGCCCGGAGGCTGATTTCCGCGGCCCCGCCGCCTGTACCTGCGCTTTTGCCCGCGCTGACGGCGGTGCCGGATTCTGCGCTGTTATTTCCAGCGGTAACGCCGCCGGACGTGCCGGTGTCACCGGAAACGCCTGCGCCGGATGAACCTGCCTCGCCGCTTGTACCGCTTCCGCTGCCCGCGCCGCTTCCGCCTGACACGTCGCTTCCGCCCGCTGCGCTGCTTCCACCTGCCGCACTGTTTCCGCCCGCCGCATTGCTTCCGTCTCCTACGCTATTTCCGCCTGCCGCGCTGCTTCCGCCCGCTGCGCTGCTTCCGTCTCCCGCACTGCTTCCGGCCGCCGCGCTGTTTCCGCCCGCCGCGCTGCTTCCGCCCGCCGCGTTGCTTCCATCTCCTACGCTGTTTCCGCTCTCGGTACTGTTTCCGTCCGCTGTGCTGCTTCCTTCTCCCGCACTGCTTCCTTCTCCCGCGCCGCTTCCGCCCGCCGCACTACTTCCATCCGCCGCACCGCTTCCGCTTCCCGCGGTCTCGCTTCCGCCCTTGTCGCCTCCGGCCGTATTCCCACCACCGGCGTCCGTACCTGCGCCGCCGGATGTGTTTCCGCCGCCCGCAGCATTTCCGCCATCCGCAGCATCCCCGCCGCCCGCAGCATTTCCGCTTCCGCCATTCTCATCCCCGGCGGCGTTTCCGCCTGTGGCCGAGCTGCTGCCCGAGCCGCCGCCCTGGCTGTTCGCGTCGCCGGCGCTGTTGTCCGCGGGGCTTTTGTTCTCCGCCGCGCCGGTGCTTCCGCTTCCGGCGCCCGCGGACCGGGCGTTCTCAGGCATATCGTAATAATCCTCGTCAATGTCCATCAGCGCCTGCTGTATGCTGGAAATACCGGTCAGCGTCACCTGCTCGTTGGCCTGGAACTGGGCGTCCAGGGCAATCACCTGGAGCATCAGCTCCTGAATCTCCGGCAGCTCCGTGGACAGACTGTCCATGCTGTTCTCCACGTGCTTCAGCCGCGTGTGCAGCTTGCGCAGGGGGTCCTGCATCTGCCCCAGGGTGTCCACTATATTGTTCATGCCGTTGTGCACCACCTCCGCCGAGTCCTTGGCGGTCTGCAGATGGGGCACCATGGTCTCCATCTGTCCCGACATGGCGGTCAGAGCTGCCAGCGTCTGGTCGTTTCCGGCCAGAATGTCGTCCTTGGAGCCGCTCCAGGTCTGCCTGGCATTCTCCGCGGACTGTAAACCGGACTGCACCTGGTTCACGCCGTCCCGCATGGACTCCACGGACCTGGCCATCTGCTCCAGGCTGTCGTAGAGCTCATCCCCGGCGTCCTGCCAGGTGTCCTTGGCTTCCTTCAAATCCTTGATGTGCTCCAGGTCCTCCACCGTGCCCGGGGCCATGGCCATGATCACGCCGATGGTCTCGAAGCTGTCCGTGCCGATGCGCACCGTGTAGTCCCCCTCCTCGCCTGGCAGAGCCGTGAACACCACCGCCGTGGTTTCTCCCAGATTCTGGGTCTGAGCCCCCTCAGCGTCCACGCTGTAACACTTGCTCATATCCACAGGCACCGCCACCATCAACAGCATGTTGTTGCGGTAATACTCCCTGGCGCCGTCGTTGGGCGTGGCCTTTACATTGATTTCAATGAGCCCGGAAGCCCCGGCCAGACGGTCCGCGTTCACAGGCACGCCGTTTAACTTGTAGGACACGTCGAAATCCCAGGGCAGCGTCACCTGGTCGCTGCCCATGGTGCACTGGTAATAGAAGCGCCCAGTCTGGTCCGCGGGCATGGTCCAGGTCACCGTCCCGTCACCGATTTGGGGGGCGGCGCTGTTTGACATATTCACTACATTCTCATAAGTTCCGTAATCCGTATACTCCGTATTGCCGTTGAAATTACAGCTCTTCACCACGTTGACCTTGCTGGTTTTCCCGTAGTAATCCAGGTTCACGTACATGGTTTCATCCACGTCCACCCCGGCCGGCGCGCCGTAAACATCGCCTGTTCCGCCTATGTTGGTGCACAGCATAAGGCCCGCCAACACGGCCGCCGTGATTCTTCTGCTATATTTCATCGCCATTCACCTCCATTGGTTCGTTTCCGGCCGCTGTCGCATTTCCGGCCATTTTTTTAATTCCCTTTCTCAGCAGCTCCATGCGACGGTCATGCCGCTTTTTCAAGAACTTTTGCAGCCGGTCCCACTCGTTGCTGGTGATGATCCGGTCGCAGAGCACCAGCAGCGCCGGCAGCACGGTCAACACCAGAAATACGCTGAACAGCGCTCCCCTGCCGATCAGATGGCCCAGGTCTCCGATGGCCGCCGTGGTGGATATAAAGTGGATAATATATCCCGCCAGAATGATGATGGTGCCCGACGTGAACACCGAGGGGCAGGACAGCTTGATCGCGCTGATGCAGGCCTCTTTTTTTTCCATATTTTTCCGGCAAGACACATAGTTGTTGGTCAGCAGGATAGAGTAGTCCACCGTGGCCCCCAGCTGGATGCTGCTGACAATGATATACCCCATAAACACCATGGTGTCCCCCGCCAGATAGGGGATCGCCATATTCAGGAAAATGGCGATCTCAATGGGGATCATCACGATCACCGGTATGATAAAGGACCGGAAGCTGAACATTACCACCAGGAACACGCCCAGCATGGACAGGTTGTTGACCCGGTTGTAGTCGTCCGTGATGGTGTATTTGATATCCTGGGTGGAGGGCGTCTCGCCCACCAGGTAGGACTCCTGGGGATAGTATTTTTGGATAATGGACTGGATCTCGTCCGAGCACTTGAAGGCCTGCTCGCTCTCCGTCTTTGTCCTTATGTAAATGAGCATCCGGGAGTAATCCCTGGTGTGCAGCTGGCTGGTGATGGAATAGGGGAGAAATTCCTCCGGGATGCCCGCCGGCAGCGTGTTGGCCATGGAGGTCACGCTCTTCACATAGGGAAGGTCCTCGATCTCGTCGGACATCTCCTTCTCCGTCACCTGCGAGGTGTTGGGGAACAGCGCCAGCATCATGTTGCTGCGCCCGAATTTCTCCGCAATCATCTGATCGTCGGCATACACCTGGGTGCCCTCGCTGGCTCCCACCGCGCTGTTGCCGTAGAGGAAATCGTTCATCCCCTGGGCCACATAGGCCACCGGTGTGATCAGCAGCATGATGGTGGGGATGATGTAGCGCACCCGGTATACCCAGTTGCTGAACTTGTTGAACTCTGGCAGGAAGGGACGGTGCTTTGTGCGCTCATTCCATCCGGCGAATTTCAGGATCATGGCCGGCATGAGGAACAGCACGGTCACCAAGCTGAACACAATGCCCTTTGCCAGCACCAGGCCCATGTCAAAGCCGATGGTGAAATTCATGAACACCAGGGCCAGGAAGCCCACCACCGTGGTCAGGCTGCTGGACAGGATAGAGTTGATGGCCTCGTCGATGGCGCTGATCATGGCCTCCTCGTCGTCCATTCCCTGCCCTTTTCCGCGGGTAAAGGCATCCAGCAGGAAGATGGAATAGTCCATGGAGGTGGCCAGCTGCAGCACCATAGCCACGTTGTTGGTCAAAAAGGATACCGTGCCGATGAAAATGTTGGTGCCCCGGTTCAGCAGAATCGCCACGCCCATGACCAGCAAAAACAGGATGGGCTGTGTCCAGGCCGTGGTGGTGATGCACAGCACCACGAAGATCATGATAATGGCCACGGTCAAAATCAGGCTCATCTCACTCTCCACATTCTCGGTCAGCGATTTGTTCTGCACAGCCATCCCCACATAATAGCCCTTGTCGCCGGTGATCTGCTTCATCTCGTCGATGGCCCTGGAGGTTTTCTTGGCGGTATCCCCCTCCACAAAGGTCACGTCCATCACGGCGCAGCCGTCCTTGTAGTAGTCCTCAATATCCTTCTGGTTGATAAAATCCTCGCCGGAGTAAATATTCACAGCGCTGTCGCACCAGAGCACCTGGTCCACGCCGTCCACCGCCTCCAGCCGGTCCTTGTACTGCTTCGCCTCGTACAGCGTGACGTCCTTCAGCATAATCCGGGCCGTGCCGGGATAGCCGAACTCCTCCTCCATCCGGTCCAGCCCGATGCGGGACTTGGCGCTGGCGGGAAGGTACTCCGTCAGGTCGTAGTTTACATTGACGAACAGCATCGCCAGCAGGCTGAATATGCAGCCCGCTATGAATATGGACTCAATCAGCCCTTTCCTGCGGATGATAAAGTGCGCCAGCCTGATGGAGCCGCGCACCTTCTCCTCCGGCTCCTGCCCGCTGTCCGGCTCTTTTCTCTTTTTCAGCTTGTCAAGCAATCTCTGTCCCATGGCCAAACTCCTCACTCACCGCCGCGGCGCTCACCGCAGCATAATAATCAGAAAGAAATGCTTCCCGCCCTCTTCCCGGTGGGCGATGCCGATCCGCCGGTAATACTCCGGCAGATACTTCCGGTCCGCCTTCTGATCATAGCGGTCCATCATCCTGGACCGGAACTTGTCGAAGGCATCCCCTTCGTCCTGGCAGTTTTGCAGGTACAGCTCCATGGCGTTGCGGCCGGAGCCATAGGAGATGGATTTCAGGTAATCGCTCACAGTACCCTCCCCCGGGATGCTGCCGGCCGTGTAACCGGCGGCGGCCGCCGCCTCCAGGCGATGCATGGCCGCCTGGTTCAGGTCGTCGTACACCTGGAATGCGGCGTTTCTGTCGTAGCTGTGTCTCATATCCCCGTCGTACTCGTCCTCCCGGTCCGAATACTCGTCAAAATACTCTTCTGTTTTCTCCTCGTTCAGCTGATCGAACAGCCCCTGGGTCATCTCGTCGTAACAGCCCAGTGTATAGGGGCCTCCCCCCGTGTTCTCCACCCGGGAAGCGCTCTTAAACACGCCGTCCTCTGAAAACCGGCATTCAGCCTCCCCCAGCGTCACATCCCCGGTGTTCATGGCGCCGTCCTCGTGGAAATAATACCATTTTCCGCCAATTTGACGCCAGCCCCTGGCCATAGCGCCGTCCTCATCCATATAATAAGTACGCCCGCTGTCCGTCAGCCAGCCTGTTTTCATATATCCCTGTCCGTCGAACCAGTACCAGCTTTCGCCGATCCGGTTCCAACCCGCGGGCGCGGGCGTTCCGCTCTCCTGTATGTATTTCCACTGCGCCCCATCCTGCAGCCAGCCGCTCTCAGCCGCCAGCGCATTGGACGGAAATGCCGCAGCCAACAGCGCCGCGGCGCCAAGAACCGCCGCTGCCAGCGCAGCTCTGCCGGGCCTTTGTCCCTGTCTCAATTCCCTCATCCCGTCATCTCCTCGGTTTTGTTTCTATTATCCATCGCTTGTTATGTTAAACGACCTTCATTTTAGTAATTGACAGATGTCTATTTATTGACTATAATGGATTATACTAACTAATGACGTTATATACAATGATTAATTTTCCATTTAATGCACATTAATCAACATTTTTCCATATAACGTCTATGATCGGAATATTAAATTTTTATAAGTTTTTTCAACGTTTGACCCACGCACAAACAGCAAGGAGGCTCTATCATGGGAGTAGAAACAGTGGACCGCAGAGTTCGAAAAACAAAAAAGCAGCTGCGCCAGTGCCTGACGCAGTTGTTAAAGGAAAAGAAGGTTCAGGACATCACGGTGCGGGAGCTGACCGACATGGCGGACTTAAACCGCGGCACCTTTTATCTGCACTACCGGGATGTATTCGACCTGCTGGAAAAGACGGAGAATGAGCTGCTGGATGAGTTCAACAGCCTGATGTACCGGCACAATGCCCAGGACCTGACCAACAATCCGGCCGCAATATTTGTGGAAATTTTTCACCTGGTGAAGGACAACTCCGACCTGGTGTTCATTTTACTGGGAGAAAATGGGGATTTAAACTTTGTCAACCGCTTAAAGCACCTGGTGCGGGAGAAATGCCTGCAGGACTGGATGGAGGTGTTCCGCAGCGGGAACTCCGCGTTTTTTGAAGCCTACTACTCCTTTATCGTGTCCGGCTGCGTGGGCCTGGTGCAGTACTGGCTCCAGACCGGTTTGCAGGAGACGCCGGAGGAACTGGCCACCCTGGCGGAACAGATCATCACCCAGGGCATCCGCGTGTTGGAAAATGGATGAATTTTTTCTCATTCTATGATATGATAGCAAAATCAAAACGTTGCGCTTCGCGCAGCCGTCCCCGGGCATTTGACCTTTGCCGCGCTTCAGCCGCAAGATAACGCCCGGCCGGGCAGCCGCTGTGAACCGTTGCGTCAAACTGCTGTGAAATGGAGAGAAAAATGGAACTTTTTAAAGAAAACGCCGTGGTGCGCGTCCGCAAAGGGGCCGGGCGCTCCTTAAAGGCCGGCGGCGCATGGATTTACGATAATGAAATCGAAGCCATCGAAGGCGAGTTTGAGAACGGCGGACTGGTCCGCGTGGAGGACTTTGACGGATACGTTCTGGGCCACGGCTTCATCAACACCCGCTCCAAGCTGACCGTGCGCATGCTGTCCCGCAAAAAGGACGCGGTGATCGATGAGGAATTTCTGGAGAGACGGGTGCGGGACGCCTGGGACTACCGCAAGGCCACGGTGGACACCTCCAGCTGCCGGGTGATCTTCGGGGAGGCGGATTTCCTGCCCGGACTGGTGGTGGACAAGTTTTCCGACGTGCTGGTGGTGGAGTCCCTGGCTCTGGGAATCGACCGCTTAAAGCCCGTGATCGTGGACAAGTTAAAGCAGGTGATGGCAAAGGACGGCGTAACAATTCGCGGCGTGTACGAGCGCAGCGACGCCAAGGTGCGCCTCCAGGAGGGGATGGAGCGCTTTAAGGGCTTTATGGGCGAACCCTTTGACACCAAGGTGGAGATCGTGGAGAACGGGGTCCGGTACCTGGTGGACGTGGAGGACGGCCAGAAAACCGGCTTTTTCCTGGACCAGAAGTACAACCGGCTGGCCGTGCAGAACCTGTGCAGGAGCCTTTCCCCCGAGCGTGTGCTGGACTGCTTCACCCACACCGGCTCCTTTGCCCTGAACGCGGGCCTTGCCGGGGCAAAGCAGGTGACGGGCGTGGACGCCTCCCAGCTGGCAGTGGACCAGGCCGCGGAGAACGCGGCCTTAAACGGACTCTCGGACCGGGTGTCCTTCCTCTGCGCCGACGTGTTCGATCTGCTGCCCAAGCTTGAGAAGGACGGACAGCGCTACGACGTGGTGATCCTGGACCCGCCGGCCTTCACCAAATCCCGCAGCGCCGTAAAGCAGGCGGTGAAGGGCTACCGTGAGATCAACCTGCGGGGCTTAAAGCTGGTGAGGGACGGCGGCTATCTGGCCACCTGCTCCTGCTCCCACTTCATGGACCCGGAGCTGTTCGCCAAGACCATCCGCGAGGCGGCAAGCGGCGCCCACAAGCGCCTGCGCCAGGTGGAGTACCGCACCCAGGCGGCGGACCACCCCATCCTCTGGGCCGCGGATGAATCCTACTATCTGAAATTTTACATCTTCCAGGTCTGCGACGAGAAATAGTTTCACAGCAGACCGGCGAAGAGCTGCGCAAAAGCCCCGGGCCACCTCGCGATGAGGTGACCCGGGGCTTTTCTCAAACCGAACGGCTCTCCGGCAGCTCCTTCACGCCCCGTCAAAAATACCGCGCAATTCCCTGATATCCTCAATGATGCGGTCCGGGTGCTTCTCCTTAAGCGACCGGAGCGGCCAGTTCCCCGAGGGCACGGCCACCGTATAGACGCCGGCCGCCACTCCAGCCTCTATGTCAAAGGGCGACTCCCCTATGTACACGCACTCCCGCGGCAAATGGCCGCAGACCCGGGCGCCTTTCAGAATCGGCTCCGGGTCCGGCTTAAAGCGCGTCACGTCGTCCCTTGTCACCAGGAGGCCGATGTACTGGTCCAGCCCCATCCGCCTCAGAATATGGAGGGCGTTTTTCCGCCGCTCCGACGTGATCAGGCAGACCGGGCAGCCCAGACCGTGGATATGGCGCACCGTCTCCAGCGCTCCGTCAATCAGCGCGGCCCGCTCCATGTGGATGGGATACTGCCGCTTGTACTCCTCTATAAAATCCGCTATGGTCTCGTTATCCTCAGGGCTCACATCCGTCAGCTCGGTGAGCATCACCTCCACCGGCAGCCCGAACATGCCCATTATATCCCCCTTTGCCGGGGTAACCTTGCTCACCCTTCGAAACGCTTCCGCCAAGGCTGCGCAGATGCAGTCCTGAGAATGGATCAGGGTTCCGTCCAGGTCCGTAAGCAGCGCTTTATATTGAGGCATCCGATCTTCCCCCTCACTTTTTCAGGATCGCATGGTCCAGCGCGTGGCTGCACGGGCAATCCCTCTCGTCCTTCAGGTTCGGTATGGCCAGATACAGAACCTGCTTGAAATCCTCGATCCCCTGCTTTAAAAGCCGCGGGAAATCATCCGCCTCAATCTGCTCCCCCAGGCACCAGTTGGTGGGCACGCAGATATGGGCGTAACACAGGGCCGCCTCCCTTGCGAACACAGCCTCCGGCAGCGTGGTCATGCCGATGAGGTCCGCCCCCAGCTTGCGAAACATGGTGAGCTCAAAGGGAGTCTCAAACCGCAGCCCCTCGTTGACAAAGATCACCGCCCTGTCATGGACATGTCCCGGCTTCACCTGATTTGCCGCCGCAATCAGCTCCCGGCGCAAATCCGGGCAGTAGGCCGGCGTCATATCCACGTGGTATGCCTCCACCTCGTCGTCGTACAGGGAGCGCGGGAACCTTCTGGTCCAATCGCAGAAATCGTGGGGAATCACCAGGCTGCCCAGCTCGATATCCGGGTTGCTGCTTCCCACGCAGTTGGTAGCCAGAATCTGCTCCACCCCCAGCTCCTTAAAGGCCCAGATATTGGCCCGGTAATTGATCCTCGGCACAATGATCTTATGCTCCTCCCCATGCCGGGGGAGGAAATACACCCGGCGTCCCCGGATCGTCCCCTCAAAAATTTCCGAGGACCGCCCGTATTTATTATTGTGAACAAACATCCTGGGGCTTTCCAACAGCTCGTAAAATCCGCTTCCTCCAATAATTCCAACTGGTTTCATCTGCTCTTCTCCTTTTTGTGATTGTTTTGGAACTGAAAACGTTTTCAGTTCCGGTAAAAAAATGCTGCCCGGTCAGGCAAACATTTTTATGAAATGCAGCAGCACGCCGTGACGGCGGGGACGGCCGCAGTTCAACCGTTCAATTTGCAAACCGACGTCCTCTCGACAAACGCAAGCTCCAGCGCTTCCATCCTGGCCCGGGCCCCCTTCCCCTCTTCCATGCGCTTTAGCAAAAGCTCCACCGCGCATACGGCCATGGCGGAGGTATCCAGGCGGAAGCTGGTGATCCCATGGCGTTCAAAGGCCCGCACATCCTCGTCGCACTCCTCAAAGCCGATCAGCGAGATATCCGTCCCCGGCCTGCGCCCATGATTCAGGACGGCTTCCAGGACCCCGGCGGTCAGGGTGTTGTTCCCTGCAATGATAGCGCTTGGCGGCTCTTCCAGCGCAAGCAGGCCGGAGGCATAGCGGATACCGGCCTCCGTCCTCCAGCAGTCCTGTATAAAATATTCATCCCGCCAGGGCAGCCCGTACGCGGCCAGGCAGTCCCGGAAGCCGCGGACCCGCTCTTCGGCAATTCCGCGCCCCTGGGAGCCGGTCAGAAACGCGATCCGCCTGTGCCCGTTTTTGATCAGATATTCCGCGCCCCGGTACAGCGCATCGTAATTCCGGTTCATCACGCTGTCGATGGAGGTGTTCTCCTCAAAGTAGCGGTCGATCAGGACCACCGGCTTTCCCACCTGCGCAAGGGGCGCCAGGTCCGTCAGGGAGGTGGCGTCCAATATGCCGTCCGCCATCCGGCAGACCGAGCTGCTTAAAAAGCTGCGCTCTTCGTCCGCCGATTCGGTGGTGTAGACCACCACATAGTAACCGTATCTCTTCATTTCCTGAATCACGGTATTGATGAGCTGCGTAAAAAAGTGGTTGTCGATAATCGGCACAATGACCACCACCATCTGGCTTCTGCCCCTGACCATGGCCTTGGCCGTGAAATCAGGGACATAGTGGAGTTCGTCGACGGCCCTTTGGACCCGCTCCTTTACCTCCGTATTGACCCATTTATAATCATTGAGCACACGCGACACGGTGGCAGGCGATACATTCGCGTACTCCGCCACGTCTTTAATCGTAATCCTGTCCTTTTTCATGTGCAATTCGTCCTTTTATTTGCTGCTGAAATCCATTTCAGTAAGGCAATATTACCATATATGCTCTGTTTTGGCAAGGGCTGTGGGACATTTTATGATGATTTGAAATCCTGGGGGCCATCTCACGCCCGGACGCGTGTTTTACCGCCAGACCGGATGATGGAGCGTAATTTCCATCAGGCACGCGCCGTCGCCCATCTTGATGCTTTTCAAAAGCTCCACGTCGGCCTTACAAGAGAAGGCCTTTTCAAAGAGGACTTTGCTGTAACCGGTCGTGCACAGACACCAGGTATTGCGCTCCAGCCGTTCCACCTGCGCAAGCATAGGACAGGGGCAAAAATCAAATTGCAAAAAAAGTTTACCGTCCTTGCAGGACAGCCCGGCGGCCTTTGCTTTCTCTGAATTTGCGAATTCCTCTATGCTTGCCGCCCCCGCCGTCAACTCTCTCACAAGCGCCAGCTTTTCGTCCATACCGTAACCGCATTGGCAGCCCATCCGAATTTTCTTTACCGTCTCCAAATCAAATTTGCTTTCCAGGCGGCCCATCGTGGACTTCACCCAGTCGGAATCACTTTCTGTGCGTGCCGCCCCGCCCTCACCATAGACCACCGCTCCGGCCTCCTCCTCATTGCTCTCGGCTCTGACCGCCTCATAAATTACATTTTCCTGAATATTTCTGATATCAAACATGGCTTCCTCCGTTTTCCCCACTTCTTCACGGCGAAACCGCCGCCTCTTTGCCGAAGTATTTTACACTTTTCATTATAGGAGGAAAGCCGCCCCGCCGGCTTCTGAATTCTTGCTCTTATTCAATAGGGATGCATAAATCCATGACCACTCGGTGATTATCCCGGTCAATGCGCCGGTAAATATTCATCCCGTATCGCCGCGCCATGCTGTAACCGCTTTGAGGCAGCCAAACGCTGAAAATCCCCTGCAGGGTCTCGAAAATGTCTTTAATTTCCCCGTCAAACCGGCACACAGCCCATCTGCCGCCCGGGATGCGCGTGACATTCCCCAAACCGCAGTCCTGGCCCACCGTCATACAGAGATCGCAGATACATTGCGCCGAACCTGTAATAGAGGGATCGTGAAAAAAGCGTTCCGCCAAAATTGTATTTTCATCCATACGCTCTCGATACCGGTCTAAAAACTGATACCACGCTGTTTCAATGTCCCCATAGCTTCCGATCAGCCGCTCATAGGCCACAAAAAGGTCGTCGAGCTCCTGAATTTCTATCTGGCCGGCATATTCTTCCGCGGTTTTAAAACGCGCGACCCGCTCCGGGGAAAACGGAACGGGCATGGCGCTGGTGGGGATTGACCTCTTAAACATGGCCGGGGAGGTATGATGGTGCTTTTTAAACACGGAGCTGTAGTTGGACGCGCTATAGCCGTAATCCAAACCAATGTCCGTGACTTTCTTGGCCGGATTCAGCTTCATATCCACCGCGCTCTGGTCAATCCTGCAGCGCTTGATAAACGCGTAGACTGTCTCACCGTTTTCCTCCCTGAATATCCGGCTGAAATGATACTTTGATATAAAAAAATGAGCAGCCACGGTATCGAGAGACAAATCCTCGTCCAAATGCTGCATAATGTAGTCAATGCACTGATTCACAAGCTCTTTCCTGTCCATATATCTCCGTCCCTCTATTTGGATATCATACTCTCATTGTAGATTTTTAGAATTGCGCTGTCAACGCCAAATCATTTCCTTAAAACAGCCCTTGATCCCGCGGCTTCAAAAGCATATGATAAACACAGGGCTTCGAAATTCATCACAGACCAGACTTTCCGGAGCTGCGGCGAAACACAGGCGTCATGCACGGGAGCGCACAAAAAGTCAGGCAATACCAGGCGCCTTCCGCTATAATGAACACATACGCAAGGAGGCGGGATCATGGATTGGATTACAGGAATACAGCGGGCCGTGGACTATGTGGAGGAACACCTCACCGAGCCCATCGACTTTGAGAAGGTGGCCGGGTGCGCCTACTCGTCCAGCTTTCATTTCCAGCGGGTGTTTGGCGTGCTGTGCGGCTTCACCCTGGGCGAGTACATCCGCGCCAGGCGGCTGACCCTGGCCGGCGGCGAGCTGGCCGGCTCTAGCGAAAAGGTCATCGACATCGCCATGAAATACGGCTACGACACCCCGGAGAGCTTCAGCCGGGCCTTCACCCGTTTTCACGGGATCACGCCGTCCCAGGCCAGGGGCAGCAGCGCGGCGCTGAAATCCTTTTCCCGCCTCTCCGTAAAACTAACCTTAAGCGGAGGAACGATCATGGATTACAGAATTGAGACAAGAGAAGCTTTTAAACTGGTGATGAAAAAGAAACGGGTTTCCGCCCGGGCGGAGCTTACGCCCGTGGAAATCACGGCCTTCTGGCAGGAGTGCACGGCGGACGGCACCATTGAATCGCTCTGCCGCTACATCCCGGAGGGCAGCCTGTTCGGCGACTGCATCGTGGGCGCCAGCTTTGGAAGGGACGCGGTAGAGCCGGAATTTCCCTACGCCATCGGGGCGGCCTACAACGGACTGCCCGTGACGGACGAATCCCTCTGCGTGGAGGAGGTCCCCGCCCACACCTACGCGGTGTTCACCTGCACGGGCCCCATGCCGGAGGCGTTCCAGACGCTCTGCCAACGGATTTACAGCGAATTTTTCCCCACCAGCGAGTACCAGCCCTGCGGCGGCACGGATTTCGAGGTGTACGCCTCGGCGGATGTGACGTCACCGGATTACAGCTGCGAATTCTGGATCGCGGTGGAGAAAAAACAGAATTAACGGAAACAACGCCCGGCTGCTCAGTGCCGGGCGTTATGTTTGTTGTTGAATGTAATGGGCCGATGGCCGCGCCGGCGGCCGATTGTTGTATGCAATGGGCTGCTGGCGCGGCCGCGGCCCATTGTTTAGCAGTCCATAAAAATCCAGCGCAGCGCATCCGGGAACCGCTTTTTCCACTCCACCTGCGAGTGTACCGCATCCGGGTAGATATTGTACCGGAGCCGCTCCCGTGGCACGCCGTGTTGCAGATAGGCCTGATACATCATGTCCGCCCCCTCCAGAAATTCCTCCCTGGTGGTGATGCGGCCGTACTCATTGGTTCCCACGTCCATGTAAATCCGCCGCAAATGCCCATAGCCGCACTGCTGCAAAAATGTCTCCAGCTCGTCCTTCCAGATGTACACGGCGCTGCTGAGCGCAGCCAGCCGCGAGAACAGGTCCGGGCGCGCCAGCGCGGCGTATATGGCGAACAATCCCCCTGTGCTGTAGCCCATGATTCCGGTGTACTCCGCCTCCGTCCTGGTCCGAAACGCGCCGTCCACCCAGGGCTTTAGCTCGTCTGCAATCCAGTCCAGATATTCCTTGCCCCTGCCTTCAATGTCCGAATCCTCCGGCGAGCTCCCCGTTCCCCTGTGAACAAAGGGGGAATACAGCTGCGTCCGCTCCTGGCGTTCCCGGGGGCACACCAGCGCTACAATTATAATATCGGGCAGGAATCTGCGGTAATTCAGGTAGTAATCCTTGTAATCCATGCTGCACTCCCCCCACAGAATGTCCTTGTCCTCAAAGACGTCCTGCCCGTCATTGATATAGAGGACCGGATACCGCTTCTCCCCGGACTCATACCCGTCCGGCACCATAACGCGCGCAGTAATTTTTCCCGACGCCACCAGGCGCACCGGGTGTTCAAACTCGAATATTTCCATGACAACCTCCGCTTGATTAAGATAAGAATTTGCTGAACAAAAAGCTTGCGATGAGAAGAATCACCGCCCCGCCGATTCTGGAAGAAATCTGGGCGTAGGGCATGAGCTCCATCCTGTCCGCGGTCCCCAGCACCTGCACGTCCCCAGACCCTCCGGCGTTGGCCATGCAAAGTCCGGCGGTGATCATGGCCTCGATGGGGTAATAGTGGAACAGCCTGCCGACGAGGGCGGAGCCCAGGCAGGCGCCCAGCACCACAAACAGGATAATCACAATATTGACAATGGACAAAACCTGCAAATAATCGTTCAGGTTGGTTCCCAGGCCGACCATGAACAGCAGGGGAAATGAGAGGTACTTGACAAAAAATCCCTGCAGCTGCTTGTTGGCCGCCCGAATTTCCACGGGTACGCAGTCCGTCACATTTAACAGCGCCGCCAATATAATCATAAACGCAAACTTGTGAACTTTAAAGCCCAAATTCAGCCAGTTGTTGATAATTGAGATGTGGGCCGCGTAGTAATCCGCGAACATATAACAGAAGGTGGCAAGGGCGATGGCCGCCGCGTAATGCCCGGGATCGGGCCTGCACGCCGTCTCCTGCTTTTTCTGCGCCTTCCCGCCCTCCAGCTTCATCAGCTGTCCGTTGCCCGTGAGCCGGGGATATTTTTTCCCCAGCTTGTTCAGGATCGCGGCGTACAGCACCGCCACAATATTCCCCAGCATCAGCGTCGCGAAGGAGGCGGCGTACCAGGCGGACGGGTCTTTGCCCGTGACCTCCCCGTAGACCTTGCTCATGGGCAGGGCTCCGGCCCCGTTGCCCCCGCCCATAATGGGAAGCGCAATAGACAGCAGCGCCTCCACCGGCGATTTCCCCATGATAAACGCGATTCCGGCGCCCAGGATAAACGCTCCGGCGATGCCCCCCAGTATGGTGGGAATGTAGCCCAGAAATGATTTTATCAGCAGCTCCCGGTCCACGGAGAGAATGGAGCCCAGAATCAAAAACACCACAAACAGCTCCAGGAAGCCGGTGCTGTTGTTGAAATTCTCCATTGTCCCGATAACGGATTCCGGCAGAATCCGAAAGGTGGTGATAGCCGAGGCGGCCAGATTGGCGAAGAGAATCCCGCCTCCCAGCCACTGGTTCCAGATCGGGATCTTATCCCCGATCACCCCCAGCCCCGTGCCGATCAGCATGGAGCAGGCGATGGCCCCGATCATGTTGTTCAGCAAATTCCCGCTCATGGAGATAAACAGGGTCGCTGCGGTGAGAACGATATAACATGCAAATGGCATTCCCAGAATCCGTGTGTCTTTTAAAGCCTTCATTCATAACCCTCCTATTGTGACTGCCGATATTGACTGAAAATTACGGATTGCAATGCGCGTTGCTTGACTGTCGATCAAATTTGATTATAATGATAGTAACATTTAACAGCTTAAAGGTCCATGGCGTGATTTTCATATGCATGATAACCAATCGGTTATAGTTTAGAGGTGGAGTGATGAGTCATTACAAATACAAATATATCCTCGCCATCGCGGAGCTGAAAAGCTTCTCCAAGGCCGCGGACGCGCTGTTCGTGTCCCAGCCTTACCTGAGCAAGGTTGTCTCCGCGATGGAGGCCGAGCTGGGCTGCAGGCTGTTCGACCGGACCCACAATCCGCTGACCGTGACGGAGGCGGGAAGCTGCTATATCGAGTACATCCGCGAGGTTCTGGCCGCGGAGGAACGCATGCGCGTAAAAATAAGCGCCCTGGAAAAAACGCCCTCAAAGCAGCTGACCCTGGGCATGGGAACCCCGCGGATTCCCTATATCCTGCCGCCTCTGCTGGAGCGGCTGGCCCTTGGGCATCCCGATATCAAGCTGAGCGTCATCGGCCAGGACAGCAATACCGCCCTGGTCAAGGGGGTGGAAAACGGCAGCCTGGACCTTGCTTTTTTTACCTCGCCGAAGATTCCCCCGTCCGTATCCCACGTGTTTTTAAACGTGGAACGGCTTCTCCTGATCCTCCCCTCCGCCGAAGGGCTGTCCCCCGCTTCCGCGGAATCGAAAATCTTAGGCAAAGAGGATTTGGAAATTTTAAAAAACTTCCGCTTCATCGTGCTCACCGAAGCCCACGGGCTGGGCGTCCACGCCCGGAAAATGCTTGAAACGTACCGTATCACGCCAAAATCCCTGTACGAGGTCCCGGATCTGGAAACCGCCCACCGTCTGGCCGCCACAGGCTTCGGAGCGACCATCATCCCCGACACCTGGCGGAATCGCATCAAGTTTCCGGTGGAACCCGTCTACTACCAGATCGGCAGTCCGCCCCTGACCAGGGACGTGGTCATGATCTATCAAAAAGGCCGCAGCCTTTCCCCCGCCGAGAAAACCGTCTGTGAGCTGGCCATGGAAATCAACAGATCGGCGGCGGGAAAATAGGCGGACGGCCGCTGCCCTGAACAGGCGCAAAACGCCGCAGGGCCTTTCAGATAAACCACTTGTAAAGCAAAAGCTGCGCGCCCGCTGATGGACAGCGGACGCGCAGCTTTGTGCTCGACTGAATGTTTATTCCTGTGCTTGTTCCTTCTCCGCAACATGCAGCCGCAGAATGGACACCACGTCGATGACCAGGACCGTCAGATCGGTCAATCCGGTGGAAAAGTCCATAATCATAAAGGAGTACACCACCCACATCAGGGTGTTGACAAAAATGCTGCATTTGACCGCCTTGATGCCCTTGACGTAGTGGCAGCAGATCGTGTACTCCACAGTGGCCACAATGGGGATCAGGCCCAGCAGCCCCCGGTTGTTGGCCAGAAGCCCCAGCGCCACCACCAGGACCAGAAACAGCAGCATGAGATTGTGGCTGAATTTGTCCCGGGACACCAGGTAGTTTCTGGTGGCGGACAGCGCCATGGTGGTCACCCCGGCCCAGGAGCCGAAGAACACGGAAGCCACGCAGATCAGAGCGCACTCCACCGCCTGATAGGTAAATACCTTGCGGTGGTCGTTGACACAGCAGCTGGCCGCCATAAACAGCGCGGCGACCAGCGAGATGATATTTCCGATAATCAGATTTGTCATAGTTTACAGATTTCCCCCGTCCTACCGTTTCATTGGACTTCCGGGCGGCGCTCTCCCGCCCCGCCCTGAATCTTCCTCATATCAGTTTACGTTGCCAGGCGGCTTCTGTCAATATGGCGGTAAAATTTACAGCAGCGGGATACGCCGTACGTTCCTCCCGCCGGCAAAAACGCATAGGCAGCTCCGGACAGGCCCGCGCGCTGACCCAAACTGCCGCGGCCACACAGGCGACGGCGGTCAGCAGCCAGGCAGGTTGATTCATATGACCAATCCCCTCTTTCCGCGCAGTCACGGCCGATATCCGCTCTCAGTCCCTGTCGCGCTCAAGCTTCCAGCCGAAGTCATTGTGGTAGATCATCTGGCGGCTCATCCCGCCGTCGATGCAGATATTTTCCCCATTGATAAACCCTGCCTTGGAGCTGCACAGAAACAGCACCATGTTGGCGATATCCAGGGGATTTCCCACCCGCCCGGCGGGATGCTGGAGTGCATCCGGGCCCTGGTATTCCCGGAAATCCGTGTCGATCCAGCCCGGTGATATGGAGTTCACCCGCACGCGGCCCGCCAGGCTCACGGCCATTGCGTGGGTCAGAGCGTGGATACCGCCCTTGGCCGCGGTGTAGCTCTCCGTCCCCGGCTGGCTCATGCGGTCCCGTGAGGAGGAAATGTTGACGATACCGGCATTTTCCCCAAAATGTGGGAGGAACAGCTGGGTCAGCATATAGGGGGCCAATACGCCCACGCGCAGGACGTAGTTGAAATCCTCGTAGCTGCACTGGGGCAGCCCGCCTCTGGTCAGCATGGCGTTGTTGACCAGGAAATCCACCCGGCCCTGTTCCCGGATCACTTTTTCGGCAAAGGCCCGCAGAACGGACTCGTCGGCCAGATCGCCGGTAAAATACGGGTTTTCCTCTTTGTCCAGAACGCAGACAACCGCCCCTGCTTTGCGGAATTCCTCGCAGATTGTCTTGCCGATGCCCTTCACGCCGCCGGTGACCACCGCCACCTTGCCTGCAAATTCCCCGCCCGAGGCTTCCGGCCGGGGTGTTTCGCTATACGGCTCGTACTCGGATTGGCTCAGCGCCAGGGGAACGCCAGCGGCGCTTTTCACATGCACGCCTCCGTACCAGGTGTCCTCCACCGTAAAGATATCGCCGTCCTGGTAATCTTCGGAAAAATTATCCTCTTTGTGAATTACTCTTATTTTGTCTCCTTTTGCTGCGTTCATGGAAGCCTCCTTGTAGGTATTTTTTATAATAGAAAACAGCCCAAGCGGCGTCTACTCCAGACGATAGACCCAGGCCTCCGGCACATAGCGCTCGATGATCCAGCGGGCCATGTTATACCAGCTGAGACAGTGGTTGAGGATAATGGCGTCCGTGGTGACCACAGACGCAAGGCCGTAGAGCGCCCGGTCCACGTCGGGGCGCAGCTCCACGTCCGTCTCAATCCCCCATTGGGCGCCGTGCTCCCGGATCAGGCCGGCCAGGCGGCCGGAGTTGGAGACAGGCTGATCGAGATAAATTTTCGCCGCCCCGATGCCGCTCTCCTTCATGTAGCGGAACATGGCGGACACAGCCATTCCCGTCTTGTCCACAATCCGGTAGGTTCCCCGCAGCCCCGCCAGGTCCCGCACCGTGCCATCCGCACCTCCGATCAGCAATGAGCCGGAGAACGCCACCTCCAGAGTCACAATCAGGTTAAAGCCGTCGATCACCACCGACGGCGGCGGCGAGAAACGGTCGATTTCCGCCAGGCGCCGCCTTTTGATCATATCCTCCGGCGAGCGCATCCGCGCCAGGGCCATGCGCTGGCGCTCGGAGAGCATATAGTGGTTGCCCACAAAGGTGCTGGCCGATTTAATGTCGTACCCCCGGTTGATCAGGAAGTCCACCTCAACCGACGCCCGCTCCATGGTCTCCCGGTATTTGGGGCCAAATTCCACCGCGTCCTGCGGCACATAGCCGCGTCTTACAATATCCATCCGCTCATTCCTCCGTCAGGTTACATATTTTGAGTAGCGCATCAGCGGAAATTCTCCGTCATGTGGCTGGACCCCCTTGTCCGGCAGCGCGCTCATCTCTCCGGCTCCGCATACCCGCGCCGCACCGGCCCGCCAGAGCAGGCGGGCGAGCGCTTCCCGCTCATCCTCCCCGCAGAGCAGGGCCACGGTCTGCAGATAACCGCTGTTCCTGCGCAGAACCGGGAGGATTTCCTCTCTCGGAAGAGACTTCACCCAGCAGTTTCCAAACATCAGGGAAGTCTCGGGACAGGGATCCTCCTCTAATGTCACGCTGGTGAGCGCGCCTGCGAACACGCGCTTTCCCCCGTAAGCGGCCGCTTCCAGACGGCTGCACTGCACCCGCAGCGTGTTCCTGCCCCGCTCCCCCTGATCCTTCGCCGGACAGTTCCGGGCCTCCTCCTCCAGAATTTCCAGAAAATGTTCCGAAAATTTTTCCAATTTTTTCCAGTCGTCCGTATCCAGATAAATGCCCTGGCAGGAGCTGCACAGAACCTGGCCTGTAGACAGCATATGCCGGGCCAGCTGCCGCAGCCGCTGTTCATCCATTCCCCGGGTGGTCACATAGGCAAAGCTGATCCTGTGCCCCCACTCGATCAGCTTAACCCCGGGGCCAGCCAGCTCCCGGACCGCGCGAACCGCCTCATCCCCGCCCCAGACCGCGATGCCGTCCGCCAGGCCGGCCAGGCATTTCATGGGACCTCTCTCGGAGGAGGGGATGCGAAACACGTACACATAGGGGCGGAGTCTGGGCTCGATGGTCACCAGCCGCCGCAGGAGAAAGCTTGAAATACTATTGTCCCCCTCCGGCAGCTTCAGCAGATTAATATTGCCCGCCAGCAGGCCCTCCACCACGCTGTAGGCCGGCAGCCCTTCCATGTTTCCCGCCCCGATATGGAGCAGCACGCCCAGCGGGCAGCGGTACACGCCCTCGGGAACCGGGGGCAGCTCCCAGCGCAGCTTCTCTTCCAGCCGCGGGCGGCTTAAAAGGCGGGCGGCCTGCCGGACCTGGTCGGCCACCTGCTCCTTCGCCGTCTCATTCCCGCCGCGGCTCAAAGCCCTTTGCAGCAGACGGTCGTATGTTCCGGCGGAAATCTCCTGGGACAGTGCGTGGCAGGCTTCAATCACCGTCTCCGGCTCCAGGTCCGGCGCGGCCAGGGTACGGTTCAGGTCGTCTCTCAGCTTCTCATATTTCACAGCGCTCAGCCTCCTTCCAAAATCTTTGCCGCTCCGGCCGCGCAGGTCCTGATCTCCGGGAGGCCGGTGCGGCCGAGGATCTCAAAATAAGGCGCCTGTATGTTGCAGCCGCAGGACCCGGCGGGATACAGAATCCCCAGATCGTCCGTCATCACGCTGACTAGCGGCATGCTGTCCGCAATCGGCGTGATCAGGTTCACCAGTCCCGGCTGCCCGAATCCCAGGGGCCGCAGGGTATCCACATCCCGTATGATCACACGGCTGTAGATCGGCACGTGGAAATGGTGGCGGGGGCAGTCACAGTACATGGAAGGATGCTCCACTGCTCCGAAAAATTCCCGGCAGCTCTCCTCCCCTATGCCCAGCACCTCCTCCAGCAGGCGGTAAACCGCTTCCTTCTCCGGCTGTTCCCGGTAAAACTGCTTCCATCCTCCCCCCAGCAGCACCATTGAACCGGCCGGGAGGCGAAAACGCAGGCCCGCGCCCTTTAGCTCCCGCAGCAGAAAGTAGAGATATGCCGGAAAACCCACCAGGCGCACCGGAGACGGTCGGCGCGCATACCGCTCCAGCGCCCGTTTCACCCCGTCGAAATCAGGCCGGTATCCTCCCTCACCGCGCACCAGCGCGTATTTGACGTGAAGGGGCGGAGCGTAAAGCATACTGGCCCGCTGGGTTTTGGATATGGCGGTCTGGTTGTCCCGGTGAGGCTCATATCCCAATACAATATAGTTTGCCGGAACAGGTGAGAACAGTCCGCAGGCCCGGCCCAGCCTGACCGCCATGACCGCCCCCCGGCCCAGCGCTCCCCACTCCAGGCCGATTTGGCTCTTAAGCCCTCCGGTGCCGGAGGAGGTGGCCCGCACCGCCAGCCTGTCCGGGTCCATGGTCCAAAGCGTGTGACGTTTGAAAAACGCGGTGGGAATCGGCGGAATGAGGTGCAAATCCGCTTCTTGCCCCACCTCCTTTACTGAAAATCCCATCTCCTCCAGCATCCGACGGTAAGCCGGATTATGGGCGTGGTGAAAGCGTACATTTTCACGGACCGCCCCCAGAAACAGGCGGTCCGTGGCCCTGTGATCATAGATATCCCCGCATTGATATAGCCGTCTCCTGCTATCGCCCATCGGCGTTCTCCCCACACTCAAACAGCACCACCACCGACCGCGCCTCCTCGGCGCTCATCTTCCCCGAGCGGTTGTAAAGCCGCTCATAGGCCCGTCCGGTATACTCGCCCACAATCCTGTTCCAGAATCCCGCGGAGGCTTTATTATCCTGATAATACTTCAACTGCCACTTGCCGGGAAAGCGCTCGAACAGCTGGAACGCGGCCTGGCGGCCCACGCCGCGTTTCCGGTATTTGCGCATCACAAAAAATTCGGCCATGGTGTAATCCGCGTCCGTACCCACAATCGGATAAGCATTTACCAGCGCGAATCCCGCCAGCCGCCCGTCCGCGGTAATCAAAAACGGCCAGCGCTTGTCCTCGGTCCAGTAATCGTCCAGATACCGGTAGCCGTAGAGTCCCCTGTCGTCCACATCCCGGTCGACCCACTCCGAAAATTCATACAGATACTTTTCCAGCAGATTCCGCAGCGTCTCCTTTTCCTCCAGCGGAACTTCCCTCAAACATACCTCCATAGCGCTCCTCCCTTCACTCCTCCCGGTCAATCATCCCGTGCCCATGGGAGCCGGCGGGAGAAGAGGTTTCATGTCCGCTCACCATGTAGTCCTCCGCCACAATCCCATAGATGCACTGGTCGCAGATTCCCTGGCAGTTTCTCCCGCTGCGGCGCAGGATTCCCTCCCGCCTGAGGCCGCATTTTTCCATCACCTTGCCGGAATTGGGATTGCGCGTGTCGTGGGTGGCCTGAATTCTCCCGGCCTTCTCCACCTCAAAGAAAAAGCGGATCACCCCGGCGAACGCCTCCGGCATCAGGCCCTGCCCCCACCACCGGCGTCCCAGACAGTAGCCGATGGTGACGCAGTCCACGTCGGGTTCCAGTTTTACCACGCTGATATTACCGATCACGGTCCCCTCGTCCTCCTTAAGGGCGATGGCCCAGCAGTAGTATTCAGGATTTCCATACTGCAAAATCCAGTCGGCAAGGATCGCTTCCGTCTCCTGCACATTTTTATGCGGCGTCCAGGTCAGGTATTTTGTGACCTCTGGGTCATTGGCCCAGTTCTGGTACATGGCCGGCGCATCCGCCTGCACAAAGGGGCGCAGCGCCAGCCTTTTTGTCTCCAACCTCACGGTTCCTGAATGATTCATATCGATGCCCTCCCTTTTTAATAATGTGCCCGGCCGGTTCTGCCCGCCGGAATCGCGCGCCGGGACATGTCCCTCAAGCGCCCTGTTGTATCACACCTTTTTTATATAAAAGGCCTTGTTGTCCCTGGCCCGCATGGTGGCCAGAATACCGTCCAGGTGATCGTACTCGTGCTGCAGCAGCTCAGACAAATCCCCCTCCGGCTCCATCAGGCAGTCGCGCCAGTTCC
Organism: Enterocloster asparagiformis; assembly: GCA_018380885.1. Classification (GTDB taxonomy): domain Bacteria; phylum Bacillota; class Clostridia; order Lachnospirales; family Lachnospiraceae; genus Enterocloster. The sequence continues at coordinate 141,953 of JAGZSY010000006.1, forward strand.
GGTCCTTATACCGGACGCGGCAGCGCCGGTAGCGGTCCACCTTCACCAGCAGGCCGGGAAACGACATACAGTCGTCCATCACCTCCATGGTCTCGCCGTCGGGAAATTCCATCACCGGATTGATCAACAGCACCGGTTCCCCCACATTCATGTACAGCACCCGCTTTTTCACCCCGATCTGCGGAGCCGCGATGGCCCGGCCCGCCTTGTACACCCGCCTGAATTCCATCATGGTGTCGTGCAGATCCTCCTGCAGCGCCGCCATGGCCTCCAACTCCTCCTCCCGGACCTCCTCGCTGATCTCATAGAGCGCCGGGTTTCCCAGCAGCAAAATCTCCCGTATCATATCCCTTGATCCTCCTTATCCCTCATTTTTCCGGTCCCTCCTGCCCGCGCCCCCACGTCTGCGCGCCTGCCGAGGGCCCCCGGCCCTCCCCGCCCCTGGGGATTTCCAGCCGCCGCTCCTCGCTCCGGACGAACCGCAGGGCAAACAAAATGCTCTCCACCGTCAACTCCTCGCACAGATGGGGCGGGTCCTGATCGTTAAAGCCGCCGGGCCGCAATTCCAGGCAGCGCAGCGATCCGAAGCGCTCTGTAAACTGTTCCGCAAACCGCCGGCACATTCCCACCCGCTCCCTGTCCCCGATTCCCCTGGCGCCGAAATACGCGCCCAGAAACATCAGCGCACCCTCCACCAGACCGCATTGGGCCCGGAAACCGCCGGCTCCGTGAAGCCCCACGGCCGCGGCAAAGGTCTGCTCCTCAATCTGAAAGCCCAGCGCTTCCCCCAGGCACAGCAGGGTCGTCCTGGCGCAGTTTACATCCAGATCATAGTACAGGTGATGCACCCGCTGCCTCACAGCCGCCTCCGCGGCCACAGGCCCCTGCGCACACTCCCGCTCCCGTTTTGCCGCCTTATCCACATTCCACATCTGTATATTCACATCCTGTTTTTCACTCATCTCCACGTATCCTCCGATTCCTGAGGCGTAAAGCGCAACTTCCAGGGGCTCGCGGACGGCCGCGCCGCATCGGGCCTCATGGATGGCCGCGCCACACCGGGTCTCGCGGACGGCCGCGCCGCCTCGGGCCTCGCAAACAGCCGCGCCACACCAGGCCTCGCGACCAGCCGCGCCACACCGGGCTTCACGGCCAACCGCGCCACACCGGGCTTCACGGACGGCCGCTCCTCATCGGGCCTCGCGACCAGCCGCGCCACACCAGGCCTCGCGACCAACCGCGCCACACCGGGCTTCACGGCCAACCGCGCCTCATCGGGCCTCGCGGGCGGCCGCGCCTCATCGGGCCTCGCGACCAGCCGCGCCACACCGGGCTTCGCGGCCTCCCACGCCGTCCCCCGGCCCGTCTCACCATACTCCCTCCACCTTCCGGTCCATATTATGTAAACCCTTTACCGTCTCCCATATCTCTTCGATGGATACCGGCCTGCCGTCATGGGCATCCACCCCCACCTCGTAGCGCCGGATGGGCTCCCAGACCGGCTTCTCCCGGTGCAGATGGCCGTGCAGATGGACCCTGTCCTTCTTGTAGCCGGTCCACACCTCGATGGGGAAATGGAACAAAATAAACCTGGTGTCCATTGCCCGCAGTTCATAATACTGCCTGTACCACCGGCAAACCGAGCGGTCGAAGGCCGGATCGTCCAGATAGCGGTCGTTGTTGCCGATGATCAAATATTTCCGGCCGTTTAAGCGCCCCAGCATCCGCCCGGTCTCCTCCCCATTGCCATTGGAAATATCTCCCAGCAAATAGACCTCGTCCTCAGCGGCAACCGTGCGGTTCCACTGCTCCGCCAGGAACTCTCCCCGCTCCTGCGCGCCGGGAAACTCTCTCCCCCCCACGCAGAGAGATTTTTTGCTAAAAAAATGCAAATCGGACGTAAAATAGATCACCCTTCATTCCTCCCATTTTTCTCACAGGTTATGCTGTCTGCGCAGAGCCTGTTCCCTCACGCCGCGCCTGCCCGTCCATTTTATCCTGAAAACGTTCCTGGCCTCATCCCCGTCAAAACGCCAGCCGCTGACTGCGTAATCCATCAGTGCATCCCGCTCAAAAAAACAGACCACATTGCCTTCCCTGGTTTTCTCCACCCAGAACATCATCACATCGCCGGTAAACTCCGACCACTGGGCGGGCGGGAGCTGGGCGAAGAGACTGCTGCTCACGCCGTCCCGGGTGTACATGTTGCTGGAATACCAGTTGTATTTGTCGTACTCCACCGGTTCCCCGCAGTTAAACACGTCGCTGGAGAACATTCCCTCCCCCAAGTCCGTCTCCGCGCTTCCCAGGACCACCTTCTGCTCATACGGCCACCGGCTGGTGTCCAGCGCTGCGGACAGACCGCCCTGGGAAACCGCCTCTGCCGGCGCCTCATACCCCGGCAGGACCGACTCCGTTTTCACGGAAAATTCCTCCGGCGCCAGCTCCAAGCGCAGCGCCCCGGCTCTCTGCCCGTCCCGGTAGGCGTAGATATTGAATCCGTCGTACAGCTTGGCCCCATAATCGTAACTGGTCCTAATCAGGTAAGGCCTGCCCTCCCAGCCCACGTAAGCGAACTCCTCCTGCACCTCGTCATAGCAGCTGGTTTCCCGGAAGCTCCCGTCCGGCTGGCCCTTAAAGAACACAAACTGGGTGAATCCCCCTGTACCGCCCAGGTAAATCTCCGCGGAAATGTCCTCGACGCCGTCCCCGTCGCCGTCCGCCTTTACAAACGCCGCCGCTCCGTCCGTACTCACGGCGATCTCCCGCACCCACCGGTCCAGACCGGGGCTCCTTGCGGCCTCGGACTTCACCTGCACCGGCGTCAGCGCCTCAGACTCCCGCAGGGCCAGCAGCGCTTCCTTTTCATTTCCCTCCTCCATGGCAGTCCTGATATAATCCCGCAGGGACTGGGGAATCAGGCTCTGGCCGTAATCGGCCTCCCCGCTGTGAAGCCGGATGAAAAAATCGCTCTCAAAAGGCAGTCCCTCGTAAAACGCCTGCTCCACCGCCTCCTTTTTTTCCTCATACTCCGCCTTGGTCCACTGCGCGTCAAAGAGCAGAACCCCCTCATCCGCGCTCACGCCGGTAAACGGCCCGTCAAGCTTCCAGCCCCCGGGGAAATCCACCACCCGCACCGGGAAGGCCCGCTGGGGATCGTCGCTGTCCTGAGCGGGAAACTCCATCCTTCTGAGCAGAATCAGCTGGTCCCCCTGCCACCGCGCCAGCCCATAGACGCTGCCATTGCGGCCCTCCCGGTCGCTGTAGCGCAGCTCGATCAAACGCGCTCTGCTGTCCAGGGAAATTCCCGCACCCTCCAACGGATACAGCAGCGGGCCGTAGTCGTCCCCCGTATCAGCGCGCCCCTGTCCGCTGTCCCAGAGATAGACGTGCCGGCTCTCACCGGCGAGCACGCTTAAATCGCGGCAGCCGTCAAAATTCACATCGTCGTCCATCCAGACCCCTACATCCTCCGTCTCATAGGAAAATGTGTTCGCCGGCTGTCCCGACACCAGGTCCCGGGCGCAGTAAACGCGCACATCCACGCCCCCGCTCTCGCGCTTTTCCGTCTCCAGCCACACCGGCTGCTCCTCGGACACCGCCTCCTGCCAAAACACGCCCGCAGCCGCATCTGCTCCCATACGCACGGCCTTGCCGTCCAGGAACACCCGGCCCTCCCGGATGAAATCCGAAAAAGAGGAAATCTCATCGCTGTCCGCGGTGAACGCCTCCTCCACCGCGTAAATACGCTCCTCCCCGAAGAAAAACCACAGGGTCTGTGTGCCCCTCCAGTCCATGCTTGGGGATTCCGCGGCGCGGTAGACAAAGCCGCCTTCCGGCAGCCCATAGCGTTTTACGCGCAGGGGGCTGCCGCAGGTCAGGTCCATCCCTGTTTTCAGGCACCAGGCGCTGCGCTGCGCCGGAAGCTCCCCCAGATCGCCGGGAATCGGAAAGGCGCTCACCTTGAGCCGCAGCATCCGGTAAGACTCCTCCGACTGCTCCCGCGTAACCACCAGCTTATCCCCCTGCCTCTCGCTCCGGTACTCCTGTGGCACCAACAGGCCGAAGCCGTCCGTTTCCTCCAGGGTCCCCCTGGCGTCCAACGCCCGGCCGTAGCTCCCGGACCACTCCTCCCACTCCCGGCGGCTGCCGCCGAACACGTCCAGATCGATGAACTTCTCCCCGCCCGTGTACCCTTCCAGCCGTCCGCGGTTGGAGTATTGCCAGAAGGTCCAGGTTTCTTTCCCGATAAAGGGCCGCGTCACAACGCTGCGGATCCAAAGGGGATATTCGTCAAAGCGCCCTTTTATATACATCTTCCAGGTGTCCCTGGCCGCGTAGATCACCGGCTTCACCCCGTACTGCGCCTCCAGGCCGTCCAGCAGAATTTTCAGCTGCTCCTCCGTGGCCTCCACATCGGGCGGATTGATATGCTTATCGCCGTAGAATTCAAAATCCACAGTGGGGGGCAGCATCTCCCGGTAAGCGGGCACTGTGCGGATAAAATTTTCCAATTGCCCCTGGGCCGGACTGTCAAAGCTGAAGAAATGGTAGGCTCCGGCCTTAACCCCCGCCGCCCTGGCCTTGTCCCAGTTCTCCGCAAACCGGTCGTCCACCAGTCCGCTGCCCTCCGTTGCCTTGATATAGGCAAACTCAATCCTTTGGCGCTCCAGGGCGTCCCAATCGATGTCCCCCTGATAGTGGGAAACGTCCACCCCGCGCACCGGATAGCGGTGACGGGACGGATGGTTTAGCACAATATATCCTTTATATCCACAGTAGCCGTAGACGGCCCCCGCCGCTGCCAAAAGCACCGCGGCCAGCAGAAGGAGCCGCAGATATTTGCGGCGTTTTTTCTGTTTTTCTTCCATCAGGTTCTCCTTCCGACGTACAATAAACGGCAGGCACCGTTACCGTAAGCAGTGCCTGCCGCCCATTGTTTTCAATGCGAAGCGATTCCCTGTGACGGGAAGCCTTTGCTTCCCAATATTTTATCATATTCACGGACAGCGCACAACCGGTTCGCGCCGTATTCTTCCGGGATACCAGTTTTGCGCCCCGCTAGATCAGCAGATCGTCCGCCAGCTGCCGGATTTTCTGCCTGTCCCCGATCACCACCAGGGAATCCTCCTGCTTCAGCACATAGTCAGGCCGCACATCCGTGGTCAGCGTGCCGCCCCGGCTGATGGCGATGATATTCACTCCATAGCGCTGTCGCAGGCTGGCCTTCTCCACCGTCTTTCCCGCCAGCACGCTGCTCATCTTGAGCTCCGAGATATCCGTCCGCTCGTCCAGCTCAAACAGGTTGAATACCCGGCCGGAAATCAGCCGTTTTGCCAGACGGATCGCCATATCCCGCTCCGGGTACACCACCTCGGCGCCGATTTTCTCCAGAATCTCCCCCTGCTCCGGGCTGTTGGCCTTGGCCACCACATGGGGGACGCCCAGATTGATCACATTCAGGGTGGTGAGGATGCTCACGTCCACCTTGTCCCCGATACACACAATCACCTGATCGCAGTTTTGGATGCCCGTCTCCTGCAGCGTCTCCTTTTGCAGGTTCCGGACCACATAGGCGTGTTCCGTATAGCTGCGCATCCGTCGGACCTTTTCCTCATCCCGGTCCAGCACCAGAATTTCCTTACCAGCCTCGGCCAGGGTGCAGGCCAGCGCGCTGCCGAACCTTCCCATACCGATGATTCCGTAGGACGCGGCGTCCTCCTGCTTCTGTTTTCCAAACATAAATAATACCTCCTGTATGATCCGAATATTGATATGATCCAGTATTTGCGTTGCTATCCGATGGAGATCGTCCCCCTGGGATAGGACACCGACGTGTGGGGCTTGTAGATCCAGATGGAAGCGATGGTCAGCGGCCCCAGACGGCCGATGTACATGACCGCAATCTCCAGCAGCTTAGCCGCAGGCCCCAGGCCGGTGGTAATTCCAGTGGACAACCCCACCGTGCCGAAGGCGGACGTGATCTCAAAGAGAATATCCATGAACCCCAGCTCCGGCTCCAATATACACATGGCAAAGCTGCCGGCACAGACCACCAGCATAGACAGCGCGCTCACCACCGCCGCCTTGTAAAAGGCCTCCGGCGGAATCTGATAGTGAAACGCCCTGGGCTCCCCGTTGGTGGCCGCTCCCCGGATGGTGTGAAACAATGTGAACAGCGTGCTGGTCTTGATACCGCCGCCGGTGGAGCCGGGGGAAGCGCCGATAAACATCAGCACAGTCACGGTCAATAGGCCCGCATTGGTGAAGTTTCCCAGGGAAAATGTGGAAAATCCTGCGGTTCTGGCCGAGACGCTGGTAAAAAACGCGCCCAGCCAGGTGATCTGCTCCGTCATGCGGATCAGCACAGTGCCGCCCACCAGCAGGATGGCGCTGGTGGTGATCACCGCTTTGGAGTGCAGGCACAGCTTTTTAAAGGAGCGCTTGCGCACAATATCCATAATCACCAGAAATCCCAGTCCGCCGAAGGTGATCAGACCCGCGGTGGTCAGGTTGAGCAGCACGTTGTCCCGGTAGCCGGACAGATTTTTTAGGCCGCCCAAAATGTCAAAGCCCGAGTTGTTGAATGCGGCGATGGAGTGAAACAGGCTGATCCCCAGGGCGTGGACAGGGGGATAATCTTGCCGGAATACCAGAAAGCTTAAAACCGCGCCAACCAGCTCGAATACCAGCGTCACCTTGAGGATATTTTTCACCAGGCTCACCAGCCCCCTGCCGGAATCCAGGTTCATTGCCTCCCGGATCAACAGCCGTTCCTTTAAATTCACCCGCTTACCCAGAGCCAGGATAAAGCCAACGCCCACCGAGGTCACGCCCAGGCCGCCGATCTGGATCAGCGCGGCCACCACCGCCTGGCCGAAGGCCGTGTAGGTGTCCGCCGTGTCTACGGCGATCAGGCCGGTGACGCAGACCGCGCTGGTGGAGGTGAACAGCGCATCCACATAGTGCAGGCTGACCCCGGGACGGACCGAGCAGGGCAGCATGAGCAGGAATGATCCCAGCAGGATCACCGCCAGAAACCCCAGGGCCAAAATCCTGGCCGGCGTCTGTTTCCGTATATACTTCATTTATATTCCTCCCATTTTTGTTCTCTGCTATCACCATATCATGTTTCTCATTAAGGGAGTATTATCGGCATAAAGATGGCATAAAGATTTTATAAAGGTGGGCGCGGGCGGACGTAAATTATGGTATAATCAAGGAAACGTAGTGCTTATCATCAGCCTGGCGGCTGGTGACAAAGTATAATAAGGAAACGTAGTGCTTATCATCAGCCTGGCGGCTGGTGACAAAGTATAATAAGGAAACGTAACACTTATCATCAGCCTGGCGGCTGGCCGCCGCCCCGCCCCTTTTTCGCAGAACTCAAAAAACATAGGAGGATCTGTCCATGTTCGACAGTAAAATAGAAAATTCCCCGGTGGAACCGGCGCTTCCGCCTTTTGTGGGCCAGTTCCGGCCGCCGCTCATCAACCGCAGGGATGCAGCCTGGACCCTGGGAATCCTGGTTGTGGTCACGCTGTTTTGCGATATTCTGCAAAAGCTGGGATTTTCCGAGGCCAACATCATCACCCTGGATATTCTGGCCGTGCTCATCATCGCAGGCTTCGTGTCCCGCCGGGAATACGGCTTTCTGGCCTCCGCGGTCTTTGTGCTGGTGTTCAATTTTCTGTTCACCACGCCCCGGTACGCCTTCAAGGCCGACGACATCGGCACCCAGTTCACCCTGTTCGTCATGCTGGCCTCCGCCTTCATCACCAGCTCCTTTGCGGCCCGCATCAAGCGTCAGGCCAAAATCGCCGCGCTGGCGGCCTACCGCACCGGGGTGCTTCTGGAGACCAATCAGCTGCTTCAGCAGGAAAACAGCGCCGAAGGCCTGCTGCGCCTGACCGCCGCCCAGCTCAACAAGCTGTTAAAGCGCGACACCCTGTTTTGTCCGGCCGGTGACAAAGGGCCCGGGGACCCGGAACTGTTCTGTACGGCCACGCCGGACCAGGGACGCAGGGGGCCCTCCCCGGATACGCTTGAGGAGCGGGCCGCGGCCCGGACGGCCTTTTTACAGCAAAAACAGACCGGCGCCTTCACGGACACCCTGCCCGGAACCTCCTTCCGCTACAGCCCCGTGGGCGGCCCAGGTTCCCTCTGCGGAATCATCGGCATCCGCATGTCCGGCACGGCCCCCGACGACTTCGAGGACAACCTGATCCAGGCCATTCTGGGCGAGTGCGCCATGGCCATGGAAAAGGAGCGCTTAAGCCGCATCCGGGAGGAAGAGGCGGCCAACGCCCGCACCCAGCAGCTGCGCGCCGACCTGCTTCGCTCCATCTCCCACGACCTGCGCACGCCGCTGACCAGCATTTCCGGCAACGCCGGCATCCTCTTAAACGACACCGGCCATTTGGCGGACGACCGCAAAAAGCAGGTCTGCCAGGACATCTACGACGACTCCATGTGGCTGATCAACCTGGTGGAAAATCTGCTCAGCATCACCCGCATGGAGGGGGGCACCATGCAGTTAAACATGGAGGGCGAGCTGCTAGAGGAGGTCATCGACGAGGCCATGCGCCACATCAGCCGCAAAGCCGCTGAGCATACCCTGTCCGTCACCCAGGAGGGCGATTTCATCCTGGCCCGCATGGATTCCCGGCTGATCATCCAGGTGATCATCAACCTGGTGGACAACGCCATTAAGTACACGCCCCCCGGCTCCCACATCCAGGTCCGGGCCTTCCGCCGCGGGGACTTCGCCGTGGTGGAGATTGCCGACGACGGGCCGGGAATCCCGGACTCCGCCAAGGAGCGGGTGTTCGATATGTTCTATACCGCCTCCAACAAACCGGCGGACAGCAAGCGCGGGATGGGCCTTGGGCTGGCCCTCTGCCGCTCCATCGTCACTGCCCACGGCGGCGAAATCACCGTGTCGGACCGGATTCCCCACGGCTGTGTTTTTCAGTTTACATTACCCATCGAGGAGGTTGACCTGCATGAATAAACCGGAGATTCTGATTGTCGAGGACGACAAAGCCATCAAAAACCTGATCTCCACCGCGCTGGAACTGGACGGCTACCGCTACCACACAGCGGAAAACGGCGCCCAGGCCATCCTGAGCGCCGCCACACAGCAGCCTGATATTATGTTGCTTGACCTGGGACTTCCCGATATGGACGGCGTCCAGGTGATCGCCAAGGTGCGCACCTGGTCCCAGATGCCCATCATCGTCATCAGCGCCCGCAGCGAGGACCGGGACAAAATCGACGCGCTGGACGCCGGGGCCGACGACTACCTGACCAAGCCCTTCTCCGTTGAGGAGCTGTCCGCCAGGCTGCGCGCCACCCTGCGCCGCCTCCAGTACCTCTGCGCCCCCGCGGAAGGTGAGAGCGCAATTTTCACCAACGGCGGCCTCACCATCGATTTCGCCGCCGGCTGCGCCTCCCTGGACGGAAACGAACTGCATCTGACCCCCTTTGAGTACAAACTGCTCTGCCTCCTGGCCCGCCACGCGGGCAAGGTCCTGACCCACTCCTTCATCACCAAGGAGATATGGGGCAGCTCCTGGGAGGGCGACGTGGCCTCGCTGCGGGTATTTATGGCTTCGCTGCGCAAAAAAATTGAGGAGGACCCCGCCCACCCGCGGTACATACAGACCCATGTGGGGGTGGGGTACCGGATGATTCGGGTGGAATAGCGATACTCTATATCCCACATGGGAAACGGTTACACCCGCAAGGATGTGTTTTGATCAGATCGTCCCATCCCAGGTAGAAACCTTTGTGTTCTTTCCTTCCTCCTCATCAAACCACCGGGCCGTCACCACCTTAGTCTCTGTGTAGAACCGGTAGCCGTCTCTCCCCAGACAGTGCAGATCCCCGAAGAAGGACTGCTTATGCCCTGAAAACGGGAACATACCCACGGGCACGGGGATCCCCACATTGACGCCCACCATTCCGCCGTCTGTGTGTCTGGCGAATTCCCTGGCGTAATACCCGTTTTGTGTAAAGATCACAGATCCGTTGGCAAAGGGATTGCGGTTCATCAGCCGCAGCCCTTCCTCAAATGTTTTAACTCGCTTGATGCAGAGTACCGGGCCGAATATTTCCCGGTCCCCCACCGTCATCTCCGGGGTCACGTGATCCAGGATGGTGGGGCCCACGTAACTGCCGCCCTCATAGCCCTCGACCTTTATTCCCCTCCCGTCCAGAATCAGCTCTGCGCCCTCATCCACACCTTTCTGAATCCAGTCCTCGACCCACCTCTTATGTCCCTCGTTGATCACCGGCCCCATCTTTGTGTTCTTCTCATAAGCGGGTCCGACGGTCAAAAGCCCGGCCTGGCGCACAATCTCCTGCACCAGTGCATCCGCAATCCCTTCCTGAACCACCACAGCCGCCAGCGCCATACACCGCTCGCCGGCGCAGCCAAATGCGGAGTTGATAATTCCGGCCGCAGTCCGTTCAATAGGCGCATCCTCCAGAACCAGCGCATGGTTCTTCGCCTCGCACAGCGCCTGCACCCGTTTGCCTGAAGCAGCCGCTTTTTCGTAAATATGTCTGCCCACGGAAGTAGATCCCACAAAGGTAATGCCCTTGATATCCGGGTGCTCCAGCAGAATCTCCGCCTCGTTCCGGGAACACGTCACAATGTTGAGCACCCCGTCCGGCAGCCCGGCTTCCTTGTACAGCTGGGCGATCCGAAGGGCCGTCTGGGGGGTAAACGTGGCCGCCTTCAGCACAATGGTATTTCCGCAGGCGATACAGATCGGAGTCATCCATCCCATAGGAATCATGGCCGGGAAATTAAAGGGAACGATTCCCGCAAAAACGCCTAACGGCTCATGGTACAGCACCGTGTCATACCCCGACGACGCATCCATCAGGCTGTATCCCTGCATCAGGGATGGAGCCGCTATGGCCTGCTCCGTACCCTCCTTTGCCTTCAGCACATCCCCCTGTGCCTCCGTCCACGCCTTTCCGTTTTCCAGGGCGATCAGGTAGGTCAGCTCGTCCATATGCTCCACCAGCAGATCTCTCAGCTTGTACAGAATCTGAACCCGCTTGGTAACAGGCGTTGCAGACCAGCCGGGAAATGCCGCCTTGGCGGCGTCCACAGCCTCCTCCACCTCCTCCTTCAGGCAGCAGGGCACTCTGGCAATCACCCGCCCTGTACTCGGATTCACCGCCTCGCTGTAGCTTGTGGTTTTGGACTCCTTCATTTCATTGTTCACAAAATAGCCTAAGGTTTTTATATCGGACATGCTTCTATCTCCTCTAGCTCAGTCTCTATTGCTGGCTTTTTCTAATTAAACGCTCCGTTTTAATATCCAGGATCACGGCGAACAGGATCAGGACGCCCTTGGCAATCAACTGCCAGTTGGAATCGATTCGCAGCAGATTCAGGCAGTTGTTGATCACGCCCACAATCAAACAGCCGAGAATGGTCCCCCCGACCTTACCTTTGCCGCCTCCCAGGGTGGTGCCGCCCAGCACGACGGAACATATCGCGTCCATTTCCATTCCCTGACCGGCCGTGGGCTGCGCGGAAGCCACGCGCCCCGTCATAATCATGGCGGCTATAGCCACGCACACGCCCATCAAGGTATAGACTGCAACTCTCACCTTATTCACGTCAATTCCCGACACCCTGGCCGCCTCGGAGTTACCGCCCATTGCAACAATGTGGCGTCCGAATTCCATTTTGTAAAATACCGTGGAAATGACAATAGCCACCACAACCACAATGATGATCGGAACCGGAACGGATCCTACCGCGCCCTGTCCAATGGCCTTGAAGCCGTCGCTGATACTTGAAATTGGGCTGTTATTGCACAAAAGGTAGCAGGCTCCCTTAAAAATCTGCTGGGTGGACAGGGTCACAATAAATGGGTTAAGACTGTATCTCACAGAAATAAATCCGTTGATCATACCGAACAGCGCGCCGCAGAGCACGCCTACCGCCAACGCGACCCACAGGGGAACTCCGTCGATCAGGGAAACCTTGGCCATAATCACGCCGATCAGCCCAAGCATCGTACCTACCGACAGGTCCATGGTTCCAGAAGCAATAACCAGGGTAAACCCCATCCCCAGCACAGTGGACACCGCGACCTGGCGCACGACGTTGCGCAGGTTGGTGGAGGTAAGGAACACTTCATTTCCAAATGAAGCAATAATAAACAGAACAATCAGGATCAGCAGCGCTTTGTTGTTCAACAAAAATATCTTCATATCCGAATATAATTTCGGTTGTTGTTTTCTCTGGGTGTTCATCCGTTTGTACCTTCCCTTTCTCAACCATCAGGTTCCAAATGCATGTTTCATCATAACTTCCTGATCCAGCTCAGATCTCATAAATTCAGCCACAGTCATTCCGTGGCGCACGATCAGAACCCGGTCGCTCATACCGATGATTTCAGGAAGTTCCGACGACACCATCACAATGGCCATCCCCTCTTGTGCCAGCTGGTCAATCAGGCGATAAATTTCTGCCTTGGAGCCAACGTCAATTCCCCTGGTCGGCTCATCCAGAAACAGGATCTTTGGATTGGTCAGCAGCCATCTGCCGATAATGCATTTCTGTTGGTTCCCACCGCTTAAGCTGGAGATCGGCGTATTCATCCCTTCAGTCTTGACAGACAATCGCTCGATCTCTTTGCGGCAGTCCTCTGCCTCCTGCTTTTTTCGGATCATTTTCAACTTGCTGCATATAGATGGAAGATAGGCGAGGGAAATGTTGACCTTGACCGACAGCTTGTGAAGCAGTCCCCTGCGCAGCCGGTCTTCCGTCACCATCCCAAGTCCGCACTTCAGCGCATCCGCGGGAGTCTTGATCCGCACTTCTTTTCCTTCGACAAAAATCCGACCGCTGTCTGCGGGTTCGATTCCGAACACTGCATTTAGAATTTCCGTCCTTCCTGCGCCCATCAGACCGCAGAATCCCAGAATCTCGCCCCTTCTCACGGAAAATGAGATGTCGTTAAACACACCCTTCTTCGTCAGATTTTTAACCTCCAGTGCAACCTCTCCCAGCTGCGCCTCCCCGCTTTTGGGATACATGTCCTTCATTTCCCGCCCCACAATCATGCGGATCAACTCATCCGTATCCAGCTCCCGGGTATCCCGCAACGCGATGTAATTGCCGTCCCTCAGGGCCAGCACCCGGTGGCACAGGTGAAATATTTCGTCCAGCTTGTGGGAGATGAAAATAATGGAGACTCCGTCGGCTGTCAATTTATCAATAATCTTGTATAATAGCTCAATCTCATGGCTGGCCAGCGCGGAGGTCGGCTCGTCCATGATAATAATTTCCGTGTTATAAGACACTGCCCTGGCGATCTCCACCAACTGCATGTTTGCTACGTTTAAACTGCTGATTCTGGCCCCTGGTTCGATATCAATTCCCAATTCTTCCAATAAAGCTCTGGTCGCTGCCTTTTGAGCACCCGTATTGATCACGGGATTATGTTTGTAGTGGAATTTCCGCTCTCTGCCCAGCCATATATTCTCCGATACGGTCATGGACGGAATCAGGCGCAGCTCCTGATGAATCATGGCAATCCCTATGTTCAGCGCGTCGCTGGGACTTTTGCATTTTAAAACCTGCCCCTTGAAGGTGATGGTTCCCTCATCCGGTTGATGAAGGCCCAACAAGACGTTCATCAGAGTAGATTTGCCCGCACCGTTTTCACCTACCAGCCCCAGTACCTCACCCTTTCTCAGCTCCAGGTCGACTCCATGTAAAACCTCTGTCCCATAGAAGCTTTTCTTTATATCCTTCATTTCCAAAATCACTGTGTTCTGCGGCATATTTTAACCCCACCTCACCTAAATGGTATTCTGGTTGCACGGTAGCCGGCCGGTGCTTTGGCCGCCGGTTACCGGCAGACAAAGCACCTGGCCTTTTTTCTTAGTTGCCGTTCAGAAGAGCAGATGTCTCATCAAAATTCTCCTTCGTCATAACGCCCATTCTGGTGATATCGACTGCGCGCTCATCCGCGGGGAGCTCTTTTCCCTCCATCACGGCCCTGGCGATCTTTTCCCACTGCTGGCAAGAAGCTTCCGCCATCTCCTTGCGGTTCATAAATACGGTAGCGTACATATTTCCGTTGATAATCTCCTGCTGTCCTGCCGGTGATCCGTCCGCTCCGATGATAATCACTTCTTCTCCCATCTTTTTGCCGGCCGCGGCGTAAGCCTGGCAGGCGCCCACCGCCATCTCGTCATTTTGGGCCACAATCACATTGATCTCCGGATAAGCCTGAATCCAATCTTCCGCCAATGCCATAGCCTCGTCGCTCTTCCAGTTCGCTGTTTTCTCCGCAACAATCTCACATCTTCCGGTGCCTTCCCACTTGGAAATGCAGGAATCGTTCATGCCGTCCTGTATGAACTTCACGCTTGAAAAGCCCAAAGCGCCCAGTATATATCCGATCTTGATGTCTTTATCCGGGTTCTTTTCCATATACTCGTTGATAATCTCTCCGTGGTAGACGCCCCTTTCATAGGTACGGTTCAGCGTCTTATACTCCACCTCAGTGGAATTGATCTCCGACATGTGCTGAACAAAGATGATTCCCGCTTCCTTAACCTTTTCATAAAGGGTAACGCCCGCATCCGCATCCACCGCGATACACGCGATCATGTCGGGCTTCTGTACAATCAGGGACTCGATATCGCTGATCTGCTTATCGATGCTGCCCTCGGCGCTGGAGTAAATCAACTCGATGTCATGGGCATCGCAATATTCGATATACATGTCCAAAAGCGTAGCCTGGGTGTTGTCCAGGTTGTTGATCGATAAACCGATCACGGGTTTGCGTTCCCCGGCCCCCTCGGACGGCTCTTCGGCCGTTGTATCCGCCGGTTTCGCTGTGGCCGACTGGCCTTCCTGGCTCTTCTGTGTTACAGGGGTCTCTGTCTTGGCAGCGCACCCTGCCAAAGCCATACAGAGCATTACAGTGGTCAATCCTAAACTTAAAATACGCTTCATGTTCTTAAACCTCCCGTTTTATCGTGTTGTTATTGCTACAATTTGATGGTATCATCTTTTTACCGTTTTGTCAATTATTTTTATCGTTTTAATATTTTTATTTCAAATTCATTGACTTTTCCCCAATATTATGCTAGTTTTTAATTGAAACGGTATTATATGCCATCGATTCAACAAATTATTATATACTTTTTACCGTTTCAACAATTAAATCAAGAAAGGTGCGTAACAATATGATTTCTCTGACCAAAAGCGGACTTCCTATCTCTTATAACAGTTCCGGGGATTTATCCTGGGATGCCAGCATGCAGGTTTCGGGGACCGGACGAAAAACCGTTTTCGACATGGCCGGGCTCCTGATGAACCCCGGCTATTTACCCGGGGATGAGCCCTACTATGACGTATACCGGGCGATCATCCACCCCGAAGACGAGCCCGTATTCAAGGAGTACCGCAAGCGGTATGACATCACGGTCGTCATGCCCAGCCCTGAAAACGGCGAATGTAAGAAAACGGCGGGACATTTCCACAGTTATCTTCCCGGACGCCACTGTTCCTACCCTGAGGTGTATGAGGTGTTGGCCGGAACCGCTCTCTACATACTGGTAAAGGTCAACGATCATCTGGCCGACGACGAACATCTGGTAATCGAGGATGTGCGTCTTGCGACGGTTCATGCCGGCGAGACCATCATTATCCCGCCTCTATACGGTCACGCCTCCATCAACATCGGCCAGGGGCCCTTGATTTTCAATAATGTGTGCACCCTTGAAAACAAATCTGATTATTCCCTGGTCAAGCGCCACCACGGCATGCCCTACTACATTATAAAAGAATACGGAGAGTTAAAATTTGTAAAAAATCCCAGCTACAAAATGGATATCCCCGCCCCGCGCATGATGAAGGTACTTGAAAATCCGGAATACGGCATCATCTTTAACAACCCGATCTATCATGAATTCCTGAAGCGGCCCCAGGTTTTCAGCTTTCTGGAAAATCCCATCGGCAAGGTGGAACACATCATGAATATGCTGGCCGACGTGTAGCAGCCGGCATTTGACCTGAACACGAAATTTAAATATAATAAAGGAGAATCTAACTATGAAGCTGCAAATGTCTTTAGACCGCGTTGATATCGCGGCAGCAATGGAAATTCTGAAGAACACACATGACGTGATCGATATTGTGGAGGTGGGAACCCCCTTTATCTTCAAAGAAGGGCTTCACGCTGTGGCGGCAATCCGCAAAGCCTATCCCGACGTGACCATTCTGGCCGACACAAAGATCATGGACGGCGGCGCTTATGTGGCCACTATGGCAGTGGAGGCTGGAGCCGACATCGTCACCGTGCTGGCGGCCGCTGAGGATGAGACCATTAAAAATGCATTGGCCGCGGTCAGGAAGCTTGGAAAAGAGCTGTTGGTCGATATGATCGCCGTTCCCAACCTGATGGATCGCGCCGGACAGGTAGACGAATGGGGCGTGGACTACATCGGCGTGCACACGGGATTTGATATTCAGGCTCTGGGAGCCAGCCCGTTGGGACAGCTTCGCCAGCTAACCTCTGTCCTCAGACATGCGAAAGCGGCGGCGGCAGGCGGTATTGACCTGGATACGCTTCCCGCCATCGTTGCAGAGCAGCCTGCCATCGTCATATGCGGCAAATCCATCACCCGCAAGCATGATCCCCGCCAGACCATTCTGGATATGAAGCAGATCATCGCGCAGGGAAAGGAGGCGTAACCATGACTCCCATCGACTATTCCCTGAATGCTCTCCATGAATTGGAAGAAAATATCGCTAAGATTTGTACTGATCAGGTGGAGGCGCTGATCCACAGCATATTATCCGCCAACAAAATTTATGTCGCGGGTGCAGGCCGCTCCCGCCTGATGCTGCAGGCCTTTGCGATGCGCCTCATGCACCTTGGCCTGAAGGCCTATGTGGTTGGCGAGATCGCCACACCGGCCGTGGAACCGGGTGATCTGGTGATCATCGGAACCGGCTCAGGGGAGACGGACTCCCTGGTCGTCATGGCTGGAAAAGCGAAAAAGATCGGCGCGAAGCTTGCGGTCATCACCATTTATCCCGAATCCCGGGCGGGTTCCCAGGCGGATCTTGTTGTACAGATTGGCGGAAAGAGCGGCAAGGTAGCGACTACAAAAACCTCCGTTCAGCCCGGCGGCAACCTGTTTGAGCAGAGTATGCTGATCCTGTTGGACTGTTCCATCATCAGCATCGCGGAGCTTGGAAACATTGACACCAGCCAGTTTAAAAGACACGCAAATTTAGAATAGCATTAAAACCGGAGGCCAGATTATGAACACATCCTTTTATGCGGGAATCGACATGGGCGGCACTAATATCAAGGGGGCTATTACAACTCCCCTGTTGGAAACGATCTGCACGGATTTCATCCCTACGGTGCCGGATTCCGGTGATAAATCCTTTGAGACGATTACGGCCCGGGCCGTCATGCTCATCGAACGGATGATGGAACATGCGGGACTGGCGCCGGAAGGCCTTAAGGCCGTGGGAATGGGAATGGCCGGAATCATCGATGCGTCAAACGCAGTGCTGCTGCAGTTCAATGCCCTTGGCTGGAGCTGTGTACAGCCCTCGGTCCCCATTTCCAACCATTTCCATGTGCCGGTATATCTCACAAACGACGGCACGGCCAATCTGCTGGGTGAGGCTCATCTGGGAGCGGCCAGAGGGATAAAAGATGTGCTGCTGATCACCCTGGGGACAGGCGTGGGGGGCGCCGTCATGGTAGACGGAAACATATTATCCGGCTCCAAAGGACTGGGCGGTGAAATCGGCCATATCGTCATTGACCAGGGCAAAAGCTTTCAACAGTACTGCTCCGCCACAGCCATCACAGACTATGCCCAGGAACAGATGCAGTTGGACCGCGGCTCCCTGTTGTGGACCGCCTCCAGCCACAATCCCCAGTCCGTCACCGCCAAAATGATCTGCGACTGCGCCCACAGGCATGATCCGCTCTGCCTGCGCGTTGTGGAGCGGACCGCCCTCCATCTGGGCTACGCCCTTATTTCATTTATCAATGTGTTCAACCCCGGCCTGATTCTCATCGGCGGCGGGCTGTCCCGGGCCGGCGATTTGCTGCTGGGGCCCGCAATCCGGCAGACCCTTTCCGGTATCCACCATCCCCGCCTGGCCTGCCCGATCAGGCTGGCTTCCCTGGGGCCGGAGGCAGGGGCTTTGGGCGCGTGTGCCCTGGCCCGGCTGCAAATTTATCCCCCTTCCTCATAACCCATTTCTATTGCATTTTTTATAGCCTGATGTTAAGATATAAATGCCTTATCATGTCCAATAATCAGGGAGGTAAACGTTTTGAATACCCCGGGAAATAAAGCCTTACTTCGCCATCAGCGTATTAAATCCATGCTCGCAAATCAGGAGACCGTTTCTCTCTCTGAATTTTGCGGCACCCTAAACTGCAGCGAGTCCACCATACGCAACGACCTGCGTTTTTTGGAGTCCCAGGGTGTACTGAAACGGACCTTCGGCGGTGCAATGCTTTTAGATACCGTCACAAACGGGTACAATATTACAGTGCGCAGTACCGCAAACCAGCAGTACAAAGCGCTTATGGCCGATTACATTGTAAAGAATATTATTGTCCCCGGCAGCACCATCGCCCTGGACTCCGGCTCCACTGCCCTGGAAATCGCCAAAAAGCTCTGCGAAGCCCAGATTGATATCACCGTGATTACCAATTCCTTTGCCGCCGCCGCAGTTTTGGCCCAGCATGAGTCCATCAATTTCTATCTGGCAGGGGGAAATTACAGCCCCCATACCGGTTCCTTCTTTGATGAAATCACAACAGCGGCGATCACCAGCCTGTATGCGGACCTATTCTTTTTTACCGCCCATGGCGTATCGGCCGATGTGGGATTTACCATCGGCAGCTCGGCAGAAGGCCCCATCAAACGGACGATGATCCAATGTTCCAAGAAAACCATTGCCGTCCTGGACCATACAAAGATCGGTCACACGGGCCTGAAGCTGGTATGTGGATTTGATTCCATTCACACCATCATCACAGACAGCCTTGCAGACCCGTCCGCCGTGAACAGCCTTCGCCAAAAGGGTGTGGAGGTGATTCTTGTTCCTGCGGCTTCGCCGGCCGAACAGCCGTAAAATCACCTGCCGGCCGCGCCGGCGGCTCATTCCATTCAACAAAAAATCAGAAGGATATCCAGACAAACGATATCCTCCTGATTTTTTATTTCGTTTAATAAAACCTCTTCCTCACCGCGTCAACCGACATATCCACGCCCAGGATTTCACGAAAGCTGGCCGCGGCCTGCCACAGCAGCATGCCTCTGCCGCCAATGCACCTGCAGCCCGCGGCTTTTGCGTCCCTCAGCAGAACGGTCTCAAGGGGATTGTAAACCGCGTCCGCAACCACCAGTCCCGGATACAGGGCGTTTAAATCCTGCACGATGCTCGTCTCAGCCAGCTCAGGCTGCGCCTGGGACTTCATGCCCGCCACGGTTGCGTTTGCCAGAATCTCCGCGGACCGGACCTCCGCGGTCATCCGTTGCGCATCCGCGATGTCGTACACGTCCACCGCACAATCCGGCACGATTTCCCGGATCTTCTCCGCCGTCAGAAGCGCTCTCTCAAAAAACGCGTCTTTCCGGTTAAAAATGACGATTTCTCTGGCGCCGCTGAGCGCGCACTGCACTTGAATGGCTGTCGCCGCGCCTCCGCCTCCGGCTATCACGATCTTTTTTCCCTTTATCTCCACGCCGTTATCCTTCAGATTCAGCACAAAGCCGAGGCCATCCGTAATATGTCCGGTCAGCTTTCCATTCTCATTCTTAATGGTATTGACCGCCCCTGCGATCCTGGCTGCCTGCGACAGCTCGTCCATCTCCTTCGCCGCGGCGATTTTGCAGGGCATGGTCACATTGCCGCCCTTAATCCCCAGCGTACGAAACGCCTTCATCGCGTCGGGGACCTGCTCTTCCCCTATATCGAAGGCCACGTATATATAGTCAAGCCCCAGCGTTTCAAAACTGAAATTCCATGTGGCCGGGGAACCAGAGTGACCGACCGGAGAGCCGATCAGCGCCAATAAACCTGTATGTCCGGAAACCGTTCCCATTTCAAAATCCTCCCACTATCCGATGTCAGCCAAAAAGCCCGCATATGCTCCAGTACGGGTAAAACACTCCGGCTGCCGCAAAAAATGTCAATAAAGTCAGCGCAATGCCCATGCGCACCACATACCTGGCAGGAAAATACCCGTTGGAAGCCCCAATCATCATGGCTACCGAGTGAAAGGGCAGAAGGGCGTGGAACGAAACGCTGGCAACCGCGGTAAACACAATGACCGGCGAAGATACCGCCTGACCGCAGAGAATGAGCATCCCCGGCACAGCCACCGAGAGAGTCGTCGTGTTGCTGCCAAGAATCATGTGCAGCAGCATGCTGACCAGAACCATGACCAGCAGATATCCCAGGGAGAACTCCGCCGGGAATATCCCCTGCAGGACGCCGAATACCTTGTCCGCAGCGCCGCAGGCTTTCATCACGCCGCCGATGGAAAATGCCGCCGTCAGAAACACCAGCGTCGTCACGTCTATGGTCTTAAGGTCCTCCTTGTGCAGTATGCCCAGCCCGAACAATATGGCGGTGGCCAGGATGGTTATCACCGTCTGATTGATTCCGTGCAGACCGCTGCTCATCCACAGCAGCACCGTGACAATGATTACCGCCAGCGCGGCTTTCTGCCGGCCGCTAAAGGGGACCCGGGCAGCAGCGCAGCACGTCTTTATGGCCGGCCCCAGAAGCTCCCTGCGGAAGAAAAACGTGAAGGTGAGCAGTACCAGCGCGCAGGTAACCAACGTGGGGGGCAGCATATAACGCATCCACATGCCGTTGGAGATGGGAATCTCGGAAAACCCCGCAGCCACATGGTTCATAATCATATCCGCGTCCTTGGCCGACATGTTGACCACCGCAAAAAGCAGGAACACGCCGTACATCAGAACGGAACAGGTCTGCTCCGGAAGGTCCGTCCGCTTTAAAAACTGATGGAACATAGCCGCCACAATGATCACCCGCGCCAGCGGCTGAGGGATCACATACATCGTCAGGTAGAACATTGCGGTGATCGCCAGCAGGCATTGACAGGGCGTATGCACCAGGCGCAGCAGCAGCGGCTGAAAAATCTGATCGATCAGCCCGGAATTGGCAATTCCCTGGCTGAACAGATATGTAATCACAATCATCGGAAAGGTTTCCGACAGCGGAAAGGAGAAAATGGTCCCCATCTCAACCCTGCTGACCAGACAGAATACCGCGATCAGAAAGACCGATGCCGGTATTTTTTTTACGAGCCCCGTGCTCCACCAGATTATTACCAGCAGCACGGCGGCCACAACCGCGGATTGCCGCAGCGTCAGTCCAATGGGACGGCCAAACAGAATCATCGCCGGCAGCGCCAGGCTGAGCATCAGTCCGGCGATCCAGCCTCCGCTGACCTGCTTGGGCATCACATAGCTTCTCAAAATCTGTTCCATATCGCACCTGCTTTTTAATCAAAGAATCCCCGGTTCTCCAGTACCTTCAATATATCATGACCTTCCCGGACTCCGTCGATGATCCGGCGGGCGCGGACGCTGTCCCCAATGTTGTAAATCTCCGTCTCCTCAGGAACAAACGCGTTGTACAGACCTTCAAGGAGCGGGGTCTTAGCCCGCATACCCAAACATACGAACCCGTAATCAAAGGGAAGATTTACCGGGCTTCCGTCCTGTTCAACCAGGAACGAATCCTTCTGGACCTTCAAAAGCTTTGTATTCGTGTACTGCTTAACATGATATTTTGCGAACAGCTCCCTCATGGCGCATTTCGACACCGGGTCCAGGTCCCGGCCAATCTCCGGCATCATTTCCACAATACAACATTCCGCTTTGCGGGGCGCAAAATATTCCACCACATCAATTCCCACCGCGCCGCCGCCGATGACCGCCACCTTGCGTTTCTCCATACCGCCCTCATAGGCCCCGGCCGCAATTCCATCCACCATGTCATAGATCGTGCCCACGCAGCGGTTTTCCTTTTCCAGGCATTCCGCCAGTCCCGGAATGGGAGGAAGCAGGGGCGTAGACCCGGTCGCGTTTACAACGATATCCGGGTGGAGCCTTTCGATCTGCTTCACCGAAGCCTCCTGCCCGGTAAAACAGTAAAGATTTTTAAATTTCGAGGCCCGGTTCAGCAGATAGACCACAAAATCCATCATCCTGCGCTTATCCGGAATCTGGCTGATGTAGCGCGTCAGGCCGCCCAGCTCCTTCTCCTTCTCGAACAAAAATACCTGGCAGCCCGTCTCCGCCGCCGTGCAGGCAGCTTCCAGCCCGGCCGTTCCTCCGCCGATCACGACCACGTTGCATTGGCGGGTGACCTTCCGTTTGGCATAATCCTCTCCCTGGTTGATACAGGGATTAACCGTACAGCGGATGGGCCGGTTGACGCCGATCCGGTTGCCGGCGCAGCCCACGTTGCAGGAGATGCATTTGCGCAGCATATCTTCACAGCCCCACTGCACTTTGTTGACCCAATCCGGCTCCGCGATCAGCCCTCTGCCCATGCCGATCAGGTCCGCTTCTCCCCTGGCCAGCAGTTCATCCACGATCTTGGGATCCCGCATATTTCCCATGGCAATCACCGGTTTATGGAACGTTTCCTTTACCGCCCGCGCCATATAGCTGCGCCAGCCGTCCGGCCGGAAATTGGAATCGATCTGATACTGAATCGAGCTGTTGAGCCCGCAGGATACGCTGAACAGATCGGCTTCCCCGCTAAAATAGCGCATAAGCTCCAACACGTCCTCCAGGCTGTTGCCGCCCTCCGTCATCTCATCGGCGCTGAGTCTCAGAATGATCGGATAATCCGGCCCCACCGCGCGGCGCACGGCTTCCACCACCATTTTCGGAAAGCGGGCTCGGTTCTCCGGGCTTCCCCCAAACTCATCCGTCCGGCAGTTGGTCGTGGGCGACAAAAATTGATTGATCAGGTAAGAGTGGCCGCAATGGATTTCCACCGCGTCAAACCCGGCCGTCACGGCCCGGCGCGCCGCGTCGCCGTATTTCCGGGCAATTTCCTCCATCTCCTCTCTGTCCAGAGGGCGCGGGATTTCCCCGCCCTCCTTGCTGGGAATATTGGAGGCCGACACGGGCTGTGATCCCGTCCGGCCCTTCATGGCGGAAGCACCCGCGTGGTTCAGCTGAACCGCAACCTTCGCCCCCTGCTTGTGCATGCACTCGCAAAAGTAAAACAGGCGCGGTATAAAATTATCCTGATCCATCCGCAGCTGCGTGGTCCCGTTGCTGCCCGAGGGATAATCCACGCAGACATTTTCCATGATAATTAACCCGGTTCCACCCTTTGCCCGCATCTCATAATAGTGGATATGTAAAAAGCTCATCTCCCCAGTCTGTTCGCCGTAATTGGTGCCCATGGGCATCATAACGATCCGGTTTTTCAGTTCCAGGCTCTTACAGCGAAAAGGCTTGAAAATATGCGGATACCGTTTCATGTGCTCTCTCCCCTCACGATCTCAGTGCCACCACGGCAAACTGCTCCGCCTCCCTGGACAGCTGGCAGATCAGCCGTCTCATGGGCTGATCTCCCAGATTTCCGTCCAGGATCATGCGCACCTCCTGGACGCCGTCCTGTGTGCACAGCTTCATTTTATCGATCAATATCCCGTTCAGCTTTGCCATCTCCAGATAAAGGTTTAAATCGCTGGCGGACTGATTGCAGCAAAACGAGATTTCCACCTGCCGGTGCGCGCAGGCCCCGTCCAGGCCGGCTCTCTCCAGGCACCCGGAGATCGCCCGCTCCTGCATCTCATGCAGGAATCCGTACTGATGGTAACGGCTGACGCTGATCAGATGGCGCAGGAACGCCACATACATATCATAAAATTCCCCTGTGCCCTGGGCCCGCTTCCCGATGATCGCCTGTTCCCGCTCCGGCACAAACACCTCGCCGCCTGTGACGGCCTTTGTCTCAGCCACATTGCGGGCGCACTCCATCCGTCTTAAAAACAAAGGCTTCATCTGTTCGTCAACCGCGTCGATTTCCACCCGAATCTCATCCAATGTCATTGTCGCTTCTCTCCTCTCACGCTATACCAAAGCACCCTGCCGCTGCAGCTCCCTGCGGATTTCGTCCACGCCGGCGTTCCGGCGCAGAGCCTGACAGGCGGCCGCAACCCCGGCTCCGTGGCCGGTGGCAAAGCAGGTTCCCATCACCCTCACCGCCGCGAAGGCGGCCTCATCGGCGCATACCATGCGCCCGGCTCCAAACAGGTTCTCAATATCCGCGGACCACAGCGCCCCCAGGGGAATATCAAAATAGCTGCCGTTGGATACGTCCAGATAGGTTGCCATCTTGTTCAGATTTTTATGAATTTCCGGTTTCCAGCCGCCCCGGGCCACCCCGTCCCCGCGTTTTTTGCGCTTCAGCACATCCTCGGTCAAAATCATTTCCCGCCCTAGCATCCGCCTGGTTTCCCGAAAGCCGATGGAGGGTCCGATCACGGCCAGCTCAGCCTGTTCCATTCCCGGCATATAGCGTTTTAAGGCTTCCACATAGGAGAGCACCTGTTTTCTGGTATCCTTTTCCAGAACAGTCAGTTCCTCCGCCGACATGCCAGTGGGCATTGCGCTGGGCAGCAGCACCGACACCACGTCCGAGCCTTCCTTTTTCAGAATAAATCCTTTTTCTCTGGTCAGGTCGGGAATTCCCGCGGCTTTGGCTTTTACGATCGCCTTCTCCACAGCTCCCGGCGACATGTCTTTGGAGGTGTCGACCCCGCTCAGGCGGAAGGGCAGCGTCACCGCCTGCACCGCTCCGCTTTCATCTCCCCAGAGCGTCCGCCCTCCCGCCAGATGAACCAGGTTCGCATCCCCGGAAGCGTCAACGTAAGCCGGCGCCTTCACGGTGAACGTTCCCTCGTCATCGGCGCAGAAAAGAGAGGTTATGTTCCGCTGCCTGCTCTCGGCCCCGATCACTCTGGCGTGCAGGAGCACCGTGACCCCCTCCCGCTCCAGCAGGTTATCCAGGGCGCATTTTAAGTACTCCGGCTGAAAGTTGATATTCTTATTCCCGGCCGCCGAAATCACATAATCCACCGTGGGGCCCAGCTTTTCCATCTCTTCAAGCACCGCGTCGCCTACGCCGGCCACCACCTTCACCGGATTGCTCCCGCAGGAATAAAAGCCGCAAAAGGCGCTGACCCCGGAATGGGTCGCCTCTCCCCCCAGATAGGGGTTGCGCTCGATCAATACCACGCTGGCGCCTGCTCTTCTCGCGCCGACGGCGGCCGCGACGCCTGCGGTTCCTCCGCCCGTTATCACAACATCACAGTGAAAAATCCGCTCCATTGAAATCCTCCCTTTTCCCGTATCGTTACTGAATAATCATGCTTCCAAGGGGATACGTCACAAAGCTCAGCACCAGTATGGCCATGAGCGCCATGAATCCGCCCCAGATAAACATGGATTTTGTGGTCGTCCAGCCGGAGCCGATTGCCACGGTATTGACCGTGCTCTGTCCCGCCGGAGTCATGCTGCTTACGCCCGCCGCAAAGCCGACCATGCAGACCACGGCGCCCACGCTGACCGTGCCGGCCGGAAGCGCTGTCAGGACCGAGAGGGCCACTGCGCTGACCACGGTCGTGGTCACGATGTTGGAAGAGAAATTTGTCTCCAGAATCGCCCAGGTCATAAAGAAAACAACCATTCCCATAACGGGGAGGCTGGCAGTCAGCGGGGACAGGGTCACCGTCAGCCAGTCGCTGATCCCGATGTCGGCGTTGGTAAGGCATGATCCCAGCCAGGTCGCCGCGCCGGTCATCAAAATGCTGCCCCAGAGAATCCCTTTGGTGGTGGCTTCCTTGAAGTTTAACAGCCGCTCGCCGTCCACCCTTGTGATGAAAAGGATAATGCAGCCCAGAAGCGGCGGCATCGCCGTGGACCAGCTGTTGATTGTGGCGTAAAGCTCCGGCAGCGCACCCTTGACCAGGCTCGGTCCGATCCACAAAAACACCGTAAAAAACACGACGCCCAGAATGATGTTTTCTTTTAAATCCGCCGGCGGAACCGTTCCCCGCAGCCCGATGGCTTTCTCCGGCTGGATGTCATGGATATCATCCGGACGGTAGATCAATTTAAACGCGAGAATCAGAAGGACAATCAGGATAATTCCGGTGGGAATCCCCATGGCCATATACTGAAACTGGTTGACGTCATGTCCGGTGGAGGACGTATAATATCCGATTGCCATGGTGGGCCACACGTGTCCGATTGCCGTCATCCCGGAGGACAGGCTGATGCAGATCGCGGTTCCCATCATCATCATGTTGCCGGTCTTACCGCCCTTTTTCACCCCCAGAACCTGGAAAATATCCTCCAGGAACGGCATAAACGCCACAAACAGCACGGACGGAGAAACGAACAGTCCCATAAAGGTCACCGCCGCAAACAGGAAGCACACAAAATACCAGGGACCCTTCCGCGCAATCCGGTTGGTGATAAATGATATGGTACAGCGCCGCACAAAGTTGGTTTTCGACAGCGGATACACCAGCATAAAGGTGAACAGAAGAAATGCCACCGTTGTATTGCCGAACGCCCCGGCAAAGGTTTTGGAGAATCCAAAGGTGGGCAGAAAGCCCAACGCCAGCAGCGTGATCATGCTGGGCCAATCAATGGAGATCGTGATCCACAGAATCAAGGACCCGAAAAACACTCCCAATACCCCCATCGCCTCCTGAGACAGCCCCCACATCCCCGGCATCAGCCTGGACCCGATCATGACGGCCAGCGCCAGCACCAAAAATACCGTGTCTTTTACATTTTTGTTTGCCATATTCCTACCCCTTTTCTACTTTTGTCTACTGGTTTGATACGTTACCCCTCCAGCTATCTTTAGCATACTTGCTTTCTTGACATTTGTAAAACACTATATTATTATGTTTGTAATAGCTTTTTCCTATTTCACAAGATTCAAAAAGGAGCCTTATATGCAGACACAGCAGTTGCGCTACTTTCTGGAAGTGGCCAAAACAAAGAACATCACCATCGCCGCCCGCAATCTGTATATCTCCCAGCCCTCTTTATCCCAGCAGATCATCAATCTGGAAAAAGAACTGGAGATTCCGCTGCTGATCCGCCATTCCAAATCTGTGGACCTGACCGATGCGGGGGAACAGTTTGCCCTCCACGCCATGCGGATCATCAACAGCATGGAACAGCTGTCCGAGCTGATGCAAAGACATAGTCTCCTGGAGGAGGGAACCCTGCGGATCGGCATGCTTTTTATCGGCGGTTACGTCAATCTGTTCCAAATCCTGAAGGATTACCGCCTGCACTATCCGGGCATGGACTACCGGCTGACCATTGACGGCAGCGCCGCCCTGCTGAACCAGATGTTGAACCGCACGATTCACGCGGCCTTCCTGATCGGCTCCGAAAATCAGCTCAAGGTCCACGAGGAGCTGTATTGCCAAAAGGTGATGGACGATTATTACGTGGCCGCCATCTCTACCCAAAATCCCTTATCCCGCAAAGAGCTTCTCACCATCGAGGACCTCCGGGGCCAGTCCATCATCATGCCTGCTCCGTCCTCGGCTTTCCGCCGCAGACTGGATCAGCTGTTTGCGCGGGCCGGATTTGAACCGCGAATCCTGTGCGAAACCAGCCAAACCGACCTGGTGAGCCAGCTGGCCCGGCAGAATTTCGGGATCGGCTTCTTCTCCTGCACCATCGCCCGCGCTCTGCAGAGCCGGGATCTGTCTGTGGTCCCGCTGGAGCACACCCTGTACCGGACCATCTATTATGTAACCCTAAAGGAACTTTTGGATTATCCATCCATCCAGTCCTTCACTGAATTTGTCCGGCACTACCCTGTTTCCCAGCTGTGAGGGAGCGGGCTTTCATGTTACGGCGGTTATATCCAATCCGCGGTCGGGCGGCCGCTCCTGAAAATACCCGGCGGTCGCGACGGAGCGGCGGACATTAAAAGGGCCATCTATTCTCATCACGAATAAATGGCCCTTTGATTTGTAACGCAACTATAAAAATACCATCCGCCAAGTCAGGCGCTCTCCAACGTCAATCCCTTAACCGCCCAGTCATACCGGTTCAACGCCCCCAGCATCCCGATCTCCGCCTTTCCGGCGGCGGCCCTGGCTTCCATATACGCGGTCTTCGCGTTTAAGTATTCCTCTTGGCTGATCATATCCAGCTCCTTCTTGTGCGCCGCGGCCTTCCAGTCCAGCTCCGCGCCGGCAAGCGCCGTCCGGGCCGCCTGGCAGGAGGTTTTGGCGGTCTGCACCTGACTGTACAGAGTGGTGAGGCGCGTGTACATTTCCTGTTCCGCGGCCTCCATGGACCGGTCCCTGCTGTGCCGCTCCTTGTTGGTGCCGGAAAAACCGCTGTGGCGCTGGCCGCGCAGCTCGTAGCTGTTGCCCCAGGCCGTCTGTTTGTCCGCCTCCAGGTCAAGGGCCCCCGCCCGCTCAAGGTCTGCGGCCGGAAGCGCGCCGATCTCAACCGCGGCGTCATAGGTGTAGCCGGTGAGCAGGCACAGCTCCCGCTTCATCTGCTCCAGCTCCCCGTCCAGGGCTTCCGCCCTGTTGAGGGCCTCCAGCCGCTCCTTCTCCGCCTGATCCACGTCCGCCTGGGCGACCATTCCCTCCGCCAGCTGGCGCTCCAGCTTTTCCTTCCTGTAAGCGGCGGCCTCCAGCTTCGCTCCTGCGCTGTCCCGGTCCAGCCTCAAGCTGTGCCAGGTCCCCATCACGTCCTGGGCCGCCAGGACCGCCGTGTCCTCCGTCTGCCGGATGTCCATGGTGTTGGAAGCGCTGTTGAGGGAACGAATCTGCTTATCCAGCTGGTCTGCGGACTCCTTTAACAGCTTCGCCTGCTCCTGGTAATGCCTGGAGCCTTCCAGGTCCCCGTCGTCCTTCAGCTCCCTGGCGTCCTCCCGCAGCCTGGCGCGGTTTTCCATGATCTCGTCCCGGGCCGCCTCGTACGCGCCCACCCAGTGGTCCAGGTCCGCCCGCTTGGCCTGCACCTCGGGGTTGGAACCTTTGATCAGCTGCTCCAAGTCCGCGTATTCAATCTGCTGGGAACCGGCGGCCGCGCCGGCCTCCTCCGCCAGGGACGTAACCGCGCCCCCCAGGGCCAGAGAAGCTGCCAGAACCAGGGCAGCCGCCTTTTTCAGTGCGCTGCTTCGCCGGTTGAACTTCTGTCTTCCCCGGCCTTCGCCGCTCTGCCGGTCCTGCCGCTGGCAGCTCTGACCTTTCCGGCCGCCGAATTCAGGCCGGTTTATATCGCTCTCATTCACTTGTCTCCCGTTCCCAGCCAATCTTCTATCCATAATCTATCCTCAATTTCCGTCAGTTCCTGCCATTTTACAGGCTGCCCGCATCCGCCAGCCCGTTCACCGCCCACCAGTAATCCTCCTGGGCCTGAGTCAGCTGTAAGGCGCTCACCTGCTCCGCCGCCGCCTTGGCCGCGTAGGCATCCTGAATCTCCAGATATTTGTTGCGGTTGATCGATCCTTTTTCCAGCTTCCGGGCGGCAGCCTCCAGGTTCTTCTGCTCCAGCGCCAGCTCCGAGGCGGCCTGGTCCTGGTTGGACTGGGCCTGCTTCAGGTTCTGGTAACGGTTTTCCACATCCGTCTTGATCTTCTGCTCCGCATCGCTCACATTGACCTGCAGCACCTTATTCTGAACCGTGCCATAGTTGGTGTTGTTCATCTTTCCTTTGGCCGCCCGAAGCGCGTAGTTCTGGTCCACGGCCCGCTGCTTATCGCCCTCCAGGTCGATGGCTCCCAGGTCCACCGTGCGGGTCACCGGGATTTCCCGGATTTCCGGCGCCGCGTCATAGCTCCAGCCCGTGAGCACGCAAAGCTCCCTGCGGACCGTGTCCATCTCCTGGTCGCCGGCCTGGATGGCCGCCTGGGCCGACTGCACCGCCTCCTGGGCTTCCATCAGGCGCGCCTGGGGGTCCATTCCCTCCCGCACCCTCACGGCCGCGGACTCCTGCCGCGCCTGGGCCAGGCTTAAGGAAGCCTCCAGGCTCTGCCGGTTCTTCACCTTCTGCCAGTACTGGTTCATTTTCGTCTGGGCCGTGCGCACCAGATTCGCCTCCTGACGGTCGTACTCCAGCTTTTTGATGTCGCCGTCCATATTTTCCGAATCCGCCGTCTCCTGCATGCGCTGGGCCTGAATGCGGGTGGAAATGGACCCGGCCAGGGCGCTGGCGTAACCGGGCTGGTCCTCGTCCACATTTTCCAGCATCTTGTCGCTGGCGTCGTAGAGGTCCTGAACCGAATCCGCGTAATCGTTCTTGAAACGGTCGCTGCTCTTTCCCCTGTAGTCATCGTACTCCGCCCGGTTGTTCAGCACCGTGGCGTTGTACTCGTGGATCAGATCGCCGAGCTCCTCATATTCCATCACATTGTCCCGCAGCGCGGCCCATTTTTCCTGGGTGTAGGCGAATTCCGGGCTTCCCGCCAGGGCGCTCATGGGAAATGCCGCCGTCATAAATAAGCTCATCCCCACCGCGCCCGCCGCCATGGCCCCGCGTTTCAATCTGTTATCCTTCAAATGTAGTTCCTCCTTACTCATAGCGCAGCGCGTCGATGGGATCGGCCTTGGCCGCCTTGGAAGCCGGGTACAGACCGAAGAAAATGCCCACCACCGCGGAGAATGATACCGCGATTACGATGACGCTGGGCTTCACCACCACCGACATCCCCAGAGCCGCGCCTCCGGCCGAAACCAGGCCCACTCCGATGAGGATTCCGATGATACCGCCGCAGGCCGACAGTATGGCCGACTCGGTCAGAAACTGGATCAGCACGTCGCGTGTTCTCGCTCCCAGCGCCTTGCGGATACCGATTTCCCGGGTACGCTCCGTCACGGACACCAGCATGATATTCATGATGCCGATGCCGCCCACCAGCAGTGAGATGGCCGCGATGCCTCCCACCGCAACGGACAGTCCGCCCATCATGGTGTCCACGGAGGTCATCTCCTGCATGGCCGTGTACATGTACATATCCTCCGGCTGCCGGTTGTGCATCTTGGCCGCGTACGCCTTGAACTGCTCAAAGAACAGGTCCAGGTCCACATCGTCAGCCGCGTACACGTGGAGCTGATAAAAATAATCGTTGGGCCAGGTCAGCAGGGTGTAAGGGATAAATGCCGACCCCTTATCCGAGCTGCCGCCCATCATCAGGGCCTGGAAAGCGTTTATTTCCTTTCGGTAAACGCCCACCACCGTGAACTCGTCGGTGGAGCCGTACAGGGTGGTCCTGAAGGTCTTGCCCACGGCATTTTCCACTCCGAAGAGCTTCATCGCGCTGTCCGTGTCCATAACCACGTTCCGCTTGCGGCCCAGGATATCTCCCTCGTTCAGGTAACGGCCGTACACCACGTTCACCGGCTGTACGTCCTGGTAATTGTAATCGATGCCGTTGTATTCGAAATTCACCTTGGTCCGCTTGTGAGTGGCCTCGGCCGAGGTGTAGGCGCTGCTGTCGATGTAGGCGATCTGGTCGCCGAAGGCCTCCTTGGCCCGCTCCATCTCGTCCAGGGTGAAATAGTCGCTCTGGCGCGTATCGTCCACCCAGTAGCCGATGGAGATGTAGGCCTGGGTGATGCCCACGTCCTTGTACAGGTCCGAGAACATTTTCCGCATGGTGTCGCCGATGGACACGATGGAGATCACCGAGCCGATGCCGATGATGATTCCCAGCATGGTCAGGGCGGAGCGCATCTTGTTGGAACGGATAGCGGAAAACGCCATCATCATATTTTCAATCAGCATGTCTCCCCCTCCTCCCGGTGATGATCATTGATCGTGTCGCTCAACAGCTGTCCGTCGCCGAACCGGATGATCCGGTCCGCAAAGGCTGCGATATCCTCCTCGTGGGTAACCACCACCACGGTGGCTCCCTCCCGGTGCAGCTCGCGAAACAGCTCCATAATCTCGATGGACGAAGCCGTATCCAGGTTTCCGGTAGGCTCGTCGGCCAGGATCAGGGGCGGCTCGTTGGCCAACGCCCTGGCGATGGCCACGCGCTGTCGCTGGCCGCCGGACATCTCGTTGGGCATGTGCCCCAGGCGCTCGCCCAGCCCCACCCGCTCCAAAAGCTCCTTGGCCCGCTGCTGCCGCTTGGCCTTGGGCACTCTGGCGTAGGTCATGGGCAGCTCCACGTTCTTTAAAGCGGACGTGCGGGAAATCAGGTTAAAGGACTGGAACACAAAGCCGATCTTCCGGTTGCGGATGTCCGACAGCTCATCCGGCGTCATGGAGGCCGTGTCGTGGCCGTCCAGATAATAATGCCCCAGGGTGGGGCGGTCTAAGCAGCCCAGGATATTCATCAGCGTAGACTTACCGGAACCGGAATGTCCCATAATAGCCACAAACTCTCCCCGGCCGATGGTCAGGTTGATCTTCTTAAGGCCCAGCACCTTGATGGCGCCGGTGTCGTAAATCTTCACCAGATTTTCCAGGCGCAGCAGCGGGCTGTCGGGGTCGCTTTCGGAGGCCTTTAAAAGCCCCTCCTTCCTTCTGCGTATGTACCGGCCCACAGAGCCGCCGATGTGGGGAAGTCCGAGCTTAACGCCCCATTTTTTGTTCCCCTCTCCGCCGTTTGAAAGCTCCAGGCCGTCGTCCATTTTTTTTAAACCCCATTTTTTCTCTTTCATACGGCCTCCTACATCTGCGGCATAACCGTCACCAGAGCGCCGTCAACCGTCATGGGTCCGGGATTGAGGATGACCTGCATCCCTTCCGTTAGTTCTGAGCCGTCCGCGGGAATCACTTCCACGTTCACATCCCCGTCCACGCCAAGGGTCACCGGAATCCGCCGCACCTTCTGTTCCTCCACAACCGCTATGTAACTAGCCTCGCCGTCGTCGATCAGGGCGGTCACCGGCACCACGAAGGCGTCCTCAGACTCCCGGATCAAAATCTCCGCTTTGGCCGTGATTCCAGCGATCAGCTTGGAATCCGTTCCGTCGATGCGGATGGTGGTGGGGATCACGCGCTCCGTGGAGCCGCCGCCCTTCTCCTCGCCGGTGGGGGAAATCTTGATGATCTCGCCCTCCACGGTTTCTCCGTCCAGAATGTCGGCACTGATGACGGCCTTCTGACCCACCTGCACCTTGCCGATGGAATACTCGCTGATCTTGATCTCCATCTCCAGCTGATCCAGGTTCTCGATGCTGAAAATGGGCTTGTCGTCCTCCACCTTATCTGCAAACTGGCCCACCTTGGAATTCACGCGCACCACGGTTCCGTCGATGGTGCTCTTGATCTCCGCGTTCTCCAGCTCTTCCTTCTTCTTTTCCAGGTCGATGGCCGCGTTCTGAACCTGCAGCTCATAGGACGCGTCCGCCGCGCCCCGGCCGTTCACCACGTTGTAGCCCTCCACCTGGCGCTTGGCATCCTCCAGCGCGTTGGCCGCCTGCTCCATCTCCACCTGGGAAATGTCCCCGGCCGCGTACAGGGCGCTGTTGCGGTTGTAATCCGCCTGGGCCTTTCTCAGGTCCTGGGTGGCCTTCTCGTAACCAAGTGCCTCGCTTTTGTCCTTCTCCTGCTTATTCACCACCGCCAGGTCATAGGCATTCTGGGCCACCTGAAGATCCCGTTCCAGGTCCGTCTTATCCAATACGGCCAGAACCTGATCCTTGGTAACCTTGTCGCCCTCCTTCACGTTCATGGTAATGATCTCCGCGTGGATATTGGACACCACGTCCACGCTGTCCGTGCCGGAAATGGGGCCGCTGACCGACAGCTTCTCCTTGATGGGCTGGCGGGTGAGGGACATCACGTTCACCGGCATGGCCGCCGGACCGTCCCCTCCCTTGCCGCAGCGTGAGAGAACGAGGGCTGCAACCGCCAGAACCGCAACCACGGTGATGATCTTGCGCTTTCTGCTGTACCCCTTCCACCGCTCCTTTAAGGACGGTTTATCCCCGGAGCGGGCCTTCTTTTTGCGCTTGCGTTTGCGTTTTTTATCCCCCTCCCCGGAATCGCCATCGGCCATAATCTCCTCCACCTGGCGGTCAATCACTTCCGACTCCGTCAGTTCCCTCTTTTCAACATCGCTCTCCATACAAACCTCCTGCTCTCCAAACTGTACTAACATAATTAATACGGTTATATCATAAGTGTCCGGTAAATACAAGAATTATAGACAAACCTATCTCACATGTTCACTATTATAAGCGAGATTGTTAAATCTTTCATCTATAAAATATCTAACATTTTATAAATTAAAAGTAAAGAAATCTTAAAGATTGGGGAAACGCCGGATATGAGCTGACAAAAAACAACCTGCTCCTTTGCCTGGAACAGGTTGTTTTTTGTCAGCTCAACTTTTTAGCGCTCCTCCCGCTCATGTCTCAACAGCCCCCACGTCAGCCCTCCCAGAAACAGCGTGGCAATGCAGACGAAAAATGTCGGTATGAATACCCGGGCGCTCCATTTTTCAAAGATAACGCCATACAGGACCTGGCCCAGCGGCGCGGCGCACTGAGCGGCCGCCGTCAGGATTGCCATAACTTTTCCAAGATTTTCGTTGGGCGTTATTTTTTGAACCTTTGTGATAATGTAAATGGAGATGATCGTCATGATAGCCGCAATGGGGACAGCGCCCATCATAAACAGGACAAACGAGGTGGCGTACCCCGTTCCTAGCATAAACGGCATCAGGGAAACCGCCATCAGCAGCATAAGCAGGGCGCAGCCTAAAAGCCAGCGGTGTAATGTTTTCAATCTCATTTTTTTTGCAAAAAATCCAATGGAAAGGGCGCCTAATATGGTGGCGAAGTTGATCAGTCCCATCCCCATCCCCATCCCATACAGGGTGTCACTGCTGTGCATCGTCACCCGCAGGACAATGGGCGCTCCCACAACGAAATAAGGGGTCAGCAACAGGTTGATCAGGCAGGCGATTAAGCCGATCCTCCTGATAAAGCCCTGCTTGACGACGTATGAGAAGCCCTCCTTCATATCCCCCGCAATGGTCGCCGCGATGCGCCCGGACCACTGTCTCTTCTCATACGGTATCCGGATGAAAATCTCCATCACGGCCGACAGGAAAAAGGAGAGGCTGCTGACCGCCACAACGATTTCAAGGCCCATGGTTCCGTACAAAATTCCTCCCAATACCGGGGCCGCAACAGCCGATAAGGCCTGAACCGCCTGAACGAGGCCGTTTGCCCCCTCCAATTTTCGGCGCTCAACCAGCAGAGGAATACTCGCCGTCACGGCGGGGGTATAAAGGGCGCTGACAATGGACAAAAGCACCATGGTAGCCCCGGTCAGAAAGACGGAGATTTTGCCCGTACCGATCAGAAAAATAAAGGACAACCCAATCACGCTGCTGGTAAAATCGAATATCACCATCAGATTGCGGCGGTTGAACCGGTCGGCAATAGCCCCGCCCAGCGGGGCGAGCAAAAGTGGTATATTGGATATGGCAAACATGGTGGCGAATAGCGATTCGCTGCCTGTTGTATCCAAAACGTACAGGGAGAGCGCAAACCTCAGCAGCGCCGACCCCAGAATTGAAATAATCTGGCCCAGAACCATCAAACGGAAGTTTTTAGGTGATGGAATATGGATAATGTTCTCCTGCATTTTGAATCCTCCTTATATAGACCGACCGTCGGTTTATAATTGTTATAAAAATTTGCATGACATGGGGTGACCAGATGTCATGCAAACATTTTTTTAATTTCATTGAAATATCCCTGCGGGATTCCCAAGGTTTTTTCCATCATTTCAACAAAGGCCGCCGCGTACCGGGATCTCTCTTCCGCGCTGCGCTGAAATAATCCTTCATCAAAAATCACCTGTCCCGCCGCCAGGAATAAAGCCATGGTCTCCTGGGGATAACCGGTGGAAACAGCATTTGCGCCGTTCTCATCTTTGAATATATCCGCCATAACGGGCGCGAGATGCTTTACGCTGAGCGCCAGGCTCTTTTGATGCATCTCGGCGTTTTGAACCTCATGGAATTGGCGGGTCATATTTTCCTTGTCTTTGATCATTTCCTCGGATTGCCCCTGCCCCATCAAAATGGCATAGATCTTTTGGGGCGGAGTCATGAGGGGATCAGCCGCAATCTTTTTGGCGTGGTACACCATATCATCCACCATGCGCTGGATGATGGCATCCATCACTTCCTCTTTGGACTTGAAATAATAGTAGAATACGCCCTTTGACAACCCGTGTACGTTCAAGATATCGTTTACCGTTGTCTTGGCATACCCTTTTTCCACAAAGAGCTTTTGCGCCGCGTCCAGCAACTCGCTTTTTCTTACTTCAGGCTCTTTATGCCTGCGCATCATTAATTCACCGCCTTTTTTATAGACCAACGGTCAGTTTAATAGAGGATAGCATAGTTTGGTGCAAAAGTCAATGGAATTTCCAACTTCCGGCGTTGGACGTCCGCGCGCTTGCGGGAACCGCCAGCTGCTCCCGATTGCCGCGCAAGGGCCGTAATCCGCTGCGGGCGGTGAAAGGCCGGGGCAAGCAAGAGTTTTCGTCCTCTCACGCTTACCCCGGCCTTTCTGTTATCCAGACGGGCACCCTCTGCCAATCCCCTTTGATACGGTGCACGCTTTCCCCTACCGCACCGCCTGTATGGCCGCCCGCAGGCGTTTCGCCATCTCGTCCACATCGGCCTTCTCAATGATCAGCGGCGGAACAAAACGGATGACGTTGGCTCCCGCCGAGATCAGAATCAGCTTTTGGCCCAGCAGCGCCTCCTTCACCAGCGGTCCCACAGGCACGGTGAACTCCAGGCCGCGGATCAGGCCCACGCCGCGGTGCTCCTTCACCAGCGGGCACTCTGCGGCCAGCTGATCCAAGGTCTCCCCCAGATATGCGCCAAGCTCACGCACGTGCTCCACCATATGACGTTTGGCGAACAGCTCCAGCACCTTGGCGGCGGCCGCGGTCACCAGCGGGTTGCCGCCGTAGGTGGTTCCGTGATCACCCGGCACCATGGCCTCCGCGGCCGGGCCGCAGGCCAGGAACGCGCCCACCGGCAGGCCGTTGCCCAGCGCCTTGGCCACAGTCATCACATCCGGCTTGACCCCGTAGCCCTGCCAGGCGAACATATGGCCGGAACGCCCCATGCCGCACTGGATCTCATCCAGGATCAACAGCAGGCCGTGCTGGTCGCAGAGGGCGCGCACGCCCTTTAAAAACTCAGCCGTGGCCGGGTAGATGCCTCCCTCCCCCTGGATGGTCTCCATGATCACGGCGCAGGTCTTTTCATTGACCAGAGCCTTCACGCTGTCCAGGTTGTTGAATTCCGCAAATTTGATTCCCGGAATCAGGGGCTTAAATGGCTCCTGATAGTGGGCATTGCCAGTTACAGATAAGGCCCCCAGGCTGCGTCCGTGGAAGGAGTGCTTCATGGCGATGATCTCCCCGGTCATATCCGGCTCCACGGCCCTGCCGTCCATCGCCTCCCGGAGCTTGTTGTAGTGATGGCGCCTGGCGATTTTCAGCGCTCCCTCAATGGCCTCGGTGCCGCTGTTGGTGAAAAAAACCTTATCCATTTGCGATGCAGCCAGCAGTTTTTCCCCGGCGTCCGCCGACGGTTCATTGTAAAACAGGTTGGAGATGTGGGTAAGCTTATCCACCTGGGCCTTCACCGCCTCGTTAAAGGCCTCGTCCCCGTAACCCAGGCCCATCACCGCGATGCCCGCGCCGAAATCCAGATAAGCGTTGCCCTCGCTGTCGTACAGGGTCACACCCTTTCCGTGGTCAAATACCACCGGATAACGGTTGTAGGTCTTATAGAGCACCTGCTCCGCCCGGTCGATTGTTTTCTGGTCAGCCATGATAATACCTCTCTTCCTCCGCGGAGTTAAAAATCGCGGTGCCGATGCCTTTGTCCGTGAAAATTTCCAGCAGCAGGCAGTGGGGGATGCGTCCGTCCAGAATGTGGACCCTGGAAACGCCGCTTCTGATCGCGTCGATACAGTTCTGCAGCTTGGGCAGCATCCCGCCGCCCAGGGTGCCGCTGTCCACAAACGCCTGCGCCTCGTCCACTGTCATCTCCGACAGCAGGGATTCCTTGTCGTTAAAATCCCGGTACACGCCCTCCACGTCCGTCAGGAAGGCCAGCTTTTCCGCCTTCATCGCAGTGGCCACCGCGCAGGCCGCATCGTCGGCGTTGATGTTGTAGGTCTTAAAATCCTCGTCAAAGCCCGTGGGGCAGATAATGGGCAGGAAATCCCGCTCCAGCAGATCGTAAATGATCTTGGGGTCAACCTCCGTCACCTCCCCCACATAGCCGATGTCCTCGCCGCCGGAATATTTTTTCTTGCAGCGGAGCATCATGCCGTCCTTGCCGCTGATGCCCACGGCCCTCACGCCCAGCTCGTTGACCAGCTGCACCAGGCTCTTGTTCACCTTGTTGAGCACCATCTCCGCAATCTCCATGGTAGGCTCGTCGGTCACCCGCAGGCCGCCCACAAAATGCGGTTCCATGCCCACCTTGCCCACCCAGCGGCTGATCTCCTTGCCGCCGCCGTGGACGATTATGGGCTTGAAGCCCACCAGCTTTAACAGCACCACATCCTGAATGACCTGTTTTTTCAGGTTCTCATCCACCATGGCGCTGCCGCCGTATTTGACCACCACAATTTTCCGATTAAAACGCTGTATGTACGGCAGGGCTTCGATCAGCACCGCCGCCTTGTGCATAATTCCCGGCTCCAGTTCCATTTTTTCATCCTCCTCGTCACGAGCGGTAATCCGCGTTGATTTTTACATAGTCAAAGGTCAGGTCGCAGCCCCAGGCCGTAGCCTCTGCCGTGCCCATTTTCACGTCCGCCACAGCCGTCACCTCCGGCTGCGACAGGATTTTTGTGGCCTGCTCCTCGCTGTAATCCACCGCCACGCCGTCCTTTATAATCTGCATGCTGCCCGCGGCGCTCTCAAAAAACAGATCCACCTTCTCCGGGTCAAACTGCGCGCCCGAGTAGCCCATGGCGCAGAGAATCCGTCCCCAGTTGGCGTCGTGGCCGAAGATCGCCGCCTTGGTCAGGCTGGAGGTGATCACGGATTTGGCCAGCACCCTGGCCTGCTCCTTTGTGTCCGCGCCCACTACCTTCACCTCGAACAGGGCCGTGCAGCCCTCGCCGTCCCCGGCCATTTTCCTGGCCAGCGTCCTGTTGATTTCATTCAGCGCCCGGCAAAATATGTTGTAATCCTCATTTTTCTCGGTTATCACCGGATTGTTGGCCATGCCGTTGGCCAGGAGGAGCACCGTGTCGTTGGTGGAGGTGTCCCCGTCCACGGAGATCATGTTGTAGGTGTCCCGGATATCAGCGCTCAGGGCCTCCTGCAGCAGCTCCTTGGAGATGGCCGCATCCGTGGTCACAAAGCTGAGCATGGTGCACATGTTGGGGTGGATCATGCCGGAGCCCTTGCACATACCGCCCATTTTCACGGTGACGCCGCCGATTTCAAAGGCCACGGCCACCTCCTTGTGCCTGGTGTCCGTGGTCATAATGGCCTTTGCCGCCTTTGTCCCGCTCTCCTCGTCCCCGCAGAGCAGCGGGGCCATGGCCCGGACCCCCGCCTGGATGCGGTCCATGGGCAGCTGCATGCCGATCACGCCGGTGGAGGCCACCAGCACGCTGTCCTCCGGCACTCCCAGGGAGGCCGCGCAGGCCTTGGCCGTAAGCCCGCAGTAGTCCATGCCCTCTTTGCCGGTACAGGCGTTGGCGATCCCCGCGTTCACCACCACCGCCCTGGCCGCTGCGCCGCCGTACACCTGCTTTTTATCCCACTTTACCGGGGCCGCCTGCACCAGATTGGTGGTGAAGGTGCCCACCGAAACGCAGTCGGCCTCGCTGTAGATCATCGCCATATCCGGGCGGTCCTTGTATTTGATTCCCGCCGCAACGGACGCCGCCTTAAATCCTGCCGCCGCCGTCACGCCGCCGTCTATTTTTATGATTTCTCCCATTTTTCCGCACTCCTTCTGGTCTACCGGACGAACCGGGTGATATTTTCCTCATTTAAAATGAACTCGTAGCTGTTAATGTCCTGGCGCTCCACCCAGCCGATGCCCTTCCAAAAGGCGTTTCCCACCTGGTTTTCCTTGAACGCGATCAGGCTGATCTTGCTGACCCCCTCGCGCTGGAGCGCCTCCATGGCCGCCCGCACCATGCGGTAGCCGATGCCGTGCTTGCGGTAGCCGGGGGCCACACAGACGTGATAAAAGCAGCCGGTCCGGCCGTCGTGGCCGCAGAGAATATTGCCCACCACCCGGCCGTTCTGCACCGCCACCACGCTGGTTGTGGGATTGCGCCGCAGAAAGCGCTCCACGCCCTCCCTGGAATCGTCCACCGTGCGGATGCCGAAGCCCTTGATCTCGGTCCACAGCTCAAATACCTGCTCGTAATCCTCTATGGTCATCTCCCGGATGATCACGTCCATTGTCCCTGACATTTAAAATCCCTCGTCTGTTTATTTTCGTTGCCGCCGGCTTCTGTAAAGCGGAAGCCGGGCATAGGCGGATGTTTGCGCTGCCGCACCTTCGCCGCATTTCCACCGGCTACGGGAACATGGGCACCTGCTTCAATCCCGTGTTCTCCGCCAATCCGAACATCAGATTCATATTCTGGATGGCCTGGCCGGCGGCGCCCTTCACCATGTTGTCGATGGCGCCCATCATCACCACCCGGCCCGTGCGCCGGTCCAGCTTAAAGTTCACATCCGCAAAATTGCTGCCCTCCACCCAGCGGGTCTGGGGCACAACGCCTGGCTTCAACAAGCGGACAAAATATTCGTCCCGGTAATACCGGTCATAAGCGGCCCGCAGCTCCTCCTCCGTGACCTCCTTTGTCAAGGAGGCGTAGGCGGTCACCAGAATCCCCCTGTTCATCGGAACCAGATGGGGGGTAAAGCTGATGGTCACCGGCTTTCCCGCCGCGTAGGAGAGCTGTTCCTCGATCTCCGGCGTGTGGCGGTGCACGCCCACCCCGTAGGCCTTGATGTTCTCATTGACCTCGCAGTACAGGCTGTCCACCTTCGCCCCGCGTCCGGCCCCGGAGGTGCCTGACTTGGCGTCGATGATCAGGGTGTTTGGGTCGATCAGCCCCTCCTTCACCAGCGGATACACCGACAGGAAGGAGCAGGTGGGAAAGCATCCCGGGTTGGCGATGAGCCTGGCCGTTTTCACCTGCTCGCGGTTCACCTCCGGCAGCCCGTAGACCGCCTCTTTAATAAACTGCGGGGCCGCGTGGGTCAGCTTATACCACTGCTCGTACACGCTCACGTCCTTGATCCTAAAATCCGCGCTCAGGTCAATGACCTTCACCTGGGACAGTATCTCCTCGTCCACCAGGGAAGCGCAAAGCCCCTGGGGCGTTGCCGTGAACACCACATCCACCATGCCGGCCAGTTCCTTCATATTATCATCCATGCATTTCTCGTCCAAAAGCTGGAACATATTTGCATAAACCGATGCATAATCCTGATCAATATAACTTCTGGAACCGTACCATTTGATCGCTACATCCTCTCTCTGAAGCAGGAGCCGTACCAGCTCCCCGCCCGCATACCCGGTCGAACCGATAATGCCAACTTTGATCATAATGCCTTCCT
Source organism: Enterocloster asparagiformis (assembly GCA_018380885.1). Lineage (GTDB taxonomy): Bacteria > Bacillota > Clostridia > Lachnospirales > Lachnospiraceae > Enterocloster. The sequence goes on from JAGZSY010000006.1 coordinate 183,668, forward strand.
CGCCTTCATTATTAATCCATCCCTCGTTTCCTGCCCGCCGCCCGGATGGCGGCCGTTATTTTGACCTCAGGCAGGCTTTCCCGCCGTCAAAAGCGGCCGGATTTGATGTCATGTTCATAATTATACACATCATATGAATAATATGCAACATTTTTATAAATTTAATTTTTTCTATTGCATTTTTTTTAATTGTGGTGTATATTTATGAAAGTCAAATCACACACAAACGGAAAGAAAAATAAATGATTGATTCAGGAGGATTTTGATTATGAAAGAGAAAGTAATTTTGGCATATTCCGGCGGTCTGGACACCACCACCATTATCCCGTGGCTGAAGGAAAATTTCGGCTATGAAGTGGTCTGCTGCTGTATCGACTGCGGCCAGGGCAGCGAGCTGGACGGACTGGATGAGCGGGCTAAGCTGTCCGGCGCTTCTAAATTATACATTGAAGACCTGGTGGACGACTTCTGCGACAACTACATCATGCCCTGTGTGAAGGCCGACGCCGTTTATGAGAACAAATATCTGCTGGGAACCTCCATGGCCCGCCCCGCCATCGCAAAATGCCTGGTGGACATCGCCCGCAAGGAGGGCGCTACCGCCATCTGCCACGGCGCTACCGGCAAGGGCAACGACCAGATCCGGTTTGAGCTGGGCATCAAGGCCCTGGCTCCCGACTTAAAGATCATCGCTCCCTGGCGTATGACCGACGTGTGGACGCTGCAATCCCGCGACGACGAGATCGACTACTGCAAGCAGCACGGCATCGACCTGCCCTTCTCCGCCGACAGCAGCTACAGCCGGGACCGCAACTTATGGCACATCAGCCACGAAGGCCTGGAGCTGGAGAATCCCTCCCTGGAGCCCAACTACGACCATCTGCTGGTTATGAGCGTGCGCCCGGAGAAAGCGCCTGATGAGGGCGAGTACGTGACCATCACCTTTGAGGAGGGCGTCCCCACCTCTGTGAACGGCAAGTCCATGAAGGTTTCCGACGTGATCCGCACCTTAAACGAGCTGGGCGGCAAGCACGGCATCGGCATCGTGGACATTGTGGAAAACCGCGTGGTGGGCATGAAGTCCCGCGGCATCTACGAGACCCCCGGCGGCACCATCCTGATGGAAGCCCACATGCAGCTGGAGGAGCTGGTATTAGACCGCGCCACCATGGATGCCAAAAAGGACATGGCCAACAAGATGGCGCAGATCGTATACGAGGGCAAGTGGTTCACCCCGCTGCGCGAGGCCGTGCAGGCGTTCGTGGAGTCCACCCAGAAGTACGTGACCGGCACCGTCAAATTCAAACTGTACAAGGGCAACATCATCAAGGCCGGTACCACCTCCCCCTATTCCCTGTACAGCGAGTCCCTGGCCTCCTTCACCACCGGAGACCTGTACGACCACCACGATGCGGACGGCTTCATCACCCTGTTCGGCCTGCCCTTAAAGGTGCGCGCCATGAAGATGGCCGAGATCGAGCAGGCTAAAAAGTCCGGCAAGAATATCGACGCCTCCTACGTTGGGTAATTATGCGTTAGTGTCACTTTCTCCGAATCAATAATTATAAATACGCTTCTGCCGATGCGGCGGGATCAAATACCGCCCGGAACAGGCTGTCTGCGGACAGCAATCCGGGCGGTATTTCTGCGCCCCGCCTCCACCGTTTTGCCCGGATAAAGGTCTCTACAGCCGCAGGATCCGGCCGGCCTGGCGGGTCAGCCCCAGATTATAGCAGGGCCGCTCCTCGCCGAACCACCGATACCGCAGCCAGTCGTCCAGCACAATCCCGGCCAGGCTCACGGGCAGCCACAGGGCGCTGTATTTGAGACAGACCTGGCCCAGTATGTTTCCCGGCATGCCGCTGTAATCCCACACATTCCATCCCAGCAGCAGATTGACCACACAGCCGGTCAAAAACTCCAGGACCGTGATCAGCAGAGCTCCGGCCAGGACCTGCTCCCAGAGCGGCATATTCCAGGGCAGCAGCTCGTTGATCAGCCCCAGGCCGACAAAGCACAGCCCTCCCAGCACAAACATGGTCCAGTGGCTGCACCCCCGCCAGGCCAGCTCCAAAAGCACATAGGCCGATCCCCCCACGTCCGCCAGCGCCAGATATTTGTTAAACAGCCGGTGTCCCATGGCCATATCCTCGATACAATTCTTTTTATAAGCATATGCGCGTTTCTCCACAATCTGTCCGCCTGTCTGAAATCAATGCCCGTTCCCTGAAAATCCCGCCGCAGCCGGGCTTTTTTCGCGCTTCTCCCCTCGTTTCCGGTCAATATTTAACAGCAATATAATATTTCCATCACATTTCTATCACATTTCAGGACTAAAACTAATTCTTGACATTATGCCGGTCCCCGCGGCATCGCGGCCGGATACGGCAATCTGACAGACAGGAGGAGAGTACCATTGATTGAAGTAAAAGATCTTGTAAAATCCTACGGAGGACACCTGGCGGTGGACCATCTGAGCTTTACGGTCCGCGACGGCCAAATCTACGGCTTTCTCGGCCCCAACGGAGCCGGAAAATCCACCACCATGAATATGATGACCGGTTATCTGGGCGCCACCTCAGGCGAGGTGCTGATCGACGGCCACAACATTCTGGAGGAACCGGAGGCAGCCAAATCCCGCATCGGCTACCTTCCTGAAATTCCGCCCCTCTACACCGACATGACGGTGCGGGAGTACCTGGAGTTTGCCGCCAGCTTAAAAAAGCTCTCCAAAGCGGCGCGGGCCGAGGCTGTGGCGGAGGTCATGGAGCTGGTGAAGGTCACGGACGTGGGCGGGCGTCTGATCAGGAAGCTCTCCAAGGGCTACAGGCAGCGCGTGGGCATGGCCCAGGCCATTCTGGGCAAACCTCAGGTTATCATCCTGGATGAGCCCACCGTGGGCCTGGACCCGAAACAGATTATCGAAATTCGGGATATGATCCGCGGGCTGGGTCAAAAGCACACGGTCATCCTCAGCTCCCACATCCTCTCCGAGGTCAGCGCGGTCTGCGATCACATTCTCATCATCAACCGCGGCAGGCTGATCGCCAGCGACACCCCGGAGAACCTGGAGCGCCAGATGGCCGGAGCCGGCGGCATAAACCTGTCCGTCAAGGGGCCCCAGGAGGAGGTCCGCGCCGCCCTGGAAGCCATCCCCCAAATCTCTGATATCCATTTTCTGGAATCCAATGAGGAGGGAGTCTGCCGGATATCTCTGGATTACGCCGGGAGGGCGGCAGGCCGGGCGGACGAGGTGGAAACGCCCTCCGATGAGGCCCCATGTCTCTGCGCCCGCCCAGACATCCGGGAAGCCGTTTTCTTCGCCTGCGCGGACCGCAGGCTGCCCATTCTCGCCATGGAACCTGTTCACGCCTCCCTGGAGGACGTGTTCCTGGAATTGACGGAGGACGAAAAACAGACAAGACAGGAGGACTGCGAACATGAGAGCAATCTATAGCCGAGAGCTGAAATCTTATTTCTATTCCATGACCGGATATGTGTTTATCGCCTTTGTCACCATGTTCATCGGCATCTATTTTATGGCCACCAACATGCTGGGCGGATACCCCTACTTTTCCTACACCCTGGGCGCGATCCTCATAATCCTGCTCATCGCCGTGCCGGTGCTGACCATGAGGAGCATGTCCGAGGAACACCGCTCGCGCACCGACCAGCTGCTGCTCACCTCCCCCGTCTCCCTCTGGAGCATCGTGATGGGCAAATACCTCTCCATGGTGACTGTGTTCGCCGTCCCTATGGTTATCTCCTGTCTGTGCCCCCTGATCATCAAATCCGGCGGCACCGCCTACCTGGCCGAGGACTACGGCGCGATTCTGACCTTTTTCCTGTTGGGCTGCGTCTACATCGCCATCGGACTGTTCATCTCCTCCCTGACGGAGAGCCAGCTCATCGCGGCTGCCGGCACCTTCGGCGTCCTGCTGCTTTTGACCCTGTGGCCCAACCTGATCAGCTTTCTCCCCACCTCGGCCCGGGATTCCCTGATCGGACTGCTGCTGCTTTTGACCCTGCTGGCCTTTGTGCTCTACCGGCTCACCGGCTGCGCCCCCCTGTCTCTGGGCCTGGAAGCCGCAGGCGCCGCGGCCCTGGCAGCCGTCTATTTCTTTCAGAAATCCCTGCTGGACCGGGCTCTGACCCATCTGCTGGGAAAAATCGTGCTGGCGGACGTATTCAACACCGTGGTCAACGACCATATCCTGGATTTGGGCGGCCTGCTCTACTATGTGAGCGCAGTCTTTATCATGCTGTTCTTGACTGTGCAGACCATTGAGAAACGCAGGTGGAGCTGATATGTTCCGGATGAATTTCATGACAGCAGGAGGCAGAATATGAACAAAAATCTTAAAAAGGGCGGCTTTGCGGCTATTTTTACCGTTATCGTCATCGCCGCCGTCATTGTGATCAACCTGATCGCCGGCACCGTTCCGGCCAAGTACCGCCGTCTGGACCTGAGCACCAACCAGATCTATTCCCTGAGCGATACCACCAGAGAGCTGTTGGACGGCCTGACAAAGGACGTGGACATTTACATTGTCGGAGACCCGGACCGGGTGGACGAGCGCATCACCCACTTTGCCGGACTCTACGCCGATCTGTCCCAACATGTGAATGTGACGGTCGAGGACCCGGTGCTTCACCCGGACGTGCTCAGCACCCTGGGCACAGAGGCAAACACCGTTCTCGTCAGCTGCCCCGACACCGGCAAGACGCAATCCATCCCGTTTTCGAATATTATCCAGATCGACATGATGGCCTACTACCAGTACCAGCAGTACAAGGAATCCGCCTTCGACGGGGAGGGGCAGATCACCAGCGCCATCTCCTATGTGGCCAACGATAACGAAACCGGCGTGTACCAGTTGAGCGGGCACAAGGAGTCCACGCTCCCCTCCATGGTGACGGACGCCCTGAAGAAATCCAACATGCAGCTCCGGGACCTGAATCTGCTCACCGACGGGGCTATCCCGGAGGACTGTGAGCTTCTGTTGGTCAACAATCCTCAGACCGACATCGCAGTGGATGAGAAGGAAATGATCTCCGACTATCTGAAGCAGGGCGGACATGTGCTGATCCTGACCGGCTACACGCAGTCCGGCTGCCCGAACCTGACCGCCCTTTGCGCGGACTACGGCATGGAGCTGAAAAACGGATATGTGGCGGACACGGCGCCGGGACAATTTTACAATAACAACCCGTTTCTCTTCTTCCCGGAGTACGACTTCTCCAGCGGTATGCTGGACAAAATCACCAGCCGTGATCCGGCCCTGCTCTCCAATCCCTCGGGCATGACCATCTCCCAGGACCTGAGGGACGGTCTGACCGTTTCCCCGTTTCTGACCACCACGGACAGCGGCATTTTCGTGGACCCGGCAACCCAGGAACAGGTCCGGGGCACCTATGTGCTGGGGGCCACCGCAACGGAACCGGCTCAAACCGGCGAGAGCTCCCAGGCTGCCACCGCTTCCCAGGCCCAGGCTCAGGACAGCGGACAGACGCCGGAGGCCACCCTGACCGTCATCACCGCCCCATCCCTGATCGACGGATCGCTGCTGCAGCAGTTCCCCAGCATCACCAACCTGACCATCTTTATGAACGCGGCGTCGCACAACATTTCCCAGGCTGTTAACCTGTCCATACCTGCAAAAAGCCTGGACGTCACCTATAACATGATCACTGCGGGCGGACTCTGGAGCGCGCTGTTCATCATCGTCATTCCCGTCATTTTCCTGATCGCAGGCTTTGTGATCTGGATGAAGCGGCGGAAGCTGTAAGGAGGTGTTCTCATGAAAAAGTCAAAGCAGCTCACCGTGGCCGCAGCCGCGCTTCTGGTGCTGTGCGCCGCTTACGCCGGGCTGGCCTGGCAGCACAAGCGCAGCGCCGAACGGGCGCTTTCGGAATCTGAAAATTCCCGCATCTATGTGACGGACTTTACCGACGTCACGGGGATTGCCATTGAAAACGGAGATTCGCGGCTGGATTTCGTGCTGGACGGCGGCACCTGGTATTACGCCAAGGACCGCGACTGCCCGATCCGCCAGGCCGCGCTCACAAGTCTGGCCGACCAGCTGACGGCGCTCCCGGCCACGCGCAGGCTGGAGTCCGCGGATGAACTGACGGCCTACGGACTCTCCGATCCCGCGATCCGCTTTGAAATTACCACCGACCAGAAAAGCCCCGCCACGCTGCTCATCGGCAATCAGGTGAAAGCCTCCGGTTCCTCGGATCTCGAGGAGGCGCCGGACGAATATTACGCCTGCATCTCCGGCGGAAGCCAGGTCTACACCATCAGCTCCTCCCTGGCGGACACTGCCGCCAAGGGGCTGTACGATTTTATCCAGACCGAGTCCCTGCCAGTCATTTCCGGCTCGGATATCCGGGATATCACGGTCACCAAAGATGAAAAACAGAGCCATTATGTTAAAAAAGAGGTGGACGGGCAGGGAAATATCGCCTGGTACCGGGACAATGCGGACACGGAGGCCAACCGGCTGAAGGACAATGCCCCGTTAAACAACCTGGCGCAGGCGATCAGCGGGCTCTCCATCCGCTCCTGTGTCAATTACAAGGCCACGGACGAGGAACTGGGAAGCTGCGGGTTAGAAACCCCGGTGATGACGCTGACGTGGACCTGCCGAAAGGACGGCAAGGACATCACCACCACGCTGCTGGTGGGAAGCATGAACCCGGAGGGAAATGGATATTATGTGAGGTTAAAGGATTCTAAGGCTGTGAACCTGGCGGGAAAGGAGGACGTGGAAAAGGTTCTGAATGCAGAGTAGGCCGCTTTCATCCTATTCTTCAAAAGTAAACTCCGCCAGATATTTCTGGAGGGAGTCCGCCAGCTTGCCGATGTGGACGCCGTCTACAAAGGAGTGGTGGACCTGGACGGAAAAAGGTAAGAGGACACGGCCATCCCGGGGTTCATATTTTCCCCAGTCAAACAGCGGGGTGGCGTTGTCCTTTTTCCCTGAGTCCGTGTGGGATATATGCGTGTAGCTGACCCAGGGGAAGGAAGAAAACTGATAGATATCGTTGCCCATGGGACCGGTAAAATACTCCTTCTGGCTCTCGGCCGACGCTTTGGCAAGGGCGACGTATGCTTCCAGGCTGTCCTGCATGGGGACGTTGATCACCTTGAACAGCTCGGTTTCCGGATTCAGGTAGGTAAAGGACGTATTGATCACGTCAAACACAGCTGGCTTTCCGTCCACAAAGCGGCAGCGGAAGGCCTCGATCCCGTTGGCGCAGCGCGTGACGGCATAGACAAAGGAAAAGGTGAAGGAATATCCCCTTTCCCTGATCCGGGCCAGAAAATTGGTGATGTCCAGGTTAAATGTGACACAGTATTGGGGCTGAAGGCTGTCCTTGAAAATTCGGAAGTGCATGGCCCTGTCCCAAGTATCCAGGTCGATCCATCTCATGTGCGGTTCCTCCTTTTTGGGTTTAAAATGATATGGTTGACTTAAGTTTATCGCCCAAGACATACGATGTCAAGCAGTTGTATTATGTCTTTAAATAAAAATGTTTTTCTCACCCACAAGCTTCCCGCGGGGCTGTTTGGTTTTTCCTGATAGTGACGGTGGAATCATGGGCGGGATCACCCCCGCCGGGCGACAACGAAAGCCGACCCGTCTGGGCCGGCTTTCCGGAGAATTTTACAGAAAGGAGGACTTGCAGAACGCACTAGGAACGGATTCCCCAAGGCCCAACTCCCTGATGGCGTGATGGATATGAATTTTCATGGCGCTGCGGGCTCCCTCAGCGTTGCGCTGGGAAAGGAATTCCACGATCAGCCGGTGATCGTTCACCGTGTCCTGAACCGCCTGGCCTCCCTGTTCCGAAAGCGCCACCCCCTTTGAGATCGCCTGGTAGAGAATGGGCATCAGCTTGTTCATAAACTCATTGTGGGTGGCCTGGGCGATGGATTTGTGGAATGCCCGCTCCTGCTCCGTCCGGTCCCTGCCGTCTCGGATGGCCTCCTCGACTCCGCGCCCGCACTCCGCGATGCGCTTCAGTTCCCCGTCCGTGCCGCGCACAGCGGCCAGATAGGCGGCCTCAGGTTCGAAAATCAGGCGCATCTCGTAGAGATCCCTGGCATTGGCCATCACGTCAGTGAGCTGGCCGAAAGCCTCCTCGCGATGAAAGGCTTTTTCCGTCACAAAGGTGCCTGTGCCACGGCGGACCTCCAGCACGCCGTAGGCGACCAGTATTCTCACCGCCTCCCGCAGAGTGGTCCTGCTGACGTTTAACTCCCCGGCCAGCTCCAGTTCATTGGGCAGCTTTGAGCCGGCCTCAAAACGTTTCTCAATGGTTATCATTGACATGATATTATCCGCCACATTCTGGGACAGCATCTTATTTCCCGCCATGGAATCACCTCCGTCTATTGATATGCTTCTCTCCGCTCCCCGGGCTCATTTCACGGAGCGTCCTGCCGCCTGCGCTTCGCGGCCTTTTCGGCCCGCCCCGCGTACCGGCGCTCCCCAAGCGCTATATCCGCCCGTCTGCCGCTCCCGCTTTCTCATATAGCACAAAATGATTCCGCTGAAATTCCAGCAGCCCTTCCGACTTCATCTTGCTCAGCTCGTTGGACATGGCGCTGCGGTCCACGCCCAGGTAGCGGGCCAGCTCCTGGCGGCTGTGGGGGATATCGAAATCCCTGCCGCCGCAGGCCACCGCCTGCTGGGACAAATAGGACAGCAGCTTGTCCCGGGTGGTCTTGCGCGACATGTGCTCCAGCTTGTTCTCCAGCTTCACATTGTGCTCGGACAGAACGCGCAGCATATTCTGAATCAGGCGGGTGTGGAAATCGCAGGCCAGGGAGCAGAAGGTGATCATCCGCTGGTACTGGAGGAACATCACCTCGCAGGGCCTCTCGGTCACCACGCTGACCGGCAGCACCGCGGTTCTGGCGCAGGAGTAGGACTCCCCGAAGATTTCCCCCTCCTTGACCCGGAACAGCTCCTCCTGCCTTCCCCAGAAATTCTCCTGCACCACCATGGCGCTGCCGGAGAGCATGATCATGATGCTGTTTAAGGACTCGCCCATGCGGTAGATATACTCTCCCTCCTCATAGCGTGTCTGCTCCGCCGCGCAGCACTTCAGCAGCGTGTAAAGCTCGTCGTCATTCACCCCGTAGAACAGCGGGGACTTCCGTAAAATGTGCAGAAATTCTTCCATCAGGTCCTCTTTCCGTTGTTTTTACAACATCAATGCTGTAAATATTATATATTTTTCAACTGGAACCGTCAAGCATTAATCGATGCCAAAGCCCCCGGAGGGGCAAATTCATGCCCGCCGGGGGCGGTATAGTGGGGCCATGCCCCGCTCTGTCCAGCCGCTCACACACGCCTTGCGGGGCCGCCTTACTGCTCCAGCTGCTCCCTGTAGCGCGCGATCACCTCACGCATGGCAGCCTCGCCGGGGGCTCCCACAGTGGTCCGCTTCTCCACGCAGGTTTTCATGCTGATCGCCTGGTAGACGTCCTCGTCAAACACAGGGCTGATCTTTTGGTACTCCTCCAACGGCAGATCGTCCAGCGCGATCCCCTTCTCGATACAGGCTAGCACCAACTGCCCCACGATGCCGTGGGCGTCCCGGAAGGCGACGCCGTGGTTGACCAAATAATCCGCCGCGTCGGTGGCGTTGGTGAACCCTCTCTTGGCGCTGGCCTCCATCACGTCCTTGCGGAATGTCATGGTGGAGATCATGCCGGTAAACAGCAGCAGGCAGCCCTTCACCGTGTCGATGGCGTCAAATGCCAGCTCCTTGTCCTCCTGCATATCCTTGTTGTAGGCCAGCGGCAGCCCCTTCATGGTGGTGAGGAGGGACACCAGGGCGCCGTAGACGCGACCGCTCTTTCCGCGGATCAGCTCGGCGATATCCGGATTCTTTTTCTGGGGCATAATGCTGCTGCCCGTGCTGTAGGAGTCGTCGATCTCCACAAACCGATACTCGTTGGTGTTCCAGATGATGATTTCCTCGCAGAACCGGCTCAGGTGCATGGAGATAATAGACAGCGCGCTGAGCAGCTCCAGAAGGTAATCACGGTCCGCCACAGAATCCATGGAATTCAGGGTGGGACCGTCAAAGCCCAGAAGCTGTGCCGTGTACGCCCGATCCAAGGGATAGGTTGTTCCGGCTAACGCCCCTGACCCCAGCGGGCAGTAATTCATGCGCCGGCGGATATCGTGGAGACGGGAGCGGTCCCGGGAGAACATTTCAAAGTACGCCCCTATGTGGTGGGCCAGGGTGATGGGCTGCGCCTTCTGTAAATGGGTAAAGCCCGGCATAAAGGTATCCAGGTTGGCCTCCATCACGGTCAGCAGCTCGTTCAACAGGCCTTTCAAAAGGCCGTCGATCTCCTGAATCTCATCCCGCGTATAAAGCTTCATATCCAGCGCGACCTGATCGTTGCGGCTGCGGCCGGTGTGCAGGCGTTTTCCCGCCTCGCCCACGCGCTCGGTCAAAGTCCCCTCCACAAAGGAGTGGATATCCTCATATCCGGAATCGGGTGATATGGTGAGCTCGCCGCTATCCAAATCCTTCAAAATGCTTTCCAATCCACGGATAATATCCACCTTGTCATTTTCCGACAAAATCCCCTGTTTGGCCAGCATCGTCACATGAGCGATGCTCCCGCGGATATCCTGGCGGTAAAATTTCTGGTCAAATGATAGGGATTCATTGAAATTGTGCACCAACTGGTTGGTCTCCTTGGTAAAACGTCCGCCCCATAATTTCATGGCTTCACTCTCCTAACTCTCTTCTTTTTTCCTTCGGTTCCAAGCAAAATATACGGCCGCGGAAATACCCACAAAGGCCGCGCTGCCCGCAGTGATGATTGCGCCCGTCCTCAGGCCCTCAGGCTCGTAGGACAGCGACACCGTATGGGCTCCCGCGCTCAGATCGACGCCCAGGAAGGTGTCGAACAGCGGCCTGGCGGTAACGCTGTTGCCGTCCACCTTCACGCTCCAGCCCTTGTCATACGGTATGCTGGTGTACATAACGCCCGGCGCGTCGGCCACAATCGTGCCCTCCACGCTCACGTCCGTCCACTTGGTCACGGACATCGGGTTTTGGTTCAGGCGGCTGTAAAGCTCCTTAAAGCCCTGGGGATCAAACCGCCACACCTCCACCTGAAGCGCCACGTTACCCTCATCCCGGGATTCCAGGCTCACCTCGCTCCCGGCCGTGCAGGTCCCCAGCTCCAGCAGGTAACCGCGGTCCACATTGTCAAAATTCATGGACTGGGATCCCACAACGGCCGTGACCTCCTTAATCTTACGGCTTGTGACATAGACGTAGTAATCTCCGGTCACATCCGGCGTGAACGTCAATTTACTCCCGTTGGGCACGGTATCCACCCCCACAAGCACGGGCGACGTGTCCAGCACGCTGCAAAGATCGTTCTGCACATAGGCCGGATTCGCCGTATCCATGATCCAGTTGCTCTCCACATCCTTTGGAAGCATGAAGGCCACCGGAAGCGTATACAGATTCTCATACAGCCACGTATCGCCCCGACGTCCGGCAAAGCTTAACAGCTCGCCCGTCACCTGCTCCTTGTCGTACAGGCCGTACTTCACGGAGAACAGGCTGTCCACCAGCGGTGTGCTGCCTGTGATACTGTAGGCGTTTGTGGAGCTCTCGCAGCCCAGCTTGCGGAAAAAGTCTGAGAGCGAGGCGTTTGCCGTGGAGGAAAACAGGGAGACGGAGGGGAAATTCATCCAGGCCCCGTCATTTTTCGTCTTTCGGTCCACCTTCTCCACACGGTAGAAGGTCTGGGGGGTCACCTCGCTCATCAAGGTGATCACATCCTTATTGTCGCGGGTGTAGGCGGTCCGGCTGGTGGTGGGAACGCTGGTCACGGTGGTATTCACCGCGGACTCGATGGAGACCACGGCCAGGGCCAGCAGCACGGCAACGTCAGCCCCTTTCCTGCGCCGCTTGTACAGGTAAATCAGCCCCGTGTACAGGGCCAGGAACAAAAGCGCCACATAGAACACGGAAAAATGGAACTGCTCCTTGTTGTCCACCAGCTTCTCCGCCAGGATCACAAAGCAGGCGGAGCCCCAAAACGCGATAGCCACGTGCCGCCAGGGCGTCACATCCAGGTACATGTATGCCCGATAGCAGATCAGCAGCATCAGCGCAATATAGATGAAGGACTGCCGGCATGGCAGGCTGTTGGGGTAGTGAAACCCGTGCCAGATAAAATTCAGCATATTGGTGGAAAAGCTGGCAAAAAACAAGATCAACAGCGTGCAGTACACCGCTTTCTCCCGCAGCGCAATCTTCCGGCTGGCCAAATACAGCAGGAAGAAAATAAACACAGCCACGCCGCAGTAGATGTTGGGCCAATGGTCCAGGCCGATCTCCACGGATACATTCCCGATATGCCGCGCCAGCATATCAAAAATCGGGAAATAGGAGCTCAGCGTCTTGGGGAAGTCGAAGTTCCCCGAAGCCGTGGTTTGCAGCGCGTAGATTTCCGGGAGCAGCACCACCGCGGCCAGACCGCCTGCCGCCAGCGAAAATGCGGCAAACTGCCCGCAGGCGGCAAAAAATTCACCGGCCTTTTTGGGCGGATACAGGATCATCAGCGCAATAAAATACATCACCATAAAAATACAGATCATGATGGAGATATAATAGTTGGAGAGAATGGCCGCGCCCAGGGTAAGGCAGTACAAAAACGGCTTTCTCTTGCGCACCAGCCGCTCCAAACCCAGCATAATCAGCGGGAACAGGATAATGCAGTCCAGCCACATGATGTTCCAGCTATAGGCGGCCATATACCCGGACAGGGCGTAAAAGATACCGAAAAAGCCCACGCCGAAGTCCTTTGTCCGGCAATGCCTGCGCAGATACCAGGCAAAGCTCAAGCCTGCCAGCCCGATTTTGAGCACGATGCCGTAGCTCATAAATTCGATGATATAGGCCTTGGGACATAAAACCAGCAGCCAATTGAAGGGGCTGGCCAGGTAGTAGGCGTACAGGGCCGAAAAGTTCACGCCCATACCGATATCCCAGCTGTACAGCAGGCTGCCGCCATGGGTCAGCTTGTACTGAAACTCGGAAAAAAACGGAGCGTACTGGTGGTACATGTCGGTGCGCAGAAAGCTCTCCTCGCCAAAGGGAAAAATCCCCCGCTGGGCAAAGACTATGATCATCACGATCACCGGCACAAAAAATGCCGCCAACAGTCCGTCCGAGGCCTTTAATATATGAAGGGAGCTTTTCACCCCCTCGCAAGCGGACCTGTTCCCTGCCGCTTCCGCGGTCCAAAGGCCGTCCTCCAAATACCGGTCCTCCTCCTGCTCATCCCAGGCAGATGCCTTCTCGGCGTAGTCCCGGTCTGCGCGGGCATAGCCCTGGTTTTCTTCGGCGTAGTCCTGATCGCCATTGGGATAATCCTGGGCTGAACCAGCGTAGCCCTGGTCGTCACCGGGATAATCCTGATCCTCATTGGCGTAATCCTGGCCGCCGTCGGAATAGTTTCGGCCCGCTCCGGCGTAGTTCTCCTCATCGTAGGGATCATTCCGATCCTTCCCGGCGTAGTCCTGGCCGCCGCCCGGATCATTCCGGTCCGATCCGGCATAGTCCTGGCGTTTGCGGCTCCGGCAGGCTCTGCTCTGATGCTGTGCGGCAGAGTTTAATCCGGCTTGGCTATAAGGCGCCTCTGCCCCGCCCTGCGTCTCGTATTCACCATCATCGTCATAATTTCGCCCAGCGCCATCGCCTGCCCAATCCGTCCCAGCTTCACCTTGGCGGCCTCCGCCGTCATCCTGACCGGCATACGCTTGTCCGGCCCCGCCGTCATCCTGACCGGCAAAATCCTGTTCGCCCCCGCCATAGCGGGCGTCCGCCCAGCCGTTGGCTTCCTCCATACCGCTGTAATCCGCCTGGCCAAAGCTGACCTTCACTCCGTCAAACTCCACCGCTACGCGGCCATCCGGGGCATTTCCGCCCGCGTTTACCGCAGAAGCGCTCCCCCGCTCCCTGCGGGGCGGGCGGTTTTTCCGCGAGATACGCCGCAGCGCTTCCAGGTCCGCGGCAATCCCCTCGTCCTCCACGTCCGCTTCAAACAAAGGTCCTGCCGCCCTCCTCCTGGCGCCTGGCTCCAAATCTTCCGTATAATCTTCATCCAGCCACTCCGCCGAATCGGAATCCGGCTTTGTTTTCCTCTTCTGCATATGTTCTCCAGTCAATCCTATATCGCTGCCCCGGGCAGTCTGGTCCGGCTGGACAATACTCAAAATTTCGTCCAGTTCCCGCTCTACCCGCTCCACTTCATCCCGTTCCATGGCAGTTTTACCTTTCTTCACCGGTCGTTTTCTTAAAAATCCAAAGCTTGCTGAATATATAGTTTAATACCAGATTTACCGCCGAGACGACTCCCTTGCAGAACATCTCGTACAAAAATCCCCTGTTTCCGCCCATCCAGACGAGTCCCACCATCATCACCCACGTCAGCACGCCGGAAAAGGCTCTGGCTGCCACAAACGCGCTGATCTCCCTGGCAAGATATCCGGGCCTCAGATTGAAATTGCGGAACACGATCAGCTTGTTCACCACATAGGCGAACAAAACCGCGGCAACCCAGGACAAGCCCTGAGATAACTCCACGCTGATTCCGCTCTTGCGAAACAACGAGTAAGAAACAAAATCTACCGCCGTGGTCAGCACGCCGCAGACAATGTAACTGACCGTCTCGTAATTCAAGCACTTTTCCTTCAGTTTCTGTAACATTTCCACACCTGATTCCTTACGTTTTCCCGGAATTTCCAAACATATTCCGGCACATATCGCTACTATTGTAGTATACCCTTCTCGAAAAGTAAAGAAAAAACGCCGTGAAAGGCGCTTTCTCTACTCCTGAAAATCCTCCGCTCCCTGGGAATAATGCAGTTCCCCATCCTCGGTTATGAAAATCCCGTAGACATTGTCCAGAGAATCAAGCAGTTCAATTCCCTTGTCCAGTCCCAGGGCAAAGCAGGTGGTGCTCAGGCCGTCCCCGTCCACCGACTCACGCGAGATAATGGAGACCTGCACCAGCCCATTTTCATAGGGGAATCCGGTCCGCGGGTTAAGGATATGGTGGTAATTCACACCGTCCTTGACAAAATGCCGCTCGTATACACCCGAGGACACCACCGACATATCACGTATATTCAGGGCCGCCACCGCTTCCTGATGGTCCGCAAAGGGTTTCTGCAAGCCGATCTTAAAGGGCTCCCCGTCCGGCCGCTCCCCCAGGCAGAGAATATTGCCGCCCAGATTGATCACCGCGCTGGTAACTCCATTTTCTTCCAGATATTCCTTGAGCCGGTCCGCGATAAATCCCTTGGCGATGGCCCCCAGATCGATGCGCGTGTCGTCCCGTTCAAAAAATACCTGATCGTTTTCCACCCGAATCGCCCGGAAATCCACCTTGTGCAGATCCTTCTCGATCTCCGTCCGGTCGGGCACCTGCGGGTCATTGGACTTAAAATCCCACAGGGAGCTTAAGGGCTCCACCGTGATGTCGAAGGCGCCGTCGGACATGCGGCCGTACTCCAGCCCACGCTCGATCACCCGGGCCGTGTCCTCTGACACGGTCATGGATTTCGTCCCCGGCTGCCGGTGATTGATCTTGTAAATCTCGCTGGTATCACGGGTGGTGCTCAACAGGTCCTCATAGCGCTTGCACAAATCCATGGTACCCTGCAAAATGTCCTTGTTTTTCTGGGGAAAAATGTGGCGGCTGCCGTAGATCGTCACCGTCACAAAGGTATCCAACAAAAAAGACGACTGGCTGAGCGGTGCCCCGCCCCCGTGGGCGCATCCCGTCAGACAAGCCGTTCCAATCATTATTCCGCTGATCCATGCCGCGATTCTGCGGCGAAACTTCTGTTTTTTCATCATGGGAACCATTCTAGCATTGGCTGCGGCAAAAGTCAAGCCGGGCGCCATGCCCGGCCACGTTACATATTTTTATTCCGTCTCCGCCAGGAATTCCTCCTCCAAAGCGCTCTGAATTTTTTCCAGGAGCGCGGACGCCCTGCCGCCCACCGGCTTGCCGTCCACCTCGCTGGCAGACAGGCAGAATTTGCTGGACGAGGTCACCAGCACCTCATCCGCATCCCGCAGCTCGGCCAGGGTGAAGGGCCTCTCGTCCACCGGAATCCCCAGCTTTTCGCACATATTGATCAGATGGGCTCTGGCGATCCCCGGCAGAATCAGATTGTCCAGAGGCGCGGTGATCAGCCGTCCGTCCTTTAAAATATGGCAGTTGCTGTGCGCGCACTCGGTGACCCGGTCGCCGCGGTGGAAAATCGCCTCCTGACAGCCCTTTTCCTTGGCCCGCTGGGAAGCCATAACGCTGGGGATCAAGTTCAGCGTCTTGATATTACAGTGGTAAAAACGGGTGTCCTCCAGGGTGATCAGCCGGATTTTTTCCGCCAGCTGCGGCGGAGTTGCCGGCTTTAAGGTCACCCACAGGTTACCGCTCCCTTCTGTGAACGGGTGATCCCGCATCCCCGTGCCCCTGGTCACCTGATAGTATACAAAGAGATCACCGGTATCCACCTTCTGCACCAGCTCCTGAAGCAGTGCCTTCAGCTCCGCTTTGGTGCAGGGCATACGAATCTCCAGCAGGGCCGCGTTGTTGAAAAAGCGGTCAATGTGCTCGTCAATGGCAAAAATGTGGTAGTTCCGGCAAGGCCCTGCATCGTAAACTCCGTCCCCAAAATAACAGACCCTGTCATTCATGGGAACCATCATCCGGTCCAGCTCGTCGTACGTTCCGTTGTAATATCCCAGCGTTTTCATCATGTCTCTCCTCAGCTATGTATTTTGTCTTATTCCGCCGCTTCCCCAGGGATGGCGGAGTATGTATTCTTGATCTCTTTCAACACAAAATGGGTCCTGGTGGCGGAAACACCCGGCACGCTCTTGATGGTCCGGTGGATGCGCTCCAGCTCATCGGAGGATGCGCAGGATATTTTCAGCACAAAATCATAGTCCCCGGTCAGGTAATAGCAGTCCAGAATATTGGGGTGGCCCATGATCACCTCGGTGAAGGAGTCGTGATAGCGCGGATGCTCCAGACTGATCTCCATCAGAGCCGTCACGTCGTTGCCCAGGGCCTTGGAGTCCACCACCACCGTGTACCCCTTAATCAGCCCCGACTCCTCCATCTTTTTGATCCGGTCCAGCACCGCCGAGACGGACAGATGCACCTTCTTGCTGATATCAGAGGCGGTCTCCCGGCCATTGTCCTTTAAAATATGCAGAATCCTGCAATCCATTTGATCCATAAAAGTCCTCACTTCTTTTCCTTTTCATTTTGCGGGTAGTGTATTATAATCGAATATACGCGGCCAGCTTGTAAATGCGTCGACAAACAGAGGATGAATTTTCCAGAAGTTACGCGGGTTGGCGCGAAATGCTGCGCTTCCTTATTATACTTTGTCATCAACCAACAGGTTGATGATAAGAATTACGTTTCCTTATTATACTTTGTTATCAACCGACAGGTTGATGATAAGAATTACGTTTCCTTATTATACATTGTCATCAGCCGCAGATTGATGATAAGTGATACGTTTCCTTATTATACATTGTCATCAACCGCAGGTTGATGATAAGTGATACGTTTCCTTATTATACATTGTCATCAACCGCAGACGTTTCCTTATTATACATTGTCATCAACCGCAGGTTGATGATAAGAATTACGTTTCCTTATTATACATTGTCATCAACCACAGGTTGATGATAAGTGATACGTTTCCTTATTATACCACATTTTTTCAGGAGTTACACTATGAATCTTTCTTATTTAAAATATGCCGTGGAGGTGGAGAAAACCGGGTCTATCACCAAGGCGGCGCAGAATTTCTACATGAATCAGCCCCATTTGAGCAAAATCATCCGTGAATTGGAGCGGGACCTGGGGTGCCCTATCTTTGACCGGACCAGCCGGGGTATGGTGCCCACCAAGCGTGGCGAGGAGTTTTTGCGCTACGCCAAGGCTATTCTGGTCCAGGAGGAGCAGATCGAGGCCCTGTGCCAGCAGGACGGCGAGCGCACCCTGACCGTGAGCCTGGCGGCCCCCAGGGCCAGCTATATCTCCTGCGGCTTTGCCTCCTTTATGCGGCAGATGACCGATTATCCCACCATGAAGGTGGATTACCGCGAGACCAATTCCCGTGAGACCATCCGCGGCGTGTCCGGAAAAACCTTTGACCTGGGGATTGTGCGCTGCCAGTCCCTCTACGTCCCCTATTACCGGAAAATGCTCCAGGACGAAAATCTGGAGGGCAAGGACCTGTGGGAATTTTCCTGTAACCTGCTGATGTCGGCCAGACATCCCCTGGCGGACCGTGGGGATCTGACCTACCTGGATTTAAGCGACTACATCGAGCTGGTGCAGGGCGATACCAAGGCTCCCTCCTTCACCTTCGAGTCCGACGACTCCCCCTCGGTCAGCGGCAGCTCCCGCAAGATCATTTCCATCTACGACCGCGGCAGCCAGTTTGAACTGCTGCGCCAGCTCCCCGGCGCTTTTATGTGGACCTCCCCGGTGCCCTACGAGCTGTTAAACTCCCTGGACCTAATCCAGAAGCCATGCAGCTACCCGGGAAATCTGCACAAGGATATTCTGATCTACCGCAGCGGATACCGCATGTCCAGGGAAGAAAAAGAGCTGGTGAACTGCCTCTACCGGCTGGTCAGCCAGCTGTCGTGAGCTGTTTCTACATATATAATATAACAGGACGCCTTTTAAGGGGATACCGATATTGGAATACCGGTATTCCTTTTTCGTATCTACCCACATTTCCCCAACCGTGATATGATGTAATCGTTAAAGAAATAACAAAAGTGACAAATATCCGCAGTCAATAGCGGCATTGTCACCAAAACATAAATTATGTGCAGAAAAGGAGAGGTTTATCATGAGATTCACATTACCCAGAGATCTGTACCATGGCAAGGATGCATTGGAAGCGTTAAAGACGCTGACCGGCAAAAAAGCGATTGTCGTAGTTGGCGGCGGCTCCATGAAGCGTTTCGGCTTCCTGGACAAGGTCGTGGACTACTTAAAAGAAGCTGGCATGGAAGTTCAGCTGTTTGAGGGCGTTGAGCCCGATCCCTCTGTTGACACTGTGATGAAGGGCGCGGAAGCTATGCGGCAGTTCGGTCCCGATTGGATCGTTGCCATCGGCGGCGGCTCTCCCATCGACGCGGCAAAGGCGATGTGGGCATTCTACGAGTACCCGGATACCACCTTTGAGGATTTGATCACACCGTTCAACTTCCCGACCCTGCGCACCAAGGCAAAATTCTGTGCGATTCCCTCCACGTCCGGTACGGCCACCGAGGTTACCGCATTTTCCGTAATTACCGACTACAACAAAGGCATCAAATATCCGCTGGCCGACTTCAACATCACCCCGGATATCGCCATTGTAGACCCGGCTCTGGCTGAGACCATGCCCAAGAAGCTGACCGCTCACACCGGTATGGACGCCATGACCCACGCCATCGAAGCGTACGTTTCCACCCTTCACTGCGAGTACACCGACCCGTTAGCTCTCCATGCCATCGAGATGATTAACGAGTATTTGATTCCATCTTATAACGGGGATATGGAAGCCCGCGATAAGATGCATGACGCCCAGTGTCTGGCCGGTATGGCATTCTCCAACGCTCTGTTGGGAATCGTTCATTCCATGGCCCACAAAACCGGCGCAGCATATTCCGGCGGCCACATTGTTCACGGTTGTGCAAATGCAATGTACCTGCCCAAGGTGATTAAGTTCAATGCCAAAGAACCTGAGGCCGCTGCCAGATATGCCAAGATTGCGAAATTCATCAATCTGCCCGGAAGCACGGACGAGGAGCTGACCACTGCCCTGATCAACCGCCTGTTGGAAATGAACAAGGCGCTGGATATTCCCACCTGCATCAAGGATTACGAGGGAGGAATTATCGACGAGAAGGAATTCATGGATAAGCTGCCCAAGGTTGCAGAGCTGGCCGTAGGCGACGCCTGCACAGGCTCCAACCCCAGATCCATCAACCCGGATCAGATGGCGAAGCTGCTGAAATGCTGCTTCTACGACGAGGAAGTTGATTTCTAATCACTTCCGTTAACATTGGGAACAACCTATAAACGGTTTGTTTTTTACTGCCTCACGGAAAAGGCGGAAAGCGTAACAGCTTTCCGTCTTTTCTAATTCCCGGGCACATTCCATAAATATCCGCCGGGCAAAGGCTGGGCCTCCCTCTGCAAGAGCCGCTCCATATGCCTCAAAAAACCGCACAGCCCGACTACCAGAAACAGCTCCAAAAAGCTTGTGATAAAGCCGGCGGCAAGCAGCAGGAGCAGAGCCGCCGCAGCGATCCCCCACATGGCATTCCAGGCCGCCCTGAAATGCCGTCTGTTCTTCACGCTCAAAAAGCGCAGGAAAATCACCAGGGCCGCTGCCAGCAGAATCGGTGAAAAAAACGCCAGCAGCACGTGAAGCGCGGCCTCGGCGGGTTCCTCCTCCGGGAGATAGGGGATCGTCACCGCGGACATGATAAAAACCCCGGCTGCGGCCACCAGCCGTTTTCCCGCCGTCCCCCGGTAACGGCCCAGACGGAACAGGTAGAGCGTATACCTGCAATAGTACCACCCGGTAATCCAGCCCCAGATCAACAGCAGGCCGCGGCGCCCTCCGGTGTTCCCCAGAACCGACAAGTTCGTGTCAAACCAATTTCCCAGCGAGGCCAGCAGTACCGTCAGCCCCGGGATAAGATAAATAGTGAATAGGTCGTATTTTCCCCTGAAACGCTGTCTCTGTGCCTCCACCGCTGCCGCCTCCTCTCAGAAAAAAGTCAAAGGAGCGGACCAGCCGGCGTGTTCGTCCGGTTGGCCGCTCCTTATCATTATCTGAAAAAGACGGTGCTTTTACACTTGTATGATTTTCCTGGAAATTCAATCCATTGTTTTTAACAGCTTTTCCACGCTGGTCAGCTTCACGCACAGCGAAAACAGCTCGGTGGCCGTGATCAGGTCGCCTAAGGGCGGATAGGTGGGCGCTATGCGGATGTTGCGGTCGTCTGGGTCCTTGCCGTAGGGGTAGGTGGCGCCCGCTCCTGTCATCACCACGCCGGCCTTTTTACATCTGGCCACAATTTCCTTGGCGCAGCCCTCCAGGGAGTCGAAGGAAATGAAATAACCGCCCTTGGGCATGGTCCAGGCGCCGATTCCCAGGCCGCCCAGCTCGCGCTCCAAAATCTCCTCCACAGCTTCAAATTTCGGACGGATGATATCGGCGTGCTTGCGCATATGCTCCACCATTCCGTGGATATCCCCAAAGAAGCGCACATGGCGCAGCTGGTTCACCTTGTCGTGTCCGATGGTCTGGAACTTCAGCTGGCGCTTGATGTCCTCCAGGTTGTTGAGGGAGGCCGCGATGCAGGCGATTCCCGAACCCGGGAAGCTGATCTTGGAGGTGGAGGCGAATTTGTAGACCAGGTCGGGGTTACCCGCCCGCTTGCACTCCGCCAAAATCTCGATCAGATGGTCCTGATCATGGTCGTATAAGTGGTGTACGCCGTAGGCGTTGTCCCAGTAAATGCGGAAGTCCGGGGCCGCTGGTTTCAGGCGCGCAAAACGGCGAACCGTCTCGTCGGAGTAGGAATAGCCCTGGGGATTGGAATACTTGGGCACGCACCAGATTCCCTTGATGGCGGAGTCGGAGCTAACCAGCTCTTCCACCACATCCATATCCGGTCCGTCCTGGGTCATGGGCACATTGATCATCTCAACCCCGAAATACTCGGTGATGGCGAAATGCCGGTCATATCCGGGAACGG
Source organism: Enterocloster asparagiformis (assembly GCA_018380885.1). GTDB lineage: Bacteria > Bacillota > Clostridia > Lachnospirales > Lachnospiraceae > Enterocloster. The sequence continues at coordinate 205,541 of JAGZSY010000006.1, forward strand.
GGCAGAGAAACTTTACCTTATCCAGCTTGCACCAGGGGGTGTTTCCCATGACGCCGTGGGTCATGGAGCGGGACACGGTGTCATACATCACGTTCAAGCTGGAGTTGCCGTAAATGATGATCAGATCGGAATTGACCTCCATCATGTCGGCCAAAAGCTCCTTGGCCTCATCGATACCGGTCAGCACGCCGTAATTGCGGCAGTCCGTGCCGTCCTCGCAGGTCAGGTCGTCGTTGCTGCTGAGCACATCCATCATCCCCATGGACAAGTCGAGCTGTTCCACGCTGGGCTTGCCCCTGGACATATCCAGCTTCAGATCCTTCCCCTGCATCTCGCGGTACTGGGCCTTCAGTTCCTTGCGCAGTGCAATCAGTTCTTCCTTCGTCATCTCCGCATATGGCTTCATAATTTCCTCCTCATGATCGTCTCATCCATTTTTTGTTGCCGGTGTGCAGACATTTGTCCTTGTACCATCTACACTTTCCTGCATTGTAACCAAGCATATCACTAATCAGGGGGTTCCGTCAATACAAAATTTTCTTATACAGATAAAAGTACGGCTTATATTTTGATTTTATACATACGGTTCTGCTTATAGCCTTCCGCTACCGGTCCAACAGCTCCCTCACCAGACGGTTCACCAGAGCCGGGTCTGCCTTTCCTTTCATCGCCCGCATGGTCTGGCCCACCAAAAATCCCATGGCCTTCTCCTTGCCGCCGCGGTAATCCTCCACGGACTGTGGGTTGGCGTCCAGAACCGCCTCCACCGCTGCCCGCAGGGCCCCCTCGTCGTTCACGACCCTGAGGCCGTTTTCCTCCACGAACCGCTCCGGGTCCGCATCATTTGTAAATATTTCCTCAAACACTGTCTTTGCCACAGTCCTGTTGATCACATTCTGCTCCACCATCTTCACCAGGGCCGCCAGGTGGGCGGGCGTGAAATGCATCTGGTCCCCATCCATTTCATGCTCTTTCAAAAGCCTCATGCCCTCCACCATCAGCCAGTTTGATACCTCCTTGGGCCGTCCGCAGAGCGCTGTCGTCTCCTCAAACAGGTCCGCCATGCGCTTGGAACTGGTTATCAGCTCTGCGTCGTATTTCGGCAGATCAAACGCTTCCATATAATAGGAAATCTTCTCGGTCCGCAGTTGAGGAAGCCCCGCCTTCACACGGCCGATCCACTGGTCGCTTATGACCACCGGGGGCAGGTCCGGGTCCGGAAAATACCGGTAGTCCCTGGCGTCCTCCTTGGAGCGCATGGCCTTGGAGCTCTCCTTGTTGTCATCCCAGCGGCGTGTCTCCTGAACCACGGCCCTGCCCTCCTCGATCAGCTCAATCTGGCGCTTTCTCTCGCCCTCAATGGCCCTGGCAATGGCCTTAAAGGAGTTTAAGTTCTTCATCTCCGTACGGGTGCCAAACTCCGGCGCACCAAGCTCCCGCACGGACAGGTTCACGTCCGCGCGCATGGAGCCCTCCTGAAGCTTGCAGTCCGAAGCCCCCAGATACTGGATGATCAACCGCAGCTTTTCCAGATAGGCGATAACCTCGGCTGCGCTTCTCATATCCGGCTCCGACACGATCTCAATCAGCGGCACGCCGCTGCGGTTGTAGTCCACCAGAGAGCAGTCCTCCCACTCGTCATGGATCAGCTTTCCGGCGTCCTCCTCCATATGAATCTCATGGATGCCCACCCGTTTGTTCAAGCCGGACTCCGTCTCGATTTCCAGCCAGCCGTCGTGGCAGATGGGAAGGTAGAGCTGGGAAATCTGATAGTTCTGCGGGTTGTCCGGATAAAAATAGTTTTTCCGGTCGAACTTGCAATACTGGTTGATCCGGCAGTTGGTAGCCAGGCCCACGGCCAGGGCGTACTCCACCACCTGCCTGTTCAACACCGGCAGGGAGCCGGGCATCCCCGTGCACACCGGACAGGTGTGGGTGTTTGGCGCGCCGCCGAACTCCGTGGAGCAGGAGCAGAAAATTTTCGTTTTGGTGGCCAGCTCCACGTGGACCTCCAGACCGATCACGGTCTCATACTGTTTGCTCATACGCGTTTCCCCCCTCTCAGCCGTGCCCCGGCGGACTCTCCTCTGCCGGCCGCCACCGCGGCGTCCAATTCATTTTCCTCTGCCGGTCTTTTCCCCTGCTGGAAATCCAGTTTCTTCCAATTTATGGTTTTTTCAACGGCATAGGCCGCCCAGATAATCTCCTTCTCCTTAAAGCAGTCCCCGATCAGCTGCACGCCGATGGGCAGACCTTTGGCGTCCAGGCCGCAGGGGAGGCTGAGGGCGGGCAAGCCCGCCAGGTTCACGGAGATGGTGTAAATGTCGCCCAGATACATTTTAAGCGGATCGGACAGGGAGCTGCCCAGAAGCGGAGCCGTGCCGGGGGCTGTTGGGCCCAGGATCACGTCGAAGCGCTTGAAAGCCTTGTCAAACTCCGCCTTGATCAGCGCTTTTGTGCGCAGGGCCTTTAAATAATAGGCGTCATAGTAGCCGGAGCTGAGCACAAAGGAGCCCAGCATGATGCGCCGCTTTACCTCCGGCCCGAAGCCCTCTGAGCGCGTTTTCTTGTACATACTGTGAAGGTCCTCGTAATCTCCCGCGCGGTAGCCGTATTTCACGCCGTCAAACCGTGACAGGTTGGAGCTGGCCTCCGCGGAGGCGATCACGTAGTAGGCCGGGATGGCGTAGTCCACCAGGCCCAGGTCAAATTCCTCCACCTCGGCGCCCTTTTCCCTCAGAGCCTCGGCGGCGCCCAACACCGCCCTCTTCACCTCCGGGTCCAGGCCCTCGCCGAAATAGTCCCGGGGCAGGCCTACCCGCAGCCCTCTGACATTGTCCCGCAGCGCCGAGGTAAAATCGCAGTCCTCCCGGGCGACGGAGGTGCTGTCCTTGGGATCGTAGGCGGAAATGATCTCCAGGGCCGCCGCGCAGTCCTCCACGTTTCCGGCGACGGGCCCCACCTGATCCAGGGAGGAACCGTAGGCGATCAGCCCGTAGCGGGATACCGTCCCGTAGGTTGGCTTGATTCCGGTCACGCCGCAGAAGGAGCTGGGCTGGCGGATGGAACCGCCGGTGTCGGAACCCAGAGCCAGGAAGCACTCTCCGGCCGCAACCGCCGCGCAGGAGCCGCCCGACGAGCCGCCGGGCACGTGCTCCCGGTTCCAGGGGTTGCGGGTGACGCCGAAGAAAGACGTTTCCGTGGTGCTCCCCATGGCGAACTCATCCATGTTGGTCTTACCCAGGACCACGGCTCCGGCCGCCTCCAGGCACTTGACCGCCTGGGCCGTATAGGTGGGCACAAAATGCTCGAGAATCCTGGAGCCGCACGTGGTCCGCAGACCTGCGGTGCAGAGATTGTCCTTGACCGCCACCGGCACCCCGGCCAGCGGCCCCGTGAGCTCTCCCGAGCGGATGCGTCTCTGGACCTCTCCCGCCCGCTCCAGGGCCCGCTGGCGGTCCACAGTGACAAAGGCGTGTACGGACGGCTCCATCTCAGCTATGCGCTCCAGCGCCGCTTCCGCCGCCTCCACGGCGCTCACCGCGCCGGTTTTGATCTGTCTGCCCAATTCCAGGGCTGTTAAATCGAATATGCTGTCCACGGCTCTCCTCCTATTCAACGGTCCGCGGCACCTTAAAGGCGCCGTCCTTCTGTTCCGGGGCGTTGGCCAGGATGTTTTCCCGGTCGTCGCCGTTTGTCACCGCGTCCCCGCGGAACACATTGTATACTGGAAACACGTGTGACATGGGCTCCACGCCCTCCGTGTCCAGCTCATTTAACTTATCGATATAGTCCAGCATGCGGCCCATGTCGCGGCCGGCCGCCTCCCGCTCCTGCGGCGTGAGCTCCAGCTGTGCCAGAATCCCCACGTAATCAATGGTTGCCTCGTCTACTATCTTAGCCATAAATGGATATCCTTTCTCTGTGATGACTTATTATGGTGGATACGATCGCTTATTGATGTTATCTAGGGCTCCAGCCGCGTCACATCCCTGGGGAACATGGCGGCCTCGCGGACATTCTGTTCGTCCAGGAGCCGCATGGTCAGGCGCTCCAGGCCGATTCCCAGGCCGCCGTGGGGCGGCATGCCGTATTTGAAAATCATCAGGTAGGAGGCGATATCCTCAGGGTCCATGCCCCGTTTCTGCATTTTCCTGAGAATCTCGTCGTAGTCGTGGATCCGCTGCCCCCCGGTGGTCACCTCCAGCCCCTTAAACAGCAGGTCAAAGCTGAGGGTGTATCTGGGGTCCGAAGGATCATCCATGGCGTAGAAGGGGCGCTTCCTGGAAGGATAGTGGGTTACAAACACAAAGTCGCTGCCGCATTCCTCCTTGAAATACCGGCCGATCAGCAGCTCCTCCTCCGGCTCCAGGTCATAGGGGTTGCGGATTTTCCGCTGGTATTTCTCCGACGCCAGCTCCTTGGCCCGGTCAAAGCGCACCGCCGGGATTCTGGCAACGTCCGGGAGCGTCACGTTCAATATATCCAGCTCCTTTTGGTACTCCCTGCCCAGCAGGCCCATGACGTACTGGAGCATCCCCGTCTCCATGGCCATAACGTCCTCAAAGCCGTCGATGTATCCCATCTCAAAATCCAGGCTGGTGTACTCGTTCAGATGGCGGGTGGTGTTGTGCTTCTCCGCCCGGAACACCGGCGCGGCCTCAAACACCCTGTCGTAGACGCCCACCATGGTCTGCTTGTAAAACTGCGGGCTCTGGCCTAACTCCGCTTTTTTGTTGAAATAATCCAGCTTAAACACGTTGGAGCCGCCCTCCGCGCCCCGGGCCACAATCTTGGGGGTGCGGATTTCCGTAAAGCCCTGGCCGAACAGGTAATCCCGAAAGCCCCTGACGATCCCCTCCTGTATTTTGAATTTCGCCCGCTCCCGCAGGTTGCGCAGCGAGACGGGGCGCAGGGCCAGTTTGGTCTCCAAAGATGTGTTGAGCTTCCATTTGCTCACAGGAAGGGGGAGCGGGGCCGCAGGCTGTGACAGCACCCGCAGCTCCCTTAAGCGGACTTCATATCCGCCCGGCGCGCGCTCCTCCCGTTTCACTGTCCCGGTCACCTCCACCGCGGATTCCTCTTTCAGGTTTCGAATGTCAAAATTGGTAACGCCCTCCTCGTACACGCACTGCAGCAGGCCTTCCGCCCTTCGCAGCACCACAAAGGCCACCTCGCCCATATTGCGGATGGTGTGGACCGCGCCGTTTGTGCGAATCTCCTTGTCCTCATAGCCGCCGGCTAGAATCTGCCGGATCGGCGTCACCGCTTTCTCTCTTACTCCTTCGATGAATTCCATAGTGTCTACCTCATTTCTTCATACAAGTGGACTGGTTTCCTGTACGTATCACGGAGCAATGCCGGGCATCAAAAAATCCCGCCCCGGAATACGTACAAAATCGTATTCCGGGACGGGATCATACTGTTTTATGTCAACAATCAGAATTCCCGCGGTACCACCCGCATTGGGTTCCGGCAAGCCGGCTCCCCACTCTTGGCACGTAACGTGTGCGGCGTGTACGCCTACTTTTAACGCCCTGCTCAAAAACGGGCATTGGTTCGACGTACCAGCTCCGGAGTGTTCCCTTCGCCCAGTCCTGCGCGGCGGCGCTCTCAATCGGTGACGCCCCCTCCCTGTTACATTCCTCAGGCAAGAGTCTCCTTCATAGCTTTTTCCCCCGGCGCGGACTCTCATCTTCGCCGGTTCGATTTAATACCATCTAAAATAGCGCACCGGGCGGCAAAAGTCAAGGCGAAAATTTATCTGGGGATAAATTTGGTAAAAATAAAAGTTTTTTGCCCGTGAACCACGCCGGGCAGACAGGCTGACAGTTTAAAATTGCAGGTTAAGGGGCTTCTGCGGCGGAAATCCCCTGGGCTTTAGGCGTGGGAAATGTCCGTAAACTCGGATATCTCACGGTTTACAGTGCAAAGGTCTTCCACGCACAGCCCGTGGACATCCTCGTGACCGGTGATTCTGGCAAAGGTCTTTAACTCTTCCAGCGTCACGTTCAGGAAATTGGCCACCCTTTTAGCCGCCGCCTCCTGCGGGAAGCGCCCGCGCAGCTCCGGGTCCTGGGTTGCCACGCCCACAGGACACATGCCGGTGCCGCAGATCCTGTACTGCTGACAGGCTGCGGCCATCAGGGCCGCGGAGGCAATGGCCACCGCGTCCGCCCCCATGGCCAGCGCTTTGGCAAAGTCGGAGGACACCCTCAGGCCGCCGGTGATCACCAGCTGGATCGGGCTGTTCGCCTTGTTCAGATAAGCCTTGGCCCTGTGCAGGGCGTAGATGGTGGGCAAGCTGGTGGCGTCCCGCACCAGCTTGGGGCTGGCTCCGGTGGCCCCGCCGCGGCCGTCTATGGTCACGAAATCCGGCTCCGCAAACACACAGAATTCCAGATCCCGCTCAACGCGTCCCGCCGCTATTTTGATACCGATGGGCCTTCCGCCGGACTCCTCCCTGAGCCGGTCCACCAGCGCCTTTAAATCCTCCCTGGTGTCGATCCCCGGGAACTTGGAGGGGCTGATCACATCCTGCCCCAGAGGTTTGTTGCGGATCGCGGCGATCTCCGGAGTCACCTTGCCGCCGGGCAGATGGCCGCCCATGCCCGGCTTGGTTCCCTGTCCGATCTTGATCTCAATGGCATCCGCCCGCCGCAGGTTCTCCGGCGTCGCGCTGTATAGGTTGGGGACATATTCAAAAATGTACTTGTAAGCCGCGTCCATCTCCTCAGGCAGTATCCCGCCCTCGCCGGAGCACATGGCGGTCCGGGCCATGGCGCTGCCCTGGGCCAGGGCGATCTTGGTCTCCTTTGAGAGGGCGCCGAAGGACATATGGGAGATGTACACAGGACTTTCCAGCACCATGGGCTGCTTCGCATGCTTCCCGATCACGGTTCTGGCGCTCACCGGCGCGTGCTCGTCCAGAGGCGGCGGGTTCAACTGCGCGCCCAGGATCAGGATATCGTCCCAGCCCGGCACGGGCATCTGGGTGCCCATGGCCGCGATGATGCTCCTGCCGCTCACCGCCATCTCGTGAATGTCGTCCATATAGCGGCTGTCCGTGTTGATCCTGGCGTACTGTGGATCGTAGCCTGGCGCCGGGGACGGACTGGCCGCGGACGTACCCTGGGCAGGCGCTGAGGAGGCACCCGAGGCAGATGCTCCGGACGCTCCCTGGGCAGACGCTGCTCCAGCTCCCAGGGCAGCCGCTCCGAACGCACCATGAACAACCGCTCCAGCCGTCCCCAGAGCAGCCGCCCCGGACGCACCCAAGACAGCCGCTCCGGCAGCTCCCAAAACGGCAGCCGCCCCCGCGCCTGTCGCATTTCCCTGTCCTCCTGTGGACTCAGCCGCCCCCGCGCCTGCCGCATTTCCCTGTCCTCCCGCGGACTCAGCCGCGCTCTCCGGCTCCGCCTTTACCATCTTGTCCGCGGCCACCCGGCAGACGGGGCAGACCTTCAGCTCGCTGACCGGAACCCCCTCCTTCTCCTCATCATACTTTGATCCGCAAAATCTGCAGCGATAAACTGCCATACCGTTCTCCTTTCCTGTAATTCCGTCTCCACAATAATAGTAACTATTCCTATAATATCACAGACAAACGCAAATGTCTACGGAATCCCAAAAAAGTTACCGCCAAATTTCCTCCAAATGCCAAGCTGTCCCGACGCCTGCACAGCGCCGGGACAGCCCAAATATCCCCCATAACTCACCTTTTCTGCAAACCCGCCGGCAATTACAAGATCAAATTCCCGGCTCTTTCAAAGGAGGCCGAGGTCCGCTCCGGCCTTTCCCCTCACTTCACGGCCCCAAAGGAGCCGAACACCACGCTGCCCTGCACCATAACCGCGCCGACGCGGATATCCTCGTCAAAGCTGATCAGATTTGCCGTCTTGCCGGGCATAATGCTGCCCACCTGGTCCGCCAGCCCCATGATCCTGGCCGGGGTCAGACTCATCATGCGCACGCAGTCCCACAGAGGCGCCTTGACCTGGTGATACATCACCCGAACCAGACGGTCGTCCGTGGCGATGCTCCCGGCAAACGCCGTGCGGTCCGGCATCTTAGCCACATCGTCCTCGATGATCACCCGCTGTCCGTTTTTCAAGCTGCCCAGAACGGATTCCTTCACATTTTGCCCGGCGCAGCGCATGGAGTCGCAGGTCAGGGCCACCTTTTCAGGTCCCTTCAACCGATACACCATCTCCAGAATTTCCACCGGAAGATGACAGCCGTCTGCGATCACCTCCACGGTCAGGTCCTCGATGCAGAACGCGCTCTCGATCAGGCCCGGATAGCGGAAGCCGCCCTTTCTCACCATGCCGGACATGGCGGAATAAAGGTGGGTCACATGGCTGATTCCGTTGTGGTACGCCTCCAAAACCTGGCTGTACTCCGCATCCGTATGCCCCATGGACGGCACGATGCCGTGATCCCGCAGGCAGTGGGCGAACTCCATTGCCCCCGGCAGCTCCGGCGCCAGGGTCCAGCGGGAGATCGCGCCCTCCCCGTAGAAGATAAACTCCTCGTACTCCTCCCGATGGGGATCGCGGATATACTTCTCGTCGATGGCCCCCTTCTGCTTGGGGTTCAGGTAAGGACCCTCCATGTGCAGCCCCGGCAGCTCCGGCCCGTCCGTCATGATCCGCCGGGCGGAGCGCAGCCCGTCGATGCTGTTTAGAATCTCCTCCCGGCTGGCGGCAAGAGTGGTGGGGAACAAGGTGGTGGTGCCGTGCTGCAGATGGTTTTTCGCAGCCGTGATCACCGCATCCGCCGTTCCGTCCATAAAATCGCAGCCTCCCGCGCCGTGGCTGTGAATCTCCACAAACCCCGGGGACAGATATTTCCCTCTCAGGTCGTACACCTGGTCCTCCGGGGAGGTCTCCGGCATCCCCGCGCCCACGGCGCTGATCTTATGCCCCTCCACTGTGACGAATCCCTGCTCCACCCGGTCCGGGTAGATCACCGCTGCGTTTACAAAATGAATGCTCATGGATTGCCTCCCATCTCTCAGATTCTATATAGCGTCTTACGTTCTCACTGTTACAGTTTACCGCCCCGCAAAAGACGGCGCTTCCGCCGGCCGCAGCCCCCATGGCCCCACCAGAATCGGCCAACTGCGCCTCGCGCAGCGATTCCCGTTTTTCTCCGGTACGCACGCGCCTGTGGCTTTAGCCGCGCTTTACCCGAAAACGCCTTGGGCAACAGCCGCTGTGGATCATACCTCCCCGCCGCCGCGCGTTAACATCCATTCCCCGCCGCCTCCGGCAATGAATTCCGCCGCTTCGCCCCGCGCGATTCACAAAGCCTGCGCGGAGACCGAGCTGGCCCTGCGCCCCGCGCGATCCGCGAAGCCTATGCACGGCCCCGCCGCAGTCCTACAGCAGGTATTTTGCGGAATCCCGGTCCAGATACAGCGCCGCATCCCCGTGGGTGGTCAGGATTCCCGCCGGGCAGGCCTCGGACACCTGGCCGTTTAACATATCCCGCACCGCCTCCGCCTTGGTGGAGGCAGGCACGCTGCAGAACATGGATCCGGCCGCCGTGAGCCCCGGAATCGTCACCGTGATGGCGTGAGTGGGCACCTGGCCGATCTCCTCAAAACAACCGTCGTTGACCTGCTGCTGCCGGCATCTCTCCTCCAGCCTTACCACTTTTGCCAACACCGGATCGTGAAAATCCGCCACCGGCGGGTCGTTGAAGGCCAGGTGTCCGTTTTCGCCCACGCCCAGCAGGCAGATATCCGCCGGGCAGCGCTCCAGAAGGCCGCCGTAGCGGCGCGCCTCCTCCTCTGGATCGGCGGCATTTCCGTTGATCAGGTTCACAGAGCGAAAGGGCAGGCGGTCAAATACCGCGCGCCGTAAATAATTGCCAAAGCCAGCCGGATGGGCCGGATCCAGTCCCACGTACTCGTCCATGTGGTAGGCGTTGACGCGGGTCCAGTCGATCCCATCCGCCTTGGCCAGTGTATCCAGCGTTTCGTTCTGGGACGGGGCCGCGGCAAATATGATATTGAGCGTCTCCTTCTCCTTCAGCAGCTCCCGGATGCGGGCCGCGGCCTGTTCCCCCGCCGCGCAGCCCATGGCCTCCCGGGTGTCGAACACCATCACGTGAAGCCGGTTTGAAAAAAAGTCTTTTATGATCGTCATTTCAATTCTCCTTCGTCGTACAGAAATGCTTCCGCGCCGCCGCTCACAGCCGCCACCCGACAGTCCTCGTACTCCGCCACCGCGTCGTCTATGGCCTGCTGAAGCGCGGACAGGGGATAATATTTGCAGCCGCAGCTGGTCATCTGCTCCTCGGTCACACCGCCTCCCACCACCACCAGCTTCCGGCGGCGGCGCATCTTGGACATGCTGTTGCCCACCGCGATTGCCAGGCGGTCGCCGGGAATGTCCGCGCCAGCGATACAGGCCCGCACCGTGTCGTCCCCGTCGTCCCTTGCCATGTACTCCGGATACTCCGGATGGGGCCCGATCCCCTCGTAGTTGGGGCTGATCATGATAATGGTGCCGCCCCGAGCGCCCTTGAGCGCCGGTTCCGCCCCGTACATCGCCTTGGGCGACTGCCAGAAATCCTGGTCCGCGGGGTGGGAGCTGACGATTACCACGTCGGCCTTTTCCGTGATTTTTCCGCCCAGCACCTGCTTGCCGATCTTCACGCCCGCCCGGTGAGCCGCCACGTAATCTCCGGCCACCACCCGGCAGAGCGCAAGCTCCTGGGTCAGGATCGTGTTGACGATGAAGTCCAGACCGATCAGCTTCACCCACTCCTCCATCATGTCGCGGATGGGAGTGGTGCTGAGCCCGAACATGTTCTCGTCGTACAGGCTGGCCTTCAGATGGAAATAGGAGACCGTGTCCTCCCCGGCCACGCCGGGAAAGATGATCTTTCCGCCGCCGCCCCAGCCCATCACCGGGTGGGGAACCAGATTGCCCACGCCGATGCGCACGTCCGCATCCATAATGGCGCTGGTCGCCATCAGCGGCGCGCCCTCCTCGGTGTCCCCGATGTAGACCAGCTGATCGCGGTCCCGGAACTCGGAATTGAGAACCGGATAGGTATTGTATATCTCCTCCCCCACCCGCTCCCGCAGTTCCTCTTCCGTCATGTAACGGTGGCTGCCCAGCGCCACGATGATTTTGATGTGCTCCTTCCTGGCGCCGCAGCTCAAAAGCTTTTCAAGGAGCACCGGGAGTATGGTTTTTACCGGGGTGGGCCTGGAGCCGTCGTCCACAATCAGGGCAATTTTCTTGTCCGGGGAAATGATCTCCTCCAGCCGGCGGCCGCCGATGGGATTCTCAATGGCCTCCGCTATGGCCTGCCTGGGATTCTCTGCAGGCTGCGCCTTGGGCGGGTCGATCATACCGATAAAGCACCGGTCCGGCACTTCCATCCACACCGTCTCTTTTCCGTAGGGAAGACTGATTTTCATGGCCTGATACCTCTCTTTTCCATCACTGCGGCGCCGATGCGCTCCATCCGTTCCCGGTACTGCTCGTCGGTCAGCGTGATTTTATCCTTCTCCTCAGGGAACAGCACGAAGGGGCCTCCCCAGCCCAGCTTCCCCCGGTATTTGGGGCAGAGCGTGTAGTGCACGTGGGTCACCTCGTCGCCGTAGATGGCGTAATTGATTTTGTCCGCCCCGAACAGCTCCTTTATGGTCTGGGCCAGGGCGCAGACGTCGTCCATATACGCGTCCCGCTCTTCCTTGGGAATCTCGAACAGCTCGTTATAGTGGTCCTTAAACATGATGGTGCAGCGTCCCGGCAGCGTCTGGTCCTTGCACAGGAACACGCTGGACGCCTTCAGATCGCAGATTTTAAACAGAAGGCTGCGAAACCCTTCGTCCTGGTCGCAGTAATAACATCCCTTTACAGTTTTCATGACAAGCATCCTCCAAAAATTATTTAATGTAACAGTTCAGCCCACGGGAAACTTGGCGCACAAACGGCAGGCAGGTAAAACCGCTCCCGCGCCACTTTTTCATCTCGGAGGCCTGAACCGCCGCTATTTGATCGCTCCCGCGGTGTGGTCCCCGGTTATGTAATTCCGGATACAGATGAACAGGATCACCAACGGCACCGTGGTGTACATGGCCCCTGCCATCACATAGTGCCATGGGATTCCCACCGCCGGATTGTTCTTTAAAATCTCATAGAGGCTGACGATGATCGGCTTTTTCTCCGTGGTGGAAATAAAGGTGAACGCAAAGAGAAATTCGTTCCAGGTCCTGGTAAAGGCAAATATCACCGCCACCGCGATCCCGGTGCTGGACACCGGCAGAAAGATCTTGGTCATCACCATAAAGGGGCTGCACCCGTCGATCTTCGCCGCCTCCACCACCTCCTTGGGCACCCCGTCAAAGGTGGCCTTTAACATCAGCACAATAAAAGCCAGGTTGAAGGTGGTGTTCATCAGCACCAGGCTGAGCCAGCTGTCGATCAGTCCCAGCTTGTTCATCATGGTGTAGAGCGGGATAATGACAATAACAGGCGCAAACATCTGGCTCACCAGCACCAGATAATACATCTGCTTTTTGCAGTAAAAGTTCAGGCAGGAGAAGGCGTAGGCCGCGGGTATCGCGATCACCATGATCAGGGCGATGGTCATTCCGGTAATGATGATGCTGGCCTTGAAGCCGTTGAGAATGTGCATTTTCTGGAACACCTGCACGTAGTTTTCAAACGCAAAGGTCTTGGGGATCCAGCTCACCGGCATAGTGAACACGTCGTTGGCCTTCTTTAAGGACACGGAAATCATGGCCGCCACCGGGAACATCAGGGTCACGATGATCAGGAGCACCAGCAGGACGAACAGGAATTTTTTTACATTTTTCTTGACTCTGTAGCTATTCATACCGCGTATCCTCCCCCTTTGAATTTACATAGAGCACCGCGAACACGGACAGGATCAAAAAGCTGACCACGCTGATGGCCGCCGAGTATCCACGGTTGTTGAACTGGAAGGCGTTCTGGTAAATGAAATTCACCATGATGGAGGACGAGTTGGCCGGCCCTCCCTGGGTCATCATATAGATAACGTCAAAGGTGTTAAACGCCCAGATTCCGATGAGCAGCCCCAGGGTCCGCACCGAGGATGTGATCAGCGGCAGGGTGATGGACCAGAACTGCTGCCAGCTGTTTGCGCCGTCAATCCTGGCCGCCTCGTAGATGTAGGAAGGGATGGAGTACATGGTGGACAGGATGTTGAGGGCGCAGAACGGCGCCACCGCCCAGATGTTGACAATCATCACCGCAATCAGCGAGGTCTTGGAATTGCCCAAAAAGTCCACGGGCAATCCCAAAATATGGGTATCCATCAAAAACTGGGTGATATGCCCGAACATAGGATTATACATCAGACGCCAGATCATGCAGGACACCGCCGCCGGCATGGCGTAGGGAATCAGCATGATAGCCGTCATCATTTTCTTGCCTAAAAATTTCTTGTACAGGATCAGGGCCATCAAAAGACCCAGGATCAGCTTGAACGCCACGCCCACGAACACCCACACAAAGGTGTTCTTAAACATGCGCGGCGTATCCGGGTTGGCGAACAGGTCCGCAAAATTTTGCAGCCCCACGAAGATCATATCTCCGTTCACCCTCCGCTCGAAAAAGGACATGTAAAAAACCTGTGTGATCGGGTACAGAATAAACACGAGAAAAATCGCAAGCATGGGAAGAACGTACAATAAATTAATCGCTTTATCGCGCTTTTCTTTTTTCGATAAACCATTCATTTCCGGTCCCCCTCATCTAAAAAGCGGGCGGGAAAGGATTCCGCCCGCTGATTTGTTGTCATTGTTTTGCCAGTAATTCATCCACCTGCTTGCCTGCCAGTTCCATCGCCTCGGCCGCGCTGATCTCGCCCATAACCGCCTTGGTGACCGCGTCCGCCATGGCCTTCTGCACTTCCTCCCAACAGATGATGGAGGGCTTAAATTTCGCCATGGGTTCCATCTGCGCAAAGGGTGCTACCATCACGTTGCTGGGGTCGGTGAACTCGGGAATCTCCTTGTAGTAGCTCTGCTGGTTGGGCACCCAGCCGGACTGGTTGACCACCTGGCCCTGGTACTTGGCCGTATGCCAGAACTCCAGCCACTTTGCCGCGGCCTCCTGGTTGCCGGTGTTGAACACCAGATCCACGTCCATGACGCCTAAGGAATAGCGGGAACCGGAGGGGCCTGCAAGGGGCTCCGTGATCTCAGCCCAGCTGTAGTCCTCGCCCGCTTCCTTTAACGCGGCCAGCCCCTGGGCGTTGTGGAAATACGCGGCCGCGATCTGGGTGGTAAAGTTGTTCTGGGTGCTGTTGATGTCGGCCTGTCCGTAGTCCGGCACCGCGTATTTCGCCAGATCCACGTACATCTGCAGGGCCGCGACTCCGTTCTCATTGTTAAAGCCGTTGGCCGTTCCGTCCGCGTTCATCACGTCCGCGTCGTAAGCCCAGAGAATGGGCAGGAAGCAGTCCAGGGTATTCTTGGGATGGCCCGCCACCATGGTGTAGGCGTATTTGCCGGAGGACGGATCGGTCAGCTTCTCGCCGTCCGCCAGAAATTCCTCCCAGGTAGTGGGCGCTTTCTCAATTCCGGCCTCCTCCAGGCGCGTCTTGTTGAACAGCATGCCGCGGATGGACATGTAGGACGGCATAGCCCAGAGCTCGTCGCCCACAGCGCACACCTCCAGGGCCGCCGGCGAAAAGTCGTCGTAGAGCTCCTTGCTGATCAGGTCGTTGATGGCCACCGTGTACCCGGCCTCCTTGAATTGCTGGGTCCAGGACGAGAAGCCGTACATGGCGTCCGGCATGTTGCCGCCCTCCGCCAGGGTCAAAATCTTCTGGTACGCGTCGCTGTAAGCCCAGCTCTCCAGCTTCACTTCAATTCCGGTCTCATTTTTGAACTCCGCGGCAGCCTCCTTCAGCAGCTCCATACCCGTGTCACCCAATGTGACGTAGGTAATGGCCGTGCCTTCCCCCGCCTTCGGCGCCTCGGTTCCCGCCTCGCTCTCACCGCCGGACGCTGCGCCGGTGGTCGGCGCCGCCGTGTCTGCCGGAGCCGGGCTTGCGGAAGAGCAACCGCCCAGAGCGGCCAGCATCGCTACGGAAAGGATCACAGAAACGGACTTCCTCAGTTTTCTCATAGGTTACTTCCTCCCATCAAATTTAATGCCTTTATTATACCGGTTTTCGCTAAAATTGTATTTATATTTTTTGACATGATTTTTTACAAGTTTTAAACATCCTTCTTGTAAACTGTATAGATTTTGCGCTTTTTCAGCTATATTTTATGTAATATTTGAAAAATATAACGCGATATGATATAATCATCATATGATTTTGAGAAATAAGCACAGGGAGGGATTTTTACTTATGGCGGTTCAGCGCACAAGGCTTTCTGATCAGGTTGCGGACCAACTGCGCGCCATGATCACAGACAGAGTTTACCGTCCCGGAGAGAAGCTGCCGGTGGAGGCCGAGCTGGCCGCCCAGTTCGGAGTCAGCCGCATCACGGTCCGGGAGGCCATGCATAAGCTGGATATCATGGGCATCGTGGAGGTGCGCCAGGGAGCCGGCACCTTTGTGCGCGAAATCACCCCGGGCGCTTACATCAAGACGCTGCTTCCCATGCTGTCCATGGACAACAACAGCCTGAAGGACATTTTCGAGATCCGTCAGATCATCGAGTGCAAGTCCGCGGAGCTGGCCGCCTTAAACGCCACCGCGGAGGACCTGGCCCAGGTAAAGCTGCCCCTGTCCAAGATGCCCGAGGCCGCCCGCACCGGGAAACTGCGCCAGTACAATGAGCTGGACCTGCAATTTCACTACGCGGTGGCAAAGTGCACCCACAACCAGATTCTCATCACAATCCAGGAGCTGCTCAGCGATCTGGTGGAGGGCTCCATCAGCATGGGGATCACGCCCCTGAACGCGCTGGAGCACTCCGTCATCTTCCACCGCAAAATCTACGAGGCCATCGCCAAACACGACAGCGTCAGCGCCGCGGGCCTGATGAACGCCCACATCGAGGGCGGCGTCAACTACGCCAAGAACATTATGCAGGACAACTATGGAAAGGAGCGTTCATGATACAGGATATCCGCCTGACCGGCTATGATTTTCTGGACAAGCCTCTGCTGCCGTTATCAGCCGGACGCCAGTTCCATCTATTTTATGTGTTTGACGGCAGCGGCGTTTTGATTGTGGACAGCAGCAGCTACACCTGCTCCCGGGACAGCCTGTTTCTCTTTCCCTCCCTGGAGGTAGCCGTGCCCCGCCCCGGCAGCCGCTCCTCCCTGACCATCCTGCACATGGCCTTCACCTGCGCCTCCCCTCACATGGGAGGAGAATTGTCCCAGCTGCCCAAGCTGCTGCCGTTTTCCCCCGAGCAGCGCGGCCTGGTGATGGAGATTCTCCACGAGTGCCTCCTGAAGCGGCCCCTGTACGAGGACCTCTGCTCCCTGTACCTGGAACAGCTTCTGGTTCCCTTAGCGGCCGCCGCGTACCGCGAAAAGCAGGCCATATCCCACGCCCCCTGGATCGCCAAGCGCCCTGAGGGACCTCTGGCTGAGGCCTGCGCGTATATTGACCGCCATCTGGGAGAGGACCTTTCCTCCGACACGCTCTGCGAGGCCTGCCGGGTCAGCGCGCGCCAGCTCAACAGCCTGTTCAGAAGGACATTCCACCAGTCCACCATGGAGTATATCGGAAACCGCCGCCTGGCCCGGGCCCGGGAGCTGCTGTGCTTTTCCCGCAGCTCCGTGACCGAGATCGCCGAGCGCACCGGGTTTAAATCCGTCCACTACTTCAGCCGCGTGTTCAAGGAAAAGGAGGGCATTCCCCCCGGGGAGTACAAAAAACGGATTGCCCGTTCGCTGACCCTCTGACTTTCCTTGACTTTCCTATCATATACTTGTACAATAGTTTTCGTGCGCCATGCGCATGTACAGGATTTGCTGCAAAGGAAAAAGGAGTATCACATTTATGGCACAAGAAAATAAAATGGGCACTATGCCCGTCAACCGGCTGCTCATCACGATGTCCCTGCCCATGGTTATTTCCATGCTGGTGCAGGCCATGTACAACATTGTGGACAGCATCTTTGTATCCATGATCAGCCAGAGCGCCCTGACCGCCGTATCCATGGCGTTCCCCATCCAGAACCTGATCATCGCGGTGTCTGCCGGCACCTGCGTGGGCGTCAACGCCCTGCTCTCCCGTTCCCTGGGCGAGCACAACCAGAAAAACGCCGACTTAGCGGCCACCAACGGCGTGTTTTTGGCCGTCCTGGGCTTCATCGCCTTCGCCCTGTTCGGCATGTTCGGCTCCCGGCTCTTTTTTGAGAGCCAGACGGACAACCAGGAGATCATCCGCCTGGGCACGCAGTATCTACAAATCTGCTGTATTTTCAGCATGGGTATTTTCGGGGAAATGATGTTCGAGCGCATTTTACAGTCCACCGGACGCACCATCTACAGCATGATCACCCAGGGCACCGGCGCCATCATCAACATCATTCTGGACCCCATCCTGATCTTCGGCCTGGCCGGGTTCCCCAAGCTGGGCATCCAGGGCGCGGCGGCGGCCACAGTGTTCGGCCAGATCGTGGCCATGCTGCTGGCGCTGATGTTCAACGCCACCAAGAACCACGACGTAAAAATCCGCTTAAAAGGCTTCACCCCCCACGGCCGCACCATCCGGCTGATCTACGAGGTAGGCGTGCCCTCCATTATCATGCAGTCCATCGGCTCCGTGATGACCTTCGGAATGAACAAAATCCTCATCGCCTTCTCCGAGACGGCTGTGGCGGTGTTCGGCGTATACTTCAAGCTCCAGAGCTTTATCTTTATGCCGATCTTTGGCCTGAACAACGGCATGATCCCCATTGTGGCCTACAACTACGGGGCCAAAAGCAAGAAGCGCATCATGGACACCGTGCGCCTGAGCATCTACATCGCGGTGTTTATCATGCTCGTGGGCCTCATCGTGTTCCAGCTGTTCACACCGGACCTGCTGCTTATGTTCCAGGCGGATGAGCAAATGCTCTCCATCGGCGTGCCGGCCCTGAGAATTATCAGCCTCAGCTTCCTGTTCGCCGGCTACTGCATCATCGTGGGCTCCGTGTTCCAGGCCCTGGGCAACGGCGTCTACAGCCTGATCGTATCGGTCGCCAGACAGCTGATCTGCATCCTGCCCCTGGCCTACTTCTTTGCCCGGGAATTTGGACTCCACGCAGTCTGGTACTCCATCCCCCTGGCGGAGATCACCTCGGTTGTGCTGAGCACCATTTTGTTCAGGAAAATTTATGTGGAAAAGTTGAGAAACTTGTCCTAAGAGCTTTGTCCCAAGAGATTTGTCCTAAGGGCTACCGGGCTTTGTCCTAAGGGGTACCGGGCTTTGTCCTAAGGGGTACCGGGCAAAGCCCGGTGGATTCCTTAGGACGGCTAGCGACTATGAAGCCCCAACAATTTTCCTTAGGACGGCTAGCGACCATGAAGCCTTCAGACGGCCAGCGACCATGAAGCCCCAACAAGCTTCCTTCGGACATCTAACGACCACAAATCCCCAACTTCTCCAAAACAGAAATCTATGAAACGGACGGTGCGCGCGCCATGACCTGCGAATACCTGCTGGTAGACGGTTACAACATCATATTCGCCTGGCCCGAATTAAAGGAGCTGGCCGCCGTCAACCTGGACGGTGCGCGGACCAAGCTGCAGGATATCCTCTGCAATTACCAGGGCTACAAAAAATGCCAGGTAATCCTGGTATTTGACGGCTACAAGGTCAAGGGCAACCCCGGCGAGGTGATCCAATACCACAACATCCACGTGATCTTCACCAAGGAGGCCGAGACCGCGGACCAGTACATCGAGAAGGTAACCCAGCAGATCGGCCGCCGCTACCAGGTGGCCGTAGCCACCTCCGACAAACTGGAGCAGGTGATTATCCTGGGCAAAGGCGCCCTGCGCCTGTCTGCCCGGGATCTGTTCAAAGAAATCAAAGAGACCAACGATGAGATCAACGTCCGCCATCTGAAGCAGATTCCTTCCAAAAAGAACCGCCTGTTCGACAACGTGGACCCCCAGCTTCTGGCCTACCTGGAGGACATACGTCTGGACCGTTTGAAGGAAAAGCCGGCTGAAAAGGGCGGGGCAAAGGGGAAGAAAAAGAAGAAGAAACGGTGACCGCGCGGCCGCTTAAAACCGGATAACACCGCCCGCTCCCGCGTTTCTATACAAAAAACGCTCCCCTCCGGATAACCGTCTCTTCAACCGTCTATCCGAAAGAGAGCATATTGCAATGCCTCTCACAAAACTTTTATCTCTTACCGGCCTGCCTCAGTCAAAACGCCGTTCCCGCAGCCGGGCTGTCCTGCGCCTTTGCCCTCAGGCCGCCGCCGGCTACTGCCGCACAATGTGGATTGCAAATCCGCCGATCTCACCCTCAAAATAGGTGAAGAAGCATTTCCCGTTCTCGTCGATCTTCTTAGTCTCCTCGATGGCCTTAAAGCCGCGCTCTTCAAAGTAGCGGATCGCCGCCTCCACGTCGTTCACGGAAAAGCCGATATGACCGTGGGTTCCCCGTCCGTTCTTCTTCATGATCTCCACCAGGTCGCCGCTGAAATAGGAAGCGGAGGTTTCGCGGGTGGGAAGCCCCATCAGTCTCAGGAAATCCGCCGCCACGCCGGCCGCCTCGCCGTCGCAGGCCGCGTTGAGCCCCACGTGGGCCACCTTCATGTTGAATAACTCTGCTGCACTTTTGTCTGCCATTTTTCTGTCCTCCAAAAATATCGTTTTTATTTTACGGAATAATTCAGCCGCACCGTGATGTTGGCTGTCTTAAACCGCGAAGTCGTGTTGAAAGAGCCGCCGTAGCTGTAGGACTCGGTGCCGGAATTGGTGGCCGTAATCTGGAATACGCCCAGGTTGGCGGTCAGAAGTTTGTCCGTCTGCGCGCCGCAGCCGCCGGCTACCAGGTCGATGCGCTCCTTGGCGTTGGCCGTGGCCTTGGAAATCAGGTCCAGCTTCAGCTCATCCAGCTTGGTATAGTAATATTCCGGCAAATCGGATTCCAGCTCCACGCCGGACTCGATCAGATTGGTAATGTCTCTGGAAATCAGCTCCACCTTGTCGATGTCGCCGGAGGTCACCGTCATGCTCTGAACCAGCTCATATCCTGTCTGCACATCGCCGATATAGCGTCCCTCGTCGTCGTATGTGGACGTGTAGGTGGGAGAAATGCGTACGGAGCTGAACACCATCTCGTCGTCGCTGACGCCGTTCTCCTTCAGGTAGGACTTGACCAGCTCCCCGTCCTTCTTAATCCGGGAATAGGCGTCCTTGGGCGTGCTGCCCTCCACGGAAAAGCTTCCCCGCCACACCACCAGATCGGACTCAAAGTCCACGCTGGCAGACCCCGTGGCCGTAATGCCGGTTCCGCCTGCGTTCTTCTTGTACTGAATGATATTTCCGGTGAAAATGCTCACGCAGATGATGGCGCATATGCCCGCGATCAGCGCGATCACCACCGGACGGTACTGCATAAACAGGCCGCCCTTACCGCTCTTGTTATTTTCTTCCATCTTCTTCCTCCCTAGTTTGTTTGGCTTCATTATATCATAACCATCTGTGAAAAAAAGTGCCATTTTTATTAAGATTTGTCTTTTTTCATATTCTGTCCCAAGGGAGGAAAAAACATGGCGGCCGGGGCGGCCCGAGGCCTATTTCAACAGTTCCAAAATAGAGCTGCCGATGGTCCCCTCGGGCATGGCCACGCCGAAATTGTCCGCGACGGTGGCGCCGATCACCGCAAAGGTGTGGGCATCCTCCAGGCGTCCGCCGCCCTCCATGGACGGGGAGTAGGCCAGCAGGGGCACCATCTCCCGGGTGTGATCCGTGCCCTTGTAGGTGGGATCGTTGCCGTGGTCCGCGGTGATCAGCAGCAGATCGTCCTCCCGCAGCTTGCCCAGCAGAACGCCCAGCTTCTCATCAAAGCGCTCCAGCTCTTGGCCGTAGCCCTGGGGATTTCTCCGGTGGCCCCAGAGCGCGTCAAAATCTACCAGGTTGACGAAGCATAGCCCGTGGAAATCCTTGTCCGCCAGCTCAATGGTCTGCTCCATTCCGTGCACGCTGCTCTTGGACTTGTAGGCCTCCGTAATCCCCTCGCCGTCGAAGATATCCTTGATCTTGCCCACGCTGATCACGTCCAATCCGTTGTCCTTCAGCGCGTTTAAAGCGGTGGGCCCGGTGGGCTTTAACGCGTAGTCGTGGCGGTTGGAGGTGCGGGTAAACTCGCCCTTTTTGCGCCCGACATAGGGTCTGGCGATCACGCGGCCCACCTTCCACTCGTCGCGCAGGGTCAGCTCCCTGGCGATCTCGCAGCAGCGGTACAACTCATCCAGACCGAAGGTCTCCTCGTTTCCGCAGATTTGCAGGACGGAGTCCGCCGACGTGTAGACGATCATATCCCCGGTGGCGATCTCGTGCTCGCCCAGCTCATCGAGAATCTCCGTACCGCTGGCGGACTTATTGCCCACGATCTTGTGGCCCGTGCGGCGGCTCAGCTCGTCCAGCAGCTCCTGGGGAAATCCCGTATCCGTAAAGGTTTTAAAGGGCTTGGTGATGTTCAGTCCCATCATTTCCCAGTGTCCGGTCATGGTGTCCTTGCCCACGCTGGTCTCAATCAGCCGCAGCTGGTAGCCCTCGGTGCGATCCGGCGTCTTCACATGGTTCAGGGGATGCAGCCTGGTAATCCCCAGCTTCGCCAGATTGGGAATACAGAAATTCGGCATATGATCGTCGATATGGCCCAGGGTATCGGAGCCCAGATCGTCGAATTTATCCGCGTCCGGCCCGGCGCCTATGCCCATGGAATCAATTACTATGGTGAAAATGCGCTTGTATGGTTTCATGATTGCCTCCTTAATGGTGTCAATTTGTTATCACTGTGAACAGCGTACCGCTGGAATAAGGATACTATACCACATTTTTCGTAAAAACGCCAACCGCGGCGGAGAAAACCGTTCCGGTGCCTCCGCTCTGTCAGGGGAAAATACCGCCGGATGCGCAAAAACAGCGGCCGCCGGAAAATCCACCGGCAGCCGCCTGTAACGCTCCCCGGTCAAGAGGGCCGAACTCAGCGCGCTTTTGACCGTTTCGCCTTAATATTCTGATAAAAACTGAAGCCGTACATTGCCACGAAAATCAACATGATGACCATAGTGATCGGGCGGCTGAAAAATGCCACCAGGCTGTCCTGATTCATGGACATGCCGCGGCGGAAGTGGCGCTCCGTCATGGGCCCCAGCACCAGGCCCAGAATCAGCGCCGAGGTGCTGAAGTGGTACTTTTTGAAGAAATATCCGAAAATACCGCCGAATATCATCAGGTACACGTCCGTCATATTACCCTGGTATGCATAGCAGCCCGTGATCGCCAGCAGCATGATAAAGGTTCCCAGCACATAATAAGGTATCTTTAATATCTTGGCAAACATCTTTGCCACCACTAAGGATATGAACACCATGATAATGTTCGCAAGGATCATGGAAATGAACGTGGCAGACAGATACTCAGGCTGAGCCTTCAACAGCATGGGCCCCATCTGCACGCCGTGTATGGCCAGAGCCGTCATCATCATGGCCGCCGCATTGCTTCCCGGAATACCCATGGCCAGAAGCGGCACCATTGCGCCTCCGGTGGCCGCATTGTTGGCGGTCTCCGAGGCCGCGATTCCGTGGGGATCGCCCTTGCCCAGCAGTTCCGGATGCTTGCTGCACTTGGCCTCAACTGTGTAGGACAGCCAGGAAGCGATGGTCGCGCCGGCTCCCGGCATAATGCCCACGATGGAGCCCAGAATACCGGAGCGCAGCACGGTCCACTTCATAGCCACCATCTCCTTGAAGCTGACCAGCTTGGAAATCTTTGCCTGTTTGTCGCTGGAGTAGGCGCTGCGGTCCGAGGGATTGCGGATTTGGCTGAATATCTCCACCGCGGCAAACATGCCCAGCATAAACGGCAGTGCTTCGATGCCGTCCAGCAGCTTTGAGGTGCCGAAGGTGAAGCGCGGTACAGCGGAAAAACTGTCCAGGCCGATGGTTCCCAGCCACAGACCGATGATGGCCGAGGCGAAGGTGTTCAGCTTATTGTCCTCATCCAGGAAAATCAGGATGCTTAAGCCCAGGAAGCACACGGCAAACTGCTCCGAGGAGCTGAATTTCAGAGCCAGCTTCATCAGAGGCTGGGTCAGCGCAAACATAATGATGGCCGAGGCCAGTCCGCCCAGGGCGGAGCACACCAGGGAGATGGACAGGGCCTTGCCCGCCTCGCCCCGCTGCACCATGGGATAGCCGTCCAGAACCGTGGCGGCGCTGGAGGGGGTTCCCGGGATTTTAAACAGAATCGCCGTGATGCTGCCGCCGGTAATGGCCGCGCAGTACACCGCGCTCAGAAAGGCGATGGCCACCACCGGCGGCATCGAGTAGGTAAAACCGATGCACAGCACAATTGCCATGGTGGCGCTGACGCCGGGCAGCGCCCCGAAGATAACGCCCATCAACACGCCGCCTGCGATCCACAGCAGGATCATGGGCTGAAATACCGACTGAATGCCGGTCATCAATAAATCCATAAGTAACGCTCACACTCCTTTGCAATATGTAAGTCGATGGGATCCCGGGGCGCTTACCGCGCCCCGTTCTCTGTCGTCCCCCTAAATCAGATACTCCAGCCACGAACTGAATTCATAGATGGGTCCGATTCCCCGGGGCGGCATCACATCCAGCCCCCAGACGAATACGGCGTAAATGATAGCGGTGACCGCCAGCGCAGCCAGGAACATTTTCGGAAGGCTGCGCATACCCAACAGCCAGGAAAGGCCCATGGCGAACAAGATCGTCGACAGCACATAGCCGCCGTATGGCAGCAGCCACGCATAAAAGCATACCCAGGCAAATGAGGCCAGCAGCTTTTTCACACCTGTTTCCTTCAGATGAAAAATTTTCAGTGAAAACTTCCGCTCCTCACCGGGGAGCTTTTTAAAAATCGTGTACGTTTTCACAGCAAAGATCAGAATGGCGAACCCGATCAGCATCATCGGCCAGTACCTGGCCCCAAAGTACCCCTCCCAGATTTGAATCTGACCGGAATAGATGAACATGGCGATAAAGAAGATCAGAAGTCCGCCGTTAAACAATAATTCCCCCATGCTTCTCTCCCTTTCCGAAGTATCGTATGACGCTTATTTCTTGTTCAATTCCACAGCGGTGTCATAGGTGGTCTTTAATACGTCCGCAAGCTCCGCGGAATCCCACACGAATGAGTTGCCCATGCCGTTCATCTCCAGCCACTCGGCCCATTCTGTGTTCGTGGTTGCAACCTTGTGCACGGCTGCGGCAAAAGCGTCCACCGCTTCCTGCGGCGTGCCCTTCATCGCTGTAAATACGCGGTAGAAGCCCAGCTCTGAGGTGTAGCCCAGCTCTCCCGAGCAGGGAACATCCGGGTAAATATTGCTGCGCTCCTGCGTCATCACCACGATGGGCACAAGGTCGCCGGACTCCACGTAAGCGCCCGCGTCGCTCCAGGTATTGATGACCAGGTCCACATCTCCGGCAATAACGGAAATGGTGCCCTCGTTGGACTCTGAGGTGATCCATTTCATCTCAATGCCCGCCTGATTGCAGAATTCGTTGATGATGGCCCCGCTGATTCCGTTGGGAGAATCGGTGGCAATGGTCACTTTTCCGGGGTTGGCCTTGCAGTAGTCGATCATCTCGTTCACGTCCTTAAACGGCGCCTTGGGGCTGGCAAAGAACATTCCTTCAGCCATAACCAGGCCGCTGACAGGAATAATCTCGTCCATCAGATCAAAATCGCACTGTCCCTGGGCTGCCGCGATGATGGCGGAGGGAGCGGTGAACTGGTACTTGTAGCCGTCCGCCGGCTGGTTATGGCTCCAGGTATAACCGGTAATTCCCGAAGCGCCTGAGCGGTTGCTGATCACAATAGAGGTGCCCAGTTCCTTTTCCAGATATGTGGCAAATTTACGGATGGTGGTATCCAGCCCTCCGCCCTCACCGGCAGGCACCATGATCTCAATGCGGTGATCAAATTTAAACCCGTCCGCGGACGCCTCTGCGCCGGATTCCTGTGCTGGCTGGCTTCCCGCCTCCTTTGCCGCTTCCGTGGCTCCGGATTCAGCCGGCTTTTGAGCTCCGGAATTTGAGCAGGCGCACAGGGACGCGAGCAGCGCTGCGCTCACCAGACCGGACAAGAGACGCGTTAATTTTTTCGATTTCATAATAATTTCCCCCTTTTATAATATGTTTTTCGATCTTTTCTCAGATGCTGCCGTCAGTCCACCGGAATTTCCAGATTCACCATGGGCCGGTGCTGCTGGCAGCCGTACAGGTCGTCGTCCAGGAAATCGCCGGACGGATGCTTGCGCGGAAATGAAAACTTTACCGCATTGGCCAGCGGAAGATTGTGCTGGCTGACGCTGGTCTCCTCAATCCCATACAGGGACGCCACTGCGGCCGCGGACAGCGCGCCGGTGGCCAGGA
Source organism: Enterocloster asparagiformis (assembly GCA_018380885.1). GTDB lineage: Bacteria > Bacillota > Clostridia > Lachnospirales > Lachnospiraceae > Enterocloster. The sequence continues at coordinate 231,105 of JAGZSY010000006.1, forward strand.
CCTTATCGTAGGTGGCGCGGTCCGCAAACAGGATATCGATGGATTCCATAAAAGGCCCCGCGTTTTTAGAGCGAATCATTTTTGTCAATTCATAGAGCTTTTTCACGTCCAGTCCCTCCTCTACAGATCATAGTATGTGAATCGGCAGGTCTCCAGCGGATCCTCCACCTCGATCACGTGGTTCAGACAGAAGGAGTAGGTAGCGCCGTTTTCCTGGGTCATCAGGGTCGGCGGCGAGAACGGAAACGCGGTCTGGCTCTGGGCTCCCTCCCACTCCCGGATTGGCACGTGTAACGCCGTGTGCCAGACGTTGGAGATGATACCGTCCGCGTCCTCCGGGTTCTTGGCAATGATGTCAAAGACAACGCCCACGCATTCCGTGTCGGGATCCTTGGGATTGCCGTAGACCAAGCGGCGCATCCGGTAATCCTCTGGCTCCAGGCCCATTCCCGCGCGGATTTTGTTGCGCGTCTCCCCCTCGCAGGCTTCCAGCCATGTGTCGAACTGTTTTAAGATCAGGGGGTCCGACACTCCGGCCACCGCCACCCGCCGGTAGCCCTCAAATTTTACCCCTTCCAGCTTGATGGTGTATGGAGCTGAGATCAGCCTGGTGCCGGTGATTTTCACCCTGCGGTCCGTCTCCTGATCATAGGAGGCCGCCTCCGTATCCAGCACAACTCCCGGTTCCTGCAGCCGGAACGGATTGCTGTTCTCATACAGCGTATGGCTTGCAATCGACACCGGGGACGCCGCCATCTCCGGATGGCCGGGCTCGATGCTGGCCGAATCCTCACGGACCCAGGCCAGCATACTGCCATGATATTTCTCAAATACCGAAGCCAGGGTTCCGCACTCCAGGACCTTGGCCGCATGCCATGCAAACCCGTTTCCCAGCCCGTACATTGTCGGAACCGCCGCGTAGATGGAGGTGTCCGTGGACCGCCCGGCGATCACCACCTGAGCCCCCTCCTCCAACGCCTTGATAAAGGGCTCCGCGCCGATCACGGAGATGCAGCGGGTCAGGGTATCCAGATCGCGGTCGGTAAATTCCGGCGCGCCCTCCAACGGATGCAGCCTACCCTCCTCCATGTAGTGCCGGAGCTGTTCATGGGTAAGCTCGGTCTTGATTTCCGCCAGCTTAAAGTGAAGCTTCTGCTCCGCCGCGATTTCCCGGGCAATCTCCACCAGCCAGTCCACATTGGGGTCCGCGCCTGCGGTACCCGCGGAGCCGATCAGAACCGGTATTCCTCTCCGGACGCCCTCGGTAATCATCAGCTCCAGATCCCGCTTTGCGGCCTTGCGGTTCATACGGGGCTTTCCCGCCCCGGGATAAAAGGGTCCGGAGTCCGAGGTCCCGGAGTCGCAGCCCATCACGTCGGGCTTCTGCTCCAGGGCGTGATAAAAACCTGTTTTGTCAAAGGAAGAACCCAGCATCCCGGCGGCCGCCAGCACGCATACTTCTTTTTTGTGTTCTTTCATGTCGGTTGATTACACTCCTTTCTCAGATCGCGTGGATTGTTAATATTGACGGTTGAATAGGACTATTTTTATATCTATATAGTGTTTCTGCATAAATATAGTTTACACTTGACGGAGTTTTCCAACAAGAATATAATAATTATGTTCGCAATAAACATTATTTATTGCAAAGCAACGGATCACAGGGAGGGTTCATATTGGATAAAACCGACTGGCTTTTGGTAAAAACGCTTTACAACGAAAAGAGCATGGCAAAGGCGGCGGAGAAGCTGTTTATCTCCCAACCGGCAGTGTCCTACAGAATGACCAGGATGGAACAGGAGTTTGATCAGGTGCTGTTTCTGCGCAGCAACAAGGGAGTGGCTCTGACCAGCGCCGGTCTCAGGCTGTACACCTTCGCCAGCTTGATGCTTCAGTATGAGGAGGATATCAGCTCCTACGTGCGCCAGAAGGGCGAGGAGCTCTCCGGGCTGGTAAACCTGGGCGTAACCAGCACGTTCCTGAACAATTTTCTGGTGCCCCAGCTCCAGCAGTTCTGTGGGCAGTACCCCAAAATCAAGGTGACTCTGACCGTGGAGCCCAGCCTCAACCTGCGGAATATGATGGATACAAACCGCCTGATGGTGGCGGTGATCCGCGGCCCCCACGAGTGGAACGGCCCGTCCTTTGAGATATTCGAGGAACCGCTGGAGATTATCTCCTCCGAGCCCATCACCGAGGACATGCTGCACACGCGGCCTTTTGTCAGCAACTGTCTGCGCTCGCCGGTGACCTTGCAGATGGAGCAGTGGATCAACGACCATTTTGAGGGCGCATTGCCGCCCGCCGCCCAGGTGCAGGTGTACGGCGATTCCCGCAACCTGGTCAATCTGGTGAAGGCCGGCTTCGGCTGGGCCATCATCTCCAATCTGCGCATCGATGCCCGGGACAACCTCTATCACCAGCCCATTTACCGCAAGGACGGCGCCCCCTACCTGTACAAGACAAATCTGCTCTACAGCGAGGAATGCCGCCATTTCGACACCTACATGGCTTACATCGGTCATCTGAAAGAATATTTCTCAAAGAGTCCGCTCAGACAGGCATAAAAAAGACAGATATTCCGCAGATGAGGATTCATCCGCAAAATATCTGCCCTTTTTATTTATTTGAAGGCGGCGTACCGCCCGGCCGGATCAACTGATATAAAGTATCGGCACCTGCCCCAAAATACGGCGGATCTCCCCGCGCAGAAACAGCTCGCACTCCTCCCTGCTCTCCTGGCGGTAGCAGTAGCGGCCCCGGCCTCTGCCTGTCATCTGCCGGGGATCGTAGAGGTCGGGGGCATTGGGAAACGCCTCCCCGTTGATGGCCCGGTGCACGTAGCTGTAGGTCATGAGAATGATCTCCAGGAACATCTGCCGTTTCATTTTCTCCGAAAGCCCCTGTCTCAGCTCCTCCAGAAGGCCGGTGTAGAGCTCCCGCCAGTTTTCCACCAGGATCACCGGTGCGATCAGCAGCCCGCAGGGATAGCCTGCCTCGCACATCCTGTTGACCGCCTCGATCCGCTTGATCAACGGCGATGTGCCCAGCTCGATCCGGCTGATCACCTCCTGGGGATTCACGCTCATGCGGAAGATCACCTTTCCCCGGTGATCCAGGTCCAGCAGCGGGTCCACCATGTGAAATTTCGAGGGAAAGGTCAGCCTTCCCCGGCCCTCTCTGGCAAACCTGGGTATGGTGTACAGGAGGTTCTCCGTTATGGTATTCTCCAGGACCAGGTCGCTGTTGCTTCCGATCTCGAAGCACAGGGGGCTCTGGCTCTTGTAGGACCGCTTGATCAGCCGGTCCAGCATATCCTCCCGGTTAACAAACAGGCGCAGGTAAGCACATTTGTTGTAGTTGCAGACCAGGTAGCAGTACAGGCACATGGCCGTACAGCCCGACGACGTGTAGGGCACCAGGTAGTCCGACACCTTGTGGTTTTCCACGTATTTGTGGGTTTTTCTGGTGCCCACGATCAGGAAGCGCTTCATCCGCCCGAATTCCGAGTTGGGCTTCTCCTGCATCTCCTTGATGGAATTGTGGTTTTCAATGGGAACCCAGGGCAGGTCCTGAAATATTTCCCGCAGCCTGTTTCCCAGCGGATACTCCAGGCTGCCCGGCTCGTAGTAAACGGAATCAAACTTCATTTGCGTTTTCCTCTCTCCTGTCACTTGATTCCCTTAGTATGCGCCGCCGCCCCGGAAACTATCATTTAAGATATGGATCGGCGGTAATTTCCACGCCCTCCAGGTGATGCTTGCCCATCTGATGCCGGGCCTTGCGGTTCTCCACCGTGTCAAAAACAATGGAAAAATCATAGTCCTCCGGGTACAGCCGGGACGCGGCCACCTTGAGCTTTAAGCGGCGGTGGTTGATCATCCGCTTTTCCTTTTTCACCTGCACCAGCACATTTCCCTTGTCGTCCTCCGGTTTCACCACGATGCCGATCACCTGCTCCGGGTACACGGTCACTGAGTCTCCCCTGGAGAAGGTGCTGTAACGGTTTTGCAATGCTTTTTTGCCCTGCATTTTCTCCAGGGACGGGGAGGGCAGCTTGGGCAGGCGCGTTTTTCCAGCCTCCTCCAGGTGCAGCTCAGCCCTCAGCTCCTGGGAAATGTCGCCGTAGGCCTTGCACGCCGCCATACACAGCATATCGTCGGGCATGCCCAGACGTTTGGCGATATAGAGGGCGCAGCTCTCCCCCGCCTTGCCGATTTCCAGACGGTACAGGGGTTTTAGATTCTCCCGGTCAAATGCCATCCGCGCGTTGAGAATCTCCTCATGGCCGGCGGCGTAATTTTTCACCTCAGAGTAATGGGTTGTGGCCAGAAACAGGCAGCCGCTTTCCCGCAGCTGTTCCAAAATGGACACTGCGATGCCCATGCCCTCCGCCGGATCGGTGCCTGAGCCCAGCTCATCCAGGATCACGATGCTCTCCCGTGTTACCCGTTTAAGGATATCCAGCACATTTTGGATATGAGCCGAAAATGTGGAGAGATTGTCGGCGATATTCTGGCCGTCTCCGATATCGCACAGCACCTGGTTGGCCATACAGATGTCCGCGCGCTCGCAGGGCACGTGAAGCCCGCTGCCAGCCATCAGCGCCAGAAGGCCCACTGTCTTGATCGCCACGGTCTTTCCCCCCGTGTTGGGTCCCGTGATCACCATCCCCCGCCTCTGATCGCCCAGACGGAAATCCAGGGGAACGCAGGTTTCTGCCGGTATCATGGGGTGGCGGGCCCCCGCCAGCCGGATGCGGCCCTCGGTGTTGATCTCCGGCTCCACCGCTCCTAAGTCTGCGCTCAGCTTACCCCTGGCAAAGATCACGTCCAGCTTGACCAGCATGCGCAGATTGTCCCGCAGCGCCTCCTCGCAGCCTGCGATCTCGTCCGTCAGCTGATAGAGAATGCGGCGGACCTCACAGTCCTCCTCGATGCGCTGCACCTCCAGCTTCTCCCTCAGCCCGGCCAGGGCGGCGGGCTCGATGAACAGGGTGGCCCCGGAGGCGGAGCGCTCGATCACGCTTCCCTCCACCTTGCCCTTGTACTCCTGCTTTACAGGCAGGCAGATTCTGCCGTTGCGCCGGACCACAAAGGACTCGGCCATCCAGCTCTTTTTCGACCGCAGCAGCCCGTCCGCCTTCTCCTTGAGGCGTTCCTCCAGCGCCTCCAGCTCTCTGCGGATGCGAAGAAGCCCGGCGGAGGCGGAATTGTCCACCTGCCCGCCCCGGACGGTCCGCCCGATCTCCTCCCTGAGCTCTTCCAGAGGCGACAGGTTCTCCGCGTAGTACGCCAGGGCGATGCCCGAGGTCTTTCCCCGCTCCAGGTAGGAGCGCATCCGGCTGACCGCGGTCAGAAACGCTCCCATCCCCTCGATCTCCTCCGGCAGAAGCATCTCGCCCCGCAGGGCCTTTTCCAGACATTCCTCCGTCTGCTCCATGGCCGACGACGGCGGCTGTCCCACCAGGTCCAGCATCTGCCGGGCCTGGGTGGTCTCACGCATATTCCGGCGCAGCTCCGACTCCGAGCAGAACGGGCGCAGCCGGCTCAATTGCTCCCTCGCCTGCCCGGAAGCGGCCCGCTCGGTCAGCATGTGTATGATATCGGTAAATCCAAGTATGTCAAATGTATGATTCATTGTATCGTTTTCCTTCCTTATTCGTTTTCGGATATGATCTGAATTTGGATATGAAAAAGGATGGAACGCAAAAAAGCCCATGCGGTATCCATCAACAGATACGCGCATGGGCATTCACTGTCCGCTGTCTCTGATCTGTCATGGATTCAGGGTACAGAAAATACACCCCCGCCTCAGGCGGGTTTTCCTTCCCTGCGCATTAACTTAGCTGCGTTCCATCACCGATACAATTAACACAAGACATCTCCCGATCTAAAATAATTTTCTTTACTATAACAGGTGTGGTGGAATCTGTCAACTGGATATTGATAGCACTTATGACTCAATATCCCTGGGACAGACATACCTGGGCTTACCCTTGCTGTGGCTTCCGTACTCAATGGCCCCGGTTGGACAGCGGCAGATGCAGGCCATGCAGTGGGTGCAGTTCTTCCCCCACACAGGCCTTCCGTTCTCCAGGCGCACATTGTCAAGAGGGCAGACCCTGGCGCATTTCCGGCAGGATACACAGGCGTCGGTGGCATAAAACTTTTTGGCGTGGACAAACAGCGGGTAAAAGAGGTCGTTCACAATGCCGCTGTCCAGCCTGTCCTTGAACGTCACGGCCGGCTGCGAAAACGCCCCGCCGCTTTTGATCGTCAATGCCGCTTGATCGAGCACGCTCTCCGCCCGGCGGATCGTCTCCAACGCCTCATCCCTCGTGGGTGTGGAAAACATTGCCACATAGTTTTCTGGCATGACGACCTCCAGGCAGCCGCGGTTATTCAGTTTCTTCTTGCCACACAGCTTTTCCACATACCGGCCTGCGTTCCCGATGCTGCCGCCGCAGGTCATCACAAAATAAATGTCCCTGCTGCCGGCCAGGTCCGTGCGCTCCAGCCATTCCTCCACGATTCGGGGAATCCTCCAGGCGTAGGTGGGCACGACCAGGACCCAGGGTCTTTCTGAGCGCATTTGAGAGAAATCCCGGCTGCGAATCTTCTCAAACAGGCTGACCGCCTCATCGTCTATTGCGCCGCCGATTCGCTTTGCCGCATATGCGCTGTTGCCTGTGCCGGAAAAATACAGAATCATTGTCATCGCCTCCCGTTCTGTTTGATGCTTGCGTAAATCAGATTGATCAGATCGGCAATGTCCTTCCATTGCGTTTCGTCCTCGCTCAGATAATAGTAGTTTTTCGTCCCCTCCCTGCGCATGGCGACGATCCCGGCCTCCTTGAGAATTTGCAGGTGGTGCGAGACCGAGGGACGGGTGAGGTGGGCTTTCCGAGCGATTTCTCCCACGCGGATTCCCGCCAAGTCGCTCTCCAGAAGCACGAGCAAAATCAACTGCCGCGTCTCATCGCCAATGGCCGTAAACGCGTTCCTGCACGACCTGAACCCCACGATGATTTTTTTCAGTTTCTCCTCACATTCGTTCGCCATTCTCAAGCCCTCTACATATACCGGACATCCAGTTTCCTGCGCTGCGGGGAACGGAGAAATTTCACGTCCCCATAGCCCAGCACCAATGTCATCGCCACCCGCTTCCCTTTTGTCACCCGCAGCGCTTTCCTGATCCTGCGGGAGGCGTTGGCAGCCATGGTGAAATATCCGCTGAACAGGACGCCCAGGCCGTTCGCCTCCGCCACAAATTCCATGTTCTGGGCCGCCAAAAGCCCGTTCGTCTTGTCCTCGGCCAGAATGACGATCACAGTGGGCGCGTTAAAAAAGAAAAAATGGTCGTCGATCCTGTTGTTCCTGGCCATGGGGCTGGACAGATCCGCCAGCGGCTTTATCTTCCTGAACAGGCTGACCGCTATCTGCTCAACGCGGTTCTTTTCCCGTTCCAGCACCACAAAGGACACGTCCTGCAGGTTCTTCGCCGTGTGGGTGAGCCTGCCGGCCTCCAAAATCTGCCGGATCACCTCTCTGGGAATTTCTTTTTCCTTGAATTGCCGGATGCTCCGCCGGAAACGGATTACGTCTAAAACCGTCTCCGGGTTCAGGCGGATATCCCCTATTTTATCAATCTGCCCTGTATCATAACCGCTGATTGTAATGGCCTTAACCGGACAGACTGCGCTGCATTGTCCGCACATGACACAATCATCTAATTTTGTCTGCGCTATTTTGCGATCGACCGCTATGTTATGCGCCATGCATACCCTGGCGCATTTGCCGCAGCCAACGCACTTGTCTGTATCGATTATTACCCTATGCTGCTTCATATTATCCATCCCTTTCGTTAAAGTTCATTAACCATTATACCGGGCAGGACAATTAAATACAACATCGGTAAAGAGATTCATTACCATTGCGGGGCTTTGCGCCTGCGGCAGGCCTGGTTGAAGGCACCGCCGCCTCAAAACGTCCGATTTCAAGCCCCCGTCACCGCCGGTCTCACGGCCCATCCGGCCCCACCACCTCAAAATCCAGCGTTCCCCGCCGGACGCCGTTCACAATCAGCGTCACGGAATGGGTGCCCGGGTAATGCTTCCTTGTACTTACGTCCGCAAAGGAATGCTTCTTGGTGTAAAATTTCTGCCCGTTTTCCCCTAGGGAAAGCTCGGATATCTGGAATATCCTGCGGCTTCGTCCGTCATTTGCTTTCACATAATCGATGCCGTATTCCAGCCGCACCTTGGCTGCTTTTTTCGCCTCAATCCTGAAGGAAAAGGTCATATCCTCCCCAATGGTAACAGAGGAGGCGCCAAGCCTCAGGCCGTCGACGATCACACAATCGCCGTCGCCGTACCCGAAAAGGCTGAGCACCTCCCGATTGCCTTTTTTAAGAAGCGTCCTGCAGCCGTGCTTTACGATCCAATCGGTATGCTTGTTTTGGCCATACCAGTCCCCGGCGATTTCGGCAACCAGCTCAGGGTGCGTTTTGGAAATGTCGTTCAGGTTGTTGGCCACGCTTTTGCGGACATACAGGGACGGGTCCGCCTTTAGCTGCTCCAAAATATCAAGCACCGGTGACGGGTCCTTTTTGAAACAGGGCAGCGCCTGTCCCCAGGGCAGCATTGGGCGGCAGCCCTCGCTGGCAAGACGCCGGACATGCTCGTTGTCATGCAGCGCCCAGGCGGCCATCTGCCGCATCATCCTCGCCTCATGCTTGATGATAAACGGCCTCACGGCAAACTCGGAGGAGGACAGCGGGGTATACCGCTCCAACGCCGCCATCGACAGGTCCCAATAGCGGTCGTCCTGCCCGTACACCTCCACAAAATCAGGAAAATACATGAGGGTAAAGTCGTTGAACCCGGCCGGATAGCCTGCGACGACCTGATCGATAATCCCCAGCGCCTGCTCATAGTCCGCGGGCAAGTGCTTGCCTAAATTGACGGTAATTTGCCGCATACGGGCTTTCAGCTCCAACCCCTCCCATGTTTCGTCCATAACGTCGCCGACAAAAGCATCCGCCTGAAACGGCGGATACACGGCTCTGATGTCCAAAGCCAGCTGTTGAAGAGACTGGTAATTATATCTGTTTTTTAGTAATTCCGGCATTTGCCTCCCCTTCCCATATGATGCCTGGCCGCTTACGCTTTATCCGGCCGGCCCTTCACGTGGTTGTAAAAATCCTTCAGCTCCGCCTTCACATCCTCGGGCAGCCTGGCTTTTTTCACCCCGCGCACGGCGCCCTCCAGAGCGTAAAGCCTGTGGATGCAGGCCGAGCTGTCTATGGACAGGATGCGCAGCCAGGCCTGGCGGCTCCCCGCGGCCTTTAAATCCTCCAGGGTGTTGATTCCCACCCGATTCAATTGTTCCTCCACCACCGGGCCGATATTCGGCTGCTTTGACAATTCCCCCATCTGGTACCTCCCTGTTCCGCTGTGAAGCGTATTGCGGTATTTATGATTTATTATACCATATCATCAATGATATCACACCCCCGAAGGTCCCCACAGTATCCGTGATCTGCCGGCCGCCGAGCCCTGCGGAAAATCACCACCTCAAAGCGGCGGCCGCCAGCAAAACGGCCGCCGCAATCGCCGCCGCGCCCAGCCTGCTCCACGAAAACGCCGCGATCCGCCCGGGATCGTCCAAATAATAGCGCACGGTCACCCGGCTCCCCACCATGGCGGTCATCGGCACCTGGACGCGCTCCGGCGGGCTGTAGAAGATGCCGTCCACTTTGTAGGAAACCAGGGCCCACTTGGAATTATTCCGTCTCACGCGCTCCGGCAAGGCGCAGGACACGCTCATCACCACCGCCCGGACGGCGGCCGTGTTTGCGCGGCCGCGCAGCAAACGGATCAGCTGTTCGGCCGCATAAACCGCGCACAGTACGGCCAGGGTCCCCAATACCATCTGCTCACGCCCCATAGTCCTCCTCCTTTAACCGCCCGAGCTCCCGCTCCAGCCGCTCCATGCCGCGCCGGTAGGCCGCCGTGCCGGCCAGAGAGCGGTACGGCTCCTCCGCTCCGAAGGCAATCCGGTAGTGTTCCAGCAGCAAAATACTGTCTTTCCGGTCAAAGGCATTTCCCGCGCCGGTAATCCGCCCGGCCCGCTGGTCCACCTCAGCGCAGATTCCGGCCAAGAGCGCGGCCACATACTGCTCAAACTGATCTGCCGCCGCCTCCTGGTCTTCATCCTTCAGCGCCAGCAGCAGCCCGTAATGCCGACCGATCCCGGTCCTGCAGCCCAAGAGCCTTTCCAGCTCGGAGCATGTCTCCGAGGCGCAGCGCACCGTTTCCAAATCCTCCAATTCCCAGGCCGCCCGCATAAGCGTACCCATGCCTTGCAGCGCTATGCTTCCATACCGCCTGATCAGCCTGCGGCTTCCGGCCGCAGCCTGCTCCCAGTCGCCCCGGTACAGGCTCAGGGTGGGAAGCAGGCTTTCCGGGTCGATTTCCGGAACAGGCAGTTCCCGCAGATAAGCCTCCGCCCGGTCGTAGTCTCCGGTCTGCATATAGCAGCAGGCCGCAATCCCCTTGGTCTGCACCCAATACCGCTCCTCGCCGCTGTCCAGGATTTCCTCCAGCAGTCCCAGCGCGTACCCCTGGAACCGTCCAAGATTTTCCTCCGTCCGCTCCTCCTCCCGGAAATGCAGTCCGCAGGTCCCGTACAGGCCGGCAATCTTCAGCTTCAAATACCCGCTGTCCGGATACTCCCGCACCAGGGCGGCGCAGCGGTCCATTCCCGCCTGAAACCCGTCCCGCTCAAAAATCTGCAAAATCTCCTTCGCCAGCCGGTCCGCCTCCTCCCGGGGCAGCGTCTGCTTAAAGGACAGCAGGGCATCGATGGTCACGCCAAAATACCGGGCAATGGGCGCTAAAAGCTCGATATCCGGGCAGCTCTGCCCGGTCTCCCACTTGCTCACCGCCGGTTTTGAGACCCCCACCGCCCTGGCCAGCTGCTCCTGGGTAACGCCCTTTGTTCTGCGCAAAGCCGCAATCGTTCCGCCAATGTTCATGTTACCACCTCCTGCTTAAAGTTTATCCCGCAGCCGGCGGGAATACAAGCGAGGGGAAATCAACCCTGCGGCCCCTTTTGTCAACCGCCGGTTAACCGCCGCTGCCGCGTATGACGGTCGCTGGAACGCGCCGCGCCGCCCGGTCCGCCGCGCCCTCCGTCCCGCCTAGTTGTGCGCCTTCAACCACCGGTAAATCCAGATGCCCGCCACATAGAGAAATACCAGCAGCGCGCTCAGATACAGGATCGTTCCCCTGAATTTTCCGATCTCCAGGGCGTTTAACACGGAGAACATCAAAATGGATACGGCCAACACTATGAGGCTCAGAATGTAGGTGTAGCGCCCCGCCTTGTCCCGGAACATCTCATTGCGCTCGTCCTTTAAGCATATCTGTTCCTCCTCCAGCTTTTCCTGATAGCGCCCGGCATGCTGCGGCCTGGTCCAATACCAGTACTTTGCCAGAACCACCAGCCCGGCCCCGGTGCCGCCGCCGGCAAAGCCGGATATAAGGCTCTGCAATTTCCCTGAGACCAGAACCGTAGCCACGGCACACAACAGACCCACCGCCAGTAACGCAATTCCCTGCCACAGATAGCTCTTTTTCATATGCTGTTCTCCTTCCACAAAAAAACTTCCTCAATGGTTTTCTGAAAAAAATCGGCGATCTCAAACGCCAGCTCCAGGGACGGATTATATTTCCCGGTTTCAATGGAGCTGACCGTCTGCCGCGATACCCGCAGCGCCCTCGCAAACTCCTCCTGGTTCAGCCCCTTCTCCTTGCGGAATTGTTCCACTCTGTTTTTCAAATAATCCCCTCCTGATGTAAAGCTTCCTTTACATTAATTATAGGACGGCAATTTCATTTTGTCAAGTTTCCTTTACATTACGGTTAAAACATGCGGCGCGGGGCGGGAGGGGTGTCCGCGCCGCCGCTATCATCTGCCGCTTCCGCCCCGACGCTGCCGCCCGACGCTCACCGCCCACCGCTTTAATCCAAGTTCTCCAGCTTCAGCCGGTAAATCTCATACTCCCATCTTGTCTCCTCGTCCAGCTCCCCATAGTCACCGTCGGTTTCCCGCAGGCTGTATTCGTCCCGCGGCCGGCGTTGCATACCGCACTGCCAGCCGGCGCGCACCGCCCGGGCAAACCGTTCCAGGCAGGTTCCGCCCAGATAGTCCAGGTCCCCAAAACAGATATCGTCAAACTGCTTTCGCATAAAGTCCAGCAGTTCCCCGTCCGTCAGCTGGTCCGCTGACTCATTTTTGTACAGATAAAATAATTCCTGGAGCCGGTTGATCACCTCCACATAGTTGTCCTGACAGATGTAAGCGGAGTCGCAGAACGCTTCGATCACCGCGGGCAGAACGCTCTCCCCCAGCTCGACTCTCCCGCTCTCCTTCAGGGAGTCCGTCCGGCACGCCATCAACTCACCCGCCTCCTGTCTGGTCAGGGTCAAGCCGTACCGCTGCGTCATTTCATTGCATTTCAGAATCCTCTGTACCTCCTCTTTCCGCCGTTCCGTCAAAAGCAGCGCAAATATGTTTTCCATCCCTTTCCCCCCTATACAATCCGATGCATGCAGCCGTGCTTTGCCCCGTTTGCCAGCTCGGCCCTGATCCCGGGAATATAAAATTCCAGGTATCGGGCCAGCGCCTCCTCCCCGGGAAAATACCGGCCGGCCAGGCCGGCCGTCAGCTCCCGCAGCCTTTGCGCCAGCCCTTCCCCTGAAAACGCGTTGACCGCAGCCGCAAGCGTCTCATAACGCTCCGGCCTCAGCGCCGTCTCCTCCAAAGATATCCCCAGCAGCAGATTGACCAGAAGCTTTCGCAGCACAATCTCCCCGATATTCACCGGCAGTTCCCGGCAATCCGGGCAGCACGCCGTCAGTGCGGCCCCGATAAAATCCGGGGATATGCTGCCCAGAAACCGCTGCTCTGCGCTGATGTACGCCAGGTATCGGTATACCTTATCGATTCCGGGCCGTTTCCCCAAAGGCGCAAAAACCGGGTAGTCCAGACCCATAAAATCCTGCTGCGGATTAAACCGCGGATCGTATCGCCTGAAAAATCCCGGAATATTGCGGGTCACCGTCCGGCGGTAAACCCGGCTTCCATATCCGTTAAAGGATAAGATCAACTTGTTGTAAAGAGTTTGAGCCTCTTCCGCCCGGCGGATCACCAGGCCGTATCCCCGCCGGTACGCCTCCTGCGCCGTCAACCGTTCTCCTCCCGCGACCTCCCGGCTATGGGTCGTCGCATTTTCCGCCTCCCCCGCCTCTCCGATACAGTACAGCACCGCCTCCATCAGCTGCTGCGCCGTCTCGTAGGACACGGAGGTGCTGGCCCTGCCGGTATAGCGCTCCGCCAGATCCCTCACCACCAAAAGCAGATCCGCCGCCTCATATCCCATGTACTCCATATTCCCATCCCCTTTCTGTGAAATATGATTCTACTACATACATTTTCATATTTAAAGTCTGGTAATGGGGGAAAATATGGCTTATAATAGATGTAGGGAGCGATGGAGACGTCGCTCCCGCTTGTATTTTAACCGAACCATGGCAATTCGCCGGGCAGCAGGCCCGGCTCAAGCGTTCCACATTTTTCCATAAATATCTATGCCGGATAACTCCGGCGGACACAGCTCCCTCCCCTGTCTTTGGAAATAGATATTGCCCGCCAAAGATTTGTGCGATAAGATGGTAGATATCGCACATTGGAGGAAAACGCTATGATTTTATCGGATCAAACAATTATGAATATGCTATCGGAAGGTACTCTGGTGATCTCCCCGGTGGAGGAGCGCCAAATCCAGCCGGCCAGCGTGGACATCCGCCTGGGAAATACCTTCAGCATCGTGGAGGACCTGTCCACCGGCGTGATTTCTCTGGAGAACGCGGCCGGCTATAAAACCATCCAAACCGACACCTATATTCTCCTCCCCGGCCAGTTTGTGCTGGCCACCACCATGGAATATTTTGAGCTTCCGGGCAACCTGACGGCCTTTGTGGAGGGCCGAAGCTCCCTTGGGCGGCTGGGGCTGTTCATCCAGAACGCCGGCTGGGTGGACCCGGGCTTTAAGGGCGAGATCACCCTGGAGCTGTTCAACGCCAACCGCTGCGCGATCGAGCTGAAGGCCGGACGCCGTGTGGGGCAGCTGGTGTTTGCAAAGCTGGACGGCATGGCCCTAAACCCGTACAACGGGAAATACCAGGGACAGCGCGGCGCCACCGGCTCCCGCGTCTATCTGGACGGTGAACTGTAGACGACGGTGAGCTGTAGACATTTCTTGATAAGCGCCCGCTCATTTGATATAATCATTAAAGACCTACAATACCGCCAGAAAGGCATTTAAACGATGAAAAAGGCCAAGACTGCGTCCCTCTCCCGCAAGCTGTTCTCCAGCTTTGTAATCAGCTTTCTGCTTCCCATGGTGCTTGTGAGCTGCCTGGTCTCCTACCTGTTCAGCAGCCGCCAGTACCGTGAGATTCACCATCAGGCCACCAATAACATGAAGCTGATTTCCGCCTGCTTCTTTGATCATCTACCTGCGGCTTCCGTCCAGCTCAATCCGCTGTCCGTCCCCGCCGAACAAGTACATTGCGGAAAAAGGCACCGACAGCTTCAGGCTGCTGTTGTCCTCCACCTCGTGCTCTGATTTGGCCATCAGCGTGCCGTAGCGGCTGTCTAAGGAGTAGATGGTCTCGGACCCCAGCATCTCCTTGGTCACCACGTCGGCCCGGATCACAATGTGCTCCTCCCCGATCTCCTGCAAATACATCTTCTCGGGGCGGAAGCCCAGCTTCATGCCCTCCGGCAGAACGTTTTCCACCACGTTCATCTGCGGCGTGCCGATGAACTGGGCCGCGTAGATGCAGTTGGGGTTGTTGTAAAGCTCTCTGGGCTTGGACTGCTGTACGATATAGCCGTCCTTCATCAGCACAATATCGTCCGCTATGGACATGGCCTCGACCTGGTCGTGGGTCACATAGACAAAGGTGGTTCCCAGCTTTTTGTGAAGTCCGATGAGCTCCACCCGCATCTGGCCTCTCAGCTTGGCGTCCAGGTTGGAAAGCGGCTCATCCATGAGGAATACCTTGGGCTGCTTGACCATGGCCCTGGCCAGGGCCACCCTCTGCCGCTGACCGCCGGAGAGCGTGGCCGGCTTCCGGTCCAGGTAGCCGGTGAGCCCCACGATCTCGCAGATTTCGGACACGCTTTTTTTGCGCTCCTCCTTTGGAACCTTCTTGTTCTCCAGGCCGAACTCGATGTTCTCCCGGACCGTCATGGTGGGGTACAGCGCGTAGTTCTGAAACACCATAGCGATGTCCCGCTTGCCGGGCGTCAGGTCGTTGATCTTCTGCCCGTCGATATAGATGTCCCCGGACGTCGGTTCATCCAGCCCGGTAATCATCCGCAGGGTGGTGGACTTTCCGCAGCCGGAAGGTCCCACCAGCACGGTGAAGGACCCGTCCGCGATGTCCAGATTCAGGTTCTCAATCACCACCTCGCTGCCAAACTTTTTCTTCACATTTCTTAACTGTATAGCCCCCATATCTCCACACTCCCTCATTCGTTCTCTTGGTGTTTTGCTTCTGGATTCACTATAGCATTGTTTTCGCGGCGGCGACTTTGCTCTTTTTCATAGAAATGTTGCTCTTTTTAACATTTCGGTGAGATTTTAGCAAAAATCCGACAAGCTGCGTAAATGTACTGGCTATTTCCCGGTTTTCCTTTTAAAATAGGGAATGCAACTAAAAGTAGCGCCCGAAAACGCAAATGATACACAAACTTGGTGGAGGTTGCGCCCGCGCAGCCGTAGAATAAAATCATCAAATTCAACCTACAGGAGGAGCCGTACATGAGTTTTTCAGAAAACATTCAGTATTTGAGGAAAAAGGGGAATCTAACCCAGGAGCAGATGGCGGAGCGGCTGGAGGTCTCGCGGCAGGCGGTGTCAAAATGGGAGTCCGGGCAGTCCTACCCGGAGATGGAAAAAATCCTTCAGATTTGTGAAATGTACCACTGCGACCTGGACACCCTGATCAAGGGCGATGTGACGGCAGGCGAAACGGAGGATTCGGCGGGTTACGACCGGCAGATGAACCGGTTCTCCCTCCTGGTCGCCAGCGCGGTTTCCATGATAATTGCTGCCGTGGGGCTGATGATTATATTGGATGAGCTGCTAAAAGGCCGCGTGCACGAGGATATCATTGTGATCGGAATGTTTGTGATCATCGGAATCGCAATTTCCATCCTGATCGTGACCGGCGTAAACCACGGGTATTTCAAAAAGCGCCACTCCGTCATCCAGGACTTCTACACGGAAGATGACCGCTACAACTTCAACCGCAGATTCGCGGTGGCTATCGCGGCGGGCGTGTGCCTGATCCTGTTTGGAGTCTGCCTGAACATCGGGCTGGAGCACCTGGGTAATCCGGCTATCGAGGAGGCGGGCGGCGGGATTTTCCTGTTATTCACCGCGGCCGCCGTGTGGATTTTTACCTATTTGGGGATACAAAAGAAAAAGTACGCGGTGGAGGAGTACAACGTCGCTAACCTGGGACAGCAGACAAAGGGCGAGAAATTGATCGGAAAAATATCCGGCGTGATCATGCTTCTGGCCACAGCGATTTTCCTTTTTCTGGGTCTGGCCTGCGGCATGTTCCGGACCGCCTGGATTGTATTTCCCATCGGCGGCCTCCTGTGCGCCGCTGTAAGCATTCTTGTAGGGGATAAGGAATAGGGGACCGTAAAACCGCGCCCGGGCGGCGGTCCGCGGACAACGCGGACGGTTGATTGCGGGCGGTAAAAAATCCCGGCCTCACGCAACAGCGCTGTAGAGGCCGGGATTTTTTGCCGTTATTTTTGTTTACCGCTTATACCTCGGAGAGAACGGACACGCCCTCCGATTGATCGCCGTTGAGCCATTTCCATTTTTCGGACAGTTCTATTTTCCCATTTTCCAAAATATGGGGTACGCTGTGACACATACCGATCCGCACCTGGCCCTGCTCGTTTATGTGCTGGTAATAAAAATCCAATTCCCCGCTGCCGTCCACCGTGCCGAGCAAATGGCCTCTCACAATTCCGCCGCCCGAATAATCCGCCCACAGCGTGTTACCGTTTTGGCGGTATGAAAAAAGCGTATTGCCGTCGACCTCGCCGTTCTCTGTATTCATTCGGGGGACAAAGTGTTTTCCGTCGTAGCAGATAGGCGTGGAAGCCTTAGGCAAGGATTTTTCCATCACCTCATATGCGAGTATGGCTCCGTTTTCCAACGCACGGCTGTCATGCCTGACGGTCCGGTACCCCCTTTTTTCGTACAGATGGTACGCGGGCAGCGAGGAATCCAGATAGATTGTGTCGTAATTCAATCCGATCTCATGCTCTAAGCAATGCATGATATAGCTTCCGCAGCCCTGTCTCTGATATTCCGGTTTTACATAAACTCTTGTGATGTGATTTTCCCTGTAACAGCCTGTGCCCACAATCACATCGCCGTCCCGCAGAACGCCCACAAGACCCGCCTCAATGTCCTTGGATATATTCTCTCTGCTGTGAAGCCCGCAGAAGAAATCCACCACCTCCCCGGGGTAGTAGTTCGGATAAACAGCCCGTATGGTCTCCTGCACCAGCATCACAATTTGCTCTAAGTCCCTTTCAGTTGCGCCGACGTATTCCATGGACTTTTCATCTCCTCAAATTCATAGATTCAAAAGCCTTACCGGACTTCAGCTTTCAGACGGCTGAAAAACGGTAAGGCGTTCGTCTGTTACAATATCGAATGGGGCGTCGGGATTCGTTTGACCCCATATCATAAAACCCATGGCTGCAAAGATTTCGGCAATTGCAGCCGGCTGTGTTTTTATTGTATGCATTATAGCATAAAAGCTGGGGGTTCTCAAGAATAAACGCATAGGATTGACAGGAATCCGTTTACCGTGGTATAATAGTAAAACTCTTTATACCGCATTACATTCTTAACAAGAATGCGAGATCAACAGTATGAACTGAGCAGGCGATGCAATTCAGCATGGGGCTGGGCCGGTAACGGCAGCAGATTTGTTTTTAACACATCTGTGGGACAGTAGTATGTTCCACAGGTGTTTTTTTATCCCTTGGAACGACAATCTCGTTGGATGCCGAATAAGAGAACACACTTTATCACCACATGATAGGAGGATTCTTTTATGACAAACAACATGAAGCCAGTGGAAATCGACAAGGACTTTACGAACAAAGCGATTCGCAAAATGTCGGTAATCGGCATTGCGGGGAACGTTATCCTTGCATCATTTAAGCTATTTGCCGGTGTGATTGGACATTCCGGGGCAATGGTTTCCGACGCGGTCCATTCGTTTTCGGATGTCTTTGCCACCTTCATCGCATTTCTCGGCGTGAAGATTTCACAAAAGGAAAATGATAGCGCCCATCAATACGGCCATGAGCGAATGGAATGCATTGCCTCTCTGCTCCTGGGATTGATCCTTTTCGTAACAGGCGTGATGATCGGAAAGAACGGCATCGCAAACATTTTGTCCGGCTCTTACCGCGCGCAGGCCATTCCCGGCACAATCGCTTTGGTTGCGGCAGTGATTTCGATTGTAATGAAGGAAGCCATGTACTGGTATACCAGATACTACGCCAAACTGCTTAATTCGCCCGCGTTTATGGCGGACGCATGGCATCACAGGTCCGACGCGTTTTCATCCGTCGGCTCCATGATCGGCGTTGCCGGCGCAATGATGGGGTTCCCAGTCATGGACAGTATCGCTTCCGTGATAATTTGCCTGTTCATCCTCAAAGTGGCTGTGGATATTGTCCGCGACTCCCTGCAAAAAATGATGGATACATCCTGCGGGAAGGAATATGAAGAAAAGTTGAGCGCCCTGATTTTATCGAATAAGGATATTCGGGGGATCGACCTGCTTCACACCAGGCAGTTCGGCAGCAAGGTCTATGTGGATCTTGAAATAGCGGTCGACGGCGACAAATCTCTCAGAGAGGCGCACGCGGTTGCGGAAGAGATTCATAATTGCGTAGAACAGAATTTTTCTGATGTTAAGCACATTATGATCCATGTGAATCCGGCCGCGGAGGCGTAAATCGTGGCGAAGTGGATGGAATGAAGGATTCCTTTATACCGGGCTGTTCACCCAATCCACTTCGCAAGTTCTTTCTGCAGCATTTCTGTTTCATTTTCACATCTCAGGGATTAAAAATAATCATATGCAAAATTGCCGGTTCATCTCCAATATTTTTATACGAGTGGAAAACATCGGCCTTAAATCGTATGCTTTCCCCCTCTTCCACTACAAATCTTTGCTGGCCGGAGTAAATTTCAATTTTACCTGCAAAAATTGTGATAAATTCCGTGGTTCCTTTTAAATGCGGTTCCGATTCCCAATAGCTTTCTTTATCCAGCTCCAGATAATATACTGCAAATCTACGGTTCTCATCGTCCG
Source organism: Enterocloster asparagiformis (assembly GCA_018380885.1). Lineage (GTDB taxonomy): Bacteria > Bacillota > Clostridia > Lachnospirales > Lachnospiraceae > Enterocloster. The sequence goes on from JAGZSY010000006.1 coordinate 250,612, forward strand.
GAAAAAGAGAGTAGTTTTTTACCTTTCCGCCATCTTCAAGCAGGGGTTGGAGTTCTGCTGTTTTCACAATTTCATATGGACTTTTCGGACGCACGGTTAACGCATCGAATGGCACTTTCATTCCATTTGAAATTTTCCAGAGCGTTGATATGGTCGGATTTCCGTCACCGCGTTCGATCTGTGCAAGCATGCTCTTACTAACTCCGCTCAACTTTGCAAGCTCGTCCATGCTTAATTTCTTTTCTTCCCGCAGCCTTTTAATATTTTTAGCGACAATTATATTCATCTGGTCCAAAAAATAACGCCCCTCTCTATTGACATTATATTGCACTGGTTGTATTATTATATCGTACTAGTACAATATAACGTTCATTTTATAACATTATACAATCTTCTGACAGTCTTGTAAAGGGGGGCGCTGTGCTGTCACTTAATATTCCGGAACCCAAAGGCACAAAATGGCACTGCTTTAAAAGCCCAGGGCCTTAATTCCTAAGCGGTTATCTATGACGATTCACGCAGAAAGAGGTCGAATATGTTTCATGTATATGATTTTTTGATTTACTGTTTTATTACCGCCTACACGCCGGGAGCAAATAATCTGCTTTCCATGAGTAACGCAATACGGCTTGGTTTCCGGCGGAGTATTCGCTTTAATTTTGGCATACTGGCCGGATTTGCAGTTGTGATGTCTGTCTGCGCAGCTTTCACCGCCACGCTCTTCTCGTTTCTTCCAAGGATAAAAATGGTCCTGCAGATATTGGGCGCCGCTTATATGCTGTACCTTTCATGGAAGGTCTGGAAAAGCTCGGCCGACTTAAAGCTCGACAGCGGGAAGGAAGCCAGCTTTCTCTCCGGTATGATTTTGCAATTTGCCAATCCAAAAATTTATATCTATGCGATCACGGCAATGACGCTTTATATTTTGCCAGCCTATCACTCAATTGGCTCGATGGTTGTGTTCACCATTATTTTGACATTGATTGGCGCGTCCGGTTCTTTTGTCTGGGCTTTATTTGGAGCCGCTTTTTGCAGAATTCTTTCCAAACACACAAAAGTTGTTAATTTGGTCATGGCTCTTTTGCTGGTTTACTGTGCGATTGCGTTGTTTCTCTAATTGCATTGCGGCAGTCTCTCCCCCTGTAAAGGACTATTTGAGGTCTGGCACAAGAAAAAGGTACAGCTCCACGGATAAATTCCGTGAAACTGTGCCTTTTTCCTTGTTGGATTTGCACTAAAGCTATAGTCCAAAATCGGTGAGGGCAGACAAGCACTTTAGGGCTTAGTCGGCTGGTTTTGCTATTTCCTCCACTATTACAGTCAAATTCGATTTTTTTCTCCCCATAGACATAACTGGTCTAGTACCTCCATGAGCGATTTTCCTCTCTCTGATAAGGAATATTCAACTTTAGGCGGTATTTGCGGATATTCTTTTCGCAAAATCAGTTTATCTGCCTCCAGCTCTTTTAAGTTGGTGCTGAGCGTTTTGTCTGTAATAGTTCCTAAGTACCGTTTCATCTCGTTAAATCTTACCGGCTCAAATTCCATCAGGCAATACAGAATAACCATTTTATGTTTGCCACTGATCAGCGACATTGTATAACTGAAACCCGTATCTTCAAAATTTGAGTTTGCAATATATTTTTTCATATATTCCTGCGGCATTTTTTACACTTCCTTTTTTGATAGTACCTATTTTTATTGACAGTACTTGTATTATTTCTGCTGTCGCCTATAATTATAAGAGGACAGCATAGACCTGTCAATCGAATTCAAAAACGGAGGTATTTTTATGAAAAAGGAATTGGGCGTAAAGCCGTATTTGTTTCCTATGCCCGTACTCATGATCGCCACTTATGGAGATAAGGATGTTGTCGATGTTATGAATATGGCCTGGGGCGGTATTTGTGCGGAGAATATGGTTTCCCTCAACATTGGAGAAGATCATAAAACCTCTGAAAACATAAAAAAGCGGAAGGCCTTCACGCTTAGCATTGCCGACATTCCCCACATTGAAGCGGCCGATTTCTTCGGAATCGCCACTGGAAATAAATTGTCCGATAAGTTTGAGCGGACAGGACTGACGGCGGTTAAAAGTGAAAAGGTTGATGCCCCAATCGTCCAGGAGTTCCCCTTGACGTTAGAGTGCAGGGTGGTCGAAGATAAAATGGAAGTCTACGGTCATCATGTAATCGGAGAGATCGTCGGCATTCTTGCAGATGAAACCGTTTTGGATGAAAAAGGTAAGGTTGATCCCAAAAAACTGAATGCCTTTGTGTTTGATCAATTCCAAAATGGATACTATGCGATCGGAGATAAGGTCGGACAGGCCTGGAATATTGGCGCTCCGCTTATGAAGAGGTAGGTTTAAAAAAACTGCTGTTGGGCCCATCTTTAAACTGTTTTAGGATGCACTTCATATTATCAGGTGCGTGCGGTGATTCGGCCATAAAATACGGAAAAGCGTAAACTACACTTTTCCGTATTTTTTCCCCGTTTTCTATCAATATAGGCCCGCAATAAGTTCAACACACGTTTCAATACCGAGAATACCGCTGTCCAAGGAAATATGATAATTGTCCGCAACGCCCCATTCCATATCCGTGTACATCTGATAATAGGCTTTGCGCCGCTTGTCCTTGTTCAGCAATCGCTGCTCTGGCTTTTCGTCACGCTCTCCATAGAGCTTGACAATCCGTTCAGCCCGTTTTTCCTTAGAAGCATGGATGAACACAGTAAGGCAATCAGCGGTATCTTTTAGAATGTAATCCGCGCATCGGCCCACGATAATACAGGGACCTTTTTCTGCCAGCTCCAAAATAATTTCCCGCTGTATTTTCCATAAATCATCACTGATAGAGTGTCCGTTATAGTCCCGGTCCCCAAACATATTTCCAAACCAGTTAGCAGAGGGGGCATACTCGCCCCGATCCGCAATGTACTCTTTGGCGAAACCACTTTTTTTGGCAATTTTATTGATCAGTTCTTCGTCATAGCAAGGGATACCCAACTTTTCAGCCACCTCCTTGCCGATTGTTCTCCCGCCGCTGCCAAATTCACGGCTGATCGTAATAATACGTTTTTTCATAGTTTATTTCCCTCTTTTCTGTTCAGTTCTTTGAAAGTGCCAACGATCAACAATACCGCAACAATAAAGGTGAGGACATCTGAAACAGGCATGGAGTACAGAACGCCGTCCAACCCAAAGAAAGCAGGCAGCAGGAGTGCAAACCCCACACCAAATACCACTTCCCTGATTAGCGAGAGGATTGTTGATGCGGCAGCCTTTCCCATTGCCTGCAAGAAAATAAAACAGGCCTTGTTGATGCACGCCAAAACAATCATACACAGATAGATGCGGAAAGACTTCAAGGCAAACTCTGTATAATAGACGCTTTCATTCGCTGCACCAAAAATGGAAATAAGCTGTTTGGGGAAGAACTCAACAAGGATGAAACCAACAGCGCCAACGATGGCCTCTGAAATCAGCAACTTTGTAAACAGTTCCTTGACACGCTCCTTTTTTCCCGCGCCCATATTGAAGCCGACAACAGGAATACAGCCAGCAGCCATACCGACAACGATAGAAATGACAATCTGGAAGAACTTCATCACAATCCCTACCACCGCCATGGGAATCTGCGCGTATTGTGCCTGCCCAAACACAACATCCAAAGCGCCGTGTTTTCGAAGCATATTGTTGATGGCAGCCATAGCGGCCACCAAAGAAATCTGCGAAAGAAAGCTGGTCATACCAAGGAGAAGCGTTCTTCCGCTGATTTTTCGATCCATTGGATAATCAGCTTTGGCTGGCCGGATCAATTTCATGTTGAGCAAATACCAAATGGCTAAAACAGCGGTGATGATCTGCCCAATCACAGTTGCGATTGCGGCACCCATCATGCCCCAATGGAAAGTGAAAATGAAAATGGGATCGAGGATGATATTTGCCACAGCGCCGGCCAGCGTGGAAACCATCGCAAACTTTGGATTACCATCGGCTCGGATAATGGGGTTCATAGCCTGCCCAAACATATAGAACGGGATGCCAAGACTGATATAGAAGAAATATTCTTTGGAGTGGTGGAATGTTTCTTCGTTGACCGTTCCTCCGAACATGCTGATAATCTGATCAGAGAAGATCAAGTAGAGCGCGGTCAACACCAAACTGCTGCACACAGCCATAACGACAGCGTTTCCAACGCTCCTTTTTGCCGAATACCCGTCGCTTTTCCCCAAGCTGATGCTGACGAACGCGCAGCAGCCATCACCAATCATCACAGCGATAGCCAGAGCCACCACAGTCAACGGAAACACAACGGTATTGGCTGCGTTGCCATAGGAGCCAAGATAATCAGCATTGGCAATAAATATTTGGTCAACGATATTATACAAAGCGCCGACGAGAAGTGAGATAATACAGGGAACGGCGTATTTCCTCATGAGTTTGCCGACCTTTTCGGTGGCAAGATATTGATTTGGTTCTGACATTTTCGTTTTACCTCCTGTTTTATACAAAAAAATAATGCGTAAGTCCGGATAGTCCGGACTTACGCATTTGCGACTCGACATTGATATTATAGTATATGACGGTGCTTTTTTTCAAAGGGTATTTTTCACAAATTATCTTAATTATCTTATACGTGATATTTGTCACCTGCAAACCGCTGACGCGGTTGGAAAAAGTAAAACAAGTCTGTTTAAGCCGTTGTTATCAAATTATTAAAACGCAAAAGGAAGTCCCCAAAGCCCAGTGTTTACAAGGCTTTGGGGACTCCGTGATTTATTATTCGAACTCAATCGTCGCCGGCGGCTTCGGAGACAAATCATAGCATACCCGGTTCACGTTCTCCACCTCGTCCAATATCCGGTCCGTGATCTTTAACAGCACGTCCCAGGGCACCTGCTCCACGGAGGCGCTCATGGCGTCGATGGTGTTGATGGCGCGGATGATCACCATATACTCAAAGCTTCTGGCGTTGTGCTTCACGCCCACGCTCTTGAAGTTCGGGACAACGGTGAAATACTGCCATACCTTCTGATCCAGGCCCGCCTTCTCGAACTCGTCCCGCAGAATGGCGTCGGACTCGCGCACGGCCTCCAGACGGTCGCGGGTAATGGCGCCCAGACAGCGCACGCCCAGACCCGGTCCCGGGAAGGGCTGACGGTAAACCATGGAGTGGGGCAGTCCCAGCTCCACGCCGCAGGCGCGGACCTCGTCCTTAAACAGCTGTTTTAACGGCTCCACCAGCTCGAACTTCAGATCCTCGGGAAGGCCGCCCACATTGTGGTGGGACTTCACCATCTTGGCGGTCTTGGTTCCGCTCTCGATGATGTCCGGGTAAATGGTTCCCTGGCCCAGGAAATCGATGCCGTCCAGCTTTCTGGCCTCCTCCTCGAACACGCGGATAAACTCGCCGCCGATGATCTTGCGCTTCTGCTCGGGGTCGGACACGTCCTCCAGCTTGCCCAGGAAACGCTCCACCGCGTCCACATAGATCAGGTTGGCGTGAAGCTGGTTCTTGAACACCTCCACCACGCTCTCGGACTCGTTCTTTCTCATCAGGCCGTGATTCACATGCACGCAAACCAGCTGGTTGCCGATGGCCTTTAACAGCAGGGCGGCCACCACGGAGGAATCCACTCCGCCGGACAGAGCTAAAAGCACCTTGCGGTCTCCCACCTGGCGGCGGACCAGCTCCACCTGGTCCTCGATAAAGTTCTTCATATTCCAGTTGGCCTCAGCATGGCACTGGCCGAACACGAACGCCTTGAGCGCCTCATTGTCCGGAATCTCATCGTAGCGCGCCGTGCACTTCGCAGTGGGGTGGTCGATGGCGATCACCGGAATCCCGCACTCGTAGATCGCCGGGTCCACGTCCACCGCAGTTCCGTCCACCACGCGGTTCTCTCCGCCGTTTAAGATGATGCCCTTGACATTTTCCAATTTCTTTAACCCCTCCACGCCGATATCGTGGGGGTGAATCTCGCTGTACACGCCCATGCTGCGGATTTCGCGGGCCACCACGGTGTTCTCGGTGCTGCCCAGATCCAGAATTACGATCATATCCTGTTTCATCGATTCCTGCTCCTTTTTCTTTTGTTTTCTTGTTCTCGTTTTCCTGCCGGAAAATGCTTCGGGTGTCCGAAGGGCTTCCCGGCCCTCAGCTTTCATTATAGTCGAAAAACAGGAAATAGAAAAGCAGTTTCTGCCAAATCCCTTAAGCCGCCCGCGCATACCGCCTGTAAAGCCGTTCCGGCAAATCCGCCGCGCGCTCAAAGACCCTGCTGACCGGAGCGCAGGACAGAATCACCGCCAGCGCCGCGCTTGCGGCCAACAGACCGATCACAGGCAGGACCGCCTCATTGTCGATAAATCGGTAAAGACCGAAATACTGGCACAGGTCCCTCACCAGGCGGTGGAGCACGTACACCGGCAGCGTGCGCATCCCCATGGCGGTCAATACCGGCACCCGGCGCGCCGGAGCCAGCGCCAGATATCCCAGGGACAGCACGGAGGTGATGCCAAAAAATGCCAACCTGAACAGCCAGCCGTAGGGATAGAGCCGTTCCCCCATCCGGTAATACATCGACCCGTACATGGCATGGCGGTACGGGACCAGATAGCCGTACGCGCTGAAAAATATCACAAGTCCCACCGCTGCGGCCAGAGCCACCCGAAGCCGTCGGTATTTTCCGCCAAACAGCCTGTCCGCAGCTTCCCGCGGGAAATAGTATCCGGCGCAGAAGAACGGCGCAAAGGCCAGAACCCGGTCAATAGCCAGGAAGTCCTCCAGCCGCCCCGCATATCCGCCCGCAAGGCTTACGAGCACCACCGCGGCCATCATCCCATACTGGTGCCGCTTCCCCCAGGCACCGCCCAAAACAGGAATCATCAGATGCCAGATGATTAACGCCAGGAGATACCAGGGCGCGCCGCTCTCATGGAAAAAGTCAATCTTCCACCCGATCTTGCCGTTTAACAGCCCTTCTGTGACATGGACGGCCAGCTTGAACAGGATATAGAGCCAGACCAGCCTCCCCAGCCGGTCCCAGCGGTAGGTCCCCTTTCCCCGGTACATTCCCTTTGCCAGATACCCCGACAGGAACACGAAGCAGGGCATATGGAAGGAATAGATCAAATACAGGCAGTCCGTGGTAAATCTGGTTTTGGCAATGGGCAGCAGAAAATGCCCCATCACCACCAGGGTGATCAGCCCTCCCTTCGCGTTGTCCACCCGCGTATCTCTTGTAACAGCCATGATCCTCTTATCCTTTCCCTGTAAAATAAACGCCGCCTCACCCCTCCATCAGCAGCTCAAATTCATTTTTATTCACCTTGACCAGTCCTTCCTCCTGCATGCGCCCCAGCTCCCTGGTCAGCGCGCTGCGGTCCACGCAGAGGTAGTCCGCCAGCTCCAGCCGCCCCATGGACGAGGTGAATCTCCGGCTCCCGCTGCGCTGGACCTGCTGGGACAGCCAGACTAAAATCCGCCCGCGGATGGATTTCTTGGAGATCACCTCCATCTTGTCCATCAGCAGCACATTTTTCCGGGCCAGAAGGGTCACCATGTTCTCAATTAAGCGGTGGTGGAACACACAGGAGGAACTGCACGTTCTCAGCACCTTGTGAAAGCCCAGCAAAAGAATGCGGCTGTTCTGGGCGGCCTGGAAGGACACCGTGCTGTCGCGGCTGACCCCGCACACAAAGCTCTCCCCGAACACCGCGCCTTTCTCCAGGGATAAAAGAATCGCCTTCTGCCCCCACACGTCCTCCTTGATCATCTGCACGCTTCCGCTCATCACCACGCCCACTGAGTCCAGGCTGTCCCCTTCCAGGAAAATAAACTCGCCCTTCCCGTAATCCCTGGCCACGGCCCCAAGGCATTGCAGCATAGCGCCGATCTGCCCCTTCTCTATCTTGCCGAACAGCTCCATTTCATGTAATTCCTGCAAAAATTGTTCCATATCGGCCTCCTTTATAGAAACCAGTATAGCAAAATTGTTTTTACGTTGCAACCGCAACATACAGTCGCTGATTTTCATGCTAAATTCAGGTTACCATCCACAGCATTTCGCGTTTAAACAGGGCCGTGGATCGCAGCAATTTCAGAATCACCGCTCACAGCTATGCTTTGGAGGAGTCGCTCTGCGGTTTGCAGCGCGCTTCGCGGGATACTGTTTTTTTATCACAACAGCTTCAGAATGCCAAGAGGAGGAATAAAATTATGATTCGCAGAATTATCCATATCGATGAAGAGAAATGCAACGGCTGCGGCCTCTGCGCCGACGCCTGCCACGAGGGAGCCATCGGCATGGTGGACGGCAAAGCCCGCCTGCTGCGTGAGGACTACTGCGACGGCCTGGGCGACTGTCTGCCTTCCTGTCCGGCCGGCGCTATCACCTTTGAGGAGCGGGAGGCCCCCGCCTACGACCACGCCGCGGTCCTGGCCGCCCAGGCGGCAAAACGGCCGACCGGTGAAAGCCCGCGACAGGGCGGATGTCCCGGCTCCAGGACGGAGGTGTTCTCCCGCCTGCCGATTGCAGACGACCCGGACGGCGCAAACGCAAACGCGGCAGCGCCAGGACTTAAAGCGGCGGCGCAGCCGTCCCCCTCCACCAGCACGGCCTCCCGGAAGGATAACGCCAATCCCAGCCAGCTGGCCCAGTGGCCTGTGCAGATCAAGCTGGCGCCTGTAAACGCCCCATATTTTGACGGCGCCGATCTGCTGATCGCGGCGGACTGCACCGCCTACGCCTACGGGGATTTCCACCGCAGCTTTATCCGCGGCCGCATCACCCTGATCGGCTGCCCCAAGCTGGACAGCGTGGACTACTCCGAAAAATTGACGGAGATCATCGCCCGCAACGATTTAAAGCGCATCACCGTGGTGCGCATGGAAGTGCCGTGCTGCGGCGGCATCGAGTTCGCCGTAAAAAAGGCGCTGAGCGCCAGCGGCAGGGACATTCCCCTGGACGTGATCACCATTTCCACAGACGGCCGCATCCTGTAAACGCCGCCCACCATCTCATGAGGAGGAAATAATTATATGTCGGAATCTATGTTTTGTTTTCAATGCGAACAGACCGCGGGAGGCCGCGGCTGCACCGGTGAAACGGGCGTCTGCCAAAAATCCGCCCATACCGCCGCGCTTCAGGATCAGCTCACCGGCGCGCTGGTGGGACTGGCCAGGGCCACTTCCGGCGGCCGTCCCGGCCAGTCCGCAGACCGGGCCATGCTCCGCGGCCTGTTTGCCACCATCACCAATGTCAATTTTGACGACGAGTCTATCCGCGCTCTGATTGACGAAGTCCACGCGGAAAAGGAGAAGCTGTCCCCCAACTGCTCCTCCTGCGCTAACCCCTGCCAGCGCAGCGACGACTACGATATGAACCTTTTGTGGAAGGAGCCGGACGAGGACGTGCGCTCCCTCAAATCCCTGCTGCTCTTCGGCCTGCGCGGAATGGCCGCCTACGCCTGGCACGCCATGACCCTGGGCAGATCGGACGAGACGGTGAACCGCTTTTTCTACCGCGGAATGTTCGCGGTGGGCTGGGAGGCCGAGGCCGGCGACCTGCTGCCCCTGGTCATGGAATGCGGCGAGGTGAACCTGCGCTGCATGGAGCTGCTGGATCTGGCCAACACCGAAGCTTACGGCGATCCTGTCCCCACCCAGGTCTCCTTTACCGTGGAAAAAGGGCCCTTTATCGTGGTTTCCGGCCACGATCTCCACGACCTGTACCTGCTGCTGGAGCAGACCAGGGGCAAGGGCGTCAATATCTACACCCACGGCGAGATGCTCCCGGCCCACGCCTACCCAGGGCTGGCCGCCTACCCGCAGCTAAAGGGCAACTTGGGCACGGCCTGGCAGAACCAGCAGAAGGAATTTGACGGCCTGCCCGCCCCCGCCCTCTTTACCACCAACTGCCTCATGCCGCCGCTGCCCTCCTACTCCGACCGGGTCTATACCACCGGACCGGTGGCGTTTCCCGGCATGACCCATATCGGGGATGAGAAGGATTTCGGCCCTGTCATCGAGGCGGCGCTCCGCTTGGGCGGGTATGAAGCACCCAGGACCCTGACCGGCATAAACGGCGGTTCCCGCACCGCCACCGGCTTTGGACGCCGCGCTGTCCTGGATGCGGCCGGACAGGTGGTGGAGGCGGTTAAGGCCGGCGCCATCCGCCACTTTTTCCTGGTCGGCGGCTGCGACGGAGCCCGTCACGGGCGGAATTACTACACGGATTTCGTCAAACAGGCGCCAAAGGACACGCTGATCCTGACCCTGGGCTGCGGGAAATACCGCTTCAACGACCTGGACTTGGGCTCTGTGGGCGGGCTCCCCCGCCTGTTGGACATGGGGCAGTGCAACGATGCCTACGGGGCAATCCAGGCAGTCCTGACCCTGGCCTCCGCCTTTGGCTGCGGCGTCAACGACCTGCCGCTGACCCTGGTGCTGTCCTGGTTTGAGCAGAAGGCGGTCTGCATACTGCTCAGCCTGCTTCACCTGGGCATCCGCAACATTTATATCGGTCCCACGCTGCCGGCCTTCCTATCCCCCGGCGTGCTGAATCAGCTTGTGGAGGGCTACGCCCTCACGCCGACCTCCACCCCTGAGGAGGATCTGAAAAAAATACTCGGCTAGGGCCAGCCTGGCTACACGGCCGATTATGCCCCGCTTTCCTACATCAGAACAGACGCGGCGATCTGCAATGCCAGATACGTCCCCAGAATCCTGCACACATAAATTTATGAATTAGGCACAAGACATGGATGCTTGCCTGTACGTTACAGGAGACATCCATGTCTTGTGTTGCAGCAAAAATACCCTCCTTGCCGGTTTTATCCGATAAAGAGGGTATATATTCAGATCGCCGGGGCCGTTCTCCCGCTATAGAATCACGGTTCCGTGCCCCACCGTGTGAATGGTCAATTTTCCGGTGGCGGCGTCCATCACCACAGACCGGCCGTAGCTTGCGCCGGTGTCCTCCGCAATGATCCGCACCTTCAGGGCCCGCAGCGCCGCTTTCACCGCACGCACGTTCCGGTCCCCGATGCCTTCCATGGGTCCCTTCACAGCGAACATGGTGGCGCCTCCCACGATCTTGGCCGTAATAAAGCTCTGCTGCGCGCCCGCGTACACCATGCGCCTCAGCAAATGATCGCAGCCGCTGTCCGCAAATTTGTACGGGTTGCTCCGCTCAATGGCGTCGCTGCTGCTGGGAAGCAGGATGTGAACCATACCCGCAATTTTGTTTTTGCAGTCATAGAGACAGACGCCCACGCAGGAGCCCAGAGCGTAGGTCGCTATTTTCCCGCTCCCCCTGATCATGCTCATCTCCGCTATCCCCACAACAACAGTTTTATCTGCCATAAGGCTCTCCTAATGCGTCAAAAATCCGTTTCAGGGAATCCAGATTGGGGAGGAACAGCACGTGGCTGACAATGGACTGATTGTCGATAAAATACCGGTCCTCGATCAGCAGCAGGTTGTCGCTGTGGTCCGCAAAGTAGATGATCGGCAGACTTAGCAGGGAGCCAACCATATCGCGGCTCACCTCCGGCACCGAGACCTCAACCTTAAAACCCAGCAGCGAGGACAGAGCGTTGATATAGGAACAGCACATGATGTTTCCCACCTCGGAGATAGCCGACGCCGCCAGCTCGTCGTAAGGGCCGGCCTCCACCGGGAATCCCAGCAGCTGTTCCAGCATCACCTGCGTGAAGGACTCGCTGATCAGAAACATGAAAATACCGCTGATATCCCCGCCAGTCTGCACCAGAACGCCCACCCGGATCGCCTCCATGCCGCCCAGGGTGTCCGGCACCTCGTTGAAGCCAACCACCCGGACCTCAGGGCACTCCATCACAATCTCCTTCCCCAGCATGGCTGAGAGCGCTGTGATCGCATTTCCAGTTCCAATATTCCCCAATTCCTTCAGCACATCCTGTGCCGCGCTGTCCAATTCCAAATAATCCTTCATACCGTCTCCATTACCTCCGCCTTTATTCTCATCCGCCCTGACGCCTCCCCCTGTCATTTCCGGTAAACCGCCGGGCAGACGTACTGAAACTGCGTATTGTTCCAGGCCAAAAGCTCCGTGTGCCCCACAAACAGGTATCCTCCGGGCTTCAATGCCCGGTAGAGCTGGCCGACCAGCCGTTCCCGCGCTTCCTCGGAGAAGTAAATCATCACATTGCGGCAAAAAATCATGTCAAACTGCGCCGCCCCGGGCAGCGATCCCAGCAGGTTCATCTTCCGGAACTTACAGCAGTTTAATATCTCCGCAGTCAGTGTAAACTGCTTGTTACCCTCCAGCTTTTTAACGTATCTCTCCTGCCACTGGAGCGGAATGTCCGCAAGCTCCCTTGCGGGATAAACCGCCTTCTGCGCGCTCCTGACCGCGGCCTCCGACACATCGGTGCCCGTGATTTCCAAAAATGGCATAAAACCGCCCTGCCTCATGTAATCGTGAAACAGCATGGACAGCGTATAGCACTCTTCACCGGTTGAGCAGCCCGCCGACCACACCCGGTAAAAGGGCCCTGTGCTCTCCTGCCTCAGCCCGGGCAGAATATGCTCCCGCAGATAGTCAAAATGTTTGGACTCCCGCATAAAGAACGTATAGTTGGTGGTCAGCTTGTCCAGCATGAGATTCTCCAGGCGCTTTGTCTTGTCCTGCTCCATCCGGCGCATGAACTGCCCGAGGGAGCCTATCCCCTCCTTCTCCAGCTCGGCGCTTAAGCGGCATTCCGACAGAGTGCGCTTTTTGGAGAGGTCGATCCCGTATTGGCTCAGCATAAATTGTTCAAGCTCCCGAAACTCCGCCTCCGTAAAACGTATCAATCGCACCACCTCCCGCCACTTCATCCGCCAGAACGGCCTCGAACCCGCCGTCCTCCCGGCGCAGTACCGCCGCGCATGCGGCCCGCTCTTCATCCGCACCGCCAATATTGTACACTGTGATCAGTGCATTCTGATATTCAAGCACGCCGGCGACCTGTTCCGGCGCTCCCGGCACCGCCGTAATCTGCGGCCTGCGGATCAGCCGCTCAATCCGCTCCATCGAAACCGACTCCCGCTGCTCGCCGGCAATAAGCCAGATTACCGCCTGGCCGTTCTCCTCTATCTCACTCACAATACCCTCCGCCGGCAGCTTAGCCGCCATATCTAAATCAGTTCTTTACAGTCCACCAGGAATGCAAAGCTTTCCGTGTCCTCCATCCGGGCCGCAGCCTGCAAAAAGGCGTTCTCCTCCCGGAGCACCTCCTGGGGCAGGGCTTTGAAGCGCTCTGTCTCCAGCAGGCAGATGCCCTGAATCCGCTCGGCCAGAAAACCGCCGGTCCGCTCCCCATCCCTGAGAAGAACCGCGTACCTGCTCTTTTCTTTCGGATTGATTCCCCAGCGAAGGCAGAAATCTTGCACCGGGATGCGGCGCTCCTCATAGACCACATAATCCTGTCCCTCCGCTGGGGCTTCCAAAATATGGAATACCCAATTGAGGGGGATTAAAAAAAGAGAGCCCCCTGATTCATAGCACAAAAACGATTCCTTCATGGCCCGCTCCCCTCCGCCGATCTGTATTTCTTTTTCCATTTTACCCCATAGGCACAGGGAATGCAATCCGATTCTACGAAGTTTTGGCGATCTGCGCATTTTGCCGGAGCACCGGCGCAAAAGGGCCCGGCGTATTTTGTGAAAAATACGCCGGGCCTGCCGGTATGAGGCGGCGGGCCGGGTTGGCAAGCCGCGCAGCTTTACCCTTTTAATCCTGAAATCCGTCAATCATCGTTCCCGTCGTCGTCCTCGTCCGAATCGTCATGGCCGGAGCCGTCATTCTCATCATCGTCCCGGCTGTGGCCGCTGCTGTTTTGATCCTCCCGGCTCCGCTCCTCATCCTCTTTGCCGCCGCTCTCACTGTCCCCTCCCGGGCCGCCTGCGTCCTCATGGTCGTCCCCATCGCCCCGGCCTGCCGCATCGTCGCGACCGCCCGCGCCTACCTGGCCGCCCGCAGCATTATGACCATTCGCGCCGCCCCGGCCGCCCGCGCTGTCGTGGTCGTCCGCGTCATCGGCGCCATCCGCGTCGTCGTGGTCGTCCGCATCATTGGCGCCATCCGCGTCGTCGTGGTCGTCCGCATCATCGGCGTCGTCCGCATCGTCATCGTCGTCCGCATCGTCGTCGCCCTCCGCATCGTCGTCGCCCTCCGCATCGCCGTCGCCCTCCGCATCGCCGTCGTCCTCATCCTCCGAGTCCTTCTCCCCGGCCCCGGAGTGCTCCTTTCCGGCCCCGCCGGATCCATTTTCCCGGATCTCGTCCGCGTCGTCGGATTCCCGCCGTCCCCGCTCGCCGACGGAACCGTTTTTCTCCCCATCTTCGTCGTCCGCCTCCGGCTCTTCTTCCTCATAGCCGTCGCCGTCCATCTCCTCGTCCCAATCCCCGTCGATCTCCAGCCAATCCGGTTTTCCTTCCCCGCCGCTGCGCAGCAGGCGGTAAAGCTCATCCACCGGGGTTCGGGCCAGCTCCCGCTCATCCAGATCCGGTGCCTTGCGCCTGACTTCCTCCACCAGGCGCATTTTTCCGATGGAAATCTGGTACTCATCAGCCTTCTCTTTCAGGCTCCGGTCCCTGGGGCTGCTCTGCCTCACGATCAGCGGCCTGATCCCAGCGCCGTCCAGGGCCGCCTCTATGCTGTCGCTGAGCTCCCGTTTAATCCGGTCCGCGTTCCCTTGGCTCCTGCTGTCCACGGACAGAAGAACCGTCCGCTTGTCCCTTCCGATATAATCCCGGTCGCTTAGCCGGATCACCAGATCGCCCACCGCGTCCCGCACGTCCCAATTCCGGTAATCTGTATCCGCCAGTATTTCCCCGGCATCGCCGTTGAGCCCCCTGACCCTCAAAACCCGGTCCTTCCGGTTGATGGTGATCTCGATGCTGGGGTTCACGTCCAGGTCGATGGTGCTGTCCACCAGCAGATTGCCGCGGATGTAGCCAAATCCCGGCAGCGCCAGCAGCAGACATAAAAATACCGGGACGGCGTACCGGTAAAACCGCCTGGACTGTTTTTGGTGGGAGCGCTCTTCCTGGGCGGTAAAACGGTCCATGGTTTTCATCTTTTGCACCGGCGGGTCGGCGATATCCGAGAAGCTGGGGTGAGGCAGTTGATCCACCCCGCGATTCAACGACTGTTTAAGGTCCGTTTTCATTGGCGTCTCTCTCCTTCCTCCAGATATGCCCTCATCTTTTTAAGCGCACGGTTGTAGCCCGACAGCACGGTTGAGAGCGGCAGCCCCAGGAGCGCCGCGACCTCCCGGTGTTTCAGCCCTGATACGAGGTGCAGGAAAATGATCTCCCGTTCCTGCTCTTTCAGGGCGCGCAGGGCTGATTCCAGAACCAGGCGGTCAACCGGGTCCTGGATATAGGAGAGCTCCGGGGAATTTTCCAGCTCCCCCTCCCCAGGCTGAGTCTGTCTGGCGTTGAGCCGTATAAAATTCAGCGCCAGGTTCCGGGCAATGGTGAAGATCCACGCCATAGGTTTGCCCTGAGGGCGGTACAAATGGGCGCAGGAGCGGATCTTCAGATACGTCTCCTGCACAATATCCTGGGTGTCGTGGGGGTTTTTGACAATCGCCAGCACATAGCTGTAGAGGGGGCGCTCCGTCAAACAGTAGAGCTCCTCCAGCGCGTCCCGCTCGTCCCTTCCGATGCGGACAATCAGGCTCTCATCAATCTTTTTTTGGACTTTTTTCTCACGCGCCGGCTCCCCGAGCGCCATCAAAAAAAATAGCATCTGCGCTTTTTCTCCCCCAAGTTCCCCAATGCTCCGCCCTGCGCGCCCGGACTACTTCTGCGCCCCGCCTCCGCGCTGTGTAACGGCCGCTTTAATCGTCGTCGCGGTCATCGCCGTGATCGTCATGGTCATCATCCTGATCATCGTCGTCATCACGGTCATCATCGTCGTCACGGTCGTCCGCATCATCTCGGTCATCCGCGTCATCCCGGTCGTCCGCATCGTCACGGTCATCGTCATCACGGTCGTCCACATCGTCACGGTCATCGTCATCACGGTCGTCCACATCGTCCTTCATCCGGTCGATCTCATCCTCCATAATCTCCAGATCCCGGTTCTGATAATGGTCGTTGGCGCGGTCCAGGCTGTCCTCCAGCTGATCCAGGGAAATGCCGTGTTCCTGGGCGTACAATAGCAGGCTGCTGATCCGCATACCAGCCAGCTCCTCCGCGGTCAGATCCCGGTCGCCTGCTAAAAGCCGCTCGATAAACGCCATCTTGCCCTCAGAAACCTGGTATTTTTCAGCCGCCTTGCGAATCTCCCGGTCAAAGTCGATCTTCTGGTCCAGAATCCGGGTGTCCAGCTGGCACTGTTCCATATAATCCTCCAGGAACGCGTTCACCCGCTTCACCGTTTGATCCGAGGCTTTATCGTCCTTCACCGTGACCAGAATATCGTTCTGATCCTGATTGTGGAAATAACCGCCGCCGTCCAGCAGCCCCACCATGTCCTCCAGCACATCCTCCAGATCGCGGTCCGTCAGCTTGTAATCCGCCAGAAGGCGTTTCGCATCCTCGTTGACCCCTTTCACGGACACCACCTGGTCCAGGCGGTTGGTGCGGATTTCAATACTGGGGTTTAAGTCCAGGGCAATGTAGCCGCTGGGCGCCAGAAGGTAAAATCCCAGTGCCCCCAGCGTCACGGCCGCTGTGCCCAGCATCCTCTTGATCCCAATCGCTCCCATAAACTTCTTCATCATATCCACTCCTTTTCTGTGTGTCTGTTTTCTGTTTCACTTACATAACACGCCAGAAACGGATTTTATCGCAACAAAATTAAAAAGTTTTCAATCATGCTCGCCGGGGATATTTTCTTATACAAGAATCTATCTATTTAAAACCGCTTTAAAATCACACATCCCACACCGCCCGCATTCAAAAATTGTATGTTGTGCACAATTTTATGTCATAAAATATATGTATTTCCACGTTTTTGTCCATTATCCACCTTATCCATTGATCTGACACGGCAATTATGTTATGCTTTGATTATAATTGGTATCAAAAAGTATTGCTCTTATCTAAAGCAGACCAATACTCTGGTACAAAATCATGTAAGAGTCGAAAGGAGAGTACAATGAAAAACGCAGTCGTGACAGGTCACATGAGTGGTATGGGAAAAGGGGCTTACGAATTTCTCAAGAAAAAAGGCTACCATGTAATCGGATGGGATATTATGGGCGAGGGCGACGAGAAGGTGGATGTCAGAAGCGCCAAGGAAGTGGCTGAGGCCGCCGCCCGCCTGACCGAACCTCTGGACGCAGTGATTCTCTGCGCAGGCGTATGGAAAGAAATGCCGCTCTTAGACACCACGGATGAGGACTGGAGCTATCTGATGGACACCAACGCCTACGGCATTTTCAACTGCGTGCGCGCACTGGTTCCCCACATGCACCGGGATACGGCCATCGCGGCGGTTTCCTCCGCTTCCGGCATGCGCGGCGTCCCCTTTGAGGCAGCCTACAGCGCCTCCAAATTCGCCGTGTGCGGCTTCGCCGAGGCCGCGGCCCGCGAGCTGGGTCCCCGCGGCATCCGGATCAACGTGGTCTGCCCCTTCTATGTGCGCACCCCCATGACGGACCGCGCCCTGATCGAGAAGGAGGAGCTGACCGGCATCACCGTGGAGGAGAGCTACAAAATGGAGGGCGATCAAGTGCCCTTAGGACGTGTGGCCGAGCCCGAGGATATCGCGGAGCTGCTGTACTTCCTGGTCTCCGACGCCAGCCGTTACGTGACCGGCGCGATCATTCCCATCTCCGGCGGCACCCACTGCGGCTACGGCCCGGTTCTGTCCTCCTACGATGAGAAGGACGTCAATTAAACCCGCTGACATACTCTTTATACTTATCCTCCGGGGCGCGGCAGATCATCTGCCGTGCCCTTATTTTTCCCTCAGCTCATGCCCGCCGTCCGCGTTCTCCACCAGCTCCAGCGCCAGATCATGGCTGTTCCCGTCCAACCACGTCTCGAACGCGCAGCTCCCCCTTTGAGTCCCCGCGGTCACCCGCACCGCGGTTTTTCCTTTGCCGTCCACCTCAAAGACAACGGTCTGCCCCGGCTCCAGCTTCCGCTGCTGCTCCGGGCCTGTTCCCAGCTCGCCGGTGCTGGTGAGCTTCACCATCTCGAACGTCTGCTCCGACCGGTTGACCACCTCCACGCTCCCCACAAATGCGCTCTCAGCCACGGCCCGGGCTTTACTCGCCCTGTGCCCGTTGACCGCAAACACTCCCCCCAGGACCGCCACCAGGACAACCACCACCGCAATCCTCTTTTTACCGGTAAAGTTGGCCGCCGCCAGCAGAATCAGCAGAACGAACGAGGCTGCCGCCAGAAGAACCGAGAGCCAGCCCGGAAGCATGGTGCTGACCACCAGCAGGATAACCGCAACCGGCTCCAAAAGCCGTCTGTGTCTGTTCATATCACTTCCTCCTTGCCTTTCCTCCAGTTTAATTGTTCCGGGGCTGAAAGTCAACAACCGCCCGCAGGGGACTCCCGTCCCGTGGCGGTCGACATATCTAAATCCGGCAAAAACAACGGCCGGGGTGGAAGCTTCTCCCGCTTCCGCCCCGGCCGCCTCCCATATCGGCAAAAAAACATCAGAATTTTACAATCTCTCCCTTGTATCCGATTTCCTCGAAATACATGCTCCAGTACTCCATCAGCTTTGCCTCGTTCTTCCACCACTTTGCGTCCACCCGGATCGCGCCCAGGGTCACCCGCAGCTCCTCCAGAGTCCCGTTCTCGTGGGCCAGGGTAATGTCCTCGTTGGTCAGGGGCAGCCCTGTTCTGGCGTCGTACATGGCGGTGATATCCGGCACGGTCATCACGGTGCGCTCTGCGCCGTCCTTCACCAGCCCCAGCACCAGAGACTCGTTGGCGTAGTGTATCCGGTAGGCCTCATCCGCGTCCGCCGATTGCTTCACGTCGTAAAGCCCGATGTCGTTGTTGCCCGTCACCCCGGGCTGCGGGCAGTAATTGCAGATCACCGCGTTTTCGGCCAGAGTTCTGGCCTCCACAACGCCCGCCCGGTTCAGGGCCTCGAACACATTTCCGATAAAGGGCAGGCCGGCGCGCTCCCTGGCCTGGGAGAGCTCCTCCATCACCTGGCCGATGCGGCGGCAGATTTCGATGGTGCCCGTGGGCACGCACTCCTCCAGCTCCCGGCGGTTGTACATCCAGCCGGCCATGCCCGCGTTCTGCCGGAACATGCGCACGATGGGCAGCGCCATCTGCTGGCAGTAGGCCGCGTCATAGGGGTCCTTGGGCACCACCACATAGGCGTTGCCTTCGATGCTGCCCATCACATAGGGGCCTGTGGGCAAGCCGTTCACGTTGGAGATGGCGGTCTCCAGCCCGGGCACCGCCCGCCCTGCGCAGTCCGCGTCCACCATGGGAATCCCCTCGATCATGGAGATCAGGATGGGCGTGAAGGTATTAAACCCGCCCAGCTCCATGGACAGCGTATAGTCCGCCGTGCGGCCGGTCCGTTCCTTCAGGGACCGGGACTGCTCAAAGGCCGTGATGATGCAGCCCGTGGCGTCCACCTTTCCGCCTTCCACCGGGGACCCCATGACGGCCAGGCCGATGGTATACTGATCCTCCCCCATCTCGTCCGCCCGGTACAGGTCGCACTTCATCTCCCTGCCCGGATAATTTTTTTTGTAGGTGTCGATCAGCTCCATGCCGTCGGCCAGGGCGCCGCCGCCACCGCCGGCCATCAGGGTCGCCCCTGTCATGATATGGATTATATCCTTCTCGTTTAAGGTTCTCATGTTCTGTAATCCTCCCCGTCATACCATTTTAATTGTCCCAGGGAAACGCCGGTCCCCAGGGAATTTGTGATGCCCAGGGCCGCCGTGTGCTCCAGGTAGGACAGGCCCGCGGCCAAAGGCTCCACCACGGTCATCGGACAGCCCCGCTGTTTTAAGGCGGCCCGCACGTCGTCCGCCACGTAGGCCATGGCCGTACAGCCGAAGCACACGGCCCCCGCCCGGTCCTCCCGGTACATGCGAAGGCAGCACTCCGTCAGCCCTTCCACCACCCGCTCCCGGTCCGCCAGGATATCCAGTACCCCGGTATCCACCTTGCGGACCGCGGCCAGGCGGCCGGTGATGCCCATCAGGGCGGCCTTGCGCTCCTCGCTGAGAATCCCCGGCGTGTCCGTGGTGATAATGCCGATGCGCTCCGCCGCTCCCAGGGCCGTCAGCACCGCGGGCACGTAGGCGCCGAACACCGGAATGTCCAGGCTCTCCCGGCAGGCGTAGACCCCCGGATCGTCAAAGCAGTCCACAAACACGCCGTCCATGCCCTGTTCCTGGGCCTTTCTGGCGGCAAATACCACCTGGGTGGCGTTAAACTCTCCCTGGAGCTCCGACTCGATGGACGGAAAACCGATTTCCAGGTTGGCGAACACAAGCTCCGTGTCCGACCGCAGATAGCGGTGCACATAGGGCACGATCCCCGGCTTGATCTCCTCCAACGGCAGTGTGGACGGTATCAGTACAAGCAATCTCATACGCTTCTCCTTTTACGACAGCCTGACAGGCCGGTGGTAGGTGCTGCGGCTGTGCTTCAGCCCCATGCCCACGTACAGCTCCAGCAGGGTCAGGGCGGCCTGCCCCGCCTCGATCACGGGCATGGCCAGGCCGCGGTTCTCCAAGTCCGCCTCCAGCTTTTCCGCAACGCCGATCATGGCCGTGCAGCCCAGCGCCACGGCCTCGGCGCCCCAGAGCTCATGGGCCCGGACCGCCCGCTCCGACAGGGCGTTCAACAGCTTTCCCCGGTCGCCCAGCTCCAGCACCGGGATATCCACGCTCTCCACACAGACCACCCGGCGCTCCAGGCCCGCGCGGGCGATGGCCCCGCGGATCATGGGCACCACGCCGGGGAGCACGGTGATCACCGCGATGCGGTCCGCCACGCCCATTGCCAGGTGCATG
The DNA here is from genome assembly GCA_018380885.1 of Enterocloster asparagiformis. Taxonomy (GTDB): domain Bacteria; phylum Bacillota; class Clostridia; order Lachnospirales; family Lachnospiraceae; genus Enterocloster. The sequence continues at coordinate 271,622 of JAGZSY010000006.1, forward strand.
GCCGGCTCAAAGCCGCCGAATACCGGGATATCCACGGCCTCCCTGGCCGCCCGCACTCCCGGGTCCCCAAAGCAGTCCACAAAGATCCCGTCAAACCCCTCGCGCTCCGCCTGTACGCAGGCTTCCACCACCCGCGGCGCGGCCGCCGCCTCGTCGTACTCCGACTCAATGGCCTCTGGCACCCCCTGGGCCGCCCGGCTCACCAGCACGGTATCAGGGCGCAGGTATCTGCGCATATACGCCTCCTCCGCGGGCGTGGTGCCCACGGAGACAGGGTCCAGATTCAGCAGTTTTATCATCTATTTTCCTCCCGCCAGAGCTTCAATGGCCTTCCGGTAGATTTCCCGCAGCAAAAAGAAATCTTCCCGCAGAATGTACTCGTTTTTCTGGTGCTCCGTCAGCTCCCGGCCCGGCAGCATTGGCCCGAAGGCCACGATATTGTCCATGGCCCTGGCGTAGGTGCCGCCGCCCACCACCGTGGGCTCGCTGTCATCCCCGGTCAAGTCCCGGTACACCTTTAACAGCGCTGTGATCAGCTCTCCGTCCTTGGCCATGTAAACCGGCCCGATCTGCTCCATCACCTCCAGGGTGACGCCGTAGGGCCGGACCCTCTCCCCGAGGGCGTCCACCACCTGGTCCAGCTTATAGGTCACGGGATAGCGCACGTCCACGGTCAGCTCGCAGTTTTCCTCCTCCAGCCGCAGCATGCCCGCGTTGAGGGTCAATTTCCCGCTCTGCCCGTCCTCAAAGCCGATGCCCGCCCGGCCGCCGTTGTAGTCAAAGCCGATGCAGTCCTGGTAAAAATCCGCAAAGCCGCAGGGGAGGCCGGAGGCTGCGATCTGCTCCATCAGATGGGAGATAGCGTTGTCGCCGTCCTCAGGCATGCTGGCGTGGGCCGACTTGCCCCCGGCGCTGAATTCCCGCACCGTGCCGTCCTTTGTCCTCAAGCTCGCGCCGGCCTGGTCCGGCACCACATTGGCCGCCACACCGGCCTGGGCGGTCAAAAATCCGGCCGCCTCCGCCGCCATGGTCAGCTTCATGATCGCGATGCCCTTCTCCCCGTACATGGCGGGAAAATCGCCGTCCGGCGTAAAGCCCATGACCGGCAGCTCCTCGGTGGCCTTATAGTAGTCCATGTCCGTCCAGTCGCCGGATTCCTCGGTCTGGCCGAATATGATCCGCACCCGGCGGTTTAAGGCCGCGCCCGAATCCAGCAAATCCTTCATGGCATAGATGCAGGTGATCGCCGGCCCCTTGTCGTCGGAGACGCCCCGGCCGTAAATCCTGTCCCCGTCGCAGGTGGCGGCGTAGGGCTCGTAATCCCAGCCGCTCCCGGCGGGCACCACGTCCAGATGAACCAGGATTCCGATGATCTCCTCGCCCTGGCCGATCTCTGCGTAGCCTATCTTGTTGTCACAGTTCTTTGTCCGAAAGCCGAAGCTCTCACACAGCTCGAGCGCATACCGCAGCGCTCCGTTCACCTCCCTGCCGTAGGGCGCGCACTCATTTTCCGAGGGCTCCGCCACGCTGGCAAAGCGGCACAGCCCGTCCAGGGCCTCTATCATCGATTCATTCGTATTCATTTGCAAAACGGCTCCCAATCTACGTCGTATCCGAAGCTTCTCGGACCAAATACCTCCAACCCCCGTTTAGTCGTCCACGCCTCCGGCGCAGGCAGGCAGATCACGGACACCTTGGCGCCCTCCCTGGCGTAGGGGTTTAACTGCGGGAACTTCTCATCCTCGTTCAGCACCACGATCAGATCAGGCACGGTCACGTAGAATTCCCCGTCCAGCCAGCTGATGATGTTCTCATTCTGATACCAGATTTTCAGCTGGCGGCCCTCGTAAGCGCCTGCGCCCCGGATGCTCATGGTGCCGTAGGTGTAGCCGTCCCGGGTCTCATACTCGTTGTGGGAGATGACGCCCTTAAACATATCCCTGCCGCTTCCGGCCTGTTTCACGGCCTCCACGAAATCGCCGCCCGCGTCCACCGCCTGCTTGTAGGCCTTTCCCACCTGCTCGGCGTAGCTGATAGCCCCGGTGATCACGGAATTTTTCAGCACCTTCACCGTGTTCACATGGTCCACCACGGAGATCATGTTCTGGCTCACCACCGCCAGGGCCCGCACCATGTCCTCGCCCCGCATGTCGTCGAACACATGGGTGAACACCGCGCCCTCGCCGAACTTGTTGGCCACGGACATGGGGCACATGGGCACGTCGTTGAGGAAATAGGTGGAGTGCTGCAGCGCGGGCACGGAGCGGCCAGCCGGGTCGCCGTCCATGATATAGCGGCCGGTCATGGCCGCGCAGTAGAAGGCAGTGGCCGTGTTCATTCCGCCCAGCTCCGTGCTGATCAGCCCCTTCATCTCCCTGCCCAAAAACTTCTCCAGCTGCTCTAAAGCCACCAGGTAGGGGCTTTTCTCAGACAGGGGAAGCCTGGCGTACTTGCGGATCTCCTCCTCGGTCAGCGGAGAGATGGCGCCGCAGCCGTAGGGCGTGCCCACGTAATCATCGTCCTCCAGCTCGTCGAAGGAGGCCAGGGTAAAGGTCTTGCCTGCCTGAAGCGCCTCGTCGATCAGCTCCACGCCCTCGTCCAGAGTGCCGCCCCCGCCGGTGCCCAGGATGGTACAGCCGTAAAGGATGTTCATTAAATCTTCTCTCGATAACTCTCTCATTTTTATTACTCCATTCCGCCGTCGTCTCCGGGCCGGTTGAGCCCGGGCGCGGCTTATTTTTTATATGAACTGCCGGATACAGCCGCAGTTTTTATTTCCCGCTGGGGGCCCCTTCCTCAAACATCAGGCACCTCACATAGTGCCTCTCGTTCAGATACGTCTCCGCCGGCACCGTCTCCGCGCACTTTGCCGTCGCCCTGGCGCAGCGGGTGTGGAAGGGGCAGCCGGTGGGCGGGTTGATGGGGCTCGGTATCTGACCCTCCAGGGTCTTGATCGCGTCCAGGCCCTCGGTCCCGATTCTGGGGATGGAATCGAACAGCGCCCTGGTGTAGGGGTGGCGGGGACTCTCGAATATCTCCTCCGCGGGGCCGAACTCCACGATCTTACCCAGGTACATGACCGCGATGCGGTTGCTCAGCTCGTGGACCACCGCCAGGTCGTGGGAGATCAGAATGTTGGTCAGGCCGAAGCGCTTTTTCAAATCCTTGATCAAATCCAGAATCTGGTTCTGGGAAAACACGTCGATGGATGACGTGGGCTCGTCCAACACCACCAGCTTGGGATTGCTGGCCAGAGAGCGGGCGATGGCGATCCGCTGTCGCTGGCCGCCGGAGAACTCGTGGGGATACTTGTAGCAGGCGTCCTTGCCGATGCCCACCATGGCCAGCAGCTCCTCCACCCGCCTGATCCGCTCCCCCTCGCCCAGCTTCTCGTACACATCCAGGGGCTCAGCCACAATATCCTTCACCAGCCACCGGGGATTGAGGGACCAGTAGGGGTCCTGGAACACGATCTGCACATTCTTCTTAAAGGCGTTCTTCCGGTGGTTTTTGATGTCCGCAAACACATCGCTGCCCTCAAAATACACCTTGCCCGCCGTGGGCTCGAACAGGTCCAGAATGGTGTTCACCAGGGTGGACTTGCCGCAGCCCGACTCTCCTACGATGCCCAGCACCTCGCCCTTTCGTATGTCAAAGCTCACATCGTCCACGGCCTTCAGGCTCTGGTGGCGGATATGGCGCACGTCGTCGTTGATGTCGAAATATTTCTTCAGGTTTTCCACCCTCAACAGCACGTCCTCGGCGCTGTCGTCCGTGGGCTCGAGCTTGGTCTCGCAGGCCTCCAGCAGCAGCTTGGTGTAGTCCTGGGACGGATTTCCCACCACCTGCTCCGTGGTGCCCTCCTCGATGATCCTGCCGCCGTGGAGGATGCCCACGCGGTCGCAGAAGGCGCTGACCAGGCTTAAATTGTTGGCGATAAAGAGCACTGTCATGTTGTGCTTTTTCTGCAGCTCCCGCAGCAGCTTCAGGATGCTGGCCTGGATGGTCACGTCCAGGTTGCGGGTGGGCTCGTCTGCGATGAGGAAATCCGCGCCGCAGCACAGGGCCAGGGCGATGATCACCCGCTGGCGCTGCCCGCCCGAGAGCTGGTGCGGATACTTGGCCAGCACGCTGTCCTGATCCGCCAGCTTCACCTCCTCCAGCAGCCGCCTGGCTTCGTCCAGAGCGGCCTTTTTGGACATGCCCCTGTGATTCTGGCGCAGGGCATCCACCATGCAGTCCTTGATGGTGAACACCGGGTTCAGGCAGCTCATGGGGTCCTGGAAAATCATGGCGATCCGGTTGCCGCGGAAATTCGCCTGCATCTGGCGCTCCGACTTTTTCAGCAGATTCTCCCCGTCAAAGAGGATTTCCCCCCGCTCGATGATGCCCGGCGGACACTGGAGCAGCTTTAAAATGCTCAGGGCCAGCACGGTTTTTCCCTGTCCGGATTCCCCCACCAGGCCGTAGGTCTCGCCCTTCTCAATCGCCAGCTTGCCGATATCCAGGACCGTTTTGACGCCTTCAAAGGATTTATGCTTTACCAGCAGGTTGTTTATCTCAAAATATGCCATTGCTTGCCTCCTTATCTCTTCCTCGTCTTGGGGTCCAGAATCTCGCGCGCCGCGTCGCCCAGCAGGTTAAAGCAGAGCACCGTGATAAAGATGGCCAGGCCCGGGAAAATGCAGCACCACCACATGTCCGGGAAATAGGTCCGGCCCGTGGAGATCATTAACCCCCACTCCGGTGTGGGCGCCTGGGCTCCCAGCCCCAGAAAGCTCAGGGAGGCCACGGTTAAGATCACGCCGCCCATGTCCATGGACGCCTGCACGATCACCGGGCTGATACAGTTTGGCACAATGTGCCGGAAAATGATCTTCATCTTCCCGGTGCCGATGGTCTCGGCCGCCTGGACAAACTTCCGCTCCTTGATGGAAATGGCCTGCCCACGCACCAGCCGCGTGTACCAGGGCCACCAGGAAATGGAGATGGCCAGGATGGCGTTGCTCAGGCTGGAGCCCATGATGGACACCAGGGCGATGGCCAAAAGCAGCGGCGGAAAGCTCAGGAAAATGTCGGTGATCCGCATGATCACATTGTCCACCGCGCCGCCGAAGGTGCCGGCCACGGCGCCTAAGGGCACTCCGATGACCAGCGCCACGCCGACGGCCAGCACAGCCGTGGACAGCGACACCCGGCCGCCGTAGATCACGCGGCTGAACACGTCGCGGCCCAGCTCGTCCGTGCCGAACCAGTGGGCCGCCCCGGGAGCCATGAACTTCTCCGCGATATGGGCCTCGTCGGCGATATCCTGGGGGAACGGCACAATCCAGGGCGCCAGAAGGGCCATGAGCACGATCAGGATCAGCAGCACCAGCGCGAACAGGGACAGGCGGTTTCTGGCCAGGAGATAGAGACTTTCGCGGAGGCTGCGCATTTTCGGTTTTAATGATTCCAGCAGATTTTTCATGTCAACGCCTCCTTACAGTCTCACCCGCGGGTCGGATGCGATGATGATGTCCGCCAGCAGGTTCAGTATGATATAGCACACGGCGCCAAATATGGTGACGCCGATAATGGCCGGGTAATCCAGGGATGTGATGGCCTTGGAGATGTAGCTGCCGATCCCGGGCCAGCTGAAAATAGCCTCCACCAAAAAGGTGTTGGTCAGGGTGTAGCCCATGGAAAGGGCCACGTCCGTGGCGGTGGCTCCCAGGGAGTTTTTCAGCGCGTATTTCCACAGCATCTTAAATTCCCTGATTCCGTAGGAGCGGCCGGCGGTGATGTAGTCCTCGTTGAGGATTTCCAGCAGGGCGGACCGGGTCATGCGGGACACCAGGCCGATGGGGTACAGGGCGATGGTCAGGCAGGGCAGGATGATATGCAGGAACGCGTCCCCGAACATGGTCCAGTTCCCGGTCAGCACGCAGTCGATCAGCAACATCCCCGTGATCTGGGGCTTATCCCCGAAAATGGTGGCCGTCACGCTGAGCTCGCCGCCCAGGGGCAGCACATTGAGGCCCTTGTAGAAGATCAGCTGCAAAAACAGCGCCACCCAGAAGGTGGGCAGGGAAACGGCCCCGATGGAGAAAATCCTGCTCACGTGGTCCAGCATCTTGTCCTTTTTCTTCGCCGAGTAGATTCCCAGGGGGATTCCGATGATGATTGCCAGAATAAAGGCCAGCAGCACCAGCTCCAGGGTGGCGGGCACGTACTGCTTCAGCTCCGAGGTGACGGGCTGCTTGGTATTGAGGGAATACCCCAGATCGCCGTGCAGGAGCTGTCCCAGATAGTTGACGTACTGCTCAGGCAGGGATTTGTCCAGCCCCAGCTCCACCCGCGCCTGCTCCAGCTGCTGCTTGGTGGCGCGGTTTCCCGCCCACTTGGCCGCGGGGTCCGAGGGGACCACTCTGGAGATGATAAAGGTAATGGTAACCACTCCCAGCAGCACCACGATGCTGCTCAAAAGCCTTTTGAAAATGTATTTTCCCATTGTCCGCTCCTTTAAAAACAGGCGGCGCAACTTGCTCACGCCGCCTGTTCAGTCTCATGCTATTTCTTCGTTACATTGTAGTAGTTGATACAGGACGCATAGGCCGGATTCTCGTAGACGCCGTCAATGGCGTTGCTGATGATGTAGGTGTTGATCTTGTCGTAGGGGAAGATGAAATCGCATTCCTCCACCAGACCCTTCTGCACCTCCTTGTAGTCCTGCTCCGCCTTGGAGCGGTCGTTGGCCGTGCTCTTGATGGCGTCGTTGATCAGCTTATCGTACTCGTCGTTTTTGATGTAGCCCAGGTTGAAGTAGATTTCCTCCTCGCTGCGCACCATGCTGGTAAACCAGCTCTCCGGGGAAGCGTAATCCGGCCACCACATAAACACGAACAGGTCCTGGCGGTCGTTGGGGTCCGTGGCCTTGCCCATGTTCCACTGGGCGTCCCACTCCATGGGCTGCAGCACCAGCTCGATGCCCAGTTTCTTCAGATTCACCTGGTAGAGCTGTGCCCAGTTGTTGTACTCGTCCATGCCCGTGGCGTAGGTGATCGTCAGCTTCATCCCGGTGGTGTCCACGCCGGACTTGTCCAGATACTCCTTGGCCTTGTCCAGGTCCGTGGTGTACTGCTCAAGGCTTTCGTCGTGGCCCCAGAGGCCCGCGGTCACGATGCCGTGGGACTGGACGCCGTTGCCCTCCAGCACGTTGTTTATGGTTTCCTCATAGGGGAAGGCGTAGGCCAGGGCCCGGCGGAAGTCGGCGTTGCTTGTGGGCTCCTTCTCATGGTTGGGCAGGATCACCAGGTTGGTGAAGGTGTCGAAGGTCTCCACATGGACCTTGTCCGTCTGCTCCTTCAGGGAGTTCACGTCCGTGGAGGACAGCAGGCTGGTAATCTGGGCCTCGCCCGTCTCCAGCAGCTGCCTTCTGGCGCTGGACTCCGGCGTTTCCTTGATAATGACGTTCTTATACTGGTTGTCCTGCCAGCCGCCGCGGTAATCCTCAAACGCTTTGAGCACAACCGTGTCGCCGGTGGCCTGGGCCAGGGTGTAGGGGCCGGTGCCGCCGTCGTTTCCCTGGTTGAACCACTCGGTGGTCTGCTCCAGGGCCGCGTCGCTGACCACATAGCCGGCGTAGCAAGCGGAGGAAATCAGGTCCAGGGGAGCCGCATAGGAGCAGGTGAATGTCACCTCGTAGTCCCCGGTGGCCTCCACGCCGGTCACGGCGTCCCAGATATAGGCGGCGCCCATGCCCATCTCCTTCACCTTGTTGATGGATTTCACCACGTTCTCAGCGGTCATGGCCGTGCCGTCGTGGAACTTCACGTCGTCCCGGAGCTTGAACACCCACTGGGTGCCGTCGTCGTTGGCCGACCACTCGGTGGCCAGCAATGGCTCCACCTGGCCTGTCTTGTCGTTGTAGTGGGTCAGGGTCTCGTACACATTGTGCAGCACCATCACGCCGTTGGAATTTTCCACCCTGGGGTCCAGGGTGATGTAGGGCTGGGATGCGTATGTATGGTATAAAACGTCCTTGGACGAAGCTGCGGCCTGGGGCGCTGCGCCCGAGCCGCCCTCTGCGCTCTGTTTGCTTCCGCCGCAGCCCGCTAAGGCGGCTGCCAGCATAGCGGCTGTCAGAAGCACGCAAATCTGCTTTTTCATAATCTCTCCTCCTGATTTTGTAGAATATTAGGGTTATCATAAACCTATTTCTCCGTTTTGTAATTAGTTCTGAGGACAAAATATGGCGGGTTTGATTGTCCAATAGGACAACGCCCGCCATATAATCCCTTTATATTCACTTTTCCAACAGCCGTTCCAGTGCCAGCGCCCGGTACAGATCCAGCATCTCCGGCATCTCCGTAACGCCGCAGCCCAGCCGCTCGGCTATCTTTTTCAGACGGTATTTGATGGTATTCTTGTGCAGGTACATGATCCCGGCCGTCTCCGCCACCTTCATGTGGGCGTCGAAGTAGAACACCGCCAGGGTCTCGTGGAGCTCCCGCTCCAGGCTTTTGTCCGCGCAGCTCAGGATGCGCAGGATGCGCATCTCCTGTCCCACCACCTCCTCCCCCTTGTCGATGATGGCCTGGCACTGGCCGGCGAAGCGGATCTCATAGGAGCTCAACAGGCTGGCCCGGGGATAGAGCTTCATTGCCACGTCCAGGGATTCGGCGATGCCGATGTAGGCGTTGCGGACCTCCGTGGTGCTGCCCAGGTCGCAGCTGTACATCAGCCGGCAGCTGACCCCGGCGGCCTCGACCTGGCCCTTGATCTCCTTCAGGGTGGGAATCCACTGGCCCGATACCCCGTCGTCCAGAAAAACCAGCACACAGTCGTCGTAAATGTCCATGACCAGCGTGCGGCAGTGGCGTGACAGGTTCTCCCGCACGATCTCCATGATCCTGCGGTAATCCGACACGGTCATGGACAGCGGCTTAAACAGCAGCATGTTGTGGATGCTGGCTTCGTCGATGTTCAGGCTGCGGGCCAGCTGGCGCATCTTCACCGGCTCGTCCCGGATCACCGCCCTGATAAAGTCCAGCACGCCGAAATTGTCCTGGCGCTCGTTCCACATTTTTAAGAACAGCTGCACCGCCTCCACGATCTGCTCCATCTCATCCTGACGCAGCTTTTCACCCGTCCCCGTGACAATCAGGTTCAGGCGCACGGCAGATGGGCTCTTGATGCGGAAGCACCGGAAATACTGCCCCTCCCCGCCTCGCCCGCTCACCGCGCCCTGCTCGCCTCCAGCGGCCATGATGCCGTCCAGCAGCGTCAGGATATCCCGCTCCAGCAGGCTGGGCCAGGAGGCAAAGTGCAGCAGATGCCAGGCCGTATCCGTGACGATCACCGTCAGGTGGAGCCGGTCGCTGATAATCCGCAGCAGCGAGTCCACGCTGCGCTGGTGGACCGCCAGGGAGGACACCTTGTCCAGAACCTCGGGCACAAAATAGGTGGATTTATTCCGGTCCCGGTAGATGGCGTTCTGAATCTCCGCGATGGCCTCGGAGTAGCGGAGGTTGTACTGGTTTTTCGGCATGCACACGATCACAAAGCCCAGCTCGTCCGCCACGTCGATCACCCGCTGGTCTATGTTCTTGAGAAACAGCCCCACGTAGTACAGCAGGATGCCCACGTCCCCGGTGGCGCTGAGCCGCCGGATCACGTTGCACTGGTCCTCCACGCTGTCCTTAACGTTGGCAAAGGCCGTGATAATCAGCTCGCTGCCCATGTATTCCAGGTTCCGAAACAGCTCCTCCTGAAGCTCCGTGGGTTCGGTGTACTCCAGCACGGACACTGCGGACACCACGTTGCCCAGCCCGGAGGCCCCTGCCAGAACCTGTGCCTCCCGCATACAGGGGAGGGTTAAAACATCACGCATAGAAATACTCATAAGGGATCACCTGTGTTTCCATTTTCCAAAAAATGTCTTTTTAAACTGTTTCATACGCTCGCCGGCCTCCGCGTTTCCCCGGGACGCCGCGTTCTGATAGTAGGACACCGCCCGTCCTAAGTCCACCGCGACTCCCAGCCCCTGGCTGTAAATATCCCCCAGGCCGATGCAGACGGCGTAGTAATCGGTCCCCGCCTCCTCCAGCAGCTTTTTCGCCATGGCGTAGTCCGGCGCCGTTCCCCTGCCGTAGAGATAGCACAGCCCCAGAATCTCCCCGGGATAGGTTCTCCCCCGGTCCTTCTGGGCCTTGGCCAGACGAAAGGCCGCAGCCTGGTCCTCCTGCACGCCTCTGCCGTAGTAATAGCACCGTGACAGAAAGGTGTCCGCGGTTGGATGGCCCATGGAGCTGGCCCGGCTGAACAGCTCAAAGGCCCGGCGGTAATCCTGGGAGCAGCCCCAGCCGTTGTAATAGCAGCGGCCCATGTTATAGTAACCGTATTCGTTTCCGCCCTCCGCCGCCAGGCCGAAGAGCCGCAGCGCCTCCTTCTGATCCATGGGCAGGCCCTGGTCCCCCTCCAGGTACACCACGCCCATGGAAACCATGCAGGATGTGTCCCCGTTCTCCACGCCGAGGCGGCACCAACGGTTGGCGTTTTCATAGTCCTTTAGCTCCTGGTACTCCTTGACCATGCTGTAGCGGTAGTCCCGCATGTCCACCTTGTCCTTCACGCTCTCCGCCCAGCGCAGCGCCTCCTTCTGATCCTTGGGAATGCTGTTGAGACCGCCCCTCACGCCGTTGAACGCGTTGCGGAAGGCCGGAACACAGCCCTGTTCTGCGGAAAGGCGGAACCACCGCAGCGCCTCCGCGGCGTTTTCCCGCCGGCAGCGGTCCGGATCCTCCCCTGCGGGCAGCTGGAAATTCGCCAGCATGTCGCCCCAGAAGTAGAACAGGCCCACGGCGTACTGCGCCATAGGCTCCCCTGCCTCCGCCATTTTCATGACCGCGTCAAAGGAATCCCGCAGGCTGCGCCGCATAGCCGCCCTGACCTCGCCTTTCAGCGCGCCCATGCGCACCGCCCCTAGCACGCACAGGTCGCTGCCCAGGCCGATGCCCTCCTTTAACAGCCTCCTGGCCTTCCAGTCATCCTCCTTCACATTGCCGTCCTCCCAGGCGTAGCATCTGGACAGATAGTAGCAGGCGTCCGGCTCCCCGGCCTCCACCGCCTGTTCCACCAGCTCCACCCCCCGGGAAAACAGGGCCGGGTCGGCCTGGAAGTACAAAAGTCTGATCCCCTGTTCCAGAACGTCGGAATAAAATTGTCCCATCACACATCTCCTCCTTCACACTCCGCAGCTGCAAAATTCTTTATCAAGAATAGCAGGAATCTCAGGAATAATCAACTCCATTGGACGTGCGCGGCCCGCGAACCCGCTACGATACCCGCGCCCCGTTCCCGGTCAAGGGCGGCAGAAAGCCGGGGGCCGGCCTCGGTCCCCGGCTCCCGCCGGCAAATTCATTTTCCCATCTCTGTTTCCCTACACATACGTCACCGGGTTTCCGCCCCGCTCCCCGTCGGCCCGCGGCCCGCCGCCCTCCGCCGGATATCCCAGAGCCAGAGCGCCGCAGACCGTCTCGTTCTCCCCCAGTCCCCAGGATTGCAGCGCGCCGCGCACCGCCGGGTTCTCATCCAGCCAGTGCAGCTGGTTGATCCAGCAGGAGCCCACGTCCAGGGAGGCGGCTGCCAGCATCATATTCTCCAGCGCGCAGGCGCAGTCCGCCATGGCGTTGGGGTAACCGGCCCGGTTGGCGGTCACCACCAGCACCGGCGCTCGGTAATCGTAGACGTAATCTCCCTTCTTTGAGGACAAAATCGCTTTTTTCAGGCTTTTGTAGGTGTCCTCGGCCGCCTCCATCCTGGCGAACTCCCCCACTGCCAGGCGCCGGAGTTCCTCCCGCGCCTCACAGCTGCGAATGACCATAAAATGGGTTGTCCGGCTGTTCCCCCCGCAGGGAGCCTGACGCCCGGCCTCAATCACCGCCGCCAGCACTTCCTCGGGCAGCGGTTCCGGCGAAAATCGGCGCACGCTCCTGCGCCGGCGGATTGTCTCCAATACCTCGTTCATTTCTGCACCCCTTTCTGCTGCTTCACACATTGGCAGGCGTCAGGATCAGGCGTTCCCCGCAATTTCACCCGCAAAACCCGCTCTCCCGCAGGTACCGCAGCTCCCGCTCCATGTGCACATTCCCCGCGCCGTCGTGGCCGTTGAAGGGGTACACGGTGATCTGTTTGGGCGCCGTGATCCGGTTGTAGGAGGCGTAATAGCATTTTGCCGGGCACACCTCGTCGTTCAGGGCCACGGAGGCGAATATGGGGCACCCAATCCTGTCCGCCATATTCATTGTATCAAAATAGCTGAGGGTTTCCAATACCCGTTCCGTCTGATCCGGCCGTCCCATGAGATAATCGCTCACCGCCGCAAAGGAGCCGTGTCGCCCGGCGATTCTGGTCTCCAGATTGCTGTTGCTGGGAACGTTGACGATGCCCAGGGCCGGCCTCCGATCCAGGGCGCAGACGGCCATGCCCAGCGCCCCGCCCTGGCTGGTCCCGCGCACGGCAATCCGGCCCGGGTCCACCTCCGGCCGTCCGGCCGCAAAGTCCACCGCCCGGAGGCAGTCCATGTACACAGCCCGGTAATAGTATTCCCTGGGATCCAGTATCCCCAGAGTCGTCACATTGGTCACCATCCCGCTGCCCGTATACCGTGCGCTGTTCCCCGTAACCCCGCCCTGGGCCCGGCAGTCCACGGCCACCACCGCCATGCCCGCCATAACCCAGTGCATATACTGCCAGGGAAAGCCCCTGCTGTCCGTAAAACCGTGGTACTGGATCAGGCAGGGCTGCCGTCCGGCCCTGCTGAAGGCCGGAACCAGATACCAGCCATTGATCCGCGTCCCGTCAAAGCCGTCGTAGGAAATCTCGTAAACCCTGGCGTGGCCGGCGGGGTAGTCCACCTGCGTCACCTGGGGCCGCAGCTCCCGCGCCGCCCCCTCCGCTAAAGTTTCCTCCCAAAATTTCCCAAAATCCGGCCGTCTGGTCAATTCCGGCCGGTACGCCTCCAGCTCCCGGATTTTCTCGTCGATATACCGCATGTTTTCCTCCTTATTCCTATGTAAACGATCAGGATGGGCAGGGACGCGGATGTGGCCGCGGCCATCACCCTGGCCCAGTCCTGGGACTGCTCGCCCAGGTACAGCATGGAGATTCCCGCGGACAGGGTGCGCATCTCCAGCTTGTTGGTCAGAGTCAGGCTCCACAGGAAGTCGTCCCAGCAGACCAGAAAGCTGTAGAGCCCCACCGCCACGATCCCCGGCTTGATTAGCGGAATCACGATGGTGAACAGGGTCTGGAAACGCCCTGCCCCGTCGATGGTGGCCGCCTCCTCGATGGTGGCGCTGACCGTGTCGAAAAATCCCTTGAGCACCAGAATGGACAGCGGCAAGGCCGACGTGGTGCAGGCCAGCACCAGGGCCGTGTAGGTGTTGATCAGGCCGCATTTGCTGTACATGGTGTAGAGGGCGATGAGCAGCACCACGGCCGGGAACATCTGCGTTGAGAGAAAGAGCATCTGCAGCGGCCCGCTGAAGCGGTAGCGGAACCGCGAGAAGGAGTAGCTTGCCAGGATCGCCAGCATCAGCGTGACCCCGGTGGTCAGCACCGCCACGATCACCGAGTTCTTGTAGAAGGTGAAGAACCGGCGGTCCGACAGCACGCTGATATAGTGGTCCGCGATGGGGTTGGAGGGCAGAAATTGGGGCGGCAGCCGCATGATCACCGAGTTCGGCTTCAGGGAGGTGACGATCATCCAATAAATGGGAAATATAAAGAGCAGCGCCACAAACCCAGTAAGCCCGTATTTCACAATCTTTCCTGCTGTTATTCGTCTCATGTCCGCCCTCCTATCCGTAAAATTCCGTCCGGCTCAGCCTGCGGTTGTACAGGGTGCCGAAGCCGATGAGGAAAATCATCCAGACCACGCCGATGGCCGCGCCCTTGCCCAAGTCGTATGACATAAACGCAGTCTCGTAGGTGTACACCGTCAGGGTGGTGGTGGCCCGCACCGGCCCGCCCGCGGTCATGTTGTAAAACAGGGTAAACATCTGGAAATTTCCGATGATCGCAGTCAGGGTTACGGTCTTGATCACGCTCATGATGCTGGGCAGCGTGATGTTGGCGAACACCTGAGTTTTGCCCGCGCCGTCGATCACCGCCGCCTCGACCAGGTCCTGGGGCACGGTCTGAAGGCCGGCCAGCAGCATGACCATCATGAACGGGAGCTGCCGCCACACCGCGGCCACGATCACGCTGGCCATGGCCGTCTTGGTGGAGGACAGCCAGTTCACGTTCTGGGAGATGATCCCCAGGGAGCGCAGGATGTAGTTCAACACGCCGTACTGGGGCTGCATGATCCACATCCAGATCACGGCCACGATCAGCGTGGGGATGGTCCAGGGCAGGAAAATCAGGCCGCGCATCAGGTTCCGGCCCGGAAACTTGCGGTTTAACAGCAGCGCCACCGCCATACCCAGCACAAACTGGGCCGCCACCGTCACCGCCACGTAGAGAATGGTGCGGACAAAGGAATTCCAGAACTCCTTCTCCCCGAACAGCACCGTGTAATTCTTGAAATCATTCCATTTGATGTTCTTGATATTGAGCAGGCTGTAGTCGTGGAAGCTCATCCAGATAATGTTGATGAGCGGCGTGATGATCGTCAGGCACAGCATGGCGAAGGCCGGCAGTATCAGGCCCACGGCGAACAGCAGTTTTTTCGTATTTCGAGTCATATCCTCACCCTCTGTCAGAAAGGGCCGGGTGGAGACTGTCACGGTCCCGCCCGGCCATCGTCATCATTTCCCCGTTGGATTTACTTGTACAAATCCGTCACGGTTTTCTGCAAATCCGCCAACACAGTGTCAATATCCTCATGGTTCACCAGCACGCGCTCCATGGACTTGCTCATCTCCGACATGGCGTTGTCAAACATCGCGTTTGTGATCTTCACCGGCTTCGCCGTGGCGGACTGCTCGTTGAAAATCTTGGAATACTCGTCCTTGTTCATCTCCGGCAGCTGGGAGATGGAGACTCTGGGGGACATGGCGTCCTGGGCCTCGTAGTACATCACCGCCGCTTCCTTGCTCAGCAGGTATTCCACCAGCTTGGCGGCCGCTTCCTTGTGCTCGGACTGGGCGTAAATTCCCAGCTCGTGGCGGGTGTTGATGGTGGTGGATTCGCCGGTCTTGTTCACCGGGAATAAGGCCACGCCCATGGACTTGTCGAACTCCTCGCCCAGGCCGCTGGTGGTCCGGTAGATGTTCCGGCCCATCTCGCTCTCAAAGGTGATTCCGGCCACGCCGGTGGCGAACAGGCTGCGGGCGTCCTTGGCGTCCACACACTCCGGCATATAGCCCTTGTCCGCCATATCCTTCAAGAACTGGAAGGATTCCTTGTACTCGGGCGTCTCCACGTTGGGCATGCCCTGGTCGTCCAGGAAATTGCCGCCGTAGGAGTAGACGATACCCTGGAAACGCTGGGCCGCATGGGAACCCTTGCCGTTGGGGATCGCCAGGCCGTAGATGCGGTTTCCGTTCTCATCCTCGCCCAGGGCGCTGATCTTCTCGATGGCATCGACCATCTCATCCCATGTCTTGGGCGGGGCTTCCGGGTCCAGACCGGCCTTGGAAAACAGGTCCTTGTTGTAGAACATGGCCACCGGATGGGGCATCCAGGCCACGGAACACAGCTTGCCGTCGTACATGGTCGCCTCTTTGTACACCGGAATCAGGTCGTCGATCACCGCCTGGTCCAGCACGCCCTCCAGGGGCGTCAGAATCTGCGCGCCGTTGAACGCGGACATCATCTGATCATTGCCCATGATCACGTCCGCCGCGTCTCCGGAATTGGCGGCGATCATCACCTGGTCCTTGAAGTTGTTGAAGGGAATGGCCACCGTCTCCACCTTGATGTCCGGATTCTCAGCCTCGAACCCGGCGATCAGGTCCTTGAACAGCTGGGCCGTAGCCTCCTCCACCTCCAGCCAGCCCGCAAAGCGGATGGTCACCTGTTCCTGGCCCCCGGTCCCTCCGGCCGCCTCAGCCTGGGTCGTGGCCCCCTCGGCCCCCTGGGACGCCGGCGTCTCGCCGGCAGGCGTCTGCGCCTTCCCTCCGCCGCAGCCCGCGGTCAGACCCGCCGCCATCACAAGCGCCATGGACATTGCCAACAGTCTTTTTTTCATTGTAATACCTCCTCTTTCTCCGTACCCCTTGCTTGGTAGTTCCATTATACAAAAAGGCTGTCCGCAAAGTATATGACGCAAAGTTAATATAAGGTGCCGGATTTACACATGTTTCTTCCGATCCCGGTACTCGTTGGGCGTCATGTCCGTGTGCTTTTTAAAGACCTTGGAGAAATGCTTGGGGCTGTAGTAGCCCACGATCTGGCACACCTCGTAGACCTTGAGATTGGGGTTGTCCAGCAGCTCCTTGGCCTTCTCCATGCGCACATTGGTCAGATAGGTCAGGTAGCTGACCCCGGTCTTTTTCTTGAACAGGTTGCCGAAATAGTTGGGATGCATATGGACGGTCTCCGCCACTCCGGCCAGGGTCAGCTCCTGGTAGAAATAGCGGTCAATGTACTCCATGGCCCGCTTCACCACGTCCGCGGACCCGTCCCCGTCCTCCGCCCGCTCCAGCTTTTGCGTTCCCGCGCCCGCATCCTCCCGGCGCAGCAGCTTAGCCGTCTCCTCCAGCTGGCGGAGGAAATCGAACCGGTTCACGGGCTTTAGCAGGTAATCGCAGATGCCAAGCTTAATGGCCTTGCGGGTATACGCGTAGTCGTCGTAGGCGCTGAGCACGATAAACCTGGTTTTGCCCGCGCCCTGGGCCAGGTACTCGCCGATCATTTCCAGGCCGTTTTTCTTCGGCATCTTCACGTCCACCACCGCGATGTCCGGGCTCACCTGCAGCAGCAGTCTCAAGCCCTCCTCGCCGTCCGCGGCCTCCCCCGCGATCTCGTACTCCTTGCCGCTCATCTCAATAATCTTCTGCAGCCCGCGGCGGATCAGCTGCTCGTCGTCAATAATCACCAGACGTATCATGTTCCCCCTCCTCCCCGTATACGGCGTCCGCGGCCAGTCTGACCCTGGTCCCGGCCCCGCGCCGGCTCTCAATCTCCATGGAAAAGCTCTCCCCAAAATAGAGCTGGCAGCGCTCGCTGACGTTGTTAAGGCCGATGCTGGCGCTGCGTCCCAGGGACTCCTCCAGCTCCAGGGACTGGCGCACATATTCCAGCTTTTCTCCGGTCATGCCCTTGCCGTCGTCCTCCACAGTGATGATCAGCCGCCCGTTTTCCACCGCCGCGTTTACCGTGAGCCTGCGTTTGCTCATCTTCTCCTTGAAGCCGTGGAGGATGCTGTTCTCCACAATGGGCTGCAGCGTCAGCTTGGGAATCAGGCAATTTTCCGCCTCCGGCTGCGCGTTCAGCTCAAAGGTGAACAGCTCCGGGTCCCGCATCTGCACGATCATCAGATAGTTTTTGATGTATTCCAGCTCCCGGAAAAGGGGGATAATGTTGTGCTTCTGGTCCAGGTTCACCCGCAAAATCTTGCCGAAGGCGGTGAGGATGTCCGAAATCTCGTAGCTGCCGTCCAGAATCGCCATCATATTCACCGTCTCCAGGGTATTGTACATGAAATGGGGATTGATCTGGCTCTGCAGGGCGTTAAACTCCGCCTCCTTCTTCCCCAGCTGGGTCAGGTAGACCTTCTCGATCAGGTCCTTTATGTTGGAAACCATGTGGTTGAAGCTTCCGGCCAGCCGCCCGATCTCGTCGTCCCGGTCCGCCCGGACCACCACCTCCATGTCGCCCTCCTCCACCCGGGCCATGGCGGTCTGCAAATCGCGTATGGGCGCGCTGATGCTGCGGGAAATCTTCCGCGACATCCAGATGAACACCAGGAAGCACCCGGCTCCCACCACGGCGATCAGCAGCATGATGTTCACGATCTCCTTCGCGAACTGGCCCCAGGGAATCTCCGTGCGCACGGTCCAGCCGGTTTTGGACGAGACGTGCTCCATGCAGATCACCTGCCCCGAATGTACCATGTCCTCAGGCGCGGTGGTGTACATCACATTTTTGCCTGCATCTAACACCGTGATGTAGCCGCCCAGGTTCTCCGCCCTGTTGCCCACAAACTCGCCCAACACCCGGGCGTCGATGTCGATCACCAGAAACCCCAGGTATTTTCCCGTGCCGATGCTGTTGACCGCGTGCACATAGCTGATCAGCTGCAGGGAGGAGGAGTCCGAATACTTGTCGTCCCGGTGGACGCCGGTTAGTATGCCCTTTCTCGCCCCCTCGGTGACGGTGTCGTACCAGCTCTCCCCGGAAAACACCTGGGCCGGGTCAATGTCGTTGCGCTCGTTGATGTTGGTGTAATAGGAGTTGCCGCCCGCGCCGCACAGGTAGGAGCCCACAATGTATTTCTCCGTCACCCACATCCCGATCAGGCGCTTGTGGATCATCTCCTTGCCGTCCTGGAGCTGGGCGAAGGTATACTGGCCGGAGTGCTCCAGGATGTCCTGGATATCCGGCTCCGTGTACACCACATACGCCTGGCGCTCAATGTTTTCCACAAAAGCGTCGGCGTCGTTGTTGATCCGCTCGATCATCATGTCCGCGTACTGCCGCGTCTGCCGTATAATGATCTTAAAGGACACCAGACAGATCGCGGACCCGATCACCAGGATCGGGATCACCGCAAACAATATATAGCTCACCAGCAGCTTGCGCTCCAGCCGCATATCCCGCCAAAACCTGCGAAACTTGCCCCATCTGTTCCTCATTCCCTACCTCCCCTGCCGGCCGCCGCCGGATATTTGGATAATGTTTTTATTTTACCACAGATTATCCCGGTGTGAAGCTGCGGGCGGATATTTATACGTAAAACGGCCGGCCCGCGAACCTCTCACAGTTCGCGGACCGGCCGTTTTTCGGCGGATATGTGGCTGTCCCCCGGCGCATGACGATTTCGCGCAAGGGCTTGTCTGCCCTGGTCCCTATATATTTAACTGCACGCGTCAATCCCTTCCGCTGCCGGGCAGTCGGGCGGGCCGCCGCTGCCTTGCCAGTATCACCCCGCAGATTAAAATGGACAACATGGAAGCCGCGGGCGCCGCCAGACCCATGTAGTACAGCGTGCCCTCCGTGAACCGGCTGATCAGGTAGGACATGGGGATTCTCACCCCGAAGGTGGCCGCCATGCTGTGGGCAAAGGCGATCACAGACCTGCCGCTGCCGCTGAAATAGCTGTTCAGGCAGAATATGAAGCAGACCAGCACGCAGTCCAGAGCGTAGGAGCGCAGGTACTGGGCCGCCGCCGCGATCACCGCCGGATCGCTGGAAAATATCCCGGTCAGGGTGCTGGGCCAGAGCTGGGAGTAGACGCAGACCGCCACGCCGAAGATCAGGGAGTACCCAACCCCGTATTTCAGGGCCTTCCAGGCCCGCTCCGGCTTGTTCGCCCCCATATTCTGGGCCGTCATGGTCGCCACCGCGGAGGCAAAAGCCGAGGGCGGCAGCATGGCGAAGCCCATGAGACGCTCCACCACACCCACGGAGGCCGAGGCCACCACGCCCATGGTGTTGACAATCACCGTGATAATCAGGAATGAGACGTTCACCAGGGCGTCCTGCACCGCCAGCGGCAGCCCCACCGCCAGGATCCGCTTCACGGAATGGGCGTCGGGCTTAAAATGCCTCCGCCCAAAGGCAAAGGGAAATCCCCGTCCGGCGATAATTAACAGCGACAAAAGGAAACTGATCCCCTGGGCCGCAATGGTCGCCAGCGCGGCGCCTCCGGCGCCCATGCCCATTTTTCCCACCAGAAAAAAGTCCAGCGCCACATTGACCAGGCAGGCCGCGGCCACCAGGTACATGGGCGTTTTCGAGTCCCCGATTCCCCGGAAGATGCTGCTGACCACGTTGTAGCCGATGATAAAGGGGATGCCGCAGGAGCAGATCAATATATACTGCCTGGCGTAGGCGAACGCCTCCCGGGGCGTGTGGAGAAGCCCCGTCACCCAGCTCGTGGCCAGGGTCATAAAGGCGGTGCAGACCGCCGCGATCACGGCGAACAGAACCGCCAGAGAGCCCACCGCCCGCGCTGCCTTCTCCGGCTCCTTCTCCCCGATGGCGTGGCCGATCAGCACCGTGCCGCCCATGGACAGACCCAGCACCGCGCCGGTGATGGTCTGCATAAGCTGGCTGCCGGTTGCCACCGCGGACACGGCGGCGGAGCTGTCATACCGCCCCACCACCAACAAGTCCACCGCGCCGTACAATGCCTGTAAAAAACCGGACATCAGCACCGGCACCGCAAAATTCAACAGCGCCGGGCCGATTTTCCCCTCTGTCATGGATAACTGCCTGTTCATCTCTCTCAACTCCCATTCATCTTGCAACCATTTCACCGGAATTTGGGGCGGTTTGGGGCGATTTGGCGTCCGCGGCGGCGGATCGCCTTCCCGCCAGCAACCGGCGGCTGGCCGCCCCCTGCGTCACCGCCCTGCGGCGGGTCATTGCAAATACGCAAAAACCGGATAAGGCAGCGGGCGCGTCCCGCCATCTTATCCGGCATATAATCTCTGAATATTACATACCCTCCGATGATCAGCCCTATTCTAACACACAGCGGACGGTTTTGGCAAGTTTTTGCGCGGGATTCCGCGCTACAGGTCCAGGTTTTTCTCGTAAAACTTGGATTTCAGGCTGTTCCCGGCCTTCGGACGTGGTATAATCTATGATATACTCAAGGAAACGTATCACTTATCGTCAACAGCTGGGCCGGGAGGCGCGCAAAACAAGGAGGCAATAGACAATGAAAAAGTATGCAATGATGGTTATGGGAAATTACGACACGGCAAAGGACACTGCGGAGTTCATCCACGGCGATATGCTCACCCGCTTCGTCACGGTCCGCGACATGGAGGAAGCAAAAGAGACGGCGAAAAGGCTGCTGGACGAGGGCTTCGGCTTTCTGGAGCTGTGCGGAGCCTTCGGCAAAGAAAACGCCCGGCTGCTGATCCGGGAGACCGGCGGGCGGATGGGCGTGGGCTACTGCGTCAACGATCCCGATATGGACCAAACCATTGCGGAATTTTTCGGATAACCCGGACGTGCCGGCGCTATCCTGGAACCTGGAGTCAGACATGCAAAAACAGTCATTTTGGAAAACCGCTCTTCGCCGGACGCCGGTGGTGCGCGGCTACGATGAATATTCGGCTAAAATCACGGAGCCGGTGAAGATCGCCCTGGTTACCGACCTGCACAGCACCCGCTACGGCGGCCGGCAGATACGGCTGCTCCACGCCATCCGCAGATACCGGCCGGACCTGATTCTGATGGCCGGCGACATCGCCGACGAAACGGTGTCCCTGGAGGGCGCGCGGCAGTTTCTGGCGGGCGTTGGAGAATGCCTGGCAAAAGACGGGGAGGGCGGGGCGAACCTTGGAGCGCATCCCGGCCCAAACGATTCTCCCCGCTGCTTCTTTGTCACCGGCAACCACGAGCAGCGCATCGGGAACCTGCCCGCATTAAAGAAAATGTTCGCCTCCCACGGCGTCGCCGTGCTGTCAGGCGAAACCCGGACCGTGGACGTGGGCGGGCAGCTCCTGGATATCGGCGGGGTGGACGATCCCACGGTGTTCACCCGCTCCCGGTTCGTCAGACAGATTCCCGCCCTCTGGGAGCGGCAGCTGGCCGTCTGCCGCTCCGGAATTTCGCCTGAGCGCTATTCCATCCTGCTCTCCCACCGGCCGGAGCTCGCCCGCTATTACCGGGGCTGCGGCTTCGATCTGGTGACAGCGGGCCACGCCCACGGCGGCCAGGTGCGCATACCCGGACTGATCAACGGGCTGCTGGCGCCCCATCAGGGCGTTTTCCCCAGATATGCGGGGGGACGCTACCGGCTTGGCGCCACCACCATGATCGTCAGCCGCGGCCTCTGCCTGAACCGTCTGCCCCGAATCTTTAACCCGCCGGAGCTGGTGGTCATCCGCCTGCTGCCCGCGCTTCCCGCGTCCCTTCACTGAAAAGGCCCGGACGGAGCGGGGCAAACCGCGGCGCTCACCGCTTGGGCATCCGAAAGTCCCTCAGCGCCCGGTTGAGCAGATCATTAAACGGCTTCATCCTGCGAAACAAATTCGCCGCCAGGTCTAAAAAGCCGTCCGCGTCCCGGATCGCCTGGTCCGTCACCGGGTACTCCAGATACCAGCTCTTGTGCCTGAGAAACTCCGCCTGTGGGTGATCCCTGTCATAGCCGGCCGGAACCTGCTTCAGCGCGGTTCCCTTCACCTGGAATTTTTCCCGGAACGGCTCCGCCCCGGTCACCTGCTCCCACTCATCGGGGCGGGCCGCAATGTAATCCCGCACCATGGACGTGGCTTCCTTAAACATGTCGGCAAACAGGCCGCCGCCCAGAAACGACCGCCCTCCCGGCTTGATCATCAGATAATATCCCACCGGCACCGGCAATTTGCCGCCGCCGGAAATGTGCGCGCGAAACGCCGGATTGTAGGGCGATTTGTCGTGGCTGAAGCGGGTGTCCCTGGTCAGCCGGAATATCAGCTCCCCGGGCGCGCAGCCCAGCACGCTGCCGTCCGTCTCTCCTACCCGGAGGATCAGCTCTTCCAAAAGCGCCTCAAACTCCGCCTTTGCCGCCTGGTATTCCCCCTTGTGGGCGTGATAAAAATCCCGGTTGTTGTTTTTCTCCAAATCCGCAAGATAATCCAATATCATACCTGTATTCATGGTTCCCTCCTATATCTGCTTCACCGCCGCCAGCGAGGCGGAGTCCAAAAATTCCCTGAAAAACTGCCTGGTGCGCTCCGGCGACTGATAGGCTTTGCAGAAGGCAAACTGCGCGGACAAATCGTCGATCTCCTCCATTGCGTCCATAAACCGCCTGGCCTGCTCCGGCGGCTGTTCCTTGGCGGACGTATAGTCCAGGACCGCCGGATTCAGCCGGTGATTCTGAATGGCGTAATCCACCCGCTTTGCGCAGCGGCACGAACCGTTTCCGTACTCCCCGCAGTAGTCCGAGAGGAAATCCGCCACCTTCCGCCGAATCCGCGACAGGCGCTGCCGGTACGCCTCCGGCGTCATGTCCAGAATCTCGCCCGCAATCCTGCTGTCCAGCTTGAACATGGTCCCCAGCACGAAAATGCAGCGGCTCTCCCCGTCCAGGCATTGCAGCAGCACGTTGGTGCAGGACATTTTCAGCTCCTCCGCCAAAATAAACCGGTCCACGTTCTGGGTCAGGTCCGGCACCTCGTCAAGGACCGCATGCTCAATATCATCTCCATAGTACTCAAAGCTCAGGGGAAGCTGGGCGAACATGTGCTTGCGGTAATGGATCAGGTGGTTGGCGGCGATCCGGAACACCCAGGTGGTAAACGCGCTCTCCCCCCGGAATGTGGCCAGATGGGTGATCACCTTCAGGAAAATATCCTGGGCCGCGTCCTCGGCGTCGTGAAAGGTCCCCAGCATCCGCAGCGACAGATTGAACACCATATCCTGGATGTTCACCACAACCGCCTCCAGCGCCTCCTTATCCCCGGCCACCGCCTTGTCGATACAGCTTTTCCACTCTTCGTTTGTTTTTATCTCCATGTGTTTATCCCTCCTGATCCATTAGACAGCCTCTTGTCCACCGTGTGACAGATTTCCGCAATTTTTTTCAACAAATCCGGGCGGCCGCCGTCTATACCATGGATATCAGGCCGCGGGGTATTTGTCAATGAGAATTTACAGCGGCATGGAGAAGGCCTCCGTCTCGGCCGCGCAAAAAATAAGACCGCCCTTCCATCTGGAAGCACGGTCCCATTTTTTCGAAATCAATAGATCAGATTCACCAAACCGGTGGAGAATAAGGGCACAAAGGTCAAAATCAGCAGGCAGCCGAACAAAAGCGCGTAGAAGGGCACAGCCTCCTTGATAAAATCCTTTGTGGAGCACCTGGTCACCCCGCAGGCCACGAACATGAGTGTGCCCATAGGCGGCGTAAACGCCCCGATGGCGTTGGCAAAGATGAACACCATGGCAAAATGGATGGCGTCGATGCCGTAAGCCGCGGCCGCGGGCGCGAACAGCGGCACCAGCACGATCATGCTGGCATTGCCCTCCACGAACATTCCCACAAAGATCAGGAAAATGTCCACGGCGATCAGGAACAGCCACTTGTTGTTGATCATCTGGATCATCCACTCCGTGAAGCGCTGGGGGATCATCTCCTTTGTCAGAATCCAGGAAAATGTGGACGCGGCCGCCACGATCAGCATGATCGAGGAGGTGGTCTGCAGCGTCTCCTTCAGGCCCTGGGCGATCTCCTTAACTCCCAGCTCCCGGTAGACGATGCCCAGAATCGCCGCGTACACAATTGCCACCGAACCGGCCTCCGTGGCGGTGAAAACGCCCAGGCGCACGCCGCCGATGATGATAATGGGCAGGCACAGCGGCAGCACAGCCGGCCGGAAGGAGCGCCAGAACATGGGCGCGCGCATTTTTTCCGTGCGCAGCGGCAGATATCCACGTTTTTTCGATATGCGGGACACCATGAACATCATGGAGGCGCAGAGCAGTATGCCCGGCCCAAAGCCCGCCACGAACAGCTTTCCGATGGACACGTTGGCGATGCAGCCGTAGAGGATCAGGCCGATTCCCGGCGGGATCAGCGGCGTGATCATACTGGAGGCGGCTGTCACCACCGTAGAGAACGCCCGTCCAATCCCCTTTTTCTCCATCTCCGGGACCAGCATCTTGGCCTCCATGGCTGCATCCGCCAGAGCGGAGCCGGAGAGCCCGCCCATGAGCGTGCTGAGCAGAATGTTCACCTGGGACAGCCCGCCGTACATCCTTCCGGTGAGGACTGCGCAGAAATCCATGATTCTTCTGGTCACCCCCGTATAATTCATCAGAACGCCGGCGCAGACAAAAAACGGGATGGCTAACAGCGTCACGCTCTCTGCGCCTGTTATGGCCTGCTGGGCAAAGACGGCGGGATTGATGCCGGGCGTCAGCACAAAATAGACGGCTGAGGCGCCCAGGATCGCCACAAATACCGGCACCTTGATGAACAGCAGGACCAGCAGCGTGACCGTCATGATCAATACACCTGTACTCATCGTTCCTCCTCCTTTCCGCCGCCAAAGAGCTCCCTCAGCTCCCCGATCTTCTCCTCCGTGTAGCTGATCAGCATCAGCACGATGGAAACCGGGGCGATGGAGTAGATCCAGGAATATGGGATCATCAGGATCGGCGTTTTGCGGTTTGTCTTGAGCATAACCGCGATAAAATTACGGCTTCTGAGAAGGAAATAAATCAGAACCCCATAGACCACCACGGCGATGAGCACCTCCGCGGCCCTGCGCAGCTGCTTGGGCAGCGCGTCCACCACGATCTCAATGGCAACATGGCTTTTGGAACGGAAGGCCGCGGGCGCGGCCAGAAATGTGATCCAGACCATGCACGCCAGCTGCAGCTCCTCCTCCCATGTAAACGGGTGGCTCATCAGATAGCGCATGGGCACGCCCACAAATGTAAATGCGATCAATCCCGCCAGCACAAGCGATGCCCCCACGACTTCGATCTTGTTCAGAATATCCAGAAATTTCTTCATCGCTTTCCTCCAAACTTGTCCGCGGCCTGCGCTTTCGCGCAGGCCCATAACCTTACTGAACGGCTGCCTTCACCGTGTCGTAGAGACCCTCGCTCCATCCGAACTGGCTGCCCTTCTCGTAGAAGGAAAGGCTTGCCTCTTTCCACTGCGCCCTCTCCTCGTCGGTGAGCTCCGTAAAGGTAACTCCCGCGTCCTCCAGCAGCTTGCGGTACTCGTTGTTGGCCATAGCCTGCTGCTCATTGTTGTAGAGTCCGGCCTCCTCGCCGGTCTTGTACAGAAGCTCCTGCTGCTCCGGGGTCAGGGTGTTCAGATAATCCGTTCCAATACACCAGGTGGTAAAATTCAGGATGTGGCCGGTCATGAGGATATTTTTGGAAACCTCCTGGAAGCTCTGCCCGTACAGGGTGGAAAGGGGATTTTCCACGCCGTCCAGGGTCCCGTTCTGCAGGGATGTGTAAACGTCGCCCAGCGCCATGGGAACCGCGGTGGCGCCCAGGGCGTTAAAGCCCTCCACGTAAATCTGGCTGTTGGCCAGGCGGATCTTCTTACCCTTGATGTCCGCGGGCGTCACCACCTTGGTCTTGGTCATCAGCTCGCGCTCCCCGTACACCCAATTGGAGGCCAGAACCGTGAGACCCTTGTCCGCCAGCTTCCCGCACTCCTGCTTGTACCAGTCGCTGTCGATCAGCTTCCACACCTCGTCCCAATTGTCGAAGAAAAACGGCCCGTAGAGGATTCCCAGGTCCGGAACTCCGTAGTCCGCGTAGAACGCGCCGTCGGCAATGGTGATGATGCTCTCGCCCATGATCATCTGGTCGATCAGCTCGCTCTTGCTTCCCAGGGAGCTGTTGGGGAACAGCTGCAGCTTCATGGTTCCGTTGCTCTCCTCCTCCAGAAGCTGGGCCCACTTCTCCACCGCCTTGCCGATGGGCTCTTCCGTAGTATTTTCAAATCCGATCTGGATGGTGACCACATCCCCGGCGGGAGCCTGGGCCGTCTGGCCTGTGCTGTCCCCGCTCTCAGCAGTCTCCGCCCCCGCAGCTTCCGTCTGGGCCGCATTGGCGGCCGCAGTGGTCGCCGGCGCCGCCGATCCGCCGCAGGCGCTCATGAACATAGCCGCACACATAACAAGTGACACAATCGCAGTATTTGTTTTTTTCATAGTTTAACCCCTTCCGTGACAGTTCGTCCCTAAAATTCAAATTCAGCTTTTATAATCTCTCCGTAATTCTGATCCAGATCCCGGAACGCCTCGCCCGCGCAGTCGGCGGAATACGTTCTGGAGATCAGCTTCTTCAAATCCACAAACCCGTCCTTCACCAGCTTCATGGTGGCGGCAAAATCCGCCGCCGTCGCCGCCCGTGAACCGTACATGTTCAGCTCCTTGCGCTGCAGCTCCAGGAAATTGAAATCCGCACTGTGTTTGGCCACGCCGATCACCACCGCCCGGCCCCTGCTGGCCGCCGCCTCAACGCAGTTCAAAAACGTGGAGGGCGCTCCCACCGCCTCAACCGTCACGTCAAAACCGTCCCCGCCGGTGATTTCCCGCACAAATTCGGCCAGCCGCTCAGGGCTTTCATTGACAAAGCCTCCGTCCAGATGGAAATCGCGCACTGCCGCCTCCACCTTCTCCCCGGCAATGTCCGAGATGTACACCTGGGCGCCAAAGCTTTTGGCAGCCACGCCCGCCAGAATCCCGATGGCCCCGGCCCCCAGCACCAGCACCTTGTCCCCGGGCTGCACCGCGGCCCGGGACACCCCGTGGTAGCTGATACAGAACGGCTCGATCAGGGCCAGCTCCCGCGGGTCGATGCCCTGCCCGTCGTAGAGCCGGCTCACCGGCATGGTGAAATAGTCGCTGAACGCTCCCTCACGCTGTACGCCCATGGTCTCATTATGTACGCAGCAGTTTACCAGCCCGCGCCTGCAGGAATAGCAGGTGCCGCAGTTGAAGTACGGATTCCCCGTGACAACCATGCCCTCCCTGATGCCGTACTCGTTGGGGCCGACCTGCACCACCTGAGCTGCAAACTCATGGCCGATGGTCCTGGGATAGCTGACATAGGCCGACATCCCGCGGTAGGACGCCAGATCGCTGCCGCAGATGCCGCCGCAGATCATTTTCAGCAGCGCCTCCCCCTCTCCGGGCGCCGGAATGTCCCGCTCCTCGGTCACTGCCTTCCACGGGCCCGGAATTACGATTGCCCTCATATTTCCTCCTCCTCTCTAAAATGTAATCCTTTATTTTACCTCGCTCATAAATTCATGCAGGAAACGGAATCCCCAGCCCGCTCCCTCCCTGGGATGGGCGAATCCGTTGTCAATCACCATGGGCTGGTCGATGATTCCGTCGATCCAGTCAAAGCTCTCCGCCCCGTAGGGATTGGCCACCGTGCAGAGCAGCGGCACGTCGTAATCCTTATAATAATGGGGCAGCACCGGAATATTGTAGGCATTGGCCAGGGCCGCGCTGTCGCGCCAGCACTCCACTCCGCCCAGGCGGATGATATCCGGCTGCCACAAATCCAGCGCGTTCCTGCCGATCAGCTCCCGCAGGGCCACGTCCGAATATTCCCGCTCTCCCATAGCCAGGCTCACCTTGGTCTTGGAATGGATGGTGGCGTAGCCCTCGAAATCCGTGTTGACCACCGGCTCCTCAAACCAGAATATCCCGATATCCTCCACATTGCTGATCAGCTTGACCGCCGAGGGAACGTCCATCCCCTGGTTGGCGTCCATCATGATTTTTAAGTCCGGCCCCACGGCCTCGCGCACCAGGTGCAGCCTGCGGATATCCCGCTCCATGTCCGGGCTTCCCACCTTGATCTTTACCGCCGTAAACCCGCGCTTCTTATAGTTTACAACCTCGTCCACCAGCTCGTCGTCCGTATAGCTGAGCCATCCGCCGCTGCCGTACACCGGAATCGGCCTGCGATGGCAGCCGAACATCCGGTAAATGGGCTGTCCCAGCGTTCTGGACCAGGCATCCCACATGGCCACGTTGAGCGTGGCCAGCGCCCAGCGCTGAAGGCCCACGATGCCGAAATACTCGCTCTCAATCTCGTAATCCTTCTGAACCTGGGCGGTCTCATAGATCTGGTAGCCGCCGTCCAGCACAAATTTCTTCATGTCCCGCAGCGCGCCCTCGATGGCGTTGGGGCTGTAGTGGAAGCTCAGCAGATATCCCTGTCCCGTCTCGCCCGCGGCCGTCTCCACCTCCAGCACATAAAATGCAATCTTGCTGATATCATGGGTCGCGTCCGCAATGGGCTGGCTCAGCGTGCTGACCGCATGATAGATTCGTATATCTTTGATCCGTGTATCTCCTGAATTCATGATATACCCCCTCCTTTTATCCTTTATTTTTCGCTTGTGATATATCTAATATCAGGATATCACGTTTTGTGATATATTTCAAGACCAAATTTTGCCTTTTTCTACTTGCTATTTTCCCTATAATTATGTATGATTAATACAGCAATATCCGCAGCAGAAATCTGCGGACTGATCAAAAGGAGAATGGCAAATGGCCGAGGCACTGACAAACCAAGCGTATGAGTATCTGTACAACAAAATCATATCCTGCGAATACCTTCCCGGGCAGGAATTAAACGAAAAACAGCTTCTGGAGGAAACCACCTTCGGCAGGACCCCCCTGCGCGAGGCGCTCCTGATGCTTCAGTCAGAGAACCTGATCGAAATCTTCCCGCGCAAGGGGATGCGGATCACCGCCTTTACGGAAAAGAGCATCGACGATCTCTACCAGACGCGGAAATTGATCGAGCCCACCGTGGGCCGCAAATATATCACCCTCTATTCCAAGAGCAAGCTGCTGGAATTTCAGAAAATGTTCGAGCGGGCGGAGAACGCTTCCGACGTGGAGGAATTCCGCGTCGACACCTCCTTTCACTCCTATTTAATCAGCATCACGGACAACAATATCCTCATCAACATGTACCGCTCCGTCATGATCCATCAGATGCGCCTGGCCGTCTACGCCGCCATGCTGGACTCCTCCAACCGCGTCGGGAACCTCCAGCAGCACAAGGCCATCATCGACGCCCTGCTGCGGGAAAATGAGGACGATGTGCAGGATGCCATTGTCCTGCACATCAACCACTCCCTGATCAAATCGCTGAAGCTTCTGCGAAACAACGACAAGCAGCCTTAAATCCCGCGCCCGCCGGTTCCACTGCCGCCCAGTGGAGCCGGCGGGTGTTTTTGCGCCCAGGCCCCTTTGCCCGAACCGTTTCCTACAAAATACCGAATTTCCGGAAGGCCTCGGTGGCGCTCATACCGGATTCAATGGCGCTTCGCACCACCTTCTCCCCTCTGGCCTTTTCCAGCGCCCGCTCAATGCACTCCGCCTCCGCCCTGCGTGGGATGATCAGCACTCCGTCCATATCCCCGAACACGATATCCCCGTCGTCGATCACCACCTGCCCGATCTCAATCCGGCAGCGGAAATCCACCACGTTGGTGCGGATGGAGGAATCCTGGGCCCAGCGCCCCCTGGCGAATACGGGGAAATCCTGCTGCAACACCTGGGGCGTATCCCTGGTGTAGCCGTCCACCACCGCCCCCGCGGCCCCTCTGGCCTTGGCCGTGGCGGTGAGAAGCTCCCCCCACAGCGCGCTGTTGGTGGCGCCGGTGGCCAGATAGACCTCATCCCGTTTAAGCTGGTCCAGGGCCTCGGTCAAGAGCCCGAAGGGCTTCTTCTGCGCCTCAAACACATTCTGTTCCAGCACCGTGCAGGCCCGGCCCGCCAGCTTCATGTCGTCCCGCAGCGGCTGGATACCTGCGGGCAGAAATTGGTGGCTGCAGCCCATCGCGTCCAGAATATCCCCCACCACCGGGGTGTACAGCTTCTCCCGCATCAGCTGAAAAAGTTCCGCGTCATTTTTCCATTCTCCCATGTTCTTTCTCTCCTTTTGTGTTTTTGTTATATATTAATTGCATTATATACTCTTTTGTGATATAATTCAATAGATTTTAAAATGCTTGTGATATATTATAACATGAAATATTCCAACATTTACCAATCAGAATGGAGAATCCTATGATCATCGAAAAATTCGAGAGCTGGTGGGTCAGGAGAGACCGCTGCCTCTTTGATGAAAAACGGCAGGGCGGCGCAAAAATGGGCTGGGACGTGCTGGCCATCAAGCTGACTGCCGACGACGGCACCGAGGGCGTGGCCACCTGCATGGCCGCCCGCAGCGGCGGCGTGACGGAAAATTACCTGCACGACAGCATCGCACCCGTGGTGCTTGGGCGCGATCCCCACGACCGCGAGGCCATTTTCTACGATCTGTGGAATGTGGACCGGCACGAAGCGTTTTTCCCCGTGTTCCTCCCCGGCCCCGTGGACGTGGCCCTGTGGGACATGTGCGCAAAGGCCGCCGGGCTTCCGCTCTACAAGTATATCGGCGCCTTCCGCAACAGGCTCCCGGTCTATGCCAGCGGCAATTTCCACAGCACTGTCCAGGAATACGTGGAGGAGGCCCTCTATTATCAGAAGAGAGGCATTCCCGGATACAAGGCTCATCCCGGCGGCCCGGTGGAATTTGATATGGAAGTCCACGCGGCCGTCCGGGAAGCAGTTGGCCCGGACTATACCCTGATGAGCGATCCGGTGGGCGAGTACACCCTGGGCGATGCGGTGCGGGTGGCCCGGCAGCTGGAGCGGCTGGGCTACGAGTGGTTCGAGGAGCCCTTCCGGGATTTTGAGCTCTACAAATACACGGAGCTGTGCCGGACCGTGGACATCCCCATCGCGGCCACGGAGACCACCAGGGGCTGCCATTGGGGCGTAGCCCAGAGCATCGCCCAGCGGGCCGCGGACATCGTGCGGGCGGATGTGAGCTGGAAGGACGGCGTCACAGGAACCTTGAAGATCGCCCATATGGCGGACGGCTTCGGACTCAACTGCGAAGTGCACACCACCACCATGAACTATATGGACCTGGCCAACGTCCATGTGAGCTGCGCTATCCGCAACTGCAAATACTTTGAATATTTTGTCCCGGAGGACCAGTACCGCCTGCCAATGAAGGGCGATCTCCCGATCCGGGACGGCTACATTTACGCCCCCGACGCCCCCGGCATCGGAGCGGAGCTGGACTGGGATTTGATCAGCAAGAACTGCTGCAATTACCGCTGTCAGACACTTTAATCGGAGAAGCCGCGCATCCGCGGCGTACAGGAAAGGACGGACTATTATGAAGGAACTGGAAGGACGCACAGGAATTGTCACCGGCGCCAGCAGCGGCATCGGCTACGCCATCGCCGGCGTATTGGCTGAAAACGGCGCCAAGGTATACGGGATCAGCCGCACGGGAACCGTCAAGAAGGGGCTTCCCCCCTCAGACCCCGGCGTGATCCACGTCAGGGGAGACGTCACCTGCCGTGACGAGATGGCCGAACTCATCTCCCGGATCGCCCGGGACGGCGGCCTGGATTTTATCGTCAACAACGCGGGAATCACAAAAAAGAGCAGAGCCGAGAGCTTTCCGCCCGAGGATTTCCGCCAAATTCTGGAGGTAAACGTCACCAGCCTCTTCACCCTGAGCCAGCTCTGCTATCCCTATCTGAAGGAAAGCCGGTTTAAGGGCAGAATCATCAACATCAGCAGCATGGCCGCCCACCTGGGGTTCACCGAGGTCGTGCCCTACTGCACCAGCAAGGCTGCGGTCTGCGGCCTGACCCGCGGACTGGCCGTGGAGTGGGCCGGCGACAACATCTGCGTCAACAGCATCGCGCCCGGCTGGTTCCCCAGCGAAATGAGCAGGCAGGTCATGACCCCGGAGCGCAAAGCCGCCATCCTTGGCCGCATGCCGCTGCACGCCTTCGGCGACCCAAAGGACTTAGGCGAGATGGCGCGTTTTCTGCTGAGCGACCACGCCAGATATATCACCGGCCAGGATTTCGCCGTGGACGGCGGCGCGCTGGCCTACGGGTTCTAGGCAGGAAACAAATCGATCCTCATATTCGAAAAATGCGCCCGGCAGCCGAATCTTCAGCTGCCGGGCGCATTTCCTATCTTCCGCCGCCAAACGCGTGTTTTAATTTTCTCCACTCAGGCCGTCAATAAATAATCTCCTTGAACCCCTCCCCAAACACCTCCGTTGTCTCCGTGACCATCACAAAGGCGCTGGGATCCGTCTCCCGGATGATCTGTTTGAGCCGGCCGAACTGGGAGCGCCGCACTGTGCACAGGAGAACCCCGGTGTCCTTGCGGCTGTATGCGCCTCTGCCGTCCATCACCGTAGCGCTGCGCTCCAGATCGCAGATAATACGGTCCGCGATGGACTGCGGATATTGGCTGACAATGGTCACCATGCTGCCCGCGTCGCTGCCGTAGAGGATCGCGTCGATCACCCTGGTGCAGGCGTAAAGGGAAATCATACCCAGCAGGCCGGACTCCACGTTTTTAAACACGAAAATGGACAGGGCCAGCACCACGCCGTCCACAATAATCAGCGCCCGCCCGATGGACAGGTGGGGCTTTTTCTTTTGCAGAATATACCCCAAAATGTCGCTGCCTCCGGTGGTGGAGCCGGACATGAAGATAAACGCCATGCCCGCGCCCACGATCACGCCGCCGAACAAGCTGGACAGGAGCCGGTCTCCCGTGTACATGGGAAAGACCGGGGCCACCACAAAATCCAGAATCACAGAGCAGGCCACACAGGTCAGCGCCGTGCTGATGGCGAAAGCCCTGCTCAAATAGATCCACGCCAGGATCAGCAGCGGGATATTGACCACCATGGTCAGCACGCCCACCGGCAGCCCTGTTACAAAATTCACCATCAACGCCAACCCGGAGGCGCCGCCCGGCGCGATATTGGCCGGCACCACAAAGCAGTGGGTGCCCACGCTGTACACAAAGGAACCCGCCAGCAAACACGCAGCGCTTTTAAATGCTTCCCGCTTCACAATCTTCAAACCAACCGCCTCCTTTTCCCCGGCCCGCCACGCTCAGCGGTACTGTTCCCGTTTCCCGGCAAATTCCGCCTTAATTTGTTCCAGGAGGCCGCCATCCGACAGGATATCCAGGGAAGCGCCCGCCATGGCCTTGGCTCCCCAGACGACGCAGTTGTGGGCGGCCTCTGTCTTGCCCGCCTCCACATAGGCGCTGGAATGGGAGGAAGTCCCCGCGGGCACAAACTTGACCCGGATGCAGCCGCCGGGCAGCTCGTGCATCACATTGCCGAAATCCGTGGAGCCTGTGCGCTCCCTGGGCGGCGTGATCCCCGGCGCCCCCGCCAGCCGCGCATTCTCAATGAGCAGATTGTTTAATGTCAGGTTGGGCACCTTGTTGGCCAGCGCCGGCTTTTCCTCTATCTCATAGGTCACCCCGGCCATCAGCGCGGCCCCCTTCACGATATCCCGGAACCGCCGGGCCACCTGGTCCAGATACTCCCGGGAAAACGAGCGCAGGGCAAAGCTGCCCACAGCCTCGGAGGGGACCACATTCTCCGGTCCCGGAAGCGTTTTCACCGTGTAGTGCATGCGCACGTCGTCCCGGACGTGCTCCCGCAAAAACTCCACCCCTTGGAAGGCCAACAGCAGCGCGTCCAGAGCGCTTCTCCCCTCCTCAGGCATGATCGCCGCGTGGGCCTTTTTTCCGTGGAACACCACGTCGAAGGACGACAGCGCCAGACAATGGATATCCGTGCAGGTGTCCGGCCCGCCGTGCATCATAAGCGCCACGTCGATGTCCTGAAAACAGCCCGCTTCCATCATGTTGATCTTCCCGCCGAAGGTCTCCTCCGCCGGAGTGCCGTAGACCACCAGCGTGTAGGCCGTATCCGTACAGCAGTTTTTAATGGCCACCGCCGCGCCCAGACAGGCCGGGCCCTGCATGTGATGGCCGCAGCCGTGGCCCAGGCCGGCCAGGGCGTCGTACTCGCAGAGTATGCCGATCCGCGGAGCCGGGCCCGATGGCCGCAGCGCTGAAGCAGCGGGCTGTAGAGCCGGGCCGCCGGATTGCCCCTCCGGTCCCGCAATTCGCGAAACCGCCTCCCCCTCAGGAGGGGCCTGAGGGAGCGTGGCTCCGCTGCCGGTGTGGGAAATCCCCTCCGGGCCGCCGCACACGCTGTGGTATACGGCCCGGAAGGCGGTTTTCAGTCCTGCGACGGGGCGCTCCACCGAGAATCCGTTTTCCGCCAGATACCTGCATAATATATCCGCGGCCATCATCTCCTCCCCATCGCATTCCGGGTGATCGAATATTGTATCGGCCATTTCACACAGCCGTTCTTTCTGCCTGTCTATCTCTTCAAAAAGCTGTTTTTTTACCATATGAATCAATCTCCTGTTTCCATATTTTTACATCGGTCCCAGATGAATGGCCTGGGCGATCAGCAGCATAACCGCTCCGGTGACCATCCACAGCAGGAAGCATTTCCACATAAAACGCATCCAGCGGTCATAAGGGATGTTCGCCGCGCCGATGATTCCCATCAGCGCCGTGGAGGTGGGCAGTATGTAGTTGCAGAAGCCGTCGCCGAAGTTGAAGGCCAGAATGGCGGTCTGGCGCGTCATGCCCAGCAGGTCCGCCAGCGGAATCATGATGGGCATCACCACGGAGGCCTGGCCGGAGCCGGAGGTGATAAACACGTTGATCACAGTGTTGGCGATGAGCATGCCGATTCCCTGGAGGTAGAAGGGAACCACGTTGAGGATTCCGGCCAGAGTGTGAACCACGGTGTCGATAATGTTTCCGTCGCCCATTATAGAGCCGATGCTTCTGGCCAGACCGATGATCATGGCCGCTCCCAGCATACCCTTGCAGCCGGTCAGAAACTCCCCTGATATCTCGCTGGGCGAGAAACCGCCCACCAGGCCCACCACAATGCCCAGGGCTAAAAAGACGGCGGCGTGCTCCGCCACGTCCCAGCCCTTCATGATGCTCCCGTAAACGATCAGGCCCATTGCCGCCGCAAGGCAGCCGATGGTGATCCATTTCCGGGGCGTCATGGTTCCGAAATCATCCAGCTTCAAATCCTTTGCCAGCGCGTTTTTCTGGTCCAGGTCGTACATGGGGCTCAGCTGGGGATTTTTGCGGATCCTGTTGGCGTAGCGGATCAAAAATAGGTTGGTCACCACAAAAAATACGCCGAAGCAGACAAACCGGTAGCCGATCCCCGAGTACAGCGGCAGGTCCGCGATCTTCTGGCTGATCACCGTGGTGCTCACGTTCAGGGTGCCTGTGGAAAATCCGATGGCGCCCCCCAGAATGATGATGGCCACACCGCAGATGGAATCCAGCCCCAGCGCCAGGGACAGCATCACCATGACCGGGGCGAAGGCGATAAACATGTTCACGGCCTGGGTCGTGCAGATCAGCGCGAACACCAGCGACAGCAGCGGGATGAAAATTCCGATGTGTCCGGAAAACCGTCTGGCCAGCTTGGCGATCACCGCCTGCAGGGCTCCGGTTTTGGTCAGCATGTGGAACGCGCCGCCTGAGAACAAGATGACCATGATCAGGTCGGCATTTTTAATAAACGCATTGACGATGTACCGGGTGATGAGAAGCGGGTTGACCGGCGTCCGCTCCAGACTGTTAAACTGGGATGGGTCGATCACTTTAATTCCCTGGGCATTTTCGAACCTGGCGTACTCCCCCGCCGGTATCAACCATGTGAACGCCACGGCGATGAGAATAATGGTGAAAATAATGACAAACGTGTGGGGCATCCGAAACCCCTTCTTGGCCTTTTCTGCGTGTTCCATACCTTGTCTCCTTTTTAAGATGCTTGACTCCCGCAAGGCATCGGGCCTCAGGCGGACTTGCCGCCCCCGCCCCCGCGCCCCCGGTGGAATTTGGCTTCAGGATGGCTGAGCTCTTGACCTTCCCGGTTAATTCCAGTATAATCATGGCAAGATCATTTGTCTAATTTATTTTTGTCTTAATCATAATAGCTAAAAGCTATTATTTATCTCGAGGAGGCAGACTATGGATTTGCGGGAACAGGAGTACGTTGTGGCGCTGGCCAGACACCAGAGCATCACCCGGGCCGCTGAGGAGCTGTTCATCTCCCAGCCCACCCTGAGCATTTTTCTGAACAGGCTGGAGGAGCGGATGGGCGTGCCCCTCTTCGACCGCGTGGGAAAACGCCTGGTTCCCACCAGCGCAGGCGAGCTGTACGTCCGCAGCGCCAGGGAGATGCTGGCAATCCAGAAGGAATTCCGCGGAGAGCTCAGCGACATGATCAAGGGGTACGCGGGACAGCTGCGCCTGGGCCTTCACCTGCGGCGCAGCCGCTATCTGCTGCCCAAGGTGCTGACCGAGTTCGAGCGCTCCCATCCCCATGTGGAGGTGACTGTGACCGAGACCGGCAGCCGCGACATGGAGCAGAAGCTCCTGGACGGGGACCTGGACCTGATTCTCACCAACCGCTTTTTCCAGCGGGACAAGCTAGAAATCCTCCCCGTCTACAACGATCACCTGGTGATGGCCCTCCCCTGGGATCATCCCGCCTGCGCCTGCGCCAGGGAGCTTCCCGGCCGCGCCTATCCCTGGCTGGATTTAAAGCTGCTGGCGGACGAGCGCTTTATCTTGCAGTCGCCGGAGCAATCCGTGCGCATTTTCACGGATGCCGCCTTCCACTACGCCGGAATCACCCCCAAACGCAGCTTTGTCATCGAAAATATGGAGACGGCCGCACAGATGGCGGCCGAGGGCTACGGGGCCGCGTTTAACTACGAAAGCTATGTAAAATATTTCCAGTACGAAAAACCGGCGCGCTTTTTCCTGGTGGGATTTGCCGACTTCACGGTGCCCATCGCCGTGGCCTGCCGCAAGGGTGGTTACCTCCCGGAATTTACCCATGCGTTTATTCGTCTGGTGCAAACGCATTTTAATGAAAAAAAGGATTGACTCTCACGCTGCGTGATAGTGTACCATCAGGTTATAGGAACACAGGCGGACATCCCGCCGGCAAATATCCGCCCGCGTTCCCATCAAAGCAAGGAGTTGACATATATGAAAACCATAAGCCAGGTTGCCCGGCTGACCGGGATCAGCGCGCGCACATTACAATATTACGATGAAATCGGGCTGTTAAAGCCCAGCGAGACCACCGCCGCCGGCTACCGCCTTTACGGCGACGAAGCCCTGGAGCGGCTGCAGCAGATCCTGTTTTTTAAGGAGCTGGATTTCAAGCTGAAGGAGATCGGTGAGATACTGCAAACGCCCGACTTTGACAAGACTGCGGCTTACCGGAACCAGAAAAAACTGCTCAGCTTAAAACGCGACCGGCTGGACAGGCTGATCGCGCTGCTGGAGAAATTGGAGAGAGGAGAATCCTGTATGAGTTTCAAAGAATTTGATTTAGAAGAATATATCGGCGCGCTGGAACAATTCAAGCGCGAGAACGCCGAGGAGGTGGTCAAATACTGGGGCAGCGCCGAGGACTTTGACCAGTTCATAAAGCGCGTCCGGGACGACGAGGAAAACGTGGCCAGGCTGGCCGCCAAGCAGTTCGGCAGCGTGGAACAGTACACGAAGGCCATGAAGCAAAACCTTGCCCATTTCCCTGAGTCCATGGAAAACTTTAAAAAGCTCCAGGAAAATAAGGATTATATCTTAAAGCACAGCGACGATCTGTTCCGCAAATTGACCGCCGACCAAACGAAATCCCCCGCCTCCGGGGAGGTGCAGGAAATCCTGCAGGAGATCATGGATTTCACCCGCGAGACCAGCGCAGGCTGGGCCCGCGATCTGGGGGAGGGATATTGGGAAATGGTGCTGGAGGGCTATGAAAACGAACTGATCCGAAGCGACACGGACCAAAA
Source organism: Enterocloster asparagiformis (assembly GCA_018380885.1). Taxonomy (GTDB): domain Bacteria; phylum Bacillota; class Clostridia; order Lachnospirales; family Lachnospiraceae; genus Enterocloster. The sequence continues at coordinate 310,047 of JAGZSY010000006.1, forward strand.
GTTCGGAGAGGGCGCCTCGGACTTCGCGGCGCAGGCGCTGCGGGCCTACCTGCACAAATAGAGGAAGCCCTGTCCTGATAAAGCCCAAAAGGGGCCTGTCCGCCGTTTATTACACCGGCGGCCAGGCCCTTCCCTTTACCGGCATTTCCCGCCGCCGGGTATTCACATATTGAGGGCCTTCCTGCCCCGCTCATGCCATTCCAGGTATTGCCCGCCGATGACCTCAAAAGCCCGCCTCACAAGACTTTTCTCATACTCCCGCACCTCTTCGCCGTAGCGCAGGCGCCTGTTCTCGTCCTGGAATTTCTCCACGGTCAGGCTGTGCGCCGTCATGCGGATCACGTCGTCAAGGATGAAAAAGACGATCTCCGCCACCTCCCCTGTCCGGTACTCATAGACACATTTCCCCCGCTCACAGGTGTAAAGCCGCGCGCTGTGGTCAAACAGCTCAATCTTCATGGCCATGTCGTAATGGCTGGAGAGATCGAACATCCCGCTGATCAGCGCGCCGTACCGGCCCCTGTTGCCCAGGCCCGTTTTATCCAGTTCTGATTTCACATGATCAATTATTGCGCGTCTATCCATGAATCCGTCCCCACTCACTTCCCACCCCATTCAGGCGTATTTCCAGTATCGCTTATAACCCGTCCAGCCTTGGAAATCCGGCCCGCAAACCGGACGGGGAGGCGATGCCGCCGCCATTATTTCCGGTCCGCGCCGTTGGTTTCCGCCAGATTGTCAAAATGGCGGTTCTCCAGCGCCTCATAGGCGGCCGTCTTGTCGATAATCGCCTTCACCAGCTCATCCAGCTCCGAATCCTGGGAATAATCGGCCGGCGCATAGTAGCGGATGCGTTTATCCCGCATCATCCGGTAAACCTTTTCCTTATCCCTGGTGTTTGGATTGTAAACGCCGATGGAATGCCCTCCGTATGTGTTGACCAGCTTCATGCAGGGAATATCCGTGTCGCTGTCTCCGATATAGACCATATTGCGGAACGGCACGCGGATCGTCTCCGGCGGAAAATAATCGTTCACGCCGGGATCATTGATATCCAGCACCCCCTTTTCAATGCGGAACAGGAACTGGGTCTTGCTGGTATAGTTCACCACCTGGGCCGGCCATTTGGCCACGCCCCGCTCGTTGAAATAGAAGGAGCTGGCGTAAATCTTCTCAAACGCCCCTTTTTTGGCGATCCTCGTACCCTCGATCATTTCTTTCAGGCCCGAGGAGATGATATAGTGCTCCACAATAACATGTTTCGCTTTTCCGTACGCGCGAATCCGTTCAAACCACTCCTCAACACCGTCAAAGAGCTCCACCTTCTCCCCGTATTCCGCCAGCTTCTCCTTGTTGAAAATGAGCCTGCCCTCGGACTCCTGCACCATCTTCCACATATAGGCCAGGTTGTTGTCCATCTCATTCTCAGCGGCCAGCTCATTGGACTCCTGCCAGAACTGGGCCACGTCATAGCCCACGGACTGGATATACCCCTGGGCCTGCATATCATCCGGGGACAGGGTTTTGTCAAAGTCGTAGCAGATCGCCAAAACCGGATACTTCTCTTTCTTCTTGCGCACAAAATCCATATCTCTCCTCCTCTCCCGTCTGCCAAAGGGCGCCGGTGTCCGATCAGTTACCTGTATTCTATTATACCTCCCCCACCCGGTGGTGTAAATATGGGAAAATATTCCGGTAACAGAAGCGCGGGTTGTGTGCGCACACAGGCGGAGTTGGCCGAGCTGATGAGCGCAATCTGGGCCAAAACCCATACTGACTCGCAAAATCCTTACTCTCCCGACATGGTTTCGCGCATGGAGCGCAATCCCGGCGCGGAAGAAATCGGCGCCACTGTCATCTACGTGCGCGGCGGGCGAATCTGCGGGGCTTAAATCCGCCACCGTTCAGGCCGAGCCCCCGTAAATGTCATAGCAGCGCCATGAAGGCATCAAAAAACCTGGGGACCTGAATCAATATCAGGTTCCCAGGTTTTGGACCGTGAATCAAATAAGGCAAGCCCAATTATACCGGGACGATTACCATTGTTGCAAACCAGACAATTACAAGCGCGATTACTATGTACTTCTTAAATTTGAAGTACGGAGCCAGATTCTCATTTTCCTTCAATTTCTTCGTGAGCGGAGGGCATGCCAGCGCTGCAAATAATAAGAAGATCACCGCGGATACGATCCTCAGCACAGGATTTAACTCTACGGACGGAAACACGAAGAACATACCGAACAGAGCGCAAAATACCGTTATACTCCAAAAAACAATATTCCCCACAACACCTGTTACAAACTTAGCGGACCGCTGTACTTTTGCAATCTGCGCCTGTCTCTTTTTCTGCTCAACTTCATATAACGCCGCAAGTCTGGCCTGCTCCCTGGCTTTCTCTTCGTCAAAAGTTTTCTTATAGTTGTCCCGCTCTTCTTTCGCGCGAATTTCCGGATTCTCACTCTCCTCCGCCTGCGTTTGCCCGGGTTCGTCCTGTCCGGCAGGTTCTTTTTTCGCAGCCGCCTCAGCCCTCATTTTCTCGATCTCTGCCAGCGCCTCGGCTCTTTCCCGCTGTTTTTCCATTTCCTTTTCTTCATCCGTCTTAAGGCCGAGCAGCTTTTGCTTTAATCTGCGAAACTCCTGTTCGCTGATTGCGCCCGAATCAAACAGGCTCTTGTATTTCTCAAGTTCTTTTATCTGATCCACCATTTTTAGATCTCCTTCAACAGCATACTTTTCACTTCGTCAAACTCTTCCTGGGTCAAAATTCCATTATCAAGCAGATTTTTGTATTTAATCAGCTGATCGGCAACGGACTCTTTGGGCGCCGCCGTTTCGTTCTTTTTCGCGGCAGAACGCTTGGCTCTTGGCTTGTCAAGACTTTCGCTCATAGTCTCGGCAACGATCCTGCCAACTCCCATCCCTGCCCCGATTCCGGCCATGCCGCCCGGCTGCTTTGCGACGTCCCGAATCGCCCTGGCCGCCTGATACTGCACAAAAGCGTCCATATCTCTTGAGGCGAGGCCGATGCCCGACTGCTCGTCAATCAGCTTCTCAACCTCTATGGGAAGGCCGATATTTTCGATCGTAGCAGTCGTCACTTCAAAGCCCAGTATTTTCGCTTTATCATTTACATAGGACGTAATCATAGAAGACAATTTTCTGTAATGGGTTGCCAGGTCGATAACGGACTGTTCGCTCTCTCCAAGGCACTGGGCGATGGATTCCCCCACAAATGAAGTCAAATAGTCCACGATATCATATGTCATATTTAAACTTCTGGCGCCAAAGACCTCCGTCATAAACGTTTCCGGGTCCCCCACCTTAAAAGAAAATGTTCCAAACGAAGTAATTCTCACAATCCCCATCTCAGGGTCTCTTTTAATGATCGGATTCTTAGTTTCCCAGCGGTTATTGATAAACTGGGTGGTATTGATAAAGTACAAATCTGATTTGATTGCGGAATTAAACAATGTGGGCAGTGCCGCTAAGGCCGACAGAAGCGGCAGATTCCCGGTATTCAACTTGTAATTCCCCGGCCCAAATATATCCGCGATAACCCCTCTGTGTACGAATACGGCAGCCTGCCCGTTTCTAACCACCAGACGGGCTCCCTGCTTTATCTCATCCCCTTTTCTGACGTATTTCGACACCAGCGTTTTTTCCGGCGAGTCATCGACAAATTCGATTACATCTATAAACTGATCTTTTAAGAAATCCCCCAATCCCATGCCATTTCTCCCTTCCCCAAAATATATTTACCGGCACCTTAGGCCGGAACCTTTGACCCCCTGCGTTTCGCAAGAAATGAGATATTTATTTGAAATAATTATGTGAATGCACCTCAGATTATTTTATCAAATATATGCCTGTTTTTCAACTGATTTAGGGGGCCAGGATTCACCGGGCTTTTTATGGTTCGCCGGGGTGGAGGTTAGGTAAGAATATTTTTATAACGAATAATTTGCAATTTTTGTTATTATCGTATATAATTAGGTATATAAAAGAGCAACCGCCCACAAGGTGGAATCCTACAATTCAAGGTTTTACGTCTTTTCAGACGCGCCTATCCTGTTGGCCGACAGGGTAGGCATTTTTTATTTTCGCTTATCTATGTAGGTAAGCAGCGCGATAACGAATGTCGCAAACAGCAAAATATCGCTAAATGTGAAATTCCCCATCTCACCACCTCCCTTCTTTTGCAAGTTAGGGAGGCTACCGCCCTGTACACGGTGCTCATAGGGGCAACGCGGCTTGACGTTGCCAAGATTCACGGAATCGCCGGTAGCCTATCGGTAGAAGAACAGCTACTCAATTTCATGCAGCAATTCCAGCAACACCTTAACGATCAGCCTGCGATCATTGATATAAGCCAGGAAAAAATTTACTGTTGGAATCCTGAAAGCAAAGAAAAGGTAATTGTTACCCAGGAAGAATTTGAAGATGAAGCAGAGTTGGACGAGAACATCGAAGCTGGCCTGGCCATTACAGAAATATACCAGGCAGGCTACCTGGAGATATGCGGCATGGTATACTGTCTTGCCAGCCGTGGGCTCCCCGTGAAATACCTATAGGCACTTGCTTTTTACGAAAACCAGATGTATAATGAACTTAGAAAGAGCACCCACTCCAAAGCGGATGCTCCCAAGTAAAGGCTATTTACCTCTCAGTGAGAGGCGCCCTTCCTGTGGACCAGACAGGAGGGGCATTATTTTTTTTGCTTGTTTCTCTTGTCGAGAAAGGTAAGCAATGCTACGAGCAGACCACCAAAGAAAATCAGCAAGCCGATTATCCCAAGGAAAATCATAATGATTTCATATGCTGTCATACGCACCACCTCCCTTCCTATGTATTCCGGTGAACCGGTTTTCATTGGCTCGGGAGGCTGCCACCCTGTCATGGGTACTCTTCCATGAGGGCATTATAGCAAAGATTTTCCAGGTAATCAATGGCTTCTTTTATGGGTGATTTACACCATATAATGTCATAGCAATGTCACCATAAAAAAACCTGGGAACCCCCATAAATACTAGGTTCCCAGGTTTCAGGCCATTATTCAAACTCTATAACAATCAGGATTAACCCAACAAAAAGATGGCGTTTTGCCCTCTTCTATTTTTTATTGCCTGAAAGCGAAAAAAACGCTTAAAAGGCTATGTAAGTTTATGCGGGGCGTCCCGTAAACCCGCATGAAATCAAATGTTGCGCATATGCCCTTAAAAAGTCCCGTCACGCTTTGCAACGTGCGCTTGTAAAGTTGGGCGGCATAATGCAAAAACAGCAGGCCCCTTCTTTGGCCTGCTGACAGCCTTAGTATAGCACACCTCCCCCGACGTGGAGCGTTTGGCAAGGCGGCGTAAGCGGCCCTTGCTGGGGTATTGGGGCCTCACCGACAAGCGGATTTTACAGGTTTTCGCGGAGGCGAAAAAGTGGAAAATTGCAAAGTGTGTACCACTCTGCCCCGCTTGCCACTAGTGAAAACAACTAGATAGCATAGTGCGCCTTATACCAATAAGGTGTAGTAAATCAGCCCGATAAATGGGGATTTATCTGCTAAGTCCATAGATTTCCGTGAGGAGTTTCTTGCCTGTGGAAGTTTTGAATACTTTCTTATAGAAACTTTGAATAGCCTTTATGCTCATATTACTTTCAGAAGCATTCACAATAAAATCTGCTTCAACAAGTATTTGATAATCAAGTCCCTTTATATCCCTGAATGTATGGTGATGACCCACCAAATAACAAATTCTCTCTAACTGCTCACTCGGTATACCAAAATCAGCATAAAATGCTCTTGTCAACGGAATGCCCTCAGACTGTTGATATGGACCTGCTGTATTTCCGTATTTTTCACGGCACAAAGGGCATGCAATATCATGTACAATAGATGCAAGTTCTAATGTTTCCTGCGTGTGGACATCAAGATGTTCCAATTCACCGATAGTTTTGGCATATCCCCATACCTTCATAAAGTGATCAATATCATGAACACTCCCCTCATAAAAAAGGATCATATTCTTAACTGCCTTTGATATCACGGGAATCACCCCCCCCCCCCTAAATTTCGATTTGTTGAGTACGCCTTATCCGCCAAAGATGTATATGTTTACATTCTAAAGCTGCGCCTCATAAAAGTCAAATTAAGAACGACATAGTTAAAAGCTGTTACTTGTTCCTACAAATCTTTATAACGCTTTCGTAAATACGGGCGGCATTTGGGTGGCAAACCAGCCAATATATAAACGGATACATTCGGCTAAAACCCAGTAACCATGCACTTTTCAGCTCATTGGAAAGCCTTAACCGGCTGGGAAAATATCTATTTTTTATCCTTGGTATATTTTATTATATCCAGCATGTAATAATCTGTGTTTGCATTTTCAAAGATTATGGTTTATAATAGGCATATAAGGGAGCACCGCCCACAAGGTGGAAGCCACCAAGTCAATTTACGTCCTACATGAGGACGCGCCTATCCTGTTGGCTGACAGGGTAGGCATTTTTTATTTTCGCTTATCTATGTAGGTAAGCAGTGCTATGATGAATGTCGCAAATAGCACGATATCGCTAAACGAGAAATTCCCCATCAACACCACCTCCCTTCTTTTGCAAGTTAGGGAGGCTACCACCCTGTACACGGTGCCCATGACGGCATTATATCAGGGATCGCAGAAATAATCAACCAGGAGCTTTTTATCACCCTAAATCTATTGACTCCCGCCCGATAACATCATATTAACATCACGGAGGCAAAAAGATACCCCGGAAACCTAGTAAAATCAAGGCTTCCGGGGTTTTCACCAATTATTCGAATTCAATCGTCGCCGGCGGCTTCCCCGTGCAGTCATACAGCACCCGGTTCACGCCCTTCACCTCATTGACGATCCGGCTGGTCACCTTGCCCAGCACCTCCCAGGGGATCTGGGCGGACTCGGCGGTCATGAAGTCGCTGGTCAGCACCGCGCGCAGCGCGATGGCGTAGTCGTAGGTACGCTCGTCGCCCATACAGCCCACGGAGCGCATGTTGGTCAGCGCCGCAAAATACTGTCCCAGGTTCTTGTCCACGCCGGCCTTGGCGATCTCCTCGCGGTAGATCGCGTCGGCTTCCTGCACGATCCGCACCTTGTCGGCCGTCACCTCGCCGATGATGCGCACGCCCAGCCCCGGGCCCGGGAAGGGCTGACGGAACACCAGATTCGCGGGAATCCCCAGCTCCAGCCCCGCCTTGCGCACCTCGTCCTTAAACAGCAGGCGCAGCGGCTCCACGATCTCCTTGAAATCCACATGCTCCGGCAGACCGCCCACATTGTGGTGGGATTTGATCACCGCGGACTTACCCAGGCCGGACTCGATCACGTCGGGATAAATGGTTCCCTGCACAAAGTAATCCACGGCGCCGATCTTCCTGGCCTCCTCCTCGAACACGCGGATGAACTCCTCGCCGATGATCTTGCGCTTCTGCTCCGGCTCCTCGGCTCCCTTTAACTTCTCATAGAAGCGCTCCTGGGCGTTCACGCGGATAAAATTCAACTGGTAAGCGCCGTTGGGGCCAAACACAGCCTCCACCTCGTCGCCCTCGTCCTTGCGCAGCAGGCCGTGATCCACGAACACGCAGGTCAGCTGCTTGCCCACCGCCTTGGACAGCATAACAGCCGCCACCGAGGAGTCCACACCGCCGGACAGGGCGCAGAGCACCTTGCCATTGCCGATCTTCTCCCGTAGCGCTTTTATGGTGGTGTCCACAAAGGAATCCATCTTCCAGTCCCCTGCGCAGCCGCAGACCTTGTAGACAAAGTTGGAGAGCATCTTGGTGCCTTCCTTGGTGTGGACCACCTCAGGGTGGAACTGCACGCCGTAGAACTGTCTCTCGCGCAGCTCCATGCCGGCCACCGGGCACGCGTCGGTGTGCGCGATCACCTTGAATCCGGGCGGCACCTGCTCGATGTAGACGCCGTGGCTCATCCAGCAGACCGTCTTGGGGGAAACTCCGTCGAACAGCAAAGATGTCGTATCCACATCCACTTCCGTATAGCCGTACTCGCTGACCGGGGCCTTCTTAACCACTCCGTCCAGCAGATAGCTCATCAGCTGCGCGCCGTAGCAGATTCCCAGCACCGGAACGCCCAGCTCAAATATCTCCTTGGAGCAGCGGGGTGCGCCGTCCTCAAACACCACGTCCGGTCCTCCGGTGAAAATGATGCCCTTGGGTTTCATTTCCCGGATCTTGTCCAGGCCCATATTATAGGGATGTACCTCGCAGTATACGTTGCATTCGCGGACGCGGCGGGCAATCAGCTGGTTGTACTGGCCGCCAAAGTCCAAAACAATGATCATCTCTCTGTTCATGAGATTCTATTCCTCCATGTCTTTTCTGGATGTCCCCTCAAAAATAATACCGTCCCCATATACCATGGCCAATTTACCAGAAAATATTTATTTCCTCATAAATTGAAAGAGATTGTACAGCAATCGTACAATCTCTTCTTTATCTTTCGTATGCATTTATTATACGGCATACACCGACAAATAGCAAGAACTTTCGACAACTTTTTTATCTTTTTTCCCGGCAGGGACTCGGACAAAAGGCTGCCGCGGACTCCCTTTAGCCCCTGCTGTCCAGCCAGGCCTTACAGACGCCGGGATAATTCGTGAACACTCCGTCGCAGCCCCACTCATACAGCTGCTCCAGCACGCCCATGTCATTGACCGTCCAGACATTGACCCCCACCCCGTGGTCTTTACAGTTTTTTACATTTTCCTCGGTCAGCCACTGCGCGCCCGGATGGTAGTTTTGAAAGCCGTAGCGCCGGCAGTAATACCCCGCATTCCCCAGGTCCACAAACTCCACCAGGGCTCCCCGCGGAATCTCCGGCGCCAGCTGCTGCAATCTGAACAAGGAAGCGTGATTGAAGGAGGAAAACAGCACCCGGTCGGTCAGCCCGAAGCGGCGCACCATGTCCACGGTTTTCTCCTCGATGTCCTCATAATAATAGACCCCGGATTTGATCTCAATATTGGTGACCAGGTCTTTGTCCCGGACCCACCTGCAGTACTCTTCAAAGCTGGGGATCGGCTGGAAGCCGTGCTTTCCGCCCTTGATGGCCCCGGCGTCGAATTTGCGCAGCTCCTCAAAGGTGTAGTCGACGACAGCGCCCGTGCCGTCCGTGGTGCGGTCGATGGTCTCGTCGTGGATCACCACCAGCTCGCCGTCCTTTGTCAGCTGCACATCCAGCTCGATCCCGTAGCAGCCGGTCTCCGCCGCCTTTTGGAAGGAAAGCATGGTATTCTCCGGATACATTCCGCTGTAACCTCTGTGGCCAAATACGTTCATATTCCAATGTCCTCCTTAGACAAATCTTGCATTTGCCGCCATTTTCCCGCTAAATTGCCGCGATCTCCTTTGTGGCGATCACCGGGATTCCCGTGCCCGCGCAGTCCGGGATAATAACGTCCCCGATGTGGACCGGCGCTGTCACCGCCGCCCGGTGAATCTCGTCCATGCAGGCGAATATCTTATCCTTGGGAATGTCCTCCTTCGTTTTCACGGACACCATCTCCACATCCCCTCCGGTGACACGGACCGTGGATGTGACGATGCGGGTGGGGTTTTGCACTTCTTTCCTGGCGTAATCCTCCCCGCGCTTACAGGTGTTACCGGATATCTCCAGATGTTCCCCGTCCAGCCGGACGGTCAGGGGGCAGCCCAGCGGACAGCCGATGCAGATCAATTCTCTCGTTTCCATCTTACTCCACCTCCGTGCAAATCACAATCTTTTTTAAGTCGGGATAACCGCTCAGGCTCTCTTTTTTGATCACCACCTGCTCCATCTCACCGGGAGCCAGAACCTTTTTCTTCCTGTGCACAACGCGCTCGCCGTCGTAGTAAACGCTGATAAAGCGGTCCTTGTACACGTCGGCCACCCGGAAACGGACTGTGACCTGGTCTCTCATATTGTCCGGGTCCAGGCTCTGGGGCACGGTGTAGCGCACGCCGTTCTCAGCCTTCATCTCCACCCTGCGGCCAAGGTTTTCCCCAGCCTCAGCCCTCACGTAGGCGGCCGCGTTGGTGCCCGCCAGGGTCGCCTCCTCGGACACGTAGTCCACCAGGTCGTGGACGTGGAGCACATTTCCGCAGGCGAAAATGCCCTCGGCGCTGGTCTCCAGCTTGTCGCTGACATTGGGCCCGGAGGTCACGCGGTTCATATCCACCCCGATGCTGCGGCTCAGCTCGTTCTCCGGGATCAAGCCCACGGAGAGCAGCAGCGTGTCGCAGCTGTAATTCACCTCTGTGCCGGGAATAGGCTTGCGGTTCTCATCCACCTTGGCGATGGTGACGCCGGTCACCCGCTCCTTTCCCTGGATATCCACCACCGTGTGGCTCAGCTTCAGCGGGATGCCGTAGTCGTCCAGACATTGCACGATGTTCCGCTTCAGACCGCCGGAGTAAGGCATGAGCTCGGCGACCACCTTCACCTTGGCCCCCTCCAGGGTCATGCGGCGGGCCATGATCAGCCCGATATCGCCGGACCCCAGGACCACGACCTCTTTGCCCACCGCATAGCCCTCAATATTCATCAGCCGCTGAGCTGTTCCCGCGGAATAGATACCGGCCGGCCGGTAGCCCGGAATGTTCAGGGCGCCTCTCGGGCGCTCCCGGCAGCCCATGGCCAGCACAATAGCCTTGGCCCTGATGGTGATGAGGCCGTCCTCCCGGTTGATCAGGGTCACTTCCTTGTCCTTGTTGATGTCAATCACGATGGTATTCAGCTTGTAGGGGATGTGCTCCTCCTCCACCATCTGTATATACCGCGCCGCGTACTCCGGCCCGGTCAGCTCCTCCTTGAAGGTGTGCAGCCCGAATCCGTTGTGAATGCACTGGTTCAAGATTCCGCCGAGACAGTTGTCCCGTTCCAGAATCAGTATATCCTGAATTCCCGCTTTTCTGGCCGCAGCCGCAGCAGCCAGGCCCGCAGGTCCCCCGCCGATTATCACAATATCATGCTCTGTCATGTCCCTTCCCCTCCTATTTCCGGCCGGTTACCATCTCTGAACCGGGTGCGTTCTTACAGATTTCTTCCATCTCCATGCCGCAGCTTCTTGCAAGGATTTCCATGGTCCTGGGCGTGCAGAAGCCCGCCTGGCAGCGCCCCATTCCCTGGCGCACGCGGCGCTTCACGCCGTCCAGCGAGGTGGCGCCCAGCGTCCGGTTGATCGCGTCCTCGATCTCCCCCTCGCTGACGCCCTCGCAGCGGCAGACGATGGTTCCGTAAGCGGGATTTTCCCGGATCAGGGCCGCTCTGGCCTCTTTGTCCAGCTCGTTGGGGCGCACGATTCCTGTCCTGCGGCCGTTCCAGTCCGCCCTCTCAGCCGCGCCGGATTTCTCCGCCACGAGCTCAGCTACATAGCGCCCGATGGCCGGAGCGCTGGTAAGTCCCGGAGACTCGATGCCCGCCGCGTCGAAGAAGCCCGGCGCATCCGCCGCCTCCCCGATCACAAAGTCGTCGCTGTCCTCGTGGGCGCGCAGGCCCGCGAAGGAGGTGATCACCAGGCGGAAGGGAATATCCTTCACACCGATCACGGCCTTGCTCAGCACCTCGCCCAGGCCCTCCGCAGTCGTTGACACCGCTTCCTTGTCCTCCACATCCGTGGCCGTGGGGCCGGTGAGCAGGTTGCCGTGGACCGTGGGGGTCACCAGCACGCCCTTGCCCATCTTGCCGGGGAGCTGGAAAATGGTGTGGGACACATGGCCGCCCGCCTCCTTGTCCAGCAGGCAGTACTCGCCCTTTCTGGCCGTGATGTGAAGCTTTTGCCCGCTCACCATGTTGTGGAACACGTCGGCGTAAACGCCGGCCGCGTTGATCACATATTTCGCGGTAACGGCGGAACTTTGCCCGGTCTTGCGGTTTTTTGTATCCAGCTCGTAGCCCGCTTCCGTCCTGCGGATTTTTGTTACCTCCGTGTGGAAACAGAACTCAACCCCATTGTCGCAGGCATTTTCCGCCAACGCGATGGTAAGGCCGAAGGGGCAGACAATACCGCCGCTGGGCGCGTACAGCGCCGCCACCACGCTGTCCGCCACGTTGGGCTCCATCTCCCTGGCCTGATCCCCGGTGATAATGGACAGCCCGGGAACGCCGTTTTTACAGCCCTTCTCATACAAATCCTCCAGTCCCGGCCGCTCCTTCTCGTCAAAGCAGAGCACCAGGGAACCGTTGCGCTTGAAATCAAAATCCAACTCCCCGGCCAGTTCCCCCATCATGCGGTTCCCCTCCACATTGAACTTTGCCTTCAGCGATCCCGGAACCGCGTCGTGGCCCGCGTGCACAATGGCACTGTTGGCCTTGGATGTACCGGAGCAGACGTCCTCCTCCCGCTCCACGACGCAGGTACGCAAATCGTAGCGGGACAGCTCTCTGGCGATCGCGCAGCCAATTACGCCTCCGCCAATGATCACTGCATCGAAATTCATTTCTCTCATGATGTTTTCCTCCACCTTCTCGAATCTGCTACACACTTTGAACTACCTTGGAAATGAAAAAAGAGTAAGGAAAAACATGCGGAACGCTCCGCTGCTTTACCCTACTCTGTCGTCTCAAAGGTTTTATATTCAACTAATTTAATGCTAACACAAGGGTACCCCATTGTCAAGAAATTTTTGCGCTTTCAGGCCTTGGCCAGCGGCCTTTCCGGGCAGTCATTTTCCCCTCGGGCCTCCGTTTTCAGCCCGCATCCGCGGCTTTTTCAGGCGTATTCCCGACCGGCTTTTCCATCACAAAATTTGTCAGGTACACGCCGTTGCGCAGCACCCGCTGTTCCTTTACTACCCGGTAGCCGCGGCCCTCAAAAAATGGTCTGGCCGTGATCGAAGCGCAGGTGGTGATCCGCTCCACCGGGAAACGGACCTCCAGCCGGCGGCAGATCGCGGTGGCAATCCCCCTTCCCTGAAAGTCCGGCCCCACATACAGGCGGTCCAGATATCCCGTTCGGTCGATATCCCCGAAGCCGGCGATCCTTGCGCCCTCCCAGGCAACCAAGGTATCGTGCTCCAGAAAGGACCGGTTCCAGAGCTCTAAATCAGGCAGCCCCGGCGCCCAGGCCTGCGTTTCCTCCTCCGTGTAGTCTTTCCGGTTCACAGTGTGAACCGTGTCGAAGAACAGTTTCCCCATCTCCCGGCAGTCCTCCGGCCGGTATTCCCGCAGCTCCACCCCGGGCCTCCTTCCATTTATTTCCATATCAACATCACGTATTTATCCTTATCTCAAAGCCGTACTCACACAGCACGGTGCCGCCGCCAATGTCCTCGCAGCGCACGCCGTCCGCCCGGTTAAAACCGTTCTTCCCATAGAAGCGAATCGCGGGCGCGTTCACGTCCACCACAAACAGCCGCAGATATTCCGCGCCCCGCTTTCCCGCCAGCGCAACCGCTTCCCGGAGGGCGGCGCTGCCATTTCCTTTTCCCTGATGCGCCGCGCTCACGCCGAACCGCTGGAGATACAAGGCGTTTTTATCCCCGCTTTTCCATCTCACCTGATCAGCCCCCTGGTCCGGGCCGCACAGCGCAAAGGCCGAAATGATCTCCTCCCCTTCCGTGAGCACATAGAGGCGTTGATTCTCAATATCGCCGCCAAAAAGCGCGCATGGGTAGAACTCGTCCCAAATCCGGATATGCTTTGCCTCCATGTTCTCAATGATGGCCCCATAGACCGCTCTCAACTGTGGCAGATCGCCTCGGACCGCCGGTCTCAATTCCATATAGTCCCCTCTCATTTTCACCGGACCGGAAACGCCGCCAGCGCCTGCTCCCAAAATCGGATCAGTCCATCCAGCTCTTCCCGGCCGATCCGCCTGCGAAAATGAGGCGCAGTTCCATATACCTCCCCGGACCGCTCCGCCCAGAAGAACAGATCCAGCCAGTCCCCGTCCATTCTGCGCTCCAGCTCCAGCCCGAAATTCGGCTCCAGCCCGCCGCAGCCGATTTGCGTCCGCTCCCCCTGCCGGAACGCGCAGAGCGCTTCGATCATCCGCCGCACATCCACCGTCAACAGGCACGGCTCCTCGCCCTCAGGCAGCGCCTTGCCCATGTACCGGCGGCAGCGCAGCTTCAGCCAGTTGGCGTCATAGTCGAACGCCACGCCGGCGGGCAGATGCTCCGGAAATTCGTAGCCGGTTATTTGCAGCTCAATCCGTCCCCGCTCCAGCACCAATGTAAATGCTTCAGCCATAATCCCACCACCCTGCGCGCTTTCCCGTATGCCTGGACGGGCGAAGATTTTCCAATCTCCGCCCGCTCAGGCCCTGATCCACAGAAAGCGAAAAGCCACGGCCGCTTATCCACCGCGCCCGCCCCTCCTGCTTCAGGTTATCAACGCTTTATGGATTCCCATTTTATTCCAAATATTTCTTCACATACTTTCCCGTGTAGGAAATCGGATTCTCCGCCACTTCCTCCGGCGTTCCCCGGGCGATCACCGTGCCGCCCTTGTCCCCGCCCTCGGGCCCGATATCGATGATATAGTCCGCGGTCTTGATCACGTCCAGGTTGTGCTCGATGACCACCACCGTGTTGCCGCCCTCGGACAGACGCCGCAGAATCTCGATCAGCTTGTGCACATCCGCAAAATGCAGGCCCGTGGTGGGCTCGTCCAGCACATAGATGGTCTTGCCCGTGCCGCGCTTGGACAGCTCCGTGGCCAGCTTGATTCGCTGGGCCTCGCCGCCCGACAGCTCCGTGGAGGGCTGTCCCAGACGGATATAGCCCAGTCCCACGTCGTACAGGGTCTGAATCTTGCGGGTGATTGACGGCACATTCTCGAAGAACTTCAGCGCATCCTCCACCGTCATATCCAGCACGTCGTAGATGCTCTTGCCCTTGTACTTCACATCCAGGGTCTCCCGGTTGTAGCGCTTGCCGCCGCAGACCTCGCAGGGCACGTACACGTCCGGCAGGAAATGCATCTCGATCTTGATGATACCGTCGCCGCTGCACGCCTCGCAGCGCCCGCCCTTGACGTTAAAGCTGAAACGGCCCTTGCTGTAGCCCTTGGCCTTGGCGTCCGTGGTGGAGGCGAACAGATCCCGGATCAGGTCGAACACGCCCGTGTAGGTGGCCGGGTTGGACCTGGGCGTGCGCCCGATGGGGGACTGGTCGATGGCGATGATCTTGTCCAGCTGCTCCACCCCCTCGATGCACTTGTGCTTGCCGGGAATGGTCCTGGCCCGATTCAGCTTCCTGGCCAGTGATTTGTAGAGGATCTCGTTCACCAGAGAGCTCTTGCCGGAGCCGGAAACGCCGGTGACGCAGGTCATCACGCCCAGTGGGAAGTCCACGTCGATATTTTTCAGATTGTTCTCAGCCGCGCCCTTCACCGTGATCCAGCCGCTGGGCTTGCGCCGCTCGGAGGGTATCGGAATCTGCATGCGCCCGCTCAGATAAGCGCCGGTGATGGACTCCCGGCAGTTCATGATGTCCTCGGCCGTGCCGATGGCCACCACATGGCCGCCGTGCTCGCCCGCACCGGGGCCAATGTCCACGATGCAGTCCGCGGCCCGCATGGTGTCCTCGTCGTGCTCCACCACCAGCACGCTGTTGCCCAGGTCCCGCAGATGAAGCAGGGTCTTTAACAGCTTGTCGTTGTCCCGCTGGTGCAGGCCGATGCTGGGCTCGTCCAAAATATAGGCAACCCCCACCAGACCGGAACCGATCTGGGTGGCCAGGCGGATTCGCTGGGCCTCGCCTCCGGACAGGGTTCCGGTGGCACGGGTCAGGGACAGGTAGTCCAGACCCACGTTGATCAGGAAATTGATCCTGGCCTTGATCTCCTTTAAAATGGTGGAGCCGATGGTCTCCTGCATGGGCGTCAGCTTCAGCTCCTCCAGAAAGTCCCGGAACTTTACGATGGACATGTTGGTGGCCTCGTAGATATTCAGCCCGCCCACCGTGACGGCCAGGGATTCCTTTTTAAGCCTCTGCCCCTTGCAGACCGGGCAGGGGGTGATGCGCATGTATGTCTCGTACTCTGCCTTGCTGCTCTCGGAGAAGGTTTCCTTGTAGCGGCGGTTCACATTCTCAATGAGGCCCTCAAAGGCCACGTCGTAGACGCCCTCGCCCCGCTGGCTCTTGTAGTGCACCTTCACCTCCCGGCCGCCGGTGCCGTAGAGCAGCACGTCGCGGATTTCCCTGGGATACTCCTCAAAGGGCGTGCTCAGGCTGAACTTGTAGGCCTTGGCCAGGGCCTCCAGAATGGCTCTGGTGAAGCTGCCCTTGTCCGTGCAGGACTGCCAGCCCATGACCACGATAGCGCCCTGGTCGATGGACAGGGACTTGTCCGGGATCATCAGGTCCTCGTCAAACTCCATCTTGTAGCCCAGGCCGAAGCACTCAGGGCAGGCGCCGAAGGGGTTGTTGAAGGAAAAGCTTCTGGGCTCCACCTCGTCCACGCTGATGCCGCAGTCCGGGCAGGCGAAGCTCTGGCTGAAATTCATGGACTCCCCGTCGATCACGTCCACGGTCATCAGGCCGCCGGTGAGAGCCATCACGGTCTCGATGGAATCCGTCAGGCGCTTCTCGATGCCTTCCCGAACCACCAGGCGGTCCACCACCACCTCGATGTTGTGCTTAATATTCTTCTCCAGCTTGATCTCTTCCGTCAGCTCGTAGAGATTTCCGTCGATGCGCACCCGGACGTAGCCGCTCTTTCTGGCGTGGTCCAACACCTTCACGTGCTCTCCCTTGCGGCCGCGCACCACCGGGGCAAGCAGCTGGATGCGGGTGCGCTCGGGCAGGGACATGATCTGGTCCACCATCTGATCGATGGTCTGCTTGCGTATCTCCTTGCCGCACTTGGGACAGTGGGGGATACCGATCCTGGCGTACAAAAGACGCATGTAGTCGTAAATCTCCGTCACCGTGCCCACCGTGGAGCGCGGGTTGCGGTTGGTGGATTTCTGGTCGATAGAGATCGCGGGGGAGAGACCCTCGATGCTCTCCACATCCGGCTTCTCCATCTGCCCCAGGAACTGACGGGCGTAGGAGGACAGGGACTCCATGTAGCGCCTCTGCCCCTCCGCATAGATGGTGTCAAACGCCAGAGAGGACTTTCCTGAGCCGGAAAGTCCCGTCAACACCACCAGTTCATTTCTCGGAATATCCACGGAGATGTCCTTGAGGTTGTGCTCGCTCGCTCCGCGGATCTTAATGTACTGCTTAGCCATTGTCAAAATGCTCCTTACTGTAAAAATTGCACTGCCCAGGAGCCGGTGAAAGCTGCGCGCTCCAGCCGGCTCTAAGGCGGATTTATGATGGAATGGATCTGCCGGCGGGGCTCCAGGCGGACACAGGCCCGCCGGCGCTGCCCGCCATTTTCCGCCTGATATCTGGCGCTAGTATATCATATTTCCCCATCATTTGCAAACATTTGTTCGATGAACTTCCTGAGAACTGCTGGAACCTCTTCCAGAAGGCTGGAAGCCTTCACCCGCTCCCCCATCTGGTGGGCGTCGCGCCCGATCGGGCCAAAGAGCAGCGCGGGCACCGAGAACTGTCCCATGGCCTCAAGCTCCATGGAATAGAGCCCGCCCCACATGGGAGAGTCGGCCGCGTAGCCCTCCAGCCCCGGCCCGTCCCCGCCTCCGCAGTAGCTCAGGTCGGAGATTCCGCAGAAATAATTTCCCTTTTCCAGCTTCACGCCGTAACCGGCCGCCGCCCGGGACAGCCGGTCAAAGATTTTGCTGCCCGCCCCCGGATGGGCGGCCAGCAGGTCGCTGTGGTAGGCCGGATAATAGGGCGGCGCGTAGGCCAGCACCATCACGGGCGCCGTGATCTTCGACCAGGTCAGCAGGCGGTCCATCAGCTCCAGCGTGGCCTGAGGATAGCTCCACCTGCCGCTCCCGATCATCTCCCGGACGGCCTCCCACTGGGCGTTCTGCCATTCCTCAAATGCTTCCCGGCCGTATTTTTCCGCGCAGTAATCCGCCAGCTCCCGGTATTCCAGCACGCTGCACGGCGCAAGCTTCCCGGGCCGGGCCTCCGGGAAACCGGGCCGCTCCCCCGCACAACCGGGCCGCTCCCCAGCGAAAGCATTTCCCCCTTCCGCCGCTATCCCCAGCGCCTTTCGCTGCCGCTCCATGCGCTCCAGATAGTCGGCGAAGGCCTTGCGCCCCAACTCCTTCAACCGCGCCATCAGCGTCTCCGCCGTCTTTTCAAATCCCAGCACGCTCATGTAACCGCCGGCGCGCAGCGGCACGGACACGTCGTAGCCCTCCTTGCGGTCCCGCAGGTTGAACCAGGTGGGCGGAGGGCACAGCTCCCCCCCGCAGACCTCGGCGAACTCCGGCGCCAGCTCGGTGTCCATGAACAGCTGAGCCAATACGCCCACGGCGTTTAACCCCTTGAACGCCTCCACCACATGAGCCTTGGCCCCCTGGACCAGCACGGCGGGCAGCAGCTTTCCGACAGACCCGATAAACACCTGCTGCCTTCCGCCCTCGTCAAAGCAGGGCTCCAGGTCCAGCAGGCAGGCGTAGTCCAGATCGTACCGCCCTGCCAGGTCCACGAACAGCGGCACCGCCCCCCGCATACCCGCGGAGTAGGCCTCCTCGTCCGGCACGGACAAAAACAGAATATTTCCGTCCAGTCCCTGCCCCGACACCAGCCCGTCGCCGAACCACTCGGTCACCGCCAGCCCTACGGCCAGGCCGCCCTTCATGTCGTTTACCCCCCGGCCGAACAGCCACTCGCCGGAGCAGAAATCCTCCCGCGCCCCGGGCGTGAGCATCTCCAAAAGCCCCTCCAGCTCTGGACCCTCCGCCCGCTTCCAGGCCTCCACATCGTAGGCGTACTTCTCAAACTCCCCGTACTCCTCCGTGTCCACCACGTCGTAGTGCCCGGTGAGAATCACGGTTCGCCGTCCGGCTCCCCGGACCAGGCCGTAGACCACCTTGCGGTCCAGCGGGTCGCCCGCTATGGGAAATTGGCCGCAGAGCTGCGGGTTGGCCCGGAAATACGCCTGTTTTGCCAGACTCTCCGCCAAATAATCCGCCGCCCTGTTCTCCTGCGCCGTGTTGGAGATGCTGGGAATCGCCACCAGCTCCCTCAAATGTCCGTATATCCGTTCACTGATATCCATTTTACCGCCTTTCCGCCATCATTTAGACTGTGAGCACTTCGCCGCGTCGATGGCCAGCGCCACCATCAGGGCGTACACCGCATCCCGCTCCTGCTCCACCTCGACCACATACGTGTCCGTCCAGTTCAACAGCTGCTTGGACAGGTATGCCACCCTGTGGCCGCTCTGATCCGTGATCTCGTAATCCCATTCCATAAAATTGCCTTTGATGCTCCATCCGTTCACGTCCATGCGGAAGGAGGGCTTAAACAGCGTAAGCTCCTTGCATATCTCTCCCACGTAGCGATCCCCCAGATACAGCCGGAAGCGCGGGAGAAAGGTGAGCACCTCCTCCTTCACCGTGCCGATATGGCAACCCCGGGCATCGTGAATCTCCAGGCAATGCCCCCATGCCAGCTTTCCCTGTACCGTAAACGCGGTCCGCCCTTCCTCATCATAAATATCATAACTGTCAAACCAGGAAAAAAAACGCTGTTTAAACAATAATTTCATCTGCCGTACCTCCTGCCGTAATATGTAAGACTGTGACATGGAGTCAGTTTATCACATCTTTCCGCGGAAGGGAAGTGATTGAAATGTGATCCCCGGCAGTCACGCCGCCGATGACTCCTCTGCCGTGAATGCAAAAAATCAGGGCCGCATATCCAGTATGCTGGCCCTGATCTTCAGAAAGGAACCGATTATCGGTATAACAGCTCTTTTAGCACGGCAATCTGTGCGGTTTCCTCCACCAATTCCGCGTTGTGCTCCGCCTCCAGCACGTCCTTCCCCAGCGCCACAACGCCGTGGGAGACCAGGATGAAGGCCGGCAGCCGGGGATTTTCCTCAAACAGCCTGCGGACCGCGGCCTCGTCCTCCGGCCGCACACAGGGACTGGGAATATCCAGCACCGGAATCTCGCAGCCCATCTTCAGCTGCATGTGCAGCGTGACCATTGGCAGCGGCCTTTTGCCGTATGCCCAGGCGATGGACCATGGGCTGTGACAGTGCATCACGCCGCCGATTTCGGCGGATATGCGGTACATCAGCCCGTGCAGAAACACCTCCCTTGTGGGCTTTCCGCTCCGCCCCTCCAGCAGGCTTCCCTGGAAATCCGTCTCCACAAATCCGCTCCCGTCCCTGCGGCAGTCCGCAAAGGAGCCGCCGCTGCCCTTCACAATCATTCCCCCTGCAAAACGGGCGGACAGGTTGCCGCCGCTGCCGGTCTGGATTCCCCTCCGGTAAGCCCGCCCGGCGGCAGTCTCCAGCTGTTCATAAAGTTTCTCATTCATGCTTCCCACTCCTCTCCGCCTGCGGTTCCAGCAGCTTCTCAAACACCGCCACAATTTCCTCAGCGAATGCCGGGTCATTGATATGAAGCTTTCGCAGTCCGAACTCCACCGAATCCGCTTTGTGTTCCAGCACGCCCTGCACAAAGCCCCGGTTGGCCTGCGGGTCGTAGATCAGACCGCCCGGGGCGTTCTGCTGGCTGTACCCATTTTCCGGCACCAGAATCGCATTTCTCCCCTTGCACCCGTTGTGCCGCTCAGCCAGATACGCGCCCGCCCGATACATTTCCTCCCAGGTGGCGCGGATATGGGTGTGAAACGGCGTGTGCCGGTAATGGGGCCGTTTTAACAGCTCCGGATCCACCTCGGGCTCCGGCCCTTTTAGTATGAAATCCACTGCTCCGGGAACCGTCACCACCGGGATTCCGGAGGCGTAAATTCTGGCAAAACGGTCCGGGCCGCAGCTCATCAGCCCTCCGAACAGCATCCCGCCCACATCGTGGGGCGTAATGTCCAGCACGCCGTCCAGCCTGCCCTCCCCGGCGTACTCGTCGATCACCTGGGCTCCCACCACATTGCAGTGGCACACGATGGTTTCATACCCCTTATTGTCCAGAAGCTCCTTGACCCTCATCACGCACCGCGTGGTCACCCCCGCCATCGTCAGCGCCACCCGCGGGCCGGAGGCGCTCCGGACAGCCTGCCTGCGGGCCGCGATCATTCCCGACACCGCGCCGCAGGCGGAGGCAAGGATCGGCACCGTAATCCCGTTCAGGCCACAGATATCCGCGATGGAGGGGATCATCACAATGTCACGGCTGCCCACATAGTCTCCGAACCGGGCGGTTCCGCAGGCGATGGTGGACACGATCACCTTGGGAAATCCCACCGGCAGCGCCTGCATGGCCGCTGCCGAAATCGCGGTGCCCTGGCCGCCTCCCAGGGACAGGGCGCCCTGGATTTTCCCCTCCCGCTGCAGCTTGACCAACGCCTCCCGCAGCCCTCTGGTCATGGCAGCCATCAACGCCGCCTTTCCCTCCCGCCGCAAGGCGTCCAGATCATCCGCCCCCGCCAGTCCCATCAGCTCCTGTCTGCTGATATCCGGCAAAATCAGCGGCTCTCCCAGAAGCCCGGTATCCATAATCAGCGCCTCATGCCCCAGCTCTTCCAGGCAGGAACGCAGAAATCCCGCCTCCGTGCCCTTTGTGTCCAGGGTGGCGATCACTGCCACCTTCGCCATATCCATCCCCCGCTTCCCTCTCTAAACGCTCTCCGCGCCTGCCTCGGTATCCGCCTGGTGCCGCGGCTCAACCGCTTTATCCACAAAGGGCGCCGGGCCTCCCCGCGCCCTTTACTTCTCCTATCCTCCCAAAACCGGCGTCCTGGCGAACCGCTCCACCAGCGCAGGCTCGTGAGTGGGCAGGATCATGTCCATATCCGGGCAGCGCCGTTTGATTTCCCGCACGCTCTCCCACCAGTCCGTCAGACTCACAAACCGGGCCGAGGGCGTCACATCGTAGCCGATCTCCGGGATCGGTTTAAAGTTGTCCATCAAAAACACCGCATCTCCCACCAGATGGTAGGTCCCGTCTTTGGTGTCCACCTCCACCGCCTGATGCCCCGGCGAATGGCCCGGAGTGGGGTACACACGGATGCCCGGCACAATTTCCGCCTCGCCGTCCAGCAGTTCAAACTCACAGCCCTTAAACGGCGCTTCCAGCCCCAGCCACTGGTGCTCGTAGGATTTATAATACAGGGGCAGGGGATTCACGGCAAACTCGTATTCCCGTCTCTGGGCGTAGTATTTGGCATTGCAAAATTCTTTCATATAAAAAGTGTGGTCCCAGTGCAGATGGGTGAAAATGATCCTGGTAATATCCTCCACCCTGTATCCCGCCTTCTCCACAGCCCTGGGCATGGCCTGGTCCGGCAGCTGCAGGGAGCCGGGATGGTGGTAGCGGTTGGCCCGGTCCGTGTCCGCCATCCCCGTGTCCACCAGAATCAGCTCATCGCCCGTGTTGAGCAGGTAGCAGAACACAGGCAGCTGCCGGTCCTCATCGGACACGCCGGTATAATACTTGTGGGTGGACGGGTGGTAGTGGTAAGTCTTGGGGTTGGACGTGCAGAACCCCGAATTTAACGGTGTAATGGTAATTCCCATAATGTATTCCTCCTCAATCACATCAACCGCATACTTCCGCGGATATCGTTACACAAAGCGCTCCGGTTCTGTGGACTCGGGCGTGATCACCACCTTCATGCAATTGTCCTTCCTGTGCTGGAACACGTCCACCGCGGTCTCGTACTGATCCAGCGGGAACGTATGGGTGATCAGACTCTTGCCGTCAATAGCCCCGCAGGAGAGGAAATTGAGCACCGCCCTGGAGACGCCGGGATTCGCCTTGGAGCCGTAAATCTTGATCTCGTTGAACACGATCTTGTTCAGCGGCAGCGGAATCTGTTCCAGGTCGTCCCGGTAATTGGCGATCAGGGCGATGGCGCCCGTCTTTTTTACCAGCTGGCACGCTCTGGCCGGGGAATCGTTGGCGCCCGAGCACTCCATCACCTCGTCCGCGCCCACTCCCTTCGTCAGCTCCAGTACTCTCGCCACCGGGTCCTCCTTCTCAAAGTCGATGCAGATGTCCGCACCCATCTTCCTGGCGATCTCCAGCTTGCGCCCGCGGCCGATCATGATCACCCGCCCGGCTCCCATGGCCTTGGCCTCCTGCATGGCGCACAGGCCGATGGGCCCGGGGCCGAACACCACCGTGGTGCCGCCCGGTGTCACGCCCGCCAGCTCCACGCCGTGAAGCGCCACGCCTGCGGTATCGCACAGGGAAGCCTCCTCATAGCTCACATTGTCCGGAATGGGCGTCAGAGCCGCCACCTTGTAGGCGTTGTACTCCGCGTTGGCCCCCTGCCAGTAAAAGCCGTAGTGGCGGTGCCCCTTGTCCGCTCCGCCATCGTGGCCGTCCCTGCCGTAATTCAGGCACACGGTGTAATGGCCGCTCAGGCAGTTGGCGCAGTTCCCGCAGCCCTTGTGGGCCTCGCCGGCCACCCTGTCCCCCACCTTAAATTCCGTAACGCCCTCGCCCAGGGCCACCACCTGTCCGGCCCACTCATGCCCCATGACAAAGGGAAAATAGGGGGGCCATTCCACATCCGCGTAGTGGCCGTCGATCATCTTGGGGTCGGAGCCGCAGATGGCAACCGCCTTGATTTTGCACAGCACCTCGCCGGGCCCCGGCTGGGGCACGGGAAGCGTTGTCACCTCCAGCTTGCCGTACTCCTTCAGCACCACGGCCTTCATCTTCTCGGGAATCTCAAATTTCATCATCTTCTCCTCCTTCAATCCTCTGTGTTAAATCCTTAAAACACCAGCACCGTCCGCCCCAGGCTCTTTCCGCCGCGCAGATCATCGAGGGCCTCGTTGATCTGTTCGAACGGGTACGTCCGGTAAATATACGGATCGATCACGCCCTGCTCCACCAGACGGACCGCCTCCTTCAGCTCGTGCAGGTTGCTGGCGCGGCAGCCCACGATCTCCTTTTCCTTCAGCATAATATGCTGGTAAACAGCCGTGAACTCCTGGTCCGCGTAACCGATCACCACCACCCGGCCCGCCGGCCGCAGCACCTGCAGGCTCTGCTCAATGGTGTCGGTTATCCCGATATTGTCCAGGACCACGTCGCACATCTCGCCGCCCGTGGCCTTCCGAATCTCCTCGGCCAGGTTTTGGCGGCTGGTATTGATGCACAGGTCCGCGCCGAAGGAGCGGGCGATCTCCAGCTTCCGGTCCTGGCGGCTGGTCACGTAGACCTCCGCGCCAAAGTACTTCAAAATCTGGATTCCCTGAATCCCCAAACCTCCAATGCCCAAAATCAGCACCCGGTCCCCTGCGCGCACGCCGCCCTTCTCCCGGATGGCGTGGTACATACAGGCCACGGCGTCCGGTATCACCGCCGCTTTCTCCACCGGAATCTCAGGACTGATCGGCACCGCGTTTTTTGCCGGCAGCCGGCAGAACTGGGCGTGGGAGCCGTCCAGCTCAAAGCCCAGGCGCTTCAGGGACAGACACAAATTGGCCCGCCCGGAGGTGCACAGGCGGCAGGTCCCGCAGGTGATATCGATAAACCCCAGCACCCGCTGTCCCAGAGGCCTGTCCACGCCCTGTCCCAGCTCGTAAATCTCCCCCACCATCTCGTGTCCCGGCGTGTAGGGCACGTGGCTGGACGGGATCCGACCGTCTTGGAGATGCAGGTCCGAGGCGCACAGGCCGCTGGCTAAAATTTTGATCGTGACCTCACCCGGCCCGGGCTTCGGGTAGGGCACCTCCCGGATCACCAATGGTTTTTGATATTCCTCCAACACCGCCGCTTTCATAAAATCCGGCATCGCATATCTCCCCCTCTCTCTCTTTTCCCAATCAACTTGACTTTTAAAATGTTTCAAAGTATAGTTCAAATATACTAACCAACGCCAAAGGAGAGTTCATCATGACCAGGGAATTCGATCACGCCGCCAACAATATCACCGATTCTGTTTACCGGAAAATTCTGGAACAGATCATCGCCGGAACATACCGCCCGGGCGACCGGATTCCCACCGAGAACGAGCTGAAGGAGGCCTTCAACGTGAGCCGCAACACCATCCGCGCCGCCCTGAACCGCCTGAACACCCTGGGGATTCTGGAAACCCGCCGCGGGGACGGCACCTACGTGTGCAAGCCCAGCATGGGCATGTACATCAACTCGTTTATCCCGGCCATGCTGATCAACGAGGACAGCTTCCTGGAGATTCTGGAATTCCGTCGGGCCATTGAGATCGCCGCGGCCCGCATGGCCGCCGCCAAAGCCGACGAGAGCGATATCAGGGCGCTCCAGAGCTACCTGGATATCTCCCTGAACGCGGGCAACAACATGCAAATCTACTCCGCCTCCACCATTGACTTTCACGTTCAGATCGCCAAGGCCTCCAAGAGCCAGATATTCGCCTCCATGATGGAGCTGATCAAATACATCATGACTTCGAAAATGGTCGATTTCCTCCAATACACCAGGAACGACCGGAACTCGTCCTACTACCACTACATGATTCTGGAATGCATCAAACGGCACAAACCGGATGAGGCCGCGTTCATGATGGAAAAGCACATGAACGAGCTGGTAAACAGCGTCACCCGTTACCTGGACGAATCCAGGTGAGGTCCCAGGCCTATTTCTTCTTCAAATATTTCTGGGTGTCGATGGCCACCGCGATCAGAATGATGCTGCCCTTCACCGCGTACTGCACGTAGGGGCTCACGCCGATAAAAATCAGGCCGTAGTTGATGATCTGGAACATGATCACGCCGGTGACGATGCCCTTGATGGTGCCGATGCCTCCGCGCATGGACACGCCGCCCACCACGCAGGCCGCGATGGCGTCCAGGGCATAGTCCGCTCCCAGGGCGTTGGTGGCGCTTCCGGTGCGGCCGGCCTCAAGCGCGCCGGCGAACCCGTAGAGGATTCCCGCCAGGATGTAGATGACCAGGGAGCCCTTGACAATGTTCACGCCGCAGACTGCCGCCGCCTCCGGGTTCCCGCCGATGGCGAACATATTTTTGCCGATCTTCGTCTTATTCCAAATCACCCACACGATCACAGTACAGATCACCGCGTAGATCGCAATGTACGGGAGTCGCACCGGCCCCAGCTGAAAGGCTCCCTGGGCGAAGTTGGTGAAGCGCTTGTCGAAGCTGCCGATTGGCGAGCCGTTGGCTAATCCCTGGAAATAAATGGAAAACAGGCCGTACACCACCTGCTGAATCCCCAAGGAGGCGATAAAGGGCGCCACCTTGAGCTTGGCCACAATGAGGCCGTGGACAAAGCAGAACACCACGCAGAGGACCACCGCCAGCAGCATGGGCAGAAAAATCGGCAGCCGCGGCATATTGGGGTACACCCTGGTGCTGGATTCCACCGCCTGCAGCAGGGAGGCGCAGATCACGGCCGCCATGCCCACCATGCGCCCGGCCGCCAGATCCGTCCCGCCCAGCACAATGATTCCGGCCACGCCCAGAGACAGGATCAGGCGGGTCGAGGCCTGGGTACAGATATAGGACAGATTGCCGATCTGCAAAAACGATGGGTCCACCGCCACGATCACGCCCACCACGACCAGCAAAATCAGGTAGATCGCATAATTCATCAAAGCCTTTTTGATTTTATCTCTTGATAATTCATTCGTATTCTTCATATCTCTCCTCCAATTTTGCGGACCCTTGTTGTCAGCCCAGGTATCTGGCCGCAAACCGCATGATTTCCTCCTGATCGAATTCATCACGGTTCAGGATTCCCGCTATCCGTCCGTTGCTCATCACCATAATCCGGTCCGCGACGCCGATTAACTCCGGCATCTCCGAGGAGACAAACAGGATGGACTTACCCTTGGAGGCCAAATCGTTCATCAGCTTGTAAATCTCATATTTCGCGCCCACGTCGATTCCCCTGGTGGGTTCGTCCATCATCAGGATTTCCGGCTCATTGAGCAGCCAGCGCCCGATGATCACCTTCTGCTGATTTCCGCCCGAGAGATTGGCGATAGCCGTGCGGTCGTTGGGCGTTTTGACCGCCATGGCGTCTATGACCCATTTCGTATCGCCTGCCATCTTTTTCTCATTGATGAAGGAAAAACGGCAGTAATCGCTGAGATGGGAGATCGTGGCGTTAAAGCGGATGCTCAAATCCCCGAAAATGCCGTTCTGCCGCCGCTCCTCCGTCAACAGGGCGAAGCGGTTGGAGATGGCCTGGATGGGGTTGTTGATGGCGGTCTCCCGGCCCTTGTAGATGACCTTCCCGGACTCACGCTTGCGCAGGCCGAAGATAGTCTCCACCAGCTCTGTCCGCCGCGATCCCACCAGCCCCGCTATGCCCAGAATCTCCCCCTCGCGCAGCTCAAAGGACACGTCCGTTATGGTGGGCATATACGCGCCGGTGAGGTGCTCCACCTTCAGGACCACACTGTCCCCTGGCCGGTTGGTCTTTTCCGGGAAACGGCTGGACATGCTGCGCCCCACCATCAGAGAGATGATCTGATCCATCTCCATCTCGCTGGCCTTACCGGTATACACCCAGCTGCCGTCCCGCATAACCGTGATTTCGTCCGAGATGCGCTTGATTTCTTCCATTTTATGGGAAATATAGACCATTCCCACCCCGCGGCCCCGCAGGTTCTCAATAATTTCGAACAGGTGGGAGACCTCCTTCTCGGTCAGAGACGAAGTGGGTTCATCGAACACAATAATTTTGGCGTTGTAAGATACGGCCTTGGCGATCTCGATCATCTGGCGCTGGGATACGGAGAGGTCGTCGATCTTTTCTCTGGGATCCACGCCGATATTCAGGTCGTCAAAGATTTTTTTGGTCTCGTCGTACATTTTCTGCTCATCCACAAAGCCCATTCTGGTGGGAAACCGGCCCAGCCAGATATTCTCCATCACATTCCGCTGGAGCACCTGGTTCAACTCCTGGTGCACCATGGAAATACCGTGGTCCAGCGCGTCCTTGGGACAGGTATAATTCACGCTGTTCCCCTCAAACAGGATATCGCCGCTGTCCTTGGAATAGACTCCGAACAGACATTTCATCAGCGTGGACTTCCCCGCTCCATTCTCCCCCATCAGGGCGTGGACGGAGCCCCGCCGCACATACAGCTTCGCTTTGTTCAGGGCCTTGACTCCCGGAAACTCCTTGTCGATATCCCGCATGACCAGGAGATATTCCCTGCCCTCTTGCTCTGAAACATGCTCCATTTCATCACTCCGTTTTTTAACCGGGCGGAGCGTTGGCACGCCCCGCCCGTCTGTTTTTGCGCTGTCCGCCGTGTATCAGAACATTATTTATACATTGCCCAGGCCGTATCGATATTGTCGGTGCGGATTTTTACGGTGTCAATGTAGAAGAACTTGGAATCCGCATCGTAGGGATAGGCGATATCCGTCTGGCAGTCCGCGCCGTCCAGCGCATTTTTCATCACCTGGAAGGTGGTAGTGCCCTCGGAGATCATATCCGTCATGATGGTGCCCCTTAAGTATCCCTGCTCCAGGGCTTCCAGTCCGGTCTGGATCGCGTTGATGCCGTAGACTGCAACCTGTTTGTCCCCCTCAAAGTAGCCGGCGGCCTTCAGTGACTCGATGGCGCCCAGTGCCATGGCGTCGTTGTTGGACAGGATCACCTCAATGTCGTCGCCGTACTTGGAAAGCCAGGTGTCCATGATATCCTTGGCCTTGGAGGCATCCCAGCCCGCCACCTGGCAGTCCAGCTCCTCGTACTCGATGCCCGACTCGTCCAGAACCTTGTGGATACCCACGATGCGCGCCTCCGCGTTCTCGTGTCCGTTCTCGCCCTTGATGATCACGTACTGAATCTTACCGTCCCCGTTTTTGTCCATCGAGGGATCGGCCTTCCAGTCCTCCAGCATCATCTCCGCCTGGAACTCGCCCGGCTGCTGGGTGGCGCAGCCCACATACCAGCACTTGTCATATGTATTGAGCACCTCGGCCGTGGGTTTCTTGTTCACAAACACCACCGGCAGGTCAGCGGTGCGGCATTTTTCAATAATGGTCTCCGCAGCTGTGGATTCCACCAGCGCCACGCAGAGTCCATCCACCTTTTTCTGAATCATGGTATCCACCTGCTCCGTCTGCTTTGCCTGGTCGTTGGCCCCGTCTACGGTCAAATATTCCACCCCGGCCGTCTCCGCGGCTGCCTCCAGCCCTTTGCGGACATAGGAAATGTAGTCGTTGGCATAGTTAAAAATCAACACCCCGATCTTCTGGTCTCCCGACGCCGCGGCCGCCTGCTCCGTCTGTTGGGACTGCGCCTCGGTGGTCTGGGCTTTGTCCGCGCCCGCCGGGGCTGCCTGCCCGGAGCCGCCGGACGAACCTCCGCAGCCTGACACAACCGTTGCCGCCGTTGCCATGGATAACACCAACGCTGCCAATTTTTTCTTCATACTGATTCCTCCTTAGAATGCATTTATATAGTTTTAGTTTTGCATTTCCCTCACTTGTCCTACAAGTCGTATTATATCATGGCAAAACAGAATGTCAATTATATTTTAATGTTTTTGTTGTGATTTTGATTATTTATATTTGTTTTGATCATTTAATTTTATTGTTTTCCACTAATGTTTATGATTTTCTTGTTTTTTGAATTATATATTTTGTTGACTCATTTGGAAATTTTTGTTGTCTCTATTGACATCGCTCGCGATTGCGTGGTAGAATCAAATCAACTTGTAGTACAATTAAAGTGTATAGAGGGAGGAACCATTTTATGATCAAGCACATCGTGTTCTGGAAAATCAATGAGAACGGCAGCGATGAGGACCGCCGGGAGACCTGCCGCATCTTCCGGGAGAAAACAGAATATTTAAAAACGGTAATTCCTCAGATCCGCCAGGCCCAGGTAGCTTTGAACTACAACGCCGGCGCTCCGGAGGCATTTCACATCTGCATCGACTCCGTGTTCGATTCGGACGAGGATTTACAGCGCTACATCAACCACCCGGAGCATCTGAAGGTGCGGGCGTTTATGGACTCCGTGTCCTACGCCAAGACGGTGTTCGACTATACGTTCTGAATTGGAGGGGAAAATGAATCGTTTGCGAAGAATCTACGTGGGCACCTACAGCCGGCCGATTTTGTTCGGAACCGGAGAGGTGCTGGAAGGAAAAGGAGAGGGAATCTATCGTCTGCTTTTGAATCCGCAAACCGGCGAGCTGACGCAGGAGGGGAGGCCCGCACCCGCGGCCAACCCCTCCTATCTCTGCCTCTCCCCGGACCAAAGCTTTCTTTACGCGGTCAATGAGCTGAAGGAATACGAGGGGCAGCCCGGGGGCGGCGTGTCGGCCTACCGGATATGTCCCCAGGACGGAAGCCTGACCCTTTTGGGCAGCCGTCCCACAATCGGCTCGGACCCCTGCCATGTGGCGGTAAACCGCGCGGGAACCCACGTCTTTGTCTCCAATTTCATGAGCGGCAGCGTGTGCGTGTACCCGGTGGAAGGCGACGGTTCCCTCGGCCCTCACAGCCAGTTGATCCAGCACGAGGGCAGCAGCGTGGACCCGGTCCGCCAGAAGGGCCCCCACGCCCATTCCCTGGTATTTTCCCCGGACCAGCGCTTTGCCTTTGTGCCGGACCTTGGCCTGGACCGTCTGACAGCGTACCGGACGGACTTTGAGACAGGTCTCCTGAGCGCTGTCCCCGGCTTTGAGACGCTCCCGGGCAGCGGGCCGCGGTTCTGCGAGTTTCACCCCAACGGCCGTTTCTGTTATCTGATCAACGAACTGGCCTCCACCATCTCCCTGCTGCGCTACGACGGAGACGGCGGTTTTACTCTGGGTCAGACAATAGACACCGTGCCCGGCGGCTGTAAACCCGGCAATATCTGCGCCGATCTCCACCTGACGCCGGACGGGCGTTTTCTCTACGGTTCCAACCGCGGCCACGACAGCTTGTCCATTTACCATGTCGACCAGGAAACCGGAGTCCTCACCTGGACGGACAACGTTCCCTGCGGGGGCCGCACTCCCCGGAACTTCGCCGTGGATCCCGACGGCCGGATTCTGATCGTGGCCAACCAGGATTCGGACAACATTCTCACCTTTAAAATCAACGAGGTCGACGGTTCGCTCACCCGCGCCTGGGAGCTTCCATGCCCCACGCCGGTATGCGTGAAGCCGGCAACGCCGTGAATACCACAGAGGAGGAAATCATTATGCGAGATACTGTAATCATCATCGGCAGCGGTCTGATGGGCAGCGGCATCGCTGCCTGCAGCGCTTTGGCGGGGAACAAGACGGTGTTAGTGGATATTAACCCGGACCAGCTGGAGCGCGGTCTCAAATCCGCCCGGGCCAACATCGCAGAGCTGCTGGAGAACGGGCTGGCCGAGGAGGACCAGGCCCGGAAGGCGGAGGAGCTCATCTCCACCGCCCCGGACTATGAGGAGTTTCGGGACAGCGCCTCACTGGTCATCGAGGCCGTGGTGGAAAACCTGGAGCTCAAGCAAAAGCTGTTCGCCCGCATGGACCAGGTATTCCCGCCGGAGGTCCCCCTGCTCAGCAACACCTCCGGCCTGCGCATCACCGACATCGCCCTGCTCACCAGCCATCCCCAGCGAACCGTCACCTCCCATTTCTGGTTCCCCGGCCACCTGGTTCCTCTGGTGGAGGTCGTGGTGGGCGACCGCACGGACCTATCGGTTGCCTGCGCCGTGCGGGACACATTGAAGTCCTGGGGCAAAGCCGCTGTTCTGGTGAAACGCGATCTGCCCGGCCAGCTGGCCAACCGCATCCTCCAGGCCGTGATCCGAGAGGCCGTCAACATCGTGGAAATCGGCCTGGCAGAGCCGGAGGACATCGACACGGCCGTGAAGATGGGGATGGGCATCCGTATGCCCGTCTGGGGTCCTCTGGAACACATCGAGGCCGCGGGCCTGGACCTGTGCCTGAACGTGCAGCGCACTGTGCTGCCGGAGATCAGCAGCCGCACCACCCCCTCTCCTGTGATGGAGCAGCTGGTAGAAAATGGAAATCTCGGTTATAAATCCGGTCGCGGTTTCTACGACTGGTCGGTAAAAGATATGGACAAGCTGGCCGGAACCCGCAACGACTTTATCATTATGGCCAGAAAATTCATGCTAAGCCGCGAATAGACAGCGATTCGCCCGCAGAGAAAGGAGAAATAAGAGATGAACGAATGTATTGAAAACATGAAGCAGAGAAGAAGCGTCAAACGCTACGACCCGTCCCGCGGGGTGGAGCCGGAAAAGCTGGAGCAGATTCTGGAAGCCGGCATGTATGCCCCCTCCGGCTACGGCAAGCAGTCCCCGCGCATCGTTGTGGTGCAGGACAGGGAGACCCGCGATCTGCTCTCCCGCCTGAACGCCCGCTTTTTGGGCAAGGACATCGACCCCTTCTACGGCGCTCCCACCATCCTTGTCGTCCTGGCCGACCGCGCCCAGCCCACCTATCTGTACGACGGCGCCCTGGTCATGGGGAACCTGTTAAACGCCGCCCACGCCCTGGGCGTGGACTCCTGCTGGGTCCACCGCGCCAAAGAAGTATTCTCCTGCCCCGAAGGCCGGGAGCTTCTCACAAAATGGGGGCTTGAAGAGGACTACGAGGGCATCGGCCACTGCCTCCTGGGCTACGGCGCCGCCCCCGCGCCAAAGGCCGGCCCCCGCAAGGACGGCTATGTGGTCTACCCCGGCCCGCGTCAGTAGCGGCCTCGGAAGGCGCGGCTTCCGGCTCCCTTCCCCACGCCGTCCATGGGGGCGCCGCGCTCCATCTCCCAGCCCGGGCTTCTGAGACGCCCCCTTCCGGCCCTGTTCTGTCCCCAATATCCATACCCCAAAAAGAGCGCCCCCTACGGGACGCTCTTCTCTGTCGTCTGCATTTCACTTTTTCACTGCTGCGCCGCCTCGCGGAACACCTCGCACATCACCTGCGCGCCCATCCGGAACCCATCCGCAAAGGCCTGGGTTTTCTCCATGAAGCACACCTCCAGGTAATGGTCCATCATGATGTCAAAGGCTTCCCTGCGCTCCTCGGTCAGCGAGTTGGCGAACCGGTCCGTCTCCTCCAGATTCGCCTTGCACAGGCTTCGGTAATTGGGATTCTCCACCACGCTGTTGTCCGCCGGACAGAGATCCCCGGCATAGAGCTGCTCCAGTATCCGTTCCATCTTCATTCCTCCGTTTCTTCCAAGATATTCTCATGTTTGTATGCAAGCGGCTTCCGGCAATCCGCCCGTCCTCAGGCCGCGCGTCCTGCTAATCACTCTGCTTTAAAACCATCACACAATCATAAGAAAATCTGTATAAGAAACTTTGCGAAACAGACCTGTGCTCAGACATGGAAGCGCCGTTAAAATCCGCTTATCATTTTCAGAATACCATATCACGCAGCGGAATGCAATCGAACAAACTATAAAATCTCAGCCTCCTCTGCCCACAGGCCGGGCAGGCATTTTACCGGTTTAAAATCTCCATAAACTCCTCCCCGGTAATGGTCTCGCGCTCCAGCAGGTAGTCCGCCAGCTCGTGCAGCTTGTCCACGTTGTCGCCCAGGATTTTGAGGGCCTTGTCGTACTGTCCGCGCACCAGCTTCACCACCTCGTCGTCGATGATCCTGGCCGTATCCGGCGAGCAGGCCAGGGTCGTGTCCCCGCCCAGATACTGGTTGCTCACGGTCTCCATCGCCACCATGCCGAAGCGGTCGCTCATCCCGTACCGGGTGATCATGGCCCGGGCCAGCTTTGTGGCCTGCTCGATGTCGTTGGAGGCTCCGGTGGTGATGGACTGGAAGATCAGCTGCTCGGCCGCCCGGCCGCCGGTGAAGGTGGCGATCTTGTCCAGGGCCTCCTCCTTGCTCATCAGGAAGCGCTCCCCCTCCTCCACCTGCATGGTGTAGCCCAACGCTCCGGAGGTTCTGGGGATAATGGTGATCTTGTGCACCGGGGCGGAATGGCTCTGCATAGCCGCCACCAGGGCGTGGCCGATCTCGTGGTAGGCCACGATCCTGCGCTCCCGCTCGGAGATCACCGCGTCCTTGCGCTGGTATCCGGCGATCACCGTCTCCACGCTCTCCTCCAGATCGCTCTGGTTCACCGCAGCCCGTCCCTGGCGCACCGCGCGCAGGGCCGCCTCGTTGATGATGTTGGCCAGCTCCGCTCCGCTGGCTCCCGAGGTGGCGCGGGCAATGGCGTTGTAATTCACATCCTCGGACATTTTCACTTCTTTTCCGTGCACCCGCAAAATGGCTTCCCGGCCCTTTAAATCCGGCAGCTCCACCGGGATTCTCCGGTCAAACCGGCCGGGGCGCAGCAGCGCCGGGTCCAGGGACTCCGGTCTGTTGGTGGCCGCCAGAATCACCACGCCCTTTTTGCCGTCGAAGCCGTCCATCTCGGTCAGCAGCTGGTTTAAGGTCTGCTCGCGCTCGTCGTTGCCGGAAATACCGCCGCCGTCGCGCTTCTTGCCGATGGTGTCAATCTCGTCGATAAACACGATACAGGGCGCCTTGTCCGAGGCCTGCTTGAACAGATCGCGGACCTTGGCAGCGCCCATACCCACGAACATTTCCACAAACTCCGAACCGGAGATGGAGAAGAAGGGCACATGGGCCTCCCCTGCCACCGCCCGGGCCAGCAGGGTTTTACCGGTTCCGGGAGGGCCCACCAGCAGCGCGCCCTTGGGCAGATTGGCGCCGATGTCCGCGTACTTCTGGGGATTGTGCAGGAAATCCACGATCTCCTCCAGGGCCTCCTTGGCCTCCTCCTCGCCGGCCACATCCACAAAGGTGATGCCGGTTTCGCTCTCCGCGTAAATCTTGGCGTTGGACTTGCCGAAGGTCATGGCGTTGTTCCCGCCCATACGTTTGCTGAGGGACCGGGCCATGATCTGCCCGATGATCACAAACATCAGGATCGGGGCTACCCAGGTCATCAGGAAGCTGAGCAGCGGAGACGCCTGGGTGGGTATCTCCTTGCGGTAATCCGTGACGCCGGCGTTTTGCAGGCGTTCAATCAGCTGGTCGTCCGGAAAGCGGCCCGTCTTGTAGCCGCCCCACTGCTGGTCCTTCACCGTGTACTGAATCTGCGTGTCCGTCAGATAAACATCCTTGATCTTCCCCTGGTCCAGCTGCGTGATGAACTCGCTGTAAGGCACCTCCTGGACGGAGCGCTCCATCACAGAGGGAAATACCAGCGCGTTCAACACCATCACAATCAGCAGTACCAGAAGATAGTAATAGATAAACGGCTTTTTCGGATTGTTTGCGCCGTTGTCTCCTTTTACTCCCATACTCATTATCTCCTTTTCTTAATGTATTTATCTTGCTTCTTTTTTCATTTGCCTATACACCGGCCCTGCCGCCGCTTCCGCTTTGGCCTGCAAAACCGCTGTATCTGTACAATAATACCATCTCCAAACTTTGTCAATATTTAATTGTAAATTTTTATTTACTTTTAATAAACATTGACATTTTTTGACGCCTGTGATACAACAGTATACAGAAAAGCCTCAACTGCAGGCACAGGAGGTGACTGTTACGGAAGAACAAAAACCGGACGCCCTGGCGGTCAGCGACCATTTTTTAAAATTCACCATTCGTTTTTTTACCCTGGCCAAAAGCCAGTATCAACAGCAGAACGTGGTAAAAGCCAATTCTCTGGCCTTTAACACCCTGATGACGCTGAACGAGTTAAACGGCCATGAACTGACCATGTCCGAGCTGGCCGACCAGCTGGACATCACCAAACAGCAGCTCACCAAGCTGGTCAACGACCTGGAGGAGAAGGAGCTGGTGCAGAGAACCCACGACTCCCGAAACCGCCGTCAGGTCTATATCAGCATCACGGACCGCGGCATCCAGATGCTGATGGACTTGAAGGAGAGTATGCTGGACAGCACGCTAAAGGCCCTCTCCGGCTACACCGAGGAGGAACTGGCCGCTCTGGACCACTGCCTGGTACGGCTGGCGGACCTGCTGGGAAAATTCAACACGAGCACTTAAATCCGCCGGAAAAACGGCGGCAGAATTGTGATAAATCATTTGTTATTTTATCGACAATGCCATGACTGCGATCTATAATCGGAATAGGCAAAGGGGCTTTTCGGGACATGGTTCCGCAAGGCCTCTTTCTGCATCCGGCCGCACCGCACCGGGCCTTAAAAGACTTTGGGGCGCAGCGAAAGCGCTGTGCGCAGCAGATTTAAGGCTGTCTGCGAATTAAAATAAACCCGGATATGCCGGGGAAGCCGCGCTATCTGCCCCATTCCGCAATAAAATAACGCCGCCGCAAAGAATCTCTCTTTGCAGCGGCGTTTTCGCCGGGCGCACCGCGGGACCCTCTGATCCCCGGCGGCGCGCCGTCTTTTTCCGTTCTCACAGCACCTTGCTCAGGAAGGACTGCAGACGCTCGTTTTTCGGATTGGTGAAGAACTCCTGGGGCGGCGCTTCCTCCACAAAGTTTCCGCCGTCCATGAACATCACCCGCGTGGCCACCTCCCGGGCAAAGCCCATCTCGTGGGTCACCACCACCATGGTCATCTTCTCCTTGGCCAGGTCCCGCATCACCTCCAGCACCTCGCCCACCATCTCAGGATCCAGAGCTGAGGTGGGCTCGTCGAAAAGCATCACATCCGGCTTCATGCACAGGGCGCGCACAATGGCGATTCGCTGCTTCTGGCCGCCGGAGAGCTGGCTGGGATACGCGTGGGCCCTGTCGGCCAGGCCCACCCGCTCCAGCAGGCGCATAGCCTCGGCCTCCGCGTCCTCCTGGCTCTTGCCCTGCAGTTTCATGGGCGCGATGGTCAGATTTTTCATGATATCCATATGGGGGAACAGGTTGAACTGCTGAAACACCATGCCCATTTTCTGGCGGTGTTTGTCAATATCCGTGTGCTTGTCGGTGATATCCACCCCCTCAAAGAACACATGGCCCTCCGTGGGCTCCTCCAACAGGTTCAGACAGCGCAGAAAGGTACTTTTGCCGGAGCCCGAGGGCCCCACCACAAACACCACGTCGCCGGCATGTATATCCACGTTGATTCCGCTCAGAACGTGGATAGGGCCGAAGCTTTTTCCCAGGTTTTCCACCCGAATCAGGGCCTCCCCATTACAATTACCGTTCACTCTGCCTCAGCCTCCTCTCCAATATTTGTATCAGTTTCGTAAAGATCATCACAATCACCAGGTAAATCAGCGCCACCGCAAACAGCGGCATAAACGCGCTGTACGTCCTGCTGCGGATAATATCCCCGCCCTTGGTCAGGTCCTGCAATGCGATGTAACCGGCCACCGACGTCTCCTTTAACAGGGAAATGAACTCGTTGCACAGAGCCGGCAGCACGTTTTTAAAGGCCTGGGGCATGATAATATACCACATGGTCTGCCAGTAGCTGAAGCCCAGGCTGCGCCCCGCCTCCAGCTGCCCCCCGTCTATACTCATGATGCCGCTTCGGAAAATCTCCGCCACGTAGGCGCCGGAGTTGATGCCAAAGGCCAAAACCGCCACAAAAACCTTGCTGACCCTGGCGCTGCCGAACACCACGAAATAGATGATCATCAGCTGCACTACCACAGGCGTTCCGCGGATCACCGTCAGGTAGACCTTGCAGATGGCGTTGAGGATTTTCAGTTTATGGGTTTTCTCGTAGGTAGAGCGGACCATGCCCACCAGAAAGCCCAGAACGATTCCCATGAGACAGGCAAAAAGGGTGATGATCAGGGTGTTTTTCAGGCCCACCGTGATGTACTTCCAGCTGTCGTCCTCAATAAAGTTCAGGTAAAAAGTCTTACAAAATTGTTCCCACATGTTATCCATCCTCTGCTTTGATTTTCCGCCGGCAGGCGGGGACTTGCAGCCCGCCGGCAGGCCCTGTCCCTCCGCCCGCGCAGCCCGCCTTTCAAGGGACGTCTGCCGCGCCGGCGCGCAGACAGGTAAAAAACTGCCGCACGTTCTCAGGAAGCGGTGTATCCCGCGGCCCCTCCTGCGCGATGCGGCAGTATCCAGTCATAAAACTCAGGTTCTCAGCTCCGGATTACTCAGCTTTGATGTACTTTGCCACGATCTCATCCAGCTTGCCGGACTCCTTTAAGTTCTTCAGCGCGCCGTTGATCTTGTCAAGGAGCTCGGTGTTGCCCTTCTTAACAGCGGCAGCGTACTCCTCGTCGGTGAAGGACTCATCCAGAACCTTCAGCCCCTCGCTCTGCTCCACAAATACCTTTGCCGGCTCTCCGTCGATAACCACGGCGTCAACCTTGCCCTGGATCAGAGCCTGAACGGCCTCAAAGCCCTTGTTGTAACGGTCAACAACCGTTTTGTCCTCTTCCATATCGGACACGTACAGATCGCCGGTGGTGCCCTGCTGAACGCCTACGATCTTGCCCTTTAAATCGTCGGGAGATGCGATGTCGCTGTCCTCTTTTACGATAATCTTCTGGGAAGCCTTTGCATAGGTGTCGGAGAAATCAACGGATTGTTTGCGCTTCTCATCCACGGTCATGCCGGCCATGGCAAAATCAGCCTTGCCGGAGGTCAGCTCCGGAATAATGGAATCAAATGCGATGTCCTCGATCTCTAGCTCCATACCCAGCTCGTCTGCGATTGCCCTGGCGATATCGGCGTCGATGCCCACGATCTCGCCGCCCTCATGGTACTCGTAAGGCGGGAACTCCGCGTTGGTCACCATGGTCAGCGTGCCGCCGGCAGCCTCAGAAGCGGCCTCCTCTGTCTTGCTCTCGGCAGCGGCCGTATCGGAAGCGGCGGTATCGGCAGCAGTGGTATCGGCAGCAGTCGTCTCGGTCTTTGCTCCTCCGCAGGCGGTTATGGAGGCTGCCATCAGAGCAGCCATCGTCATAGCTAATACTTTCTTTTTCATAATGATCTCTCCTCTTTTTTCTTTATGCACGAAAATGCATAACTATAAATGATTGCCTTTTTATTATAATGCATTTTCAGCGTTTATCAAGAGGAAAATCGGGGAAAATTCTAATTATTTTAATATTTCTTTCGGTAACAGTGCCTTTTTCAGTTTGTTTTTACAAAAACTAGGAGAAATAGTATGCAGCGTTATGCAAAAACGGGTTTATTTTCCCTCCCCACGCCCCTGCATCAGCGCCGCGCGCACCAGGTGCTTGGCCAGCACCGCCGTGGTCACAGCGCCCACGCCGCCTGGCACCGGCGTAGCGGCCGAGGCCGTTTCCTCCAGCGTCTCGTAGTCCACGTCGCCGCATAATTTTCCGTTCTGGTCCACATTGATGCCCACGTCGATCACCACCGCGCCCGGGCCCACGTACCGCTTGTCCAGCATTTTCGCCCGACCGGCCGCGGCCACCAGAATCTCCGCGCCGCGGCAGGTTCCCTCCAAATCCGCGGTCCTGGTGTGGCAGATGGTCACCGTGGCGTTGGCCTTTAGCATCAGCATGGACAGGGGACGTCCCACCACCATGCTGCGCCCCACAATGGTCACGCGCTTTCCCTGAGGCGAGATGCCGAAGGCCCGCAGCACCTCCATCACCGCCTCGGCAGTACAGGGAGCAAAGCCGCTCTCGTCACCGGCGAAAACCTTGGCGATGTTGGCGGGTGAAATCCCGTCCAGGTCCTTGGCCGGATCGATCATTTTCTCGATATCGCTCTCGCAAATCTGCCTGGGCAGCGGCCGCAGCAGCAGAATACCCGCCACGTCCTCATCCCGGTTGATGGCCGCAAACTGCTCCTTAAATTCCCCGTCTGTGATATCCCCGGGAAACACATAGGACTGGACCCTCAGCCCGAAATTGTCCATTTTTTTCATGGCTCCGCGCTCGTAGGACATGTCGTCCGGCCGCTCCCCCACGCGCACGATGGCCAGCTTAGGCGCCGGTCCCCCGACGGAGGTCAAAAGCCCCTGTACCTCTTCCCTGATCTTAGCAGAAACCTCTGCTCCTTTTAATACCTGCATCCGTGTCCGTTCCTCCTTCTTCTGCCCGATATACGCCGGCGGCTACCCTCTCAGCCCGGCCAGCACCACCTCGTAGATGCGGTCCGCCGCCTGGGTTCCGTTTCGCACCAGCTCCTCGGCCTCCCGGTTCAGCTCCTCGGCCTTTTCCCGGTCCTTCATGGACTTGGTGTTGATGTAGACGTTCATCACCGCGCCCAGCAGCGCCGTGCGGACAAACTGCACGCCCACGCCCACGTCGCTGACCGCCATTCGGCTGCCCTTGACCGCCAGGACGTCGAGAATCCCCAGCATCTCCACCGCCTTCTCCATGACCTCCAGAGGCACATAGCTGGCGTCCAGCAGCCGCTGCTCCATCACCTCGGCCTTGCAGGCCTTCTCTTCCTCCGTACCGGCCGGCAGACCGTAGGCCGCTGCCAGCGGCGCAAATACCTCCTCGTCCCGGTCCGCCAGGATTACAAATTCCCTCTGCAGCGTTTCCATGCGCGCCCGCAGTCCCTTGATCTCATCCTCCCACTGGGCGTAGCGCTTTTTGCCGATGGTCAGATTTGCCACCATCTGACCCAGCGCATTTCCCAGGGCTCCGGCCAGCGCCGAAGCGCCTCCGCCGCCCGGTACCGGCTCCTTTGAGGACAGGGTGCTCAAAAATTTCTCAACCGTCAATTCTTCCACCATGCTGCGTTCCTCCTAATCGTTATTTGCTGGTCACTGTTCACAGCTGCCAGGCCGCAGGGCGCCTTTTGCGCGCGCAGCATGGCAAAACCACAGCCGCCGCGCCTTTTGGTTAAACCGGCAGGCAGCGGCGCGCAAAACGG
Source organism: Enterocloster asparagiformis (assembly GCA_018380885.1). Lineage (GTDB taxonomy): Bacteria > Bacillota > Clostridia > Lachnospirales > Lachnospiraceae > Enterocloster. Next base: position 350,738 of record JAGZSY010000006.1, read on the forward strand.
CGCTATACCGCTTCTCCACGCTGCTGGGCGCGCTGCTATCCACAAAACCTTCCGTTTACATGGTAAGGCAGCTTGCAGCTCTTACCCTCTATCATATAACAATTTCCGCCCGGCTGCCACCGGATTTTTCTTTGGTCACCACAATCTGTTTTTCGATGCGCTCCTTGAGCTCCGGAACATGGGAGATGATACCCACCAGCCGGTTCCCCTCGGACAGCCCGGCCAGTGCCTTCACCGCCAGGTTCAGGGCCTCGCCGTCCAGGGAGCCGAAGCCCTCGTCCACAAACATGGTGTCCAGACGGATTCCGCCCGCCTCGGACTGAATCTCGTCCGAGAGTCCCAGGGCCAGGGAGAGGGAGGCCTGAAACGACTCCCCGCCCGACAGGGTCTTGGCGCTGCGCTCCGATCCGTTGTAGTGGTCGATCACGCTTAAGCCCAGGCCGTTCTTGCCGCGTCCGTCCTCCTCCATGCACCGTTTCAGCTCGTACTGTCCGCCGCTCATCACCATGAAGCGGGCGTTGGCCCTGGCGATGATGCGCTCAAAGTAAGCCATCTGCACGTACGTCTCAAAGGTGATCTTGTCCTTGCCGCTGACCTCCCCGGCCGCGGTGTCGGCCATGGCCTTCACCCAGGTCCACTGCTGCCTGGCCGTCTCCATGGCCGCCCGCTGCCGCACCATGTTGTCCCGGGCCGTTCTGTTTGTCTCCAGCCGGTGGTGGATCCGGTTTTTCTCCGCCTCCAGCCGCTCCAGCGTCTCCCCGGTCTCGGCCAGCGCTGCCTCCAGAGCCTTGACCCAGACGGCGGGCGGCTGTTCCAGACGGTCCGCAGCCGGGCCGGCGGCTGTCCCCGGGCCGGCATCCGCCCCCAGGTCTGGAGCCGCCCCCGGGCCCGCCTTCGCCGCTGAATCCAGCTCCGCCCCTGGGCCCGCCTCCGCCGCTGAATCCGGTGCCTCTCCTGGGTCTGCCTTCGCCTCCAGGTCTGCATCCGTCCCCAGGCCCGCCTTCGCCGCTGAATCCGGCGCCGCCCCTGGGTCTGCCTTCGCCGCCAGGTCTGCATCCGTCCCCGGGCCCGCCTCCGCCGCTGGGTCTGCCTTCACCGCCAGGTCTGGCGCCCCCCCAGCCCCAACGCACGCGACTCTGATCTCCTCCTGATTTCTGTAAAATTCTTCCAGTTGTCGGTTCAGCGCCTGCGCCCTGGCCTCAGCCGCGGACACCCGGCTGCTGTACTCGTTCAGGCGATCTTCCGCCGCCTGAAGCGCCTGTTCCATGGCGGAGAGCTGCCGCCGCCGCTCCATCAGCTCCCGCTCCGCCGCCGCGCGATCCCCATGAGGAAGCTGTTTTTTCAACTCCGCGATCTGTCGCTCCAGCTCCCCGCGCCGCGTCTCCGCCCGGAGCCTGGCCGCCCCGGACTCCTGTCTGCGCTCCCTGCACGTCTCCAGGGCCTGGGAGGCGTTTTTCTTCTGCGCTTCCAGCTGCTGGCGCCGTTTCACCTGCTCTTGCAGGTTCCGGATGATCTGCTCCTTGGCCTGCGCCTGCTGGCCCATGGCCGCATCCAGCTGCTCCAGCACCAGCTTCCACTCCCGCAGAAACACCTGCGTTCCCCCGGCCAGCGCTCCCCGGATCCGCTCCTGCCAGGACTCCTTCCAGCCGTCGATTTCAGCGTCCACCTGTCCCTTCATCCGCTCAAACCGCTGGTCCAGGCTCCCCCTCAGCCCCCCTGCCCGCAGGCTCAGCCCTGCCGCGGTCTCCGAGGCCTCCTTGGCCCGGCGGGAGGCGTTGTCCACCTGCTCCTTGGTGACCGGGGCGGCAGGGCGGCGTTCATCAGCCTCACACCCCCGCCCCTCCGCGGTCCGCGCCCTGTCTCCCGGCCATCCCAGCGGGGCTCCTCCAGCCATTCCTGCCGGAGCGGGGTGGTCCAGGGAACCGCACACCGGACAGGGCTGACCGGGCTTCAGCCCTGCGGCCAGAATGCCCGCCTGGCTGTCCAGGAACATCCGGTAAAGCGTCTGGTACTCCGCCTCCCTCAAACGCCTGGTCTCGTCGGCGGCCAGGTATTCGTCCTGGGCCGCGGCCAGCCGCTTTTCCTCAGCCCGGTATTCCTCCAGCTCTCCGGCGTGGGCGGCGATGCGCTGCCGGTTCTGCGCCAGACGCTCCGCAGCGCTCCTGGCCGCCACCAGCTCCTCGCCCACTGTCTGCAGCCGGTCCAGCTCCGCCTGCACCGTTTCCAGCCGAAGCGCCAGCGTCTCCGCCTCTTTTCCCGCCTCCGCTTCCACGGTTCCCAGCCTGAGGGCCTCGGCCTGGCAGGCGCGGCTGTCGGCCGCCAGCCGGTCGTGCCGGTCATAGGCGCTTAAGTTCTCCTGGGCCTGGGAAATCTCCCCGATCAGGCGGTCGCGCTCCCCGGCCCGGCCCCTTTCCCGGGAAAACGCGGCCCTTGCCTCCTCGAACAATGGCCGGTTCTCGCTCAGCTCCCGCTCGGCCCGCTGCGCCTCCTCCTGCGCCTTTGCTGCGCTTTTGGCCTCCCCCAGGCGCTGTCCCAGAAGGCCGCTGCGCTCGCGCGCCGCCCGCAGGTCCCGTTCCAGCCCGGCGGCTTCCGCCCCGTCCTCCCGTATCATGCTCTCCAGCATATCCAGCATGGCTTCCAGGTCCCTGTTCTCCACCGCCGCGCGCCAGGGCTCCTCATCCTTTGCAAACACGCCCCCCGCGTACTGCCCGATGCTCTTCACGCTGTCCGCATAAGCCCCGTAAAGCCCCTTTGCCTTCTCCTTCAGCCGCTCCTGAAACTTCTGATAGGGCCTGGTCTGAAATATCTCCCGGAAAATCGCGCCCCGGTCCTCCGTGCGCCCGGACAGCAGCCGTGAAAAGCTGCCCTGGGCCAGCATGGCGATCTGGGAAAACTGCTCCCGGTTGAGGCCCACCAGCTCCTCCACCTTGGCCGTCACCGTGCGGTCTCCGGTGATCACATTCCCGTCCGGCAGCTCTAGCTGCGCGTCCGGCCGCTCCTTTGTCTCCCCCTCGCCCCTCTGCTTTGCCCGGAAATACTCCGGGTTGCGCCGCAGGCGGTACGTCCTTCCATTGTATACAAACTCCATCTCCACAAAGGTTTTCGCTTCCCCGGAGGCGTACTTGCTGCGCAGCATCCTGGGCTTACGGTTGTCGCCGCTGGCATTTCCGTAGAGTGCAAAGGTGACGGCGTCAAAAATAGTCGTTTTCCCCGCCCCCGTGTCCCCGGTAATCAGATAAATCCCCCTGTCTCCCAGCCTGTCCAGCTCCAGGGTGGTCTCCCCGGCGTAAGGCCCGAAGGCGGAAATCGTCAGTTTGGTCGGCCTCATGGCATTTCCTCCCACAGTTCTTCAATCATTTTGCCCGCAAGCTCCTGCTGCTGCGGGCTCAAGGGCTGGTTATTCTGCAGCTCATACAGCTCCGCAAACAGTTCCCCGGGAGACTTCTGCCGCCGCTGCGCGGCCTCCACCGTCTGCCCGGACCGCGTCCTTTTGTTGTCGTAATCCAGCCGCATCACGTTGGGGTAAATGGCCCTCAGACGCCCGATGGCATCCAGGATGTCCTCCTCATCGGTCAGCGTAATGTGCAGATAATCCTCCACCGCTGTGCCCTGGTAAAATGCCCTGTCGGTGACCTGCCCGTAGCTCCCCTTAATCTCCCGGAGGTCCCGCAGCGGGACAAGCGGCAGCGCCCTCACCGCCACACGCCCCTTCTCCTCCAGAGAGACCACGGTCATGGACTTTTTGTGCCCGGCCTCTGAAAATGAATATTTTAACGGCGTGCCGCAGTAGCGCAGCGTCTCCCGCCCCACCTTCTGCGGGCCGTGGATATGGCCCAGCGCCACGTAATCGAAGCCGTCAAAGGCCGTGGCCGACACCTGGTCCAGCCCTCCCACGGACAGCTCCTCCGATTCGCAGCAGGAAGCCCCCATCACAAACTGGTGGGCCACCAGCACATTGCGCGCCCGGGAGTCGAACTCCCCGCCGGACCGGATCTGGTCCAGCGCAAACCGCACAGCGTCGTCATAGCTGTCAATCTCAGCCTCCGCCTCGGGAAAACACCGGCGCACAGACGCGGGCTTTAAATACGGCAGGAGATACACAAACACGCTGCCGAACCTGTCCTTCAGCTCCACCGGCCTCACCTGCCCGTCGTACACCGGGGCCACGTACACCTTTCTGCTGCTCATCAGCCTCCCCCCGAACGACAGGCGCTCCGGGCTGTCGTGGTTCCCGCTGATCACGAACACCGGCCTGCCCATATCCGCCAGCTGCGTCAGAAAACGGTCGAACAGCCGCACAGCCTCCGCCGGGGGCACCGGCTTGTCGTACACGTCCCCCGCAATGATCACCCCGTCCGGCTCCTCCCGCCCAATCAAATCAATCATTTCCTTTAATATATACTCCTGGTCCTCCAGCATGGAAAACTCGTTGACCCGTTTTCCAATGTGCAGGTCCGAAAGATGAATCAATTTCATAGCCAATCACTCCTGTCCTTCAGTCCGTTCATCCTCCCATCATACCATGCCGCGCGCCACCATTACAAGGATAATTCCCTCCGCTCCCTCTTTAGAAAACTCCCGCCTCTTCTTTAGAATATCTTTGTCCTGCGTTCACATTCCCGTAAAATTTTTTACATATTTTATTAACAGAGCTTATTTCAGCAGCCATTTTTCACCGCTGCAATTTTGCGGCCGCATAGCCATTGAAGCCGCCCCGGCCAATTCCAAGGAGGTCCATTATGAAAAAAACCATATTTCTGATCCCTATACTGACTCTGCTCCTCACCGCCTGCTCCCCGTCCTCGACCAGCTATTTCTCCACCTTCACCGCCGAGGGCTCCGAAGCCCAATACAAGGAATCCGGAACCGTCTGCTTAAAAGGGGACCAGAACGCCATATCCCTGTACGTGAGCGCGTCGGCCCCCGCTTCCATCACCCTCACCGGCACAATGTCCAGCCGCTCCGGCAGTCCCTCGCTGATCTGCCAATATCCGGACGGCAGCGCCTGCACGGTCGCCGGCAGCCAGGACTCCGTCCTGGACACCGAGATTCCTCTGAAGGCTGGAATAAACACCATCCGCTTTGACGGCGCTGACTCCACCCTGGACTTTGACCTGGTCTACGGGAATCTGGACGCGCCTGAAATCATCAGCTACAGCCAGTCACAGCCCCAGGGCGACGACGCCCTTGCAGCCTCCTCCCCGGAGCTTCACTCCCTGGCCGGCTCCACCCCCTCGGACACATTTCCCTCCCGCACCGTCTCCAGCCAGTTCACCCAGGTTTCCGAGCCCGCTGAGGTTCTGGAATTCCAGTTGGAAAAGGAGACCGACATCACCGTATTTGTAGCCGTTGACCTGCACAACAACAGCACCGGCCGCTTCAAAGCCGGAACCTTTGACGTGACCCTGAAAGGGGACGGCTATCCATCCGCTGAGATCATTCACCACGCAACTACGGACAGCTCCTGGGGGGATTTCCGCTGGACCGACCACAATCTGGTCAAGCTCACCCTGCCCAAGGGCAGCTACCAGCTGGTCTTAAGCGACATCAGCGGCAAAAACTACGCGCTCAGCCTGGATGCCGCCGTCTACCAGACAGAAGGCGCGCAGTAATTATGCCCGCCGCACAGCAGCGATAAGCCGGCTTGCCCGCTCCCAGCCGGCTTTCCTCATCACACCCGCTCATTCGAAACGGAATATAATAGCTAAGCACTTTCCCATAATTTTCACTTATGTCTGATAATTCTTAAATTTATCCGCGTAATTCTGTCGAATTTTGAAATTCTATTCCCAATTTTTCCAACATATGGTACAATATCTCTAACAAAATTCACATTTTATTAACAGAAAGGAGTTCCTATGTTTGACTTAAGCCTTATCATCGCCGCACTTCCTATTTTATTGGCGGTCATCCTGGTGATCATCATTATCACCCAGGGATACGTAAAGGCTCCGCCGGATCACGCCTACATCATCTCCGGTCTGCGCAAAACGCCCCGGGTGCTCATCGGCCGCGCCGGGATCAAGATTCCCTTTTTCGAGCAGATGGATAAACTGTATCTGGGACAGATCACGGTGGACATCAAGACCGACGAGTACATTCCCACCAACGATTTTATCAACGTCATGGTGGACGCGGTGGCCAAAGTGAGAGTTGCGGACGACGAGGACCGGATGAAGTTGGCCATGCGGAACTTCCTGAATAAAGAGCCGGCCAAAATCGCCTCCGATCTTCAGGATTCCCTTCAGGGTAATATGCGTGAGATCATCGGCACCCTGACGCTGCGGGCCATCAACACGGACCGGGATTCGTTCTCCGACCAGGTGATGACCAAAGCTTCCAAAGATATGGAAAAGCTGGGCATCGATATCCTATCCTGCAACATTCAGAACGTTACGGATGAGCACGGGCTGATCCAGGATTTAGGTATGGACAATACCTCAAAAATCCGCAAGGACGCTTCCATCGCCAAGGCCGAGGCTGAGCGCGATATCGCCATCGCCCAGGCTGCCGCGGACAACGCGGCCAACGACGCCCGGGTAATCGCCCAGACGGAAATCGCCCAGAAGAACAACGAGCTGGCCATCAAGAAGGCGGAGCTGCAGAAGGCCTCCGACACCAAGAAGGCCGAGGCAGACGCCGCCTATGAAATCCAGAAGCAGGAGCAGGAAAAGACCATCCAGACCGCCACGGTCAACGCCCAGATCGCCAGGGCGGAGCGCGAGGCCGAGCTGCGCAAACAGGAAGTCGCCGTTCAACAGCAGGCCCTGGAGGCGGAGATCAACAAAAAGGCGGATGCAGACCGCTACGCCATCGAGCAGGCCGCGGCTGCCGGCCTGAACAAGCGCCAGCGCGAGGCCGAGGCCAAGAAGTACGAGCAGGAGCAGGAAGCCCTGGCCAAGAAGGCGTTGGCGGAAGCCCAGAAATTCTCCATGCTGCAGGAGGCGGAAGGCATCCGGGCCAAGGGCGAGGCAGAAGCCGCGGCCATCCGCGCCAAAGCCTTGGCCGAGGCAGAAGGTATGGAAAAAAAGGCCGAGGCCTACCAGAAGTACAACAAGGCCGCCCTGGCGGAGATGATGATCAACGTGCTGCCTGAGATCGCGGGCAAGATTGCCGAGCCCTTATCCCAGATTGACAAGATCACCATCATCGGCGGAAACGGCGACTCGGACAACGGCGTGGGCGCTATTGCGGGAAATGTCCCGGTGGTCATGGCAAAGCTCTTTGAGTCCATGAAGGAAACCACGGGCGTGGATCTGGCCGAGATCATGAAGGCCGATACATACGATGCCAAGGTTACCCGGAACGTAAATCTCACCGGAGCGCCCGACATCATCCTGGGCGGCGAAGGCGGGCAGGACAGTCCCGATCCGGACAGCGCACAGCCATAAACGCTCCCGGCGGGCGGCAGACCAATCCTCTGCCGCCCGCGTGGTAAACTGTTTTTGAGGTGATACAAATGAATCCAATGAATCTGTTACAATTAAAACCGGCCTGGAATCAGTTCCGGGCCAATCATCCGAAGCTGATCCAGTTTGTCAAAGCGTCCGCCCGCGAGGGCGTCATGGACGAGGGCACGCTGATCGAGATCAACATCAAGACCGAGGCCGGCCAAACTCTCTCCTCCAACATCCGCGTCCGCCAGTCCGACCTGGAGTTTCTGCGGGCATTAAAGGATATGATGGAGGACTAGGACAGGGCAAAAAGCCCCCGGTCAGGGAAAGGTGTCTGTCACCTTTATCCCTGACCGGGGACTTTTTGTTTCATCGGTATTCCCGTGGGCCGCAGGCCGCGCACTGCTCAGCCTGCGGCGGGCCGGACTGCCTCCCCGCCTGTGGCGGTCTGCGGCACCCACAGATCCGGCCCGGTTCACAGGAAACGCGCTGCGGCGTTCACCTCCTATTTCAGATTGATTCCCGTAATGGCCGGCTGTCCGTCCACGGAGTTAAAAATCACGTTGTTCTCATTTCCCATGATCACACCGGCGCCAAACTGCTCCAGCGTGGCCGGATCAGTCTCTGCGATCTCCTTGAGCATACCCTCTGTGAACAGCTTTGCCGTGTCCAGCGCCAGGAACGCTTCCTTATTATCGATCTCCGCGCCCTCTCCCTCGCTGAGGGAAACATACACCGGGTACGCGCAGATATCGGCCAGGGCTTCCATATCCTTGTCCGCCACCGCCTTCTGCACCTTGACCGCAAAGTCCTTGATCTCATCGGCGCTCATATCGGCAGCCTGCTCAGATACATCGTCCGCCTCGTCGCCGGTGGAATAGGTCTCGCCCGCCGCGTTGGCCCCGGTCTCCTCGGACGCGGTCCCAGTCTCCTCAGGCGCGGCCTCGCTTTCGGCCGCGGAAGTGTCGGCCTTTGTCTCCGCCATGGTCTCCACCGCCACCGTGGTGGCTGTGGTATCCTTGGTTCCGCAGGCGGTGATCGCCGCCGCCATCATCATTGCTGTTCCCAGAACAATCCATTTCTTTTTCATAATTGTTACATCTCCTCTTTTTTCAAAATCATACTGTCAAATACTTACTTGCAGGGCTGTTTCCGACATCTCCTCCCCGGTCCGCCGTTTGGAGACCGCGTCTGCCCCCGCGGGGGCTGCCCTCTCTATATTTTTCACGCCGCGTCCGGCGATACCTACTAAAATAGGGAGTCTCGACCCAAAAGTCAAGACCCCCTGTCCAACATTAAGCTTCTCTTAATCGAACCTTAAAAATATACCATTTTCCTTGCCAAAAATTTCATAAAATATGATGCAACTTTTTAGAATCATTAAAATTCCGGCCATGACAGCAGCGCGGCGACCACCCCGGCCGCCGACCGCTCCTCCACCGCAATCGTCAGCCCCGGCTCATTGATATGTTCCAGATAATGGGCGTCCGAATCGCTGATGATCCGGCACTTCTCCAGGTAAGGATTGTCGCGCTTTAACCCGTGGAGCTTTTTTAAGTCCTTCACCTCCGCGGCCGCAAATCTGCTGTCCGGCGGGATAAAGCCCAGATTGGCGATCAGGCTGTTGGCCGTCTTGTCGATGTGCGCCGGGAACATCACCCCGTCGTAGGAGCGCACCAGCTCCCACAGCCCGTCAAAGGAGATTTCCGTGGCGTTGATCAGCAGGTTGGGCTCGGTGCCGCAGACCTTGTCGCACAAATCGTATATCTGTTGTTTTCCAAATATTTCCTCTTTGTTAGGAAATTTGATCAGCTTCTCATACACATACCGGTCAAAATCCAGAGCCGCCTCCAGGGTACAAAACAGGCAGACAGCGTGCACCTCCTCCGAGGTGTTGATCTCCATGCCCGGGACCGCCAGCACGCCGTACTCCTCTGCGGCCGCCAGAAAGGCCGGGCAGTTGCGGCTGGAGTTGTGGTCGGTCAGAGCAACCACGTCCAGCCCTTTTAAAGCCGCCATACCGGCGATGTTAGCCGGGGTCATGTCGTCGTCCCCACAGGGCGATAAGCAGGAGTGAAGGTGCAGGTCGTAGGTCAGATTTATCATCCCAGCAACCCGTGGACCTTCAGAGCGGCCTCAAAGATCGGCAGCTCCGTGGCGAGCACGGTGATCCCCTGCTCCACGGCCTTCTTCGCGGCCACGTCGTCCAGAAGGGCCCCCTCCGCCAAAATCACGCAGGCCGCCTCCGTCAGCGCGGCCACCGCCAGCGTGTTCATATTTCCCATCACCGTCACCCAGGCGCAGCCGGCCGGCGCCTTGCTCATGGCGATGCTGAGCAGATCGCAGCAGAACGGCGTGGTGATCTCCTGCTCCGGGCAGTCGCCCAGGTTCACCAGCCGAAACAGCCCGCTATTCACCAATTCCTGTACCGTCATCGTCCTCATCCTCTTTCTTGTCCAGCAGGGACATCTCCTCGGAAATCCGCTGCAAATATTCCTTGATCAGGTTCAGCGTCTCCTTGCCGCCCCTGTTTTCCTCCAGATCATCGGCCAGCCCGGAAATCTCGCCCGACAGCTTGTGTAAATTCTCCCGCAGATAGTACACGCAGTCCCGCTCGCTGGCCTCCCCCCGCACAATGTCCTCGGCCAGCGCCTTGCAGGTGGGAGCCCCGCAGGAGCCGCAGTCTAAGCCGGGGAACTTCTTCACCAGCCGCTCCACCTGGTTCAGGCGGGAAAAGCTCTCCATCAGGTTGCCGCCCAGGCTGAACACAGGCTCGTACTGGACGCCGGTGGTCCATTTGATCATGTCCTCCGGGTTGTCGTCCATGTGGCTCCTTGCCACGGGCATATACTTGCGCAGCCGTTTCAGCTTGACCTCCGCCACGTAGGGATTTTCCACTGTCAGCACGCCGCCCACGCAGCCGCCGTTGCAGGCGTTGAGCTCCACGAACCGCAGGTTGGTGAACTTCTGGTCCTCCATGTCCTCCAGCACCCGGATCACGTTCTCGATGCCGTCCGCGGCCAGGTAGCTCTCCGTGAACAGGCCGCTGGCCTCCCCTCCGCTGTGTCCCCAGCTGATGCCGATCTTGCCCGCGGTGCCGATCTGGGGGTAGTCCTCCTGGGCTCCCACCGCCTTCATGCAGGCCAGGAGCTTGGGGTAAACGTCCTTGATGGCCAGCACCTTATCCACCTCGCTCTTCTCCGTGCCCAGGGGCGCCTTGGCGTAGGTCACCTTGGAGGGGCAGGGGGAAATGAACATGATGCCGATCTTTTCCCGTGGCAGCCCGGTCTGCTCCATGGCCCGGCGGGCCGCCAGGACCGCCGCAACCTCCACCGGCGGGTTTAAGGGCAGCAGGTGGGGGATCAGATTGGGAAAACGGACTCTGATCAGCCGGACCACCGACGGGCAGGCCGTGCTGATCAGGGGCACCTGCCCCTCGTGCTCCGATATGTATTGTCTGGTCGCCTCGCTGACCAGCTCCGCAGCAGCCCCAACCTCGAACACGTCGTCGAATCCCATCCGGATCAGTGCGTTCAGCACAATGTTTACGTCGTCCAGGTTGTTGAACTGGCTGTAGAGCGAGGGGGCCGGCAGGGCCACCGTGTACTCGTACTGGCGCATCACCTCCAGCTTGTCGTAGGTGGCGTGCTTGGCGTGGTGGGGACAGACCCTGATACACTCGCCGCAGTCGATACAGAATTTATTGTTGATGCTGGCCTTACCACCCCGCACCCTGATGGCCTCGGTGGGACACCGTTTGATGCAGTTGATGCAGCCCTTGCACAAGGCTTCATCCAGCCTTACGGAATGATAAAACTTATCCATTTAATCGCCTCAAATCTTTACTGTCATTGTGATGGTGGTGCCTTCGCCCAGACGGGTGTCGATCTCCATCTGGTCGGAATACTTCTTCATATTGGGCAGACCCATGCCCGCGCCGAAACCCAGGGACCGGATCTCGTCCGGAGCGGTGGAATACCCCGCCTGCATGGCCAGCTCCACGTCGGGGATGCCGGGGCCCACGTCCGCCAGCACCATCTTGATCTGCTCCGGCGTAATCTCCACCGTAATCTCCCCTCCGCTGGCGTGAATCACCATGTTGATCTCGCCCTCGTACATGGCGATGGCCACCTTGCGGATCGCGTCCGGGCCCACGCCCATCTGCTTCAGCTTGCGCTTCACGTCGCTGCTGGCTTCGCCGGCCCTGGTGAAATCATCCGGCGATATATGATAGGTTAAAATAATCGCATCATCCATAATTGTTCCCTTCATCCATTAATAGTCGTCCTGCCTCCTGAAGCGGCCGGCCGCTTCCAACGAATATCTGAATATCAGATTGCCCCCGAGTGGAGCCCCGCCGCGTAGAGCATACCGCAGGCGGAGAACATGCGGTGCCCGGTGGCCATCACGATCAGCCCCCGCTCCCTCGCCATCTCCAGCATAGCCTCATCCGGCTTCTTTCCCCGGACAAAAATCAGGCAGACAATGTCCAGCATCTCCGCAGTGCGGATCACCTGGGCGTTGCACAGGCCTGTCAGCAGGATGGAGTGATCCTTAGAAAACGCCAGCACGTCGCTCATCATGTCTGAGCCGCAGGCCGACCGCACCTCGCGGTCCAGATACTCCTCCCCCACCAATACCCTTGCGCCTAATATGTCCTTTACCTCTCTGACTGTCATACGTTCCTCTCCCTCTTCC
>JAGZSY010000025.1 GCA_018380885.1 Enterocloster asparagiformis
GCGGATAACGGTGGTCTATTTGTTGTACCTGAAATTCAATCAACAATAAATCTTGAAAATTTCTCATTTTCCTATTGACTTTTTATTTGCAGGCTATATCATTCCAAATTATGCCGTTTCAAGCGATCCGGCCTCTCACGCCTCCCCGGCCAGGCGGCGCTTCAGCTCCCTTGCGGCCGTCCTGGCCTTTTCGGCCATGTCCTGGGCGATGGTGCTGCAAAGCCCTGTGTAGCTGGCCGGATCGATCATCTGTTTCAGCTCGTCCCCGGAGAACATGGCGGTCAGCGCTTCGTCCTCCAAAAGCACGCTCAGGTAGTCACGGCCCTCCAGCTCCACCTTCATGGCCTTGTCGTACATCAGCTCGTGGGCCTTGTCCTTGCCGATCCTGGCGGCCACGTTCATCATCACGTACTCGCTGTTGTCCAGGCCACGGTTCAGATTTACGTTCTTTAACATGCGCTCCCGGTTCACGTGGAGGGTGCGGGTCAGCTCCTCGCCGCGGATCAGGACCTCGGTGGCCAGCTCCACCCCCTCCTCCATCAGCCCGTCAAAGAGCATATAGGAGCTGCTGTCCCCCTCGAACATCCGCACCGCGGAGTAAAGCCCGGTGGTGGACAGGGAGTACAGCTTCTGGGAGTTGGCGATGATGCCCTTGGCCAGCTTAGGGTTGATCTTCTGCGGCATGGTGGAGCTGCCGATGGTGCCGGGGGTGAAGGACTCGCTGACCTCGGAGAATTCCTCAACTCCGGTGTAGTAGACCTCCTCCGCCATCTTGTGCAGAGTGTTGCACAGCAGGGACAGGTTCATGAGATACTCCACCTTCATCTGGCTCATGTTGCGGCTGGGCACGTCCATGGGCGTCATACCCAGCATCCGGGCCACCCGGTTCTGCACCCTGCGGCCGGGCAGGCCGGTGGCGTTAAAGCCGCCCACCGCGCCGCCCATCATGACCAGGAACACGCGCTTTTCGCACTCCTCAAGGCGCTCCAGACTGTTTAACAGCTCGCTGATATACACGGACACCTTGTAGCCGTAGGTGATGGGGATGGCGTGTTTCCCGTGGGTTCTGCCCGCCATCACCGCATCCGCGTTGTCCCTTGCCAGAGTCCCCAGGTTGTCCAGGATATCCGCGATAAAGCTTTTGAACACGTCATTGACCTGTTTGATCGTGTAGAGCTGGGAGGTCTGCTGGATATTCTGGGTGGTGACGCCGTAGTGGACATATTTTGCGCCCTCCCCGCGGCACGCCTTCACCAGCACCTTCACAAAGGGGACGAACCCGTGTCCCACCTTGGCCTTGATGCGCTCCATCTCCTCCAGGTCCAGATCCTCAAAGCGGACGGAGGCGATGTCGTCCGCCGCCTCCCGGGGGATGAACCCCTCCTCCGCCTGGGCAAGGGCCAGGGCGGACTCCACCTTCAGCCAGGTCCGATACTTTTGTGTCTCGCTCAGCAGCCCCTTAATCCCCCGGTCATCCAGTTTACTTTTCGAATCGTATAATGCTCGCATTGTTCACCTCTTATTTTTTCAAAACATCGTCGACAGCGTGACGGACAAACTCCACATGAGGACCGAACACCACGTGGATGTGGTTGGAGGACGGGAAGAAGATGCCCGCGCAGCCGGAATCCTTGATCTTGATCTGATCCACCTTGTTCGGGTCTTTTAAGTCCACGCGCAGACGGGAGATACAGTTCTCCACCTTCACGATATTTTCCTTGCCGCCCAAGCCCTCAACCACGATGGCCGCGATGGCCGGCCAGTTCTTTTCCTTCAGCAGCACGCTGGCGGATTCCTCGATCTCGAACTCCTCGCGTCCCGGAGTCTCCAGATTGAATTTTACTATAAACCATTTAAATACGAAATAGAATACCACAAAGTTTACGATTCCCAGCAGGATCAATCCAATCCAGTGCGTGTTCTCGTAGAGCAGTCCGAAGATGCCGAAGTCAAAAATCGTGCCGCGGATATAACCGATGCTGATGTGCAGCAGCTGGTAAGGGATGGCCCCGATACCGCTCATGATGCAGTACAGGATAAACAGCGGCGGAGAGATGAACAGGAAGGAGAACTCCAGCGGCTCGGTGATATTGCCCAGGAACGCGGTCAGGCAGCAGGTCATGATCACGCCCTTGGCGATCTTTCTGTTCTTCAGGAATGAGGTGTGGTACATGGCCAGGCCGATGGCCGGTACGCGGAACAAGGTTGTCAGCATCTGCGCGCCGCCCAGGTAGCTGGTCAGGGTGGGCATGAGCTGGTTCCAGTACTCGCTGGTGGGCCCCAGGTTGAACAGAATCTCATTGGTGGCGTTTAAAATACCCACGTACTCGGTGCCGTTGATCATGTAAGTGCCGCCCGCCTCGGTAAACCGAACCAGGGAGGCCAGCACGTGGTGCAGCCCGAAGGGAATCAGCGCCCGGTTCAGCGCATAGTAAACGCCGTTTCCGATATAAGGTGTGGTGAAAATGAAGGAAATGCTGATCAGGAAGCTGGTCAGGCCGCTCCAGATCACCGGAATCACCAGGCCGATGGGGATCATGCAGACAAAGGTGATGATCGGGATGGACTTCTTGCCGCCGAAAAAGGCGAATGCCAGGGGCAGCTCCAGCCGGTAGAAACGGTCCGCCACCTTGGCGGCCACCAGGCCGGAGATCAGGCCTCCCAACGCCTCAATTTTCAAGGTCTGAATGCCCAGCACCGTGCCCTGGCCCATCTGGGCCGCGATGGCCGGATCAGCCATGGTGCCGGTCGCCTTTAAGTAAACGCTCATGACCACGTTTAAGGTCAGATAGCCCACCGTGGCGGAGAAAACGGCGATTCCCTTCTCATGCTTCGCCATCCCCTGGGCCACGCCCATGGCGAACAGAAGCGGAATGTTGTTGAATACGATGCTTGTGATGGTCTGTAAGCTCGATAAAATCAGTTTGAGAATCTCGTTTCCCAAAAACGGGAATTTCTCGATCATGTAGGACTGTCCCAGTGCACTACAGATGCCCATTACCATTCCAATCGGCGCCAGCAGCGCGATGGGCAGCAGCAGGGAGCGGCCAAATGTCTGGATACCGTCCTTCCAGCTTGACTTTTTTGTACTCATATGTTTCCCTCTCTTACGTTGAAATGTCGTTTTATAGTTTTGATCTAAAGGCGCCTTATGAACTGAATTCATTATGACAGATCACAACGGTTGCTTCAAGGCAAAAAAAGTACAAGTTATTGTTGCGTTTAGTTGCCCCTAAATTTATAATAAAACTAACCCGTAAACGCAATTTCCCAAGGGAGGGTTTTAACGATGGGACTGAGCTACAACGATCTGAGCCTGCTGCGCTTTATCCAGAAGCGCCAGAGCATCCCCCTGGCCAAGGTGGCCGCGCAGTTTGAAAAAAATGAAATCTCCATCCGCCGGGCTGTGGAGCAGATCAACCTCTACTCCCCCGCGCCTCTGATCGAGATCAAAAAAGGGCTGTGCCTGAGCCGTCTGAGCTACAAGGAGTTCGTGGATTTTATCCAGAAAATGGGAATGGAGGACTACGCCAGCTCCTGGCTGGAGCGCATCCGGGTGATGATCGTGACCATTTTCTTCAACGGCTACGTCAACGCCTCCGCCCTGTATGAACAGTGGGGCCTGTCCCTGACCACCAAGAAGCAGGACAGCGCCCACCTGCGACGCCATCTGGCCGACCACGGCCTGACCCTGGTCACTCTGAAGAAAAAGGGACTGGCTATCGAGGGGGACGAGCTGCAGCTGCGCTTTCTGGTCATCAACATCCTGCACCCCCTGCTGGAATTCACGGACGAGAACCGCATCGAGGCCCGCTTCGCCAACACGCCCCTGGAAAAACAGAGCTACGAGCTGGCCGCGCCCAGCCTGCTGGCCTCCTCCGATCAGGCGGTGGAACAGCTGAGCGCTTTTTTGGCGTCCACCGGCCTGTCCTTAAACTATCCGTCCAAGAAATTTTTGCTGCTGTTTATCTGCCTCATGCAGAGCAGGCCGGTGGACGAGTCCATGCAGTTTTCCTACCGTCTGCCCTTGGCACCGTTAAACATGAGCTTTTCCGACAATCCCCGGGAAAACCGGCTGTACAACGTGGCCCTCAGCATGCTGAACTTCTCCCGCAGCCTGGAATTTCCCTTTGACGGCCGCCTGTGGCAGACCACCGAGCAGTTCGCGGAGCAGGTGGTGAGCAGCCTGCCGGAGCCGTTTTCCATCCGCGAAGAATTTCTGGAAGAGCTGTACAGCTACTTCTACCGCGAGATCACCCTGGACAAATTCCACTGCACCTTTGTGGACAAGACCGTGGAGAACACAAAGGAACAGTTTCTGGGCCTGTACCATCTGATCCAGAAGTACGGGGTGTATTTCAAGGCCGCCTTCAACTTCTCCTTTGTGGACGAGCATCTATCCACCTTGACGCTGCTGGTGCAAAAGCACATCCTGCGCAACCGCATCGTGGACCGCCAGCGAAAAAAGATCGTGGTGGTGACCAGCATCAACTTCGAGCGGGTCAGCTTCTTTCTGGAGCAGATTCGCGAACACGTGGCCCTGGAATGGATGGGCACCCTCAACATCAACGAGATCCACCTCCTGGAGGAGCTGGAGTACGACTGTATCTTCTGTTTCTCCTCCCGCATCTACAACATTTTAAGCGCCCAGGACCTGCCGGTGATCCGCCTGAACTTTTTTGTGGGCCGGGAGGATATCGATCTGCTGCTGCAGCGGGGCTTCTCCACCTTAAAGCACCGTTTTCTGGCCTCCGGCTTTGTCTTGGAGCTGGCGGGCAAAAGCCAGCGGGAGATGGTGGAGTATCTGAAGGAGCAGTATGGGGATTACTTTGTCTAGTCCCCGGACCGCCTCTCCTTTATAACGTCAGAAAAAGATTGCCGCCCCGGCAGGCAAAGCCTCTGCCCGGACGGCAATCCCTTAATGCAGTTCTTCAATAAAACCTTCTCCGAATACCTCCCGGACGTCATTTACAAACATGAACGCCTGCCGGTCAAACCGTCTCACAATGTCACGAATCTGCACGATCTCCCTGCGCGACACCACGCAGAAAAGCATTTTCCGCCGCTGCCCCGAGTACATGCCCATGGCCTCCACGGACGTGACGCCCCGTTCCATATTCTCCAGCACGGCGTTTGCGATCTCCGCGCTTTTATCCGATATGATAACCGCCTGCTTGGAAAATTTCATGCCGTCCAATATCCCGTCGGATATCTTGCAGACAGCGTAAATGGCGATCATCGCGTAAAGCGCATACTGTATGCCGAATATCGAAGCGCCTGCCAGCACCACGGCTCCGTCCAGCACCTGCATGATCTGGGCGATGGAATAGTGCCGCAGCTTTAACTGCACCAGCGACGCCAGCATGTCGGTGCCCCCCGTGGTCGCCCGGAACGCGAACACGATCCCGGTTCCGATGCCGGACACAACGCCCCCAAACAGAGAGGACAAAAACAGGTCCCCGGCCAGAAAGGTCCGCTCCGGAAGGATGTACAGCGATACGGAGAGCGCCACGGTGGCGACCAGGGTCCGCTTGATAAATCCCCACCCTTTGAGCCTCCAGGCAGCCAGAAACAGCGGTATGTTGAGCACCGTGTTGGTCAGCCACAGGGGCAATCCCACCACTTTTTTGACAATAATGGCGATGCCGGACACGCCGCCTGTGACAAGATTAACGGGATCGTACATATTTTTGATGGCAAATCCCATGATGAATGACCCCAGAATAATCAGGAGGTACGGAGTAAGCGCCTTGTATTGTTTCATCTCACACCACTCCATTTACACAACTGATCCCATCCGCCGTCACCACCGCTCAATGTCGTCCCAGCGCGCGGCCTTCTCCGGGCGCTCCCAGTGATACTCGCAGAACTCGCTGCAGCAGGGCGTGCCCTTGCACACCCAGATTCGCCGGTCGGTGACATCCATCTGAACGCAGCCGAGGGTGCTTATGCGGTCCAGCTCCTTCTTCCGCTCGTCGCCGTGGCGGCACACGCAGAAGGGATAGCCAAAGTGATCCCGAAACGCCTCCTTAATGTCCTCCCGGGTGATGGCCCCGGCCTTTGGTTTCAAGTGTTTGAGAATCCGGCGGTCCCGGTACAGGGTCCCGCCCAGGGCATCCACCTGGTAACCGTACCTGGGATGGCGGATATGGTTGCTGTGTGCGATCATTCCGTCCTCAGGATAGAGCACCAGCTGACCCTGCTCCAGCTTTTCAAAGCCCATGGCGTCCCCGCCCGCATAGGCGGCCACATAGTACATGGGGAGCATGGAATCAACCCCGAAAATCTGGTTGACCGCATCCACATAGCGGTCCTGCTCCAGGAACCGGCGGCGGATGAACACGGACGGCACGCCGTAAACCCTGGTATTATACATCTTGTGCAGGCTGTTCACGCCCAGCGCCAGGCCCGCCTGGTTCATGCCGTAGCGCGCCAGCTGCCCGGCCTCCGTGACGATCATCAGATCCGGCCCGTCCTCCCTGAGCACTTGCAGAATGATGGTTCCGTACTCCTGCCAGGTGTAGGTGTCCCAGTTCTGGGTCAGATTGGTGTGGCCGTCCGCCGTCACCTCGGGCAGCACCGCCACGCTGGAGCAGCCGTCCAGCTCCTCCTCGTCTGAGGGGGCGCGTTTCACCAGCGTCATGGCCTCCGACCGGGAGTTCAGGGTCAGAAGATCGTCAAAATCCGCCTGGGCCCCCTCCGCCATGCCCTGAAGCTCCTCCAAAAGCTCCGGGGAATACGAACGGATGTAGGGAATAAACTCTTTCGAGATTTCCCGCGCTTCGTCCCAGCTCACCGCGGCATGGCCGCTGTTAAAAAACGTGATGTAGCGTTCCAAAACACCGTGAATCAATTCCCGGCACTGGGTGCCGTAATCAACCCCCCGCTCCCTGTGGCTTCCGCCGCGAACGGTAAACATCGGCATATATGTCATATATTTTCCTCATCCTTTCTGTGTCTAATTGTAACGGTATGTCGGGTCCGGTTATTTGATAAACATGGGAACGCCCGGGCCCAGCGGCAGCTTCAGAATCCACCATACTCCCAGAATCACAAGCTCTGTGATCATCGTGGCGATGGCGTAGGGCATACAGCCCGCAAACACATTTCCCATGCCGGGCGTCTTGCTCTTGTCCGTGTTATATTTCCCCAAAAGTCCCACGATCAGCGCCACGTCGGAGGAAATCGGCGCAATGGCGTTTGTGGCGGAATCGCCTATACGGTAGGCCACGGTGGTCAGCGCCGGGCTGAAGCCGATGGCATAGAACATAGGGATCAAAATCGGCGCCAAAATCATCCATTTGGATGAACCGGAGGTCATAAACAGATTGAGGAACGTGGAAAAGAACACGATAAAGATCATCAACCCAAAGCCGCTGATCCCCGAGGACTTGATCCACTCAGCGCCCGCCGCGCCCAGCACAGTGGGAATGTTGGAGGCGTTAAACAGATAGATGAACACGGAGGCCGGCAGCGCGATCACCATGAAATTGACCATGGAGTTGATGCTGTTGGCCAGCATTTTCGGCAGGTCGTTCCAGTTTTTCAAAATGCCGGTGGTGCGGCCGTACGCGATGCCCGTGATCAGGAAGAACAGGAACAGCAGCGTCAGCACGCTCTTTAACAGGGGCGAGTTGGGAACAAGGCTCCCGTCGTCCGCGCGGAAGAAAGAATTCTGAGGGATACAGGCGATCACCAGCAGCGCCAGGTAAACAACGGCCGCGATGCCCGCGTTGCGCAGCGCCCTGTGCTCCGTGGGCGTCAGGTCCTTGTCTGCCGTGTTGACTTGAACCAGGCTCAAATCCTTGGCCTCACCGATAAACCCGCGGACGAATTTGGTGGTGACGAATGTAAATACCACAGTCAGCACAATTGCGCAGGCCAGCATAAAATACCAGTTTTGCAGCACGTGAACAGACGAGGGGTCAATCCCCAGGGATGTACACACCGACTCGTTGATTCCGCTCAGCAGCACGTCCAGATTTCCAACGAATACATTGGCCGACATACCCGCGTTTCCGGCGGCGTATGCCAGGATAATACCCAGCCACGGATTATAGCCCATGGAGGCAAACACAGCGGCGGCCACCGCGGTACATCCCAGAATACCGGCGTTGGAGGCCGTGTTGGCGTTAATCGCGATAAACGACACGATGGCAAACACAAATGCCGGCCGCACACCCGCTATGGTGCGTTTGATAAACGCGCCGAACAGCCCCACCTGCTCCGCCAGTCCGATGGAGAGCATCAGAAGGCCCATCATCATCATTGGCGAGAAGTTGTAGTAGATGCTGTACATATTCTGGGTTACATAGTTGATCGTCTCTTTGTTCAGCAGGTTTTTAACCGTCACGGTGACCAGCTCACCGCCCGCCCCCTTGGATGAGGCGCTCTCATACGTCATGGTGATTCCTGAAAAAACGATCGATAGCACAATCGCCACCACGATCAGGATTGAGAACAGAAAAAACGGATGGGGAAGCTTGTTGCCCACGATCTCCACCCCGTTGATAAACCGGTAAAACATACCTTTTTTCTCTGCCTTTGTATTTTCCATAGCGTTCATACTCCTTCCATTGTCTTTATCCCGCAGTCCGGCCCCGGATCCGCGCTATGCCTGGGACTTCTCATACACGTGCTCGCCGCCCACAACGGTCTGAAGCACCTGGGTGTCCTTAATCTCATGCTCCCGGCAGGTCATGATATCCCGGTCGATCACGATAAAGTCTGCCAGCTTTCCCGGCTCAATGCTCCCCTTGAGCTGCTCCTCAAATGCAGCGTATGCCCCCCACGTGGTGTAGGAGCGCAGCGCCTCCTCCCGCGTCATCGCTTCGCCGGGATACCATCCGCCCTCAGGCAGGCCGTTTTCATCCTTCCGCGAAACCGCGCAGTACATACTCAGGAACGGATTGTAGTTCTCCACCGGGGAGTCGGTTCCGTTGGGAAGGGGGTTGCCCTCGTCGATCAGCGTGCGCCAGGCGTAAGCGCCCTTGATCCGCTCTGATCCCAGCCTGGCCTCGGCCACCTTTTTATCCGTGCGCAGGAAAACAGTCTGGTGTGTGGGAATAATTCCCAGTTTTTTGAAGCGCCCGATATCCTCCGGCGCGAGGATTTGCGCATGCTCGATGCGCAGGCGCGCGTCCCGATCCGGCAGTTCCTTCAACAAGCGCTCGTACACGTCCAGGCACTGGCGGTTGGCCCCGTCCCCGATGGCGTGGCACCAGGTCTGGAAGCCCGACCGCCTCGCCTCATAGAGCACGGTGTAGAGCTGCTCGTCTGTCCACTTGCCGTTGCCCTTGTGCCCCGGGCGGTCATTGTAATCATCCAGCAGCCAGGCGCTGCGGGCGCCCAGAGAACCGTCGCAGGAAATCTTATAGGAGCGGGCGGTTAAGCGGTTGTCGTACATGCCGATCCTGAGGCCCCTCCGGAAAAATGCCAGGGACCCTTCCATCAGTTCCCGGTAGTCCGGCCGGCCGATCACCCGCATGCTGGCGTAAATCCGCAGCTTCAACTCCTTTCTCTGATACAATTCCTCCCACGCCTCAATCCACTCCTCAGCCGTGCCCGCATCGTGGACCGTGGTCAGGCCGGAAGCAAAAAAGCCTTCCTGGGCCAGCAGGACGATGCGCTGCAGCTGCTCTTTATTGTAGGGCGGGATAGCCTTGTTAAAGGGGTCCTGGGCCTGATCGGTGACCACGCCCCAGAGGCTGCCGTCCGGCTTGTGCAAATATTCGCCTCCCACCGGGCTGGGGGTATCCGCAGTGACGCCCACCGCCTCAAAGGCCTTGCTGTTCACCCAGGCTGCGTGACCGCAGGCCCTGCGCAGGTAAACGGGCGCGTCCGGGGCCGCCTCATCCAGCTCCTCCTTGGTTGGGAAGGAGGCGTCCGGCCACTCGTCATTCAGCCACCCGCGCCCTACAATCCATTCTCCGGGACCGGCGTTTTTGTATGCCTGCGCCACCATGTCCACAATCTCCCGGCGCTGCTTGGCCACCACGTTCAGCTCCATTTTCATAGCCCCGGTGTTGTTGATGTGGAGATGGGAGTCAATCAGGCCCGGGAGCACCACGGCGCCCTTCAAATCCACAATCCTGGTCTCCGGAGAGCACATCCCCCGTATCTCCTCCTCGCTGCCCACCGCCACAAAGCGGTCCCCCGACACTGCGAATGACGAAGCCACCGAAAAATCTCCATCCACGGTATAGACTTTGGCATTTACATAGGCGGTTTCAATGTTTCTCATCTGAACATACCCCCTTTATTAATTGGTCAATTCAACAATTTTCTGCGATAAAATTTGACATAATTGTGAATTACCTATAAAATTAAATATATATGATTTTACCAAATTTGTCCAATACTGTTTGTTTATAAGGATTATAATATAAGTGAAACTATCTGATATTCCGGAAGAAGGGCAATCGATATGGATTTGAACAAAAGCGCCTACCTGTTGGCACTTGCCGAACTGAAAAGCTTTTCCAAGGCCGCAGAGAAATGTTATATTTCCCAGCCGGCCCTGACACGCTATATTAAAAATCTGGAGGAGGAGCTGGGCTTAAAGCTGGTGGACCGCTCCTCCTCCCCCGTGCAGCTCACCTATGCGGGGGAGCGGTACGTGGCCGGACTTAGAAAAATCGGGAAGATCAAAGAAGAACTGGATCAGGAGATGGCAGACATTGCAAACCGCAAGCGGGACAGGCTGCTCATCGGCATGCATTCCACCCGGTGTTACAGCTGGCTTCCGCGCATCCTGCCCGCGTACCAGGCGGCCTTTCCAAACATCGAAGTCAAGCTGGTGGAGGGAAATACCGACGAGCTGGTTCCCAAGCTAAAGGCCGGGACCATTGATGTGTTTTTCATGTGTTCCCAGTCCGCAGCCGCAGACGGCCTCAAGTTCGTCCGGCTGTGCCGTGAGGAAATCGCGCTGGTGGTCAGCCGCAAGCAGGCGCTGTTCCAAACCATAAAGCTGCCCCCCAACGAGAAGGGCAGCCTTCAATATATCCCGCCGGAAATCCTGGAGCAGATTCCCTTTATCTCTCCCACACCGAACCACGACATCTACCACCTGGCCAACCGCCTGTTCACGCAATACCGGATCCATCCCCAGGTAGCCATGGAGCTGGTGAACACCTCCACCGCCTACCGCCTGGTCCCCCACAATACCGGTTTTGCCTTCGCGCCGGTGTCCGTCACCTACGAGGAGCCCTTTGACCAGGAACCGCTGTTCGCTTCCATGGAAAAGACCGTCACCAGCCGGGACATCGGACTGATCTACAACCAGGAAACCGACCTCTCCCCCGCAGCCCAAGGCTTTATCCACCTGGCCGGCCAAGTCATCCCCCACTTCGTAAAGGAGCACATCCCCCACTTTAAAGTCCGTTCCGACATAGACTTCTCAAAAATACTTTAATAAAAAACCATCCCCCTCTCCCCCCTCTTCCAATCCCCAGCTGGTGAGAGCCAGGGGCCGTGAAAGGCCCCTGGCTCTCACGAACGGCTATATCTCCCCCACCATCTCCCCCAACGTCCTCCACCCCAGCACCGCGCATTTCACCCGCGCCGGCATATGGGCCACATCCCGCAGCGCAGCCGCTTCCTCCAGCGCCTCCAGCTCCGCCTCCTCTGCGGTCCCGCGGATCATGTTAAAGAAGCTCTCAGACAGCCTCAGGGCCTCCTCCCTGCGCTTTCCAATGACCAAATCCAGCATCATGTCCGCGGAAGCCTGGGAAATGGCGCAGCCGTCGCCCACAAAGGCTCCGTCCCTGATCACCCCGTCCTCCACCTTCAGCTTCAGCCAGATGCGGTCCCCGCAGCTGGGGTTCACGCCCTCCAGCACCAGGTTTGCGTCCGGCAGATCGTGCTTGTGCGCCGGCCGCAGGTTGTGCTCGGTCAGTATTTCATTGTAAAAGCCTCTATTCTCCATATCCCATCTTCCTCCTGATTCCGGCGACGCTCTCCAGAAATGCCGCGATTTCCTCCTGCGTGTTGTAAAAGTAGATGCTGGCCCTGGTGGCGGAACCCACCTTCAGGTATTCCAGCAGCGGCTGGGCGCAGTGGTGTCCGGCCCGGACGGCGATGCCGTCGGCGTCCAGAATAGCGCTCACGTCGTGGGGATGGACCCCGTCCACCGTGAAGGTCAGGATGCCGCAGTGCTCCTCCGGCCGCTCAGACCCCAGCACATGCACGTGGGGAATCCCCTTAAGCCCCTCCAGCGCCGCAGTGGTCAGCGCCAGCTCCTGCCTGTGCACCGCCTCAAAGCCCACCGCCTCCAGATAGCAAATCGCCTCCTTCAGCCCCCAGGCCCCGGCCGCGTTTACCGTGCCCGCCTCAAACTTGTGAGGTACAGGCGCGAATATGGCTCCCGTCCTGGTAACGGAGTCGATCATCTCGCCTCCGGTGAGAAAAGGCGGCATCTCCTCCAGCAGCTCCTTTCTCCCGTACAGCACGCCGATGCCCATGGGGCCCATAAGCTTGTGCCCGGAGAAGGCCAGAAAATCCACGCCCAGGTCCTGCACGTCCACGGGTATGTGGGGCGCGCTCTGGGCCGCGTCCACCACCACCGCGGCTCCCCGCTCCCTGGCCATGGCCGCGATCCGGCGGATGGGATTCTCACAGCCCAGCACATTGGACACGTGGGTCACCGCCACCAGCCTGGTGCGGTCGGAGAACGCCGCCTCCAGCCGTTCCCGGGTGATCCGGCCGTCCGCCTCGCACTCCAAAAATCTCAGGCTGGCGCCCGTATGCCGGGCCGCCATCTGCCAGGGCAGCAGGTTGCTGTGGTGCTCCATGATGCTCGCCAGAATCTCATCCCCGGCCTTAAGCTTTGAGAGGCCGTAGCTGTAAGCCACCAGATTCAGGCTCTCCGTGGTGTTTCTGGTGAAAATGATCTCCTCCGCCGACGGAGCGTTGATAAACCGCCGCACCTCCTCCCTGGCCTCCTCCAGCCGCGCCGTGGCCTCCATGCTCAGAGCGTAGAACCCGCGCATGGGGTTGGCGTTGAAGCGCTCGTAATAGTCCCGTTCCGCCCGGAGCACGCAGGACGGCTTCTGGGCCGTGGCCGCGCTGTCCAGGTAAATCACCGGGTTTTCAGCCAAAAGCGGGAAATTCCCGCGGTACGGATTCCTATTTTCCATAGCCCGCCACCTCCTCCAGATAATCCTGCACCAGCTGCTCCGCCGGCCCGTCGCCGATCTTCCGGCAAATGGCGTCCAGCCTGGCCCTGGTGATCATCCCGGCGGCCGCCTCGCGGCTCATGCCGCGGGAACAGAGGTAGAACAAAAGCTCGTCGTCCAGCTTACCGATGGTGGCCCCGTGGCTGCCCTGGACGTCCTCCTCGGCGCAGAGAATCAGGGGAATGGTCTGGTTGACCGCGTCCTCGCCTAAAAGCAGCACGTCCTCCTTCTCCTCGCCCTCGGCCCCCACGGCCCCGGCCTTAAAGTCAATGGTTCCGCGAAAGAGCTTGAAGGACTTGTCCCGCAGCACGCCTCCGGCCTCAATACGGCTTTTGGACCGTTGGCCCCGGTGATCCGCCACGTAGTTCATGTCGAACCTCCGGCTGCCCCCGCCCAGGTAGCCAATATCCGCGCTCAGGGCGCTTCCCCGCCCAGCCAGTTCCGCCCGGAAGCCCGCGTAGGTCTCCGATCCGCCCAAGAACAGCTGGATCACCTCCACGGATGCGCCCTGGCCGCAGATACCGCCGATGTCGTCCAGCAGCCTGTAGCCATTTCCCAGAAACTGGAGCTGAATCAGCCTCAGCCTGGCGTTTTCTTCCACCTTGAACCTGGTCTGCACCGCAGCCAGGCCCTGGGCCTCAGGCGCGGAGGTGAAATCCATCACCACGGTCAGCGTTTCCCCCGCCCGCGCCAGCAGCTCCACCGGCTGAAAGCTTGTCTCCCCGTGGCCGCAGACAAAGTGCAGCGCAGCGCGCCTTCCTGCCCCGGCCTGTCCGGAGCCGATCCTGATCGCAGCCGCCGCGGCCGTTTTCGCCAGGCGGTCCATATCCCCGCCCATGCCGGTGGCGATGGCGGCAAAATCCTCCTGCCACGCCTCCGTCTCCTCAATCCCTTCCGTTATCACCGCGGGGGCAGCCCCCGCCTCTATCCGCTCCAGGCTGGCCTCGTTCATGTTCAGCCGGTTCCAGGTCCTGGCCGGCAGCCTGTTCACCTTCAAATCAAGTGCCTGTCCCATAAGGGACCTCCTTTCCGCTTTCCTGTGAAAGCCTTCTATCCGATACTCCCCTTCATCTCCAGCTGAATCAGGTTGTTCATCTCCACCGCGTACTCCAAGGGCAGCTCCTTGGACACGTTGTCCGCAAAGCCGCTGACAATCATGGCCCTGGCGTCCTCCTCGCTCAGCCCTCTGGACATGAGGTAAAACACCGCCTCGTCGCTGATCCGCCCGATCTTTGCCTCATGGCCGATGTCCGCGTCCCTTGTCCTGATATCCATGGCCGGGATCGTGTCCGACCGCGAGATACGGTCCAGCATCAGGGACTGGCAGGAGACGGCCGCCTTGCTGTTCTTCGCCCCCTTTGCCACCACCACGGAGCTGCGGAAGGTGCTCACGCCCCCGCTCTTGGAAATGGACCTGGTGTTCATGTAGGAGGTGGTCTCCGGCGCGGCGTGGACCACCTTTGCGCCTGTATCCAGGTTCTGCCCCTCGCCCGCGAAGGTGATGCCCGTGAACTCCATTCTGGCCCCGCGGCCCTTCAGGATGCTCATGGGATACAGGCAGGAAATGTGGGAGCCGAAGGAACCGGACACCCACTCGATGGTTCCGCCCTCCTCCACCTGGGCCCGCTTGGTGTTCAGGTTGTACATGTTTTTGGACCAGTTTTCAATGGTGGAGTAGCGCAGCTTCGCGCCCTTGCCCACAAACAGCTCCACACAGCCCGCGTGGAGGTTGGCCACATTGTACTTGGGCGCGGAACAGCCCTCGATGAAGTGGAGGCTCGCCCCCTCAGCCACAATGATCAGCGTGTGCTCAAACTGTCCCGCACCTGGCGCGTTCAGCCTGAAATAGCTTTGCAGCGGTATTTCCACAGAAACGCCCGGCGGCACATAGACAAAGGAGCCCCCCGACCAGACCGCGCCGTGAAGGGCCGCAAACTTGTGGTCCGTGGGTCTCACCAGCTTCATAAAATGCTTCTTCACCATGCCGGCGTACTCGCCCTTTAAAGCGCTCTCCAGGTCCGTGTATACCACGCCCTGCTCCGCCACCTCCCTGCGTACGTTGTGGTATACCAGCTCTGAATCGTACTGTGCGCCCACGCCCGCCAGGGATTTGCGCTCCGCCTGGGGGATTCCCAGGCGCTCGAAGGTGTCCTTGATCTCCTCCGGCACATCGGACCACTTGGCCGTCATCCTGGTGTTGGGCCGCACGTAGGTGGCGATATGGTCCATGTCCAGCCCCTCCAGGGACGGTCCCCAGTCGGGTACTGCCATGTTATTGTAAATTTGCAGGGACTGGAGCCGGAACAATTCCATCCAGAGCGGGTCCTGCTTTTCCTTTGATATCCGCTCCACAATGTCCGCGCTCAGGCCCGCCGCGATGCGGTAGGCATCCCTTTCCTCGTTCCGGATATCGTATATGCTCCTGTCAATATCATCTACATACGTTTTTTCTTCCATCTCTGTACTCCATCCTTTCCGGAAACGCCGCGCTACCGGCCCGCCTGATCCAAAAACTGCTCAAACCCGCTGCGGTTGATCTCTTCCACCAGGGATGCGTCCCCTGTTTTCACGATCCGGCCGTCCACCATAATGTGGGTCTTGTCCACCCGCAGGGACTCCAGAATCCTGGTGCTGTGGGTGATGATCAGCAGTCCCCCGTCGCGGTCCTTCTGGTACTCCTCCACGCCCTGGGACACGGTGCGCACCGCGTCCACGTCCAGGCCGGAATCCGTCTCGTCCAAAATCGCCAGGCTGGGCTTTAACAGCAGCAGCTGGAGAATCTCAGCCTTCTTTTTCTCGCCCCCGGAAAAGCCGGCGTTCAAATCCCGGTCCCCGTAGGACCGGTCCATCTGCAGCAGCTCCATGGCCTTCTCCAGCTCCTTGCGGAAATCCCAGAGCCGCACCCTGGCGCCCCGTCGCTGCTCCACCGCGCCGCGGATAAACGCGCTCAGCCGCAGCCCGGGAACCTCCAACGGGTTCTGGAAGGAGAGAAACATTCCCTCCCTGGCCCGCGCATCCGCCGTCTCCCCGTTGATCAGCCTGCCCTGAAACCAGATTTCCCCGGCCGTCACCTCATAGCGCGGATTTCCCATGAGCGCGTAGCCCAGAGTAGATTTTCCCGCTCCGTTGGGCCCCATAAGCACATGGGTCTCCCCCCTTTTGATCTCCAGATTCATTCCGTGCAAAATCTCTTTATCTTCCACCTTGACAGACAGTCCCTTTACTTTCAGCAATTCTTTTGACATATGCTCCTCCATTCGCCCCGAAGCGCGTCTGAAAATTTATTCCCGCAGGCGGAAAGCGATTTTCAAACGCGCTTTAACGGGCTTTTCTCTCGACAATTTTATCCGCCTCCACGAGCCAACGCCCGCCCAATCCGGTTCCGGCCCACGTTTTTTCTATTAACCTATCAAACTACTTGGTTTATAGATATCATAAGCTTATAAACCCACTTTGTCAATAGGTTTATATTTTCCACTTCCTGTTGATATTCCTATTTCTCTTGTAGTATAATAGGGACATGCTGACAGGCAATTTTTAGAGGGAGGTGTGTCAAATGATGATTTCCACAAGGGGGCGCTATGCCCTGCGGGTGATGCTGGATCTTGCCGCTCATTCTGCGGACGGGTATATTCCCCTGAAAGAGATTGCACACCGCCAGGACATTTCCGAGAAATATCTGGAGATCGTCCTGAAAGTTTTAGTCCGGAACAAGCTTCTCACCGGCCTGCGCGGAAAGGGCGGCGGCTACCGCCTGACCAGAGAGCCGGGCGAGTACACGCTGGGCGAAATCCTGCGTCTGACCGAGGGCAGCCTGGCGCCGGTGGCCTGCGCGGAGGAGGGCAACACGGAGTGCCCCCGGCGCGAGAGCTGCCCGTCCCGGCCCGTATGGCAGAAGCTGGACGCGCTGATCAATGAGTATCTGGACGGAATCACCCTGGAGGATTTGCTGAAATCCCCCTAGGCGGGCTTATGTAAATTTCCGCCCATACGGCGCCCGCTGCGCCGGTTTTCCCGGAGAACCACATCCCCGCTCCGGAGACAACACAAAAAATAGACATCGGAAAGGACAAATGCATTATGTACTGCACAAGAAAACTGACTGACTCCATCACCTGGGTCGGCGGAAACGACCGCCGTCTGGCTCTCTTTGAGAACCTCTTCCCCATTCCCCGCGGTGTTTCCTACAACTCCTACCTGATCGTGGACGAGAAAACCGCCCTGATCGACACCGCGGACGCCTCCATCACCAGACAATTTCTGGAAAATATTTTCCATACCCTGGACGGCCGCTCCCTGGACTATTTGATCGTCAACCACATGGAGCCGGACCACTGCGCCAACATCGAGGAACTGCTCCACCGCTTCCCCGATTTAAAAATCGTGGGCAATACCAAGACGATCTCCA
The DNA here is from genome assembly GCA_018380885.1 of Enterocloster asparagiformis. GTDB lineage: Bacteria > Bacillota > Clostridia > Lachnospirales > Lachnospiraceae > Enterocloster. Next base: position 17,584 of record JAGZSY010000025.1, read on the forward strand.
TGATCGGACAGTTCTATGATCTGGACGCCCAGGGCCGGGCGGTTGTGGTCAAGGAGAACGACACCCTCTCCCTCGGAAGCCACACTCTCAGGTTCTACTTCGCGCCCATGGTGCACTGGCCGGAGGTGATGATGACCTACGAGGAGAGCGAGCAGCTGCTCTTTTCCGCGGACGCCTTCGGGACTTTCGGCGCGGTTAACGGCAACCTGTTCAACGACGAGGTGAATTTTGAGCGCGACTGGCTGGCGGACGCCAGGCGGTACTACAGCAACATCGTGGGCAAATACGGAGCCCAGGTGCAGTCGGCCCTGAAAAAGCTGGCAAACGTACAGATTCGCATGATCTGCCCGCTGCACGGGCTGGTGTGGCGCAGCAACCTGGACCTGCTGCTGGACAAGTACAACCATTGGAGCAAGTACGAGCCTGAGGAGCAGGCCGTGGCGCTGTTCTTCGGCTCCATGTACGGGGACACGGAAAACGCCGTCAATGTACTGGCCGCCGGCCTGGCGGAGGCGGGCGTGAAGGATATCGCCGTCTACGACGTGTCCAGCACCCATGTGTCCGTGATGATCTCCGAAATTTTCCGCTGCAGCCATCTGGTGCTGGCCGCCCCCACCTACAACGGCGGCGTCTACCCGGCCATGCAGAGCCTGCTCCACGACATGAAGGCCTTAAACGTGCAGAACCGCACCGTGGCTTTGATCGAAAACGGTTCCTGGGCCTCCACCTGCGCCAAGCAGATGCGCGCCTCCCTGGAGGAGTTAAAGCAGATGCAGATTCTGGAGCCCACGGTCACCATCAAATCCACGCTGAAGGAGGATTCCGCCGCAGCCCTGGATTCGCTGCGTGAGAGCATTTTAACCTCCATGGGGCGGTAGCAGGACCTGCGCCCCGCAAAATCAGACAAAAACAGCCCGAAGGCCGATTGATCCGCGCCTACGGGCTGTTTCTATATTGGTTGAAATGGGGTTTGCTACAGGTATTTTTTAATTTCCGCGCATTTCGAGGCGGCTTTGAGGCATTCAAAGCCGTTATTTTTATGCCGCCGCGATCTCCGGGCCAGGCCCCGGCCAGATGCCGCTGGAACTGCTGTTGTCGCTTGTATCCGGCTAACTGCCGCTGGAACTGCCGTCGTCGATTGTATCTGGCTGGCTATCGCCGGAACTGCTGTTGTCGCTTGTATCCGATCCGCCGCCTGAACTGCCATTGTCGCCGGTATCCGATCCGCCGCCTGAACTTCCGTTGTCGCCGGTATCCGATGCGCTGCCTGAGCTGCCGTTACCGCCGGCATCCGATGTGCCGCCTGAGCTGCCGTTGTCGCCGGCATCCGATCCGCCGCCTGAGCTTCCGTTCCCGCCGGAATCCGTCTCCCCGCCGTTTAAGCCGCTGTTTTCACCGGTATCCGTCGCGCTGCCTCCTGTTGTATCCGACGTTCCGCCCTGGGAATCGCTGTTTTCGGTTGTGTCCGGCGCACCGTTGCCGGATTGATTGCCGCTCTTCTCTCCGTCCGGAGAACCCGGAGTGTTACTTCCATTTATTTCCTCTTCTGTGCCGTCACCTGAACCGCCGGCTCCGCCCAGGCTGTCGTTTTCCTCGTTTCCAGTGCTGCCTTCCTGTCCCAGGCTGCCGTTTTCCCCGTTGTCCGGGGAATTTCCCGTGGCTGGGGACTGATTGTCGTTCGTGACCGTATCTCCCAATGTTCCGCCGGAGGTCACGCCCTCCGTTCCATCTGCCTGGCCGCCTTCCGCCGAGCCCTCTCCCGCTGCCGCATCCTGGCCGCCCGCGCCGTTGCTGCCTCCCTGGACGCCTCCTGCCGCGCCGCCCGCAACCGTCTTGCCTGCCTCGGAGGGTGTGGCTTTTACCGGAACCATTTCCTGGGTATACTCGTAAATGGCCATAAACTGCAAATCCTCATACACGGAAATCTCCATGGGATCAACAATGGTTTCACCGTCCAGACTCCACCCGATAAACACACGGTATATATCCGCGTCCAGATCGTCGTCCAGCGCCAACACGGAGGGCGATCCGTCCAGCGGTACAGAGTCCGTCAACTCCCGTTCCGGGCATTCCGGCACCTCTGTCACGCTCTGTCCCTCGTAGACAAGGCTGGTGGCCATCACCGTGCCGTCTCCGTCCACAAAGCTCACTTCATTTGCGGAAGCTACCTGCACAACGATCGTTCCTGTTATGGTGGTAGAATATTTAGAAAATGTAACACCGGTCAGTCCCATACTGGCAATCCCCAGGTACAAGAGCCAAAAGTTGAGAGAATGCCGTCTTTTTCTGTCTGAATCCGCCTGTTTTTTGCCGCTGCCCGCTGAAAAAAACGCCATCCTCCTTCCCCCTTTTTCCACCTGTTTTTACACAAATATATCCGGCGTCTTTACCCCGCCAGTTCCCGCTTCCGCAAATGAGGCGCTTCCACCAGAAGCATCAGCACCACGACCATGATCAGCATTCCCAGGGATGATTTGAGAAACAGGATCAGATTTCCCAGGCGAGGAATGACCAGGCGGACGCTTCCGTAAATGTGGTCGCGGCCGACGTCCACTCCGTCCGGGGCATTGTTGGCATCCCCCTTTGTCCGGTAGATCTCCCCGTCTTTATCCACAACCCGGTGGGTGACAAATGTCCCCTGATCACCGTAGGTCACAATCTCTCCCGGCGTATAGTCCGCCTGCCTGCGGATGATCAGGCTGTCCCCCGGTGAAAATGCCGGTTCCATGCTGCCTGAAAGCACCGTCACCATGGAATAGCCGAACAGCGAGGGAAGTTCCTCGTGGTAGACAAAACGTTTTACCAGCAGCACGCCGTTCATCAATATCACCGCAACGAGGATTGCGGTGATGATCCGTTGCAGCCAACATCCAATCTGTTTCATTTTTGCCTCTCCTTATCATGTAATTTGCTCGGCGTGGATCATCACGATGACCCGGTATTCTAAGTCCGCGGCGGAACCGATCTTTGTGTCCAATACGTCATTTCCGCCGGCAAACAGCCATTGCCATTCCAGTAGATATTCCTTCTCCTCCCCCGGCTCCAGGGTCACAGCCGCCGCGGAAAGCTCTTTCGCGGTGAGCCAGGTGTCCTGATCCCCGCATAAGTACCGATCGTCCGATTTCAGACGGTAGCGGAGGGGCAGGAGCAGCTGACCGTCCGGAGCGGTAATCTGTAGCTGATACTGAATCCCATAGGAATTTCTGTTGCTGACAAGAAATTCATAGCTCCCTTTGGAACCGGGCATCAGCTTCCGATCCTCCCCAGCCCCGGTCCGGTCCGCAAACAAGCTGATCTCCGTGTTCTGCTGCCACACAGGACCGTTCTTTTCCTGCACCTGCACGTCCGCCGGCTGATCCGGTTCCACGGGCTCCGTCGGTTCGGATGGTTCGGTGGGGTCCGTGGGCTTAGACGGCTCCGTGGGATCGGTAGGCTTCGACGGCTCCACGGGATCGGTAGGCTTAACCGGCTCCGTAGGGTCTGGGCCTGTGGACGGCGTGTCCGGGGTAGTCGGCCTGGCCGGTTCGTGGGAGGAACCTGAGTCGGAGCCTGAGTTGCCGGGCTGCGTCTGAATTTCCCCGGTCCCCTCCGTCGCGGATATAGTCTCCGACGGCTGTTCAGGGCTTTCCACAGAAGCTTCCGATCCGGCACTGGGAGCCGCCTCTGTCTCCGCGCTGCTATGGTTTTGTTCAGACGGCGAGATTGGCTGTGTCTGTCCGACCTCCTGATCCGTTCTGTTTTCCTGTGCAATCAATCCCTCGCCTGACTCCGGTATCTCCTCTGTTTGCCCAACGGGCCTTTCTTCCACCGGGTCCGCGGTATTTCCGGAGGAATCCCTGTATTGATCCGCCCCGGCCTCCCGCGTATACACATCTGGGCTGACCGTCATTCCGTGGCTTTCATCCAACTGCAGGCGGATGTGCACGGAGATAACGTTTCCGGACACCGCCAACTGGTATGCCTGCGCATTGCCGGTGACCTGTCCCGTCCGGATTCCGCTCAGGCGGTCTATTTGGATTTCCACCTGATTTTCCGGCTGACCGGTTTCATCCAGCATGGACAGCTTGTGTGTTCCGGTCTCCACATCCTCAAAATGAAAAACCCCTTCCGAATCCGTGGTGGTTCGCTTGGGGTCGCTGTGTAACTCTATTACCCGGTTTGCACAGGGCGTGCCGTCTGTGTAAAAGATCTGCCCGCTGAAGTCAATTCGGTTCGGATTCACGGCCTCATTCTCCGGTGACAGTACAATGGTGTCCAACATCTGCCCCAACCGGTGGTCCGTAGCCCTGCCAATGTGGGTTCCCGCCAGAAAGGAGGTGATGGAGACAAACAGCAAAAGGATGGGAAGGAAAATCCACAGGGCCTTGCCGGTGGTCTGGCTGTCTTTATGCGGTTTTCGGCCAGTGTTCGGCATGGGACGGCCCCCTTTTTTTGGTATGTTGTTGTGCGTTGCTGTGGCAATTCTGTTCGGCCCTCGCCAGAGGACAGCGGAGGATTCGCTGTGCTCTGGCGGGGGCTGAACCGCGCAAGGCGGTTTAGCCCGGTTGTTCACAATTACTCTGTTGTCGAAGTTTCAACGTGCTGTAATGCTTTCATGTCGATCGTGTATGAAGCGGTTTTTCCAGCTAATTGGGTATCGGCGTCATTTATTTCATCATCATTGGCACCAGTGCTTTCCGGCAGTTCCCAGTATATACTAACGGTCTCTTCAGTTTTCGCTTCATTCTCACCATATCCCAAAGCAGCAGACACGCCGTTCTTATCGATCTCTTGCTTGTATAAATTATCTTTATAAAACTTCACCTGGGTCAGATCCCCTTCTTTATAAGACATAGAAATTGTATAGTCAAACCCAACCTCTGCTGAGCTTCCATCAACAATAATATCGATCTGTCCTTTATCTCCCGGAAGAAGTTTCCCCCCCCTTTCCGCTTCCTTCCAACTTAACCTCTGCATTATTAAAATCAGTATCCGCATCTTTTTTAAATGTCACTCCCCATTCTGCTACCGTCGCTGTAGCCGTTCCTTTCGCATTCGTCACATACTTTGCAAACGTCCCGCCCACCAAACTACTGGTAACCAGTGTCAACACAACCGCTGCCGCTCCAATTTTTGCAAAAATACTTTTCTTCATGCCTTTTCCCTCTTTTCATTTTTTTAAATATTTTAATAGTTCCTTACTATTTCTTCATCCGGGCGCGGATTTTGTTCCGCTTACCCTTTTTCCGCCCTCAGGCGTTCCAATTCCATCTCCAGCTCTTTTGTCCTGGAGACCTCCTTCCGGCTTTCCAGGTGCCTGCGGAGCACATCCCACAGCACGAACAGTACCAGCGGGCACACCACAAACAGGATCATTCCCGTGGTCGTCTGCATGAACATGGCCAGATTCCCGGCTCCGGCTACTCTGCGCTGATAAATGCCTTCCACGTCGGCCGGCTTCACGGAAGTCTGGTCCGGCGCATTGTTGGCGTCTCCCTGGGTGATATAGCGGGTCTCGCCGTTCTCCGACGTCACGTCCACAATCCTATGGGTCACCACCGCGCTGCCGCTCTTGTAGGCGATCACATCTCCCACCTTCAGGCTGTCGGGGTCCGTCTCCTTGACGAACACCATATCCCCGGTCATAATATTCGGTTCCATGGAACCGGACAGTACGATAAACGGTTTGTAGCCCAGGAAATCAGGCACTTCGTTGGGATTGGTGTAAGACTTCACAATCAGCGTCACATTGATCAGCAGCAGCGGAACGAATACCACGCAGAGCACAATCCCCACAGCGCCCACGATCTTTTGCAGCAAACTGCTCTTCTCCTTCATCCCTCACTCATCTCCTTTCCTCAAACGATTCTCCCGCCCGGCCATCCCGAAAGCGAGGCTTTCTCAGCACAAAAAAGGCAACCCCGAGTCCAGTCAGGATTGCCTAAAATTAGCATAAACACACCTTGAGCGTGTAAATACGCGAACCAAATACAAACGTACCTAGCCCGGAACGTTCATATAGGGGCAACTGGCTGTCATATCATGTCTCATGATTTAGACCCTTTAGCTTTGCGTCGCTGACTTTCATCAGTTTTGCCAAATATGTAGTTGATATGGTCTCAGTATAGCTCATACTGTGCAACCGTTGTGCAACTATTCCCGCGTATTTTTCTACAAATATAAATTTTTCTGCGCCTCCGTCACTCCCGCTCCAGCTCCGCTCCCATCAGCCTGGCATTGGTCTCCTCCGCCCAGCTGTAGTCGAACATGTACTCGTCCTTATAGTGGTATTTCCCCTCCCCTCTGTTTTTCATATATTCAAAATAATCACACTCCAGCTCATCGCTTTTTAAGTAACACCGGCCCCTGTGGTTGCAGAATACGCCCTCGATCCCGTACTCCTCAAAGGTCCCGTGAATCCCGATCACCGCTTTCCTGTACAGCGCCTTCACCCGGCTGTCGTAGTCCTTTTCCGGCCAAAGCTTGTCCACCGCCTCCTCCATCGTCACCTCGCCGCCCAAGCGGTCCACACAGAGCGCCAGCAGCTCCTTGCTCTTTGAATTAGAAAATTTTACCAGTTTATCGTCTATAAACACGTCGAACCGCCCGAAGGTCCTGATAAAAATCCGCTTGTCCTGCCCCTTTGCCAAAAGCTTAGCCCGGTTCAGGGCATCCAGAATATCCTCCTGGCTGTAGGGCTTGAGCACATAGTAATCGGACTTCATTTTCAGGGCGTCCAGCACGTAATCGCTGTAGCCGCTGACAAAAATAATGATCATGTCCTGCTTGAGCTCCCGCAGCCTTCTGGCCAGCTCAATGCCGTTCATCTGCGGCATCTCAATATCCAGAAGCGCAAAGTCCACCGGATGACTGGACGCGTACTCCAGCGCTTCTAACGGATTGGTAAACGTTCCCACCAGATCGATTTCCCGCACCTGGGCGCACTCGATCTCAAATTGACGCATGGACAATTCCTCATCATCCACCACTATCGTCCGCATATTTCCTCCCCCTCTGCCTATATATTATGTCAACGCATGCTTGGGAATCCGCACAATTGCCCGCGTTCCCTTGCCCGGTATACTGTTGATCTCCAGCCCAGCGCCTGCGATCTCCCGCAGGCGAAGCCGGATATTTTCAAGGCCGGCGGAGCTCCTGGATACCTCTGCGCCGGTATCAAAGCCGGCCCCGTCGTCCAACACCTCCACCAGATAGCTGTTCTCATCCTCAGCCGTGCGGACCTTCACCGTTCCGCCGCCGTTTTTCCCACGGATTCCGTGTTTGATTGCGTTCTCCACCAGGGGCTGTACCGTCAGCGGCGGTACCTCAAAGCCGTCCGGCCCGATATCATACACCAGGGACAATTTGTCCCCGAAGCGTACCTTTTCAATATTGCAGTAATTCTGAATGTGCTCCAATTCCCGGGCAAAGGGGATCATGCCGCCCTGGCCGATGGAATCGATATTGGCCCGAAGATACTTTGAAAAATCATAGACCAGGCTGTAGGCGCGGTCCGGGTCCAGCTTGATCAGCGTCCGTATGGAGCTGAGCGTGTTGTAGATAAAATGCGGCTGAATCTGGCTGATCATCAGCCGGAGCCGTGAATCCTGCAGCTCGCGCCCCATCCGCGCGGCCTCCTCCCGCTTTTTCCTCGTATCCATGAGCAGGGCTGCAAACAGGCAGATAATATAACCGAACAGCCCGCTGCGCAGATAATCCCCGCTCCTCATATATTCCATCCGGTAGTGCAAAACCATCTCCGCGCCCAGGCTCAAGGCCAGGAACCCTATCCCGGCGCATTCCAGCTTAAAATACGCGCTCAGCGACCGCTCCTTCCGTATCCTTTGCAGTATCACCGCCAGCAGGACCAGGAACATGATCCCCAGGCAGACATGGGTCATCCACGCCGTCTCCACGAAATCCGCCACATTTGTCATCTGAAGAATCATGGATATAAAAAAGTTGGCAAAAAACAGATAGCAGAGCCGCCGGAACGCGGGCTGGTATTCCCGCGGAAACCGGTGCATGAGGTAGAGCAGATAGGGCAGCGGGCAAATCATGGTCAGCACATCCCTGGCCGTGGCCATCGCAAAGCCGAACTCCCATATAAATGCGGGAAATTCCACCTCATTGATCATCCACAGGGCGGCCAGCGCCACAAATATGCCCAGGCAGCGGACCGTGCAGATATCCTGCAGCAAATTGCGCAGATAAAATGAACTGATAAAAATTGCCACGCCCAGAATCAGAAACACGCCGCACACCAAGATCTGCGGAATATACTGGTGCAGCAGGTAGGAGGACAGCTTCAGCGGAGCGCCCAGCCAGACAGGCGAGAGCACGCCCGACGACGCGCGGTATGGGGAATGCAGGGTCACAGAGATCGTCTGCCCCGCGCAGTCCGCCGGAATCTGCACCATGTTCCAGCGGCTAGGCGTGGCCTTGCCGAAGGGGCGCGCCCCGTCGGAGTTATAACGGTACAGCAGCCGGTCCCCCACCCTTACCTCCACGCTGGAATACGCCGTGTGGAAGCAGATCGCATAATCGTTCAGCGTATTCTCAGGCAATTTTTTGCTCATGGTCACAGGAGTGCCCGGGGCAGTGTCGGATTTGTGCGGCATGGAGATCACCCCTACTTCAGCTCCGTCCTGCACCAACGTCCATCCCTCTGAAAAATTCATGGGAGCAGGGCCGTCCACCATGCTCTCGGCCCTCGCCTCAAACCGGAGATTCCCGGCCCACAGTATGAGGGCAGCGGCCAGCGCCGCAGCCGCCAGAAATAGTATATACGCTGTCCGATTCTCCCGGTTCTCTTCGCCAAACATAATTTTCCCTGCCCTTCACCTTCCATATTTCCATTCTCATTATAATAAACTACGGATTTTTTCTCAACAGAAATATGGCGGTCAACCCCAATGATCGCCATCTGCCGCCGGTATGAGAAGGCAGCCGCGCCCGATACCAAAAAAGTGCGCCCCGGTCATCCCGGAGCGCCCTTCACGCTGTGCTTATTCGCTTAAAAATATTTCTTGCTTCCCCAAAGATTACTCTTCTTCAGGTCCAGATACTCGTTGTACGCCTTTTCCAGAATCTGCTTTTCATTGGAAAATTTTAACAGATGGTAGGCTTCATAAAATTTATAGTACCCGGAGTCCAAAAAGTATTCTTCCCGCTGTGGTTTGCTGTAATAGCTGTCGGCCATCATCAGATACCAGTGGACGTCCTTTTCCACCACGTCCTGTGGGGTATTGAATGAATATTGGCTCTTACCGATATACTTGATGATGGAGGCGCTGACCCCTGTCTCTTCCTTAACCTCGCGCAGGGCGGTCTCCTTATACTCCTCGCCAGCTTCTACTGTTCCCTTGGGCAGAACCCATCCCTCGTACTTGTTCTTGTAATTCTTGTACAGGACAAGGATTTTCCCGCGAAAAATAACCACACCGCCGCAGCTCGTTGCCTCAATCATTGCAATTCCTCCTGGTGTTGGTGTGTCTCCGGCGCAGGCTTCATAGCGCTTTGCCCGCGTCATAACTGGCTTTAGTATACAACTTTTGGGAGGGATATGCAAGGGCGAATCAGGAAGCGGGTAAAATTCACAATTTTACGGGGCGGAACCGGCCGCCTGGGCGTTTTCGCTCTCCATGTCCCGCATCTCGCGGGTCATCTCGCGCAGCACGCCGATTTCCAGCGGAATCGCCACCAAAAAACTGATGGCGTCTGAGATGGGCTGGCTCACCTGGACGCCGAACAGCCCCATGTAGGCGGGCAGCGTCAGAACCAGCGGAATAAAGAACAGTCCCTGGCGCGACATGGACAGAATCGTTGCGCGCACGCCCTTGCCCATGGTCTGCATCATCATGTTGCACATGGTGATCCAGCCCACCAGCGGGAAGGAAACGCACTGGAGCCTGAGCGCCCGGGTTCCGTAGCGGATCACCTCCGGGTCGCCCCTGCGGAAGATGGAGACAAGGAACTCCGCGCCGAACCAGCCGCAGACCGCCATAATGCAGAGGAAAATGGTGGACACGCGCACGCAGAACCAGAATCCCTCCTTCACCCGGCCGTACTTCCTGGCCCCGTAATTGAAGCCGCAGACAGGCTGGAAGCCCTGGCCGAAGCCGATCATCACCGAGGCCGCGAACTGGGTGATGCGCATCACAATGGACATGGCCGCGATGGCCGCGTCGCCGTAGGGCCTGGCCATCAGGTTCATGCAGGCGGTGGCCACGCTGCCTAAGCCCTGGCGGCACAGGGACGGCGCTCCGCCGTTGAGGATAATCTTGTAACGCTCCAGGCTGGGAGAGAACTTGCGGATCTCAATGCGCAGGTTGCCGCCCCTTCTGGTTCCCGCAATCAGCAGGCAGAAGCTGATGAACTGGCTGATGATGGTCGCCAGGGCGGCCCCGCCGATGCCTAAGTGAAACACAAAGATGAAAATCGGGTCCAGCACGATGTTGATCACCGCCCCGGAGGCGATGCCGATCATGGCGTAGAAGGCGCTGCCCTGGAACCGGAGCTGGTTGTTGAGCACCAGCGAAGCCGTCATGTAGGGCGCCCCGATCAGGATAAAGCCCAGATAAGACCTGGCGTAGGGCAGTATGGTAGGCGTGGCCCCCAGCATATGGCAGAGCGGGTCCAGAAAGGCCAGCCCCGCTACCATAATCACCAGCCCCATAATAAAGGCCGATACAAATCCGGTGGCCGCCATCTTGGCCGCCTCGTCGAACTCCTGGGCCCCTAGCTTGCGGGACACGTAGTTGCCCGAGCCGTGGCCGAAGAAGAAGCCGAAGGCCTGGATCACAGCCATCACCGAAAACGCGATGCCCACGGCTCCTGTGGCGCTGGTCCCCACCTGGCCCACGAAAAACGTGTCCGCCATGTTGTAGAAGGAGGTGACCAGCATACTGATAATGGTCGGCCCTGCCAGCTCACAGATCAGATGCGGAACCGGCTCCTGGGTCATGTGGATAAATTTTTCTTCCTGTGTCTGCGTCGCTCCCATAAGAAATCCCCCTCGGGCTCATTAAAGCCCCTGCATCCCCATAAACACCTTTTCCGCCGTGATGGGCAGATCGCGCACGCGCACGCCCACGGCGTTGTAGACCGCGTTGGCGATGGCCGGGGACGGCGTGTTGATCACCACCTCGCCGATGGACTTGGCGCCAAACGGGCCGTTGGGCTCGTAGCTGCTCTCAAACTCCACCCGGACATTGCCCACGTCCAGACGGCTGGGGATCTTGTACTGCATAAGCGAGTTCTCGTACATCTGGCCTTTCTCCGAGTAGTGGATATCCTCGTACATAGCCATGCCGATTCCCTGGGCCAGGCCGCCCTCGGTCTGCACCTTCACCAGGTTGGGGTTCAGGGCAGTTCCGCAGTCCACCACGGCCACGTAGTCCACCAGCTTGACCGCACCCGTCTCCTTGTCCACCTCGACCTCGGCTGCGCCCACCATAAAGGGCGGCGGGGAGGTGGGGGAATGATGGGATTCGCAGGCGGATAAAGCGTCGCTGTTAAAGCCCATGGATTTATTGGCAATGTCCTTCAGGCTGATGGAGAGCTCTTCCTCCCCGCCTGCCGCGGGCCTGTAAACCCGCTTTCCGTCAAATTCCAGGCAGTCCGCCGGACCGTTTAAGTAGTCCGCGCCCTTGGCGATGATTTTTTTCTTCAGCGACTCGCAGGTTTTCACCACGGCCATTCCGGTGAGGTAGGCCGTGCTGGAGGCGTAGGAGCCGGAATCGTAGGGAGAAATATCCGTGTCCGCGCCGTACACCACGATGTCGTCCATCTCGCAGTCCAGGCACTCGGCCGCCACCTGGGCCAGGGTCGTGTCGCAGCCCGTTCCCATCTCAGCCGCGCCGACGATCATGCTGTAGAAGCCGTCGTCGTTGACCTTGATGGACACGCTGGCCACATCCACGCCGGCGATGGAGGAGCCCTGCATTGCCATGGCGATTCCCACGCCGCGTACCTTGCCGTTACCCATATCCCGGCGGGGATACTTCTCATCCCAGCCGATCATCTCCTTGGCCCGGGCCATGCAGCGGTCCAGAGCGCAGCTGGAGGCCGGCTCGTTGTAGTAGGCGGGCATGATATCGCCCTCCTTCACCATGTTCATTTCCCGCAGCTTCACCGGATCCATGTGAAGCTCTGCCGCCAGCTCGCTGACCGCAGACTCCATTGCGAAAATGCCCTGGGTGGCGCCGTAGCCCCGGTAAGCGCCGGCGCTCATGCGGTTGGTGTAGACCACGTCGTAGGCGAAGCGGAAGGCCTCCGGAGTCCGGTACAGCGGGATGGCCTTGTGGCCGGAAAGTCCCACCGTCGTGGGCCCGTGCTCGCCGTAAGCGCCGGTGTTGGACAGGGTGTACACGTCGATGGCCTTAAAAATGCCGTTGTCGTCGCAGCCGATCTTCACATGCACTTCCATCTCGTGGCGCGGGGAGGAGGCGATCTGGGACTCGTAGCGGCTGTAAATGATCTTGGCCGGCTTGCCGGTCAGCCATGTCACCACGGCCGGGTAAATCTCCACCACCGCCGTCTGCTTTGCGCCGAAGCCGCCGCCGATTCTGGGCTTCACCACGCGGATTTTGGATTTCGGGATATCCAGGGCGTTTGCCAGAATCCGGCGGACGTGGAACACGATCTGGGTGGAGGAAACCACGTTCAGCCGTCCGTACACGTCCTTGTAGGTAAAGGTTCTGAACGTCTCCATCATGGCCTGCTGGTTCGCCTTCACGTGGTAAACCCGGTCCACAACATGGCTGCACTGCGCCATCACCGCGTCCACATCGCCCTTCTGCTCGGAACCGGCCGCGCACAGGTTGCGGCGGTTGTCCGCGCCCACCTTGCAGAGGGCCTTCCAGTCCTCCTCGGGATGGATCAGAATGGGATTGTCCTTGGCCTCGTGCATATCCAGCACCGGCGGCAGCTCCTGGTATTTCACCTTGATCAACCGCATGGCGTGGTCCACCTTGGCCTCGCTCTCGCCCGCCACGATAGCCACCGCGTCGCCCACAAAGCGCAGGCGCTGATCCAGGATCAGGCGGTCGTAGGGGCTGGGCTCGGGATAGGTCTGCCCCGCCAGGGTAAAGCGCTTCTGGGGCACGTCCTTGTAGGTCAGGACGCACTCGATTCCGGGCAGCTTCTTTGCCACGGTGCAATCGATCTCAGTAATCAGCGCGTGGGCATAGGGACTCCTGAGCACCTTCACCACCAGGCAGTCCTTGGGCGCGATGTCCGCGGTGTAAACCGGCTTGCCGGTCACCAGGGCCATGGCGTCCTTCTTGATGAGCGGAGCGCCCACCACGCGGTATGTCTGTCTCCCTGAGTTCTCCATCAGGCCTTCCCTCCTTCCCGCTGTTCCTTTTTATAGGCCAGGAACTTCTTCACCGCCCGCAGCTGCGACATGTAGCCGCTGCACCGGCACAGGTTTCCGGCCAAATATTCCTTGATCTCATCCTCCGAGGGGTCGTCCAGCTCCCGCACCATGGAGAGCACGTTCATAATGAAGCCGGGGCTGCAAAAGCCGCACTGCTCGCCGCCCTCCTGGGCCAGAAACATACCGAATTCCTCAGCCTCCTTCTGGAGTCCCTCCAAGGTCCGCAGATGGCGGCCGTTGGCGCGCACCGCCAGGGTGGAGCAGGACAGGATGGGCTTCTTGTCCATCCACACCGTGCACAGGCCGCAGTTGTCCGTCTCGCAGCCGCGCTTTACGCTGGTACATCCCATGCCGCGCAGGAGGTCGATCAGCAGCATGTCCGCCTGGATATCCGCCTGCACCGTCTTTCCGTTTAATCGAAACTGTATATTCATGCCTTGCTGACACTCCTTCCCGTCAGGCGCTCCATCAGCCTGCGCACGTAAACCGTGGCCAGCTGGTGGCGGTACTCGCCGCTTCCTCTGTTGTTGGTGCCGTATTGAAATGCGTCCGCCGCCTCTTTTGCCAGCTCGGCCAGGCTTTCATTTCCGTCGTCCGTCACCTTGGTCAGCTTCGCCTTTCCCGGGCGGGCTCCCACAGCCACGTACCAGTGGTCCCCCAAACGGGAAACGCAGCAGGCGATCAACGGGAAATCCGTCTGGGAATTCCGCTGGGTGGTGTAGGCCGCCTTGCGGCCGTCCTTGCGGATGATGACGCGCACCAGCACGTCCCGGTCGTCCCGGCTCACCGGGCGGGCCGCGAACTCCGCCAGCGGGATCACCCCGCCGTGATGCAGCTCCACATAGGTGTCCAAGGCCATCATACAGGTCAGGATATCGGAGAATCCGAACCTGGCGTAGATGCTGCCGCCCACGGTGGCCACGTTGCGCAGCTGAACGCCCACGATGTGGCGCGTGCACGCCTTAAAAATACCGTTGAAATATTCATTCAGGCCCGGATGGGTCTCCAGCTGCCGGAGCGTGCACATGCACCCGATCCGAAACTCCCGGTCCGTCTCCTCAATGGTGTCCAGCCCCAGGCCGGACAGGTCTACGATGACACGCTTGGTGACTGAGGTCATTTTCAGCCACGCCATGCCGCCAATAATCAGGCTGCTGCGCTTCTGACAAAGCTCGTAAGCTTCATCCAGGTTTTCCACTTTCACATAATCTTCCGCTCGAAACACCCGCTTAACTCCTCTCTTGTATGAAAACGATCATTCTCGCAAAGCCGGCGAACCGTATGACCGCGCAACCGCGGACAACGGCCGCCGCCCGCGGGGGATATTCCCGCCGCTTGCCGCACGCTCAGATGTATATTTCGCAGGCAAACTGCGAACATTTGACATTTTCTGCCTCAAACGCCCGCAAACGGGCCTGTCAAACAGGGAAATTATATCATTAATCCGCGGGTTTGCCAATATTACAGCGTTATTCTTCTGCGCGTACAGCGAAATCCATGGGTCAGACCCGGCCCGGGCCTGTTTTACACAAAAAAACCGACGCGCCGAGTGCGGGCGCGCCAGTCAGATTCAAACAATGTTCCGTTCTCACAGAGAGAACTTGTTGGGGTTCAAAAGCCGTATCTTTTCAACTACAAAATCGATCATGGCCTCCTGGATGTCGAACATCAGCCCCACCGCGTTTCCGTCAAACGCGCCGCTGGCGATCCCTTTTTCCAGGGCCTGGTACATGGCGCGGAAATATTCGGTGGCAATGTTGAACTTGCTCATCCCCAGATTTACCGCCTCCTTGAGCTGCTCTCTGGGAATATCGGAGCAGCCGTGGAGCACCAGGGGAACGGACACCTTGGACCGAATGGCCTTAATCCGGTCAAAATCCAGATTCGGCGTCTTGACGTAAGGGCCGTGGGCGTTGCCCACCGCGATCGCAAGGGAGCCGCAGCCTGTGCGCTGCACGAACTCCACCGCCTGGTCCACGTTGGTGTAGTGGTCGGAGTTGACGATATCGTCCTCATTGTCCCCGCTTCCCACGTGTCCCAGCTCCGCCTCCACGTCCACGCCGAAAATATCCGCCGTGCGCACAACCGCCGCTGTCAGCGCCACATTCTCCTCGTAGGGCAGCGACGAGCCGTCCACCATAACCGACGGGAAGCCGTCCCGAATCCCTCTGACCGCAATCTCAAAGGAATTGGAGTGATCCAGATGCACCGCCACCGGAACGGACGCCCGATCCGCCATATCGCAGGCGGCGAAGGCCAGGTGCTTAAGCGCGGTGTAGTTGTCAAACCCAGGATAAAACTGTACGATCACAGGAACGCGCTCGCGCTCGGCCGCCGTGACGACGTATTTCACCGTCTCAATATTCAGCGTATTGACTGCCGCCACCCCATAGTGGTTCTCAGTGGCATGTTTTAATAATTCGTTTACCTTTACTCTCGGCATATCCCTTCTCCTCTCCCGTCCGGTCTCAAATCTCCAGGCGCTCCAGCTCTCCGTTTAACAGAGAAACCTCGTCGTCCGTCAGCTGCCAGTCGAAGGCTGCGCAGTTCTCCCTGGCCTCCTGCTCGTTGCGCACGCCCACCAGCGCGGTGCCTACGAAATCCTGGGCCGTACTCCAGTTGATCGCCACCTGGGCCACCGGCTTGCCGTGATTCTCCGCGATTTTGTCCATGGTCTTTAACAGCTCCATGATCTTGGAGAACTTGGGCTCCCGGAAGAAATCGTAGAAGGTCAGGCGCATGTCTCCGGGCGCGAATTCAGGCAGGGTCCTGATTGCGCCGGAAAGGATTCCCGATCCCAGGGAGCCGTAGGTCATCGAGTCGATGCCACGCTCCATTCCCCACTTCATCAGGTCCACGAAATTCCGGTTCACCATGGAGAACGGCGGCTGCTGTACATCGATCTGCATGTACTCCTGGGCGTCCTCGATCTGCTTCTCGGAGAAGTTGGACACGCCCACGAAGCGGATCTTCCCCTGCTTCTTGAGGGTCGCCAGCGCAGCCATCGTCTCGTCGATGGGCGTGTCTACATCCGGCCAGTGCACGAAGTAGAAGTCTATGTAGTCGGTGTTCAGATTCATCAGCGAGCTCTCCACCTCGCGCATGATGCTCTTGTAGGTGGCAACCTTCTTGTAACCGCCGGAATACACGTCGGTGATCAGGCCGAACTTGGTGGATACCAGCACCTTCTCCCGGGAGACGGAAGCCAGCGCTTCGCCCACGATCTTCTCGGAAGCCCCGTTCCCGTAGCAGGGCGCGGTGTCGATCAGGTTTACACCCTGATCCAGCATGGCGTGAATCGCCTTGATCGAATCAGTCCGGTCAACCGCACCGTAATTCTGACCGCCGATGGCCCATGTTCCCACTGCCAGAGCCGACACATCCACATTAGCGTTGGTAAAATGTTTATACCTCATCTCTCTACCTCCATACATTGATTAGTTTTGATACTCTTATTATAGTATATAATTTTAGTTTGTCAAGTTAGTTTAGTAACATAAATTAATAAATATCAAAAAAAGAAGCGGCCGGCTCTAAAACGTGCCGGCCGCCGCCTGTTCATCCATATTTTTTTACCCGATCACACAAATTCCAGCGTGCGCAGATACTCGTCCACCGCGTACAGCACGGCGCCTATATTGATCTCCCCGGCGCAGTCCTCGCCGTTTAAATCGCTGTAAACCACGGAAATACTGTTGCCAATCTCAAAAAAGGACTGGTTGTTGATGCGCTCCCTCAGCTTATCCATAAAATATGAACCGCCCTCGGAGAACGCGCCGCCGATGGACACCATGTCCGGATCGCAGAGCAGAGCCGCGTTGTGGATCAGGCTTTCAAAGGCCAAAACCAAGCGGTCCACAATGGCCTGGGCAAAGGCGTCGCCCTGGTCCGCCGCCGCGAACACATCCCGGTAGCAGGCCTCTCCGGCCAGAATCTTCCGGCACAGGGGGTTGTCCCCATGCTCGCCGGCCAGCTCCCCCGCGTACTCGCTCACCGCTTCCATGGAAACCAGGGTTTCAAAGCAGCCGTACCGCCCGCAGAGACAGCGCCGTTTCCGGTAGGCGGGCTGGATGATCACATGCCCCACCTCCCCCATGAACCCATGGGCCCCCTGGATCAGCTTGCCGTGATCGATCAGGCAGCCGCCGGTGGACGCCGCCGCCGCCAGTATGGAGAGTATATTTTGATCCTTGTACTCCGGATGCTTTAGGAAAATCCCATAGGACAGGTACCGGCTTCCGTTGTTGACCATAATGTTGCAATTCCAGGGAATCCTCTGTTCCAGCATCTCCTGGACCGGAATGTTCCTTCCCCAGCCGCTGTTGTGGATCGGGTAGTAAATGATGCCGCTCTCCGTGTCCACGATGCCGTCGAAGCTGACCGGGATCGCGCACACATCCTCAGTCTCCATCCCATTCTCTGCCATGACCGCGTAAATGCCCTCCGCGATGTCCTGGATGGACCGCTCCAGATTTTCAACCTCCCTGTAGTCGTATTTTTTATCGCTGACTACGCGGCACTTTAAGTCCGTGGCCGTGATCTGAAAGAAATCCGGCCCCCCGTAGACTGCAATCACATACTTGTAGGACTCGTTGATCGCAAAGAGCTCCGGCTTTTTGCCGCCCTCATCGGTGGAGCTGCCCTTTCCCATGGACTTGATCAGCCCGTTCTCCTGGAGCACCGCCAGAATCTTGACAACCGTGGTGATGCTCAGATTGATCTTCTGGGCGATCTCGCTGGCGGAGATCACGTCGTTCTGCCGCATCAGCGACAGCACCAGCCGTTGGTTGTGAAACTTGATATTTTTAGGTTTTCTGCTCAATCCGATCATAGTATGCCGCACCGTCTTTTCCTTTACATTCTTTGTCTATTATCTTGTATTTTCAGAATACTGTCAATAACCTATTTTCCAAACCAGGTACTCCATTGCGCTCAAAAAGACGGATTTCCCGCTAAAACGCAGGAAATCCGCCGTTTCAAACCCTCATTTAACAGCAAACGCCTCTTAAAGCTGCACGTCTACCGGAGTATAGTTGGGATTGCTGTGCCGTTTGTCCAGCTCCCCATTGACCTCTTCCATCTTCTCCTGGCTCAGAGGATACAGGAAGGACAGCACAACCTGGACCAGCGCGATCAGGTTCGGGATCACGAACATGGACAGGCGCAGGGCCATAAGCGCGCTGGGACTCTGATCCTGGCCCAGCACCAGGCTCGTGTCCAGTCTGCCGATAGCGTACACCACCGTCACCAGAAGGCCGCCGATGGCCGGGCCCGCCTTGGTGGAAAAGCTGTTGGCCGCAAAGCCCAGGCCGTCCAGACGCACGCCGAACTTGAGCTCGCCGTACTCCAGCGTATCCGCCAGCATGGAGAGCACCGCCACGCCGGTCAGAGAGCCGGACATTGTGCTTAACAGATAGAACACCAATACCATGTTGATATTTCTTCCGGCGAAATATGCGCAGAAGCCAAAGCCGGACGCCAGAAGGTAGCTGCCGATCAAGCTCCGCTTATAGCCGAATTTTCTGATAATCGTGGGGATAAACGGCAGCAGCACCAGGCCTGCCAGCATTCCCAGTGAGGAGAATATGGCGCTGCGGGTCTCATCCACCTTGAAATAGTACAGAAAATAGTAGGCCATTGAGGTGCTGGTAAACGGCTGTCTCAAAAAGTTCAGCATGGTGATGGAGAACACCAGCACCCAGGCCTTGTTCTTGACCAGGTACTTCACGCTGGTCCACACAGGCAGCGCGTCCTCCTTGTGTTTCTTCTTGATCTCCTCCTTGCTCATCCCCTCCAGGCCGGACGTATCCTCCTTCACGGTCTCCGGACAGTTCCGGTACAGGATAAAGAAGCTGATAATACCGCCGACGCACATGATGGCAGTCACCACCGTGTAAGCGTAAACGCGGCCGCCCATTCTGTCGCCGAAGAACGCCACCAGCGGCAGGGCCGTGGCATTGACAATGAAAATGCCGATGTACGCGCCGATCATGCGGAAGCTGGACAGCGATGCCCGATCCACGGAATTTTTCGTCATCAGCGGAAGCATGGAACCATAGGGAAGGTTCACAGTGGTGTAAAACAGCGCAAACAGGAAATATCCGATGGCAACCCACACCACCTTGACAGTGTTGGTAGCGCCAGCCGGCGCAGAGAACATCATCAGGCATGAAAGCGCGCAGGGTATGGCGAACCATTTAATCCAGGGCCTGGCTTTACCGGCCTTGTTGTGCGTGCGGTCCACAAACGCTCCCACGGCGATATCGTTGGCCGCATCCCAGATTCTTGCAATGAACATAATCGTGCCCACTGCCACCACCGATATGCCCAGCATATTGGTGCAATAGAACATAAAATAGTTGATCAGCATATAGTTCATCAGACAGCAGCCCAAATCTCCGAACAGATATGAGAACTTCTCCTTTGAACCTAATCTTCCATTTTCTTTCATAGTTTCCCCCTTCTAGGCAACCCCTACTCTATTTTTCGGCTGCGCCGTGCGGCCGCCCCCGCGGCCGCCCCGGCAGCTCAATCCGTCACTGAAAAATGGAACTCAGTCAATGTTACCATATCCCCCCCTGTTTTTACAACCGGATCAGGAAAATGGCCGATATTGATGGCGTCCGGAAAATTCTGTGTCTCAAAGCAGTACGCACAGTGCTTCGGGTAGGACGCTCCCTCTTTATTTTTTAAAACCCCATCGAAATGATTGGCCGTGTAAAACTGCAGCCCGGGCGCATCCGTGTACACCTCCAGCTTCCGGCCGCTGTGCGGGTCCCAGGCGGAGGCCGCCATGCGCATCCCCCGTCCCGCAATCACGTAGTTGTGGTCGAACCCGCCGTAGTCCCACCGGCTCCCCGAGAGCCGCCGCAGCGCAGGGCCCAGGGCCTGTGGCTGTCTGAAATCCAGCGGGGTGCCCTCCACCTTGAGAATTTCCCCCGTGGGAACGCAGTTCTCATCAGAATCGGTGTAGTAATCCGCCCTGATTGTCACCATGTGGTCCTCCGTCAGCGGATGGTCGTGCCCGCCCAGATTGAAATAGCAGTGGTTCGTCAGATTGACCGGCGTGCTCTCCTGCGCTTTGGCCCGGTAGGTCACCCGCAGGGTGTGGTCGCGCATCAGCTGATACCGAACCGTGACCAGCACCTCCCCCGGGAAGCCCCCTTTCCCCGCGTCCCGCAGGGAGAGGAGCACCTCGTGATCCCCCGACTCTTCCACCTGGAAATTGCAGGCGGCGTAATTTCCGCTTCCGCTGTGCAGGCAGTTGCCCCTGTCGTTTTTCTCCAGCTGGTACTCCCTGCCGGAGAGCGTAAATCTGCCGCCTGAAATCCTGTTTGCCACCCGCCCGATCACCGCCGCGGAGCAGGAAGGATTTTCAAGATAGTCCTGCAGATTGTCCTGGCCCAGTACAACGTCCGCCGTATTTCCGTTCCGGTCCCTGGTCCAAATCCCCCTGATAATGCCGCCCAGGCTGAGGATTTCCGCCCGCGTTCCCAGCCCATTGTCCAGACGGCAGAGGTACACGGGATCACCGTCCGGCATGGCGCCAAACAGAATCTTTCCGCACATAGTCAGACTCCTTCCTTATTCCAGGACGATCTCAGCCTTCTCATCCTCCTCAAGCGGCTGGGGAATCATGTCGTTGCGGAAGGTGCGGCCCGGCAGCATGCAGACAATATGTACCTCTTCCTCGGTTACCGGATACTGGGTGCCGTGTACGATCAGCGGATTCAGCTTCACAAAGGTTCCCTTGGGAATGTAAAATGCTTCCAGATCCTTCACGGAGAACCGGTCGCCCGCCGGGCTTCCCACGAAAATGATCACGTCGCCGTCCAGGGGCAGCAGGCCCTCGCAAGTGAATTTGTGGGCCTCCAGAAAGCCTACGATGTTCTGCTCCTGCTTTTTCACATGGCAGATGGAGATGGTGGGCAGGGTGGAATTGCCGAAGTCCAGCGTCACCAGATCTGCGAAGAAGTTGGCCGGGAAGATAGAGGCCTTTGCCATCTCGTCGTTGTCCAGTAAATTCATGTAGGTGCCGTACTTGCGGAACGCCTCGGGAGTCAGTGCCTTTGCTTTAATTGTATACATAATCGTTTCCTCCATTTTTTATAATTTAGGTTTACAGGCTGTGGATGCCCTGCTCGTGTGCATTGTCAAATTCGATATCCAGGTAGCGGGCAACCTCGCGCAGTACCGGCAGATAGCTGCCGTAAGCGCCGCCCAGGTGGTGGATGTAGGGTCCGAACATCAGCTTCTCCTCCCAGCGCTTCCAGTCGTCCACCTCAAACCACACGTAGGTTCCGTTGGTCTCCGGTCCGGTGGTGGTGTCTCCCTCGCCTGCGAACAGATAGTATTTGCCGTCGATGTCGTCGAAGCGGCATACGGTCAGATGGCCCTGCTTCAGCTCGAACCGCTCCTGTCCGTCCACCAGGCGTGCCTTGCTGCCCTCGGCCTTCAGAGAGTAGGGGAACGGCCCGCAGTGCCACAAAAGCTCCGCGTTGTCGTTCTGAGGATGGCGGATGGTCAGATCGGCCAGGAAGCCCGCTTCCTCGTACAGATTGCAGGCCCGCAGAATCGCCAGGGTGACGGCTCCGTTCACATCCGTCTCACAGGCCAGGGGATAACCCGCATCCGCCATCTCTCCCAGCACCACGCAGGGGCAGATTCCCAGCACGGCCGGGAACGCGGACCAGCACTCGAAGGCGCCCACGGAGCACTGGTTCTCCTCCATGATTCCCTGAAGGGCGATCTTGGTGGCCGCGGCCTTCTTCACGTCCTCCTCCTTCATGGCGCTGCTGTCCATCCGCGCGGTCAAATCCTCATAGTAGGCCGCAAAGGCCGAATCATTGTCCGCGATCAGCTGTTTCGCCTTCTCCGCCACCGCGTAGGGTGAAATGGGGATGGTCGTCACGCCGATGCGGTCGATCAGGTTGGCCTCGTTGGTCATCACGCTCATGAAGGGCACCGGGCGCTCGCCGATCTTGGCAACGCGCAGATTCCTGAGCGCTTTCAGCACCATGGCAACGCGGATAAAGTTCTCGTAGCCGTTTTTGAAATCATCGCTCTCCGTCTCGCAGTTGTAAATGTAGCTGTACTTCACGCCGTGGCGGCGCAGCACCTTTGTGGCGGCGAACATACCGCACTGCGTATCGCGGCCTCTGGCCTCGTCGCTGTTGGGTCTCTCGTCCCGGGCGCCCCACACCAGGGTGGGCAGCTTGAAGGCTGCGGCGATCTGCGCGGCCACCTGCTCCTCGCCGAAATCACAGAACGGGATGAACAGCGCATCCACGCCTGCTCTGCGGAACTTTTCCACCGCGCCGGGAACCTTGGCGGTATCCCACATGATCCCGTTCTCGCACTGATCGTCCAGATCGACGATCTCCACCGCCTCCGGCTTGATGCCTCTGATCACGGACATAAATTTGTCCTTCTGCCGTTTGGCCTCCTCCATGCTGAGAAAGCTGCGCTTCGTCGGTGCTACCCCTAATATCAGTTTCTGTTTAAACATGGTCAATCCCCCTTTTATAAAATTCTACGCGTTGATCAATCTCCGCGTAGTTGATCTCTCCTGTCTCCATAAATCTCATAACGGTTTCCATATCCGGTATAGCGGCGCGGCCGCCGATCCTGGTGCACTTGATGGCTGAGACTGCGCTGGAAAACTGCGCGGTTTTCTCCACCGTCCAGCCCTTTAGCAGTCCGGCCAGAAACGCCCCGTGATACACATCCCCCGCGCCTACGGTGTCCACCACCTCCACGTGGTAGGCGGGAAGCTCAAAGTACCCTTCCCTGCTGAGGCCGACGCAGCCCTTCTCGCCGAAGGTAAACACCACGATCTCCGGCCCCCGCTCCATCACCTTGCGGCAGTTGGCTTCGTAATCCCGGTCCTGGAACATGGCTTCGTAGACGAACTCCGAGGCCACAAACACGTCCACCATTGGGATGAAATCACCCAGCTCATCCGAGTAGGAGTCCGCGTCCAGGAACACCTTTACCCCCGCCTCCCGGGCGATCCGGGCGGCCTCCACCGCCACGTCGTCCAGCATTGCCAGATGCAGGTAGCGGGCGTTTTTCAGATAATCCACCGCCAGCTCATTTTTTTCCAGCTTCTCCGCAGTGCCCAGATTGTAGATAATGGCCCGGCCCATGGTCTCCCGGTTGCTCAGTACCAGCGAAAGGCTTGTGGTACGCCCCTCCCGCTTCAGCAGATGCTTTGTATCGATGCCGTGCCGGATAAAATCCTTGTCGCAGAACCTGCCGTAGCTGTCGTTTCCCACAGCTCCCAACACGGCGCAGCCGGCTCCTAAGCGGGCCGCCGCCACCAGCCCGGTGGCGACCTTTCCGCCTCCCTGCCAGCTCAGCTCCCGGATTCGCTCGCCCCCGTTTGGGTCCGGGAAGTGGTCGACATTCACCGCAAAGTCCACGCAGGGCATGTCGATTCCCACCACATCAAATTTCATGCTTACACCACCCTCTTCTATTTATTTTTTAGGTTCTGTTCAGAACGCCTGGGATATAACGGCAGACAACTTCTTGTATGGCCGCGGGCCCCGCCGCAAGATCAGCCGTCCTGAACCGTGACTATATGCTATTGAACACACATGCCCGCCTTCTTCCGCCGGTTGTAACAGCAGATCAGGCCCGCGTTCAGACAAGCAGTCAGAACAATGCATGCGGACATAACCATAAAGGAACGATGGACGCCGAACCGGTCCGTCATCAGGCCGCCCAGGATATTTCCCGCCACGGAGCCGATTCCCGCCTGCACGATGGCCAGACGGCTCTGCCCCTGGGAAATCTTTCCCTCAACCACATTTTCACTGATGAACATCACGCAGCTGTAGTAGCTGGTCATGTAGGTCACGCTCTGCAGCAGCTGGGACATCAGCATGAGCGGAAGCACTCCGCTCCCGGCCAAGAGCAGCCGCAGCGCCATCATGAGCACGGAGAAAATCAGCAGGTTCACCGCGCCGAACTTGCGGATCAGCCGGTTGGCGCACATGAGAATGGGCACCTCGCTCATGGCTGAGATAAAACTGGAAAGCCCCACAATGGACTGCCCGTAGCCCAGCGAGATCACATACACCGAGTAAAAGGTTCCGGTAAAGCTCATGCCCAGCTGCATGATGAACGCCAAGAAGAGCACCAGATAAATCCGCTTGTTCTTAAATATCTGCCTGTTACCCGTCCCGCCTTCCCTGGCCCGTTTCTCACCTGCCCGCTCATGGTCTGCCGGAAGCAGCAGCAGGAAACCCACCAGCAGGAAATATCCGGCGCTGCCCAGCACGAAAATCAGCGACGGACGGCCTTTCAGGAAATTCCCCAGGATCAGGGCCGTAACCGCGAAACCAATGGTCCCTCCCATGCGGATATGGGCGAAATTGGCGTTCAGCCTTGCCGCCAGATTGGTCACCAGCGCGTCGCTCAGCGGAAGGAGCGATGTGTTGAAGGCGGTCAAAAGCAGGGTCGCCACCACAAACGCGCCAAAGCTCACATGGACCAGATAGCTTAGGATCGCCACCCCGCTGCCGATGGAGACAATGATCAATATCCTCCTGTGCCTGCCGCTCCGGTCGCTTATGTAGGCCCATATGGGCTGGATCAGGATCGACACCACCGGCCCGATGGAGGTCAGAAATCCGATCTGGAGAGGAGTGATTCCCTGCTGTGTGTAGTAGGCTCCGATAAAGGGCATATACAGCGCGGTGGTGATCCACACGAATGTGTTGACTGCCAACAGACGGTATGTCATGGCTTTTTGCCGGTCCTCCATCATCTCATCTCCCCCTTGCAAATCGTTACTTGTTTAACTGACCCCATTATACTATTGTAATTCTAGTTTGTAAACATACTTTTTAAACTAAGTTATTTAAGAAAATTTGTATAAATTGACGGTAATATGACTCTGATTATGATTCAATATGACTCCACCCCTGTTTCTCGCGAAAATCGACGGGCACAATAACGCCTGTTTCTCGCTCTTGTCAGTTCATAATCTTTGTTTACAATCATGTTTTTAGTCATTTTGTATATTTTATATTTACTTTTTTATGCACAAGTGCTATATTCAAGGCGTAGCAAACAGATGGAATTTAGAGGACGAGAGGAGAACACAATTATGAAGGCGATTTTAGAAATCATGCAGAACTTTATCGAGCGCGGAATGAATGTGCGCGTTGACGTTGTGGGCGGCGTACCGATGTTTTCAGCGGTTCCTCTGGAGCAGAAGGCGTATGCCGCGGCTCCCCGGAGCGCCAAAAAGCGCATGGTCACCGCGTACTGCGGATAACGAGGCGGCAGTCCCCGTTTTCCCGTGAAAGCTATAACAATCCCCCGCAGGCTCCGCCAGCGGCCCATTGCATTCAATAAAAAACGTTCCGAGCTTCCCATTTTCAGGAAATTCGGAACGTTTTTTGCATTTTTCCCGCCGGCCGGAAGGTTTTCCGGTCAGCGGCTCATATAGATGTCAAACAGCTGGCGGGCAATGGGAGCCGCCTCCCGGCCGCCGCTGCCCGCTTCCTCCACCACCACGGTGACCGCGATCTTCGGGGCCTGCGCAGGGGCGAATCCGGTGAACCAGGCGTGGGTCTCCTTCCCGGTCTCAAACTCCGCCGATCCGGTCTTAGCCGCCACGGTGTATGCGTCGGTGCGCACCGCTGAGCCGGTTCCCTCCGTCACCACGGCCCGCATGAGCTCGGTCAGGTTGGCCGCTTCCTGGGCGGTCATCAGGCTGCCGTAGGCCGTGGGCAGGAACTTGCGTATCTCCTCGCCACCCACATTCTCCACATGGTCCAGCAGGTACGGGCGCATCAGCGTGCCTCCGTTGGCGATGGCAGCCGTGATCAACGCGTTGTGGAGAGGCGTAATCTGGGTGACGCCCTGGCCCATGGAGGTCTGAAGAATCTCCCAGGTGCCGGCCCCCGGCTTCATGGCGAAGGAGCTCTGCTTGTAGGGCAGCCCTGATATCGGAAGGGGTGAATTAAACAGCACGTCCTCCGCCGTCTTTGCGAACCGGCCCAGATCCAGCTCCAGCCCCAGGCTGGCGAAAGCCCCGTTGCAGGAGTTGGCAAAGGCCAGGGTAAAATCCTGATGGCCGTGGGCGTTACCATGGTAGCAGCGGATTTGATAATCCCCGTTTACATACACGCCGCCGCAATCGAACTGGAAATTTTTGTAATCCTCCGGCCGCTCCCGCATATATTCCAGGGCTGTCACAATCTTGAAGGTGGAGCCGGGCGGATACATTCCCTGGGTGACCCGGTTTAGCAGCTGGCCCTGGTTGTTCTCCGGGCTGGTCAGCGTCTCCCAGTCGCTCACAATGGTGTTGGGATCGTAGCCGGGCTTTGACACCATGGCTAGAATCTTTCCCGTGTCCGGCTCCAGGGCGATCACAGCTCCCCGCCGGTCCCCCAGAGCGTCCCACGCCGCCTGCTGCAGCTGCGGGTCCAGAGTAGTGTACACGTTGTCCCCCAGGTTCTTCTCCCCGGACATCTGGTTTAAGGCCTGCTCCATGAGATTGACGTGGGAGGTCAGAAGGTAAAAGTTCGCCAGGGACTCGATGCCGGTCTTGCCCTTTGTGGAATAGCCCACCGCATGGTCGTAAATACCCGCGAAGGGGTACACCCGGGTCTCATTTCCCTCCCCGTCGATCTGGGTCTCCGCCAGCACGGTGCCGTCGGCGGCCAGGATCTTCCCGCGGATGATCCGGTCGGCAAAGCTGTCCAGCCTGGCGTTGTAGGAGTTGTTGACCACATCCTCGCCCTTCACCTGCAGGAAATAGCCCATATAGACGATCAGCCCCAGAAACATAGCCATGATCACGTAGACCAGCTTGAGGATGTTGCGGTTCGCTTTGGGATTTGGGTCTGCTTTTCTCATAACGCCTACGCCTCCTCTTCCATTTCCATCTCCTCCTCGTCGTTTCGCTTGAGGATATAAAGCCCCTGGATGATCCCGAACAGGATAAAGGTGCTGAGAATCGAGCTGCCCCCGTAGCTGACAAAGGGCAGGGTGACGCCGGTGGAGGGGATGAATTTCGTCACGCCGCCCACGGTCAGGAACACCTGGATAATGTACTCCAGCCCCAGCCCCAGGGCGATCAGCTTATAAAACACAGCCTGCATCCGCGTGGCGATCATCATGAACTGCAAAAAGCAGCCCAGGCAGATAAGCAGCACGCAGATGGCGAAAATCGCGCCCATCTCCTCGGAGACGGCGGCGAAAATGAAATCCTTCTCCACCACGGGTATCTTCCGGGGAAGCCCCTGGGACAGCCCCATGCCGAACCAGCCGCCCGTGCCGATGGCAAAGAGGGACTGGGTGATCTGGTATCCCGTGTTGTCGATGTCCGCCCAGGGATTGCTCCAGGCAAATACCCGGCGGCGCACGTGGTCGAACATCTGGTAAGCCAGCACGGCCGCAGCGGTCCCGCAGCCGGCTCCAGCCAGCAGATACGCCCACCTCCCCGTGGCGATAAACAGCATGGCCACATAGGTGATGAAAAAGATCAGCGCGCCGCCCAAATCCTTGGAGGCCACCATGATGACCACGTGGAGGGCCGCCACCGCGGTGGTGGCCAGGATGGTTTTAAATTCCAGGGACTGGTAGAACATGGCGGCCACGAAGAACACAAAGGTGATCTTCACAAACTCCGAGGGCTGGATGGAGATACCGCCCACGGTCAGGGACAGCTGGGCGCCGAAGCTCTCGTTGCCGGCCACGCACACCACCAGCAGCACCGCCAGGCCCGCCGCAGCGTAGACCCACTGCAATTTGCAGAGCTGCCACACCCGCTCCATCACCCAGGGGATCAGCCAGGTCACCGCGGCGCTGATCACCACGATGACAAACTGTTTCACCGCCTTGTCCATGGACAGCCGGGTCAGCATGATAAAGCCCACGCACAGCAGCATGCACGTGTTGTTCACCAGCAGCCGGGACACGTTGCGGTAGATCAGGCGGTACAGGTAGATGTAGCACAGGAAAAATACCACCTGGGCCGCGTAAAAGGCCCACAGCTGCATTTGCAGCAGTTCATTTCCCGCTTTCAGCGTCAAAACCAGGTACGCCAGGAAATGGATCAGGAACATGCACCTGTTCTGGCGGCCGCAAACCTTTCGCTTCCGCCTCATATCCGAAAAGGAGAAAAAGCGGAAATTGGCGAAGGTGTAGACTGCCATCAAAAATATCATCAGGTATTTGGATGTCTCAACGATCAGATTTATCATAATCCTCCTATTGCCGGGTTTCTCAAATATCTGCACATTTCCCGTCGCGGTTCCCCCGCGAAAACGCAGCGCCCCAATCCCCGGGGAGACTGTGGACAGCGGCCGCTCTCCGGCCGCGGGCCTACTGCACGCCCCGCTTGAAATGTCCTCTCGTGAAATCCTTATACGGCTGAGGGACCTCCTGCCCCCGCAGGAACCCGTCCGCAAAGGCGCGGATGATCCGGGCCGTCTCCTCCCTGCCCTCCGTGGTGAAATTCAGCCGGACCACCGCGGGTCCCAAGCGCTTCACCGCGGACTCCAGGCCCAGCAGCGACAGCGGGCTGGCGTTGTAGATGGTGTTGTAGCAGAACGCGCAGTGGTTTTTCACCGGAAGCAGCGCTCCCGTGCGGTCCTTCAGGGTCAGAACCTCCCGCCGCCTGGTGCAGCCTGTGGTGGTCCGGCGGATGCACTGGGCGCTGACCATCATGGGAATCCTTCCGTAGACCACCAGCTCCCCCTGGATGCCCTGCCGGAGCAGTCCGTCCATCACCGGCTCCAGCTCCCGGCTGTTCAGCTCCCAGGGCATGGTCAGGCGCGCGGCGCCAAGCTTCGCAAACAGCTTCGCCGTCTCCCGGTTCCAGCAGTACATGCCGGCGTCGAACACTGCGGGCAGCCCAGGCAGCGTCTCACGCAGCCACACCACTTCCTCCGGGCTGCGCACCAGGGCGCCGTCAAAACCGGCATCCCGCAGTTTTTTGCCGTTCTGCTTGAAAAATGCCTGGGCGTGGCTGCGGTAAATGTGCGGCAGCGCCAGAAGGCACTGCTTCCCGGCCCCGTGACACGATTTTACGGCATCGGCCCACCGCTCCGGGACAAAACCGGCCGCATCCAGATAGATGCCTGTGACGTCGGCATCCAGGACAGCTGCTTCAAACTGGTTCGGCTCCTCTGTAAATACGTACAGGGCGAGGGCGGATGGGCGGGAAGCGGGGCGGGCGCTGGCTTCCGGAAGGGCTTCGCAGTCTGGAAGGGCTACGTTTTCCGACATGGCCTTGCTTTCCGGCGGGGCTACGTTTTCCGGCATGGCCTTGCTTTCCGGCGAGGTTACGTTTTCCGCCATCGCCTTGCTTTCCGGCGGGGTTACGTTTTCCGCCATCGCCGGCTCCGGGCGGCGCCACTGGTCCAGCACCGCCTGCTCCAGGGCTTCCAAACCGGCGCGCCTCAACTCGTTCTGCGCCTGCACTGGCATGAACAATTGGCCCTTCAGCTCTACGTCCAGCGCTTCAAAGGCGAAGGGTGTATTTCCTGTTTTTTCCAGTTGCTTGCGGACCTTCTCCACGGTCAGAGGCTGGTTCTGCGCTTTCTGGGGACTCTGGCCCTCCACCCGAATCCGCACCGGAACGCCGCCATGAGACGACGCCATGGAGAGCTCCAGCCCTGAGGGCTTCCCCTCCTCCAATACGGCCTGTCCGCTGATGGCTTCCTTCAGCTCCGCCTCCACATAAGTCTTGTCCAGGTAGTCGAACAGCTTCTGGTTTCCCTCGCGAAAGGACGGCTTCTCTTTCAGCGCCACCATGTCCCGCCCGTTGTGCTGTTTGTAGTACCCCTGGGTAAAGCCGCCGCGGTCAAAGAGATCCGAGAGCAGCTTCTTGTCCTCCGGCTCCACAAAATATCCATCCGCCCCGTATTCCAGGTAGCGGTCCACGTACTTGCGGTAAATGCTGACCACGCCAGCGGTGTAGCGCGGGCTCTTCATACGGCCCTCGATTTTCAGCGAGTAGATGCCCGCGGCCGCCAGGTCCGGAATCAAATCCAGCGTGCATAAGTCTTTCAGGCTCATCACGTTCGGCTCCTGTTTCCGGTTCAGGGCTTCTCCGGGCTTTTTCCCGCTCTCCCGCGCCTCGTAGGGCAGGCGGCAGGGCTGCGCGCAGCGGCCGCGGTTTCCGCTGCGGCCGCCGATCAGGCTGCTCATCAGGCATTGGCCGGAATAACAGTAGCAGAGCGCCCCGTGCACAAAGCTCTCAATCTCCACATCCACCTGGTCCCGAATCTGCCGTATCTCGTCCAGGGACAGCTCCCGTGCGGTGACCACCCGTGCGGCCCCCAGCTCCTTCAAAAGTCTGGCGCCGTTCACCCCGGTGATGGTCATCTGCGTGCTGGCGTGGAGATCGATGCCAGGAAAATTCCTGCGCATGAAATCCATCGCGCCCAGGTCCTGAACGATCACCGCGTCCAGGCCTTCCCGGTAGTAGGGGAGCAGATACGGGTACAGCTCGCCCATCTCATCTTCCTTAAACAGTGTGTTCACCGTCATATACAGCCTGCGGCCGTGCAGATGCACGTAGTCGATAGCCTCCAACAGGCCGTGTTCGTCCGGATTGTCCGCATAGGCCCTGGCGCCGAACCGGCTCCCGCCCATGTATACTGCATCCGCTCCTGCCGCCACCGCCGCCTTCATACTCTCAAAGGAACCGGCAGGTGCCAGCACTTCCAGTTTATTTTTATGCTCCAAAGCTTACCTCACTTTTCCCGGGCTCTCACCGGAAAGAAACGATGGTCAGTCCCCGTTTAGAAACGCGGTTCCGTAAACAGTAACAAAAGATGTCCCACGTTGCGCTATGAGACATCTGTTTCTACCATGGTTCATTTGTATGTGACAATATTTGACCGAAATCTGTTTGCGCTCTCACCGTCGCAAAGGACGGGAAAACGCTGTACTTTATCAATGGTCAGCGCCGTTTCCGTCGTCTGGCCGCTTTGGCCGCTTTCAGCGCCTTGCGCGCCAGCTCCGCCTGGGATTCCTTGGCGGGCGGCGGGTCTGAGGACTCGTCTGCGGCTGCCGCTTCCAAAGCCTGTCCCTCGCCTGCCGCTTCAGCGGCCATCGCAACGGAAGCTGTGGAATCCATTGTTGCTGCGGCCTCCGGCGGGATGTCGTTCCCGGCCTCTGCTGCCGCGCCGCTCCCGGCCTCTGCCTCCGCGCCGCTCCCGGCCTCTGACGCCGCTCCGTTCCCGGCCTCTGCCGCCAGGCCGTTCCCGACCTCTGCCTCCGCGCCGTTCCCGACCTCTGCCGCCGCTCCGTTCCCGGCCTCTGCCGCCGCTCCGTTCCCGACCTCTGCCGCCGCGCCGCTCCCGGTCTCTGCCGCCAGGCCGTTCCCGACCTCTGCCGCCGCTCCGTTCCCGGTCTCCGCCGCCTCCGGCGCTTCTTCATCCCCAGCCCTGGCGTCCGGTTCCCCGTCCTCCGCTGCGCTCGCCTCTGCGTCGGCCTCAGCAGTATTCTCCAGCTCGAAAGCTTCCTCTGTCATTTCATCCTCATCCGGCTCCGCCAGGCCGCGTTCCTCCTGAAGCAGCCCGGTTTCATAATCCTCGTCCACCGCCTCTTCCGCAAACGCCCCTGCCTCGCCCGTCTGTTCCTCCTGAGAGGAATCTGTCTCCCAGCGGTCCGCTTCCTCCGGTTCCGCCCCGGCCGCCGCGGTCGCTTCGGCCTGTCCAGTGAAATCAACCGTTATCACCCCAGCCCCGAGCTCCCCATGTCCGGCGCCTTCATCGTCGTCATCGCCCTTCTCATGGGTTTTCACCTGCGCAGTGCGGCCGGACTCGCGGCCGGAACCGATCTTTTCGCTCTTCTCATCCCGGACCCTCAGCGCTGCCGCGGCAGCTTCCTGCTCTCCCCGGTTCTTTGCGGCTTCCCGCAGCTTCCGCTCCAGCCGGTGCTTCTCCCTGGTCAGTTCCTCCAGCTCCCGCTGGCGCTCCTCCAAGTCCTTTAACACCACCTCCAGCTTCATCTGCGTGCTGACCAGCTCGTGCTTTAAGCTGTAGGTCTCGCGCTCCAGCTCATCCCTCTGATGCTCCACCTCCTGGCCATGTTCCATGGCCTTGAAGTAATCGTCCGCCATATTCAGCTCCGCCATCACAGTCTGGTATTCCACGCTCTGCTTGGTAAAACCGGGAATCCGGCGCAGGGTATTCACTTTTTCGTTTACATAGCTGGCCGCTCTCTGCAGGTATCCCTCATCCTCGCTGCCGCCCAGGGTGTATATCTTACCATCGATCAGTACCTGTGTATAATTCTTGGAATCCATCTGCCATCTCCTGAAATTTATTCTCGCGAGCGTGGCAAAGCCATCCGCCCCGGGGCGCGCCATCAATCCGCCCTTCTACCCGCTTATCCTATACCGCCATAGGTTTATCATCTGTACTCATACCGCTTACTATACCATGTCATCAACCAACGGTTGATGATAAGGGATACGTTTCCTTATTATACCATGTCATCAACCAACGGTTGATGATAAGGGATACGTTTCCTTATTATACCATGTCATCAACCAGCGGTTGATGATAAGGGATACGTTTCCTTATTATAACATAACACCTATTCAATTTCCAGCCCCAAGTGCCGGTAGGCCGCTTCCGTGGCCATCCGGCCTCTGGGCGTGCGGTTAATCAGGCCGTTCATCAGGAGATACGGCTCGTATACATCCTCCAGGGTCCCGGAATCCTCCCCCAGCGCGGCCGCCAGGGTGTCCAGCCCCACCGGCCCGCCGGAGAACTTTTCAATGATCATCAACAGGATATTCCTGTCGTTCTGGTCCAGCCCCAGCTTGTCCACGTCCATAATGTCCAGGGCGAAATCCGTCACCTCCCGGGTGATCACCCCGTCGTACTTCACCTGGGCGAAATCCCGAACCCGCTTTAACAGGCGGTTGGCCAGACGCGGCGTTCCCCTGGAACGCCGGGCCAGCTCCAGCGCGCCGGAGCCGTCGATCTCAACCCCCAGAACCTTGGCGGAGTTCAGGATAATCACCGTGAGTTCCTCCGGAGAGTAGAATTCCAGACGCTGCACCACGCCGAACCGGTCCCGCAGGGGCGCGGTCAGAAGTCCCGCCCTGGTGGTGGCGCCCACCAGGGTGAAATGCGGCAGGTCCAAGCGGATGGACCTGGCGGAGGCCTCCTTGCCCAGCATAATGTCGATGGCATAGTCCTCCATAGCCGGGTAGAGCACCTCCTCCACCTGGCGGTTCAGGCGGTGGATTTCATCCACAAACAGCACGTCCCCCTCCTGGAGGTTGTTGAGAATCGCGGCCATCTCCCCGGGCTTCTCAATGGCAGGGCCGCTGGTAACCTTCATGCTCACGCCCATCTCATTGGCAATGATACCGGCCAGCGTGGTCTTTCCCAGACCGGGAGGGCCGTAAAACAGCACGTGGTCCAGGGCCTCGCCCCGGGATTTGGCCGCGTCGATATAGATTTTCAAGGTGGATTTCAGCCGTTCCTGGCCGATGTAATCCTTCAAATGCTGAGGCCGCAGCGTTGTCTCGATCCGCTCGTCCTCCGCCGTGACCTCTGTGGTTATAATCCTGCGCTCCATCCTTTTTTAACCTCCTGTTTGCCAATCAAAAGGACAAATAGCGCAGAGAGGCTTTCAGCACATCCTCTGCGGTCATCGTCTCTGTCACTTCCACCTGCTTCACCGCCTTGTTGGCCTCCACGTTGGAATAGCCCAGGGCCACCAGCGCCTGGACCGCCTCTTTGGCCGCCTCGCCCATACCTGCAATACCCGGTGCCACGGCCGCTCCCTGGTCATAGGGCAGGGCCAGGTTCCCCAGCACCTCCTCCATGGAAACCTTGTCCTTTAAGTCCAAAATCAACCGTTGGGCGGTTTTGGGTCCGATTCCCGGCGCCCGGGAAATCGCCTTGGCATCCCCGGTGACAATGGCCATCCGCAGGTCATCCGGCGTCATAACTGACAAAATTCCCAGCGCGGCCTTGGGCCCCACGCCGTTGACGCCGATCAGCTGCCGGAACATATCCCTGTCCTGACGGTTCAGGAAACCGTACAGGCTCATGGCATCCTCGCGGACCTGAAAATATGTATACACCGTCACCTCGCGTCCGATGCCCGGCAGCCGGTCCAGCACCGAGAGCGGCACGTGGATTCCCATCCCCACGCCGCCGGCTTCCACCACAATCACATCTTCCTCTACAGCCGTCAACGGCCCTTTTATATAAGAAATCATCGCATTCTTCCTGTTCTGTCCTCAAATTTTGCCGGGCAAGCTCCGCCCGGCCTTATGCCTCCCATCATATCATAGACACGTTTCCGATGCAAGTGCGCATCGAACAGGCATTCGTTTTTTCCGCCCCGCAATTCGGACGGAAAAATGCCGGGGCCGCCATTTTGCGCGCCCCGGCACCTCACTTCAGACAATATCGGCAGGCCGGTCTTAGTCCCCCTGCATGTTCGCCAAAAATACGGAGAGAATCCCCGCCGCGAAGGCCAGCGACTCCCGCTGCTCCTCCGTCCATTCCCGCCGGGCAAGGCAGTCGTCAAAGCTGATCCAGCCCCAGTTTTCCCCTCTGCGGCGCACGATAAAGCGGAATACAGCCCCGGCTCCCGGCTCCCCAGGCGTCCGGCCTGTATTTCCGTCCGCCGCAGCGGGACGGAAAACCATCCCGTCCCCGTCGAACTGTTCCCAGCCGCCCAGCGCGCCCACCGTCATGGCCTGCGCATTTTTCCGGGGGCTGACCCCCTCGTTGCACCACTCCCAGGGGATGCGGCAGCGCTCTCCGTTTTCAGAGGCCGCAAAAATGCTTACCCTGCCCAGGCCCAGACGGCGGCCCGCCAGCTCCAGCGCCCGGGGCAAATTTTCATCCCGCGGCCCTGCCCCGTACAGCACATGGAATATCTCCCTGGCCAGCCCGTCGAGCCCGTCGTCCTCCGAGTCAATATGGGTATTATCGGCGGCAGGCCCCATTTCCTCGTCCGCAATCTCCGGATCGTCTTTGTACAGGACATATTTGCACAGCTCCCGCCTCTTGGCCGACAGCAGGGCCCGGCAGCCCTTGCGGTACAGCGTCTCAAAATCTTCCCCGTCATCGGGACAAAGACTGATGCCGATGCTGCACGAAAACCGGAATCTGATCATATTTTGGCCGCAAATATCCTGCAGCGCTTCCTGGATTTTCCGCCCCTGCTCCCTGG
The DNA here is from genome assembly GCA_018380885.1 of Enterocloster asparagiformis. GTDB lineage: Bacteria > Bacillota > Clostridia > Lachnospirales > Lachnospiraceae > Enterocloster. Next base: position 53,132 of record JAGZSY010000025.1, read on the forward strand.
CCGCGGCTTCCTCTGTTCCCGGCGCCAGAATCAAAAACTCGTCTCCGCCCACCCGGATCAGCACATCCCCGCCGGGAAACAGTCGGCGCAGGCGGCTGGAAACCTCCTGCAGCACCACATTGCCAAAGCTATGCCCGTAGCGTTCGTTGACTTCGCGGAAATTGTCCATATCGATCATGTACAGGGCCGCAGTTCGGCCAGCGCCCTGGCTTTCCAGCAGCTGCCTTGCCCGTTGCCTCCCGGCCTCATGATTGTAAAAGCCGGTGAGCCCATCCCGCTCCGCGCGGTTTTGCAGGAACTCGGACCTGCGCTTTTCCTCCTCGATGTCCGCCACAACGCCCACCGCCCTGAGCGGATGGCCCATCTCGTCCTTCTGCGCCGCCACCCGTATTCTGCACCAGCGGTAGCGGCCCGCGCAATCCGCGATGCGCACCTCCTTTTCCCCGTAGAGCTTGCCGCCGGACATCTCCCGCAGCAGCGCCGTACACTCCGCCAGATCGTCGGGATGGATATGGGATCTCAGGGATATCTGCTTTGTCAGCTCTTCCCCGAACGGCTGATAGCCGAATTTCTTCCGCCAATTGTCCGAGACTGTGAGCGTATCCCTCACAATATCCCAATCCACGACAATATCCTCGGTCTGCTCCAGAATGAGCTGATAGCGCTCCTGAATCCCCCGCAGCTCCTCCTTAGCGCGCCTGGATTCGGTCACGTCCACAAGTATGTGGAACAGGGCATCCCTGCCGTTTAAGTCCTTTGTGAGGCGCCCCCGGTCCAGAAGCCAGACTGTGTTTCCATCCTTGCCCAGAGCGCGGTACTCCATCTCCACCACATTTCCGGCCCGCAGCTGTTCCCGTATCTGCCGCAGCACCTTCTCCCGGTCCCCGGCATAGATCAGATTCCGGTATCTGCCCTGGAACTGATCCCGAACCTCCGCTTCACTGTAGCCTAACATCCGGCAAAAACCGTGATTCATTTCCTGGATCGTCATCCCCGAATCGCACAGGCATCGGAATGTGCCTGCCGGCAGGTCGTCCCACGTCTCCGCTGTCCCGGTCCCCTGCCCGTCCCTGCCGCCTTGGACTCTCTCCTCCATTTTCCAGACAAGCAGCGCTTTCCCGCAGGCCATGGAACCGTTGTCGATCCACAGCAGGGAACAGCTGCACGGGCTGTATTTTCCCGCCTCCTTCCCGCATACGCGGAAATGAATCTGGCGTCCCAGCTGTTTCTGATTCAAAAACTCGCTCACCGACTGGTTCATGAACGCCAGCAGCCGCTCCCTGTCCCCGGGATGGACGTATTTGCCCACAAAACCGCGGACCGAGTCCCAAAATTTGTCACCGGCCCCCAGCGGTTCAAAGATCCTGTCGGACAAAAATTCCAAATGGCAGGCGCCCGACTGAAAATCCGCCTCCATCACCGTGACGCCCATATTTCTCAGAACGGTCAGGTACTTTTCCTGGAAAAGCTGCTGGGCTTCCCCTCGCTCCTCACCGGAATCCACCAGGGGCGGCATCTCAGGCAGATCGCCCTGAGGCATCTCCTGATCCGCATACCGCAGCGTCAGCTCGTAGAACGGTTCCCTGACATTTCTAAAGCTCTCCAAAAGCCGGGGAGAAAACACGCCGCACTCACCGTTGAGAATCATGTTATACGCGCGCTCCGGAGGGATCGCCCTGCGGTACACCCGATCCGTGGTCAGCGCGTCATAGCAGTCCGCTATGCCCACCACCTGGGCGCACACCGGAATCCTGCCCCCCTTCAGCCCCCTGGGGTACCCTTTTCCATCCCAGCGCTCGTGATGGTAAAGGCAAATGTCGCTGGCGTACCTGAGATAATCCCGGTCCCCCATTCTGTCCAGACGTGACAGAATCTCACATCCCTTCACCGCATGGGTTTTCATCACCTCAAACTCCTCCGCGGTCAGGCGGCCCGGTTTGTTCAGAATCGCATCCGGTATGGCGATCTTGCCGATATCGTGGAGGGATGAGGCGCTGCCGATCATGGCGATGCGCGCCTCGTCCAGCTCCAGGTCCGGGCAGTTCTTCGCCACGTCCTCCAGCAGCACTCTGGTGAACAGCTGGATGCGCTTGATGTGCTGCCCTGTCTCAGCGCTGCGGTACTCGATAATGGAGGACAGGGCGTCGATCACCGCAGCGTTGGACTCCCTCAGCTTTCTGGCCTGTTCCCGTATGCGGTCGTCCTGATCCAGATAGCGCTGGCTCAGAGATACGATATTCTGAATCCTGCGCTTGACCAGATGGGGTTCAAAGGGCTTTCTGATAATGTCCGAAGCGCCCAGGTCAAACACCCTGATCTCCGATTCCACTGAGTCGTCCGCCGTGACCACCGCGATTGGCATCCCGCGCAGAAGAGGATCCTCCCGCCACTCCTCCATCACCTCGTATCCGTTCCTGACCGGCATGGTTAGATCCAGCAGCACGACGGCGATACTATCCCGGCACTGGCGCATGAGAAACAGCGCCTGCTCACCGTTTTCCGCCTCCAGCACGTTATAGTCCTCCTCAAAAATACTGCGCAGGACGGCGCGGTTGATCTCCACGTCGTCCGCAATCAGTATGGTATCTCTTCTGTTCATCTGTTCCCCTCTTCCTGAAATCACTCTCTCAAAAAAACCGCCAAACGCATATCCTGCCGGAAAAAACAGGATACTAAAAACAGTGGCATAAAACACCACCCCGTATTTTTCGCAATGATCCAATCCATTTCAAACCGTTCAGACATCCATAGTTATTATAAGTGTTTATAGCACTCATTTCAATATAAACAAGTGCTATTAGCACTCATTTTTCTATCTGATATGGCCTATCATTAAGAAACGGAGGATATTGTCATGACTGATAACTTCATTGGCGAACGATTTTCCCAATTAAGGGAGGCTCGTAACGTTTCCGCCCGGAAAATGAGCCTGGACTTAGGCCACAGCACCAGTTACATGAATGCCATAGAAGCTGGCAGAAAACTTCCGTCCCTTTCGGAATTCCCTTATCTGTGCGAATACCTTGGAATCAAACCCCGGGAATTTTTTGACGATCGAAAGCCCTCCCTGAAACAGATGCGGGCGATCGAAGCGATCTATGATATGTCCGAAAAAGACGTGGCACTTCTGTTGGAAATCATCGAAAAACTGAATTTTTCCGGCACCTCCAAGCGCTGATGCGCATTTGGCTGGCACAAGGCTTTAAAACGGCTTCGCTCCTCGACGAGCGGGCCGTTTTCCGTTTTGCCTGGGCAGGGGGAGGATTTGTCCGCGGCGGAAACGTGAAAATATCCTACCTGCTTGATTTATGTCCGGGATTCGATTAAAATTAAGTAACGCAAAGGAGAATATACGGATATGATATGCATTGAACATCCCATTGAATTTCAGGATACATACGATTTAACGCGGATCGGCAGTTTGGATGAGCTGCTTTTTTTTGATATCGAGACCACCGGCTTTTCCGGGGACACCTCCAGCCTGTACCTGATCGGCTGCACCTGGCACAGGGACGGCAAATGGAATATGACCCAGTATTTTGCCGACGGGCCTCAGGCGGAGCGGGAGGCGCTGACGGCATTTTTTGATCTTTTACAGCATTACAAGGTGCTGGTGCACTTTAACGGGGACGGCTTCGACATCCCCTACCTGCTCAAGCGCTGCGCCCACCACAAGCTGAATTACAGCTTCGACGGCGTGGTCAGCCTGGACATCTACAAGAAAATACGCCCCCTCAAAAAGCTTCTGGGCCTGGACAGCTTAAAGCAGAAAGCCATCGAGCGCTTCCTGGGCGTGGACCGCACCGACGTGTTCTCCGGGGGCGAGCTGATCGAGGTGTACAAGGAATACCTGCGCTCCCGGGACGAGCGCCTGTTCCACCTACTGATCCTGCACAACGAGGACGACTTAAAGGGTATGCCCTGCATTCTGCCCATATTGAATTACCCGGACATGCTGGAGGGCCCGCTCTCCCTGGCCTCCCAAAAACGCACCAGCCTGCGCGACATTTTCGGCCAGGAAGCGCCCGTGCTGGATTTGTGTTTCGAAAGTCCCTGCTCCGTGCCGGTGGACTTTGAGGCGGAGAATGACCGGGTGAATATGGAATTGTCGAATAACAGACTGCGTTTCCGGGTAGAGCTCTACCAGGGAGAGCTAAAGTTCTTTTACCCCAACTTCAAGGACTATTTTTACCTTCCGCTGGAGGACACCGCAGTACACAAAAGCGTGGGCGAGTTCGTGGACAAGTCCGCCCGGGTGCGGGCCACCGCCAAGACCTGCTACACCCGCAGAAACGGACTTTTTATCCCGCAGTTTGAGCCGTTGTGGGAGCCGGCGTTGAAGCGCCAGTATAAGGATTGCATCAGCTTTGCGGAGTATCGCCCGGAATTGCTCGGTGTGCCGGGGGATGCGGAGTGTTACGGCCGGCAGCTGACGCGCTATATAATCGGTAAATCCCGCTCCTGAACCTTGGCCGGCTCATAAAAAATGGACAGAGCACCGCGGCTCTGTCCATTTTCATGCCAAATCCTATTACTTCACAAATTCAATCCTGTCAAACACAGCTTCCCCATCCAGTACCATCAGCCCGACCTGGTGGTCAACCTCCCGATAACAGCGGAAGCTGAACGCCGCCTTTTCCCCTATAAAAATCTCCATGATCTCATGGTCAATCACAATCTTCAGATCAATCCGGTCCCCGTCGCCAAAGGGATATGCCTTCTCGCATACCCTGGGACCGTCCGGCTCTATAACAGAAAAATCCTTCACAGCCACAGAGGCATCCGCCCAATACGGGTCCATTGGCACCGGATACTTTGTGAGGTACGCCCTCTGCGCTCCCCAGTCCAGAGACAGGATATAGCAGGCAGCCAAATCATCGTCCGCTTTCAGTATCACATTCACACTGCCGCGGCAGTCGTCAGGCGTCACGGTACAGCGCAGAAGAAACTGATCCTCCCTCACATCGAAAAATCCGTACGCCATACCGCCCACCGCTTTAATCGCCACCGCATTATCCTCAGCGCAGATACGGCCCTCGCGTCCGGTAAACGACCAATTCAATTTCTGCTCAAAGGTAGCCTCCACCTCGGCGGGCATCTTAAATTCCAGTTCCCCGTCCTCCCGCTGGACAATCTCGTGGGGAATGCAGAAGTCGCCGCCCCAGCACCAGTGATTCCTGTCGTCGGGCGTAGCCCGCTCGTGTATCCAGGCAAAGTAAAATCTACGCCCCTGGTCGTTGGCCATGGACTTTGCGGCGTAACAGCGCCTGCCGCCGATCCCGTCAAACCGCGGCGTGCGCCAAGGACCGTAGGGAGACTTGGAATACCGGTAAACCGTCTGGGCAAACTCTGAAAAGCGCGAGTGCGTCAGGTACCAGTAATTTCCCATTTTAAACATTTCCGGGCATTCCGTCACATTGGTGTATCCCGGCTCGTAGATCGGCCCATAATGCTCCCAGTGAATCAGGTCGTGGGACTTAAACAAGGCCACACAGGCCCGCCTGGTGTCGGGACCGGAATTCTTCCTGGCGGCTATCAGAATCCAGTAGCATTTCTCATCCTGATTATAAAAGACGTAGGGATCGCGCCAATCGATATTCTCATAATATTCCGTAATGGGTACGATACACGGGGTATCTCCATCCTTGGTAAAATGGATTCCATCCTCGCTGACAGCATGCCCGATCTTCTGTGGGAACTGCGAATCCAAATCCGCCGCCGTATAGAAGATGTGGAACCTTCCCTCCCCGTAGATCGCCGAACCCGTCCAGCAGCCGTCCTTGTCAATGGTCGCTCCGACCCCCGGCACCAGCGCAGGTTCCAGTTCTTTCCAGTTCACCAAATCCTCTGAAATCATGTGATACCAAGTCGTACGAATCCGTTCCGGATAATTGATTGTGTTCTCCGGGGATGTCAGAAAAAACACATGGTACACTCCGTTGTGAAACATGGGGATTGCATCGCCCGATACAACTCCGTTTTTTGCTCTTCTGAATATTTTCATTCGCAAGTCCTCCCTATTTTATACGTTCACCTTGCTCCTCTGTTTCATCCAATCCACCATCACCGCAATCAGAATAATCGCGCCCTTGGCCACGTACTGCCAATAGGTGCTCACGTTCAGCAGGTTCAAGCCGTTGTTGATAACTCCCATAACCAGAACCCCCATGACCGTTCCGCCGATCCGGCCCACGCCTCCGCTCATGGAGATTCCGCCCAAGACGCAGGCTGCAATGGCATTCAGCTCGTGCCCGTCCCCCACGGACGGCTGGCCCGAATACATTCTGGCCGCCAGCACAATACCGGCAAAAGAGGCCATGAAGCCGGCAATGGTAAACACCGCGATCTCGGTAATTTTGATTGGCACTCCCGACAGTCTGGCCGCCTCCCGGTTGCCCCCGATGGCATAAATGTAGGTTCCAAATTTCGTCTTATTTAAGAGAATACTGAAAATCACAATCATAACCAGCATATAGATCACCGGAATGGGGACGAGTCCCAGGCTTCCCGTTCCGATTTTGACAAAGCGCTCATCCATAATTCGCGTGGTTTTACCGCCGCAGTAGATATACGCCACACCGCGCGCAATATTCATCATCGACAGCGTCACAATAAATGCAGGGAACTTGAAAAATGCCACGAAGCCGCCGTTGAGCGCTCCGCATAAAATTCCCAGAATCAGGCCGATGAGAATCCCGGCGAAAATCGGCACGCCCTGGTTGACGATCAGCCCAACCGTCACCGTCCCGATCATTGCCACCAAAGCGCCCACCGAGAGATCGATTCCCCCCAGGATAATGACCAGCGTCATGCCCAGGGCCAGACACATATTGTGGGATATCTGTTTTAAAACAGTCAGCAGGTTGTTGGGCGTCAAAAAGACCGGGGACAGCGCGGACAGCAGCGCCACCAACAGCAGCAGTACCAGCATGATCCCCAGATTGTGCCTCACAAACAGAAACACCGGCTGGTCTTTTAATCCCAGCTCCTTCATATTCGGCTCCTTACTTTTCATTCCACACCTCCTGTCGCATGGGCCATTATATTTTCCTGGGACAGCTCCGCTTTCCCCAGTCTGGCCACGATCTCTCCCTCTCTGACTACGCAGACATTGTCACACATATTCATAATCTCCGGCAGCTCGGAAGATATCATAATGATCGCCATGCCCTGCCTGGAGAGCCGGTCAATCAGCGCGTAAATCTCCTGCTTTGCCCCAACGTCGATCCCCCGGGTAGGTTCATCCAAAATCAGCAGCTCCGGCTCAGTGGACAGCCACTTGGCAATCACGGCCTTCTGCTGGTTGCCTCCGGACAGATTGGATATGGTCTGCTGCGGCGATGATACTTTGATGTTGAGTTTTCCGATATATTCATCCACCAGACGCCCGCATGGACCGCGCCGCACAAACATCCGCCCCGACAACCGCCTGAGCGCAGCCAGCGTGATATTAAATCCCACCGTGCCGGAAAGCACCAATCCCTGTTTTTTGCGGTCCTCGGGAACCATTGCCACTCCATGCGCTATTGCCTGGGACGCAGAGCTAAAGCGAACCGGCTTCCCGCGCAGATACACCTGCCCTTTGTCGTAGTGGTCCGCCCCGAAAAGGGCCTGCATAATCTCGCTGCGGCCGGCTCCCACCAAGCCGGTGAACCCCAGCACCTCCCCCTTGTGTACAGAAAAGGTGATATCAGAAAACACGCCCTTTTTCGTCAGCCCTTCAACCCGGAGCACCTCATCCTCAATGGGCACATCGGACCTGGTAAACAGGCTGTTGAAGCTCCGCCCCACCATAAGCTTCACCAGCTCGTCCGCGTTTGTTTCCGACGTATCCCGGGTGCCCACATAGGCCCCGTCGCGGATCACCGTAACCCGGTCGGAGATTTCAAAGATTTCGTCCATCTTATGGGAAATGTAAATGATGCTCACGGACTGCTTTTTTAGTTTTCGTATGATTTCAAATAGAAGCTTGACTTCATTTTCTTCCAGGGACGAGGTAGGCTCATCCATGACGAGAATCCTGGCCTCAAAGGAGACCTCCTTGACGATTTCCACCAGCTGCTGCTGCGCGATGGTCAACTCCTCAACTCTGCGGCGGACATCAATGTCTACGCCAATCTGGTCCACCATCTGCTGCGCCCGGCTGAATATGGCCCGTATATCCCGAAGCCCCAGCTTGTTGGCTGGTTCACGTCCCAGAAAAATATTTTCCGCCACGGTCAGATGGGGGACCAGCACAATCTCCTGGTGGATAATCCCAATTCCCAGTTTTCGCGCCTCCGGCACGGAGCCGATATCTGTTTTCTTTTTATGAATAAAGATTTCACCGGAATCCGGCCGGTAAACGCCTCCCAGCACTTTGATCAGCGTGGATTTCCCTGCGCCGTTGCCGCCCAGCAAGGCGTGAACCTCGCCAAGCCTTAGATCAAAATTTATATTCTCCAGGGCGTACACGCCGGAAAAGCTCTTTTTGATGTTTTTCATCTCTAATATGGTCTGTTCCACAAGCACTTCCCCCAAACCGCTAACCTGACCGGGTGAAACGGCAGCGTTCACCCGGTCTTTGTCCGTATATTTTCTCACTGCCAGTCATTCATTGTTTCTTTTGCCTGCTCCATAGTAACCGCATAGGACGGAATCAGGATTTCCTTCTCAATTTCCTTTCCATCCAGGTATTCCAATGCCTTTTCAAAGGAAGTCTGTGCAATTACCTTCGGGCACTGGGCGGCAACGCCCTTGATGGAGCCTTCTACCATTGCAGCCTTGTTGTCCGGGGAGGCGTCGATACAATAAACTCCGATCTTCCCATCCATCCCGTGCTCCTTCAGCGCCGCAACGCTTCCCATTCCGGACGTCCCGTTCACACAGAAGATCGCAGTGAGATCGGGATTGGCCTGGATAATATCTTCCGTAATCGTCAGGGACTGATCCAGGGCGCTTCCGCAGTTCTGGCGTGCGACAATGTCAAATTTGGAGGCAGAGTCTCCCATGCCGTCCAAAAATCCATTGATTCTCGCCACAGCGCTGTCGTTCTCCGGATGCTCCAGAAGGGCGATCTTTCCGCCGTCCGGATAATCCGCAACCAGCTGCTCTCCCATGGCCTTTCCCGCGGAATACGCATCCGTCGCAATACAAGTGACCATCAGATCCATATCCGCAATGGGCGTATCCACATTAAAAATCGGAATGCCCGCATTGTGCACAGCCTCCACGCCCTGGCGCTCACTCTGGGAATCCGCGGGAATCAGGAAAATCGCGTCAAACCCTTTACTGGCGGCGTCCTCCAGCTGGCTGATCTGCATGGAAGCATCGTAATCAGAGTCATATGTAACAAAGTCGTAGCCCATCTCCTTGCACTTTTGCGTGTACACCTCCACCATGGCGTTGTGGAAGGTATTATTCAGCGTGTTGGTAAAAAATGCGAAGCTATATTTCTTAGTCTCTTCTGGCGCTGCATCGGCTTCCTTTGTCTCTTCACCGGACTTCTCCGCGCCGGCCGCCTGAGTTGCGGCGCTTGTCTGCTGAGCTGCCGGACTGCTCTGTCCGCCGCCTCCGCCTGAACACCCCGCCATTACCATCATGCCACACATTACCGCTGCCAAAATTCTTTTTTTCATATCCATTCTCCTTTTTATATTGAATTGTTTTTTGTTCTCCTCCAACTGATCCGGCCCTCACCCGGATATCAAAAAAGGGATCTGTTGCATGGGTATATCTGCCTGTATTTCTGAAACTGACTCTCATAAACCTCGCAGTTCTTGCGCTGGGGATAAATAACCTCTTCTCTATAGGAAACCAGCTGATCACAAGCCTCTCCCAGCGAGCGGTAAACGCCGGCGCCCACCCCGGCGATCATCGCCGCCCCCAGGCAGGCCTCCTCCTTACATTTGGATGTATAAATCTCTTTTCCCAGAATATCCGCCTGAATCTGCAGCCAGCACCGGCTCTTGGCCCCTCCCCCCGAGGCCACCACCCTGTCGCAGGAAATTCCCAGCTCATAAAATATCTCCATGGCCTCCCGCAGGGAAAATGTAACGCCCTCCATAACGGCGCGGGCAAAATGCTTATAGTTATGCCGCAGCGTCAGACCGAAAAAAATCGCTTTTGCCCCGGAGTCCATATGCGGAGAACGCTCCCCCGCCAGATACGGTAAAAAAATCAGTCCGTCGCTCCCCGCCGGAACCTCCTCGATCGAGTGGTTCAGGCTGGCGTACCCATTTCCCTGGAAAAAATTGTCTCTCAGCCAATTCAGCGCGATGCCACCGTTTAAGCTGGCCCCCATTATTGTCCAGGTCCCCCCCACATGACAGAACGTATTGGTTCTGTAGGCCGGATCGAACAGAGGCCGGTCCACCACGCAGGAAAGTTGGCTGCCTGTCCCGATATTGGCGCAAATAATTCCCGGGCCGATCATCCCGTTTCCCACCGCCTGCATCGGCTGATCCCCTCCGCCGAACATCACCGGTATCCCCTGCGCAAGGCCGGTCGCACGAGCGCACTCCGCCGTCACCTCGCCGGCTGTTTCACAGCTTGTATGACAGTCCGGAAATATCTGCGGATCGAGTCCCACCCGCTCTGCCAGCGATTCCGCCCATACGCGCTTGGATGTGTCAAAAATCAGGGTTCCCGAGGCATCGGTCTCCTCCGTTCCGATGGTACCGCACAGGCGGTACCGGATATAATCCTTGGGCAGCAGCGCTTTCCAGATATGCCGGTAATTCTCCGGTTCCTGCTCTTTCATCCACAGGAGGGACGAAACATAAAAGCCCGTGCCCGGCGTATTGAGCGTTGTCTCCTGAAACCGGCGGTCCATCCCACTGCGGCACAACGCCTCCAGCTGCGGGGCGCTGCGCTGGTCAATCCAGATGATCGCCGGCCGGATCAGCTTTCTATCCCGGTTCAGCAGAACCAGGCCGTGCATCTGACCGGACAAGCCGATCCCTTTGATACATCCCGGATCAATCCCCGTACCCGCCAGCAGCTCCCTGATAGCCGCCGCCGTCGCCTCCCACAGCCTGTCCATATCCTGCTCCGCCCAGCCGGACCGGATGCTCTGTATTTCATATGAATTTGCCCGAATCCCGAGTATATTCCCATCCACGTCGATCAGCAGAGCTTTAACACTGGACGTTCCGAGGTCGATTCCCATAAGATACTGTGACACCCTCTCACCTCCCCTCATGTCCTTGATTTAATTTAATGATATATCGTTTGTATCATTTTATCAATAGTATTAATTCATAAAATGAATAAATAAAACCGTGCATCCTGCACAAAAAAACAGACATGAGCACTCTCATGTCTGTCATAACTTTCTCAAATATTTACTTTACCAGGATCGCAGTGGGCTTCTTCAGCACCTTTTCCACCGCCAGCGCCGCCGCGCCGATCAGGGCGGGATCCCGCTCAAAGGATGTAAAGCGGATTTCCAGATTGTCAAACAACTCCGGCAGCGTGTATTCCCTGACCGTATCCCTGACAATCTCCAGCAGCCTCTCCCCCATGACGGTGAACTCGTCACCGATGACAATCACGTCAGGATTGTAGAGATTGATCATCTGCGAGAGGCCGAAGCCCAGAAAGCCCGCCGTCTCGTCAAAGGCCTTGACCGCCAGCGGATCTCCCATCTCCATCGCTCTGGCAACCTGGTGCACCGTGCTGTCCACGCGCAGGCTCGTGATCTCGCCCCGGGCGATGCCGTCGTTGATCCTTCTGATCATCGCGGAGACAGAAGCGTACAGCTCCAGACAGCCCCGGTTGCCGCACTGGCAGCGCGGTCCGTTACAATTTATGGACATATGGCCGATCTCGCCGGCCACGCCCAGGGAACCGTGCAGCACCTTACCGTCCAGCGTAATCCCCGCTCCAATGCCCTGGCCCGCAGCCACATACATATGCGTTCCACGCTCCATCCGGTTATGGCCGAACCACCACTCCGCCAGAGCGCCTGCGTTGGCGTCATGCTCAATGTAGACCGGAATCCCGAATCTCTGTTGAAACCGCTCCCTAAACCGTATATTCTTCCATCCGATTTTGCCTGTCACCAGGGCTATGCGCTCCTCGCTTAAAATAACCGGTCCCGGTACGGCTATACCAATCGCCAATATGGTGCCCGAAGTATGATTAATGATATCTGCGGCGATGGCCTCCATCTCAACCGTCACTTCCTCCACCGACTGATCCTGGTTGACCGCCCGGATCGTGACGTCATACTCGGTTCCGTTGATATCAAAGCAGCCCACCATAAAGCATTTCCGGCTCAGCCGGATGGCGAGCACCTTAAAATTCTCGCCCTTCAGCGTAATTCCGATGGAACGGCGGCCCTTACAGCCCTCAATATTTCCCGTCTCCTCCACCAAACCGCATTCAATCAATTCATTGATGATATTCGTAATGGTAGACTGACGTAAACCGGAAGCCTTGGCTATCTCCGCCCGGGAGCAGACCTTCATTTTCTGTAATAACTTGATCACCATGGAAAGGTTCATTTCCCGCACATCTTCTAAGTTTTTAGCCGTCGGCTTAATATTCGTCATGTCGATACTCCCCCTGCGTTATATCCCCTCCGTTCCATTTTACTCTTTTTCTTTATTTTAATCAATACATTTAATTAATTAAAATCTTTATGCATTTCCCATCTTCTCCGCCATCCGCTTCGCAATCACAATCAGCACAATGGCCGCTACCGCCAGCACCGCGGAGCCGATAAAGCCCATGGTGTACTGTCCGGTGGTGTCGTAGAAATAGGCGCTGATCTTGGGGCCCACGAAGGCGCCGATGCCGTATCCGATAAAGATCAGGCCGTAGTTCCGGTTATAGTACTTTGAGCCGAAAATCATACGCACCATGGGCGCGAACACCACCAGAAGGCCGCCGAAGGAAAAGCCCACCAGCACCACGCAGAGGATGAAGAACGGGAGCGTGGACGCCTGGGTCAGCATCAGCATGGAGGCCCCGTTGATGATCATCAGCAGAATCAGGCTCTTCCAGCCCTTCAGGATGTCGTAGATGAACCCAAAGCCGATGCGCCCGCACATGTTGGAAAGGGTCATGATGGAAACGCACAGGGCCGCGGTCATGGCGCTCTGTCCCACCTGGCGCTGGGCGATGGGGCTGGTAAAGCTGACCATCATGGTGCCGGCCGCATTTGCGAAAATAAACATCAGAAGCAGCACCCAGAACACCGGGGTTTTGCACATCTGCCCCAGGCTGTAGTCCTTTGTTTTCAGCACCTTGGCCTGCTCCGCGGACGGCTTCCAGCCCTCGGGCATCCAGCCTTCCGGACAGGGCACGACCATCCAGGCCACCGCTCCCACGCCGATCAGGAACACAATCCCCAGAATCCGGCAGGTCATCTGCGCGCCGTAGCGCTCGATCAACGCCTGGGCGATGGGGCTCATGATGAACGGCCCGCAGGACGCCCCGGCCTGTACCAGGCCGGAAATGGATCCGGAGCGGTCCGGGAACCACTTCAGCGCAGTGGGCAGGCAGGCAGGATAAATCATGCCGCCGCCGGCTCCGGCCATCAGGCCGTAAAATATGTAGAGCTGGGGGATGCTGCCCGCGAAGCCGGTGAGGAACCAGCCGCCTGCGAACAGGCACAGCCCCATGTAAATGGTCATCCTGGGGCTGAATTTCTCGGCCAGGGAGCCGCCGATAAAGCCCACGGCGCAGTAGGTGAACATGTAGATGGTGTAGGCCAGGGCGAAATCCGAGTCGCTCCAGCCGAATTTTGTGGTCAGCGGAATGCAGAACAGGCTGAAATATGCGGTGGCGGAGGTGAACAGGCTCTGCAGCCAAACTCCCGCGAACACTCTCCAGCGCGTTGCCTTTGTTATTTTCATATCATTTTTCTCCTCATTTATAATTGATTATTTTTTAATCGTTCCCCATCTCCTGGCGGCGATGGCGCTCGTCTAATATATTCATAATCCCGTCGTACTCCCGGTCCAGCTTATAGAAAGCCAGCAGCGCCAAAAGCGCCAGGAACACCACCATGGGCGCGTAGTAGAACATGATGCGGATTCCCCGCATGGCGGACTCGCTCTGCACCGCCAGGGAGCCGTCGTACCCGTACGCGCCCAGCACCCAGCCGATGAAGGCGGAGGCCAGGGCCGAGCCCACGCGCACGCCCAGGGAGGCCGCCGAGTAGACAAAGCCCTCCGCGCGGGTGCCGGTCCGGTATTCCCCGTACTCGATGCTGTCCGCGATCATGCCGAACTTGGTGGCTGAAACGCAGGCCACGCCCATGCCGCGCAGAATCAGGCCCAGATACATGAGCGTCAGGGAGGACTCCGCCGTAAACATCAGGAGCGCCTGGCCCAGAAGGCCCATGCCTACGCCCCCGTACAGCGCCACATTCCGCTTGCCGATGCGCTTCACAATGGGAATGATCAGCAGCGGCACCACGATGGCCGCAAAGGTGGAGCACATCATCATGGAACGGTTGTAGCCCTCGTTCCTGATCACGTACTTGGCAAAGTACAGGTTCATCCCGTAGAGGCTGGTCATGGCAGTGTAGAAAATATTGACCATCAGCATGATGAACCAATATTTGTTGGCGCACAGGATTTTAATCCCCTGCTTTAACGTGATGGAGGATTTCTTTCCGGTCCTCTGCTCCATCACGCCGCTGCCCACCCGCTCCTTGCAGCCGTAGAAGGTGAACCAGAACAGGCCGATGGACACCAGACCGATCATCAGAAAGGTCCTCTGCCAGCCCTGGGCGCCGCCGCCGAACATTTCCACCATGTCCGGCGCGTAGGAGCTGATCAGAAACACACCCAGCGCGCCGAAGCTGGCCCGGCAGATGGAGAGGATGGACCGCTCGTTCTGGCTGTTGGTCATCACGCTGCTGAGCACGCCGTAGGGCACGTTCATGGAAGTGAAAATGGTGGTGGCCATCAGGTTGTAGGAGATGAAGGCGTAGATCACCCGGCCCGTCTCCCCCAGATCCGGCACGGTAAAGAGCAGCACGCTGCCGATGCAGTAGGGAATCGCCATCCACAGCAGCCAGGGCCGCGCCTTGCCCAGAGGCGAGTGCACGTTCTCAATGATATACCCCATGATCATGTCGGAGACGCCGTCGAAAATCTTGCTGAGCAGCAGGATCGTGCCCACGGTCGCCGCGCTGATGCAGGCCACGTCCGTGTAAAAGAACACGATGTAGGAGCCGATGGCGCCGTAGATGAAGCAAAAGGAAAAATCCCCGATGCCGTAGCTGAAATATTCCATCAAACCGATCTTTTTTGATTTGGAAATATTTTTAATCCCAAAGTTTCCCATATCTCATTCCCCACCTATGCCTGCAAGGTGCCTAAATCCAGGGCCACCGCTCTTCCGTTGAACTTCCCGGCCGCCCGGCTGGTTCCCATCCAGTAGACCATGTCGGAGATGTCCTCCACGTCCAGGAAGGGCACGCCCTCGTACATCTCGTGGTAATCCTTAAAGCTCCTTCCGGTGGACTCGTTGATGAATTCCACATAGGACTGCGTCTCGCACATGGGGGTCTTTACCTTGGTGGGACACAGGGCGTTTACGATAATGCCTTTGCCTCCCGCCTCCTTGGCCAGGGTCTTGGTCAGGCCCAGCACGCCCCACTTTGCCATGCAGTAGGTAGCCAGCTTGGGGGTTCCGTAGAGGCCGCTGGTGGAGGAAATATTGATAATGCGGCCGAAGCCCTGTTTGATCATATACTGGGCCGCGTATTTGTCCGTGCGCCAGGTGCCGATCAGATCGATGTTGATCACCTTCTCCACCTGCTCGTCCGTCAGCTCCCAGGTGTAGCCGAAGTTGATCACACCGGCGTTGGCGATCACCACGTCCAGGCGGCCGAACCGCTCCCAGGCCGAGGCGAACAGCCGCTCCATATCCGGGGTGCTGCAAATATTGGCCTTGACCGCCAGCACCTCCGCGCCCAGGCTTTCCAGCTGGGCCGCGGTCTCCCGGTAGCGGTCATCTTCAGGATCCAGCATATCCGCCAGCACCACGTTGAAACCGTTCTCCGCGAACTTTACCGCGTGGGCCCGTCCCTGACCCATGGCTCCTCCGGTGATCAGGACTACTTTTTTTGATTCGTTATTGCTTGTATCGCTCATGTTGATTCACTCCTTATAGATAGTTTTTGATCTTATCTTGAATGGTTTATAATCCAGGCGGCCTCTGACCGCGGGCTGCGGCGCATTTTTCCGTCAGGGCACCAGCACGATCCGGTAGCCGCTCCCGGACTCCGCCATGGCGAACGCCTCCTCCCACCGCCCAAGCGGAAATGCGGCCGACACCAGCTTATCCGCATGAACCGCATTCTGGGCGAACAGAGTCATCAGGCGCTGCCAGGACTGGTGGGAACTGCCCATGCTCACATTCAGCCGGATCTCCTTCATCACCAGCTGATCCATCGGGAACTCAATGGGGCGGCCGAACAGTCCCAGCTGCCCGATCTGTCCGCCTCTGCGGCAGATATCAATGGCGGATTTGAGGGCTGGCACCGCGCCGGAGCACTCTAACACCGCATCCGCCCCGTATGGGTTATGCTTCAAAACCAGTTCCTTTAAAGCCGACGGGTCCGCGCAGCAGGCGTCCGCCCCGTTCTCCATTGCCAGCTCAAGCCGTTCCCGGTCCTTTGGAACGCCGCTGACGATCACGAAGGCCCCCGCGGCCTTTGCCATCTGGGCCGCCGCCTGGCCCAGAGTACCGGGACCCATCACGACCACCACATCACCGCCGCGGATCTCGCACTGGTCGAACACCAGGTGGGCGGCGCAGGACATGGGTTCGCAGACCGCCATATAGTTCTGATCCCGGTGATTGTCCGGGATCTTGTAGCAGATGGAGGCGGGGATCACAATGTAATCCGCCATCGCCCCATTAAATCCCGATCCCACGGAGCGCCGGTGCTCGCAGCGCATCAGATATCCGCTCTTGCAGGCCGGGCACTGCCCGCAGGTGGAGGTGGCCGTCATAGCAGTCACCTGATCCCCCTTTGCAAATCCCGTCACCTGCTCTCCCATCTCCACCACGTCCCCGAAGAACTCGTGTCCCAGGGTTACCGGCGGATTGTGCAGGTATTCGTCCCGGCGGATATGCACGTCCGTTCCGCAGATCGCGCAGGCCTTCACCCGGACCAGCAGTTGGTCCCCCGCGGGCTTCGGCACCGGAACCTGTTCCAGCTTCAGCCCGCACGGCCCGGGGGCCGGCTTCACCAGCGCCCTCATCATTTTCTCTTCCATCTTCATTCCCTCCAAACCGCATTTAATCGATTGCATTTCTCCTGTTTTGCTTTCCATTTGTCAAAAAAATAACAAATTGGGATGAAAAAATTGCGTTCCCCTCTGCCGCGAAATGTTTCATCCGCCGGGAAACGGCCTTTCATTCTGCTATTACTATAAGGATTCAAGGGGTTTTAGAGTCAAGAGAAAAAAACAGACAAAAAATGCAGGATATTTTTAAGTATCCTGCACAAAAGAATCTTCGTATCAATCATTAACAATCCCGGCCAGGCGATCGATCCCGGGGGCGGGATGCAAAAAATTTGCGATATGCGCTCCGGAGCGTGTTTGAGAACTACTTTCTGCCGGCTGCTCGCCACACTTTGTGGGAGATTTGGGGCCGCTGGTGACAGGAATGAATCTTCAAATTCGCCCTGGCACTACGGCCGCTGAATGGGCAGCCAGACGATATGCCAGTTGAAATATTCCTCCTCCGGTTTGGTCATACACACCACCTGGGTCACGATATCTCCCTGAAGCTCCAGTCCATTCCGTTTCAGATAATCCAGGCCGCCCTTTAAGCTGTTCAGGGACAGGTACTGGCTGGAACGGGAGGGGAGACAGGTGTGCACGCACAGGCAGGGCGGATAATACTGGACCTGATCCGTCTCCTCCACCTCCAGGAACTGAGCGTACTCCTCGTTGAGGCCCATGCCGAAATCAAATCCAGTCTCCCCCTTACGGATCTCCTCCTCATAGAACACCGCGCAGGAGTAGACGAAAGGCGTCTTTCCCGCCCACTCCTCAATCAGCTTCAGCTCCTCCCTGGACCGGCAGAGCGTGTAGTTTTTCTGGGTGTTCATGCGGTAAATGCCGGGCCGCTCCTCGATGCGGTACTGCCCCACGCTGTTTACGGCATCCTCCAGCATGGCCTGGCTCTGGCGGATGCGTTTGAGCAGATTGATCTGGCGGACGATTTCCCTCTGGATTCCGGCCTCCTGCATGCCCATCTGCGCCTGAATTCCGGACAGCTCCCGGCTGCAAAACAGATCCGCCACCTCCTCCAGCGAGAAGCCGTAGTTCTGGTAATGGCGCGCCCGCAGCAGCATGTGGAAATCCCAGGTATTGTAATAGCGGTAACCGGTCTCCGGGTCCCGCACCGGCTGAATGATATTCCGGCTCTCATAGTACCGGATGGCCTCCGCCGATATCCCCAAAAGCTTGGCCATGGTGCCGATACTGTATTTCTGATACATGACTGCTCCCCTTTCTAAACTCTCAAATCGTTTGAGAGTTTACCGGCAGGTAGTTCTCACCTCTAAATGCCAAATTCCTCAAACAGCTTTTCCTGATACTGCCGGTCCCCGGCGGCCCGAATCAAATCCTCCGTTCTACCGGCGTTGATGAGAAGCAGAGTCAACTCGTTTACGCGCTTCTGG